>JAESPV010000023.1 GCA_016765495.1 Desulfocapsa sp. | reverse complement strand
GTTCCGCTTATTGCCGTCTTGTCGCAGAATGGAGGCCATACCAGTTTTCAAAAAAAATGCCAAAAACCGTGTCAAGAAAATAATGTACTTTATTTCATTTTTTTCGCTGAATAGTTACAGTGAGAGAAATACTTTCACCTTTGCCAGTAGTGGTGTCGGCCTGACCGGTTTATGCAGAAAATCCACACCACCAGCGGCATAGCCCTTTTCAAGCAGGTCATTTATATGCTCTGATTTTGCCTGAAAAATAATTGGGATATACCGGGTCGTCTCATTCTTATCGAGATCAATGGCTGTTTCAAAAGGGGTGAGATTTGAGGGGGTAACTCCGAAAAGTATCAAGGAAAAATCATGCTTACGTGTCAGGTCAGGTACTTCTGTAGTGGACTCGGCAATAATCACATTCAGATCAAGATCTTTTAAAACTCTCTTAATATCATCCTGATTAGCAGAATCATCGTCAACAAGCAGTATGGATTGTTTAGGTGTATTTTCCATTTGCCTCTTCGTACCTTATAAATTCTTTCGAAGTCTGCACGTATCCGTTTTTTACAAAAGTTATCAGTATTCAGTAACTGACAAATTAACAAGACTGGACTATAGCAAAAAAAATCATTGAACGCAAAAAGAACCAACGTCTTCCAATACCATCATTTATTAAAATACAATGCAAGCAATGGCTGAAGCATTTTGCGGGACACACAGGAATGCCCCTGATGGTAAAAACATATAAAACCTTTGTCTTCTTGCAACTGTTCGGTAAAATCACATGCAAGCAGATCAAGGGAGAGGGTCTGCAAATGCATACACAGATTATCATGAACTTCTTTTATTCTGGAAAAAACGATCAAATCTCTACTAAAACAGTGTTCGACAAAAGCATTCATGGAGAGCAGAACATCAAGCTTGCGAGCTGTAGCGTACTTCACAAACCCTGATAGAAGATCTTTGTCCATCTCTTCCCATTGCTTTACTGACAGGTGTATCGAGGAAATTCCGTATCGAATTTTTTTCGACTGAAATTCCTTATAATCTTTTCGCAGTAAATCAGCAGTGGAAAGACCAGACACATTAAATTTTTCCCTCTGAATTGTATCAAAAAAATCCTGCCTGGCTAGAGGACACAAAGGAAAAAGAACCTCAACAATAGCAAGATCCGTTTCTGTCAGCCGTCCACAATTTGGATCAAGATTGACTGTGTCGAGCAAGATTGTTCCGCAAAGTAGAATGGCTATCTCTTTACTTATTTCAACACCAGCTTTTTGAAATTCCACTCCAACAAGAGAAGCAGTTGAACCAACTTTTCGAATAATTCTTGGATCTCCGTATTTGTAAAGACCTTCATCCCTATGGTGATCTATAACTCCAAGCACATTTGAATTGTACTGTTCAAGAGTATGTGCAAGCTTATTATGATCAAGCAGAATCAACCCGGCACCGGCAGCCATTATTTTATCAAACTCAATATCATCAAAAAAGACGACATCGTCGAGTGCAATACCTGCTTCCCGGAATACAAACACTGCTTCGGTTCGCAATTTGAAATCTGCTCGCGGAATGGGCATGACAGGCAGTACAGCATTGCTTCCACTCTGTAGGTTTAATAAATATCCGTACGCAATGGATGCGGCCATGGAATCGAGATCAGCCGCCTCATTGCCAAGAATTACCAATGTGGCATTATTTCTATTTGCCTTCACTCTGGCAAGATATGCTTGTACAGAAATCATAGATATACATCTCCGCGTAAAACAAACTGCAAAAAGTCACTCACCATTGACTCGTAATTAAAACTCTATACACGCAGAATGTACAAGCCCAAATAGCTTTATTATGCATATCCATTTTTCTTGACATTCACAGTAGGCGGATTACAGATTAGTACATTATCCTTCCCTCCCCAAAATATGGGGGACTGAAACGAGTGCCGGCTTACCGTTCAACACCGGTGTTAGGAGTACTAAGGTTACTCCCAATATAACCACAACCAATTAATCCATTTTTCAGGCGGCACTTCAATTACCCGTGAAAGCATGGATGACAGATGAAAATTCACGAATACCAGGCAAAAGAACTCTTCCGCAAATCAGGAATTCCTGTTCCCACCGGAAAGATCTGTAAAGAGAAAGAAAAAATTTCCTCACTTCTTGCAGGAATGCAAATGCCTGTGGCAGTTAAAGCACAGATCCTTGCCGGTGGCCGCGGCAAGGGTGGCGGAGTGGTTCTCGCCAGAACCACAGCAGAGGCACAAAAGGCTGCTGAGAACATCCTTGGCATGCAGCTAATCACCAAACAGACGGGTGATAAAGGCACTAAAGTACGAACCATCCTCTTGGAACAGGGAGTAAGTATTGCGCATGAGCTTTACCTCTCCATGCTCATTGATCGTGAGCAGGCTGGTATCGTAATCATTGCAAGCCGTGATGGAGGAATGGACATTGAAACAGTTGCAGCAGAAACCCCTGATCGTATTATTACGGTACATGTGAATCCGCTGCTTGGTCTGCAGGGCTATCAGGTACGGGAACTGATCTTTGGACTTGAGATTGCCCCGGCTGCGGCCAAAACCTTCGGCGGGATTATAAGAAATCTTTTTTCACTTTTCATGAAAACTGACTGCTCTCTGGTGGAGATCAACCCTCTTGTTATCACAAATGAAGATGAGGTGATCGCACTTGATGCTAAAATGGATATTGATTCAAACAGCCTCTTCCGTCATCCCGATATCCTTGCCATGCATGACAGCAGTGAGGAGGATGAACTCGAAGCCGCCGCCGCCATTCACGGTCTCAACTATATCCGTTTAAATGGTACTATTGGCAGTATGGTTAATGGTGCAGGACTCGCCATGGCCACCATGGATCTGATCAAACAGGCAGGAGTTGAGCCCGCAAATTTCCTTGATGTTGGTGGCGGGGCAAGTGCTGAAATGGTGGAGAACGGGTTCCGTATCATTTTAAGTGATCCCAATATACGTGGTATCTTTATTAACATTTTTGGAGGCATCCTCCGTTGTGATATTTTAGCAAGAGGCGTGGTAACAGCTGCCAGAAAAGTAGGCTTATCACTGCCTGTTGTCGTCCGTATGGAGGGAACCAATGTGGAGGAAGGGCGTAAAATCCTGGCCGATTCCGGCCTCACTCTTATTAATGCAAAAGACCTTAAACATGCTGCCGAACTCCTGGCAGCCATATAATGCTATGCAACACTTATCATATTTCACCAAACGATCCTGCGTTTTTCTGGTTATGCTCACCTTTTTCCTCTGCCCCTTGTCTGCGATGGCAAAGATGGTGATTGCCCAGGGAGGTGGTTCCGGTTACCTCATGGAACATAGTCTGCCTTCTGTGGCTCTAGCCGTTGCAATGAACAGTGATATCATCAAAATCGACACAGTGCTGACAGCCGACAATGAAGTTATTGTCCTTAGCTCTCCAAACATCGCAAAAGCCACCAATGTTACAGAAATGTTTCCGGATCGCGTACGGGAAGACGGTAAATATTATGCACTCGATTTTACTCTTGACGAAATCCGCAGGCTGACCATGCGTGACCCCTCCGGACGATTCCCCAAAGAGCTACAGCCTAACCTTACAATTCCCACCCTTGAAGAAACGCTTGCCCTGATACTTGCTTTAGACAGAAGCCTTGAAAAAAACAGCAGCATTGCTGTGGAAATAAAACAGGCGTGGCTCCACCGTAAAGAGGGAAAAGATTTACCTAAACCAGTGCTCACTATCCTGCAAAAATACGGTTATACAGGACAGTCCGATAAAACATTCCTTATGTCTTACGATGAAGTGGAATTACAACGCATCAAAAAACAGCTTCTTCCTGAAATGGGGATGAGTATCAAACTGGTTCAGCTCATCGAATCCAATGAAGGGCAGGAAACCATGGTTGAAGAATGGGGAGAGTGGCGCAGCTACAACTACGATTTAATGTTTTTCAAATCCGGACTCCGTTCCCTGAGCAGAAACGTTGCTGCCATTGGCCTGCCTAAGTATATGCTGGTCGACTCAGAAGGGAAACTGCTGCGCAATGATTTTGTAAAAAATGCACAGCAATTGGGAACCATGGTTTTCACCTTCCCGGTGCAAAAAGATGACAACATACGACTTCCCTTTTTACACAGCTTTGCTGAAGAACTTGAGTTTTTCTACTTCACAGTTGGAGTTGATGGGATCATCACTGACTTTTGTAAAGATGCTCTTGATTTTCTAAAAAACAGGGAGAACACCCCTGCTGTCCCGATTGATTCGGTGCAGTTTATTCCTCCATCCATAGAAATCACAGAGAAACATCCCCTACAACTCTCCAGTCCTCTGACTTTAGATTAACGGAATAGACACGATGGCCATATTTATAAATAAAGACACCAGAGTGCTGGTTCAGGGAATTACCGGAAAAGAAGGTCAATTCCACACCAGACAATGCAGTGATTACGGCACAAATATTGTTGGTGGCGTCACTCCCGGTAAGGCCGGGCAGAACATTAATGGCATTCCTGTATTCAACAGCGTAGCCGATGCAAAACGCGAAACCTCGGCAAACGCCTCCATGATCGTTGTGCCTCCTCCCTTTGCAGCCGAAGCTATTCTTGAAGCGGTGGACGCCGAACTTGATCTTGTAGTCTGTATCACCGAAGGAATTCCTGTTATGGATATGCTACGGGTTAAAAATGGAATGAAAGGCAGACACACTCGCCTTATCGGCCCAAATTGCCCCGGCATTATTACGCCCGGAGAATGCAAAATTGGTATCATGCCCGGCCCTATCCACACACCTGGCGGCCCGGTTGGTGTGGTTTCACGATCCGGCACACTTACCTACGAAGTGGTACATCAGCTCACTGGGCAGGGTCTTGGGCAAACCACCTGTTTGGGAATTGGCGGTGACCCCATAAACGGTACAGACTTTATCGATTGCCTTAGAGCCTTTCAGGAGGATCCTGAAACAAAAGCTGTGGTAATGGTTGGAGAGATTGGTGGAAATGCAGAAGAAGAAGCCGCCGCTTGGATTGCTGCCAATATGGATAAGCCCGTTGTTGGTTTTATTGCTGGACTCACCGCCCCCCCCGGCAGACGAATGGGACATGCCGGTGCAATTGTCAGTTGCGGCAAAGGAACGGCTGAGGCCAAACTTACCGCCATGCGTGAAAACGGGATTCATGTTTGTAAAAGCCTTGGCTCTTTAGGTGAACTGTGCAAAGAGGTTTTTACTCCATCCTGAAGCATGGATTACGATATTTTCCACTGGACGTAATTGATCGTAAAAAGGTACTTTTTCCACTAGAAAAAAACAAATAGCTGGTTTATATTTTCCCATTCAATCACGATTAAGTCCTGTAAGTTAAACACTATAGGCGGAATACACTGCACCAGCCCTGCCCCTGAACGATCACTTACAAAAAAAACATTTTGATTTCAATAACGAAATCGACTATCCAATAAAAGTAGTACTTATCAGAAGTTCAATCCTAACTATTGCATTGGAGATTATCATGAAAAACACAAACAAATTAATTCTTGGCGCCATTGTTCTTTTACTCAGCACCGGAGTTGCCCTTTCAAGCGCTTCTGCCAATGCCCCTGCAGTAACAGAAGCTGCTAAGGAAGTTGTTACACAGACCACAGGTGACATGGCAAAAGAAGCTGCCGGAGAGGTTGTTGATTCTGCCAAAGAAAAAGCTATTGGTATAGCAAAAGAGCAGGCTGACACAGCAGTAGATGCTGGAGTTGAGAAAGTTACAGAAGCTCTAAGCCCTGCCGATGCAGTTAAAAAAGCTGCTGAATAATTTACGTGTCAAATCTGCTTTTCCATAAGCCATCGTCTCTTAGAGCGATGGCTTATTATCTCTTTTTTATCCTGTCCTCTCCTGAAATTAGCTAATTACTCCATCCTTTTCTCACGGTTGTTTGTATTTTTCAATAAAGATTCTGCCAGAGTATTTGGATTAATCTTTCTTTTCGATTATGATCTGTGAAATTTAATGTATCATGGCCATATTCATTTTTTTTACAGGTACGCAATGAATTTCCCTACGCCTTTAAAACCATTCTGCATCCAAAAAACATACTTGCCGCCAGCGGCTGTTCCAGGCACACATACGCCCTTCTCCCTGATTCCAATAAACTCTTCTAATACGAGATACTAATGACATATTCCCCAGGCTCCACCTATTCCGGATTCACCCTGAAACAAGTGCAACAACTCGACGAAATAAAAGCTACAGTATACCTCTTTCGGCATGACGTGCTTGGATGTCCATTACTTGCCATAAAGAACGAAGACAATAATAAAACTTTTTCAGCATCTTTTAACACCATCCCCACGGATTCTAAAGGTGTTGCCCACATTCTGGAACATTCGGTACTTATGGGATCCCAAAAATATCCCGTAAAAGATGTATTTGGCGAGATCAATAAAGGCGGACTCATGACATTCCTCAATGCCATGACCGGATCTGATATCACCTACTACCCCTTTGCCACCCGAAACCTGAAAGAATACTTCAACATCATGGATGTGTATATGGATGTGGTGCTGAATCCTCTTCTTGCGCGATCCACCTTTGAACAGGAAGGCTGGCATTATCATCAGGAAGCCGAAGACACTCCCCTGCAATACCAGGGAGTGGTCTACAATGAGATGAAAGGTGCCTTTTCAGACCCCATCCGCCTCATCTTCCATCATATATTTGGTGGATTGATGCCAAAATCCACCTACGCCCATGAATCGGGTGGCGATCCAAAAAACATTCCGGATCTCTCCTACGAAGAGTTCTGCGATTTCCACAAAACCCATTACCATCCATCAAATGCGACCTTTTTCCTCTATGGCAATGCGGATCTTGGTGATGAACTCAGTTATCTTCAGGATAAGTTCCTCTCCCATTTCCCTGAAAAGGGAGAACGTGCAGAAGTGCTCCCTGGAGAAGAGATAAAAGAAATCACCTACATTGAAGACAGTTACAGTGTGGACTCAACAGATACCGCTGAAAAAACCTTCCTGGCCGTTGCAAGCAGGGTTTCAACGGTGCTGAATCGTGAAGAGAATGCAGCGTTCCAAATCATTTCCAACATCCTCTACAATTCAGACGCATCTCCCTTGAAAAATATCATCATCACCAGTGGATTGTGTAAAGACTTTGGTGGGTTTTACCTCTCCACATCAAGCTACAAAACCTTGATGGTTACCTATCTTGTGGGGAGTGATGCTGAAAAACGGGATGAATTTCTGGAATTATACACGAAAACTCTCACCCAAATGGCAGAGGATGGCCTAGGGGCAGAGCTTATCCTGTCGGAACTGAACAAATATGAATTTAGTGTAAGAGAGGAAGCGTGCAAGGCTCAGCGCGGGCTTGATCTCATCGGCAAGGCACTTCCAGCCTTTAAATACGGAACAGATCCATATGATGCATTACAAATAGAAGAACTGTTTGCGACCATCCGCGACAAGGCAATAAAAGAAAAATACTTTGAAGAATTAATCAAAGAACATCTTCTCGATAACCCTGCCACAGTGGTAATAACCTTAAAGCCAGACCCTGACAAACAGGCCCGTGATCAGGCCCGTGAAGCGGCCCGCCTTAAGACATATGAGGACAGTCTTGATTCACAGGGCCGGGAAAAACTCATTGCCAGGACTTTGGAACTCATGGAAAATCAGCAGCAAGCAAACAGTGTGGAGACACTTGCCCTGCTTCCTCAGTTACATTTAGGCGACCTTGAACAAAAGGTGGATTTTCACCAGGTACATGCCACGGATATTGACGGCCACGAATTTCTTGTAAGCGAACTGGACACCGACCGTATTTCCTATATTGATATCGGCTTTGATATCTCCTGCCTTCCGTCCAAATACCTTCCCTGGCTTGATCTCTTTGGATCCATTGTCACCGAGATTGGTACGTCCAAAATGGATTATATGCATTTTGCCAGAGAAATCGGTATCTGCACAGGAGGTTTTTCCCATACATTCCAATGCCATGTAAAGAAAGGTGGTGGCGGTGACTTTCGTCCCATACTCTGGTTTCAGATGAAATGTTTACCCGAATACCAGGAACGGGCTGTACAGCTGTTAAGCGATGTTTTCTCGGATCTTTCTTTACAGGACCTGGGCCACATCCAGGAAATCGTTGCGCGTGATTTTGCATGGACAGAACATGGTGCCCAGAGCGAAGGCTATAATCTGCCCGCATCGCTGGCCTTTGCCCAACTGAGCAGAGCCGGTGCCTGTACTGAGATGGTCTCTGGTGTCACCGCTTATCGCAGCCTGAAAGAGCTTACCCATAACTATTCCAAACTTGAGCAGTCCTTTCTTGCAGGCCTCAAAGAGATGTCCAGCACCATTTTTAATCGCAACAACCTGATCCTTTCCATCACCGCAGGCGAGCAGGAAGTCAGCAGCTTTCAAGATCTCTGCAGAGGCCTGATCTCAACTCTCCCTGATACTGTGTTTACAAAACAGGACCTGCTGCCGCCAGAATTGCCAAAACATGAAGCCCTTATCACCTCCGCAGAAGTCGTGTATGCAGTACAAAGCGGAAACCTGTTGCCGGAGGGCAAAGGATATAACGGCCATTTCGAGGTACTGAAAACCTACCTCTCTCGTGATTACCTCTGGAATAGTGTCCGACAGATGGGCGGGGCCTACGGCTGCTTTATCCAGTTCAGTCATATAAGCGGTAATTTTGCAGTCATCAGCTACCGCGACCCACAGGTACGAAAAACCTATGACAGCTATGCGGCAATGTCTGAGATAGTTAAAAAACTTGATACACCACAGGAGGTTCTGCAGCAGTTGATCATTGGGACTTACGGAAACTTCACTCCACATCAGGCTTCAGCTGCTAAAGGTGCCTCTGCCCGCAATGAATACCTGAACGGTATTACAACAGAATTCAAGCAGCAACGAATTGGGGAAATTATTTCAACCTCTGTCAAAGACATGCGCTCCTATGCGGATGCATTTGCGAATATGCAGGAGCAGAGTCATCGAATGATTATTGGCAATAGAGTTAAAATTGAAGCAGACAGGGATCTGTTTGATCAGATCGGTGAATTATAGGAACAGCTTGAAGGATAAAAGGAAAAGGCAGAACAATGACTACTGAACACTTTGACAAGGCAGCCGCCGATTATGACAAAAAATCACGCCGCATTGTTCTTGCTGATAAGATAAGCAATGCTATCAACACCCTGCCATTATCAAAACAAATGAGTGGTATGGAGTTTGGCTGCGGCACCGGGCTTGTTGGTATGGGCGTTGCCCCCTCCCTGTGCGAACTAATTGCTATTGATACTTCTCAGGGAATGCTTGATGTATTACAGCAAAAGGTTCTGGATCAGGGAATCACGAATATCCAGACACTCTGCTGCGATTTTTCAGCTGACACGTACACCCAAAAGCATGACATTATTATCTGCTCCATGACCCTTCATCACCTAAAAGATGCAAACGGTCTGCTTTTCCAATTTACAAAACTGCTCAATCCCGGCGGATATCTGGCCATTGCCGATATTACAACAGAGGATGGCTCTTTTCATGATCCTTCCGCAAAAGGCATTTGGCATCATGGTTTTGACCCGGAAGAATTGACAACTCTTCTGGAAAGTTTTGCCATGGAAGATATCAGAAGTACAATCATCCACACCATTGTCAAAGAAGCTCAGAAAAATAAAGAATTCCCGGTATTTCTTCTGACCGGGCGAAAAAGCAGCTGATGAAAAACGTACTGATTCTCTATTATTCCCAAAGCGGACAACTCCAATCTGTTATGGATCAGATTGTTGCACCTTTAGCATTGTGTGACTCCATACAGTGTGATTATCAGAAAATCGAACCTGAAACACCTTACCCGTACCCTTGGCCATTTTATAAATTTTTCAATGTGTTTCCTGAGGCAGTCTACCTTGATGGCTGCCCGATTAAACAACTGGAACTGAAAAAAGAGTACGATTTAATCATTTTGGGCTACACTTCCTGGTTTCTCTCCCCTTCTATTCCTGTTACCGGTTTTTTAAAAAGTGACCAGGCAAAAAAACTCTTTAAAAATAAACCTGTGGTGACCGTTATTGCCTGCCGTGATATGTGGTTAATCGCTCAGGAAAAGATGAAAGGTCTGCTCAAGGATCTTGATGCCCGGCTGATAGATAATGTGGTTCTAACTGATCAGGGAAAATCGATTTACACTTTTATTACCACCCCGCGCTGGATGCTCACCGGAAAAAAAAATGCCTTCTGGTTCTTTCCACCGGCAGGAGTGCACGAAAAAGAGATCGCATCCGCTTCCCGTTTTGGTGATCGCCTCTGTAAAGCATTGCAGCATGATGAAGAACGTAGTACACTCCCGCTTCTTAGCAACATGGGAGCAGTGACTGTTAATGGGAAACTCATCGCCACAGAGCATATTGCCCATCGCAGCTTTCTTATTTGGTCCAAATTGATCAAAAAAGCGGGTCCGCAAGACTCAAAAGGTCGAAATGTGGTGATAACAATCTACGCAATCTTTCTATTCATACTGATACTCACTGTTGTACCGCTGAATATGCTGTTCCGTTGGCTTCTCTCTCCAGTCAGGAAAAAGTCACTCGCTGAAACAATTGATTATTACGAACAGCCTTCCGGAAATTAGAACACGTTTTTATATTCTACACACACCATGCCACAACAGGTTTTCATCAATCATATCAGTGCATTTCTGCCTAATCAGCCGGTGTCAAATGATGCAATGGAATCACTGCTTATGCCCGTTGCCACCAGACCCTCCCGAGTACGGAAACTGATCCTTCGCAGTAATAAAATCAGCTCCCGTTATTATGCCATTGATCCGGAAACCGGCCTTGCCAGTCATAATAATGCCCAGCTTACAGCAGAAGCTGTACGAAAGCTTGGTACTCAAACTGAGCTTGATACCATAGAACTCCTTGCCTGCGGTACAACTCTCCCTGACCAGATCATGCCTAACCACGCACTTATGGTGCATGGAGAACTTGGTATTCCACCATGTGAAGCAATCGCCACTGCCGGGGTCTGTTTAGCTGGTACAATGTCGCTCAAGTATGTATATATGGCAATCCTTTCAGGCCTGAATAGTAATGGAGTAGCCACGGGATCAGAAAATGTTTCCTCCCTCCTGCGCGGTCATCTGTTCACCGAAGAGATGGCGCTACAAGGCAAAGAGCTGGAAAAGAATCCAGAGCTTGCCTTTGAAAAAGACTTTTTACGTTGGATGTTGAGTGATGGTGCAGGAGCCGTCTGGATGAGTAACAAACCCAATAGTGACTCTGGCAGTATCTCTCTGCGCATAGACTGGATTCATCAGAAATCCTATGCAGGGGAACTTGACACCTGTATGTATGCAGGTGCTATGAAAATGGAAGATGGATCTCTTCGTGGCTGGCGTGAATATCTGCCGCAGGAATGGCTTGAACACTCTCTTTTTTCCATCAAGCAGGATGTAAAACTGCTCAACGACAAAATCATTGAATACACCGTAACCAGACCTCTCCGCGAACTTGTGAAGCAGGGGCAAGTTGATCCCGAACAGATTGACTGGTTTCTTCCTCATTATTCATCAGGCTTTTTCCGTGATAAAGTACATGAAGGTATTCAACTGGCAAATTGCGATATTCCTCAAGAAAAATGGTTCAGTAATCTGAGTACAAAAGGCAATACCGGTTCAGCATCCATTTATATCATCCTGGAAGAACTTTTTTCTTCCGGCCGCCTCAGAAAAGGCCAACGCTTACTTTGCTATGTCCCTGAAAGTGGTAGATTTTCAACTGCTTTTATGCATTTCACGGTGGTGTAGCACATGGAACAGCATCAGGTCCCGCAGGACAACATCTCAACCTATGCGAGCAATAAAAAAGCCATGTATGCCACAGACAGGAGTGGCAGCTACAATGTTGTCGCCTCAAGTGGCTGGGAAGTTGAAGAAGAGGCAACCATGCAGGCGGTGCAGGAACTTGAACGTCTGGCAGGTAAAGCTTACGCACAGGTAACAAAGGGCGAGAAATCTCCCTTATTGTATCATATGTATGACAAACGTATGGACTTACAAGTACTCTCTGAGTCCACCGGACTATTCAAATGGCGCATAAAACGTCACTTCAAACCTGCTGTGTTCTGGAAGCTCTCCAAAAAGATGCTCAATCGCTACGCTAACGCTCTAGGCATCGCTATGGACGAACTTCGCGAACTACCGGGACAATACAGGGACGCAAACGAAAATAACAGCCAATGAATACGTCGCAACAAAACACTTTCCAGCATACTCATTTTGCCCATTGTGAAAGTGGTGTTATGTCGCTCATGATGTCCCATCATGGCTTGCCACTCTCTGAAGCCATGGTTTTCGGCTTGTCCGGTGCCTTAATGTTTGCCTATATACCCTTTGTAAAACTTGGTGGTATGCCGCTTGTCGCCTATCGTTCACGACCCAAAAGTATTATTAGAGGTTTGCAGAAAAGCCTTGGTATCAAAATGCAGATGCACACCTTTTCCACCCCCGTGCAAGGAACGGAAAAACTTGATGGACTTCTCAGACAGGGCAAAATCATTGGTGCTCAAAGCTCAGTCTTCTGGCTCCCCTATTTCCCGCCTGAAATGCGATTTCATTTTAACGCCCACAATCTGATTGTTTACGGAAAAGAAGGTGATGAATACCTGATCAGCGACCCGGTATTCGAAACAAGAAAACGATGTGCAGTAAAGGATCTTGAAAAAGCACGGTTTGTAAAGGGCATGATGGCTCCGAAGGGGTTACTCTACTATCCAGTTCATATTCCTGAACATATTGACTACAAAACCATCCTTCCAAAAGCAATCAGAAAAAATGCCAGAACCATGCTGAAAACACCTGTTCCCATTGCAGGGATTAAGGCCATTCGTGCCCTTGGAAAGACCATTGAAAAACTTGAGAAAAGGGACCCAAGGTGGGCAAAACTCTTTTTAGGGCATATTGTAAGAATGCAGGAAGAGATAGGTACGGGTGGAGCCGGATTTCGTTTTATCTACGCATCATTTCTTCAGGAAGCAAGTTGCATGCTTGACAATCAGGATCTTAATAGTGCTTCGGTCAAAATGACTGCGGTTGGTGACCAGTGGCGGGAATTTGCCCTATTGGCAGTAAAAGCCATGCGAAAAAAGAAAGGTGCACATATCAACTTTACTGCTATCCGGGAAAAGCTGAACAATGTTGCTGACGCAGAGGCAGAAGTATACAGAGAACTTCTGGAAATCTGCCGTTAGTGGAAAGCAGATTAACCAATGTATCAACCACCTGCCCGTTTTACTTTATAGCCGAGCCGAACTAATTCCTGTTCCAATACATCTCTGTGATCACCCTGGATCTCAATAACTGCATTTTTTATACTACCGCCACTGCCGCATTTTTTTTTGAGGGCTTTGGCAAGTTTTTTTAACTCTACAGGATCAAGTGGCAGACCGTGTATTAAAGAAACTCCCTTGCCTTTACGACCTTTGGTTTCCCGCATCAATCGGATAATACCATCTTTAGGGATGGATTGTTTAGGGGGACAGCTACAGTGTTTCGCCTGTTTGTTCCACTCTGCACATAAGGTGCCCGACTCGGTGGAATACACCAGAGCAGAATGTGTTTTAGAAGTTTTTCTTGCCATATGCTTTTTTTTAATACCCACAGTTACAACAGATTCGCTTCAACAGCCCTTATGGCATCGGCAGCAGAACTGGTAATACCACCAGTATAGCCTGCACCCTCACCAATGGGATATAAATTTTTAGTATTTATTGATTCAAACCGTGTGTTACGGCTTATCCGTACGGGTGATGAAGTCCTTGTTTCCGCACCCAGCAATATTGCATGGTGAGAAACAAATAGAGGCACCTTCACTCTCCACTTCCGGAATGCAACCAGGAGCTCATCAATCACAAAACCGGGAAAAATATCTCTCATATCGGCAGAAACAGCCCCCATCTTATAGGAATTTTCATTTATTTCAGACGGCCCCTCTTCACCTAAAAAATCCATCAGGTTCTGAGCAGGAACAGACCAGTCAGCCCCCCCCGCACAAAAGGCCTTTTGCTCAATATCCTTCTGGAAAGCAAATCCTGCCAAAGGGCTGTTTGTTTCATAATCACTGGTATGACAACTTACAACCAGTGCGCCATTGGAAAAAGGTGATGCTCTGTCCGAATAACTCATCCCGTTTAAAACCAGCATACCATCATTTGACGCAGCATTTACCACTTCCCCGCCTGGACACATGCAAAATGTATAGACACCACGTCGAATTTTGCGATTGGTGTGATTTAAGGAATAGGTGGCAGCACCCAAGCCAGGGAAACCATCATATTTCAGACCGTAACGCATACGATTAATCGTCTGGGCAGGATGTTCAATTCTTAGCCCTACAGCAATCTTTCTCTGTTCCATGGCCACACCTCTTTTATACATCATCTCGACGGTATCACGAGCAGAATGCCCCAGGGCAACAAAGAGGGTTGAAGAAAGAATTTCCTGTTCACCGTTTATGACAATACCCTTTGCCCTGCCATCGACTATCAGGATATCTGTCATTCTTGCATTGTAAAATATTTCACCGCCCTGCTCAAGAATGTACAGACGAATATTGCGCACTATTTCACAGAGTACATCGGTTCCAAGATGGGGCTTGCTGATATATTCAATTTCCGGTGGTGCACCAAATTGAACAAATGTTTTTAAAACCCGATTGACGGTGGAACTATTCTTATTTCTCCTTGAAAAGAGCTTTCCATCCGAATACGATCCTGCTCCCCCTTCACCAAATTGAATATTCGATTCGGGGTTTAGTTTTCGATCTTTGATAAAGTTCTCGACATCAACGGAACGTTCCTCTATTTTCTTTCCCCGTTCAAAGATTAAGGGTTTCAGCCCATGACTAATCAATTCAAGAGCCGCAAATATCCCTGCAGGACCAAAACCCACAATAACAGGTCTCTCCTGCATCTTTACCACTTTTTTTACTACTGCCTCAGCTTTTGTGTAGAGATTGAATTGCTGTTTATTGGGGAAACTGTCATCGATTTTGATGACCAGTGACATCGTATATATGAACTGTTCCTGTTTGCGCAGATCAAGTGCTTTGCCAAGGATTTTTATTACAGAGATATCCCCGGTATCTATGCCCATTTTTTGGGCAGCAACCCGTATATATTCATCCATCCCGTCTTTTTCTATGGGAATGTGGATATTATTGATTACAAGATCCAAAAAGACTCCTCAACTGATCGATATCGTAGGAACAGGAAACCTTACCAACCAAAGTTAAATTAAAACTACGCTACCTGTTGTTTCAAGAGTATGTTATTGTATGTTTTATTCGTCTTGGTGTTTTAGTTTTCATCGTCGTATTTTCGAGCACTTACATTTACGAAAAATGTGAAAGAACATATCGAAAATACCTACTACCTTCTGCCCCAAGGGCTTCATACTAACCAAAGGAATTACTATAATGTTTGTTTCAGCAAAACTAAAATTAATTGTCTCCATTGTATTCTTAAGCTGCTTTATTCTTAGTCCAGCTTACGCAAAAATGATGAGTATCAATGGGGAAAAGGTACAACTTCGATCAGGTCCCGGCACCAAATATTCATCGAAATGGGAATATGGAGATGGGTTTCCTTTAAAGGTTTTAACCCGAAAAGGCAATTGGGTGAAAGTCAAAGATTTCGAAAACGATACTGGTTGGGTATTTAATAAGTATCTCACCTCCAAACCGCACATGATTGTTAAAGTAAATAAAGGAAAGAAAAAAAAGATCAATATTCGAAGCGGTCCTGGAACCAAATATAAACCGGTGGGCAGAGCCTATTACGGTGTTGTTTTTGAAACTCTCACACAGGAAAAAGGCTGGGCCAAAGTGAGACACGAATCCGGTCTCACCGGTTGGATAAAAAGAAGTCTGCTGTGGGGATACTAAGCTTTTTGGGTTCTCGGACAATCACGACATACCAAAGTCCCGATTTACTTTTTGGAAGTAAATCGGGACTTTGTCTTCTTTCATACTCCTTGTATCCCATTCCTAGACCAGCAAAAATCGTTGTGCGTCACAGCTGAGTTCCGACTCCAATGCCTTAACACGATTTTCCCAGAGAGGACATTGCTTTCGGATACACTCCTTGTTTTTCAGGTACTGCGAACAACGAAGTGATCCTTTTGCCACCATGGGAACAGAAAGCATTTCTTCCGACAGTCTGGCTATTTCAGAAAGAGTAAGCCATGTCTCCCGCTGACAACAACGACCGCCGCGGTACTTTGCAATAACAGCAAGTATCTTGGCGCTGCAAGCCTGTGCCGTCTGTCTTGGTGACGGAGTAAGAGGTGTGGCTGCAAGGATTGTTGAGACCGCAATTCCAGCTCCAATTGCTGCACCACATGCCCCCCAGAAACCGCATACGCCACCAGGGATAGCAGCACCGCGGCTAATGCCGGTGAGAATCGCCTCTTTCTTGATATTGCCGCCACTATTGCGAAAACAGGCAAGGATGATACCGGGGATCATGGCGTGATGTTCCGGGCCATGCATGGGGATTGCTGGATGGCTGCGGATCAATTCGAGCAGGGTTATGAGATCCCGCTCCTCTGTTCCACTACAGATGGCTTTAATCACTTCAATCCCATCTTTTTGATGACAACTGTCGCAGACAAAATGATCCTGCTCACAACAGGCATTGGCTGAAAACACTCGTCCGCAATAACTGCAGGCCATCTCTTGAGTCGCAGTAAAATAGTGCAGCTCCGTGCCACAAACCATGCAGCCTTCGACTTTTCGCTCCGTTGCAGGTTTATCCTCCGAGCTATCACAGCAGTTTGCAGAAACTCCGCTAATCTCAGTTTGAGGAGTACAGCAGGAATTGTCCATCACAAGATTTGTTACTGCACCCTTATCATCAAGCACAAAAACAGCATCATCCAACAGAGCTATCTCCCGAGATGGAATGGTCGTACGTCTGCCTTTCACCAGCAGAATACCTGATTCTGTATAAACTGCGCCATATGGGCCTCTATAGACCACATCCACCGATTGTTCCCCGGTTGCAACAGGACGAAAGGCTTCATAGGTAAGCGAGAAGAAATCCATGTTCTCCACCTGGCGATATGGAAAGCGCTTAATAAAACGGATACGATTAAAACCCGCAGCCTCCATCATGGCAACCAGTTCTTCCTGCTGCATGGCTCCGCCAAGGCATTCGTCACGATACCGGACATTATTTTTCAGTGTTGCCGGGATGGCTGTGTCCGTAGCAATATCAGAAACAACCAGGCGGCCGCCAGGTTTTAAAATCCGAAAGATTTCCTGATAGGTCATGCGTTTATCTGGGCTGAGATTGATCACACAGTTGGAAATCACCACATCTGCGGTACTCTCATCAAGTGGAATTTGTTCAAGAAAACCCTTACGGAATTCCACATTTGTATACCCAAGACGCTCCGCTACTTCTTCCTGGGATTCCGCAGCCAGACGCAGCATTTCATCGGTCATATCAATACCGTAAACCTTCCCGGTTTTGCCAACGGACGCTGATGCCATAAAACATTCAACGCCGGATCCCGATCCAAGATCCACCAGCGTTTCGCCTTCCTGCGGAGCACCGTCGGTTACTGGACTTCCACAGCCGTAGGAGTGTTTTCTGGTTTTACCAGGGATAAAATCAGCCTCGGCCTGGGCCGGCGCCAACGGATTACGAATATCGTCATTTGCTTTCAGTGCTGCCTCGCCATAGAACTCACGCACAGAGCTGTGTCCGCTGTCTGATGCCAGGGAGATAAGGCAGTTACAATGGGTTAAGGCCACTGCTGCAGGTTCCTCTCCATCATCTTTACAATCATGACGGACATCCCCCATACGCAGACGGATACTCCCATTCCCTTCATTTGTATACTGACTTACCTGATCAGCAATCAATTGCAGAGCAATTTGATTATAAAGCCCTACATAAGGGTCATGTCCCACCCAGTTTTCGCCGTACATGAAACTATGATCAATATCCCCGCCGCCCACCAGAAACTTCAGGGGATTTGCCTGATAACGCGGTGAATCAATCAAACTGGCATTACGAAGATCATTTAAAACCGGACTTGACTTCCACAATACCGCTAAGCCCTGATCCAAGTGCCCACAGGCTGTTTTCTCCATACCAACAAGAGCAGGAGATGGATAGATCACCCCGTCAGGTCCTATGGCCACAGATTCCCATCCGGTATTTGAAAGATCATAGCGGGTACCGGGCGTTGAGAAAATCTGGCTGCGCAGACTTTCAATATTATCGATACTGAGCCCAAGCTCCGTAGCCCGTCTCCAGGCTGCTAAAAGTGCCGGAAAAATGATATCCGCCGGTATGAACTGCTCCCGGCTGCCCTTTCCCCGGATAAAATGATAGAGCAGATGGATGGAAGCAGCTCCCACCTCTGCAGCAACATCTACCAGTTGCAGTAAATCCTCAACATTTTCACTACTGATGGCCATGGAAAGGGTGAAGGGAATCCCTGCTTCCTTCAGAGCCGCAAGGTTTTTCATCAGCTTGTTATAGCTTCCTTTTCCCCGCAATCCGTCGTGACTTTTTTCCAGACCATCGAGACTTATCTGCAGATGAAGCCTGTCCAGAGTGCCAAGTTCTTGCAAAAACTGATCAAGCAGCAGGCCATTGGTCAAGACCGCTGCATGGACAACTTTATTTTCTGCCAGCAATCTTCGAAGAAAATCCGGAAAATCAGGGTAAAGAAACGGTTCTCCACCAGTAAAGGAGAAGAGACGACACCCAAGAGTTAGTGCCTGTTGAACCGCACTCTCAAGCAGTTCGGGGGCAAGGCTCCGCGTTTTAGCAGGGGATGCTCCAAAAAGACAGTGGCGGCAACTGAGATTACAAACATCGGTGATATGAAACCAGCATTCTTTAAGCTGATTCAGTTCTAATGCTGCAGCCCGTCCCGTATACGATTGCAACGGCTCCATGGCAAACGCATTCTCAAGAAGATTCCGCTCATAGAAACTGACAGCATCGTTTTTTTCAACGTTGAGTAATTGATCAGCTTCAGAAGAAATTACTATCCAGTCTGGAATTTCCGGCTGAACATACAATACCTGACCTGCCAGTTCAAAACGCTGCCAACCCTTTACCACACTGCACTTTTTATGTATCATATTCATTTATTTCTCACGCTTCCTTTGCAATACAAAGCTGTTCCCTCTGTAATCGTTCTTCATAGATGGATACCAGTAAAAAAGTGGCCAGAGGTTGAGCAAAAAGAAGAGCCAGAGGAATGGATCCCCCAACTGACAGAATCAGCAAATAGAGGACTATGAAAACAATTTGATCACCAAGCGGTTTTCTCACGGCCATATTCCAGGACTCTTTGATGGCCTCAAAGAGTCCCATATTTTTGTCTGTCATCAATGGCATCATGTAGAGGGTTGCAAAAATCAGGAAGGCAAGAACGAGCAAACCTGGGAGAACAAACAATAAGACTCCCAAAAAAATGGCCAGCGCCGCTAAAAGACCAAAGGCTAACAGGGGAAAAAAAAGACGCATTTCAGAAAAGAGATCCCCGATTTTTGGCTCCCGGCCCTCACGGAGTGCACGAAGTAGCGATTGTACATACCCGGCAGTGGTAACAGGTGCCAGAATACCGAAACTAATGGTTATCACTACCAGCTGTACCAGAGTCAGTAAAATCACCGGTATAATATATTGTAAGGTGCTTTCCCAGGCAACTTTGAGGTGCTCTTTAAAATCCATATCCAGACTCCTTTAGTATTAGCAGTTTCAGGAATAATCTTTAATACAATGCTTCCAGGGCTTCAACCAAACTCGCCACAGCAACAATTTTAAGCCCTTTAACGGGTTGTTGCGGAGCATTGGCCTTTGGTATCACTGCCCTCTTAAACCCATGTTTAGCAGCCTCCTTCAATCTGGCTTCCCCATTGGCAACCGGCCTGATTTCACCACTCAAGCCAATCTCACCAAAAAAGAGCGAATCCTGAGGAATTACCCTGTCCTGCAAACTGGAAACAATCCCCACCATTGCAGCAAGATCAGAACTTGTCTCGTACACCCGGATGCCGCCCACAACATTCACGTATACTTCATCGCTGGCAGTTGCCAGGCCACCATGTTTTGCAAGAACAGCAAGCAGCATGGCAATCCTGTTCTGATCCATACCCACTGCAAGGCGTCTGGGGTTTCCTGACTGGCTTTCAGTAACCAAAGCCTGAATCTCAACAAGCAATGGCCGGGTGCCTTCCCAGACCACGGTCACTGCGCTTCCTGATGACGGCGTGCCAGACCTGGAAAGAAACATGGCAGACGGATTCTTTACCTCTTTCAAGCCACGATCTGTCATGGCAAAAAAACCAAGCTCTCCCACACTGCCAAAACGATTTTTATCGGCCCGCAAAATGCGATATCTGGCATCATCGGTGGATGAGAGTACCACCTGGGCATCCACAATGTGGCTCAATGTCATAGGACCTGCAAGAGAGTGGTCTTTTGTCACATGGCCAACCATAAAAATTGAAGTATTAGTCTCTTTGGCATAGCGGGTGAGAATTGCCGCAGACTCCCGTACTTGGGATATGGATCCGGGAGCGGACTCAGATGATCTTGAATGCACAACCTGGATAGAATCAATCACCACCACCTGCGGCTGCTCCCTATCCATCACTTTACAGATCTCTTCAACCGATGTTTCAGCCAGCATTTTGATGTTATCTGCAGGTAATTCAAGGCGATCAGCACGTTCTGCGATCTGCTGCGGAGATTCTTCACCGGAAACATACAGCACCGGCACTCCGGATACCGAACTTTTGGCCAGCGCCTGAAGAAGAAGGGTTGATTTTCCGGCACCTGGTGCACCGCCAATAAGTACAACGGATCCACACACAATCCCCCGCCCCAGTACCCGGTCAAACTCTGCAAGTCCTGTGGAAATGCGCTCGGAACGGCTTCGATCAACTTCAGAAAGGAGTTGCACTGTGGCTCGCTTACCGCTATAGCCAACAGTCCTTCCCCCAACGGAACTCTTTCCCAAACGTACTTCTTTTACGGTATTCCACTCTTTACATACACTGCATTGACCCAGCCAGCGACGGTAATCTGCACCGCAATCTGTACAGACAAATGCTGTTTCCTGTTTTTTTGCCATTTTGCGTCTCTGTCTTTAACCAAGAAAATTTTTTACCAGCAGAACCTTAGGAACGGGAACAAAATAAGTTGAGCATATTACGCCACAATTTTTTTTGCCACCTGTACTTCTAAACACTTTGCATACTACCTGTATGTAAAGTTTTTTCAAGTACAGGTACCGGTACAAAGGGCAAGTAACCTGTTCAAGGTATTTCGTGTACGTTCCTTAGTATATTCACATGTATTGTAAAAGAACAGATCCCCCTTTACTCAAACCAATTAAAGTCATATTATGTTTTTCATGAAGAATTCTCCCCAACAAATTTCAGTAGCTCCCAAGTGGATTCCACTTTCCCACTCCTTTGCATTCCTTATGCGTTCCAAACGATTATTAGGCTGGAGCGTCATCCTGACTCTGATCACCATAATCCTTACCTGGGCCGGATATCTTCTCACCGTTGATTTTGTAGATGGTCTAACCGGAAGTTTTTTTCTCACCCGGCCTGAAGCAGTCGGCATCTGGGGATGGACAAAGTATCTGGGTTGGGAAGTCATGCATTGGGGATTCCTGATCATCAGTCGTATAGTAGCCTTTTATTTTGCTTTTCTTATTGCGTACAGCCTCTCGGCTCCGGGATATGTTTTTTTAAGCACTGCAACGGAGAAAAAACATGCAGGAGAAGATTTTGAACCGGATGCGGCTCTGAATATTAAAGGAATAGTGATTGATCTCTGGGAAGGATTCAAGATTGGCTTTTTCGGGATACTGGTGACCATTGTGGCACTGATGGCTAATTTCATCCCCGGAGTGGGACAGGTTGTTGTATTGCTTCTTTATACCTATTACTCAGCCCTGATGTTTGTGGATTATCCGAGTTCCCGGAGACGCTGGACCCTTGGACAAAAACTTTCCTGGCTGCGGATCCACAACAAAGAGGCATTTCGGTTAGGCATTTTCCCGGCACTTGTCAGTCTGGTTCCAGTAGTAAACATTTTTTTTATAGCCATGATTTTTCCTCTTATGACAGTACATTGTACTCTCAACTTTATAGTCATTGAAAAAAACAGCAACAGAGAAATCAACCGACAGCCTGAACAGACGGTGTAAGAATATCTTTGCACATGTATACAGTTAGAAGTCGTATTAGCGTAACCACACTGGCGGAGCAAATATGCGGAAGATAATGGTACTGTCGAAGAGTGCATTCTGTTGATGGCGATGATCCGAAATACCTATATACTGATTTTACTGGTAATCGTTATTGCAGTTGGTGTGCTGCATGCCGTTACCCCCACCGATCAGCTTGCCCTCCATGATTTTTATCGACGGATCAGTTATTTTCCAATAGTTGTGGCAGCTATTCTGTATGGAATCAGGGGAGGAGTCTTTCTTGCTGTCTGCACATCAATTGCCTTTATTCCCCACCTGCGTCACTTCTATCACCATGAACCCAGCGCCTACCTTACCGAACTTCCAGAAATACTGCTTTACTTCGGTGCAGGAATTGTGACTGGAGCCATTGCCGGACGAGAAAAAAACCTTCGTGTGAAGTATCAGGAACTTTCCGAAAAGCTTGAGAGAGCCTATAAGAAGCTACATAAGCAGACAAGTACACTGGTGGAGGCAGAAGAACAACTCCATGCGAGTCAGAAACTCTCAGCCCTTGGTCAACTCTCAGCTTCTCTTGCCCATGAGGTAAGGAATCCTCTGGCTGCAATCAGAGGTTCTGTTGAAATCCTGGCCGATGACTTTCCTGAGGGGCATCCCAAACATGAATTCTGTGAGATTTTGCTCAAAGAGACGGGTAGGCTCACCAACACAGTGGAGGAGGTTCTTCGCTATTCAAAAAAGCAGCAGCCAGAGCTTGAGCTGCCGAATCTTGAATCCTTACCGGTGGTATTAAAACGGGTAAAAGTTCTACTTGATAATAATTTAAACCACAACCACATAGATCTGACAATTGATCTTCCGGAAGAAACGAAGCAGGTGCTGATTGATGGAGACAAGATGACCCAGGTTTTTATAAATCTCCTGCTGAACAGCTGTGAGGCCATGGAACGAAACGGTAAAATTGATATCAGCAGTCAGCAGGATGATAAAAAGATACGTATTTTTTTCTGGGATAGCGGTCCGGGGATTCCTCCTGAGCTGAGAGCAAAAATTTTTATACCATTTTATTCCAGCAAAGAAGAGGGGACTGGGCTTGGACTTGCCATATCGAGTCGTATTGTTGAGAGTTATGGAGGAACACTTTGTCTTGAAAAATCAAATCATGAAGGCGGGACACTCTTTGTCCTGAGCTTGCCAATAGTGAAGGAATCTCGTTGATGAAAACCATTCTTCTTATAGATGATGATGCTAGTCTGCTTCGGGTAACGGAATATAATTTAAGCCTGGCTGGATTTACGGTTCTTGCCGCAGCAACCGGAAAAAAAGGGCTTAGCTTGTTTCGCAAACACGAACCGGATGTTGTGGTAACAGATGTACAACTAGGGGATCTTGATGGTCTCGATGTCCTCGCTGCAATCAAAGCGGAGCAGCCGGATGTGCCTGTGATTATCATTACGGCCTTTGGCTCCATTGAGCTTGCCGTTCGTGCAATGCATCTGGGCGCCTTTACCTTTATTGCCAAACCCTTTGATCGTGATGCCTTACGTCTTTCCTGCAATAAGGCCCTTGAGATGCGGCTTCTTCGTCGTCGTACCCGTAATCTTACTGAAGAAGTGAGGCGGCTCACCGGAGCAGCGGGCATGGAAACAGTAAACTCTGCCATGGCCGAACTGCTCGAAACTGCACTGAAAGTAGCCGAGTCCAACGCCACAGTACTCATCAGCGGAGAATCAGGAACAGGAAAAGAGGTGCTGGCCAGATTGATTCATCACCGCAGCTCACGAAAAAAAGAATCATTTGTCGGGGTAAATTGTGCCGCAATCGCCAAAAACCTGATCGAATCAGAATTATTTGGTCATGTGAAGGGTGCCTTTACCGGAGCCATTACTGATCATCGCGGGCGATTCCAGCGAGCCGATGGCGGAACACTCTTTTTGGATGAGGTTGGAGAACTACACCCGGATATACAGGTGAAATTTCTACGGGTTTTGCAGGAAAAAGTGGTGGAACCAGTGGGAGGGCAGCAGGAGGAAGTGGTGGATATCCGCATCATAGCGGCTACCAATCGTAATTTACAGGAAGCCATCGGACAGGGTGATTTCCGTGAAGACCTCTATTATCGCCTGGCGGTGATTCCTTTGCATTTGCCACCCTTGCGCGAGCGTAAGGAAGATATCCCTTCGTTGGTTAGTCATTTTTTAAAGAAACATGATGCGCCCCCTGAAGTACAGTTCAGTGCAGAAGGATTACTCAAACTCCAGGCCTATGATTGGCCGGGTAATATCAGAGAGCTTCAGAACGTGGTGGAACGAAGTGTGATTCTTCGATCGAATGCTCAGATTCCTCCCTCCGATATCCTCCTTTCCGGAACTGATAAATACAGCAGTACTGATTCTTTTCGCTTACCGGTGGAGGGCATATCCCTTGAAGATGTGGAAAAATCATTTATTGAACAGGCGATGGATCTTGCAGGAGGAAATCGATCTCAGGCAGCCCGTTTGTTGCAGATTCCTCGTCATGTATTGATCTATAGACTGGAGAAATTCAACATACAGACCTGAATAGCAAAGTAGCGAATATTCTTCAATCCAGTGAAGAGTATTCTCCAATTTTTCTGTTTCTCTCCTTTTTTCTCTCCTTGTTTTTTCTGCTCCTTTTTCATAAATGTTTTCATTTCAGCATTTTAAGTAAGTATTGTTCCCTTCCTGAGATTTCGGCACAGAAACTGCTACAGTAAGAAAGAATTCAACATGGCTTTCAAGATAACTCAATCCACTGTGTGCCGGAAAAATGAACAACCATATCTTTGCTTTATTCTCAGCGCTGTTCCTTGTTGTCGCTGTACCTTCCTCTCAAGCATCTGAATCGGTCACTCTTGCAGAGTACCTCAGCCAGGCGCTCTCAGGAAATGATGCCCTGCAAACGGCAAGGACAGATTTTCTGGTCAGTACTGAAAAAAGCCGTCAGTCAGGAGTTCTTCCTGATCCAAAACTTGCACTACAATATTACCTGGAACCAATTGAAACCCGAACAGGTCCTCAAAATGCATCCATTGCAATCAGTCAGGCCTTACCCTGGTTTAACAAACTCTCCCTTACACAGGAACTCAGTGAGCACGATACAGCCATTGCCGCCGCAGGCCTTGCAGCCGTTGAGCTCGATGTGACAAGGCAGGTTAAAGAGGCCTATATCGAATATGGTTTTCTCAGCCGTTCCCAGCAGACAATTAGAGATAATATAGAATTGCTGCGCTATCTTGAAGAAGTTGCCCGTACTCGTTATGCGGGTGGAAAAACCACCTTTTTTGATGTCCTGAAGATTCAGATCGAATTGTCTCAGTCAGAAGAAAAAAGCCTTGCTCTGATTGATCAGGAGCAGCCCATACGTGTTCACATTAATTCTCTGCTTGGTACAGAGCCTGAAAGAACCCGGACACTTCCCGGGAACATTCCACAGGTTCTCTTAAGTAAGGATGAGGCGGAAATTCATTTCCTTACACTCAGTAAATCGCCATTGCTCCAATCGGCCCAGGAGTCCATCGCCAAAGCCAGAACGGCAAGAGAACTTGCAGAAAAAGATTTTTATCCGGATTTCAATGTTTCTCTAAAGACAATACTTACCGGTTCTGCTGAATTCGGTAATCCTGCTGATAGTGGTAAAGATCCCGTTATTGCAGGTCTTTCGTTTAATCTTCCCATCTTTTGGGATAGGCGTTATGGCGCTGTGGCTGAAAAAAAGGCGCAGATCCGTTCTGCCCAATCCTTCCAACGACTACAGCTACGTTTGCTGCGCACAAAAGTTGAAAGGAGCCTCTATGCCTATAGGGAAGCTCATCGCAAGTTTCTATTATACAGGGAGGATCTCCTGCCCAAGGTGAAGCAGCAACTCGAAGTTGCTGTGAATGGATTCCAGAGTGGCGAAACATCCATACTGGAACTTATCGATGCCCAGAAGAATCTGCTCGTTTTTGAGTTGGCCGAAAGTCGTGCACTGGCTGACAGGGCGCTGGCTGTTGCCAGGCTCGAATCCCAGGCAGGGACAACTCTTGCTGACTGGAACAAAAACTAAACGATAAAAAGAATTTAGAATTACCCTTTAATGAAAGGCAGTATTTTGCTGTGAAACAAAAAAACTCACTAAGAGGAACAATCATGCGTAGTGTAAAACCATTTTCTATTTCAAGCCTTTCCCTTCTTGCTCTCCTGCTTCTCTCTTCTCTGGCTGTTGCCGCAGAACAGACCACCTGTCCTGTGATGGGAGGCTCCATCAACAAAGAACTGCACGCAGATTACAAGGGAGAGCGGGTCTATTTCTGTTGCCTGGCCTGCTCGCCACAGTTTGAAAAAGACCCTGAGAAGTACCTTCAAAGAATGAAAGACATGGGACAAGATCCGGAAAAAATTGGCACATCAAAGTAAGGATATAGATTATGCAATACAGGCTTATTCGATATTTCAGCATCCTCTTCTGCCTGCTGCTGCTGAGCACAGGAAACGGAATTGGAGCAGAAGCTTTCCTGGATCATGATCACGATACAGAGACAACCTGGACCTGTGCCATGCATCCGCAGATACAGTTGCCTGAATCGGGCCAGTGTCCCATCTGTTTTATGGATCTTATCGAGGTGAAAAAGGAAAAGAGTGCAGGGAGAAACAGTCTGCGGCAGATTTCCTTTGATCATCGTGCCCGAAAACTTGCAGCAGTAGAAGTACAGGTGGTGAAGCGAGGTGCAGCAGTCAGAGAAGTTCGCATGGTGGGCAGGGTGGATTACGACGAGACTCGGCTTGGTACCATCACTTCATGGGTAAATGGGCGAATTGATAAGTTGTTTGTTGATTATACAGGTTCCCATGTACGGCGTGGTCAGGCCATGGTTAAGATATATAGTCCGGAACTGCTCACTGCTCAGGCGGAGTTGATTCAAGCATCGGTGGCTTTTAAGCGTACTGAGCAATCGGACAATGAGATAATCAGAAAGACTGCAAAACGGACCCTTGAGGCCAGCCGGGAAAAACTGCGTCTTCTCGGCCTTGGCCATAAACAGCTGCAAGCCATCGAAAAGCAGCGCAAGCCCTCGGATCACATTATCCTCACTGCCCCCTTGAGCGGCATTGTTATCAGGAAGGATGTCAATGAAGGGATGTATGTAAAAACGGGGAGCCCGATATACACCCTGGCTGACCTTGATCAGCTATGGGTTGTGCTTGAGGCCTATGAGTCTGATATTCAGGCAATTTCCCTGGGACAGCAGGTTCGTTTCAGTGTGGAATCCTATCCCGGAACCGCCTTTCAGGGGGAAGTCGCCTATATCGATCCTCTTGTCAATAATGCAACCCGAACGGTTCGGGTCCGCCTCAATGTTGATAATCGGGATGCAAATCTAAAACCCGGAATGTTTGTACGAGCCACAGCTTTCATTTCCTCTGTTACAGAGCCTGAAGATGCACCTCTTTTGATACCTGTTTCTGCCGCTCTGATTACGGGGAAGCGGGCCCTTGTCTATGTGCAGACACCTGGTAAGCCAGGTGAGTATACCGGAAGAGAGCTTGTTCTCGGCGCCAGGCAGGGTGCATTCTACCAGGTGAAAAATGGACTGGCTGAGGGGGAGCTGGTTGTCACCCGCGGCAACTTTAAAATCGATTCAGCTATCCAGCTTCAGGCTCGTCCCTCCATGATGAACCCATATTTTGAGGAGGAAGGTGACTCGGATACGGTTTATCCCTCGCTCTTTGTTTCACGCCTTGACCTGTTGAACATGCATTTTGCTGAACTCTCCAGAGAGGTTCATGAACCCTATTCTGGAGGACAGATAAAGGCTCTGGAAACATTCAGGGAAGGCATTGGAGCTATTCATGGAGATGGACTTGAACATGATGATCTGCTCAGCTGGAAAGAATTCTCCATGCTGCTTGGCAGTGATATCATCTTACTGTCCGAGGCGGAAAACGCAACTGAGACAGAGCAGTTCTATACAACCCTGGCAGAACATTTTCATCGTCTGCGAAATCATTTTAATCTAGATGATGTAACTGCTGCAAAGCTTGGAAGCAAGGAGTTACAAGGCGAAATTGCTCTCATGCTTGATAGCTATCTTGCTATTCAGAAATATCTTGCAGCGGATGATCTGGTGGCTGCCGGCAAGGAACGAAAAACCCTTGCCTCTGATGTTGCAATAGTTGCGGCATCGCTTCTGGAAACAGGAGAAGAGCTGGCTCAAAGGCTGTCTGTACAAATTCTAGAAAATAGTCATCTGCTTTCAGCGGCACATTCAATGGATGATTTCCGTATCGCCTTTTATCCGCTGAGTCAGACCTTAGCTGAGCTTGTGGAAAGCCGTGGCAGCACCACTGATACGCCTCTTTTTGTCCACTTCTGCCCCATGGCCTTTGACAATAAGGGCGCCACATGGCTGGCAACATCTGAAGAGATCAATAACCCCTATTTTGGTGCCATGATGTTGCGTTGTGGTGAAGTTCAAAAACAGCTTACTCAATAATGATATGAAAAAACCCAGACAGACACTTCCCGAAGCAACATCTTTTGTTGGTGCCGTAATCCGCTTTTGTCTCCTCCATAAGGTTGTGGTGGCACTTTTTTTAGTGGCAGTTGTTGGCTGGGGAATAGTTGTTGCTCCCTTTAATCATAATATTGAGGGATTTCCGAGTGATCCGGTGCCTGTTGATGCCATCCCCGATATTGGTGAAAATCAACAGATTGTTTTCACTAAATGGGCAGGCAGGTCACCACAGGATGTGGAGGACCAGCTTACCTACCCACTCACCGTCTCGCTCCTTGGGCTTCCCGGGGTCAAGACTGTGCGTAGTTATTCCATGTTCGGTTTTTCATCCATCTACGTGATCTTTGATGATAGCGTAGAGTTTTACTGGTCCCGGTCAAGATTACTTGAAAAACTGTCCAGCCTGCCCCAGGGAACATTACCACCGGATACTCAACCCACACTCGGTCCCGATGCCACAGGACTTGGCCAGATTTTCTGGTACACCCTTGAGGGGCGAACTCCCGATGGTGAGCCTGCAGGCGGCTGGGATCTGGCCGAGCTACGCTCTATCCAGGACTGGTATGTGCGTTATGGTTTGATGGGGGTGGCCGGCATCTCTGAAGTTGCCTCTGTTGGTGGATTTGTTAAGGAATATCAGATCGATGTTGATCCGGATGCCATGCATGATAAGGGTATCAGCCTTGCAGAAGTTTTTGCTGCCGTGAAACAATCCAACAGCGATGTGGGTGCCCGTACCATTGAGATTAATCGGGTGGAATATGTGATCCGTGGAATCGGTTTTATCAAAAGTCTTGGCGATATTGAAAAAGCGGTGATCAAAACCGTGAATAATGTACCTGTCCGTGTATCCGATGTGGCAATTGTGACTCTTGGACCTGCACTCAGGCGAGGTGTGCTGGATAAGGGGGGGGCAGAAACCGTGGGTGGAGTTGCAGTTGTTCGTTATGGAGATAATCCTCTGGCTGCCATTGAACGAATTAAAGAAAAGATTGCGGAAATCAGTCCCGGGTTGCCAAGTAAAATCCTTGCTGATGGAACCGTCAGTAAGGTAACCATTGTACCTTTTTATGATCGTTCCGATCTTATCAAGGAAACTCTGGGTACCTTGAAGACTGCACTGGGTCAGGAAATCCTGATCACAATTATTGTGCTGCTGGTTACAGTAATGCACTTCAAGAGTTCTTTGCTGGTTTCAGCTCTTTTGCCCCTTGCCGTCCTAATGTCCTTTATCGCTATGAAGGTGTTTGGGGTGGATGCCAATGTGGTTGCTTTGTCAGGGATTGCCATAGCCATTGGTACCATTGTAGATATGGGGATTATTATTTGTGAAAATATCCTCACCTCAATGGATGAGGCAGATCCGGAGGAATCAACACTTTCCATTATTTACAGAGCATCCACGGAAGTTGGCAGTGCAGTTGTTACGGCTGTGACCACCACCATCGTCAGTTTTCTGCCCGTCTTCACCATGGAAGCAGCGGAGGGAAAATTGTTTAAACCTCTCGCCTACACTAAGACCTTTGCGCTTATTGCATCGGTGGTTGTCGCACTCACTGTGTTACCTCCCCTTGCCCATCTACTCTTTTCAAGATCCAAAACAACGCCTGGCAAACGGCCTGGAAGGATACAGTTTGTGATGCCGTTTTGTCTTGTGGTGGCAGGAACTGTATTGGCCTTGCACGTACATATCTTTGGTCTGATTCTGGTTGGTTTTGGCATCTATCGCTTTGGTCTCAAATGGCTTCCCGTCCCTGTAATGCAAGCACTTGGCAAGGTAGAGAGCTGGATTGCCATTGTGATGATCTCGTTGCTTCTTGCTCATGTGTGGCAGCCGCTCGGAGTGGAAAAAGGTCCACTGATCAATATTCTTTTTGTGCTCACCATTATTGGTGGAGTGCTTGGTTCTTTTCAACTCTTCCAGTATTTCTATCCACGTATGCTGAGCTGGTGTCTGCGTTTTAAGACTATTTTTCTGCTTCTTCCCATGGGTGTTATCATCTGTGGACTTATGATCTGGCTCGGTGTGCCACGTCTTACAGGATGGCTGCCTTCCGGGATGCAGCAGAGTCGAGTTATGGTGAGTCTGGCTCACAGTTTTCCAGGGCTTGGCAGAGAGTTTATGCCGCCGCTCAATGAAGGCTCGTTTTTATATATGCCGTCAACCATGCCCCATGCAGGTATTTCTGAAGTACAGGAAGTACTTGCCATGCAAGGCAGGGCTATTACTGCACTTGCAGAAGTGGAATCGGCAGTAGGAAAACTTGGCAGGGCAGAAACACCGCTTGATCCTGCACCGCTTTCCATGATTGAAACCATTATTAACTACCATCCTGAATATCTTCTCGATGAACAGGGAAAACGTCTTCGTTTCAAGTATCGCGCAGACAGAAAAGATTACTTCAGAAGTGTGGAGGGCATATCCGTGGGTGCCTCCGACGGAGTGCCATATCTCGTTCAGGGCCGTTTTGAACGTGATAGGGATGGTAATCTTATTCCTGATATTAAGGGGAAATCCTTTCGAATCTGGCGCATTCCGCTTGATCCTGAGTTGAACCCCGGTCGTGACTACTGGCCTGGTATCCACAACTCCGATGATATCTGGAATGAAATTGTGCTTGCTGCAGCAATCCCCGGGGTTACTTCAGCGCCCAAACTGCAACCCATCGCAACCCGTATTGTTATGCTGCAGACTGGTATGCGTGCTCCCATGGGCATAAAGATCAAGGGGCCTGATCTGGTCACCATTGAACGGGTGGGGTTGCAGATAGAATCACTTGTGAAACAGGTACCATCCGTTGCTCCTCTTACGGTACTTGCCGACAGGGTGGTTGGAAAACCCTATATTGAGATCATTGCCGATAGAGAAGCCATTGCACGTTATGGCATCAAGCTGGCAGAAGTACAGGAGGTGATTGCCGTGGCAGTCGGCGGAAAAATGATCACCACCACCGTTGAAGGAAGAGAACGCTATCCTGTTCGGGTACGCTACCTGCGGGAACGTCGGGATTCCATCGAATCATTAGAACGTATTCTGGTAACAGCTCCTGCAGGAGAGCAGATTCCTCTGATTCAGCTTGCCGATATTCGCTACACCCGCGGGCCTCAAATAATCAAGAGTGAAGATACCTTTCTTACGGCCTATGTGCTCTTTGATAAGAAAAAGGGGTATGCCGAGGTGGATGTGGTGGAAGAGACAAAACAGTTTTTACAGGAGAAGATAGCGAGTGGCGAGTTGCTGCTTCCAGCAGGAGTTTCGTACACATTTGCCGGAAATTATGAAAACCAGGTTCGAGCCCAGGAGCGCTTGAACATCATTTTACCGCTGGCTCTGCTCATTATTATGGCCATACTCTATCTGCATTTTCAATCCATACTCACGACCATAATGGTCTTTTCTGCCATACTTGTTGCGTGGTCAGGTGGTTTTCTAATGATCTGGTTGTATGGCCAGGACTGGTTCCTGAATTTTACTTTTTGGGGATCAGATATGCGTGAGTTGTTTCAGGTACATACCATTAATTTGTCCGTGGCCACCTGGGTCGGATTTCTGGCACTTTTTGGAATAGCCACGGATGATGGTGTACTGATGGCCACCTATCTTGATAAATCCCGAGACACATTCAACAAAAAATCCAAACAGGACATACGGAAGATGGTATTACGGGGTGCCGGACGTCGCATCCGTCCGGCTCTTATGACTTCAGCCACAACCATTCTTGCTCTTGTGCCAATTTTAACTGCGAGCGGACGGGGTGCAGATATCATGGTTCCCATGGCTATTCCATCTTTTGGCGGGATGATTATTGCTCTGCTGACAGTTTTTGTTGTTCCTGTGCTGTATTGCTGGGTGGAGGAATTAAAGTTGCGATAAAACAGCAGCATTGACAGCGTGATACGTTCTGGCAATGGTTCTCGCGTAAGCTGCTGTTTATTTGTTTTAAGAGAGTAAGGGTGTTTTCAGAATAACAGGGGAAAATCAAAAAATGGATCTTTGCGTATGCTGAGAAGCCCTTGACTGCGCTTTCCTTCCCTCCATTACCTTGCGAATCTGCTCAAGCTCAGCTTTAGCCTGACACAGCTGATCCTTCAGTTCTTCTTTTTTCACAACAGTGGCTGCATCCTGCAGCTGCTGCTCAAGAACTTCCACCTCTTTTTGACTTTTATACAAATCTCTTGCTAAAGCAGGAAGATACATTTCGACCCTTACTTAAAAATGAAAAAGGAATAAATACAGGAACTTGTACACCATTCGCCAAAGCAAGCTTCTTGGTATGGCTACCACTGCCAGTGTTTTAAATTTCTGGAGCAGCTGCTCTGTCCACAACCCGGATTTTCAGGATGAACGGTGTTGTCAATACTTGCTTTAGTAGGTTGAGGGTACCATCTGCGGTGTCCAGAAGATCACATCACGCTCCTCAACTTCATTCCAGAAACTGGCACCATCCCATTCTTTGACCTGTTCAATATAGCCACGATGCATTACTTTAAGAGTAATTTTATCCGCATCTTCTATTTTGTTTTCACTAAAAAGGCGAACAGCTTGCACTGGAGTATTCCCAAGGTAAATCCATTGTCCCTGGCAGGGGACACCTTCCCCCACAACCTGATACAGGACATGGGCTCCTTTAGGCACAGAATTTATCTTGATATGAACATTTCTTTGATCTGAACAGCCCGACAGAACTACGAGTGCAGCTACAAGAATGGCCGAATAAAACAAACCGGAAACACAGTGTTTTTTACCTCGCATCTCTTAATTCCTCTTTCGAAGTTCAATGGTTACAGGCTGTGGCTCAAGGGTTGCGGCTTCCTTTGTTGTATGACGCATATTCACCCAGAAACTTGTGATTTCTTCCACATAACCTACCTTTCTCAACTCTACCGTGGCATTCTTGGCAGCGTCGTCCTCATCTTCCCAGGTAACCAGTAGAGGGGTTCTGCCAAGATGGGTATCATCCTTTAAATTGATAACTTCAGCACCTGCCGGAATTGATACAATCTTCACCACTCCATACTTTGTCTGGCTACAGGCAACAAGAAAACTGAGTGCGAACAACACACCCAGCCTTATACAAATTTTATTAAGATATTTTATAGTTATCATATATATACACATTCTCTTTTTATTCTATTTGTCTCTGTTCCGGGAAAGCTCTCTTTTTCTTCTTCCTTATTAGATTTTCCAATGGTTATGGCTAAAGGCAATGAAGAAATTCCCTGACAGGCCCTTTAAGGTCTGTCCTGAAATGTAACCATGATTCCCCGCTTTTCCAGCACAACGTTGTTCCCCCAGTTAGAGACAGCTGCCCCGAACTTCTTCTCCAATTGAGAGTCAGAAACAACTTTCCATGTACAATTAACGATACCTTTGGTGATTTCTTTCCTGTTTACATTGGACGCAAACACTATCTCCCCATTGCTGCCCAATTGATAATAATTTGCAAAAGGATCAAGCAACGGATATTCATCAATGGTATCAAGAAATTTCTGTTTCAACAAAAGAATAGGATCTGTTTTAAACTTCTTTCCCAAGGTATGAGTATATAAGTTTAAAAACTCTCTTATGGCAACATTAAGCTCCGACAGAGACTGTTTTTCTCCAGGCACATCAGCAGAGTCTTCCTGCTCCTCCTCTTGAACTCCCACCTCATCAGTAACAAAACGACCTATGGAAAATGTTGCCGCATCAGCTTCTTCCATGCTGGCGAGCAAATGTGCATAATCAGCTTCTGAAAAACGTAACCCCCCTTTTCCCCAGGAACACGACCCACCACACCGATTTCCCTGATGAAAAAACAGAAGCGCACTATCTTTATGATTGTCAATGTCAATATCAACAAATCCTGAGAACTTCATTTTCAGCAAACGCCTAAGCAGGTTTACCAAAGTGATGTTTGTCGAATTGACCTTGTTTTTGTTGCGCTGAAAAGGGGGGATTTCCCCCCAATAAAAAACTGAGGCAGAATCAAGATAGTAAACAGTAATCAGAAAATTACTCATCCTCAGAACCTGAAGGACAGTATCCAGATCCTGTGAAATCAGAGCACGTTTACCATTGCTCTGCGTCACTCCACGAATAATATCCCGTTCGTCAAAATAAACCAGTATCTCTTGATCTACAGCCCGACAATGCAGGCAGCCAGACCCAATCTCACCCTGCAAATGTTCAATAAGTTTCTCAAAATTAAGATAGTAGCTGTTCAATCCTGCTAAATAGGGTTTTTCTTTAGGTATTAACATTTACTCATTACAAAAACCTCACCTATTCAAATGTAGTCATTCGCAGTGTATTCTATCTCTTTTTACTTTTTCAAGGTGCGAATGATATCATAATCTGAATCGGTTGCGGCAATAAAGGATTTTAAGTTCATAGCTTTTAATACCTCACTGTCCTCCTCAAGCCTTAAAAGCGCTCTCTGGATGGTATCTTTCTGCTTATGCGACAGATTTTTATGCACTGAAAGAGCCCAGTTAGGTAACCAGGCAGTCTCCACGACAGCTTTCACTGATCCCGGCATGATATATTCATCGGCCTTATGAAGTGCCGACTCACGAATAAAACCGGCATCAACATCCCCGATACTTACCGAGATTATAACATTTTCCTGACGGTTATCAGCAGCGACACTTAAGATACAATCACGCTCAACATCAAGCCCATTCTCCTTGAGTGTTAATTTCTGGGATAAAAACCCACCAGCAGAAGTCTTACTCACTATCATCACTTTTTTCCCTTTCAGCGCAGTGATTCTACTGATGCCGGAACCGGGCCGGGTAATAATAAGTCCCCTGAATTGATCACCACCTTCTCCCTTCACGGCAGTTGCGACCACTTCATGAACCTCGGAAATATTGACATAAACCAGAGGATTTTCATAGCCTATTGCAATGTTTCCCTTGAGAACTTCTGCTTCGTAGCTTGCAAAGTTTTCCGTAAGCACAGGTTCAAAAGACATACCGGTTTCACTGCTTAAATAAGCAGCCAGTGGTGTAATCATGGCTGTCAGCTTGTCAGGAAAATAGCGGGGCAACATGGACAGCTTCTTATCTGCTGCCTGAATTGAGCCACTGCCGACACACACTAAAATCAAGGTGAGAAGTATTATTTTTTTCATGATCCTTAGTATCTTTTAAAAGAATATTAAAATTCAGCAGGGTCCGGTTTAAATCCTGCGGAAGCACCCCCATGCATCCGAATTCAAAGCACTGCAATCGTCTCACCGGACAGTACTGATCAAAAATACGACCATGGGCCTCCCTGGTTATTGAGCTGCTACTTCAAGACCTGCAGCCTTACGAACAACATCATACTCATTGTCCTCAGCCAACCTGAAAGATTTGATCTTCAACGATCCCAGGACAGAACCGCCAGGTTTCAGCTCCAACAGAGCCCTGGCTATTTTAATTCTATCCTCCTCCGGCATACTCCGGCTGACTGATACAGCCCAGTTGGGTAACCAGGCAGTACCCTCTATCACCCGGATTGCATTGCCTGGTACAAATGCGTCAACCTTGTGCAGTGCTGATTCACGTATAAACCCGGCATCCACATCTCCGACAAAAACAGAAAAAACCACATTTTCCTGTTTGTTTTCAGGGGCTTCAGTAATGGTGCAATCCTTTTCAACATCAATACCATTTTCCTGCAAAGTCAACTTCTGTGAAAGATATCCTCCCGCGCTGGTATAGCTGACAATTGATATAGATTTTCCCGCAAGATCGCTCAGGCTGCGCAGAGGACTCTTTGCACCGGTGATAATAATTCCACGGAACTTATCTTTATTGACTCCCTTTAAGGCCATCGCTATCACATCATGTTTCTCTGATGCAAGGACATAAATATATGGGTTTTGAAAACCTATATCAATACCACCACTTGAAAGTTGTTTTGTATATTGATCAAAGGTTGAAGTGAATGTAGGAGTTATCTCCAGACCGGTTCGCTTACTTAAGTATTCAGCTAGAGGAACAATTCTTGCGCTAATCTCCTCAATGGAATACCTGGGCAGCATGGAAATTGTATATCCCCCGGCAAATGAAAAAGAAGCCGTTGTAGAGAGACAAATACTTGTTGTCAGCAACCAAATTGTTAATCGCTTCATGATGACCTTTCCCGCTCTTAAAAGAAATATGATGCTTTTCTGCTATGCCACTATCTGCCTAATCGGAGCACTGCTGCCTTTATGGAGTAGCGCATCCGTTCAAAAGCGGTTGCGAGCTCGCGCATTTCACGAGGACCACTTGGCGTAACAACAAGGTCTAGCTCACCAAGGCTGATACGATTTGCCACATCGGTTAATTGATGCATTGGTTTTGTTATCATTCTTGTAAGAATATATAAAATTAAAAACCCAACGAGTAAAATTGCCCCAATGACGGATAAGGTTACCGGGGAAAGGAGAGCCTTGTTGATGGCTGCATCAACCTCAGATACATAGATACCCACGTGAACCTCCCCACCCGAATCAGGTATGGCAGTCACCGTATCAAGAATAACCTGTCCCCCCACAGTAATCCTACGATAGTTCTCCCCTGTGCCCAGTTTGTTTTGAGCAAGAACAGAAACAGGAAACCCTTTCTCCTTTATCTGTGTTTCAAGCGCCCTCTCAAACCGGTTAATATCACTAAAAAAACCAGCAACAACAATGCCTTTATTATTTACAACAGAGGCATAGGCGACTCCAGGAAGCTTACTCGTTCGCTGGGTCTCTTTGTTTACCTGCAGATAATTACGAAGCAGGAGAGGTTTCGTGATAACGCCGCTGAACGACTCGGTAATGGCAGAGGCTCGAAGCTCTATTTGGTCGTTGATAATTTGAGGAATATACGTAAGATAAAGATAAGAAAATCCACCAATAATGACCGTAGCCCCCAGAATCATCGTCAGAAAAATATAGGACTGAACGGGTACACCTTTTCTTTTTGGTGCAGAGGATTTTTCCTTTGCAGCAGTCAATGGATCTGCCTTACTTTGCTCTTCCGCTTTTATCTGATTTTTATCTGGATGTTTGGCCATTCTTTCTTCATCGGACAACACATTTACATCCGCAGAAGACACATCCACCTGTGGTTTTTCAACAATAATAATATGTCCACACCCTTTGCAGGTAAATTTAGCTTTGTCACTCTTTATCCGAGTTTCATCAATATTGTATTGTTTTGCACAATCTTCACAAATAACCAGCATTTTTTTGGCTCCCCCACCAGACACCCTGAATAACAGTAAACAGGACAATGTTCTTTATTCATCCCCCAAAAAACAGCCCCTGCTAACAAAATCCCAAAACCCTTACCGTGGTCAATATCCGTCTCATCCACAATCTCGTTAAGACAAACCGTATCACAACACTGCCCAAGCCGATATTGCCAATAACAATTGTTGAAAATTCGTAACTATTCAGAGGTTAGGGTAATATCCTGCCCTGCTGAATAGTTACGAAAATTATATTGTATCAGATTTATTTTTTAAATAACAATATTTGTTTTCGGTCACAGCAATATGATGACAAATGAACATATGGCCTATATCATTTGTCAGACCAGCTCAGCCATAACTCTATTGGCAAAAGGTCTTCCTTTGTCGCTTAAGCGAAGAAATCCGGCCTTTTTCTCAAGCATTCTATCTGTAAGCAATTGCTGAAGTGCCTTCCCATAATATTTCTCAAGTACAATCCCATAACGCTCCTCCAGTATAGTTAGTGATACTCCACGGTTCAGGCGTAGCCCCATAATAACTGTTTCTCTGAAGGAGGCATCGTGTTCCAGTGTTTCTTCTTCGATTACTGTTGATTGTCCAGCTTCCACTAAACAGCAATATCGTTCGGGATTTGCAATATTTTTCCTCCGGGTTCCATTTATACATGACACTGCCCCCGCCCCAACTCCGAAATAATCTCTGTTTTCCCAATAGTTCATATTATGCCTGGACTGGTATCCAAGTTGAGCATAGTTTGAAATCTCATATTGAGAAAATCCCGCTGCTGCTGTGCATTCTGCGGTTATCTCATCCATAACTTCAATTTCATTGTCTTCAGGTAATTGTAACTTCTCTCTTCGGATCAGCCTTTCAAGAGGTGTCTGTTCCTCCACCGTTAATTGATAGAGTGAAAGGTGCTTCACCCCCAGAGACACAGCACGTTCAAGGCTTGTTTGCCAGCTTTTCGAAGATTGCCCGGGCAGGCCATACATCAAATCCAGACTGAGATTCTTGAACCCCACTTCCTTTGCCGTCTCCACTATTTTTAGTGCCTCTGAAGCAGAATGAGTACGGCCGATAGCTTTTAATTCCTGATCATTGAACGATTGAACACCAATGGACAATCGATTCACTCCTTTTTCAAGAAGCGATATCAATTTGTCCCTGTCCACTGTTCCGGGATTGGCCTCTATGGATATTTCTGTATCGGGGGAAATGATAAAACCGGAAAAGCATATGGAAAGAATTTGTTTGAGAAGGCTTGTGGAAAGCAATGTTGGGGTTCCGCCGCCCAAAAAAACAGTCGTCAGCCCCCCCTGCCCTGGTCTGGCAGCACCTTGCAGTAACGCAGAACATAAGGCCTTAACATAACGCTCCTGCAAGCTCTCAAGTCCCGCATAGGAGTTAAACGAACAGTAGTTACACTTAGTGGCGCAAAAAGGAATATGGATGTACAGCGAAGAAGTCATACGTTGCTATGTAAGGATTCCATGGTCTCACGGCACTGTTTACCGATTTCAGTCATCAATCCATTATCTGCAAAGGAAAAACTGCCATTACCAATAATGATATGGTCAAGAAGTTGAATTTGCATCATGCTCCCCAAAAGCGACAATGTTCTTGTGAGCTGCATGTCCTGCGGAGATGGGTCGAGTGAACCGGAGGGATGGTTGTGGGCAATGATCAAGGCTGCGGCATTTTGCTGTAGTGCCTTTTTGACTAGTTCCCGCGGATAAACGGTGTTCACATTAATGGTGCCTTCAGCCACAGTCTCTGTGTCTAAAATAGCGTGGGAGGAATCGAGATAGATAACGGTGAGAACTTCTTTTTTCAATCCGCGCAAAGCATGAAGCAGATAATCGCGGACATCTGTTGACGAGTGAAGGTAGCGTTTTCCCTGAAGTCGATCTTTGAGATAACGCCTGGCTACGGCGTGAATAAAGTGAACAGCAAAAGCATTTTTGGGGCCGATGCCCTTGATCTCCTGCAACCCGACGAGGGGCTCTTCAAGAACTGCAGCCAATGAACCAAACTGTTTGAGAGCTGCCTTTGCCGGTTCTTTGCAATCGGATCTGGGGGTGCCGAAAGAAAGGAGCAGTTCAAGGATCTCAGCATCACTGAATCCTTCAAGGCCTCGCTCCAGAAAACGATCACGGAGCCGTTGCCGATGTCCTGCTCCTTTTTTCTGCCACTCTTTTTTATCCATTGAACCAATCTTTATTGGGAAAGCTCCCTGCTAAACAACTCATTGGCAACTTTAGGATTTGCCTTGCCCTCTGTTTTCTGCATAAGCTGCCCCACAAAGTAGCCCATAAGCTTGGTCTTTCCGTTTTTGAAATCTTCAGCCTGGCTGGGGTTTGCGGTAATAATTTCCTGCACAATGGTTAGCAGCTCTCCCAGGTCAGACACCTGAACAAGATTCTTTTCTTTAACCACCACTGCCGGATCCTTCCCAAACTCCATCATCTCCAGAAAAACTGTTTTTGCAATTTTACCGGAAATGGTTCCTTCTTCTACCATCGTAAGCAATGTACCGAGTTGCCGAGGAGTCACTTTGCAGGTGGTGACCTCCGCCCCTTTCAATTCCCGTAGAAGCTCTGTCATGATCCAGTTGGAAGCTTTTTTCGCCTTCGCACCACTCTTTACCGTGTCTTCGAAAAAATCAGCTAGCTCACGTGACCCTGTAAGAAGAACTGCGTCATATTCCGGCAATTCGTATTCCGCTAAAAAACGTTCCTTTTTTGCATCTGGAAGTTCCGGCAAAGTCTTTCTGATCTCCTCTATCCAGTCCTCTTCAATCACAATGGGGACAAGATCAGGACATGGAAAATAGCGATAATCATGAGCATCTTCTTTGCTGCGCATGGACTCGGTTCTGTTTCGATCAGGATCCCAAAGCAGGGTTTCCTGTATGACCTCTCCCCCATCAAGCAGAATATCACGCTGCCTTCGCACTTCATACTCAAGTGCTGCCTGCACGTTTTTGAAGGAATTCATATTTTTAAGTTCTGTTCTGGTTCCCAGTTTCTCCTGGCCCACCGGCCTGAGTGAAATATTGGCATCACAACGAAAACTTCCTTCCTGCATATTGCCGTCACAGATAGCAAGATATCTTAGAATTGCATGTAATTTTCGCAGGTAGGCATAGGCCTCTTCCGGAGAACGCATATCCGGTTCTGAGACAATTTCAAGCAATGGAGTACCGGTACGATTCAGATCAACATAGGAAACAGGTTCACGGTCATCATGAACCAATTTGCCCGCATCTTCCTCCATGTGCATACGGGTGATTCCTATTATCTTCTGCTTCCCATCCACTTCAATCGCAACCTTACCAAATTCCACAATGGGGAGGTCAAACTGTGACGTCTGATAGCCCTTAGGCAGATCAGGGTAGAAATAATTTTTACGAGCAAACTGATTGAAGGTGTTGATGGTGGAATCCGTAGCCAGTCCCATTTTAATTGAGTATTCAACAACCTTTTTATTTAATACCGGTAAAACCCCCGGCATCCCCAGACAGATCTGGCAGGTGTGGGTGTTTGGAGGAGCTCCGAACTCAGTTGAACAACCACAGAATATTTTTGACTTTGTTTTCAGCTGGGCGTGGATCTCCAGCCCGATTACAGTTTCAAACTCCATAATTCACTCTTCTTTGTTTCAATTTATTATAATAAGGAACGTACACGAAATACCTTGAACAACTTATTTTGTGCCGATTCCTAATCTTTTTCTGCTTTATTTACCCATTCTCGAATTTTTACTAACTCGTCACGCCACCCATCACCAACCCGAATCGTTAAAAAGAGTCGGAAAAGATCAAGAATGAGACGGGTTAACTCTTCAAAAAGAAAAATACGTTCGAGGATCATACCTTCACGCTCTTCCGGATTATTTTCATTGCCTGACTCTCCTCCGGTTTTGGGAAGTTTCACATTTCGAAACTCCATGAGCGCTGCCGCCATGGTAAAATTCCACTCATAATCATTATAGGCCAACTGAATACGTGCCTGTTCCAATTTTTTTCCCATAATCAGGCCGGTGCGTGCTTCCTGAAGTTCAGTTTGCAGTCCTCTGCAAATGAGACTCTCGTTATTGTCTCCCTCGCCATATTCGAGGAGCATATGCTTTTCGAAGACCACAACAATATCACCTTCATCCGGAAGTGCCACCACCCCACCCCGTTCTTCACTTTTCCACCAGAGCCAGGTCAGAAACTCCTGACCGATAAAACGCTTTTCCGCTATAAGATCAACTAAATCCATTTTTCCTTATCTCCCTGCCTATATAAAATAATCTGGTGTAATTCTGGCCAGACGCTCCACATCCTCTTCTTCAAGCAAATGCTCGCCACATACATAAGGAATCTGCTGCACCAGAGTGAGTCCGAAACTCTCTCTGAACAGATCTTCCAGCAGGGCCTGAGCTTTTTTATTGGTTGAAAAAAAGATAAGAGTCGAATTTTCCAGATTCCAGCACAAATCAAAGACCGATGGTACAGGCAGGGCTTTACGCATCAATTCACTCTGGATACGTTCCTTGATTTCCACCCGCATACTTCTGGATATCTTAGGGATCTGTTTCTCCTTTTTAATGCGTTCTTCTTCTTTTTGTACATATTTTTTCACAATAACAGAAGAAACTTTGCGCTCATCAAGTCGCATGGATAACGTTACAAAATTTCCTGCCGCATAGGACGCATAATCAAATTCAGTATCAAACATATTCAAGACTGAGACCCACCCCAGAGAATCCTCTTCATATGTTTCATCGATATCTCTAAAGGCAAATGCTGCTACCTTGTCAGCAATAAAATCCCATATATTTTCAGGCAGTTCACCTTCAACTCCAAAGCGGACGTAACTGGCTGTTCCTTTAATAAATCCCATATTTTTCTCCATTGGATCTTAAAATTGATGCACCGACAAGATCATACCCTATTCCCGAATCATGGTACATAGCTTTTCTATTCAATATTCATCTATCACTCGTATAACAACTTGCCAAAGCTTGCTTGACACACTTTCACTCTTTATGATATAAAAAAAAAAGTGTTTTTTTGTTGACACAAGAAAAACAAAATTGTATATAAGCTTGCTTCATGGGTCGTTAACTCAGTCGGTAGAGTATCTGCCTTTTAAGCAGAGAGTCGTGCGTTCGAGTCGCACACGACCCACCATATATATATTGTATCACGTCCCCATCGTCTAGTCAGGTCCAGGACACTGGGTTTTCATCCCAGCAACGCCGGTTCGAATCCGACTGGGGACGCCATACGGAAAAAGACACATAAGCAAATTTGCTTATGTGTCTTTTTTTTTGTCTTGCCAATACTGCCTGCAGCATAAGTTAAGGGCTCGGCACGAAAGAAGTTAACCTATTTCGTGTGCGCTCCTCACTAAGCACCACAATGTTATATTACGTATTCTGCACAATCAATTTTTAAAACTATGAATCGGAGCAGGAATTCGTCCCCCCCATGAAATAAAACGCCCCGATTTATTCGCATTTCTAACTTCCATAATAGGACTCTCACCAAACAGCCCGCCAAAACTCACTATATCCCCCACACCTTTACCGGGGACAGGTATAAGACGAACAGCAGTGGTTTTATTATTTATCATCCCAATCGCCATTTCATCCGCAATAATAGCCGCAATTGTCTCTCCATCAACATCACCAGGTATGGGGACCATATCCAATCCGACAGAACAGACACAGGTCATGGCTTCCAATTTTTCAATGGTCAGTGCTCCCTTCCCCACCGCTTCTGCAAGCACCGCATCTTCCATCACAGGTATAAAAGCGCCACTTAAACCACCGACTGCCTTTGAAGCAAAAATTCCACCTTTTTTCACTGCATCATTTAAAAGAGCAACAATTGCTGTTGATCCAGGAGCACCCACATCATCCACCCCTAAAATCTGAAGAATTTCTCCCACCGAATCACCAATCTTTGGAGTAGGCGCAAGAGATAAGTCGACAATTCCAAACTCTACTCCCAACTCTTTTGAAACCTGCCGGCCAATGAGTTCACCACACCGAGTAACCCGAAAGGTAATTTGTTTGATTTCTTCTGCAATATCATCAAGTTTGAGATTTTCTTTCCCTTTTTGGCCGATTATTCTTTTAAGAGATTTTGCAATCACTCCAGGGCCAGAAACTCCTACATTTAAAACGACATCCGCCTCCTCAACTCCATGGATAGCACCCGCCATGAACGGATTGTCTCCGGGCTGATTACAAAATACCACAAACTTAGCAGCACCAAAACCACCACTATCTGCGGTTTGAGCTGCAAGATCCTTAACAGTTTGCCCAACCATGGCAACCGCATCCATATTTATACCTTTATGGCTTGACCCAACATTTATTGAAGCACACACTCTTTCCGTCACAGATAGGGCCTCAGGAATTGATTTGATAAAGGCCAGGTCGCTTGCGGTCATTCCCTTTTCAACATGTGCTGTAAATCCACCTAATATATCGACTCTTGCATGTTCTGCTGCCTTATCAAGACTTTTAGCGAGCATGACAAACTCATCACTATTAAATCCGGCACCAACATATGCTGCAGGTGTTACTGAAATACGTTTATTTACCACCGGTATTCCGTATTTCATGGCCACCAAATTGCATTTTTCTACAAAATTTTCAGCATATGAAGCAATTTTTTCTTCCACACATGCACAGGTCTCTTCTGCAGACCCTCTACGACAATCAAGTAAATTTATTCCCATGGTCACAGTTCGAACATCGAGATTTTCCTTTTGAACCATCTCAACAGTGGCCATTATTTGATCAGAACGAAACATGCTACTCTCCTTAATAATCAGCTTTTAAAACTTCAAGTTGTGTGCCCACTTCATTGGTGGCCATAAAAATGTCATTATGCTGGATAACCAGATTCAATTCTTCCTCACCGGCAAGATGATTTAAATCATCACGGAATTTTTCCATTGATACCAGATTGGTTAAATCAACCTGAAAAATCATAGTATATTTTTCAACGTCCCGGGTAGTAGACAAGTCCAACACATTGATATTATTAGAACAAAAGAAGTCGCCCATTACTTTCACGAGACCTTTTCTATTAGCACCCTGTACCGTAACAATAAAGGTTTCTCGCGGTAACAGCTTTTTCTCAACTTCAAGCTTAACCTCCATTTCTTTGATATTTGCTTCAATTTTGGTTTCTGATTCTATATTGGAAAACCCGGCGAAAAGATCATCCAGTGTAATATTATTCTCAAATTCTGCTATTAGTAACATTGTGAAATATCCACCGAGTACCGACTGATTTAAATCAGCCAAATCCCCTCCCAGGTCATAAATCACCGTTGTAACATCTGCAATTATGCCCGGCCTATCCTTTGACATAACAGAAATAACTACCTGTTTACTCATTGTTTTTCCCCTCTAAAATTTCAATTTCCCTCGTCAATCCATCATTTTTTTTCCGAACAACTGTCTGTCTTGCCTGTTCTGTTTTTCCTGGATACTCGATCAGGTAATGTAGCCCCCTGGATTCTTTACGTTGCATTGCCGACTGAATTATAAGCATGGCAACTTGTGATATGTTACGTAATTCCACCATATTAGGCGTCACTATATACTTCCGGTAGTGCTGATCAATCTCAGCACAAATAAATTCCATGCGCTTCCTCGCAAGGGCTAACCGCTCCATGGATCGAACAATCCCAACATAGTTCCACATTAGCCTTCTAATTGAATCCCAGTTATGATTAATTAAAATTTCCTCACTCAGTTTTCTGGCATTACCACTAATCCAGGCATCAACTGGCCCCCTTTCCTCCTCTTTCAGTACGGGCCAAATCCGAGTGCAATACTTTGCCGCACGATGGGCAAAAACCACAGCTTCAAGCAAACTATTACTCGCAAGTCTATTTCCACCATGTAGTCCAGTACAGGCTGTTTCTCCAAGAACTAACAATCCCGGGACTGTACTTCTCCCAAGCGTATCCGTTTTAACCCCACCGCACACATAATGTGCAGCCGGTACTACAGGAATTTTGTCCTTAGTAATATCTATACCTCTTGACAAACACTTTTTATAAATTGTCGGAAATCTTTTTTTCAAATACTCTGGTTCACGATGACTGATATCCAAAAAAACACAATCTTCACCGGTTTCTTTCAATTCCCTATCTATTGCCCGTGCCACTGTATCTCTGGTCGCAAGATCTTTACGCTCATCATATTTTCCCATGAACGGGACACCGTCAATTCCGACCAAAACGCCCCCTTCCCCTCTAACAGCCTCAGATATAAGGAAGTTTTTTTCCAGTGGATGAAAAAGGCATGTTGGGTGGAACTGAACAAATTCCATGTTTTGCACTGAGGCCCCTGCCCGGAATGCCATGGCAATACCGTCTCCTGTCGCTATATCAGGATTCGTAGTATATAAATATACTTTTCCAGCTCCTCCAGTACAAAGCACTGTCATCTTCGCTCGATAGGGCTTCACCTTGCCACCTTCCATCACATAAGCACCGACGCACATCTTTCCGTTTTGACCTTTCCAGCCCTCAATCTCGCCTTCGGCCAGCAACAGATCCACGACCACATGTTCCTCGTACATGTGGATCTGACTATGCTCTCGAACCTTTTCCAGCAATGCCCGTTCAATCTCTCTTCCAGTCAAATCGTATGCATGTGCTACCCTTCTATGACTGTGTCCCCCTTCACGCCCAAGAGAATAGCCCGAAGAAGTTGCTTGATCCCTTACAAAATCCACACCATAGGCCACAAGTTCTGCGATTCGATCGGGGCCACTCTCAACCACCAGACGCACAACAGCCTCGTCACACAAACCAGCACCCGAAAGGATTGTATCTCCCACATGCGCAGCAACGGAATCATTCCCTTCAAGAACCGCTGCAATCCCTCCCTGTGCCAAATTGGTTGCTGTATCAACATCCTTCTTTTTTGTCACCACAACCACTGTTCCCAGCTCTGCACACTTCAGCGCAAAGGACAGCCCAGCAATTCCACTACCAATAACAAGAAAATCACAATCCATTTCAAACCTCATGCAATGTTTCACGTGAAACATAGAAGACAAAACCCACAAAAAAACCTGGTCTTTAACTTATCCCTGTGAAGGCATAAAGGCAAGAAAAGGCTTGTGTTTGAATCAAATAAAAGAGACTTGCAGAAAAAAATAGCATTTGAGTCAAAAACATTGTGGTTACGGTTGAAATGGGATACAAATCAAAGGAAAAGAAGTCAATTCAATGTTTTTTTTACCGAGAGATATCAATTATGACCATTGGAAAAGTAATTGCCATTGCCAACCAGAAAGGTGGCGTCGGCAAAACCACATCTGCTGTAAATCTTTCTGCAGCCCTGGCTCGCAAGAAAAAAAAGGTACTGTTGGTCGATTCTGATCCTCAGGGCAACTCGTCATCCGGTGTTGGAGTGCATCAAGGGGACTACAAACACCAACTCTACCACTGTTACACCCAGGAAATGGGGCTTGAAGATGTTATGATCGTGCCAAACAAGAAGGTACGCCTGACAATAGTTCCATCCGGTATTGACCTTGCGGCTGCTGAAATGGAACTTTTCCCCATCAAACAGCGAGAGTATGTTCTCAAAAAAATGCTCAAAAATGTGCGAAAAAACTTTGATTATATTGTTATCGATTGCCCCCCTTCCCTCGGTTTACTCACAGTGAACAGTCTAACTGCGGCCGATTCGGTGCTTATTCCCATGCAGTGTGAGTATTTTGCCATGGAAGGCCTGGCACAATTGATCAAAACAATCCGTTCTGTGAAAAAATCTCTCAACAAGGAACTCTATATTGAGGGATTGCTCTTAACCATGTTTGACAAACGGAACCGACTCACCTTCCAGGTGGAAAAGGAAATTAAGAAACACTTTGGTGACCAGGTTTTCAAAACGGTTATACCGAGAAATGTCAGATTGAGCGAATGTCCAAGTCATGGTCAGTCAGTTATCGAATATGATGTCAAATCCACAGGTGCCCAGGCATACATAAAACTGGCAAACGAATTTACACGGCGACAGAAATAAGGTGATAAAATGGTAAAGATGAAAGGGTTAGGCAGGGGAGTTGACCTCCTCTTTAGTCAGGAGCAGGAAGAGGAAAAATTTTTCTCCTGTGATATAGACAAAATAATTCCGAACCAATTTCAACCACGGAAACATTTTGATAAAGAGAGTTTACGGGAATTGGCTGATTCAATACAAGAGAAAGGAATTATTCAGCCTCTTGTAGTTGTTTCGAACAGTGATGGTACGTATGGATTAATTGCAGGTGAAAGACGTCTACGTGCGTCGCAGCTCATTAATCTTGAAAGCGTGCCTGTGGTGACAAGAGAGATAAGTGGTGATGATGAATTACTTGAACTGGCTCTTATTGAGAACGTACAGCGTCAGGATTTAAATCCCATTGAAGAGGCACATGCCTATGAAAAATTGATCAAGGTTTTTGCCTATACACAGGAGCAAGCCGCAGAAAAAGTAGGGAAAAAAAGATCCACTGTCACAAACCGCCTGAGACTCCTCCAACTTCCTGATTTCATACAAGATGACATCGCAAAAAAGAAGCTCTCAGAAGGGCATGCTCGTGCTGTTTTACGGCTGTCAGATGATCCTGCTGCGATGAAAACAGCTAGAGATCAGATTGTCAATAAAGGTATGTCGGTACGTCAGGCAGAGAAGCTTACTTCGCGTATGAAGCAAGAACAATCTATTAGAAGGAATATTAGCCAGAAACAATCCACAGCAATTCCAGAATCATTCTCGCGTTCTCTTGTAAATAGAGTTACCAATAAATTACATTCAAAAGTGAAACTCATCCAAAATGGAAACCGTGGAAAACTGGAAATCGAATATTATTCATTGGACGATCTTGAGCGCGTAATAGAACTAATTGCAGGTGAAGACACCTGAAAATGAAAAAATAGAGTGGTATTTTTTTCATTTGACTCTGCCTCCAATGGGCGAAGTGTTTCTGTCAGAGATTCTGTGGTAAAAATTCAGGAAAAACGCAACAATGAACATGCTGCTTTTCGTTAGGGAAATATGGGATCAATCATAGGAAGAGACCCCTTTGGAACAACACTATCCTGCTGAAAACACATATGAATTAGAACTTAAACAAGGCACATTCAGAGCAAGCTCTACTATCAGAACTCCATATCTGGGAGTAAACTGCAAACTCCATTTCCCACAACACTATCCATAAACAAAATCGTTCACAATTTTACGACGAAACCAACACGAGAGAAGATGGTCGCTGATGCTACAACATAAGGGAACCGGATGTGTTACTACCACAATCCATATATTCACCGGCCCGGTCAGCACAGCTGATAATTTCCATAGTGATGGCCTCGCAGCTGGAATATTCAGCCGATGGTGTCAGGAAAACTTCTTTCTCGATATGATACGACACTTCACCATAGAGCTGATTGCGGAAGATAGGTTCGGTGAAAGCCGAAACGGTCACCGCTGGAACCTGACCTGGAACCGCGGTACAAACTCGAAGTAAACCGGGATAAGGGATTGGAAAAGGAGCTTACTTTCCCCAAGTAAGGCGGTCTGAATGTGTCTTTTCCTATTACCACTATCTACTCACAGACAGACAGGCAGGCACCATCAGTTTTGGTGCATATGCACCACCTCTTTTGGTGCATATGCACCAGGATAGTACAACTCCTCACAACCAAAAAATATCACTCCGTAAGATGTTGTTTTTGAGTGATTATATTTGGTTGATATTCCCTCAGTACTGGCACATCATTTGCTTCATTCTATATAACCATGGAATTAATAAATATTTCAATAGCATTAGCTTGACACTTACGTGTGGTTAAAAAAAAGGAAGCATCTGAAAAGGGTTCAGCAGTGATTACATTACGACTTTGACCTGCCAAAATAGCCGGTAGTTGCAATGTTGAGCAGGAATACAGAACAGAAACCGTTTTGTCAGTGTCTCTATTCCACCAAAGTCGTTAATAGAAAAGACGATTATCAATCACTGAATCCTTGCGTTGCGCCCTTGCAATACCATTTTATTAATTTGCTGTAAATACATTCTTTTGCGCTGTTTTTCTTCCTTGTCATGGAGCGCATTATTACTCGTAAATAATCAATGGGAGAGGGAAATGAAAAAGTACACACAAACAACCAGGCTACGCCCTGTAACTGTTGCATGGATATTAGCGGCACTACTCTGTAACCATCCAATGATTGCTTGGGCTGAAAGTGAAACACAGGCCTGTATTGAAACTGCTAAGAGTGGCTTACTTGATATACCTGAAGACCGCTCAAAGCGGTTTCTCGGGAAGGTTCAGGAAAACACCGCCCGTTGTCGTGGGGGCGAAAAAGCGGTCCAATATCGTGATACACCTTGGGTAGACTGGCAGAATTATTATGCAACAGGCGATGCAAACACCAAGCATAAAGGACGTGAGGCAATTACCAAACTCGGTGAGCATCTTTATCCCAATGGTCGAGGAATCGACGGAGCACTACTGGATCTGGAATATCAACGCATTGAACTGATAAAATTTAATCTGTTCGATCAAGACACCTTTGAGCAATACACCAAAGGGAGAGATGGCCTGGCAGGACCTGTACTCAAGTACTGGGATGAAATGCGACTGCCGCTAGACCATATAAACTACCAGGACGTGGGGGGGGGTGGGAAACAGGTATGTAATGGTTCACTCATCACTCATCGAACACTGACCGGTATCTGTAATGACTTGATTAACCCCTTAATGGGGTCTACAGGCATGCCGTTTGGGCGAAATATGCAGTTTGACACCACCTTTCCTCGGCTCGGGCTAAATGAGCTGACACAGAACCGACACGGCAGTCGACTTGGTTTACTCAAACCGGATCCCCAGTTGATCAGCAGGAAATTATTTACGCGTGAACAAAGCGAAGGGAATGGCTGCAATCAGGGCCTGGGCGGCAAGGATTATTCGCCGGATGCTGACTGTGACTATCTGAAAGCACCTTTCTTCAATGTTCTGGCTGCGTTCTGGATTCAGTTCATGACCCATGACTGGTTTTCGCATACGCTGGACGGCCGCAATGCATCAGATATGCAAAGCGTCGGCTGTACATCGGAAGAGGCCCGATCACTTGGCTGCCGTGAAGATGACCGCCGTGAATCGTCCTTGTTTAAGCAAACAGCCATGGCGGAATCGTTTAACCATGAAGGAGAAACCTATAAGAAACGTTCACCCAGAACCACCGGTAATCTGGTCACTGCCTGGTGGGATGTCTCCCAGATTTATGGTCATGATGAACCTTCACTGAAACGAGTGCAGCGTGATCCAAGTGACCCAGCAAAATTGCTCCTCAAAAACAATTACCTGCCCTTGTTCCCTGTCTGTAAAACCTATTCTGAAGATTGTCCGGTACAACCACAGTGGCAGGGACAGGAAGCCGCAGCTTTTCCAGACAACTGGAGCATCGGTACAAGCTTCTATCACAACCTGTTCACCCGTGAGCATAATTATTTTGTCGATAAATTTCGCCTGCAGCAGCAACAGACCCCCGATGCCGACTCAGGGTTTCGTAATCCAAATAGTTCAAACAAAGTCATCACTTACAAAGAGGTTGAAGATGAACGGTTGTTTCAGGCCGCCCGACTGGTTGTAGCTGCTGAAATTGCAAAAATACACACCATTGAATGGACCACCCAGCTATTATACAATGAACCGCTCCATATCGGTATGAACTCCAACTGGTTCGGTCTGTTCTCACGGGAAGAGGATCGGGTTTCAAAAATCCTGCGCCGCATCTTTGATAAAGATGAAGATTTCTTCAGCCGCATATCTGCATCAATGGCTGACTGGTTATCCGATTCAACCGACCCGAGCAAGGCTAACTCTCTTTACTCCATAGCGGCCTCCGGTGCTGGGATTTTCGGCCTCGGTAATAAAAAAACCGAGGGCATGCTCTGGTGGGAGCACGATGCCTGGGATTTAAATAATCTCGAAGAGGACGTCAACGGCGGCATCAATCATTTCGGATCGCCATTTAATTTTCCAGAAGAGTTTACCTCGGTTTATCGCCTGCACGCGCTGGTACCAGACCTGATTGAATTTCGGCAAAAAGAAAATCCCAATGCCATCAGTTTAAAAATCCCCGTACTTGACACCGCAAGAGGTGGTGCAACAGAGCATATGCACAAACGCGGCCTCGACAACTGGGCATTAAGCATGGGGCGTCAACGTCTCGGACTACTGCATCTGCAAAACCTGCCATTATTTCTTCAGAATCTGCCCATGCCGCATCTGGATTCTCAAACGAAAAAACTTGATATTGTTGCTCTTGATCTGATTCGTGATCGGGAACGTGGTATACCACGCTTTAACGAATTCCGTCGTCAGATCGGCCTGAAAATGCTCACCAGCTTTGATGATTTTGTTGATGTCCGATTAGACAAAAACGATCCGTGGCGCAAGCATCAGGAAGAAACAGTCAAGCAGATACGAAACATTTACGGCACACATGTCTGCGACGCCTCAAAAATCATCTCCAAAGTCCAGCTTAACGCACAAGGAGACTTCATCAACGATTGTTTGGGGTATCCGGACGGTACGGTGGTTGATAACGTTGAAGACGTAGACAATGTCGTCGGCTGGATGGCTGAATATACGCGCCCCCATGGCTTTGCCATCTCTGAGACCCAATTCCACATCTTTATTCTCAACGCTTCACGGCGGTTATTCAGCGATCGATTTTTTACCTCCAGTTTCCGCCCGGAATTTTATTCCAAACTTGGCTACGACTGGGTCATGGATAACGGATTGCTTGCCGAATGTCCCTATGCAATCACCACCCAAGACGACGGAAGCAAGATCTGCATGGAGCCTGGGAAAGTCAATGGCCATGAGGTAGCTGTTTCTCCGCTCAAGCGTCTTTTGATGAGAAATATTCCAGAACTTAAAGAAGAACTCCTGCATGTGAAAAATGCCTTTGACCCATGGGCACGAGACCGGGGTGAATATTACAGTCTAGAATGGAAACCGCGGCCGGGAGCCGAGTCGGATCCTGCCTTTTCTAAATAGAAAATGAGGCTGAAAAAATGAAAAATAACCACAACAAATCACATAATTTTTTTCTATTCTCTGGTTTACTCGTGCTGGTTGTCATTTCCTTCAGCGGTTGCAACAGCAACACAAATGAAGCAAGCACTGATCAGCTGGTGGCTGAAATGAACCGGCACGTGGAGACCATCACCTTGGCCGAGGCCGAAGATGACGTGATACCACGGTTCAATCAAAGCAAAACCATTGCTTGCATCAAGGCGGAATTTCGTGTGCATGGTGACATCCCTGGTGATTTACAACAAGGAATTTTTTCAAAACCGGCTGTCTATCCCGCCATGCTCCGTTTTGCCAATGCAACAAACATGGATGACTCAAAAAAAGATATTCGCGGCCTGTCGATCAAAATAAGGAATGTTGATGGCTCGATACTCTGGGGAGAGCCCGGTGTTCAGGATTTTCTGCTGAATAGTTACCCTGCTCTTTTTGTCGCCACACCAGAAGATTTTTTATCGTTTATTCGCGCCCGCCAGGACGATAAAAAATTCCGTTTTTTTCTAAGTCCCTTTGATCCACACCTGAAATCATTGTGGATTGTCATCAATGCGCGGAAAAAGCATCTGAGTTCCCTGGATATCCGCTACTGGAGCACCGTCCCTTTTCGTCTCGGTGAATCGGACGGCCATGTTGTCAAATATTCTGTTATACCGTGTTCAAGCTATACAACGACCAAGGCTGTTAATGCAGGAAAAAACCAGCTGCGGGCTGCAATGAAATCGCACCTGCGCAAAGAACCAGTCTGTTTTCATTTCGCTGTCCAGAAACAGACTGATTCGGTAACCATGCCAATCGAAGACGCCTCGGTCATCTGGAGTGAAAGAGACTCGCCATTCCAAACGGTTGCAACGATTACCATCCGAAACCAGGATTTTGATAATCCTCAATCCTTGGCAACCTGCGAACAAAGCAGCTTTAATCCCTGGCAAAGCCTCACCACACACAAACCTTTAGGAAGAATGAACGAGGTTCGGCGACTGGTCTACGAAAACGCGGCAAAATTGAGAAATAGGGAGTAACCATCATGCATAACACGGTCAAAACCTGGCTTGGCAAGTCGAGGGAAGAACTCGATGAAATCTATCGCAATAGTGAGCCTGGAGAGATTCCCGCTGGAGATACGCAGGGTACCGCAATCCTGGCCGGCTCAAAATTTTCGAAACCCGTTGCCTCACTTGCCAGAATATTGGCCTGGAAAGGCAAGATTTTCGACCTCTTCTCATCGGATCGACAGTCAGGCATCCTGATCAACAAGATATCGCCATTCGGCCTGAAATGTATTGTTGCCAAGGTTTACCTTGATAAAAGCTGGCTCGATGGAAAGGATACGATTGTCATTGACTATTCAAAAACCTCCTTAGTAGCCAAGGTGATCCGGGATGAAATCCGCGAGATTGAACCCGGCGTCTACCTCGGTAAGGTGTGGTGGGGGAAAAAACGTATCCTGGATTTTGCATTGACAATGGAGCACCTGGATTAAGACACAGGAGCACGGTTATTATCCGGTTTGAGGTGAAATAATGAAACCCCAGTCTACTTTTCTTATAATCGCTGTTGTCCGTGAAGGGCAGTTGGACAACCTGCGCAAACTGCTGAGCACCATGAACAAAACCGTCGGCCATGCCGATCCACAAAACAGTCTGGTGCCATTTGGCCGCTTCAATCATTTACATATGGCACGATTTGTGATTCTGGAGGCAAAAACTGCGGCCGACATGAAAGCATTTGGTTTGCCTTCTTACGAGTGGCGTCCATCACTTGCTTTTCTTGGCGACTGTGACGGCGATACGGATTCATTTCTTGCCGAGCTCGAAAAGTATGCCGGGCTGGGCCTGGAAAAAATATTTTCCTTTTGCGAAGATTTTACCGAGGAAACCACGAACCTGTTGGAATGGATGAAAAACAAGCATATCCGGCCCAGTGCCAATTACATCAACTGGATCGGCCGCACCGTAAAACAGGTGCATGAAGAAGCCGCCCTGCACCGGAGTTTGTCCGCTTATCTAAAGAAAATCGTAGCTGATGTCGGTCGTGGAAATCCCCGTGCTCTGCGCCAAAAGCTCCTGTCGCATATTGAAGTGGAAAAACATGCGGGCAGAATCACTTTGACACCGCCTTCAACGACACCCATTTGCTGGAGAATCAGGAATCTGTTGCACAAGATCGGGATACCGCTGATCCTGCTGCTCTTGTTGCCAATAATTCTCCTTGGAGCACCATTTTTTTTCTGGCGTTTACGGATGCTGGAACGTTCGGATCCTGAAATCATGATCCGCCCTGAACGCCGTCACATACAGGAACTCTCGGTTCTTGAAGATCATGACGTCAGCAACCAGTTCAACGTTTTCGGCCATGTGAAACCGGGTCTTTTCCGCCTCTATACCCTCAAGTTTTCTCTTCTGCTGCTCAACTACTCGGCCAGGCATATTTACAATTGCGGCTATCTCACCCGAGTAAGAACCATTCACTTTGCCCGCTGGGTTCTCATCGACAACAACAGAAGGATTATCTTTATCAGTAATTATGACGGTAGCCAGGAAAGCTACATGGACGATTTTATTAACAAGGTTGCCTGGGGCTTGAATCTTGTCTTCAGTAATAGTGTCGGGTATCCCTCCACAAGATGGTTGATTAAAGACGGTGCCCGCCAGGAACAGAAATATAAATACACGCTGAGACGGCATCAACTCAGGTCGGAGGTGTGGTACAAGGCCTATCCGGGGTTGACTGCATATGATCTGTCTCTAAACAGCCGTATTCGACAAGGGGCAGAAGTCCGCCAGTCCAGTGATGCCGAAATTCGTCAATGGCTGAGCCTAATTTGAGCAGGAGAGCTATTATGAAAAGATCAGACAACTTTGCATTTGACGATCTTCAAGCACTACTTCGTTTCGGTCATGGTAAACTAACTGATACCTGCTTCCTGTTGCTCAATATTGCGGATGCGAAAGCTGCCGGAGAGTGGCTGAGAACCGCGCCAATCAGCAGTGCGATTACTGCAACCCCGGTACCAGATACTGCCCTGCAGATCGCCTTTTCCGCCGAAGGACTTCGTGCAATGGGACTGCAGCAGTCAATTATTGACGACTTTTCCGATGAGTTCATCGTCGGTATGGCTGGTGATGAAAACCGTTCCCGCCGTCTAGGGGATGTGGGCGACAATGCACCGCAACATTGGAGCTGGGGTGGCCAGCCAAATCAGGTACCCCATATTCTCTTATTGCTCTATGCCCACAAAGAGGGTATCGATCCCTGGAAAAAAACCGTGGAAGGTAAAACATTTTCCCGTGCTTTTCAGTTGTTGAGCATTTTGCCCACAGATGATCTTGGATCACTGGAGCCCTTCGGTTTTGTCGACGGTGTCAGCCAGCCGAAAATTGACTGGGCAGGCCAACAGAGTAGTGACCAGCATGAACGCGATCGCTATTCCAACATGCTGGCAGCAGGTGAAGTTATACTCGGATATCCCAATGAATATGGACTGTACACAACCAGACCGCTCATCGATCCAGGTAAAGACAGTCTTGCCTCAAAATTGCCGGATGCCGAAGATGAACCGGCACTGAAAGATTTCGGCCGTAACGGATCCTACCTTGTGATCCGGCAGCTACACCAGGATGTATCCGGTTTCTGGCAATTTATTGACAAGGTATCAGGGTCAGATCTGGAAAAACGCGATCAGCTTGCCGCAAGGATGGTGGGGAGAAACCGCGATGGTTCACCGCTGGCACCGCTGACGGCCGAACCGATCCCCGGCATAGCTCTCAAAAGCAAAGATAACCATTTCACCTACGAACTCGATCCAATCGGCAATCGATGCCCGATCGGCTCCCACATTCGCCGGGCCAACCCCCGCAGTGGTGATTTACCACTCGGTGTGTTCGGATTCATTAGCCGCTTGATTAAAATTTTCGGCTTTGGACTCAAGCGTCCGGATGAAGACCTGATTGCCTCTTCCCGTTTTCATCGCCTGCTGCGTCGCGGTCGTGCTTACGGCCCAATCCTTTCACCGGAAGATGCGGTCAAACCTGAAGCACCGGAGGCAGAGCGCGGTCTGCAGTTTATCTGTCTGGTTGCTAATATCTCCCGCCAATTTGAATTTGTCCAGAACGCCTGGTTTATGAGCAGTAAATTCGGCGGCCTGCAACAGGAAAGAGACCCTCTCCTGGGAATTCGGGAACCACTGATAAATGATAACAAGACGGATCAATTCAATCAGCCAGCCGCCTCCGGACCTGCACAGAAGACTTGCAACCTGCCTCAATTTGTCACGCTGCGCGGCGGCGCTTATTTTTTCATGCCCGGCCTGCGAGCACTGCAATATATCGCCGCAAGCCCCACTAGTAAAAGCGGTGACCAACCATGAGCATCAAGACCAACATACTGAAAGCAACCCATATTATCCTTACTGAACTGTTACACATTGAACGACGGCTGGAACCCTTTTTTCGCCGCTGGTGGAACGGGTTATTTCGTGAACCGAGCGCAGAGGTCATACAGTATTTCATTAACCGGCGCCGCAAAGATGATGGCCTGCAACCGGCCGAGGAAAAAAAAGATCCAGATGAGGAAGAAAGCTTAAATACAATCATCGACCTCATGGCCGACCAGATGCGCAGCCATTTCAAACCGGGCAATTATGAGCGCGGCGGCAACACAAAAACGCATGGCATTGTGCGGGCAACCGTAACCATTCGGGACGACCTGCCGGCAGCATGCCGCAAGGGTATTTTTGCTGAGCCCCGCAGTTATAAGGCCTATGTGAGGTTCTCAGGGCCTGGCCCGGATGTGCCTGCTGATATTCGTGATGTCGGTTTTAGCAGTATGGCCGTCAAGCTCATGGGGGTACCGGGCGAAAAACTGATGGACGAAGAAAAATACACCCAGGATTTTATCACCGTCTGCACCCCGACCTTTGTCACACCCAACATCCGGGAAAACGCCAAGCTACAGTACTGGAGCCTGGTTGATATGCCTATTTATTACTTTCTCAATCCGATGGATTCGCATATCCTCGATTTTTTCATGCAAGGCCTGTGGAACGAAACCCAATACAATCCTCTGGGGCAGCGCTATTGGAGCTGCGTTCCCTATCTGCTTGGTGAAACCCAGGCCATGATGTATTCATTTGTACCGAAAACGAAAGTCAACACCAAAATACCCGGTGCACCTTTCGGCAAAATCCCGGTTAATTATCTGCGGGAAAACATGATTAAAACCCTGAACAAAAAGGATGTGGAATTTGATCTCATGATCCAGTTGCAGACCGATCCTCATCGAATGCCCATTGAGAATGCTTCAGTGCGTTGGCCGGAAAAACTCTCGCCGTTTATTCCGGCTGCAACAATCCATATCCCGAAACAGAAATTTGATTCCATAGAACAGTTTGCATTTGCCAGGCGAATAAAAATGAATCCCTGGCATTGTCTACCTGAGCATAGGCCGCTCGGTAATCAAAGTCGGGCACGCCGGAGGATGTACTCTGAGCTCTCCAATTTTCGCCAGGAGATGAATCAGACAACACATATTGAGCCGACAGGCGATGAAATTTTTCAATAAAGTCATCCTGCAAAGGTTGTCTGAAGCATGTTTATTTCACCGTATGAATCAAAATTGACCATGGAGAAACTGAGAGAATGCTGACGTGAAAACAACAATACTTTTATCAGTTTTGACAATTATACTCGTAATCAGTTACTCAATATTTATGCGGAAAAACCCGAATTCAAATCACCGCAGCCAAGAGAAAGTAACTATTATCACGATAAAAAAAACGTGTGACGAAGAGGGCTCCACCACCTCAAGAGCTCTTCCCGCCGTTGTGGTTGCTGCTATTCCGCTGACTGTAGATTTTGCGGTCAACCGTACCGTAGCCGCATTGCGAAAAGAAACGGCGCTCTACACGGCTGTGTGGTCGGGATTCAAGGCTGATGATAATTTCTATTGCCCAAACGACAATTCTTCAGCATTACAGGAAATTATAATTGAACGCTATGCCGGCTCTCTCCGAGATGAACCAGCTTTTATAGCTAAACTTGCCGTACGGCAATCACATGATGGTTTTGCTTTTCAATTGATTCCGATCGCAGTCAAAATCAATCGCACCAAAGCTAAGTTACGACAAAACGACGATGACATTGACGTGAATATACATATTCAAATTGAAGCTCTCTATTCAAACAACGAAAAAATCATCAACCTTGATATCGGTCGTCTTGATATACCGCTTCGGGGCTTGGAACTTGGAAAGGAATGGCGGCAGAACACCCCCTATTCCGTTGCCAGTCAGTGGTTCCCCGCAGTCCCTGTTTCCAGTTCTCAAGACAGCGGTAGAACCGGAACCGGGAATTACGTTATCAAGGTCACCGTGGAAGAGTATGACGATTTTGGCAAAAGAGTGAACCAAATATCCGATGTTTTGTTTGAAAATAAAAAGCATCTACAGGATTTTCTTCAACCTGACTAGCGATACGCTTGATATCGAAATGGTACTGGTTTAAGTCTGTGCAACCTGTACCAGAATGGTAACAGCTACAGAAAACGCTCCCAAAAAAGTATGGATTTTGCGAACAAACCAATAAGCATTACCAGGTGACCAACTATGAAACGTATAATAATTCTCTTGGTAGCATTGTCGAACCTCTTTGGTCTCACCTCTTTCGTGATGGGATCAAATCCCCCTCCCCCGCAACATACAGTCCCCGCATTACAAGATGCGGGCAGCCCGACAAAAAGGGCTCTTTTAATCGGCATCGACGAATATCAGCGTGTAGCAGATCTGCGCGGTTGCATTAATGACGTGGAACTTATGCGTACCCTTCTGATTGGAAAATTCGACATCCCTCCGGAAAATATTCAGATACTTACCAACAGCCACGCTACACGGAGTGCCATTTTGAATGCGATCCAGACCCATCTTATTGATAAGTCCCAGCCTGGCGATATTGTTATTCTTCACTATAGCGGCCACGGATCACGCATGCGGGATGTTTCCGGCGATGAGATTGACGGATGGGACGAAACCCTTGTTCCTCATGATAGTCGTACGCCCGGTATTTTTGATATAAGTGATGACGAAATCAACGGATTGCTTCACAAGCTCGCTGAAAAGACTCCAAACATAACCTTCATACTCGACAGCTGTCACTCGGGAACGGCAACCAGGGGAGGAATCACGGCTCGGATCGTGCCGGATGATATGCGTCCACCGCCCCCCCCTGCCACCTTTGCCCTCGGAACCCGGGGAACGATAGAAGGTGCCAGTGATTTTAGGCCACCTGGTTCAAACTATGTACTTATATCGGGTTCCCGATCCAACGAACTCTCAAACGAAACACAGCTTGCCGGCCAGCACCATGGAGCACTTACCTATTTTCTTGCTCAAACCCTCAAGCAGGCCGGAGAGAGCGCCACCTACCGTGACGTCATGGACGAGGTGAAAAGCGAAGTCTCGTCGCGTTTTCCGTCACAGCATCCCCAGCTAGAGGGAACCGGGATGGATTCTTTCGTCTTCAACGTCAAACAGGGACTTGCACAACCATACATCCTGGTTGAGCCGAAAGAACCGGAAGGCGCCATCATCGAGGCTGGAAAGATTTTTGGAATCCGGGCGGGAGCCATTCTGAAGGTCTACCCGCCGGGAACTAAAGATTTTTCGGAACAACCCTCTGCTGAAATTAAGATAAACAAGGCAGACCCCTTTTATTCCGAAGGAACAATCATCGGTGGTGGAACAATCATGCCTCATTCACGGGCATTGGTCAGTCAAGCACAGTTTCATGATTTCAAATTTTCCGTTTATCTCGAAAATTCAATCTCCTCGGCAATTCTTAAAAAAATTGAAACAAGCCTGGCCCAGCACAGCGGTATACGCTTCGTCAAAAGTGAGACAGAAGCCCATCTCTTTGTCAGTGAACGACAAGGACATCTCTATCTCTCTAGCGGTGATCTTGAAACAGTGTCACCGCCAGTGGCGGTAGGAGATGCAGATGCTGTTCAGCACCTCATCCGACAGGTTAACGAATGGGCACGCTGGTATGCTGTTTTGAATATTCAAAACCCGAGCCCGGGGTTGTCGGTCGACTTTTCGATGCGGCGCTCCACAGACCCGGAAACAGTCTTGTCGCCGGATGCGGTTCCCACTGGCACTCACATGACGTATCGAGTGAGGAATAGCTCACAAAAAGACGTGTATATTACTCTGCTGAACCTCTCGGCAGACGGCAGTATTACGGTTCTGTATCCACCTCCGGGGGCACAGGAAAAACTGGTTGCCGGTAAGGCATTTGAACGGGAGTTTGAAGTTTTTATACCGCCAGACCGGGATGAAGTCACTGATATATTCAAAATCCTTGCAACTACCAATCCTATAAACGCCCTGGTCTTTCAGCAAGCTCAGGTACGCAGCACCGAATCGCTTCCGTCGCTGTCACCGCAGGATCCACTTGAACAATTTCTGACTGCATCGGTCCAAGGGCGTTTGAGAGGTGCGCGTCCGGTTGGTCTTGAAGGTTGGGCTACGAAGCAGCGTTCCCTGCGCATCCATAAGGTCGTTGTCGGGGAACTAAAATTTGCCGTACATTTTGATTCGCCAAGGCAGATAGGAAGCGTCCGTGAGAGTCTTGCCTCCTCCCGCAATATCTGCCCTGAGGGGCAAACCGGTACGGATTGCGATCGTATCACACCATTATCAAGCGACGGTTCGATCTTCGAGGTTGCACCGGCAAGTTCGACACGTTCAACCGATGCCCCCCTGTCCATTGGGCGCTCGTTCGACGATGCCTATCAGATTAGAGATCGTACCGGTGCACTTCGGGCTGAACCGTTACTGGAAGTACACATACCAACCCCGGACGAAACCGTGGGGATCAATAAACGAGGTATTAGCGGAAAAGAGCACCTTGAAGAGGCCGAAAATGATGACCAGTGGCACCTCAAACAAATAAACGCAGAGAAAGCCTGGAAAAAAGTCCGGGACATCACCGGCAACAAGGAAGGACTCGAGGCTGCAGGTGTTTTAATCGCCCATATTGACACAGGTTACCTGCACCACCCTGAAACGTGGAATGAAATAGACGGCCAGCGGCCGATATTGGCCGAAGCAGGATATGACTATTTTGACGAAGACGGGGATGCCCTTGATCCGCTTTTGAGTTCCGAGACTCTGGATAGCCCCGGCCACGGAACTGCCAGCGGTAGTGTCATTGTCAGTCCACCCGGGTGTCAGCTTGCCGGAGGCGACAAGTGCGTAAACGGCACGGGACGTGGTGCGCAGCTTGTTCCACTCCGGGTACATCGTTCCGTTGTTCATTTCAACATGAAGCGTCTTGCAAAGGCGATCTTCGATGTGGCTGAAAATCGACTCGAAGTAAAACCTCAGATGATGTCCATTGCCATGGGGGGGCCGCCAAGCTGGGCGCTCTGGAAAGCCGTAAATAAGGCGGAGGAAAATGGTATTCTCATAATCGCTGCTGCCGGTAATTTTGTGCGCACCGTTGTCTGGCCGGCTCGATTCAGCTCTGTCATCGCTGTCGCCGCCACCAATGTTCACTGTCGTCCCTGGATTCATTCCTCCCGAGGTCTTTCCGTCGATATCAGTGCGCCCGGTGAATCGATATGGCGGGCAACGCTTGATAAAAACCACGAGTATATCAACGGCATGGGCATGGGCACGACATTTGCCACCGGTAATACGGCCGGTGTTGCGGCTCTGTGGATTGCCCGGCATCAGGATAATCCGCTGTTCAGTGAACTCCAGCAGCAGGGCTTGATAACAAAGGCTTTCCGCCGCACCCTCCAGGAAACCGCCTGGAAACCTCAAACAGATTCGAGGCAAAATCCTGCCGGAACCCATTGTACCGAGTTATCTTCCTGGAGTCCTTTTTACGGATCCGGGATTATTGATGCCGCCAAAATAGTGGAAGCCGCCCTCCAGGCTCCGACTACTCGTGCCGCAATAGAAAAACGGGATATCAGGGAACTGCCCCTGTTTTCCTCTCTTTACCCAGAGAAAACAGACCTAACGACCATTATAGATGACTATATCCGTCTTTTTCGGCTCCCTGATGGAAGTGATCTCGAGTCAGCTGCATACTTGGAGGCGGAGATAACCTATCATTACGCCATGGACGAATCGATAATGAATGCATTTGATGAAATCATTGCCGGCAGAGGGGATGACATGGCACTTGAACGAGCCCGCCAGGTTTTGCTGCAACAGGATCTTTCCAGGCGGCTGCGTGCAGCTTTACAATAAAAGCATATTTATTTGTACTATCAATTAATTACCCTTAACGTTGGTGAACAGTGAGTGAGCCAGCATAAGTACCTTATCAGAATAATTCCTTTGAAAAAAACAGATACGTTTCGACTCTGAGAAGTCATTCTGCAAGGTACTAAAAACATAAAAAGGAGATTTGTGATGCTAACAACAGAGATGGGTGGGAAAACAGGATGTAATTATTTAGGACATGTAAGGAGGCAAGTATTGAAGCCAGATTTACTGTTCTTGTCGCGGCGAAATTGTTGTGTTGCTGTATTTTTCGTTATTCTGGCCGGATTATCCGGTAACCAGCCTGGACATGCCCAGTCCCTGGATAAGGAATTAGAGTCTCTACTTGGAGGGAGGTGCGAGGGACTCAAGGTCGAAGGACTTCCTGCACCAGGCGGCGAGCTTGATACACTCTGCGAAGGTGGGACTGGCGGGAGCGGTGTGGGCAATTCAGCAGGTGGAGGTTCCAGCACCCCACAGGGAGCACCCGGTATTGTTCAAGAGCGTCTGAAGACAGCAAGAGGGGAAGAGGATGTCGATGCAACCGGAGCTTCTACGGAATTTGCACCAGGACTGAGCCTCTTTTTTTCCGGTGAATATGAAAGCCTTGATCGTGACGTGACAGACTTTGAGAATGGTTACGACTCTGATATTGGCCGTTTGACTGCCGGAGCTGATTATCAAGTCACTGATACATTTCTGGCCGGACTGGCCGTCACCTATGACAAACACGATGGTGACTTTACAGGTGGTGGCGATTTCAACAATGATTCGTACGGATTCACTGCTTTTGCATCATTTACTCCCCTGAGAGATCTTTTTGTACAGGCAACCGCCGGTTACGCTGCCAAGAATTACGATCGCACACGAATTGCATCTTTTACAAATGATAATGGTAGCGTAAAAGGACCCGCCCAAGGGGAGTATGACGGTGATGAGTTCAGCGCCGGAATAATGGCTGGATACGATTATACAATAGGCAGCTTTACCATTGGTCCTCGCCTTGGCCTTGATGTGATTAACACTGATTTCGATAGCTATACAGAAACCGGCTCTACAGGAATTGAGCTGGTTTTCGATGATGCAGATGAAACCTCACTGCAGAGTCGTCTCGGCATTACCGGTTCCATGGCATTCAGTACGAGCTTTGGTGTTCTTATCCCCCAATTCAGTGGTGACTGGGTATATGAGTTTGAAGATGATCAGCGGACGGAATCTTTTAGTTTTGCTCAGGATATCAACAAAGTAAGTTTTCAATATCAGGATGAAGAACCGGACAGGGAATTCTTTGAATTAGCCGCCGGTGTCTCTGCAATACTCCCCAACGGCTGGATGCCTTATGCACAGTTTCGCACCATTGTCGGGCATGAGTTTCTTGACAGTTATGTTGGAACACTAGGTATTCGCATTGAGTTATAAGACATCACATGGGCTTTGAAGCAACCATGTAAACGTTACAGGCGTGATCATTTGACGGATTACGCTTGTAACTGGTATTATTAGGGGGCATATGCGTAGAGCTATGAAAGGGACAAATTTTTTTCTCTCAACAACGATAATTCTGTTCTCGCTCTGTTTCTTGGTAAACTGCCAGAACAAATCTATTCCGAGTCGCAACTTGCAACAAACAAATGCGGCAACCTCCATAATCGCACTGCAGAGCGCAGATGATGTGATTGTCGTCGATTGTCTTCTGCCGGGCCAGGTAAGAAAGCTTGGCAGAATGACATATCTCAGTGCCCGGCGACCGGTCAAGACAACGCAGCTTGATTGCGAGATTCGAGGCGGTGAATATGTCGCCTTTGACCGAAGTGATCTTAGCACCGCCCTGTCGGTTTGGCTGCCCATGGCCAAAAAAGGGGACGAAGTGGCGCAAACGTACGTTGGCGAGATATATCAGCGGGGGATGGGCACTCCTCCTGATTTTGCCTTGGCATCCGAATGGTTTCAAAAAGCGGCCAGACAGGGGTTTACCAGAGCACAAATAAGTCTGGGTAACCTTTACGAACATGGCCTCGGGGTTCCAAAAGATCCAGCTAAGGCACTTGCCCTGTATCGCCAAGCATCAGGGCTGAAAGATGTGTTGAACATGGATGCTGGAACACTCAGTCCCGAGGAGCGGCAGGAACTTGAACGCTTAAGAGATGAAACACGGCGCCAAAAACAACAGACAGAGAAACTCAGGCACAAACTGGATCAGACGCTGCAGGAACTTGAAAAAAATCGCCGTGAATTCAACGAACAGGCTGGTAAAATAACAAGCGAATGGCAGGTACTGCAGGTAGCAAAGACTGAGCTTGAGCAGCGAAAAGAATCGAGCCAGACCGACAGCAGCGAACTGCAAATCCTTGCAACAAAACTCAAGCAACGTGAAATAGAACTTGAGAAGAGACAGCAAGACATTGCTCACCTGCAGAAAAAGATCGCCGGCAAAGAGACTGAAATAGACAACTTTCGCCAAGATACCGACCGGTTCCAAAAAAGGCTGGCCGACCTGCCACCGCCTTCAATCGAAATATATGATCCAAAACCCGTGGGAACTCGTGGTGCAATACCACTTCTTGCCATGGTAAGACCAGGACTCCTGAAACGGCAAATCATTGGCCGGGTATGGGCACCGGTCGGACTATCCGATTTACGGATTAACACAAAAACTGAATCGTGGGATTCCAGTGGCAGGTTTAAAACATGGGTGCCTCTTTCCCGCCATGAAAACACGGATATCCACATTGTTGCCGTTGATGCCAACGGCAAAGAAAGCCAAATTTCTTTTCAGCTCAAAGCAGGTTCAGCCTCCTCTTCTTCCACCGCAGAGAAAATAAGAGCCTCCTTTGACTTTGGTAAATTTTACGCCCTGGTTATCGGCAACAATGATTATCATAATCTCCCAAAACTAAAAACCGCAGCAAATGATGCCCGTGCTGTTGCTGCACTATTAGAAAAACAATACGGTTTTCAAGTAACCCTCAAAGAAAATCAGAATCGCAAACAAATATTCCTTTCGATTGAAGAATTTCATCGAAATCTCACTGAAAAGGATAATTTCCTTCTTTACTATGCCGGGCACGGAGAATTGGACACCAAAAACAACCGTGGCTACTGGATGTCCATCGATGCAACAAAAGATTCCACCGTGGAGTGGATACGTACTGACCAGATAACCGATAAGTTAAATCTTATGTCCCCCCTGCGGACATTGGTTATCGCCGATACGTGTTATTCCGGGATTATGACCCGTTCGGCACTTACCCTGCTTGAATCCGGGACATCAATAGAAAAACGCTATGAGTTAATAAAGAAACTTGCCCAAAAAAAGGCCAGGGTTGTTTTGAGTTCCGGTGGGCTGAAACCTGTTTTGGACAGTGGCATTGGAAATCACTCCGTCTATGCCGGCTCGTTGATCAAGATTCTTGAGACAAACCGGGATATTCTTAGAGCACGGGAACTCCATGATGAAGTCACCAAGGAAGTTGCCTATATCTCCGAAAGGCTCGGGCTGGAGCAAATTCCCCAATATGGAGGGTTGATCCGATCCGGACACGAAATGGGAGATTTTATTTTTGTCTCTCAATAGTCGATAAAAAAACAAGTATAATCAATCCCCTTTCACCTTACAAGCGTGGCTGGCGAAGACCGAATCAACAGAAAGAGTATATTTTTCAACCAGGTGGTGGGGGTGGTAACTTTTTTTGGCCTGTCGTAAACCCGGTACCCCTAAATCTTGTTCCCGGTTGATAAACGTAAAATCCTTCAAACCACGCAAGGCAAACCATTTATTGATTAATTGTCCAAGACCCTGAATACCTGGCAAAGCTTTTTCAAAATGGCAGACGGCCACTCCCGGGCTCAGTTGCTCTGCAATGGCAAATGCTTGGATTACTCCATCAACACGAATTGCACCGCCAATCAAATCAAGTTCTTTGAAATTTTCAAACATACTGAGAATTGATACATATTCATTACACAGAGCAGGTTCAGTTGTGCAGGAACGTGAAGCACACCAACGTTGCTGCATTGCAATACATTGAGGAACAAGGGCTGTTGTAACAGGCTCGTACTCGCAATGATATTGTTTGAGGCATTTTGTTATCTGATTTCGTTTTTTTGCATAATGTCGGCCTGAAAGCAGTGAAAGATCTTCAATCCGATAAACATAATCCGCATTATCCCGATCACTGTGAATAGTATAATTAGTCGTGCTTAGATCGGCCACTGCATCCACAGAAAGACGCACTGCTCCCACGATATCATCTCTCAGAATATCGATAGCTGATGAAGTTGATAACTTCCCAACCGGCTTACCAAAGAGAATTTTTTGATTATATCTGGTATCGTCTGTATTTATAAAAAGAAGAAGACTATCTGCTATCAAAGAAAAATAAATTGGTCTGGAACGGCGCCAGGCAAACAGATTGGTGAATGTATGCTCTGATATTTCAGGCGGGAATCTGCTGAAATATTTTTTTATGAGGGAACGGTGAGCAAGATCAAGAAGCTGAAGTTTAACCATAACTGGAGGTCGATGGATTAGTACAAAAAACTTCCCACACCTTTATGGCTACCTCACGATTCCTCTGGTAGGGAATACAATAATGGTTCATCCAACCGAAGCGTGCTTTTCTATGATACAGCCACCGATGGTCTCAACGCCACCTATCCCACCCCACATGCTTGCTGTGTTCCTCTCCCCTCCCTGTTTCAAAGAGAGGAAGAGAGAAAAAAACGGTTGTACAAATCTACAGCCCCAGCAAAAAAGGCACACTTGAACAGCGGAAACCCTACAATAGTGGGAAATGGCAAAAAGTACGCTTTAGCCGGATAAACCACAATATACGTTTAAAATGAACTTTAAATTCCTTCAACCACCACGGAACCTGGGCCAGCCAACGGCCTGAAGGTTTTTGGGGAAGATCCACAATACGGACATTTCCAATCCTTGGGAAGATCTTTAAAAGAGGTTCCTGGAGGTGTATCTGTCTTTGGTTCACCCTTATCAGGGTCATAAACATATCCGCAATTACTTACTTGACACTGATACATATCTTTTGGTGCTGCCATTATCAATCTCCATTGTTTTGAATTGTTTGTTAAATGCATTAATACCAATTATTAATAACCTCGTAAAAAGGTTAGAAATCCGATGGCTAAGCAGGTAGGCCTAGACTCCGAAGAGCTCCATGCGTAAGGTACACACTTTTTGTTTGATTTCAGCGTACAACGACACGTCGTAATTGAACAAAAAATGCAACAACGAAGCAGACGGAGATTTGTTACGACACCATCAACTGTTCAAGGTAAAAAGAAACACTTTTACTCAAAAAAAATAAGGCTTTTCCGTTTAGTGTCAAGTTTTTATATTGTATGGATCACGGTGTTTTCCCTTGAATAACCTGTCACATTTTCCGTGTTCTCTTTTGTCCATTGTGTACCCCCTGAAATTTTTAACCTCGCTTGTTTATTGCTAGCGGGGAGTCTTATGGTGTATGATACAGGACGGTAAAGAATTTAACGAAAGATACACACAACGAGGTCGTTCATATAACAGATCAAGAAAAACAATATAAAGGGTGGAAAATATGCATGAAGCAATGTTTTTTCAGTCCGGTAAAGAGGGTGAGGTAATTTGCAGACTGTGTAACCATTATTGCCATATCAAGATGGGAAAGCGTGGTATCTGCGGAGTACGGGAAAACCAAGGTGGGAAACTGTACAGCTTGGTATACGGTCGTCTGGTAGCAGAAAACACTGATCCCATTGAAAAAAAGCCGCTTTTTCAATTCCTGCCCGGAAGTCGTTCCTATTCCATCTCCACAGTGGGATGTAACTTTCACTGTCTACACTGCCAGAACTATACTATTTCCCAATATCCTCACCAACATAACGGAGAAATAAACGGCAGAGAACGTACACCGGAATCAGTGGTTGAGGATGCGGTACAGGCAGATTGCGCAAGCATCAGCTACACCTATGTGGAACCAACAGTTTTCTATGAATTTGCCTACTCCTGTGCAAAACTCGCCCATGACCGGCAGCTAAAAAATGTCTTTGTCAGCAACGGTTATATGGCGCCAGATGTTACCCGCCACCTGTCTTCAGTGCTTGATGGCATCAATATCGATATCAAAGCATTTACAGATGATTTCTACAAAAAGGTGTGCAAAGCCAGGCTCCAGCCGGTACTTGACAATGTCCGGCTCATGCATGAGCTTGGGGTGTGGGTTGAAGTGACCACACTGCTCATTCCTGGCCTCAATGATTCACCTGATGAACTGCTTGATATCGCAAAGTTTGTAAAGGAAATCGATCCTGGGATTCCCTGGCATGTGACCGCCTTTTATCCCACTTACAAAATGATAGATCGTGATTCCACCCCGATAACTACTCTACGCAGGGCCAGAGATATCGGTCTTGAAGAGGGGTTACATTTTGTCTATGAGGGAAATATTCAGGGAGAAGGTGGTGAAAACACCTACTGCCCATCCTGTAAAACAGAACTGATCAGAAGGTTTGGTTGCAATATCCTGAAAAACAGAGTGGTCAATGGCTGCTGTTGCGATTGTGGGGAAAAGATTGCAGGAGTCTGGAAAGAAAAACACTACAAATAAAAACAGCCCGATTTGCAATTGCTGCAAATCGGGCTGTTAAATATGGCGGAGAAGGAGGGATTCGAACCCTCGGTGGAGTCTAACCCCCACACTCGCTTAGCAGGCGAGCACCATCGGCCTCTCGGTCACCTCTCCAAATATGGCGGAGGAAGTAGGATTCGAACCCACGGTACTTTCGTACAACGGTTTTCAAGACCGCCGCCTTAAACCACTCGGCCATTCCTCCAGATGTGAGTCTTTTACCATTTGAACAGGAAAGTGTCAATATCTTGCGAAGTCTTCTGTAAAGAAGTTTATCTGAAAAATATAACTAATTAAAAACAGGTCAATATAACGATAAAATAAACATAGAATAATTTAAATATGACATATTTGTTCAAAGGTTGTAAAGGTGAGGTGACAAAAAAAGTGTCAAAAAATATCAATTTTTCACAACAAACGCTGGAAATGAAGAAACAAGACGACATAACCATACAACTTGAAGACCTGAGCTGTCTCTATGAAATAACCAAAAGCCTTGCCTCTTCCACTGATCTGAAAGAGTGTCTTGGAGCTGCAATGGCATCCATTGAGTCCATGAAAGCAATGGAAAATGGAACAGTTACAATTATAAATCCGACCACGGGGAACCTTGAAATTGAAATTGCCCATGGAATCAATGCAGAAGGTCGAAAACGGGGAAAGTATCAAATAGGGGAGGGGATTACCGGTAGAGTTGTAGCATCAGGTGAACCAGTTATTGTGCCCCATATTGCAGATGAACCGATGTTTTTAAATAAAACACGAGCCAGAGGTGATCTTTCAAGCCAGCCACGTTCATTTTTATGTGTGCCGATTCGAGAAGGAAAACAAGTGATTGGTGCTCTATCGGTAGACAGAATATATAAAGAGGGAATATCAAACCAGGCGGATGCGGATCTACGATTTCTCACAATCCTGAGTAGCCTCATCGCCCAGACAACACTAAGAATCCAAACAGTCAACCAGGAACAGGAAGGTCTGCGGGTTGAAAATCTCAAACTACGAAGAGAACTCTCTGAGAAAAATAAAATAAACGATATTCAGGGAAACTCCAGCAAAATGCAGGAAGTGTATGAAATGATACACAGGGTAGTGGACTCAAACGCCACAGTACTTTTACGGGGTGAGTCCGGAACAGGGAAAACTCTGGTTGCCAAAGCACTGCATTACAACAGTAAAAGAGCCGAGAAACCTTTTATTGTTGTCAACTGTTCAGCACTTCCTGAAACCCTTCTTGAAAGTGAACTTTTTGGTCACGAAAAAGGAGCATTCACTGGGGCAACTGAACGTAAGATTGGCCGTTTTGAACTGGCTGAAGGAGGAACTCTGTTTCTGGATGAGATAGGTGAAATCAGCCATGCTGTGCAGGTAAAACTGCTAAATGTTGTACAGGAGCGAACCTTCCAACGCCTGGGATCTGGAAAATCAATCAGCTGTGATGTTCGTTTGGTAGCAGCAACAAATCGTGATCTTGAAAGCGCAGTACAAAACAATACCTTCAGGGAAGATCTTTATTACAGACTCAATGTGTTTCCGGTATATATGCCGCCACTTCGGGAACGTAGAACAGATATACTTCTTCTTGCGGAATTTTTTCTTGATAAATATTCTACTGAAAATAATTACTCAATCAAGCGCATTTCAACACCCGCTATCGATATGCTCATACAGTATCACTGGCCGGGCAATGTGAGAGAATTGCAAAACTGCATGGAACGGGCAGTTTTAATTTGTGATAGTGACACCATCAAGGGTATACACTTACCACCAACATTACAGACGTCAGGTTCAGTCAACTCCAATGATAATCCATTATCATTATCTGCATCGGTGGAAAATTTTGAAAAAGATCTTATTATTGAAGGGTTAAAAAAGAATAGAGGAAACCAGACCCGAACGGCAAAGTATCTTGATACAAGTCTCAGGATAATAAACTACAAAATTCATCAATATGCTATTGATCCGAAAAAATTTAAAATAAACTCAAAGTGAAACTCCTTCTCCATGTCTGCTGTGCTCCCTGCTCCACATATACCCTGGGAAAACTGCGTGAGCAAAATATCGATGTATCAGGATATTTTTACAACCCGAATATCCATCCATACCGTGAATTTCGAAAACGGCTGGCAACACTCCGTGAGTTTGCAGCAGTTCAGGATTTTCCACTTGAAATAGTGTCGGAATACGGTTTAACGGAATATCTCCGTAAAGTGGTCTTCCATGAAAAACTGCGCTGCATGATCTGTTATGATATGCGGCTTGAAAAAACAGCCCTACAGGCGCTTAAATCGGGTGCTGATGCATTTTCATCAACCTTGCTGTACTCCAAATACCAAAACCATGAAACCATCACTAAAATAGGCAAACAAGTGGCCGATAAATATGGTGTTGAATTCTATTATGATGATTTTCGGGAAGGGTGGCAGGAAGGAATAGACAAAGCAATTGAAATGGATTTATACAGACAACCTTATTGCGGATGCATCTATAGTGAGCAGGAGCGCTACGATAAAAAATTGCAGAAGAAATTACGTAACGAACGAATACTGGAAAAAGCGGCTTCAGCAGATGCATAATTGCTCATTGTAAGATTTTTATTATTATTTTTTATAGAGGAAATCCCATGGTCAACCTTATTGTATTGGCAACAACCAACAAAAACAAAATCAAAGAATTTCAGGAAATGATGAAGGATTTCCCTGTGGACATTAAATCCGTTGGCGATTTTGGTCCCATTCCGGAATGCATTGAAGATGGTGAAACATTTGATGACAATGCATATAAAAAAGCGCTGCACACTGCAAAAATCCTCGGTTTACCTGCTATTGCTGATGATTCCGGATTGGAAGTCGAAGCTTTAGGAGGCGCACCAGGAGTATATTCCGCCAGATATGCCGGCGAATCTGCAACAGATGCGGAAAACTGTGAAAAACTGCTAAAGGAAATGGAAGGACAGGAAAACCGGAAAGCTACTTTTCAATGTGTGCTATCCATTGCTGTTCCCGCAGGTCCGGCCCTTACCTATGAAGGACGTTGTGAAGGGACAATTTTAACAGAAAAACAGGGTGATTCAGGGTTTGGCTATGATCCTCTTTTTTACTATGAACCCTTTGGAAAAAGCTTTGCAGAATGTGGAATGGAGGAAAAAAATAAGGTCAGCCACCGCGGAAAAGCACTTGCTCAGCTCCGTGATGAATTTGATAAGGTTATAATCTGGCTGAATCAACGCCTGGCAGAAGCAAAGCCACCCAAACCAGATCACAGTGAGTTCGAGGAGAACAACTGGTCAACAAAATAAAACTTTCTATACACCAGTATTCCATTCACCATGAATGAAACACGGGGAAGCTGTCTGCGAATAAACATTTTGTTCAAAATAGAAGCATTTTTCAAAAATAAACACATCCATATATTTGATATTGCAAATATGATTTTTTGACGATTCTGAATAGTTTGAGCAAAAGGGCATTCTCAGACAGCCTCCAGAAGATTCACCCATCTTCATTTCCATTGGAGATGGGTGAATCTTCTGGAAAACCGGTATGATTAATCTGTGAACTATAAAGGTTCGCTGCAGCCAAACTAAGCGCAATAACAGAAGGGCCAATAATAAGCCCCCAAAAACCAAAACTCGCTATCCCTGCAAGGATGGAAAGAAGAATAAGAATCTCATTCATGGTGTATTCAAAACCAAAGATTCGTTTTAAATAGCTGATAAAAATAATCCTCAAAATATTGTCTATGAAAAACCCCATAACTCCCCAGGCCACCACAAGGATCACTACAACAGTTATATAATTTCCAGCAACAAGTTCAAGGGCAATCACTGGAATGTAGACAAGGGCCGCACCGACAATGGGAATAACTGAGCAGAATCCGGCAAGCACACCAAGGTAAAAGGCGTTGTATCCACCAATAAAGGCCATAAGGATACCAAAGGTCAAGCCCTGGGCCAACATGTTAAACAGGGTTCCATAAAAGACAACAGCCACGGTTCCTGTACATTCCCGGTATAAATATTTCTCATGTTCAAAGCTGGTGGGCATAACACGTGCTGCAAAGGTAAGGATCTGTTTTCCGTTCAGATTAAAAAGAAAGTAAAAAATTAGAATCCATCCTATCTGCACCACTAAACTCCCGGCACCTGATGCCACCCCGTTTATAGTCTTATACAGGGCCTCTATAGACACCCCTTTTAACACCGAAAAACCTTCTGTTTTCAGCGAATTAAGAAAGTTATGAACAATAGGGATCGAATCGGTAAAAGCTACTACCTTGTCCACCATTTCCATGGTTACATCTTTCACATACTCAACATCAACACCTGACATTTGGGTATAGGTTTCGGAAACAAAATAAACAAGGGGCGCAAATATTAGGCAGAGAAAAAAAAGAGTGAGGATAGTGGAACTCAGAAAAGTCTTTCTCGCACGAATAAAAGAGGGGAGAGAAGGGTTATCAAGTAATTTAACAAGAGTTGTTAATCCGTGGCTGGTGCAAAGGGCAAGAACAGCCGCAACCAGAATATAGTGCAGATAAGATGAAAAGATATAGAGTGAAGCAGCAAGCAGAAAAAGAGTTAAATAAGACAGAAACCGTATACCTTCATCTTCTTGTTTTGACATGTTTTTTACTTGTTATTTCGTAAATATTTGCCTAGGATCCTGTCCGAGAATAGCAATTTTGCAAATAACGAAGAGCTGGGGAAAAAGGGGCATTCTCGGACAAGCTCCTCGTGCGTTAGCCAAATATTTACGTTATTTTTATTCTACCTTGAATTCTCTTGTTAACAGATCATTAACAGCTTCTGAGCATTCTTTGTTTTTATATAAGATTTGATAAACCTGATCGAGAATTGGCATTTCCACTTCCATCTTTACCATAAGATCATGAACAGATTTGGTAGTTTTTATTCCTTCTGCCACCATCTCCATTTCATCAAGAATCTCGGAAAGTTTCTTTCCTTCACCAAGTTTGACACCCACTGTTCGGTTACGACTAAGATCACCGGTACAGGTAAGAACCAGATCACCTAAACCGGAAAGACCGGAAAACGTTACAGGATCAGCACCCATGACCACACCCATTCGAGTAATTTCTGCAAGGCCCCTGGTTATTAGAGCTGCTCTGCTGTTTAAACCATACCCTAGACCATCACTAATTCCTGCTGCAATAGCCACAATGTTTTTAAGTGCTGCGCTTATTTCAAGACCTAACATATCCTGACCAGCATAGACACGGAACCGTTCACTCCCAAAAACATTTTGGAGAAAAACTGCTTTTTCAAGCTCATCACAGCCAATGGTGACAAGAGTTGGTAACCCCTGGGCCACTTCCGTAGCAAATGACGGCCCTGAAAGTACAGAAAGAGTTAAATTTTTGGCGGTTAAAGCACTGCCAAGGCTATCCCTCATAACCTGTGTCATAGTCATGAGAGAGTTGTTTTCGATACCTTTAACAGCGGATACAATACTTGCTCCTGTTTTTAAATAGGGTATAAGTTTTTTAAAAACAGTTCGATATCCATGGGAAGGGACAACCATACAGACAACATCTGCACCGGTTGCCGCCTCTTTTAGATCTATTGCAATTTTAAGAGATTCAGGAAAAGGATAACCTGGCAGATATTTTTTATTTTCTCTATCTATTTTCAGAGTAGTGACGTGTTCTTCATTGTGTCCCCAGAGAACTGTATTCACCCCCTTACCGGAAAGAACTCCTGCTATGGCTGTACCCCAGGAACCTGCCCCAATAACAGCGACTTTATTAACTTCTATATTATTCATCGTTGTTCTGTTTGTTATTCTGTTCTTGTTCCTGACCTTTGTCTTCGTTATCACCGTTACCTACTACTTCATCATCAGAATCTTCTTCTGGAGCCACAAGATCCATTGCAACAACTTTCTCTTTAGCAGCAAGGTTTATGAGCCCAACACCTTGCGTCGTTCGTCCAATAACACGAACATTACCCATTGGCATACGAATCATTTTACCGGAATCAGCTATCAACATAACTTCTGAATCATCATCCACCTGCATGCCCCCTACAACAGAACCATTACGTTCACTTGTTCTAATGGCCATTATACCCAAACCACCACGTCTTTGAATACGATAATCTGCAACAGGACTTCGTTTTCCATAACCGTTTTCAGTGACAACAAGAATGGATGACGCTGAATCAATAACAATTGATCCAACTACAAAATCATTTTCTTTTAAGCGGATCCCGCGAACACCAGCCGCTGTTCTTCCCATGGTACGAACATCATCTTCATGAAAATGAATGGATGCACCATTTTTGGAAAGAAGGAATATGGTGTCATCGCCTGTGAGAATATGGGCTGAGATAATTTCATCATCTTCATTGATTGTGAGAGCTTTCTTACCTCGTTTCAATGGCTTAATAAATTCCTGAAGACTTGTTTTCTTTACCCTTCCAAGACGGGTAACCATGAGTATGGTTTTGTTACTCTTTTCACTTTGAAGACCTGCAACAGGTAAAATAGCAGCAACTTTTTCATTTTCTGCAAGATTCAGCAGGTTAATAATAGCTTTTCCTCTTGCAGTACGTCCGGCCAGTGGCAGTTGGTATACTTTACGCCAGAATATTTTTCCGTGATTTGTGAAGAAGAGGAATGTGTCATGGGTGGATGCAACATAGAGGTTTGAGACAAAATCCTCCTCGACATTTTTCACACCAAAAACACCCTTACCACCTCGTTTTTGAGATCTGTATATACTTACAGAATTACGTTTAATATAACCTGTATGGGTAACTGTTACTGCCATATCCTCCTGGGTTATCATATCTTCAGGAAGAATTTCATCTACCGCATCAATGATTTCAGTGCGCCTTTCATCACCATAGGTGTCCCTTATTTCAACAAATTCATCACGAATAATTTGTATGACCAAACCTTCATCAGCAAGAATTTCTTTTAAGCGATCAATTTCAGCAATTATTTCTTCGTAATCTTTTATAATTTTATCGCGTTCAAGACCAGTGAGACGCTGCAGACGCATATCAAGAATAGATTGAGCCTGAATTTCAGAGAGATCAAAACGACTAATCAATTCCGCCTTGGCTACAGCCGGGTTTTCAGAATTTCTTATCAATTCGACAACGTCGTCAAGGTTGGTAATAGCAATTTTAAGACCTTCAAGAAGATGGGCTTTTTCTTCGGCTTTTCGGAGCTCAAATGCTGTACGACGGTAAACAACCACCTTACGATGAAGAATAAAATACTCAAGAATCTGTTTTAAATTGAGAACTTCAGGCTTATTATTTACAATTGCAAGAAAGATAATTCCAAAAGATCTTTGCAATGGTGTCATCTTATAAAGCTGATTTGTAACAACTTCTGCAATTTCATCTTTCTTCAATTCGATAACAATCCGTGTACCGTGTCTATCCGACTCATCGCGAACCTCGGATATCGCATTAATTCTCTTATCTTTTACAAGAAGCGCAATTTTTGTAACCAGTGTTGCCTTATTTTGCTGGTAGGGAATTTCGGTGACAATAATAGCTTCCCGTTTGCTCCCTTTAATATTTTCAATGTGAGTACGAGATCGCATGAGAACACTGCCGCGTCCTGTTTCATAGGCCTCACGTATTCCTGCCCGACCACATATAAAAGCACCTGTGGGAAAATCAGGGCCGCTTATAATATTCATCAATTCATGAACTGTAATATTGGAATTATCAACCATGGCAATTAAACCATTCATAACCTCTGTAAGATTATGGGGTGGAATATTGGTTGCCATTCCAACAGCAATACCGGAAGATCCATTGACCAGCAGATTAGGGACCTTACTGGGCATAACCAATGGCTCTGTCAGTGAGTTATCATAGTTGGGGCCAAAGTCCACGGTATCTTTTTCAAGATCACCTACTATTTCTCTGTCAATCCGGGTCATTCGTGCTTCAGTATAACGCATGGCAGCTGGAGAATCGCCATCCATGGAGCCGAAGTTCCCCTGACCATCAACCAATGGATAACGCATGGAAAAATCCTGGGCCATACGTACAATGGTGTCATATGCTGCAGTATCACCATGGGGGTGATACTTACCAATTACATCACCGACAATACGCGCTGATTTCACATAGGGTTTATTGAAAAATACTGAAAGTTCCCGCATTGCAAAAAGTGCTCTGCGATGAACCGGTTTTAACCCATCGCGAACATCCGGCAATGCTCTACCAATAATGACGCTCATCGCATATTCGAGATACGATTTTTTCATCTCCTTTTCAATAAATATGGAGGGATGCTGTTCTTGTTCTTCTGTGGTCATATTAATTCCAAATGTTTGCTACTTTATGGAACATTGCCTACACAATGTTCCTAATAATTATATATCGAGTTCAGAAACTTCCAGAGCATGATTCTGAATAAATTCTCTACGTGGTTCCACCTTATCTCCCATGAGGGTGGTGAAAATATCATCAGCCTGTTCTGCATCTCCAATTTTTACTTGGACTAAACGTCTGTTTTGAGGATTCATGGTTGTATCCCACAGTTGTTCAGGGTTCATTTCCCCCAAACCTTTATAGCGCTGAAGATGGCTGCCCTTGAAGGTTTCGGTGCGAACGCTTTTTATCATTTCGCTCCAGTTTTCAGCTGGGATTTCTTTATCATCTGATCCCTGTACAATCCTTAACACTGTAAAAGAACAACGAAGTAGTGATTGAATATCATTAAAAAGACTAAGAGCCGTACGATATTCATTAATAAGTGGAATTTGTGGTCCAAGAGTCATCATAATCTGCGCCTGACCCTGAATAGCAATATCAACCTCATAACAACTGGGACGCCAGCGGCATGGGCGAATATTACCAATAATATGTTTATCTGGAGATAAACCTTTAATGAGATTTTGTACGAATTCTTCGTCTTCAAATTGATCAGCTGAATGAATATTCTTTTCAAGAAGATAATAAAGCATGTCTTCCCAGATGTTTATTCTGCACAAATATGCAACAACCTGGCTGTAAACTGAAAGTTTTTTAAGGATCTTAATAAGAGCATCCTGCTCTATTATTTCTTTTTCAGAATTTTCGGTTCTAATTTTTAAAATTCTGCTTGCTTCATTAAAAAGGTGATCATTCAAATTTTCTTCTTCAAGAAAATATTGTTCTTTTTTACCTCGACCCAGACGATATAGAGGTGGTTGACCGATATAAATAAATCCACCTTCAACAAGTGGCAGCATTTGCCTGTAAAAGAAGGTTAGAAGCAGTGTACGGATATGAGAACCATCCACATCAGCATCTGTCATAATAATAACTTTATGATACCGAAGTTTTTCCTTATCAAATTCATCTCTTCCAATACCACAGCCAAGGGCACCAATGAGTTGTTTAATTTCTTCAGAACCTAGAATTTTATCAAATCTGGCCTTCTCCACATTCATAATTTTACCACGAAGGGGAAGAATGGCCTGAACCGATCGATCACGACCCTGTTTGGCCGAACCACCGGCAGAATCTCCCTCCACTATGAAAATCTCACGTTTTGCAGGATCTTTTTCCTGGCATTCAGCGAGCTTTCCAGCCATAAGCAGGGAAGTTGATCCTTTTTTACGGGAAAGTTCTCGTGCTCGTTTTGCCGCTTCCCTGGCTCGTGCCGCCTCCACGGCTTTCGTAAGGATCTTCTTTGCTTCCAGAGGGTTTTGTTCCAGGAACAGGGTGAGTTTTTCTGTACAGATTGAATCTACAATGGAAGTTACTTCAGAGTTTCCAAGTTTGGTTTTTGTCTGTCCTTCAAATTGTGGGTCGGGAACCCGAACTGAAATAACACAGGTTAATCCTTCACGAACATCATCACCACCCATTTTTTCTTTCATATTTTTTGGGATAATATCGTCACTTGCATAGCGATTGATACATTTAGTGAGTGATCGTTTAAACCCGGATACATGGGTTCCACCTTCTCTTGTGTTTATATTATTAACAAAAGAGAAAAGTCTTTCTGAATAGCCATCAAAATACTGAAAAGCTATTTCCACCTCAACCATATCCTTTTCACCAGTTATAAAGATAGGTTTGGCATTTATAGTAGTCCTTTTTCGATTCAAATATTCAACATATTCACTTATTCCACCTTCAGCGTGGAACTTATCTTCAGCACCGGTGCGTTCGTCTTTTAAATAAATACGAACATTTTTATTTAAGAAAGCGAGTTCTCGAAGACGATTATTTATTATGGAGTAATCAAAAACAATTGTATCAGTAAATATGTCAGGATCTGGATGAAATGTAATGGACGTTCCCGTACTTTCAGAGGTTCCAATTATTTCAAGGTCTCCTACACGTTCACCACATTTATATTCCTGACGATAAATATTTCCATCACGCTTTATTTGGGCTACTGCTTTAGTAGAAAGAGCATTTACTACTGAAATACCAACACCATGGAGACCACCGGATACTTTATAAGTTGAATGATCAAACTTTCCACCTGCATGGAGAGTTGTCATAACTAATTCCAGTGCTGACATTTTCTCAGTGGGGTGAATATCCACCGGAATACCACGACCATCATCCTGTACAGTTACACTATTATCTTTATGGATCTTTACGTGAATACGCTCACAATGGCCGGCTAAAGCCTCATCAATGCTATTATCCACAACTTCCCAGATAAGATGATGGAGACCTGTTTCAGAGGTATTACCAATGTACATAGCTGGTCTTTTACGAACAGCTTCGAGGCCATCAAGAACTTTAATCTGTTCTGCGCCGTAATCTTTATTTTCTTTAGTCACACTTTGTTCCTTTTTCAAAGAAATGAAAATACTTTCTCTTAAATAGTAAGATAGGTATATAAGTAATTCATATACGTTACATATTATAATTGCATCGGCATTATGATACTTAAAAATCCTTCATCAATATCAGATCTCATAAGACAAGGACTTTTATTGGAATTGATATATGCATCCACAATATCACATTCCATAATCTGGAGAGCATCTATAAAATATCTGCAGTTAAAACCAAGTAGCAAGGGCTCACCGTCATATTTCACATCTTGAATATCTTTTGCATTTCCAAGATCTACATTCTGTGAACTTAAAATCATTTTTCCGTTTTCGATTTCAAACTGAATGGTATGAAAAATATCCTCGGTAAAAAGATTTATTCGTTTTAATGAATCTAAAAATGGGATTCTTTCTATTTGTATTTTATTTTCAAGCTGGACAGCTTGAATAATTGCACCATATTGAGGAAATTCACCCTTTTTTAAAAGAATAACCATGGTGGCTTCGTTATCTCTTACAATCATCTGTTTTTCTTCAAAAGAAATTTCAATACTATCACGAGTATCGCAGAATTTTTTGAGTTCCTGAATACCTTTTTTAGGAATTAATGTACCCGGTTGGACATTTAATAAATCAATATCAGTTGCCACATCTTTTTCCATAATGGAAAGACGATGTCCATCCGATGAAATCATTCGTAAATATGACTGTTCACCTCTCTTCTCTGTTTCAAAAAGAACATTGGTCAGGGAATAGGCATTTTCTTCTTCGTTGGCCACAGAAAAGATAACTTTATCGATGATATCAGAAAATATCCCTGCTTCAAATGAAACAAAGTTTTCCTTATTAAAGGTAGGGAATTCAGGAAAATCATCACTTGCCATGCCGGCAAGATTATAGGTACTCAGTCCTGCTGAAATAATAACCCAGCTGTTTTCAGTTTCCTGTATGCTGATTGTGTCAGAACCGGATTCTCGTACTATTTCAAAAATCTTTTTACTTGGCAGGGTTAATGTTCCCTGATCGTTTATTTCAGCAGGAACTTTAACTCGCAATCCTATTTCAAGATCCGTTGCTGTGAGTATTAAACTGTCACTTGTTGTTTCAATAAGGATGTTTGAGAGTATGGCTAGAGTAACCCGTTTATTTGTAATATTTTGCAGGCTGTTGAGACCTTCCATAAAATCAGATCGTGATATACTACAATTTAGTGTCATGGGGGGTACCTTTATTAAATATTCTTTTATTATTGTTATTAAGCGGGTTAGTATGTTAAATATGTGTATAACATACTAAAGTAATTGAATTTTTTGTAAACAAAGCCATGTGAAAAAAAAGAGAATATTTGTTATTATGTCGTTTTTAACAGCTTATTAACGAGGTTATTAATAAACTCCTAACATTTGCTGTTAAAAGATTGTTAAAAACATCAAAAATATTTTATAATTTAAACGTAAAAACAACATGATAAACAACTATGAATCTTTGCATTATTCTAGTGTAAATCGGGTAAAAAAACAAGTTATATTAGAAATATGTTTATTTCTTCAAATTAGTTGAAACAGGAATGATTAAAGTGGAAAAAAAGTAGCCAAAGTATTTATACAATCCTTAAATAATAATTTTTTTTCGTAAGCGCTTAAAGCACCACACCTAATATCACAGAACTGAAATCTTCAGGTGTCATATTCCAGGGAAGTAACTCTTCGTACCCTTCCAGTGTTCGAGGTAGTTGGTATGTTGATAAAGATACATCTTCAATACGTATTCGGTTCCGGTTTATTTGCTTTTGCTGTCTCAATCATGGTTCGTCTGCACGTTCCCTTGAAATCACCGAGGGATATTTTAGCCGCATCTCCGTGGCGGGTTATTTCATCCTGAAACAAATTCAGCAACCTTCTCTGATCAAATACACATAGATTCTCTACAGATATCACCTCCCAGGTGCACAAATTGCTTCTCCTGACGGAAAAAGGCTTGTGATCTCTAAACTTTACAGTCAGAATATGTGGGGTAAGTCATCTCTGGCCATTGGAAGGATTGCCTGTCTGGGAAGTAAAATCTTTAGAGATGCTGATTATTGCTCAGGCATCTGCATACTTTGGATAATAATCGGTACCTGCGATATCTCAGGAGAGCACATTGGTTTTGACATTTAATACTGCATCAATAGGTCAGTGCATTATATGACAGTCTATGTTGGTGGCAGTGCTCTATCAGTTAAGGCCGTTTGGCTATCAGGATATGTGGCCTGTCAGTGACGCTGATTGCGGGACAGTTCTCTTTGATTTTCAGGTTACCTTGCTGAACGATAATTCTTGCAGAGATAAAAGATGGAGGCAAGGAGGGCTTACTGATATTGTACAATTTAGTCTCATCGGGGGATTACCTTTATTGAATAGTCTTTCAATTATTATTGTTATTAAGGGGGTTAGTATGTTGAATAGGCGGATAACATCCTAAAATAATGGTTTTTTTTGTAAACAAAGTTATGTGAAAAAAAAGAGAATATTTGTTACTATATCGTTTTTAACAACTTATTAACGAGGTTATGAATAAACTCCTAACATTTGCTGTTAAAAGATTGTTAACAACATTGAAACCATAGTAAATATTATCAGTAAAAACGGCATGATAAGTAACTATGAATCTTTGTATTGTTCTCGTGTAAATCAGGTAAAAAAGCAAGATTTATTAGAAATATGTTCATTTCTTCAAATCAGTTGAAAACAGGGATGGTAAAGTGGAAAAAAAGAGGGTTGAAAAAGTAGACAATTTATTTATACAATCTTTAAATAATAGGTTTTTTTCTGCTTCAGCTGTTGCTTTTTCAAGATGGAGTAATGGTGGTTATGATAGATTCAAGAAATACTATGGATTCTCCCGGCAGGAACCTTTTGAAACAAAACTTGGAAAGGATGATTTTTTTGATCTTGCCTCACTGAGTAAAGCTCTTGCAACAGTACCGGTTTTGCTGCATCTTTTTGAAAAAAATAAATTAAAACCGTATACAGAACTGGGTGATATTTTTTCAAGTTGTCCCGAAGATAAAAAAAAGATATCAATTAAAGAATTAATGTCGCACAGTTCGGGATTTGTATCTCACAGAGAGTATTTTAATGAATTGATAAAAATTTCTGCAAAAAATAGAAAAGAATACTTAGTAAAACAAATATTAAATGAAAAACTGCGCTTTCCAAAAGATGATATTAGCTGTTACAGCGATTTAGGTTTTATACTTCTCGGCCTTATAATTGAAAAAATTACTGGAAAAAAAATAGATGAACTAAGCAGGGATATCATTTATACCCCTCTGGAACTTCAAAAAGACCTTATTTTCCCCAATTCTTTAGAAAAGCGTACCCATACCTATGTGGACACTGGGAATTGTTTGTGGAGCAAAATGCGCCTTTCAGGACTTGTGCATGATGATAACTGTAGAGTCATGGGTGGAGTGGCAGGACATGCAGGACTCTTTGGAACACTTTCTGGAGTAATGCAGTTTTGTGAACAACTACTTGACCAGTGGAAGGACAGGGCAGAGCATCCTGCCTACTCAAACAAACTGCTCAGAAAAATTTTAAAACGAGTAGGAGAGTCTACTTGGACCATGGGCTTTGATACGGTGTCTTCACAAGGCTCAAGTGCAGGAAAGTATTTTTCAGGAAAAAGTGTCGGACATCTGGGTTTTACCGGAACGTCATTTTGGATAGATCCTGAAAAAGATTGTATTGCAGTGCTGTTAACAAATCGTGTTTGTTACGGGGTTGATAATTGGAAAATTAAGGAATTTAGACCAGCCCTTCATAACTTGTTGATGGAAAGAGAGGAAGGGGGGAAGGTTCATTAAAGAGAAGACTGAAAAAACGATAAAACTAAATTATTCTTAGTTACGCCTCTTAAACATTAAAAGCATATGGCTATGAACAAAATAATCCCCATACTTTTATTAAAAAGCATGGGGATTATTTTGTCAGATATAAAATTCCAAGTCTAACAGACTACCACCAGCAAATGGTTTGGTCAGCAGCAAAAATTTTATCTACTAAGGCGTCGTAATCAGGTGCATCCACATTAAGATCAAAAGAATCTACATCACGATCTCTACCTACAATTTCAACCAGTTTTTTAGTGGTATCATCTGGCTCTGAACGATAAACATTAAGAATTTTCATTAAGTTACTCCTAAGCTTTGATGATGCCGTAAGGGATGATATGGGTCATGTCACGAAGTTTCTCACCAAGTTCTTCGATGGTGATAGGCGTGAGATCATTGAGTTCGCAATTAGAAGCTTTTGTTGCTAAAACATCACCTTCCATATCGCGAAGCATTTCAAGAGATTCGACTTGGAGTTCAGTGAATTTTTCCATCTTAGGTTCATCCATTACGCAGCCATATGCATACATATTTTCAACAGCCAACCCAAGAGCTGAACGAATACCATCAACGGTACAATCCTGGTTGCGGTACATCAGGCATACTTTATTATATTCCATGGGAACCTCCTTATAAACTTAAATAACAATCGTAATCTTCAATGATGATACCGTGCTGGGTTTGAGTAGCCATTTTGTTGGCCTCAAGACCCTCGGGAATATCTTCAGTGTCGTATCCCATGTTTTTATAACTATCAGCACAAATGGAGACGTCATCAGCTATTTTACAAAGCTCGGGAAATCCGGCTTCTTCTTTAGGGTTTTTAGTAGCATCCCAAGTAAAAAATATTTTGACACTGGAACCTTTGGCTTTAGCAGCTTTTGTTATTCCCATGACGTGTTTGAACTGGTCAGGGTTGGTAACAAATATACCGAGACTTTTGGACATACTATCCTCCAGGATATTACTTATTGATACCAGCCCGATAAATCAGGAAATCATAGTATCACGGGCTTTTTTCTGTACCCCGGTAAGGGGACTAAGTTTAAAAGAATAAATGGGTAAGAAATTAACCTTTTTTAACAAAAAAGCTAATGTAACCAGGCATCTCTTTCTCACCAAGATATTCATGTCCTGCACGGGTGGCCCAGCCAGGAAGGTCATTTCTGGAACCTGGATCAGTACCATCTATTTGTAGAATTTGCCCAGAGGCGATCTTTCCAATCTCTTTTTTGGTACGAAGAAGAGGCATAGGGCAGCTTAATCCCTTAGCATCAAGTGTGGCATCAACATTGATTCCGTCTTCGGCAACTTTAAAGTCACTCATTGTGGTTTTCCTCCTGGAAATATTGTTTAGTACTTTATAAATTCTTTCGAAGTCTACGTTTATCTCGTGTTCTTCTGAAAAGAATATATAAGGGTACTTATACTGGCTTACTTACTGTTCACCAGTGTTAGATAGACCGATAAACATAATTGTTTTTTAGTCCGAAATGGCTTTGCTCAGTGCCTTTTCTGCACACTGAAAATATAATATTCAGACGTATACTTTAGGTGTGGAATTATGTCAAGAGCAAAAGAAATGCTTATACAGGTAATCTATTTCAGTTTAATTCGCTGTTTTTAATGTGTTAATATGCGCGTTTTTGTCGTTTGGAAATGCTGGTTTTTCCTTAGATACTTGACAAAATCCGTAGGCAAGGGTAAGAAAACTCTATTTTAGATTATGAAGCATTACTAAATGTAATATATGGCCGAAGGAGGAGCGGTATGAGTGAGGAAAGTGTGATGGTAAATAAGGTGAAAGACCTTTACAAAACGTGTTGTAAATCAGAGTGGAATCCAATGATTACAGGGGTGATTGTTGCATTTCTTTCTGTCCTTATGATGGCTTGGTGGCGTCCCTGGGGTGCTGTTGGGGCAATTCGAAATTGGGGTGAATGGATCATTTATGGATTGAATACTATCATTGGAGCAGAATCAGGGTTGCTTGGATATTATGATGAAGCACCTGCAGCTTTTCTTGGCAGTACAGGATCTGTTATTGGTGTCGGCTTTATTGCTGGTGCTTTTATTTCAGCCTGTCTTGGAAAAGATTTTGCTTTTCGTATTCCACCTTACCGAGAAATGGTGAAGGCAGTTATTGCTGGTATCCTGATGGGTATCGGTGCTGCACTTGCAGGTGGTTGTAACGTTGGTGGTATGTATAATGCTATCGGTAACCTTGCCGCAAATGGTTTTACTATGTGGATTGGTTTGACTGCCGGTGTTTTGCTTGGCCTGAAACTTCTCTATATGGAGATGGAATATATTTCATGGGGAGATGGTGGATCCGGAACTATCAATATTCCTAATATTCTTCAGTCTATACTTGCAATTGCTGGTATTGCAGTGCTCATTTGGTTAGCATACAGCTACGCTGGATTTGAAGAGGGAGCCTTTACCTGGGCTGGTGATAAGGACGAAGACTATATTGCTTCCTTATCTGGAATTATCATGATTGCTGCCGGGCTTGGTTATGCTATGCATCGGGGTCGCTGGTGTATGGTTCAGGGGTTTCGTGAGCCGCATATGACCGGTGACTGTACTCTTGCCAAGTCTATTGCATTATCCATCTTGCTTCTTGCCATTGGTGGTGCTGTATTGAAATATAGTGTCCCTTATGCCCATGGTGGTGAGGCTGTTCTTCATCCTGCTAACTATGTACGAGGCACTTTTGGTTGGGGAGGGATAGTTGGCGGATTTATATTTGGCCTTGGTGCTATGCTTGCCGGTGGTTGCGGTACTGGTACTTTATGGCGTGTTGGTGAAGGACAGATAAAACTGATAATGGTGGTTCCTTTCTTTGGTATTGCAAATTCACTTATGAGCAAATGGTTCCAGAACTTTGGACCAGATGAAATTAATTTTGAGAGATCAGGTGGTCTTGGTTCCTATGTATATCTTCCTGATGTTATGGGATATGGTGGAACCCTTGCCCTGATCGCCTTTATTATGATGATTTGGTATCTGGTTGTGACTTGGAATGAAGACACTAATAAACTGATTATACCCATGTGATGTTAACATAGTTATCAGGGTGAAGGTTAAAATCGCAGTCTCTCATGATCGAGAGGCTGCGATTTTTTTTTGGTTTTTTATTTAAAAATGTAGTTATATTTCTTTCGAGTTCGACATCTTATATTTGTCCTATATGGAAAATTTCAGATACTGATACCTAATGCCGAATATTGAATACTAACCCGACAAGTCGGAAACTTTTAATGTCGCTGGATAAGTACCTTGTGGGGATATGTAGGTTACTAATTTCATTCATGCTCTTTAAACCTCTTGTTTTTTATTGCTGCTTTTATGGAGTAAGGTACTAATACCCACGGGGCATCATGTTCAACATGGATTCAACTAAATTACGAAAAAATACTTTAAACCAACGTGATTTACTCTCCAGTATTGAGCAGCAGAATCGAAGCCGCTTAATAGTGGATCGAGTTAAAAAAATGGCACAGTTTAAATCTGCTACAACAGTATTTATCTATGTTGATTTTCGTTCCGAAGTTGCAACACGCCCCTTAATAGGCCATATGCTCCGGTGTGGTAAAAAAGTTGTGCTTCCCGTTACTCTCGTTCAAGAAAAGGATTTACTGGCTGTTTCCATAACCGATCCTGAAAAAGAACTTTCCCCTGGCTATTGTTCTATTCCTGAGCCAAATGTCGAAATTCGCGAAAAACAGAGGATTTCTCCCGATATAATCGATATTATTCTCCTTCCAGGCTCTGTATTTGATGAACGGGGTGGCAGAATGGGGTACGGTGGTGGATATTATGATCGGTTTGTTTCCAATAAAGCACCTCAGGCCCTGCGAGTGGGGCTTGCCTACGACTTACAAATAGTAAAGCGCGCCCCCTTACAGGCTCATGATGAACTGTTGGATTTTATTGTGACTGAAAAACGTACGATTACAGGGAGCCGTTAAAAAAGGGAATGAAATACGTTGAGCATATTACGCTGCAATTTTTTCGAGTACAGGTGGCGGAACAATGGCAAGGAAGAAGTTTAAGTACTTCGTGTAGGTTCCTTAACAATAGCGGGAGAAATCATGCGGAAAACTGCAATATTCAGAGACCCTCTTTTTATGGATCATGATCCGGGGTTTGATCATCCAGAATCACCACAGCGTCTTAAAGTGATCAATGAAGTGCTGGATAAAGAAGCAATTAAAAAATGTTTTACCTACCCGGAGTTTCTACCGGCGTCGCATAAAATTATCGGTTTAAATCACGATACGGCTCTTATGAACAGGGTGGCAGAGACTGCCGGAAAGATTTTTGATGCTCTCGATCCTGATACAAAAACATCATCTGACTCATATGCAGCAGCGACTCTGGCTGTGGGCGCAATGACCACAGGAGTGGATCTGCTGGTGGCCGGTAAGATAGACAATGGTTTTGCCCTTGTGAGACCTCCAGGGCATCATGCTGAAAAGAACAGATCCATGGGCTTTTGTCTTTTTAATAATGTTGCCGTGGCTGCCCATTATGCTATTGCCCACTGCGGACTTAAACGGGTGATGATCGTAGACTGGGATCTGCACCATGGAAACGGTACTCAGAATTCTTTTTATGATACAGATAAGGTTTTGTATGTGTCTACTCATCAGTTTCCCTTTTATCCCGGTACTGGTGATTTGGGAGAAACAGGGAAGGGTAAAGGTGAAGGATATACTGTAAACATACCACTACCTGGGTATCAGGGTGATGTTGATTATGCAACAATCTTTAATGATATTATTGTTCCAATTGGGCGTGAGTACAAACCGGAGTTACTTTTAGTTTCCTGTGGTTTTGATATTTATAAAGATGATCCTCTGGGTGCCATGGAAATAACAGCAGATGGTTTTGCCTATCTGACAAGAAGCATGGTTCAATTGGCAGAAGAAGTCTGCGATGGAAAACTATTGATTACTCTTGAAGGTGGTTATGATTTAAATGGTCAACGTGACGGAGCAATGGCTGTCCTGTCCGAACTAGCTGGAATATCATTAGATACAGGTTGTGCAACAAACCTTAGTGAAAAGACAGCAAAACAGCTTTCAGAAGCACAATCTGTTCATCCTGCTATTGATCAGGCAAGGGGAGTTGCAAAAAAATTCTGGAAACTGTAACATTTATCTGAGGAAAGTGGAACGCTGGTTTTTTACTCTAAACAGTTACGATTTTAAAGGAAAACGTTTGGAAGATATACAGGCAAAAATTCTTGTTGCAGATGACGATAACATGGTGCGAACCACTATATCGAAAATTCTCGAAATGTTCGGTTATGAAGTAACAACAGTGAGTGACGGGAAGTATGTTGCTGATATCATAGACGATTCGTTCGATGTGATTCTCCTTGATATTGATATGCCCGGTATGGACGGCTTTGAAACCATCGCTGCTCTAAATGGGTGTGAGCACGATATCCCGGTTATTTTTCTGACCGGTGCCGGTTCCATGGATTATGCAGTAAAAGCCATCAATCTTGGTGCCTACGATTTTTTAACAAAACCCATTGAAGACCTTGATATCTTCAACGTAAAAATTCGCCGTGCCATTGAAAAGCGGATATTTATTCGTCGGGAGTATCACTATAAGCGAGAACTTGAGGACGATGTTCGGGCTAAAGCTGCGGAGCTGGAAGAAACCAACAAGCTTTTGCTCACCTATAGTCATAGCCTGGAAAATGCAACAGTTCAGTTAATGTCCAGTCTCCAGAATGCCATGGAGGAGAAAGACTTTTATACAGCTGGACATACCATGCGGGTAACGGAGTATGCAGTGCTTCTCGGGATTGCCATGAATATTTCGGAACAGGATATGGTTATTTTGCGTCGTGCTGCTCAGTTTCATGACATTGGAAAACTGGTTATAGATCTCTCCTGTATTCAGAAACCCGGGAAACTTACAGATGAGGAGTGGGTTCTTATACGAAAACATCCCGTTATCGGGGCAAATATTATAAAGCCCTTGGGCTTTATGGAAAAAGAACAGTTTATTATTCGTCATCATCATGAACGGATGGATGGAAAGGGTTATCCTGATGGCTTGACAGGGGATAAACTTGATCAATTAACCAGGATTTTGATGGTGGTGGATAGTTATGATGCCATGACTTCCAAGCGAAATTATCGAAAAAATATGAATATGAATCAAGCGGTCATTGAGCTTAATAACTGTGCAGGAACCCAATTTGATAAAGAATGTGTTGTGGCCTTTAGTGAGGCCATTGTTGATTTTACAGCCACCGGTGATGCATTTTTCCGGGAGTATCTCGATAATTATAAAAAGTTGAGTTGAGTCTTTGATGGTGTCGTATAAATTCTCCATCCGAAAACCCGGCTTTTTACAAACCCGTTACATTTAAATACTAATGAAAATAACCCGTAAAGAAGTAGAACATGTTGCAAACCTGGCAAAGCTGAACTTAACAGAGGAAGAGCTTATCCGGATGACCGGACACTTGGACAGCATTCTTTCCTACGTTGCAAAACTTGATGAACTTGATACCGCAGGTGTGGTACCCACCACCCATGCTTTTTCAATAAATAACGCCTTTCGTGAAGATGAAATGCAGGAATCTTTGCCAAGAGATGAAGCTCTGCTAAACGCCCCCAGGGACAATGGTGAGTTATTTGTCGTCCCAAAGATCATCTGAAATTTTTCACTCTTTTAAAAGAAACACTCTTTTGAACCGTTATGGTTCTTTTTTTATTTTGAGGCCGCATTGCAATGAATCCATTTGAATTAACCATTGGTCAAGCAAGAATTGAACTTGATAATGGGAACATTTCATCCCGGGAACTGACCATAAGTTGTCTGGATCGTATTAAAAGTGTAGACGAAGATATTTGCTCTTTCATCTCCGTCACAGAAGAAGAGGCATTAAAACAGGCTGATGCTGCAGATAAACTAATTGGTGCAGGAACAACAGATCCCCTGTGCGGAATTCCCTTTTCCATGAAAGATCTTCTTTGTACAAAGGGGGTGAGAACGACCTGTGGCTCAAAGATTCTTGAAAATTTTGTTCCCCCATATGATGCGACAGTGGTGGAAAAATTGAAAAATCAGGGTGCAGTCATTGTTGGTAAAGTTGCCATGGATGAATTTGCCATGGGATCCACTTCTGAAAACTGTGCCTTTACTATCCCGGGAAATCCCTGGAAAAACGGTTATGTCGCAGGTGGTTCATCGGGAGGGTCCGCCTCATCTGTTGCGGCCATGGAATGTCTTGGTTCACTTGGTTCAGATACTGGTGGCTCCATCAGACAACCCGCATCCCTGTGTGGGGTGGTTGGTATGAAACCCACCTATGGCCGGGTTTCCCGTTACGGTCTGGTGGCCTTTGCCTCTTCACTGGATCAGGTTGGTCCCTTGACCCGTGACGTAACAGATTCTGCAATGATGATGAATGGTATTGCAGGCTATGATAAACGGGATTCCACCTCAGTTAAACAGACTCTTCCTGATTTTACCACATCCCTCACCAAGGGACTTGCGGGGATGAAAATAGGTATCCCCAAAGAATATTTTGGGGAAGGGCTGGACGGAGAAGTGGCTGAAGTCGTAGAAAATGGAATTCGGATTCTGCGCGATGCCGGAGCTGAAACCGTTGAAGTCTCATTACCTCACACCGATTATTGTGTTGCCGTCTATTATTTGATTGCCTCTGCGGAGGCCAGTTCCAACCTTGCCCGTTATGATGGTGTTGTTTATGGATATCGTGATCAGGATGCAGAATCACTTGCTGATATGTATCGGGAGTCCCGTTCCAAGGGGTTTGGGGATGAAGTGAAGCGTCGCATCCTTATTGGAACCTACGCTCTTTCTTCCGGCTATTATGATGCCTATTATAAAAAGGCATCCCAGGTTCGAACCCTTATTCTCAATGATTTTCGAAAGGCCTATGAGTCCTGTGATTTGCTTATCTCACCGGTTACGCCCACTCCTGCCTGGAAATACGGGGCTCACGCAGGTGACCCGCTCGCATTGTACCTTTCTGATATTTTGACAATTTCAGCAAACCTTGCGGGAATCCCCGGAATATCAGTTCCTGGAGGTTTCAGTAGCGCTGGACTCCCAATAGGTATCCAGTTACAGGGGCCTCATTTTCGTGAGGATACTCTTTTAAAAGCAGCATTTAACTTAGAGATGGGAACAGGATTAGCTAATAAATGTCCGGATATCTAATACCTTATAATCTTTTTGTGTTTTTTGAAAAAAAATTGGTGAAGGTACTTATACCGGTGTTAGTACCTTACAGAATGAGTTCTTGTTTTTTTATTCAACGGAGGCTATCACTTTGAAAGCACGGGTTCCAGACAACATCAAATCCATCGTTCCCTATCCCCCTGGAAAGCCAATTGAAGAGTTGGAAAGGGAATATGGGGTGAAGAATTCCATTAAACTTGCTTCCAATGAAAATGCCTGGGGATCCTCGCCAAAAGCCATTGAGGCTATTCGTCAGTCACTGAACAACCTGCATCGTTATCCAGATGGTTCAAATTATTACCTGGTACAGGCCATTGCTGAAAAAGATGGATTCTCGCCGGATGAGGTTATTGTTGGGAATGGTTCAGATGAGATTATTGAGTTTCTTGTTAAAGCCTACGTAGAATCCGGGGATGAAGTGATAACAAGCCATCCTTCTTTTCTCATGTACCAGAAGGTGGTTCAGGTGAGGGGCGGGGTGAATAGAGTTCTCCCTTTAAAGGGGATGCACCATGATCTCGATGGAATTCTTGCCACTGTCACTGATCGCACCCGCCTTATTTTTCTTGATAATCCCAATAACCCAACGGCTACGGCCATTGAACCGGCTAAACTGTATTCTTTTCTCAGCGATGTGCCCGAGTCTGTCATCGTGGTGCTCGATCAAGCCTATGTGGATTTTATGGATTACGATAAACAGGTAGATGTATACTCACTTGTTAAAAATTCAAAAGACCGTTGCGGGGTTGTGGCTCTTCGTACATTTTCCAAAGCCTATGGTCTTGCAGGAATCCGTGTGGGCTACGGATTGATGAGTGCTGAGGTCGCAGGACATTTACACAGAGTAAGGCAGCCCTTTAATGTGAATCAACTGGCCCAGGTGGCAGCCATCGCTGCAATAAAGGATACTGAATTTCACGAAAAAACACTCAGGGGAGTCAGAGAGGGGAAAGCCTGGCTGCAAAAAGAGGTCGAAAAAATAGGGTGTGCCAGTTACCCATCGCAGACAAATTTTTTTCTTATTGATGTGAAAGGGGACGCCACTGCTCTCCATGAGGCAATGCTTCATAAAGGAGTTATTATTCGATCAATGAAGGCTTATGGGTATACCAACGTGATCCGGGTAACAGTTGGTACAACCGAAGAAAATGATCGTTTTGTTCACACCTTAAACGATTGTCTCCAGGAACTTGGATATGTCTGATACATGCAGAGAAAGAATTGTCACCATTGATGGTCCAGCGGGTGTGGGGAAATCTACAATCAGTCGAAGAGTATCAACCAGCCTCTCTTTTACCTATCTTGATACTGGTGCCATGTATCGGGCAGTTGGCTTAAAACTGAAAGAAGCAGGAGTTGATCTGGCTGATGCCGGTGCTGTTCGTGACTGCCTGGATGCTATTTCCCTGAAACTTCTTCCGGCAAGGGCAGGTAATGATGATGTGGGAGTGTTGCTTGATGGCCGTGATGTAAGTCAGGAAATACGCAGCCCTGAAATGTCCATGATTGCATCGACAGTATCAGCTCTTCCTGCGGTTCGTGAAAAACTTACCTTGATGCAGCAGGAAATAGGCATGGCAGGACAGATAGTTGCTGAAGGACGAGATACGGGAACTGTTGTTTTTCCCGGCGCTGCCTGGAAGTTTTATCTGGATGCGGCTCCCAGGATACGTATGCAGAGGCGAGCAGAGCAGCTTCGTTCACAGGGGAAGCTAGTGAATGAGGATGAATTGTTGACAATGATAGTCAAGCGTGATCATGATGATCAGAGCCGGTCAATAGCACCCCTGTGTAAGGCCGTGGATGCTGTCGTTATTGATACAGGTTTGTTGAGCATTGATGAAGTTACAGAGGCACTGCTCTCACGAATTCAATAAGGCAGGAAAATCTTAAACATAAAAAAAGGGGTTTGGAAGTGCTATCTTCCAAACCCCTTTTTTATACAATTATTCTGAAATAAAATCAGCCCGTCTGTTTTGTGACCAGTCAAGTTCATTCCGGCCGGTAAAAAGGGGGCGTTCTTCTCCATAGCTCACGGTGCGAATCCGGGCAGGGTTAACCCCTAGATTTACCAGATACTCTTTAGTGTTAATGGCACGGCGTTCGCCCAATGCCAGGTTATATTCGTTGGTGCCCCGTTCATCACAATTTCCTTCAATGATAATCACTGCGTTGGGGTTTTCTTTCATATAGGTTGCATTGGCAGAGAGAACAGGAGCCATTTCGGAGTTGATCCCGGCCTGATCAAAATCAAAATAGATGGGGCTGAAAGCCATTGAAGAACGGCCATGGGAGCGGCGATACTCCTCTGACTGTTGATCAGCATCACTGTTAATAGAAAGACTGCTCCTTTCCGCACCGGTGAAATCCATTGATTCTTCTGCAGCGAGCCCGGTTTCCGAATAACCATCAGCAGCAGGATAGTTAATATTGGTTCCACCGGATAGCTCAGCTCCCCCAAGCTCTGTTCCTTCTGGTGGAATGACTGATTTTTTGCTGCAACCAGTGCTTAGTAATACAAGGGAAGAAAGAAGGATGGTGGTGATAAATGCTGATTTGACCATTGGATTCATAAAAGACCTCATTTTGGGAAAACGCAGAATAGTAAATTTTGAAAAATAGTTCGTGTCTCCATTGAGTTACATTCTAGTCGCAAAAGAAGAGACGTCAAGAATTTTTCATCTCACTCACAACCTGCACGAATATCTCTTGCCTCGCCCTGGTGTTCGTGGTATCGATTTCCACTTGTTAGCAGTGTGATCAGCATGTGTCCGGAATTGGCTGGCTATAAATGTTTTCTGTGGAGGCGGCTGGTTTAAAACGTATTGATTCTGCCCGTGTTATGGTGTTATGGTGTTTCGTAGTGTAGGCATGACAGAAAGCTGTGGCTGACAGGATCGTACAAAATAATTATAAATTAGTCTTATTGTTCATGTCTAATACCCCCATCCTTAAAATGGAGAATATCCATAAACGCTTTGGTGACCTTGAAGTTCTGCATGGTATTTCCCTTGAAGCCCATTCCGGGGATGTTATTTCGCTGATTGGTTCATCTGGATCCGGGAAATCAACTCTCTTAAGGTGCATAAACCTGCTTGAAATGCCGGATCAGGGAGAAATTATCCTTGATGGCGACCCGATCCAATTTCAAACAGATAAAAATAATATACGTAGTGCTGCTGATGCCGCTCAGGTACAGAACCTTCGATCCAGGATTTCCATGGTGTTCCAGCAGTTTAACCTCTGGTCTCATTTGACCATTCTCCAAAATGTCACTGAAGCACCGATTCGCGTTCAGAAGTTGTCACGCCCTGAAGCCAATGATCTGGGCATGGCTTTTTTAGAGAAAGTCGGGATTGCAGATAAGGCGGATAGCTATCCGGGGTTTATGTCAGGTGGGCAACAGCAGCGTGCTGCAATTGCCAGAGCACTGGCAATGCGGCCGGAAGCCATTTTATTTGACGAACCGACTTCGGCTCTGGACCCAGAGCTTGTGGGAGAGGTGCTTGCGGTTATTCGACGCTTGGCAGAAGAGGGAACAACTATGATTGTGGTTACCCATGAGATGAGTTTTGCACGGGATGTATCCAACAAAGCCCTATTTTTACATAAGGGAAAAATTGAAGAAGAAGGGAATCCCGCTGAACTGTTTTCTTCGCCAAAATCATCAAGGTTACAAGAATTTTTATCCAGCGCAATGGCGTAGCCCCATCGCTTGTCGCAGGTATTTTATTTTATCATTTGAGGCACAAGGAGAACGTTATGAAAAGATTAGTATTATCTACAGTTCTGGCTATATCAATGCTGGCAGCGCCTGTGATGGCATCGGACACTATCAGACTTGGTACCGAAGGCGCATATGCGCCATACAATTATCTTGACGACAGTGGCAAGATAGCAGGGTATGAGATTGATCTTGGCAATGCCATATGTAAAAAGGCGGGTTTGACTTGTGAGTGGGTTGTAAATGAATGGGATTCGATCATCCCAAATCTGATCGCAGGAAATTACGATGCGATTATGGCGGGTATGTCAACTACGGATGAACGTAAGAAAACCATAAATTTCAGTGATGAATATTATCCTGTGGCACCTTCCTTGTATGCTGCTGCAGCTGGTCATAAGATCGATTTGTCTGCATTAAAAGGAAAACGAATCGGTGTCCAGGGAGCAACGGTTCAGGCGGGTTATGCTAAAAAGCATTATGGAGAAAATAATACGATTTTATCTTTTGACAGTTTTGATCAAGCTGTGGCTGATTTGATGGCTGGTAATCTGGATATCCTTCTTGCCGATGGCGACCCACTTGTACCTGTTGTTGAGGGGTCAAAGGGCGCTTTCGTATTTATCGGTGAAGGTGTACGAATTGGTGGGGGAATTGCCATTGGAGTGCGTCAGAAAGATGTTGAGCTTACCCAAAAACTTAACGCTGCTCTTGCTGCACTTAAACGTGATGGTACTGTGGATAAGTTGATTAAAAAGTATTTTAATAATGGTCCTTTTTATGCAAATTAAAGATCCGCAAAAGACCGCCTCTGTGCGGGATTATTATTTGTAAATATTCGAAAATGGTAACTGCTCACAGGGCACCGAATCTTTCTGCAGTCACGCTGGATTGCGAAAAGCTGCGGCACCCTGAAGCAGTTACAAAATCAGAGCTTTGCGAATGTAAGTCGCTTACCCCGTGAGCAGTTACCGGAAATGTTTTGATAATCTGTCAGGAGTCTGACCGGATATTTATGTTTATTTCTCAGGTTTTCCCGATAGATCAATTTGTTATAAATAATGCTTGAATCTGTAATTACTCAGGTGACCCAATGGCTCGGCGAAGATGCTGGAGCATCACTTGCCTATATCACCAATGGGAAGCATCTGGCATGGTATGCCAGTGTTCGCTACACACTGATTGCCGCCGTGGGCGGGGCTGTGTGTACCGTGTTGTTTGGTCTTGCAGGAGCAGCTTTAAAACAATCATCTTTTTTGCCTTTTAAGTGGATTGGTGATTTTTACACCACGATTGTGCGCGGTGTGCCTGACGTTCTTTTCATTTTATTTTTTCCTCTTGCATTTGAGAAAACCATAGAATACTTCCTGTCACGTTTTAAGTGTGATGCGGAAAGTCTGACAGCTGCAACAGGATGGCCTCCCTGCGATGCTGCACAATGGATTTTAAGCACTGGTGATTATCTCGCCATGGCCTGCGTCTCGCTGGGGATTGTCTATGGGGCTTTTGCAGCCAACGTTATTCATGGATCCATGCAGGCCGTTCCCAAGGGGCAGCTTGAAGCTGCTTCTGCATACGGATTTACACCCAGACAGGTATTTTGGCGCTTTAGAGTACGACAGATGTGGGTATATGCTTTGCCGGGATTATCAAATGTATGGATGCTGCTTCTTAAAGCAACGTCACTTTTATCACTACTACAAATTGCCGATATTGTGCAGTGGGCAGGCAGGCTTGGCTCTGCCAATTATTTTCCCAGAGTGGGATTGGTTCATCCGGACTGGCGTTGGAAATACTATTTTGTATTGTTTCTGTTTTTTATCTTGATGACCATGCTCTCGGAGCGATTTTTTGCACTCCTTCAACGTCGTGCCAGTCGCGGCCTTACCCTGGTGGGAACTGACTAATGCTTGAAACCCTCCAGCAAACCGCCTTTGTGCAGGATATTATAATACTTGCCAAACCTGCTCTGTTTAATCTTTACTTTGCGTTGGCTTCAATACCGATGGGCTTTCCATTTGCTGTTTTGCTGGCACTTGGCAAGGATAGCCAGAACCGGCTGATATCTCTATCGTCACGGGGGTATATTTATGCTTTTCGTGGTTCTCCCCTGTTTGTTCAGTTTTTCATGTGTTATTCTATTATGTTGGCTCTTAATCAAACCCTGTGGAAGCCATGGGGGATTGACCATATTATGCTGCATCCGCTATTCTTAGGACCCTTCGTTCTGGTCTTAAACACCAGTGCCTATGCGGCTGAAATATTTTATGGAGCTTTAAAAACCGTATCCAAGGGTGAAGTTGAAGCTGCTTTGTCCTGTGGTATGAGCCGCTGGAATGTTTTTCGTACTGTTACCTGGCCCAATATGCTTCGTCTGGCATGGCCTGCTTATACCAATGAAATGGTCTTTTTGTTTCATGCTACAACTCTTGTTTATTTCACTTTACCTGTTATTAATGATCAAAAAGATTTGATGAATAAAGCCAGTGAGCTCTTTGAGCGAGATTATAATGTGTTTTTACATTTCAGTGTGGCTGCCCTGTATTTTCTCCTCATTTCAATCCTCATTTTTTGGCTGGCTGGCCTAATGCAAAAACATTTGAACAGGCATATAACCGGTGTAAAAGTACGTTTGTTTTTCAAACCAAGATACCTTCGTTAAACTGGTTTTCAATATTTCTATGCAGTATTCAGTTACTGAATACTGATAACTCCTATCCGATAGCATCATATTCGATCGCTTTTTCAGTATTATATCTTGCTGCAAGAGAAAAATTCTCTTGTTCGCTCTTGCTAAGAACAGCGAGACAGGGTAGGGTTAATCATTTCCTTAAATAGCTGATGTCGAATGTTCAAAAATGAATTTAATAGAGTGATGCTATGATTAAAAAATCAGGTAGTGCTGTTTTTTGTTTCCTCTTCCTTGTCAGTCCCCTTGTATCAGCTGCTTCAAGTGATATTTCCGAAGTTCCTGAAGTATGGACTGCACGGAACAGTGTGGAATTTTCGCTAGTCCACAGTCCGGACAGTCGTGTTGCACTGCAACGTATGAAAATAGCCAATGCAGCAGTAGGTCAAGCCAGGGGCGGATACTATCCGCAGGTGGATATTTCGGCTGGATACGGGCAGACTAACAATCCCATGTATTCCTTTGGTAATATCCTCAATCATGGTGTTTTCAATCCTTCCATGGATTTCAATGATCCTGGTCGTACTGATAATTTGAATTTTCGTGCCGGGGTAGAATACCGTTTGTACAATGGCGGAAGGGATCAGGCTGCTATTGAAGCAGCCGATGCTGGATTTGCACGTTCACAAATGGAACGTGAGGCCGTCTACTCCCGTCTGGCATTTGAGGTTGTTCGCAGTTTTCATGGCGTGGTTCAGGCAAAAGAGATGCTGGAGGCCAGAAAGGCGTCATTGGATGCAATTCGTGCTTCTCTGAAGGTGGCGCTGGCTCGCTATAACGCTGGTGATCTGCTGAAGGCCGATCTTCTGAATCTGGAAGTTCTGGAGTCCAGTGCCAGTGAAAATCGTATTCTTGCCGAACATCGTCTTGAACTTTCTCAAAAGATATTTCTCAATCTGCTGGGTTTGAAAAAGGGGCGTGTTGTTATTGATTCCACACAGGACTGTCAGCAGCAGATTCCGCAGGAGCGAAGCTATTCTCAGCGTCCAGAACTTCAAAGCCTTGCCCATGCAGAAGAAGCAGCAAAAGCAAATCTGCGGGCTGCCCGTGGTGGGAAGCTGCCCACCGTTGATGGTTTTGCCTCATATCAATATGATAAGGGCTTTGTAATGGACGGTGATGGTAATTCCTGGATGGCTGGCGTAAAAGTGAATTATCGCCTTTTTGATGGGAATCGAGCCAGTGCTGATGTGGCCAAAGCCATGGCAGAACGTGCTTCAATTCAGGCCATCCGGGAAAAAGTAGAGCTTGGTATGGACCTTGAGGTAAAGCAGGCTGATCTTAACCACCGTCAGGCTGTGCAGCGTCTGGAGGTAACCAAAAAAATGGTGGAGCAGGCTGAGGAAAGTGCGCGTCTCAACAGGTTGCGTTTCAAGGAGGGAGTGATTCTTTCTTCTGAGTTGATAGATGTGGAAATGCGACTCACCGATGCCCGGGTCAGACAAAGTGTGGCAAGTGCCAACATACAAGTGGCAAAAGCTGATTTACGAAGGGCCATGGGCTTAGCTCAATTTGAAGGAATAACCAGAGAAGGAGAGAGCAAGTGAGAAACTGGAATAAAATGTTTTGCGGGGCTTTGCTCCTCGGAGGAGTTGCATTTCTGCCGGGTTGCTCAGGGTCGGAAGACCATAAAAAAGCTGAAGTACCACGTCTCCCCACCATTCCTGTGGAAACAGTTGAGGTGAAAAAAGAACAGGTTCGGTCACGAATAGAGGTTGTGGGAACTCTCGAGGCCGTGGAGCGTGCTTCAATCTCTTCCCGCATTGCAGGACAGATTATTAAACTTTCCGTGGTGCCCGGTTCCAAGGTGGAAAAGGGCGATGTTTTGGTCAGGATCAGTGCCGGTGAGATATCAGCCAAGGTTTTACAGGCTGAAGCACAACTGTCCCAGGCTCGTCGCAACCTTGAACGTGAAAAGAAGCTCCTGAAACAGGGAGCTTCTACCAGGGAAACTGTGAAATCCCTGCAGGATCTCACTCGTATTGCAGAGGCCGTTTTCGAGGAAGCCCAGGCCATGCTTGATTATACCACTATTACAGCACCTTTTTCCGGAACAATAACCCAAAAATTTGTAAATACGAGTGATCTGACCTCTCCTGGAAAACTCCTGCTGCAAATAGAAAATGGTGAGAAGTTACAGGTTTTGGCTCAGGTTCCAGAAGCGCTGTTTTTTAAAGTGGCGGTGGGGGATCAACTCTCCGTTGAAATTCCTGTTGTCAATCGTATCCTTATCGGTGAAGTTGCTGAGGTTGCACCTGCTGCCGATCCAATGTCCCGTACAGCTCCTGTAAAAATTAATATTATGTCACATCCCGACCTTCGAGTAGGACAGTTTGCCAGGGTTGGTATCGAAGGAACAGGGGAGTCCACTGTAATGCTGGCCCTTTCAGCTGTCCTTTTTAAAGGACAGATGGAGATAGTTTTCGTGCTTGATGAAAACGAAAAAATTGCCCGCATGCGACTTGTCAAAACAGGTGCTTCCTATGGTGGTGATGTGGAGGTTCTTTCCGGTCTTGAACCAGGGGAGATAGTGGTCACCACCAATAATGATAAGCTGCAGGATGGGCAACCCGTGGAAATCAAACGCCTGCACTTGTGAAAACTTAGTAGGCCAGTACTCAGTTCAGTACCCCCTTGTGGGGCGAAAGTGCTTTGGTGATATATTCACGTTATTCATTTTAACAGCACGTTATATTGATTGTTTTTATGACAGGAATGGGGGAGTGAGGCACTAATGAAAAATCAGGAATTCGATAATCCGGGTATTGCTGGAAGGCTGGCAGCAGCTTTTGTTGATTCTAAACTGACTGCCGTAGGTATTATTGCCTCCATGCTTCTGGGGGTGATGGCAATCGTGCTGCTGCCACGTGAGGAAGAGCCTCAGATTAAGGTGCCCATGATTGATGTCATGGTTTCCATGGAGGGTGCCACTCCCAAAGAAGTGGAAGAGCGTGTGTCCATACCCATGGAAAAACTGCTCTACGAGCTTCCTGGTGTGGAATATATCTACTCCACCTCCATGGCAGGACGGAGTTTACTGGTGGTACGGTTTTACGTGGGAGAAAACCTGGAAAACGCCATTGTAAGACTCACCCAGAAACTGGCCACAAATTATGATCGTATTCCCAGTGGTGTTTCGGTTCCGCTAATCAAGCCGCATATAATAGATGATGTGCCCATTCTGGCACTCACGTTTCACTCAAAGAAGTATGATCATTTTATTTTGCGCCGTCTGGCAGCCGAGGTGGATGATGCAGTAAAAAGTATCCACAATGTAGCAGAAACCACTCTGATTGGCGGTACCAAAAGACAAATCCGTATTCAATTTGATCCACTTCTTCTTGCTTCCAGAAACCTTACAGTCGCACAGTTAATCCCTGCTCTACAGCAGGCCAACACCCAGACTTTCAGCGGTAAGGTGATGGCAATGAATCAGGAAACACTTCTGCAGACCGGAACTTTTTTAAAGAATAAGGAGGAAATCGGGCGCGTAGTTGTGGGAGTCTATGGTGGGAGTCCTGTCTACCTTGATGAAGTTGCAAGCATCCTTGATGGTCCGGAAGATCCTGATAATTATGTTCTTTTTGGAACAGCTGACGGACATACGAAAGAAGCGGCGGTGACCCTGTCCATTGCAAAACGGCCAGGATCCAATGCCGTGAGCGTAGTTGCTGAAGTGCTGAAGAAGGTGGAAAGCCTTAAGGGAACGTTGATTCCTGCTGATATCTCCGTTACGGTGACCAGAAATTACGGAGAAACAGCTGCAGAAAAATCCAATGAACTTCTTCTTCATATGGGGATTGCAGTCTTTGGTGTGGCAATCCTTATCCTCTTTTTTCTTGGTTGGCGAGAATCCACGGTGGTTATGCTGGCTATTCCATCCACTCTTGCGCTCACCCTGATGGTTTTTTATCTGTATGGGTATACACTCAATCGGATCACCCTGTTTGCGCTGATTTTTTCCATAGGAATTCTGGTGGATGATGCCATAGTGGTTGTGGAAAATATTGTCCGTCATATCCGGTTACCGGGGAGTAAGGATAAATCAGTGACGACAATTGCCATTGAAGCTGTGATTGAGGTTGGAAATCCCACCATTCTTGCCACTCTGGCTGTTATTGCTGCTATTCTCCCAATGGCTTTTGTTGGCGGACTTATGGGGCCATATATGCGTCCTATTCCCATTGGTGCCTCTGCGGCGATGCTGTTCTCTGTGATCATTGCATTCACCGTTACCCCCTGGGCAGCGGTCAAATTGCTGAGGAAGAAAAAGGAATGCAGCACCCCGGAATGCGCCGTTGAAGGGGATGAACTCGATGAAGATCATGCACCAGACGACTTTTTCACCCGGCTCTATCATCGAATTATGGAGCCACTTTTAGCAAGTGCTTTTGCTCGTTTTGTCTTTTTTGTGGTTATCATCGCCATGCTGCTTGGTGCCTGTTCCATGGTGTATCTGGGCATGGTTAAAGTGAAGATGCTACCCTTTGATAATAAAAGTGAATTTCAGGTGATACTCAATATGCCCGAGGGATCAACCCTTGAACACACAAGCCGGGTTGCTCTGGAAATGGCGGAAGTGATCAAGGATGATCCTGCAGTGGTTGATTACCAGGTGTATGCTGGAATTGCTTCTCCCTACAATTTTAATGGTCTTGTGCGGCATTATTTTATGCGGCAGGGGCCAACGGTTGCCGATATTCAGGTTAACCTTTTACCTAAGCATGAACGGACGCTTAAGAGTCATGATATCGCAGTGCGGGTACGTCCTGCGATCGCTGAGATTGCAAAAAAATATGGTGCAGCCGTGGCTGTTGCAGAAGTGCCTCCCGGACCTCCAGTTCTCCAGACTCTGGTGGCCGAAATCTATGGACCAGGCGAAAATGAACGTGTAAAACTTGCTGCTGCGGTAAAGGATATCTTTGAATCCACTGAAGGAGTGGTCGATGTGGACTGGTATCAGGAGACTGAGCGAAGTCGCCTGGTACTCACTGTGGATAAGGAAAAGGCAGCTCTCAACCATATCTCCGAGGCTGAAATCACTCGTGTTGTACAAATTGCAATGCGAGGTATGCCCATTGATCTTTTTCATCAGCCACGCGATAAGGAAGATGTTACTATAGTGCTTGAACTTCCTCGTTCCATGCGGGTTTCCATAGAAGCATTGCTCAATATTGGCCTGCGCTCTGCCATGAACCCTTCAGCACCGCTTGTACCTTTACGCGAACTTGTGAAAGTGAGTGAAATGGTGGTGGAACAGCCGATTTATCGGAAGAATTTGAAACCGGTTATTTATGTAACCGGTGATGTGGCAGGAGCTGTGGAAAGTCCTGTTTATGCAATTTTTGACATGAACAAACGTCTCGCTGAGCTGAATCCCGAAGATTTTGGCGGTAGCGGTGATACAGTACAGATTTATAATCTAAATCAACCCTTTACCAATGATCAGCCAGCCATTAAATGGGATGGTGAGTGGCATATCAGCTTGGAAGTATTCCGTGATCTCGGACTGGCCTTTTGTGTGGTGATGGTCCTTATTTATATGCTTATGGTGGGCTGGTTTAAGGATTACTTTACTCCCCTTGTGGTTATGGCAGCCATCCCGTTTTCACTGATTGGAGTGCTGCCTGCTCACTGGGCATTTGGAGCATTTTTTACAGCCACCTCAATGATTGGTTTTATGGCGGGTGCTGGAATTGTGGTACGAAACTCTATTATTCTTGTTGATTTTATAGAGCTTCGTATCAGCCATGGTCTGCCTCTTGTTGAAGCTGTGGTTGAGGCAGGAGCCGTACGTTTTCGGCCCATGCTGCTGACTGCTCTTGCCGTTATGGTTGGAGCATCTGTTATACTTGCAGATCCCATTTTCCAGGGCTTAGCCATTGCATTGATGTTTGGTGAGATCGCCTCTTTGCTGGTGAGTCGCATGGCTGTGCCGGTGCTTTATTACATGCTGAAGAAGCGTTCGCATGCAAAGCAGATAGAGGTGAGTGCCTGATCCGTCCAGATGCTCACTCCTCAATAAAGCAGTAAGGATCTCGATGTAAACGAATATCCAGACCACTTGATTGGATAACTGCCTGACATCCGCCACAAACCGGACGAATCTTACACCCTCGGCACTCTTTCGGGCCCAGGCGATATTGCTCTGCAGCCTCCGAGTGGTATAGCTCAAGTAGAGAAGATTCCAGTACATTACCGATGGGTGACTGAAACTTGCGGCAGGCATGCATATCGCCATTGGGTAAAATTGAACAGAAATTAAAAGCTGCTCCACAGCCAAAACCTGTGCATCCGCCAAAGACTTGTTCTTTGGTATCCGCTTTAATGATATTTATCAGGTTATCTTTTAAACCCATGATCGGGTTTGTTTTTGTTGCTTCAAGATACTCTTTTAAAAAATCCCGATACTCTTCTTTTGCGGCTGTTGCCAAAGCTGCCCCCTCTCCGGTCTGAGAGAGACGATTGAAGGTAAAAAGGTCAACCTTCCCACGTAATAGTTCTGCAAGTTCCAGTACCTGTCCCATGTTTTCACGGGTCAGAGTAAGCATCACCATGGAATAGATTGACAGCTCATTCAGAATCTCCAAAAACTCCATAATCCGCTCAAAATGACCTGCCCCCCGTATGGAATCGTTGTGTTCTGCCAACCCCTCAAGACTTACCTGATAAAAGGAAAGGGGCTGAATCCGTTGCAGGGATTCGATTGTTTCCTTCGTCGTTGGATTCCCCAGTATGGAAATACTGAAGTTTCGTTTGGCTGCCTCTTTGTAGAGTTCTGTAAAATGTGCATATAGAAGTGGATTCCCACCGGTAAAAGTAACCTGACCATGTACCTTCTGCTCCAACACAAATTCCCGGAACTGATCAAGGATTGTTATTCCCTGCTCAAGGGTCAAAGGTGAAATAGTAGACCTGTCATAGCAATGTTTACAATGGAGATCACAGGCTTGGGTAACATGCCATTGCAGGGTAAAATAATCTGATTGCAGATAAGGTTGCCAGTCTCTCTGTCCTGAGTCTGGAAAGTGAGCGACTGTTCTGACAAGTGCCGAAGGTGGAGAAAGAAGAAGTCCATCTTCGCATGCATCTTCTACGGCCGCATCAACTTTTCCTACAATAACGCCAGCTTCCTTCGCCACAGCCTGACGATCAAGGTTTTCAGCCAGCAGCTTTAAGGCCAGCAGTTGCATATCCGTTGCCGGAGCTATGGAAATGGAACCATCCCCAGGCCGTTTATAGAGAAGAACCAGCTCTTTAGTCTTCTCAGGAGTTCCTGCCGTGTTTTTATCATGCAAAAGATCACAAAGGTGAGTCCAATTGAATTCAAGAAGATTCAATGTGGGATTAAGGCATATCGACTCATTGCTTTTGGGAAGCGTTGGAACCGCAGCATCCCGAAGCTGCTGCTGAGCATGGGTAAGGATTTCCAGATCAGACTGCCATCGAGGTTCTGTATTTTTCAGCATTAGATTGCACCACCTTTAACCGTTTGCAATTCAGAGAGTTGAGCAACTCTTGTTTGCGCAAAAAGCCCTTGTAAAAAAGAGTGACCCCACCAGAATGAACCCAAGACCTGGTTCATTTTGTATGGTACATCTATCCAATCCAAACATAAATGAAAAATTGAAAACATGAAAATTTTACAAACACAAATAACAGATCATGAATTATTCTGATAACAATAGGCACGCCGGTGCCTTTCCTGAGCTTAGCCCCGATGTGGTGCTCAATCTGGTTGAGGCAGCACTTGATATTTCCTGTTCAAATATCTGTAGACCACTTAACAGCTATATCAATCGTGTTTTTGAGCTTGAGGCTGCTGATGGCAGAGGGATGGTGGTTAAATTTTATCGTCCCGGCCGCTGGTCAAAGACAGCGCTACAGGATGAACATGACTTCCTTCTTGAACTTGATCAGCTGGAAATTCCTGTCATTCCACCGGTAAAACTACGCAATGGTGAAACACTGGGAAAATACGAGAATCTTTATTTTAGTATTTTTCTCCGTTGTGGAGGAAGAAGTTACGATGAATTTAATGAAGATCAGTGGATGGAAATAGGTCGTTTGCTTGGACGCTGTCATGCAACCGGTGGTGTGCATCCATCCCGTGATCGAGTTACGATGCATCCCAGGAAATCCACGAAAGAACAGGTTCAATATATTCTCAAAAGCGGACTTATCCAGCAGGAAGCAGAGATTAAAAACTTTTCATCTATCTGCAGTGAACTGATTAGTGAAATATCTCCATTGTTTGAAGGAACACTGATAAGCAGAATTCATGGCGACTGCCACTTTTCCAACATTATTTATCGCCCTGGTGAGTCTTTTTTTCTTATTGATTTTGACGATATGGTTATGGGCCCCCCCATCCAGGATCTTTGGATGCTTCTGCCAGGTACTCCAAAAGAATCGCTCCTTGAAATCGATTTTTTTCTCGAAGGATACGAAACCTTCCACCACTTTGACAAACGTACTTTCCGCCTCGTAGAACCCCTCCGTGCAATGCGTTTTATTCATTATATTGCCTGGTTGACTCATCAGTATCTCGCTGATGGTTCAGCTCCCATTGTCCCTGGATTTGCTTCAAACGAATACTGGAAAACCGAGATTGCTGATCTCAAAGATCAGCTGAAACGAATCAGAAAAACCTCGGATAGTCTGGCTGGCATGTTTTAACACTCAAGGCATAAGCGAATTTTTGTTGACAAGCCGGAATTGAATACTATCTTATATCGCAACATGGCTATATGGCTATATATGAAAGTATGCACTTGGAGAACCTATGAAACACTTTATACGAGTCATGAAGGCTCTGTCAGACCCCAACCGAGTCAGAGTATTAAAACTCCTGCAGGACGGGGAACTCTGTGTTTGCATCATCCAAACCTACCTGCAACTTGCTCAATCTACGGTTTCGAGACACATGAAGGTTCTCGAAGATGCCGGGCTGGTTCAGCGGAGACGGCAGGGAACATGGATCATGTATGACTTATCGGATCAACACGAATCTGAATACGAAGCAATAATGCTGTCACACCTGAAAACCTGGCTGGAAGACGACAACGAGCTGAAACAGATGCGCTTACGGAAAAATCTGGTCAGTACAGAAGAAACACATTGCACCGTGTGAGGGTAAGAAAATGAAAACACTCAAAATGGCAGCACCGACTGAATGTGCCTGCACCACAAAGAAACCTGAGCCTGGAACCAACAAAAAACAGCTTTCCAATGGTACGTATCTGGCTCTTGGTGCTGGCATCCTCGTCTGCTGGTATCTTCTTTACAGTCAGCTTCTCTCTTTTTCCCATTTCTTCACCTACACTGTTTTAGGCCTCAAACAGGGAAGCCATCTCGCCGAGTCGGTACAATTTTTTGTGTATGATGCACCAAAAGTAATGCTGTTGCTCACTCTTATTGTCTTCGCCATTGGTATTCTCCGTACCTTTGTAACACCAGAACGAACAAAAAAAATTCTCGCAGGCAAACGGGAAATAACGGGAAATGTTTTTGCTGCCTTATTTGGAATCATCACCCCGTTCTGTTCCTGTTCTGCCACCCCTCTTTTTATTGGTTTTGTCCAGGCGGGAGTTCCTCTTGGTGTAACGCTCTCTTTTCTGGTTGCAGCGCCCCTTATCAATGAGATTGCCCTCGTTCTGCTCTATGGACTTTTGGGTTGGAAAATAGCCGCACTTTATCTGGTAACGGGCCTTTCCATCGCCATCATCTCCGGGTGGGTTATTGGCAGGATGGGCATGGAAGATCAGATTGAAGAATGGGTTCGAGAAATGCGTGATGGTGAAGCGCTGGTTATTCAGCAAAAATTAACCTGGGGCGATCGCGTAGCATTTGGTACCGAGGCTCTTCGTGATATCGTTGGTAAGGTATGGCCATACGTGATTGCAGGAATTCTTGCAGGCGCACTCATTCACGGGTATGTTCCTGAAAATCTGATGTCCTCTATTATGGGCAAGGATGCATGGTGGTCGGTTCCTGCTGCAGTTCTGATCGGAATTCCAATGTACTCCAATGCCGCCGGAATGATACCCATAGTAGGCGCTCTGCTCGGAAAAGGAGCAGCCCTTGGAACCGTTCTTGCTTTTATGATGAGTGTTATTGCTCTATCACTACCGGAAATGGTTATTCTACGTAAAGTCCTGAAGCCAAAACTGATTGCAACCTTTATCTTTGTAGTGGGTGGCGGTATTCTCTTTACCGGATACCTCTTTAACCTTGTGATCTAAAACGATTGTATGATAAAATCACGACAAAAAATTCTCTTTCTCTGTACCGGAAACTCATGTCGCAGTCAGATGGCGGAAGGATGGGTCCGCCATCTTCATGGTAATCGAATTGCAGCCTGGTCCGCAGGAATTGAAAAACACGGCTTGAACCCCATGGCAGTTAAGGCCATGAAAACTGCGGGGGTAGATATAAGCGGATATCATTCAAAACTACTGGATGAACTTTCACATATTCAGTTTGACCTGGTCATAACGGTATGTGGTCATGCAGATGAGCATTGTCCCCTGTTTTCCGGAGCCACCAGAGTCATTCACCATGGCTTCGACGACCCTCCTCTGCTTGCAGCTAAAATGCATGATGAGAATGAAAAACGTGCCTGTTACCTGCGTGTATGTCTTGAAATACGTGATTTTATAAAAACTCTGTAATTACAGACCCGGCGATCTGAGTTATCAGGTACCAGTGTTCAGATATCGAAAAAGAGTAGTTTTTTCTTTCTGGCTTTCCCTCCATCTCTTTGCTACAACTTGAAGAATCTACTTTACTACTCAGAGTTTAATCCTCCAGGAGAAAACCAATGCAGAAATCGTTGATGATCCTCTGCCTCATACTGATTTCCAGCTGCGCCAAATTTACCGAAGTTGACAAAACTCAATTTGAAATAGCTCCCCAAACAGTATTGGACACCAAGAGTGAGCTTATGTGGGCTCATTCCGACAACCGCCAAAGCTTGACTTGGCAGGAGGCTGTTGAGTATTGTGAAAGCTATAACGGTGGCGGATATAACGATTGGCGCATGCCAGAAAGATCAGAGCTGCAGACTCTGATTGAAGCGAAAATTGCCAAAGAAGGGGATATCATCAATATCACATCCAACCTGATCTGGGCCTCTGAAACAGATGACAGTAGAGCTGCCTTCTGTCATTTAGCCAATCGCAACTGCTCCTGGATGGAGCAGGTAATCTCCATCGCCCTTCGTGCTCTTCCGGTACGTGACACAAAAGCCGATACAGCAAATCAGACAACACCTGTATCTCCAGTCAGGCCACAATCAATGGAACAACGACTGCAAGTTCTCAACCTTCTCCTTAAACAGCAGCTCATCACTGAAGATGAATATAAGCAAAAAAAGGCTGCTATCCTTGATGAGCTCTAACAAACTGATTCCCTTTTCCTGTCAAATCATATCAGCAACCTGTCAGGATGTAGATCAAGCCTTTCAGGATCTGAAAAGAGACATGAATCCCGACTTTGTCCACGTCTTTCTGGATAAGATACAACGCTATTCTATTAAGCCTGACCGGGCTCTTTTTCTGGCCAAATATCAAAGAAAATATATAGCCTTTGCAACTATTATCAATCAGGCGCAAGCTCCAGAAGAATCTGACCAAACAACCATTCAGCTACTGGAAAACTATGCCTGTGGTACAGGGCTTATGGTGCTTCCTGAATTCAGACACAGAGGTGTCGCCTCACAACTCGTAAAACAGTGGGAGATTTGGGCTCGGCAGCACAGCCTGGCAGGAATCTGGGTAATAACCCGTCAAATGAGCGACTGGTATCAACGCTGTTTTCAATATTCTCTGCTGGGAACAACAACCCGTCGTAGAGTAAAAAAAACGATACTGAGCAAGGCGTTGTAACGATTGTATTCCAGCCGGAAAGTACTAACTATGCCGCATCGTGTACCACAGCATATAACTACAAAGGATTCGATAGAAAAAGTCGGTGAAAAAGTAAAAGAATCAGCATATTTAGTTGACACAGAAGGAAAGATACGATATTAAAAGAAGAATGGGTTGAAAAATTTGTACCCATTTCCGGTTCCTTTAACTGTTATTCTATTGTATCAAAAATAACAGGACAGGTATCGATACCGGCTTTTCAGGAGGGCTGGATCAGAAAAAATCAACTGAGGAAGGAGAAAACACCAAAATGATTAAGAAATTTTCCATGTTGGCCCTTGCTGGTCTCATTGCGTTGCCTGCGGTAGCTTCTGCCAGTGGTGGAGCAAGTGCGAATGATCTGGAACGTAAAATTGAAGAATTGAGCAGGCAGCTTGACCTGCTGAAAGCTCAGGTTGCAGAAAGTGCAGGCACCAGTGCTTGCAGCGCCGGAGACTGTAATGATCTGCTGGAAAGCGTTGCAGACCTTGAAGATCGATCTGAGAGCTGGGATCTTGCAGCCCGTATTAAATTCTATGGTGATTTTCGTTCCCGGTTGGATTACTACCGGGCAGATCTTGCCGATGGACAAATTGCCAGGAGTGACAATCTCTGGACCAATCGTTTTCGTCTGAATATGCGTGTAAAAGCAACTGAGAATCTGGAGTTCAAAGCACGTCTTGCCATGTACAAAGCCTGGGGAATGGAAAACACTCCTCAAGGACTTGGTGGCGGCTACCCAATGTGGGATGGTAATTCTACCCGTCAGCCTTCCGACAATGCTCTTCGTGTTGATCGTGCATTCGTAAACTGGAACAACATTGGTGGACAACCTATCTGGTTTTCCATTGGTCGTCGTCCCACCACAGATGGGCCTCCAGCACAGGTTCGCATGGGCGCTGATGAGCGTTTGGCCACCCCTCTTGCATATATGGATTGGCCATTTGATGGTCTCTCCCTGGGCTATGCTTATCGTTGGGGAACCGAAGCCATGGGAACCGGTCGTATTCGTTTCTGTTATGGACGCGGGTTCGAAACCGGACTCGAAATACAGGATGGTAACGACACCATGGCTGATATGGATTTTGCCGGCTTAAACTGGGATGTCATGAAAAAAGACAATCGGTTTGTTAATATTCAGTCTTTTATGGCTTTCAACGTCTTTAACTATCCATCCTTCGAAAGTGAATTTGTTAACTTCGCTGCTGGCTTTCCACCGAACCAGGGTGGTTTTGGTCCACAGATGGAAGTTGGTAACATTCTTCACAGTTCCGTTGTCTACCAGGATAAACTTGCTGATGTAAATTTCTTTGCAGTTGCTGGCTGGTCACAAACCGATCCAAACGAAAACGGTATGTTCAATGATTATGCCGGAATAGGCGCTTCCCAGCAGATGGCCGCAGAAGGAGTGCCTCAGGATGTGATTAATAGCACTCTTGCTCAGTTGGGAATGGAAGGTTCTCCTCATACCGATAGTGAAAACGGTTACTCCATTTATCTTGGTGCCCGTTATGACATCGACTCTCTTGGCCTGAAATTAGGTGCTGAGTGGAATTACGGTTCTGAATACTGGCTTGCCATGAATCCGGGCCATGATGATCTCTATCTCGGTAAGCTTGCTGCCCGCGGTAATGTCTACGAAGTATATGGTATCTATGACTTGCCCACGGGTGAAGCTATTTCCAAATACGCTAAAACCTTTATCCGTTTTGGTTACCAGCGCTATGAGTATGACTATGCCGGATCAATGGACTGGACTATGAAACCGTATGATCTTGGTGATGCTGCTGAGCTCAGTCAGCTTAACACGGTTAATGACGCGTCAGGCAGAAGCACCGTTGAAAGCGCTGATCAGGTGTACCTTACTTTTGAGGCATACTTCTAGGTCTTAACCCGCTTACTGGTAGTGTGTATTGAACAGGGAAGTCTCCTTTATGGAGTCTTCCCTTTTTTTTTGTGTAATTGCAGGGAAATAAAGTGTCAAATGATAGCCATACAGTAACGGTATATTCAACAGATAGAACTGGGGGGGTGAGTTCCGGCTCATACCAGGCACTCAATCTCAGTTATGGGGTTGGTGATACCATAAAAGCTGTCACTGAGAACCGTAAACGACTCAAAATGCATCTGAATATCCATACCCTTTTCTCCGCAAAACAAGTTCATGGAGATACTCTTTTCATAGCAGAACAAAAGGTAACGGAAGACATCGAAGTCGAAAATTACGATGCATTGATGACCAATATCTCAGGCATTGGCCTTATGATACAGCAGGCAGATTGCCAGGCTGTAACACTTTTTGATCCCATCCACAAAGCAGTTGCAGCCATCCATTGTGGGTGGAAGGGAAGTGTGAGTCAGATTCTTGGAAAAACTATCCAGGCAATGAAGACTCACTACAAGAGTTCGCCATCAGATCTTTATGCCACCATCAGTCCCTCCCTTGGCCCCTGTTGTGCCGAATTTACAAATCATGCAAAGGAATTACTCCCATCCTTTCTTGCCTTTCAGGTAAAAGAGAACTATTTTGACTTTTGGAAGATTTCTGAAATGCAGCTGCTTGATGCCGGGCTGCAGAAAAAAAATGTCAGAACATCAGGAAAATGCACATCCTGTTCACAGGAATTTTTTTCGTATCGTCGTGCATGCCGCGAGAGTGACGGGAAAACAGGTCGGTGTGCAACAGTGATTATCCTTCGATAAAGCTATAGTTTCCTAATAGCTTGTGGTTCATCATGCGTATACTTGTTGTAGAAGATGATAAAAAAATAGCCTCATTTCTTGAGAAAGGTCTGCAGGAAGCTGGTTTTACAGTCGATGTTTGTCATGACGGGATTGAAGCCCTTTCATTGGCACTCACCGAACCTTACGGAGCCGCGATTTTAGATATCATGCTCCCTGGCCTTGACGGCTTGACTCTTATCGAAAAAATCCGGGCCAGGGACATTGCTACCCCTGTGCTTATTCTCAGTGCCAGACAATCAGTCGATGATCGCATTGAAGGATTGCAGCGGGGAGGGGATGACTACATGATCAAGCCATTCTCCTTTAACGAATTATTGGCTCGTATTCAGGCATTACTCCGACGAGGACAAAAAGGGAGAGAGTCCGAAATCATTACAGTTGGGGAACTCCAGCTTAATCCACTTACCCGTGAAATAAAACGCAGGGAAAACATAATCGCACTTCCGGCAAAAGAATACGCTCTGCTCGATCTCATGATGCGAAATCCGGGAAGGGTTCTTTCGAAAACCTCTATTCTTGAGCGAATCTATGACTATAGTTTTGATCCACAAACCAATGTGGTTGATGTTCTTGTCTGCCGCCTTCGCAACCACATAGACAAGGAATACGACACCAAACTTATTCATACTGTTCGGGGTATGGGCTATGTTCTGCGTGTTGAATAATACGTTATTTTTTCAATCAGGAACAAGGAGAATTATTTCTTTTTTTTTCATTCTCTGGGGCTGCGCCGGGATTGCTCTTTTTTTCCATACATTACTTCTAAAACACCATTTGCAACAACAGCGTCTGGACGAGATATCAACAGCTCTAAACAGTTACATCGAACAACATAATGCTTTCCGTAAAAGTCGTTTCATTCTGGGAAGCAATATCCCGAAGGAAATAGATTTTATTAGAATTGTAAATGCTGAACAACAGCTTTTAATCACAGGAAATAAGAGTATGGACTTTCATGGGCTGGTTGATCTTGATCCTTTAAGCACAGGAGCGTGGGTCGATCTGTTACATCCGCAAAATTCCGGGAACTGGCTCCTGATTTCCCAAAAGCTGCCACGTGGAGGTGTGGCTCAGGCGGGAACAAATGATTATTCCACAGGGCTTGCCATATACAAGCAGATTGTTACCGCTTCTTACCTGGTCTTTTTACTGCTGGTGCTCCCCTGCCTCTGTCTTGCCCTTCTCTTCGCCTATCTGATAAAATCACCATTACAAACTCTGGAAAGAACAGTAAGAGATGCTTTGAAGGAAAACTCTCTACTCATTCAGCAGACAGAACCTGAGAATAAGGATCTCACTCCCATATTTAATCTTCTGGAAGAAACGTTTTCCCAAAACAGACAACTCATTGCTGAAATGCAGTCATCGCTTGACAACGTAGCTCACGATCTCAGAACTCCCATGACCAGACTACGAGCTGTAGCCGAATATGCACTGCAATCAGACAAAGAAAAACCTGCGCTTTATCGGAGTGCTCTCTCAGATTGCCTTGAAGAATCGGAACGTGTGCTCTCCATGCTCAAGATTATGATGAGCGTGGCTGAAGCAGAGGCTGGTACAATGCGCCTTCTGCTGCAGGAGCTGGATATTCTGGAAACACTTGAAGACGTGGTGGGACTCTACCAGTATGTGGCTGAAGAGGAACAAATTTCCGTTGTTCTTGAAAAAGAGAAAAACAGTGTCCCGGTTCTTGCCGATAAAACACGAATCAGTCAGGTCTGGGCAAACCTTCTTGATAATGCTATAAAATATGGGCATGAATCAGGAAATGTCAGAATCAATGTTACCACAAATGCACACTTTGCCATAATACGATTTTATGATGATGGGATGGGGATCTCTAAGACAGAAATAAATCGTATCTGGGAGCGATTATATCGGGGAGATCGCAGCCGTACAAAACAGGGTTTAGGCCTGGGGCTAAACTACGTGAAGGCCGTTGTTGAAGCCCATGGCGGGCAGGTTATGGTAAGGAGTAAAATAAAAGAAGGATCCTGCTTTGAAGTTCGACTGCCTCTTCCACCCTCAACTCTTACCCGAAAGCTCGAAGTCACACAATAAAGGTGCATGGTCAGAAAGACGAATATCCGGAATGGAAAAGTTTGAAACAATCAGCTCGGGGCTATGAAGAATAAAATCCAGATTTCGCTTTGGGGCATGACTGGGGTGTGACGGTAAGCCTTCAAGGTTCGCATTCATCAGCCCTGCGGCCGCTAGAAAAAGCTGTACTTCACGATCCCCGCCAAAAGTATTAAAATCACCAGCTACAATTACTGGCTTCTTCCCATAGGCGATGATCCGATGGAGATGTTCAAGCTGCTGCTGCCTGTGTTTAAACGACAAAGACAAGTGAACGATAAAAATTGAGATATCTTCAAGCTCCACCTCGATTACCAGCCGCTTAACCCCTTCATCAAAATAGTGAAAACGATGACTGATAATCGGCTGTTTACTCAGCAATCCATTACCCTGTTTATTGAGCACAGGGATTTTATTTGCCAGGGACTCATTACGATACTTAGTCTCTACGACATGGTAATGGTTCAGCTGTCTGGCAATGGCTGCGGCCTGACATTTTTTTTTACACCGATAGGAACCGGAGTCAACCTCAATCAACGCAATGATATCCGGATCAACAGAACGGACAAAAGAGACAATACGCCCAAGAGTCCCTCCGGTTTGTTTAAAAAAGCCGGTAAAAGGCAATGGGAAATGGTAACCGGAACCATGTCCAGTGGCATAACGGATGTTATAAAGTAAGAAACGCATAAGCAATGATAGCTGTTTTGAAAACTGTTTGCAATCATGCTTTTTTTCTTTATTTCCTATGGTATGATAGTCCGGCATTATATTCCCTACTTATTTCGTTTCCTCTTTCTCAGGAGGATTTTCCATAAGGATAAAAAATGACAACAATACACATTGGATCTAGAAAAAGTAAACTCGCCATGTGGCAGACAGACACTGTCGCCGGAATGCTGCAAAAAAGCGGCATGGAGACTAAGATTCGCTCCATGGAAACCAGGGGCGATAAAATTCTTGATGTTTCCATTGCCAAAATCGGTTCCAAAGGAGTTTTCACTGAAGAACTTGAAGAGCAACTCGACAGTGGAACAACCGATATAGCCGTACATAGTGCCAAGGACATGCAGTCTGTTCTTCCCCGGGGATTTTCCCTGATTGCTTTTACTGATAGAGAAAAGCCAAATGACGTTCTTCTTTCCAGGGATACAACGATTGATCTGAATGACACCAGCCGAAAAATCAGTATCGGGACTTCATCTGTTCGTCGTGTCGCCCTCCTCAAGCATTTTTATCCCCATGTGGAGACAGTGGAAATGCGTGGAAACCTGCAGACAAGAATTCAGAAGATGACTGATGGTGCCTGTGACGCACTTATGCTAGCCTATGCCGGTGTGAAACGGATGGAGTATGAGGATATGATCATTAAGATCTTTTCAGACGAGGAATTTATTCCACCCGTTGGTCAGGGCTGTATAGCCATTGAAGCGGCAGGGACATTAAGTATTGAAAAATATGATAAGGTGAGGGCATGTCTTAATAATCCAGACTCGGAGTCCTGCCTGCTCGCAGAACGTGCTTTTCTGCGAACCATGGAGGGAGGATGCTCCATTCCCGCATTTGGCCTTGCAATTCTTGATGGAGATGAGCTGATTCTGCGCGGTGGTCTGGCAAGTCTTGATGGCGAAACGGTTCTACAAAAAACAGAAAAGGGCCCAAGAGATCAGGCGGATGCAATTGGGGAGCGCTTAGGTAAATATATTCTGGAAAATGGCGGCAAAGAAATACTGGCTGATATTAAACGTATGCAGGGGTAATATTCTCAAAAAAGTTCCGGTCAAGTTTTATTAAATCTTGACCGGACACTCTTTTGAGACTGTGACAATCAATTGACAACAGATAGCTTCCTTCCGCGGGAGCTACTGAAACCTGTGACGACGGTAAGTGCCACCACAAATATATAGAAAACCCCCATCATTTGTATTCCGCTTAAATCCAGGGCCTTCCCGCCACTAAAGATAATTGATGCCACGATAAAACCAAGCATTGTGGGGAAGAAGACTGAGAATGCCATCCACTTGTAGGATCCTGTTTGAACTTTAATCATAATAGTTGTAGCAAGGCACGGCGGGTACAGAGCAAAGAAAACCATCACTGCAAGTGCATGAAGCGGAGTAAAACCGCCATCTGTACTTTCAGCAGCCATACGTTCTTCAAGGCTTTTGTTCTCATCAGCTCCCTGCTGATACAGAACACCTATGGTGGCCACGCTGGATTCACGGGCGGCAAAGGATGAGAGGATAGCCACATTGATTTTCCAGTCAAACCCAGCCCATTGAGTGACAGGTTCCAGTGACCGGCCAACAGAACCGAGGAAACTTCCTTCGATCTGTTCCTCTTTTATATTCCTGCGTAATGACTTTCGTTTGGAGGCAAGCTTCCGGACTGCCTTGTTAATAATTTTGGCACCCGTATCCTTTTTTGGTTTCAGGAAAATAAACAAATCCGGGTGATTTTTTTGGTAGCGCTGAGCCAGAGCTTGTGAAGCTTTTGCTCCTTTAATGTTGAGCTTTGCTGCCCTATATGTCGTATACAGATTCACCAGGTCTAAAATTGCAGCATCATCCTGAAACTGCATTGCATAGCTGCTTTTTTCAATATTTTTTTGAAATCCTGTAACGGCTTTGTTGATTTCTGTGTCGTAATATTGTTCTCGTTCATTACCAATTCCCGGAAACTGGAGAAGGGTGAAAACACAAATTGATACAGCTACGACAATGGTACCTACTTTTTTGATATATTGCCAGGTACGTTCAATTGCCCGTTGAGCAACACCAAAAAATGTGGGTGGGTGATAGTTGGGCAGCTCCATAACAAATGGTGCAGTTTCTTTTGTTTTGAGCACAGTAACGGTGAGCAATCGAGCCACCAGCAAGGCCACAAAGATAGTGATGGTGGAGAGAAAGAGCATGACCCAGGATTTGTATTCTACAAAAAAAACATTAACCAGTAGCGTATAAAAAGGAATTTTAGCAAGACAGTTCATGTAGGGAACCGTCAGGATAGTTGCCAGCCGGGATCGTTCATCCGGGATACCCTTGGTGGCCATAACCCCGGGCACCGCACACCCCCCGGCAAACACACCGCCAAGAATAAAAGGCAGGGTTGATTGCCCATGGAGACCAAATGCGTAAAACATTTTATCAAGAATAAAGGCAATGCGAGCCATGTACCCGGAATCTTCAAGGATGGCGATTAAGGCAAAGAGAATGAGAAAGATGGGGATATAGTTGAGCAGAGCATTTGCAGAATCCACCATCCACAGGATCATGGAACGGCTATACGGATCTGTCAGCATCCCGGCATCCGGCAGGATGCCGGCGACGAAGCCACGGAACTTTGCCAGAAACGGCCACCAGTACTGTGTCAGTTCATAGCCTTGAACGATGGATAACTGGTATATGATGAAAACTGTGGCAACAAGAAAAATTGGAGCTGCAAAACGGTTCAGAACCAGAGCGTCAATTTTCTCGGAAATGTTGGTCTTATCTTTCTTGGTTTCCTTGACGCAGACATCGACAATAGAACTTGCCAGTCGATCTCTGCAACTGACCATGTAATCGGCCACAGGCATGTAATGATCTTCTTCAAATTCCCGTCTGATTGTTCTTGCCATTTCCAGTTCTGGAGACGATGCTCCAAGTTCTTCTATAATAATTCGCTCAGCTTCGCTGTCTCCTTCCACAAGTTTTACGGAAAGCCAGCGGATGGGATAAACAGCAGCAAGTTTTGTTGGTTGGAGTTTCTCCTCCAGTTTTTGAATAGCAGGTTCCAAGTCCTCGTAAGATATACGCAGAGGCTTGCCTTCTTTACGGTTTGCCGTAGAAAGAATGGCATCGCGCAGCTCTTTTTTTCCTTTACCTTTTCTGCCCACAGTGGGGATGACATCGACGCCCAGCCTGTGTTGGAGGCGACCAATGTCAATTTGAACACCATTACGAGTAGCTACATCCATCATATTCAGGGCTACTGCCACCGGCAATCCAATTTCCAGTACCTGAAAGGTAAAATAAAGACTCCGCTTCAGTGACGAAGCGTCAAGCACATTGACAATAACATCAGGTTTTTCCGTGATAAGAAAATCACGGGTAACACGTTCTTCAAGAGAGAACGATGTCAGACTATAGGTACCTGGAAGGTCAACAGTTTCGACTTTAACGCCCTGATATGTGTACGTACCGGATTTTTTATCAACCGTGACACCGGGATAGTTGGCAATGTGCTGATTAGCACCGGTGAGCATATTGAACGTGGTGGATTTACCGGCGTTTTGCTGACCGGCCAGTCCGACCAGGAGTTTTTCTTTATTTGGCATTGGAGTTTGTCGTCATGGAATTGATGGTAAGATTCGAAAAGAGTGTTGTTTACTTTTCGTCCTCTAGTTCAATAAAATCAGCTTCTGATCTTCTTAATGTGACGTTATAACCGGAAACTTTGCATTGGATAGGGTCTCCGAGCGGTGCGTTCCTGACCATATCTATTGCTGCACCGGGCACAAAACCAAGATCAAGCAATCGTTGACGAATGGCACCTTTCCCATGGTGACATCGAATTGTTGCACGTTGTCCCGGTTTGCAATCGCCCAGCATTCTGCACTGTTTTCCTCTTTTTTGTTTACGCATGTGGCTCTCCAGTTCAAGGATTACTTTTATTGAGGTTTTCTGTATACGGTAATTTTTACAAGGAGTCAACGTGAGTTTGCAGTCAGGTATTATTTTTGCCATGCCTAATAATATACTTGACAGCTATAATCGGTCGGGCTAGATTCGCATGGGTTTACTAATCAGAAAAATTATGAGGAGGTTTTTCAATGTTTTTAAAAACTTTTGTTGTAGCAGTATCTTTACTGGTAAGTGCGACTATTGCTCAGGCGCATACTCCATTATGTTCTTGCTTTGACAATGGTGATGACACCATCACTTGTGAAGGCGGTTTCTCGGATGGATCATCAGCAGCCGGCGTTTCTATACGTCTTGAAACACTGGATGGCAGAATCCTGCTGGAAGGAAAAATGAATGAGGATTCCGAGTTCACTTTTGATAAGCCAAAAGGTGATTACATCGTCATGTTTGATGCAGGAGAAGGGCATCAAATTAAGGTTCCAGGTAAAGAAATAGTTGAATAATAACCGCTGGCATTAGCCTCAGTTTTGTCCTGGTGGTTGAGATTAAGAGCTTGGTCTTTTTATAGAATAATTTTACTTATGAAAAAGGAGTACAAAATGAAAACAAAACTACTTACCCTGCTGACAGGAGCTGCAATTATCGGATCGGCTTCCATGGCATCCGCCCATTTTCAGATGATCTACACCCCTGAAATGGCCGTGACCAAAGGTGGTACGATTCCACTCAAACTGGTGTTCACTCACCCTTTTGACGCAGGGCATACCATGGACATGGGGAAGGCAGAGCAGTTTTTTGTGCTTCGTACCCGGGGGGAAAATGCCCCAAAGCGTACGGATTTGCTTGACACCTTGCAACCAATTTCCTGGAAAGGAATAGGGAATACAGGAAAGGCCTGGGAAACAACATACAAGGCTCGTGGTGGTGATCATATTTTTTGTCTGATTCCAGAACCTTATTGGGAGAAGTCAGACTCGTTTTATATCAAGCAGAATACCAAGGTCATTGTCAATGTCGGTGGAGAACCGGGTGCCTGGAATGAGCCGGTTGGACTGCCAACTGAAATTGTACCTCTTACAAAACCCTATGACACTTGGACTGGTAATGTTTTTCAGGGACGGGTGTTGTTCAATGGAAAACCTGTACCAAACGCAGAAATTGAGGTCGAGTTTTTGAATCATGCGATGGTGTTGGATTCAAACAGTTTTGCAAAGGAAGCTGAAGTTGAGGCACCGCAGGATGCGTTTGTATTACAGACCATTTTTGCTGACGATAATGGTGTTTTCACCTATGGTATTCCACGCGCAGGCTGGTGGGGATTTGCTGCACTGGATCTTGATCCTGATTACACATACAAGGGTAAAAAATGCTCTCGTGACGCTGTGATCTGGGTGCAGGCAAAGGATATGAAATAACCTGAATTTGGTAACCCACGGATAGGGGTGAATACTTGACTTTATCCGTGGGATTTTTTGGGGGGGCAATGTGAATGGAACTGTGGGACATCGTTATAACCGTTGCAATAGTCCTTGTTGCGGTCTGGTATCTGTATCGTAAAATCGCTGGAGGAAAGTGGTGTTCCTGCGGTTCTTCGACCTGTGCTGCTAAAAAAGGAAAGGATTGCAAAAAAGAAAGTGAATCTTCGGACAGATAGATCCATAAGTGTCTTAGTACCTTACTCCATAAAAGCAGCAATAAAAAACAAGAAGTTTAAAGAGCATGAATGAAATTACTAACCTACATATCCCCACAAGGTACTTATCCAGCGACACTAAAAGTTTCCGACTTGTCGGGTTAGTATTTATCACCGGTGCCAGTATATGAACGCCATTGAAGTACATAACCTTCGTCATCAGTACAGTGAACGAGTCATCTATGAGGATCTGAATTTTTCGATTCCTGAGGGGTCGATTTGTGGTCTGCTGGGGAAGAACGGCCAGGGAAAAACGACTCTTGTCAATATTCTGATGGGCTTTCTCAAGCCAGTTGGTGGTCGATGTCTGGTACTTGGTGAGGATTCGCATGACCTGCCTCCGGCCACCAGAACGCGGATCGGTCTCTTGCATGAGGGACATCTGGCCTATGAATTTATGACCATCTCTCAAACCGAAAAGTTTTATCGCGGGTGTTATCCCAACTGGGAAAGAGATGTTTTTTTTAATCTGGTTGAAAAAATGGGCCTGCCACATGGTCATAAAGTGGGCAATATGTCCTGTGGTCAACGGTCTCAGGTTGTGCTTGGGGTGATAATGGCTCAGAATCCTGATTTGCTGATCCTGGACGATTATTCCATGGGACTTGATGCAGGGTATCGACGTCTTTTTCTTGATGTATTGCATGATTTTTCTGCTCTTGGTGGCAAGACAATATTTGTCACCAGTCATATTATCCAGGATTTAGAACAACTTGTGGATACGATGCTTTTTATTGATCAGGGTGAGATAATGCAAACCGGTCTTGATGATTTCATGGGCTCTTTTCACAAGTATGTCTTTGTAAATGAAAGTGAACTCAGTTTACACAAAGACGATATTATCAAAGGGATTGAACAGCGGGGTGACCAGGTTTCACTATACTCCTTTGCGGAAGCAGAACAGGTTGTCCAGCATCTGACTACGCTTGGTATCCAGGTCAAAGACCTGCACAAAGTGGACATGACTCTGGAAGACGGCTTTATCGGCCTGATGGGGAAATATTAATATGCTTTCGTCCCTCCTGCTCAAAGAGTGGCTCAAACTCAAACACTATTTTATAGCAGCTTTACTGCTTAATTGTGGTATTTGTCTGAAAATATTCTTCGACATTCGCCAGCAGATGCATTCGGAACATGCCGAAATGGTGTGGTACCAAGCTATTCATATACAGACAGTACTCTATCAGGACATACGTTATCTCCCCCTTGTCACCGGACTGGTATTGGCTGCTGCCCAGTTTGTACCAGAGATGCTTGGGCGGCGCTTACGCCTTTCCCTGCATTTGCCGACCAGTCGCGTGGTCATGCTGTTTTTCAGCCTGCTTTCCGGTTTTTTGCTCTACCTGATGATTTGCGGACTTGATGCTGCGCTTATTTATCTGACATTGAAAATATATTTTCCTGTTGAAGTGGCGGCCTCTTCGTTGCCGACGATGCTGCCTTGGATGTTGGCTGGTCTGCTTGCATATTTTGGAGGCGTTACCGTACTTCTTGAGATTAACTGGTCAAGACGAATATTTCTGCTTCTGGTCTTTGCAGTACTCATTATCATGCTGTTTTCCGGCTCTGGCTATGGTTGGTTTATTCCTGCACTTCCCTGGTTGATCGTACTTGTACCGTTGGCACTGCTTTCTGTTTTTGAATCTGGTCGCAGATTTCAGGAAAGAGGTGTGTGATGATGAAACATATTTCACGCTACAGCGCTGTCATTCTCGCGATTGTTGCCATGAGTTATGGTTTACCTGCCGGATTCGATAAGGTGTTTGGACAGGAAGTTGGTAACCCGTTGCTCTTCTTCAGTCCTCCGCAGAAGCAGTTTATTTACCGGGAGTCATTGGGGGGGCATCGTTTTAACTATATGAACGAAGAAGGTACAGCGTTCAGCCGAGCAGAATTTGAGCTCCAGCTGCCCTTTCTTTACTATAAGAATCTTGAAAGGAAAAAATTGCTACCGGTAAGTATTGATGGAAAGAGCTTTGATAAAGAGACCATTAAAGCCGGTAAACAGGGGCTGGAAATTAAAAGTCGCCATCTGGATGGCCATCATCAGCAGATCGAACTCTATCCACTTTTCAACAACAATCCAGAAGTGGCAATCATGCCCTTTCCCGAAGATGTCTTCCGGTTCACCGATAAGGCCATGGAATTTATCAATGCCGATTTTAACCGGATCGATACCGGCTTGACCGATAGTTTTACTGCAAAGTTGAACAAGGAGGGATTTATCTTTCCAGCCACCGTCATTGGCGGAAAAACCACGAATCTCAAACCATTTGATGAAGGTTTTTTTGTTCGTGACAGCGAGGGGCAGGTTTTTCATATCAAAAGAGTTTTAGATAAACCTGAAATTGTTAAAACCCCGATAGATTCAACACTTGATATTCAGGATATTGTCATTTCTGAAAATAAACGCAAAGAATTTTACGGAACTGTTATCACAAGGCAAGGGAATGTGTATCTGATTTCATACGATAATTATCGTCTTATTTCTCTACCGCTTGATACATACAAACCTGACAACATGGATTTTAAATTTCTTGTAAATCCCATGTACAAAACGGCAATCAGCAGTGGATTGCAAATGGTTTACGGAACAGCAATGGATAGTGATTATAAGCCTTTGCGTTCCTATGAACTTGAACGGCACAATCCTACACCGCTTCTGGTTACGATTTCACGAGACCTGCTCTTCCCCTTTCAGCTCAGGTTTGACAATCCATACAGGGGGCAGGCAGACTTGCAATTACAGTTTGGTGGTCTATGGTCACTGGTGGGTATTTTAAGTGCATTGGCTTTATTTGTCCTGATATCCAGAAGAAAAAAACAATTATCAATCAATAAAGGTGAGTTAGCTCTGGTTCTTGTAAGCGGATTTTTTGGTCTGATTGCCCTCTCCTTTATCGATAAAGATTAGTGCGTTACTTCTGTAATCCTGTCACATAAATCAAGAATTCCAGAAAGTTTTTCAGAAAGTCCCAACCTGGGTATTTTCACAAGGTTCGTGCTTGCGATTTATCCTTGAGACTGATTTTTTTTACCATCAAGTTAGGTTTGGCAAAACAAACTACCAAAAAGGAGAATGTTAGCATGAGGAAAGTATTACTTGCGCCAAAAGAAGTTAGAACGTTGACAGCTCTAAGCCTTATTTTTCTCACAGTGTTTGTAATGCTTGGAAAAACAGCAGACGCGAGGACCAGGACGACGAAGGCAGCGCCTCCGGAAATAGTTGACGTCATTATTATCGGTGACCGGGTGGTCAATATTGCCTACAATCTCGACGTCCTGCCGGTGGCTATGTCGGTGCGAGGCTCCATATGGCCAATGTCCGGAGAGATAAAAACTGCCAGCCAGATCCTTGGTTGCCCGAATCATGTAGTCAGTTCAAATAAGAAAGCTATTCCCAATGGTCTGAAAAAATTTAATGTTAAAAGAGTGATCGTTGAAAAGAACGATAATTTCTGCATTTATAAGCCAAAGGTAAACCCTGGAAAGATCTCCTCTATTCTGGAAGGATTGGAGGTGAAAATCGATTATGTCGATTTTTTGCGGGGGGTGGAATCAGCCATAAGACAGACAGCTAAACTTCTTGATCGTGAGGAGAAAGCTGATGCTTTGATCGAAGAATACAATAAAAATCTGGCTAAAGCGCAGAAAAAACTTCCTAAAGAAATACTTGGGAAAAAGGTTCTTATTCTTAGCGGAACATACCAGAATGACACGGGCAAAGCGATGGTCAGAGTTGAGGCACCTGGCGGCTATTCAGACAATTTCTTCTTGAAGCCCATGGGCTGTATCAACGTGGGAGATGTTTTTTTGCCAGCGAATGGTAAAGCAGACAAAGGGCATTATCCGGTTGCCAAAAAGAGGACGGGACCTGTTCTTGACCCTATGATTGAAGCCAAACCAGATATTATTGTAATAACCGGAAATGTCTATGCAGTGCAAAAGGTTCTCGCAAGTTCCATTAAAAATAATCCGGCCTTTGCTGATGTTCCAGCAATCAAAAATATGGCCATTTACAATCTTCCTTTTTACATTGACTCCAGTGTCATTGAATTTCCCGATATGCTCAGGCAATGGGCTGTCGCTCTAACCGATCTATAGGCGGTTTATAGTACTTATTCCCATGAATTTTACTTTCAGGTTGATGACAAAGGAGTCAGTTAACAAGCTCCTGCTTCCACCAGTGACCCGGGAAAATGTAAAAATGATCCATATCATGCCCTGGCCTCGTTTTTAATTATTGTGATGTCAGTTTTTTCTGTCTGTCAAACTGTTAGAAGGGAGCCAGATAATTACGGTTGACAGGTAAATTAGGGTATGCTAAATAGTTATCTTGATCTAAACACTATGCGCTGTTTCAGTTCCTGTCACAAAGCTAAAACGTTGCTGTGTCCCGGATTTCCCGGATTTCTAAAAATAATTAAGGAGATTTCCAATGAAAAAAATGTCAGCTTTACTTGCTGCTTCTATCCTGTTCTCAGGTGTTTGGGCCAGTATGACGCAGGCGGCAGAAGTATCGGTTTATTCCGCTAGAAAAGAACATTTAATCAAACCGCTGTTTGATGCGTATACCGCAAAGACAGGTGTAAAGATAAATTACACCACCGGTAAGGCCGGGATGCTGCTGGAAAAACTCAAAGCCGAAGGAGAACATCCAGCTGCAGATCTGTTAATCACTGTTGATGCTGGTAACCTCTGGCATGCTGCAGATACCGGTATCTTTGAGCCTGTGGATTCCAAAATACTGGCTGCAAATATTCCTGCCCATCTCCGTGATCCCGAAAACAGATGGTTTGGTTTCTCAGTGCGGGCTAGAACCATCATTTACAATAAGAATAAGGTGAATCCTGAGCAATTGAGCACCTATGAGGATTTGGCCGATCCCAAATGGAAGGGCAAGCTTGCTCTTCGTACCTCAAAGAAGGTGTACAACCAGTCTCTTGTTGCTGCCATGATTGCTGAGCACGGCGAAGAAAAAGCTGAAGAAATCGTCAGGGGATGGGTGAAAAATCTTGCTGCAGCACCTTATGCCAAGGATTCAAAGGCCCTTGAAGCACTTGTTGCAGGTGTGGCTGATGTGACACTTGTCAATACTTACTACTACGGCAGAATGATGAAAAAGAACCCGGATTTACCACTGGTGATTTTCTGGCCCAATCAGGAAACCACCGGTGTCCATGTCAATGTTTCAGGTGGTGGTCTTATAAAGGGTGCAAAGAATAAAGAAGAAGCTATAAAACTGCTGGAATGGTTCTCTGGAATTGAAGCGCAAGGCCTGTTTGCAGGCTCCAATATGGAGTATCCCGCCAATCCTGCTGTTAAACCGTCGGAATTTGTTGCATCCTGGGGTGATTTCAAGGCTGACCCGATTGGAACAGCCAAATACGGCGAATTTCAGGAAGCTGCAGTAAAATTAATGGATCGGGCTCGGTATAAATAACAACTCAGTTGTTCAATTTAAAAGTGAATAATTCATCCTCAACAGGCGTATCCGCAAAGGATGCGCCTGTTTCTCGTTGGTTTTTACGATTTCCTGATACCTGGCAACTGCTCACCACAGCCATTGCACTGCTGGTACTGATCCCCATCCTTATTCTGATGGCATCCCTGTTTACGCCAGATAGAGAAGTATGGGCACATCTTGCAGAACATCTTCTTACCACATTATTACGTAACTCCTTTCTGCTGGTGAGCGGTGTAGTAATTATCACCCTGCTGCTTGGTGTGCCTCTTGGCTGGCTCACAGGAATGTGTGATTTTCCTGGCAGGAGATTTTTTTCATGGGCACTTCTTCTGCCCATGGCTCTGCCCTCCTATGTGCTGGCCGTTGTATACCTTGGCATTCTTGATTTTAGCGGGCCTGTGGAAAAAGTATTGCAAATTATCATGCCGCATAGGGATGGTGTGATTATAGGGGATATTCGTACAACACCAGGAATCATAAGCATCATCAGTCTGTCGCTTTACCCATATGTGTACTTGCTCGCACGCACAGGCTTCATGACACAGGGAACGCAGACAATGGATGCAGCACGTACTCTTGGATGCAATCAGTATCAGGCTTTTTTTCGGGTTGCGCTCCCCATGTCCAGGCCTTGGATTGCAGGCGGTTTAATGCTTGTGATTATGGAGACCCTCGCCGATTTTGGAGCAGTTTCCGCATTTAATTATGATACCTTTACCACTGGAATTTACAAGGCCTGGTATGGGTTGTTTTCAATATCTGCAGCAGCACAACTGTCATCCATTTTGCTTCTTTTTGTCATAGCTGTGCTGGTTATGGAACAACGAATGCGTTCCAGAATGCGCTTTACAGGTATCAACAAGGAAAAACAACAAAGGATCAAACTGACCGGAAGCAGAAAAACGGCTGCCGTACTTTTCTGTACAACTGTTTTGACCGTGGCATTTCTGGTTCCTGTTCTGCAGTTACTCTTTTGGACGCAGGAGATATTTGCAATAGAGTTTGGTGCAAGGTATCTCGGTTATACCTGGAAAACCCTGGCACTTTCCCTTATAGCCGCCGTACTCACCTGCACGGCTGCGCTGATTCTGTCCTACACACGACGATTGCATCCCGATGCTGCAACCGGGGCAATGGTCAAACTCGCAACCGTCGGCTATGGAGTGCCCGGGTCTGTGCTTGCAGTCGGGTTTTTTGTCATGATAAGTGGGATCGACAAGAGTCTGGTCACCGTTGCTGAAACATTCTTTCATGTTTCCCTTGATCCGATTTTCAGAAACACGATTATTATTATGCTGGCCGGGTATCTTGTACGCTTTTTGGCACCGGCCTATGCAGCACTCGATTCCAATATGCAGCGTATAACACCTGGGCTTGACGATGCTGCCCGTCTTGCCGGATTACGTGGTTTTACACTGTTAAGGCGTGTTCATATCCCGATACTGAGCCAGGGAATTCTAGTAGGTTCCGTTCTGGTTTTTGTGGATGTGATGAAAGAGCTGCCTCTGACCCTTATGACGCGCCCTTTTGGCTGGGATACTCTTGCTGTGAAAATTTTCGAGTTGACCTCAGAGGGCGAATGGGAACGGGCAGCACTCCCTTCCCTTGTTTTGGTAATGGCAGGTTTGATACCGGTTTTCTTATTAATACGAAGTTCATCAAAGACATGACAACACAACTGAAAACAGCTCATATTTTTCATCGATACAACACGGTACCAACGCTGTCCGATGTAACATTATCATTACAGAAAGGGGAAATAGGCTGTCTGCTTGGTTCCAGTGGATCAGGAAAAACCACACTGCTGCGGATTATTGCGGGTCTTGAAAAACAGACAAAGGGGCAGATTAATATAGCAGGAAAAGATGTTTCCTCAGAGGCAATATGGATACCGCCTGAAAAAAGAAACATAGCCATGGTCTTTCAGGATTATGCACTTTTTCCACACCTGACAGTGGCCGACAATATACGATTTGCCCTTTCCAATACGTCTGCGAAAATGCAAAAAATGAAGGTGGAAGAAATGCTTTTGCTTGTGGAGCTTTCCGGTTACGAAAGGAAATATCCACATCAGCTTTCCGGCGGTCAGCAGCAAAGGGTGGCTCTTGGGCGTGCTCTTGTAACAAGTCCCGCACTCCTTTTGCTTGATGAGCCTTTTTCAGGTCTTGATGTGCGGATGCGGGAACAGATTGCAGAGCAAGTTAAAAACATAGTTAAGGATAAGAAGATCACAACACTGATTGTTACCCACGATCAGGCGGAGGCATTTGCGTTTGCCGATTTTGTCGGTGTTATGAAGAATGGGAAGCTGCTCCAGTGGGATACTGCGGCTGCATTGTACAACCAGCCGTTGACAAGTGAAATAGCATCTTTTATTAGTGATGGCACTCTGTTGCCTGGTGAAGTTACGGAAGGTGGTTCTGTTGAATATCCCCTTGGAATAATCCGGTGCAGTGATAAAAATAAGCTTGCCGCCGGGAGCAAGGTAGATGTTTTTGTGAGGCCGGAACAGGTGATCCTGAATCCCCAATCAACGATTAAGGCCAAAGTAATCAGCCATATTTTCCGGGGAGCCACTATTTTGTATTTTCTGGAACTTCCAACCGGGGAACGGTTGACTGCACTGATTGTCGATCGGAGTATTCTGGCGCCAGGAGAGACAGTTTGTATTTCATGCAAAGAGCCGATTCTATTTTTATAAGTAAATCGAAAAACATTGCGAGAATATAACGAAATAACCAGAGCCTGCTTTGCAGTTAGCAGCAAAAACCCTGTTGATACAACAGACAGGCAGGCTCAGAGGGAGGATATGAGGTTACAATTTTTAAACGATGCGTGGCGTTCTTTTCCTTACAGTCGTAAGCAATCCAATCTCTCGGAGCAGGGTAAAAGGAGGTTTAAAGTTTTACGATTTGGGATTACGGCAAGATTTGCTTTTTTTCTCTTGCTGGTCACTATTATTCCCATGCTGATAACTTCCTTGATGATCGAATCAGGACATCTCATGCCTGGCAAAAATGTATATGTCGGAATCCCTATTTTTTTTCTGTTCCTATTGGTTCCTCTCTCACGCTTACTTGCTGATTGGGTAATTAACCGGGATCTGCGTATCATTAATCGTTTTTGTATGGAAATAAAGCGGGGCAACTACGGTGTGTATTTTGATTTGGGGAACGAAGGGGACGATGAGGATCAACTTGTCATTCTTCTACGTAATCTTTCCTGGATGGCTCATGATCTGGAAGCCAGGCAGAAAAAAAACAGAACCCTTCTCAAACAGGTACAAACTCAGTACCTCACGATGGAGGAAAAGGCAAGAACCGATGGACTTACAGGCCTCTACAACCGTAGACACTTTGAATTTCTTCTACTCCAGAATGCAAAAGATGCTGTTGCTGACAAAACCCAGCTCAGTGTTATTTTTATGGATTGTGATAAATTCAAACAGGTCAACGATACATTGGGCCATCATGCAGGAGATCAGGTTTTAAGGCAGGTTGCAGACAGTATCAGGAGTGGCATTCGCTTAAACAGCGATAGTCCTTTTCGGTTTGGAGGTGATGAATTTGCCATCCTGCTGCCGGAGGCCGGGAGTGAGATTGCCGTGAATGTCGCCAAGCGCATTGGTAGGCACTTTCGTGACAATAATCCCAGCGAAGCGACCCTGTCCATGGGGATTGCGTCATCATTTTTTGTCGAGGAGTCACTACAGACACAGGTGGAAGCACTTGTTTATGCCGCCGACCAGCAGGTTTATCGTGTTAAGGGAAAAGGGGGGGGCGCCATTTGTTACATCGATCTTATGGAATCCGCACAGCACAGTAAATATATTTCCCCCAATACCCAGAGTAAAGAAATTTCTCTTGTTTCCATTGCTCTTAAAGAAAAACCAGATGAAGAATCTAAGGAAAAAGAATGCAAAGATTGCCTTGGTATCCCGATTGATCAGTCTCTGGCCGGGGGGCAGCTTGCGGATTTTGTTCAGGCATTGGTAACGGAGTCCACTGGTGGTGTTATTTTCATGGATCGAAGTGGCTTTGTGAGGGGTATTAATGCGGCAGGCCTTGGCATGATTGGTTGTTCGTCGGAGAATGTTATTGGATGCAGCTGGAGTATGTTCAAGTCACGGATTGATCGGCTGGATTGTTTGCAAAATTTACGTCTGAAGCTCCTGAAACCCGGTCATTGGCGGGGGAATGTATGGTATGAGCGGAAGGATGGTTCACGGCTTCCCCTGGAACTCCATGTTACTGTGGTGAAGGCTCGTTCAGGTGGTATCAATGGTTTTTGTGTGCAATTCAGGGACTTGATTGAGATTCAGAGCAGGGACGATAAACTCTATAATCTGGCGCATTATGATATTCCAACGGGATTACCGAATCGGAATCTTTTTTTGCAAAAATTAGAGAGTGCGGTTGCCAATAACAGCTTTCAAACCCGGAAAGTTGTTGTTTTTCGGTTTCGTATTGAAAATTTTCGCCACATTAGAGAGATATTCTATCCAGAATCCGGGGGGGTACTTCTGAGGCTGGTGACTGAGCGAATAAACACTGTTTTTAACACATCGGCAACTGTGTCAAGATATTGTGTTGATGAATTTGCGGTGTTGATTGAAGATATTCAGGATTTAAAAGTTGTAGAGCTGTTATCGAGAAAAATTATTAGAGCATTTCGGTCGGATTTTCATGTAAGTGGTCACGATTTTTTTCTTACTGTAAGTGTCGGAAGTGCCGTTTATCCGGACGATGCAAATGATGCAGACATGCTGGTGTGTAATGCCGGACTGGCAATGTTTCGTGCAAAAAAGGAAGGAAAAAACAGTTCTTATCAATATAGACAGAAATTGAGCGATCAGGTGCATAATCGTTATGATTTGTGTAAGGGACTACGTCGGGCACTGGAAGAAGACGAAATTTCGGTATGGTATCAGCCGCAAATTGATATAAAGAAAAACACAGTCAGTGGTGTTGAAGCTCTGATACGCTGGGAAGTCGAACCTGGGAAATATATTCCGCCATTGGAATTTATTTCAGTGGCCGAGGAAACAGGGATCATATTGGAACTTGGTCAGTTTGTCCTGAGTGAGGCGTGCAGGCAGGCTGTGTTATGGCAGGAAGAAGGCATAGAGCTGCAAATGGCTGTAAATATATCAGCCCGTCAGTTGCAGCAGACGGACTTTGCAGTCTCAGTAATAAAAACACTTGAAAAATTCGGCATGGCTCCTGCGCAGCTGGAACTTGAAGTTACGGAAACCATGATGATGGAAAACAAAGATAATGCAGCTATTATTCTGTGGGAACTGAAGAATATGGGGATAGGAATAGCTGTTGACGATTTTGGATCAGGATATTCTTCTCTGGCATACCTGAAACAGTTTCCCCTTGGAACTTTGAAAATAGACAGAGCTTTTGTCATGAATCTTCCGGACAGTGATGAAGATATTGCCATTACCTCCACCATTATCAACATGGCAGCAAGCCTTGGTTTCGAGGTTGTGGCAGAGGGAGTGGAAACCGTTGAGCAGTTAGCGTTTTTTAAAGAACGTGGATGTGATAAGGTACAGGGGTATCTGTTTAGTGCACCTCAACCGGCAGCTGAGATGACGAAATTACTGCGGCAATGGGAGGGGGGATACCGGGGACACAATACTCATAATTCTTTATTTTTAGCTGTTTCCCCGAGTTGAGAACGTGTATTCGTGCCAGTATCTTTTTAACGCTGGTGGAAAATCAACCCTAATGTTTTACAAGCACTATTGGCCATGGTCATGTTGGTGTTACAGGAGATGTTTGCGGACAATGATAGTAGAGAAATAATGAATAGGATCGGTTAGTTTGCTGAGATCAGTATAGATTTTTTCTTCTTTCATACCCGTTTTTTCAACCAGAACTGCGCTGTCTAATAAATCAAGATCTGCAAGCAACTCTTTTAATTCATTAATGACCTTGTGTACCTTCATCAAAACGATTGTATCAAAGTCCAGGAGGGTTTCTCTGAGTTTGTCTGAGCAAAATGTTGCAGGAATAACGGCAAGCCTGTCATCACCAAGACAGATCGGGGTGGATGTTGTGGCGGAACATGAACTAAGAGCCGAAATTCCCGGCACAAAAACAACCCTGACATCAGAACGTAACCCAATAATCGTCTGGTAGAGATAATATCCGGTGGAGTAGATGGCGGGGTCACCCAGGGTTGGGAAAGCGACATCTTTGCCTGCATCCAGATTGGTAAGCACAGTTTGAGCTGCTTCCTGCCAGCCTTTTTCCACCTCTCTATCCGGCGTTTCTCCCATTCGAACCTTTTTCATGGGAAAATAGAGTTCAAGGATTGTTTTACCTTCCAACTCCACCGCCTGTTGTATAATTGACAATGCTGTGGAGTTGCCATTTTTTGAACCTTTAGGTGTGGCAATGACACTACAGCTATCCAGGATAGTATGTGCCTTGAACGTGAGCAGTTCAGGGTCTCCGGGGCCGACACCAATTATGTAAAGTGTGTTGTTCATATTTATTGTACAGATAGAGTAAGTTTAAACAAAAATGCAGTATAATAATGGACGCTTACAGGCGTAGGATCATCCTCACCACCAGCCATACATTGGTCGCATGATCGCGGCAACAATCATCAAGGGTTTAAGATGTACTTCTGTTGTTTTTTTCCATCTGTATAAAGATTCGGGCATAAAAAAACCCGAACCAATTAAAATTGATCCGGGATGCCCTGGCTGATCCACAGATGTACAACAGAAATCTTCCTGTCCACGAAGGTTTCTGTATCGTTTTTCAGGCAGGTCTTCTGACTTTCGGATCAATCTACAGCTGCGTCTTCCCGGTTTTTAAACCAGTGACATTGTACAGCTTTCGTCCTCGATTACAGCGGCGGGCCCGTCCCGGATTTGCACCGGGTTCCCTTTTTATCCACTCATGTGGAACCTGAAAATATGTACAGATAAGTACAGGAGTCCTTCTGGAAAGTCAAGAATTTACGCTTGACAATGGATTTAGGGCAGGCTAAGTAAGTGTAGGTACGCTAAGGCAGGCGCTTGCTGAACTGCTCGAAGCCTTTAATGGTATTGGATAGGCAAACGGAATCAGCAAAATGTTTCGCATTAGCTTTAAGAATTCGTGAAAATTACCAATACGTTCCGTGGATGTCACCTTCACCGATGAAAACAATATCCTGCGTTTTTTAGACCTGTAAAGGTGTGATTGGTAGCCCCCGTTTCCAAGTAATTAGGTTAGGCAGCCCTTGAAAAATACACAAAGACTAAAGAAGAATAAATATATGAGCCAATAATTACAATGAAAGCATCAAATATTGCAAAATCACTGAAACAGTTAATTAAGCTAAAGCAGCCTGCTTTTTTGTGGGGTCCTCCTGGTGTTGGAAAAAGCCAGATAGTCGCCCAAACAGCAAAGAGTCAAGGTCTTGCTCTTATTGATATCCGGGTCGTTCTACTTGATCCTGTTGACTTGAGAGGCCTGCCCAGAATTAGTAACGATGGTTTGTCGGAATGGTGCATACCATCATTCCTGCCACGGAAAGGATCGGGAGTTCTTTTTCTTGATGAATTGAATGCAGCGCCACCCCTTGTGCAGGCGGCGTGTTATCAGCTGGTACTTGATAGACGACTCGGGGACTATGTTTTGCCGGACGGCTGGGCTGTTGTAGCTGCCGGTAACCGGGAGAAAGACAGATCCGTAACCCATCGTATGCCATCGGCTTTAGCAAATCGTTTCATCCATATTGACTTTACAGTGGATTTTGACGAATGGCTGCTCTGGGCTACTGAAGCAGGCATTGCTTCGGAGTTAACTGCATTTTTACGTTTTCGTCCGGCTCTTCTTCATGATTTCAATCCTGAACGAAGCGGTAAGGCTTTTCCTTCTCCCCGCTCGTGGGAGTTTGCGTCTGGTATCCTGAAGACTTCCATAGATCCTGCAATTTTTTATGAGCTGTTAGCAGGAACTGTGGGGACAGGGGCTGCCAAAGAATTTTCAGGTTTTATGAAGATATGGCGCGATCTGCCAGAGATTGAAGATATTATAGCAAGCCCCGGACAAATAGAAGTTCCCACGGACCCGGCAATCCTTTTTGCCCTGTGCGAGATGGTGGGCAGGGCAGCAACCATGGAGCGGGGTGACCAGGTGCTGATTTTTGCAGATCGCCTTCCAGACGAATTTTCAGTGCTCCTGATCAGGGAAGCAGTGCGTCACTGTAATGAGCTTGCACGTTCCGATGGCTTTGCCAGATGGGCTGCAAAACATGCAGATGTTCTTGTTTGAGTAGGAAGCTGATGCAGAATCATAACGCATATAAAAGTGTCATTCGAGCCAGGACTTCTTTGTTGTTGAATCATCCATTTTTTGCATCCCTTGCTCTTCGCTTAACAGTTCAGGAGGATACAAGCTGTCAGACAGCCTGGACAGATGGAAACGTTTTTGCGTACAACCCTGACTACATAAATATCCTCTCTCAAGCCAAGCTTGAAGGACTGGCTGCCCATCTTGTTATGCATCCGGCCTGCAATCATCATAAAAGGCGGCAGTCGCGGGAGCCGAAGATGTGGAATCGTGCCTGTGATTATGCCATTAACGGGATTCTCCTTGATGCGGGCTTCACCTTGCCCGATGCCTATCTCTACCTTGAGGAATATCGGGGCAGAAGTGCAGAAAGCGTCCCCCTGCAGAACCCCACCGCTCTGAAAGAGGGCCAGGCTCTTATTGTTCAGCTTTATTTCGACGGTAAGCCCATGCCTTATAAAGAGGCGCGGGTAACCATGAGTAGTGACACCGGTATTGAGCATCAAGAACTGACTTATCTGCCATCTTCTGAACCGTTTGAGGTGACAATCGGTCCACCGGGCACACAGTTGATCAATGCCAAATTTAAGCTGCCGGTGGAAGGAAAAAAGGTTGTCTGGTATGCGTTTACCTTGACTTTTAACACGACTAAATAAAGAGACATTACCCGGCACACAGGATTACCGGATTGATCAAGGTGCACCGTACAGGTGCACCTTTTTTTATTGAATGAGGATGACGACTCATGGAATATTACAACCATCCGAAGTTTCGGGCAAATCCTGTTCAGTTAGCGTCTCCCCTTACCACGCAATCCAGCGCCATTACCCCGGCGTTTTTTTTGCCCCTGCTCTTGTCCGCCTGCACGAAATCGTCTGCACAATGCACCCAAAAGTGAAGTGTTCTGATCTGCAGATGCCTGCTTGGAATTCCGGCATCTACCCTGAGCTTTATCTGTACGTGTTCCCTGTTTGTCTGATCCTGTCTGATCCTGATTTGGCATTTGTGTTTCCTCCACAACTTAATTTGTTTGTTTTTTACCGGCTCTCTGTTGTTTGTTGTCTGTAGGCAGTCAAAAGGTGATTGATTTCATCTTTTGTCCTTTGCAGATCACTCATCCATTGAGCCAGCTGTTTCTTTCCTTCTTCAGTAAGACTATACATTCTACGACGGGGGCCACGGCTGACTGTTCCGTCGTATGAAGTCACCCAGCCACTGCCCTCCATATTACGCATGATCCGATAAATAATGCTCGGATCATAGCTTTCAGCATCTGAAACAAATTCCTGCAGCCCCTGTAACAGATCATAGCCATGGCGATCCTGCCCATAAAGCCGCAGGAGGAAAATGGGCTGTAAAAAACCTGATATTTTTCTTTTGGTGACTACCCGTCGTCCTTGCCCTCTTCGTTTCCCCTGGTGTTTCATAGATCTCCTTTACTTGTTGATGCCTATATATTATTCATCTATTGACAAACTGTCAATAGACGGAGTGTTTTTTTACAGGCGGCTTTGTTTCAGCAGAAAGGTACTGGAGAAGCCAGGTTTTCTTCCGGAATAATATATTTTGCCATGGGAAGACAATTAGCGTTGACAGTTAAATTAGGCAATGCTAAATTATTGACATGCCGCAAACATTAGGGTGTGTATTGTGGAGAAAAGTTACCAAACAAACTGCTTTGACAGTGGGGATGCTTTTACAGCTCTACTGGCCTATGCATTACACGTAGGTAGAAAGGATTGTGTTCTCTCCTTCTCCCGACAGACTGACCAGCCTGTCGGGGCAGCGAGATTTTTTTTGGGTTTGTGGTTTAGTTGTAACTAATAAAATAATTGAACATTGTAGGAGGGTGCCATATGTGTGAACAAACTGCTTTACCAGAGGAAACGAAAAATACTGCCAGTCGGCGAAAAAAACTATGGGAAGTTGGTGAGGGGTATCACTGTTCCATACTGGGAACCTGTTTGCGCCGTTCAGATTTGCGAAGATTTTCCAGGAAAAAGATTTTTCAGATGGAACCGGGGGACAGTGATTACCAGATTCATTTAACTCTCGTTGGTTTTGCGGCAAGTCGAAATTTGAAGTCGAGGGCCATGCATAAATTTCTGGATGGACGATACCGTGTAGCGATAAAACGGTATGCTGCAGTCAACGATGATGAAGCTCTCGAACTTTGGGAGCAGGACGTGAAAAAAGGAACAGTTGCCGGGGCATATTGGGCCATTATGACAAATCAACTTTTGTCCAAGGATGTGCGAGCTGAAGTGTATGGGCAAAACCATATGATGGGCCACGATAATATTGTTGTTAACCAGCAGCAACATCGTCTTTATAAGGAGATAGCGAATAAAGCAACCATGCTTGAAGAGGTGCTGGTGTCAGAAAGACACATTCATCTAAAAGAGCAAATGGCCATGGCCTGTGAGATGGAAAAGCTCAAAAACCTGCAGGAAGAGAGCGTTCTGCTTGTAGCAGAGAATAAAAAAATAGTAGAAAAAAATATTCGCCTTCAATCAGAACTGGCAGGCAACAGCCTGTCAGGAGAGATCGGAAAGTTAAAGGACCAGCTAAGAGAAAGCAATAAGCGAAACGCTGAACTTACTGCAGAGGTTGAGGCGTTTAAAAGGAAATTTGCAGACAAATGTGAACTGTTCGAACTGGCAAATGCTGATTCTGAAGAGATCATGTCGAAAAACAGACAACTTGAGGAGAACCTCTCGCTGTTACAACAGGAAGTTATGTCCATGGAGACTGCAATGCTTGGTAGTTTGGATTCCTCATGCGACTGCTCAACCTGCGATGATCAAAAGACAAGCTGTTGCCCCGGCTCTGATCTTTGCGGAAAAACCATACTCTATGTTGGAGGCCTGCATAAAATGGTATCCCATTATCGGCAGCTCATAGAGAATCGTGGCGGGAATTTCCTGCACCATGATGGTGGAAAAGAGGCGTCCCGTGCCATTTTACCAAAGATGCTCAGCACCGCTGATGCAGTTCTCTGCCCCATAGACTGCATCAGCCATGATGCATGTATCTGCGTTAAGAAAATATGCAAACAGTACCAGAAACCCTATGTGATGATGCGCAGTTCGGGATTGTCTTCCCTTGCAAAAGGCTTGACGGAAATAGTGCAGTAAGCAACCAGGAACTAAAACACCAAACCAACAAAAAAACAAAACAACAAAGGAGTATCGAAATGGGCATGGCAGCAATCAATATGGATCAACGTAACGGTAATCTTCATATCAAGATTGAGGGAATGTTTAGCACTGATACTGCAGCACAACTCACCATGGTAATGGCGAAGTCGTATTCAGGAGAGGGTAATATTTTTATACACACTGCTAAAATAACAGATGTGGAGCCAGACTCAAAACACGCATTTAATAATTTGCTGGGGCTGACAGGTTTACCAAAAGAAAACGTATATCTCACTGGAGAAAAAGGGCTGGATATAATCCATGATACCGGGAAAGTGATTGTTTACAAAAAGAGAACGCGCGGCCATGGTGGTTGCGGTAAGTGCAAGAACTGCAGCTGCGGTAAAGAGAAGGCAGCGTAACCGAAGTTTGTAGACCGATTCCGTTCGAATGTTTGTCTCGCTGGCACGAATTTGGAATCGGTTCTGCAAGAGGTTCGGGGGTTCGCTGAATGTACATATTAAGGGAGTATTTCCATGAGAGAAATGAAAGACAATGAAATTGATGCTCTGCTGGAAGGATTTGGTTGGGCGACACTCTGTATGGTCGATCCTGATGCACGTCCCTACGCCATAGAGTTCAGCTATTTTCTGGAAAATGGTGATCTCTGTGGACTGGTACATCCTAGAGGGAAAACAGCAGAATGTCTTGCTTCAACACGGGCTGTTTGTGTCAAGATCTGTGATTCTGATGCACAATGTAGACGGTATCGGGCCGTTTCCTGTTTTGGTATTGCTGCCTTTGAAAAACTGACCAATCCGGTAGATGTGGCAAGAGCCTGGGATAATCTTGAAGCACAGCTGCAACTGAAAAATGGTGAGTACAGCGGGTATAAAAAACACTATCTCAGTACGGGAAAATCGTTGCCGCTTTTGCGAATCATGGTTTCAGAACGTAGCGGGGTAACCAGCAGCCCGCGCATTGAACCGATTCAAAAAGAAGTCCGGGAGCTTGTCAGTGCAATGGACTGAAGAAGCAGAAGCATATTTTGAAAAGGTACCACCCTTTGTCCGGCCAATGGCCAAAAAAGGTGTGGAGACATATGCCCGCATGAAGGGGATTGGAGTTATTACGCCCGAACTTATTCGCCTTGCAAAAGAAAAACGTATGGGCACAAAAAGTAAAGCTGGGGGGGAGAAGAAAAAGAAGCCGGGGAACTGGGGAGATATGAATCGTTCGACCAGTCGGCTTCATCCTGAAATTTCAACATTTTTTGCCAAAGAAGGTGTGGATTCTCTCCGCTATGCCTTTGAGAAAAAGACAGCAGTTCATGCAGGAGCTGGCGGAACCTATCTGGAAAAAGACAAGGTGCTGGAAACCTGGGCCAAATGCATGAACAAGGTTGATCCTTCCAAACGTCGCACAGTGTATATACACATCCCGTTTTGTCGCAATCATTGCCGGTTTTGCGGGTTTTACATGTATAAGCTGGAAGAGGATTCCAGCCGAACCTACAGTCATGGACTGCTCCACGAAATCAGCATGGCCAGTGAAATGGCAGCGGTACAGGAAGGACCAATCCATGCAGTTTACTTTGGCGGCGGTACCCCGACAGATCTTGAAGCAGGAGATCTTGAACGGCTGCTTGTCTGTGTTCGTAAACACCTGCCCCTTGCCAATGACTGTGAAATCACGATTGAAGGTCGGGTAGACAATTTCACAGAAGCCAAAATTGATGCCTGTATTCGAGGCGGGGCAAATCGCTTTTCACTCGGCGTACAGACATTTGATACCAAAGTCCGCAGGTTGATGGGACGACGGGCAAATCGGGAAGCAATTCTTGAGCTGCTTGGAAAACTCTGTGATCGAAACCAGGCCTCCGTGATCATTGATCTGATTTATGGTTTGCCTAATCAGACCATGGATATCTGGCAGGAGGATGTGCGCACCTTCATTGAAGATACTGAGCTTGACGGCTGCGACATGTATCAGCTGAATATCTTTAATGGAGGTCCTCTTGCCAATGCCATTGAAGAGGGAACAGTGCCACCGGCTGCTCAGATATCCACTCAGGCCGAGATGTTCAGTGTTGGACGGCAGATGGCACAGGAGGCCCGTTTAAACAGGCTGTCACTGTGTCATTGGGGCAGATCAAGCAGAGAACGTAACCGATATAACTCATTTACCCGTTTTGGTGCGACCTGTATTCCCTTTGGCTGTGGGGCAGGGGGGCGTTTGCATGGGCATCATTTTTTTCAGGAGGGAGAGCTGCCCGACTATTTTAAACGGGTTGAAGCCGGTGAAAAACCCATTGGCACTGTTATGAAACTTCCTGAGTTAACAGCTTTTTTCAGCGAGCTTGTGGGTTGTATGGAAGAAGGAACAGTGAACCTTCGCACTCTTGGCAGAAAGTTTGACCTGGATATTTCAGAAATGTTTAAGCCACTTCTTGAGCAATGGGAGAAGACAGGCCTTGTGATACATCACAAAAACGGCTGGCTTGAAATGACGGAAGCCGGGGAGTTCTGGACGGTAACCATGTCTCAGGCCCTGATAGACTATTTTGGCTTAATGACAAAAAAGAACAAATAAGGGAAAGAACTCATGCATATAAGCGATGAACTAAAAAAGACAGTCACAGAGAAACTACAGGAAGATCCCAAAGTAATGATCTCTGCGTGATCGGATAACCTCATCCGAAGAGTGCGGCTGTTGCGCATAACAGAATATGGCAGAGACGAAATAAAAATGACTATAAAAGAAAAAACAAAATATCTGATTGTCTGTGTCGGCAAGTATGGATCAACCATGCAGACAGGTCGTTGGATTGGCGAGCGTCTTGAAGGTGAGGTGACAGTGGCCCCGGCAGAGGAAATGACAGATCCGCAGGATGTTGATGTGGTGCTGCTTGGCTCCGGAATTTACAGCCATACCGTGTTACCGTCCATCAACGAATACGTGGGGTGCTACCTGGATATTCTGAGCACTAAACAGACGGCGGTATTTGGAGTAGCCATCGATACCAGCGGAGTGTTTGTGAGAGGCAAGGTACATGGCGGATGGGAGTATATCATGCCGCTTATTAATCTGTTTCCCGCACCCCCTGTTCATGCCGGTCTGCTTGGTGGTGAGATTAATCCCCTGCTGCTTGATGATAAAGACAAAGAAGGGCTGGTCAAATTTTATAAAATGATGGGACAGAGTGGAGAAATTCCATTTAAAACACGAATGACCAAGCAGGATTCATGGGTATTTGCAGAAAAGCTTATGCAGAGAATTTCTCAGGAGTAAACAAACAAATGAAGTTGTTCAGTAGCTGGACATTTAAAGAGTACAGCGCAGTAGGAATAACAGCTGCACTTTGTATCGTTATGGGAGTTCTGATTAAAGTTGTGCTGGGTCTGCTCGCCTCTAAAATTCCTGCGGTCGGTTCGCTTGTGCTCGGCATGATACAGGCCATTATCATCGGGATGTCAATTATGCGCCTGCCACGCCTTGGCTTTTTAACCTTTCTCGGCGTTTGCATGGGAACGGTTTACGGGTTTATCTTCCCTGCTCATCCCTTCATGTTCCTAACCTTTATCCTTGCGGGGCTGGCTGGCGATTGCATTGCCTGGCTCTTGGGCGGCTATCAAAAACAGGCAGCTCTTATCATTGCAGTACTCACCTTCCGCCTTAGTGTTATTGTCTTTGGTGCACTAATAGCATGGTGGATTGGCTTTGCAGAGACTGATCTTGCCTGGACGCTGATCCTTATTAACAGTGCAGGTTCTGCAGTCGGCGTGCTGATTGGATTGTGGGCAGCTGTGAAATTGTCAAAAGAGCTGAGTCGTGCAGGATTACTAACAACATAAAACACATTCATAATACAGGCATATTACCCATGGAAATGGTATCCAGGTTACAGGTGTCACAATATGGAGAATCCTTTTTTCATTCCCTTGACCCCAGGGTGAAAATGGGATTGGCGCTGATGTTTTCATTAATCGGGCCGCTAATCGAAAGTCAGCTGATGCTGGGAATCCTCACAATTACTGCCATGAGTTACCTGATCCTGGCCGGGCAAGGAAGAATACTGATGTTTATTGGTGCTTTTTTTGTGATTTCCATGGTGATGTATCTGTTTGTTGAAGCCCTTATCCTGAGTAGACCACCAAAGGTTATGGAGTACCTGAAACTCACGCTCACCATGTTGCCCATTATGTGTATTGGTCTGTCTTTCAGGACCCGCGGCATCAGTTTTTCTCAGCTCGTGTGGAACAGGAGCTCCTCCTTTCAAAGGTTCGTCAAAAGCATGAGCATGAAGAATCAGATAAACAGGTAAATGCGCTGCTGAACACTCTTGGCTTACAAAAAATGCGTCATCGGCTGCTGGATACCCTCTCATCCGGGGAACAGCAGCGGGTGGCCATTGGTACGGCAATGAGTTTTGCTCCGAGAATTCTTGTACTTGATGAACCATCGGCAAATTTGTCAGCGGACGGCATTGCGATCCTCCTGCAGTTTCTCCACAAAGAAAAAACGAAAGGAACAACAATTGTCATTGCCGAGCATCGTTTTTTATGGATGCGGGAACTGGTTGATCAACTGGTTGTTCTTGATAGGGGGAGCATTGTTTACAAGGGAAGTACGGACAAACTCGATGACCTGGAATTTTGCAAACAGTTTGGACTTCGTTTTCAGGTATCCGCCAAACCGGAAGAAAGGGGGGATAGTAAAAAATCGTCATGCCGAAATGGATCAGCTCCCGTGTTTACATTGGATCAGGTAGGGTTTCGTCATGGAAAGAAACAGGATTGGCTGCTGCGTCATATGAATGCAAAAGTCTACTCAGGCGAAGTGGTTGCCATAACAGGAAAAAACGGTTGTGGAAAGACTACCCTGCTGAGTCTTCTTTTTGGGTTGCTTAAAATCGGTGAAGGAATGATTACGTTCACCAATCCCGGATCTGTAAAAGCTTTGGCTCTTCAGCATCCGGATTTACAGCTTTTTGCATCCACAGTTGGAGAAGAAATTAATGCGGATAAAGGTGCGCAGGAGGACTGGTTAACCCGTTTTAATCTTGAACCATTAAGAGATTGTCATCCGCTTACACTGTCTGGTGGAGAGATGCAGCGTCTTGTGCTGGCAGCTGCATTTTCAAGGTTGCAAGGAATCTCTGAGAGTACCCTGCTGCTTGATGAACCAACCAGCGGAATGGATGGACATCAATTAGGATGCTTAGTGAATGAAATTAAGAAACTGTGTGAACAGGGAGCAACCGTTGTTATGGCAACCCACGATCATGAGCTTTTACAGGCAACTGGGGCTGCTATTCTGGAAATCAGATAAGGAACGCGCACGAAATAATTTGCAGCATAATAACTGTTAGTGCGCTAAAAAAGGATATCAGGAACGTTTCGTTCTGTGTTGACGCCATGTGATGGGACGTCCTGGCTCATTTTACTGCACTGGTATCAAGGTATATTTTTAATTGAAGGAATGGGAATAACAACCCATATTAACTCTAAAATAGGGAAGTATAATTTTTCGATCCGTAAATTGTCGTATCTCTGTATTGGCAGCAGGAATTTTTCTGCTTTTTTCAGCATCCATCGGCCAGTGTCATAATCTTTGGTTGAACGCCACTGATTATTCGCCGTCTTTTAGAGGGAGATTAGGCGCACAAACAAAAATGTATTTTGGGTTTGGCCATAAATTCCCCGTGTCTGACGTACTTAAAAGGGATAAATTGGTCGAATTTAATCTTATTCAACCAGATGGTGTGGTGAAAGAGCTGGAAGCTGGAGAAGGCGGTTTTCTGGTGACCCCTTTGGCTCTTAGAAAAGAAGGTGGGTATATTGTTACCGCTGCCACGAAGCATGGTTTTTACACCATGGTTGAGAAAAATGGGAAAATCCGCCATAAACTCGTCTCCATGGAAGGTCTCGAAAATGTAGTTCTAAGCCTTTACTTTGAAAACCACACCAAGGCATTGATTAACGCAGGGGAGTACTTGAAAGTACAGGTGCTTATTGATGATAAACCTGCAAGGTTTTGCAATGTTTTTGCAACCTATATTGGCTTTTCCCCCAAAGAGGCCTATGCCTGGACGAGCAAAACCAATGCCAAAGGGATTACCCATATAAAATTATTACGATCCGGTCAGTGGATACTGAAGGCTGAGGTTCGCAGGTTGCCTTCCGAAGAGTTAAAGGCGAAGGTTCTTGAGGAAAAATACACCGCAACCATCTCATTCCAGGTAAACTGACAGATGGTGAAAAAGAGAATCGTTTTTCTTGGCACCCTATGATATCCCACGCTCATACTCCGTTAACCAGTAGTTATCGCTTCGTTTTTGTCGTCTCAAAGAAGATCCACAAGTACACAGGGTTGGTCTTTCTCCTCTATTTTCTTATGATGGGGATAACCGGTGTCCTGATTAATCATCCTTCTCTACTCCGCGGCATAACTGTCCCCGCTGTTTTGCTGCCAGATGTTTATCGGTATGCAGACTGGAACCGCTTTTCCTTTCGGGAGGCGGTTTTTTCCACAACTGCCAACAATCCTTCCACTCTCTATCTTGCCGGTAAAGCCGGAGTTTTTAAAAGCCTGAATGGCGGACAAAGCTTTAAGAGAATGTCAGACGGTCTGCCGGTCAGCGCCTATAATATGGACACCAGGGCGCTGCTGCTTGTTGAGGAAAATGCAGATGAAGGTGATATGCTTTTTGCAGGCACCCGCAGCGGGCTGTATGTTTGTGATCCAGCCAAAGGGAATTGGCGGACAGTGGAAAATAAAGATCTGCAGCAGGAAGAAATTATAGACCTGGTACAGGCAGGCAAGCGAATCTATGCCTTTACAGCCCATGGCGGATATTTGGCATATACGGGTCAGTCTGTGAGCTCTTTTCAAAAAATCACTTTGCTGTCAGCAGATTCTGGCCCGGATCGGGTGGCAATGTTTCGATTTCTCCTGAAAATCCACGATGGTTCTGTTCTGGGTTTACCGGGGAAACTGTTTATGGATATAGTTGGGCTGATCCTGCTGTTTTTGTCGGTTTCATCTCTCTATATCTGGTTCATTCCATGGAGCCGGAAGAAATACAAAACTCGCCGTAAGCCACGGTATTTTCGGTTTTTCCACAAATATCATCTTCAACTGGGAATTTACTCTGCTCTCTTTCTGGCAATTATTGCGCTCACGGGTATGTTTGTCAGGCCGCCCTTGATGATAAGTATCATTAACCTCCATGTTCCAGCCTGGTTGTATCCAAAGTCAGGGGATGACAACTGGCATTTTAAAATTCATAAAGCCGTCTATCTGGAGGATGAGGATGCCTTATTGCTCGCCACCAACAAAGGATTCTTCAAAGCTCCTGCCGACCTGTCAAAACCCTTTGAGCCACAAGAAATAAAGGTGCCGGTACATGGTATGGGAACCGTTGTTCTTGAGCCTCTTCATGGTAACAGACTTCTTGTCGGCTCGTTCAGTGGTCTCTATATCTGGGACAGGCAAAAACAGCAGGGCCGGGATATACAGGGGCATCCTCTACCGGCAGGGCCTGGTGTCGGTCGCATACTGTATGGTGGGATGGCATCCGGTGCTGCTGTATATGACGGGCAACCCCTGTTTTGGGCAGATTATGGGAATGGAATTCAAATCCTGAACAGTAAAGTGATTCCTCACCTGCCGATGCCACATGAAATTAAGAATACCGGTATCTCTCTGTGGCATTTCCTCTTTGAATGCCATAACGGGAGAATTTTTGGACCCATCCTTGGAAAATATACATGGCTGGTTGTGCCTCTTGGGGGACTTGTCCTGCTATTATCTGTCCTCACCGGGAGCTATGACTGGTTCTTCCGCAAAGTGCTTGTGCGGAAAAGAAACAGGGCTGATTGGAAGGAGAGAGGATGAAAACAGTATATTCCAATGGATAGAGGAGGTAAATGAAGTTTATAGTTGACAATAATGTTAGACGTAACTAAATTCTGTTCTGGTGCCGAAGGGCGTGGCTTTTTACCACAGAAGTTTTTAACCTATAACTCAGGAGAACAGTATGTCTAAAGCATTAATCGTTTACGGATCAACCACAGGAAACACTGAAATAGTTGCGGAGCAGATTGCAGAGATATTAAAAGATAAAGGTGTTGAGGTGACACTGAAAAATGTTGTTGACGCAACAGTGGCAGAGCTGGGCAAGGAGTATGACTTGACCGTACTTGGTGCTTCCACCTGGGGCGAAGAGGATATAGAGTTTCAGGAAGATTTCGCCCAGTTTTTTGAAGATATGGATAAAGCGGAACTCAAAGATAAGAAAGTAGCCATTTTTGGTTGCGGTGACTCCAGCTATGAGCACTTCTGCGGTGCAGTCGATGAACTTGAAGCAAAAGCTGAAACCTTAGGTGCAAAGCTGGTCGGTGATTCGCTGCGCATTGACGGTGATCCAGGTGATGCTTCCAGCGATGTGGATGATTGGGCAGGAGAAGTTGCTGCTGCGATCTAAGGAGCGCACACGAGGGATCTGAACATCTTTTAGAGCAAAATTTTGCAGGTATTTGAAAGTATTGGAAAGGACAGTCATGCTTTGTGCATGGTTGTCCTTTTTTTCTGTTTTTTTCTCAAGGAATTACGAGAACTGCTCGTATGGTTAAAAATGATCAGAAGAGCAACATCCAACGTCCAACATCCAAAACCAAAATAATACCCCATGATTCAATGGTTATCAGAAAATACATCTTTGCTGCTTACTGTCGTGGCTCTTTTTTCTTTACTCATTGGCAGCTTTATGAATGTGGTCATTTATCGTCTGCCCATTATCCTTGAAAGGGAATGAGAAATCAGGGGACATGTAAGAGACAGAAATCAGGGGACATGTTACAAAAAAACATTGTAGCATGATAAAGAATCTATAATATGTCCGCGGATTTTGTGTAAAAAGAGGCGTGTCGAGTATCTGTTCCATCTTAATTACGATATCTCCTTTTTATGGCAAGTGTAGCGTTTCCTTTATCCCTAACCATTATATTCATATTTTTCCTTCTTTTGACTGGATGCAGTTCTCGTATCCAATATTCTAAACTGCTTTTTTTTTAACTTTATTTCACTGCTTAACAGCAGTGCTGTAAGATATTATCTCTGTTGTTTTGTTTGGTTACGGGATGTCGTTAAGCTCCACCTCAGGATAGGAAGCATACACTATGTGGCTTTAAAAAAAAGTGACTGAAGTCACATTTTTTTAAATAATATACCAGCAGGATCACTGTCCGGGGTGCCGTTAAAGGTTTCCGTTGTAACATCGAAATTCACCACCGCATACACCGCAACCATATCAATCCGATTGCCGGAAAACCAGCCCTGCATGGTGATCTTGTCTTCATCGCCGTAGATCAGGTGCAGATCATCGCTTCACGATCTTTGTAAGGATCCTGCAGTTTTTACGATCATCTTTAGAAGTGGTTCCATGGATCAATATTGTATCCTCTGCATTGGCATCGGTGATAATATCATGGCCGTCACCTGCGGAAAAAACAAAATTATCATTGCCGAGTGCGCCCATGAGTGAGCAGAGCATTACCACCTGCTCCGGACAGGTTGTCGTTAACGATGGAGCCTGACAAACGGTCATTTTCGGTAGAGCCGCTTTCATTGACAGCATCCAGGTATTCTTCGATCGTGCGGACATAATAGTCAAAATCAGTACACCGGCTATTTGCTGTGTTCCCGAGCTTATCCGTTGTTCAGCCTGTTCCAGACGTTCATATTTGGATTGCCAGTAGTAGGACAGAACAATCTGATCATCCCGGATCGCACCATCTCTTAACGGTGCACCGGCCATGGTTTCACCATCGGCAAGCTCAAATTGCCAAACGGATCGTAATATTAGGTCCCAAATCTAACACTGAACTTGGACCGTTCGGGTTTGGGCGGGAATTTAGCGGTGGAGTGGCACTCCTGCCTGGTGTGCGATGGGTGGGGTAGTGGGTGGGGCAACATCTGGCAGGGCTGGAACAGAACCGCTGCCGTAAGGAAAGATTGTTATCTAGCTGGTATTTCTTAATTTGATCCAAGGATATCTTGAAGAATTTTATCGAGGACGTGCTGGTCTTCGCCTTGAAGCTGCCCGAGTTTCTTGAGAATAAGAGTGTTTTCAACAGTGGTCAAAATGGGGTTTAAACACAGAAGGTTTTAATAATCCTGCACCTTGCCAATCAACCAGTACTTTTTGGCCTAGTTTTTCCACTTGATGTAAACGGCTGGTGATGGCCATAATGATGCGGTCTGGTCGTCCATTGTTGTACTCTCTGGAACTGACAATTACAGCAGGCCGTTTCTTAGTCGTTGATTGATCGGTAAAAGGAAATGGAACCAGGACAATATCAGCGAATTTACAAGGTGTCATATTCTGCATCTTCTGCATTGTCCCAAACTTTCTGAAAAGATTTTTCAGAAAGTTTGCTTGCTGCCGTTACCAGGCGATCAATTTTATTACGATGCCCTAAGAATTCAACAAAATCCTCGGCAACTACAATCTTTTCTGGTGGAAGCCTGTTAATTGTATTCAAAAGATCCTGTGCATGTTGTTGTGCCTGCATAATAAACCCCTTTTTTTGTCCTCATTTCTTTCCATACATGAGGAGCAGAAGCTATTTTTGACGTGGTCTCTTGAGGAAGGCTGTCAATCACATGTATGATAATTTATCCATTATCGTGTGAAAAATCTACAAATTCAACATCTTTCAAAATCCGGAATACAATGCCAATTGATTTCAATCAAACGAGGGACGGATCGGAATCACCAGTTTTCAGGTGCCTCTCACCGGTAGCCAACATTCACAGCTGCGATTCACCTTGATTGGTAGATCTGCTTTGGTCAGCCGATACCGGACGTTCTCTTCCAAACCAAACAACAAAACGCTTGACGTTTAGCTGTCAATCTATTCTAGGAAGTACTTCCTGGTCTTATTCCGAATAATGCGCTGCTTAACAGGGGGCAAGCCTCCGGTTTACCGATAAGTTCCCTCTGTTATTCCAAAAATGATATAGTCAAAAAACTAAAAACTGCACGGAATATTTGATTAATTGGAACGTTAGACCAGCCCCGGTATTGAATCGGAGACCGGTACAAAAATCAGTATATTGTGACCAGTTCCAGACTACGCCGCAAGCGGTTTGTGAAGAAGGAAATAATCTCAGGATAATAGGCCAGGCCTTTGAAGTATTCTACCTGTTTATGTCGTATTGTTGAACACTCTACTTTAAAGTTCATTCCTTCCAGGGTGGTACGCCAACTGTTCTCATCGCCCATTAAATCTTTTTCAGCATGCATACCTGCCAGATACATCATGGGAATTATTTTAACCTTTTTAAAGAGGTCATTCAGCTGTTTCCGTTTGACTTTCGCAAAAACTGCGGAAGAATCGGGTATGCCTTCAATGGAAGTTACCAGTACATTCAGGTAGCGGGCACTCACCAGTTTTTCCAGCCCAAGATAGGCGCTATTCACAGGATCTGCAACCAGAGGTGTGCCATGGACTGCCAGTATGTTCAGCCCTTCTTCTGGAGATAAAAAATCTTTTTCAACCACTCCTAGGGTCTCTTTTACAAAGTTCCAGCGGTGGAGCAGGGTTTCACTCAGAATTATCCTGAGGCCGGGAAAATATTCGCAGGTTTCTGCCAGCTGCTGATACTCTGTACCCGGAAATATGTGGAGGGGCTGAACCACAGCATTTCGAAATCCGGCCGCTTCAACATGTGCCAAAGTTTCTGATAGGGTGGGTATTCTCTTTTTTCTGCAGATAATATTTGAGCTGTAAGCCCAGAATATTTCGTACTCATGGAACTGTTTATCCAACTGTTGCTGGAAAATTTCCAGTGGTGGTTTTGCCTGGCTGCTGGTGCCAAAGGTAACGATGACAATAGCTGGCCTGTTTTTGAGTTGGGGAACGCGCAGTTTTCGGCCGATGTATCCATGTTGGTTCATGTGTGAATCCTTTACTGCTTGAATGAGGCCACCAAATACGCAGGCCGGAAATAGTTGAATACTACTGATCACAGGTCATCACAACAGTGGTGATTCTGGTCAGGATGAACACAGGGATATTTCATGGAACCTGAAATTAAAATGTATCAGGTTCAAAGTCAAGTGCCACCAGTCTGCTGTATGGACCATTTTGTTCAGTCAACTCGTGGTGACTTCCCTGCTCGATAATTCTTCCTTTATCAAGCACAATGATTCTGTCGGCTCGCTGTACAGTGGATAGTCGGTGAGCAATGATAAGGACCGTCTTTCCTTTAAAGCAGTGTTCAAGTGGTTGTTCCAGAAGCTTTTCAGTTTTAGAATCAATGGCTGAACTTGCTTCATCCAACACCAGAAGAGATGGGTTACGACAGAGTACTCTGGCGATGGCAAGAAGCTGTTTTTCGCCGGTTGACATGGCTTGACCACCTTCACCTATTATGGTGTCCAGGCCTTGTGGAAGGTTTTCGACAAATTGGCTCAATTGAGTCTGTTGGAGCAGTTCGGTTACTTCCTTCCGTTCTTTTCCGGTGTCAAGAATTATGTTGTTCAGTAGTGTGTCCTGCAGGATGAGCATCTCCTGCATTACAACCCCGATTTCATTACGTAACTCATTCTTTGTCACATCAGCAAGAGAATGTCCCGCAAGGCTGATACTGCCGCTATCCGGTTCGTAGAAACGGAGCATAAGATTAATCAGGGTGGATTTCCCGCTTCCCGTGGAGCCGACAATTGCTACAGTCTCTCCTTGTTTCACTGTAAAAGAAATATCATGAAGGACTGGTTGACCGGGAAGATAGGAGAAGGTGACGGTGTCAAAACAAAGATCACCAGTAAGTGAAAGAGCTTCCTTTTTATTTATATCAGGAGTTCTGTCTTCTTCGGAGTCCGTATCCAGTAAGTCAAAAATACGTTCGGCAGATGCAAGGGCTGATTGGACAATGGAGTATTTCTGAGAAAGTTCACGCAGAGGCTGGAAAAACAGACGCATGTAGGAAAGAAAGGCAACCAGTTCACCAAGAGTCAGTTGCTTTTGGATGAATTGTCCTCCGCCGTACCAGAGGATAAGGGCAATAGCCACCGAACTCATAAGCTCGGTAATGGGCATAAATGTTCCAAAAAGGCGAATCTGGCGCAGGGTTTTTCGCAGGTAGCTGTTATTGAGCGTTGCAAACTCTTGTCTCAAGTCGTTGGTTCTGCCAAATAATTGCACCAGCATAACTCCTGAAACCGTTTCCTGAACAAATGAATTTACCTTGGAGAGTTGTTTACGTATGGCTCGAAAATGATTTCTGGCAAGCTTGGAGAAGAGAATGGTAACTGCTGCTGCCAGAGGGACAAAAAGGCAGAGGATCAGGCCCAATCTGAAATTCATATAGACAAGAAGGCCCAGAATACATGCCATCCGCAGGAGGTCGTTGAAGATGGTCACCAAAATTGAGGTAAGCATTTCGTGCATATTTTGTACGTCATTGGTCAAGCGTGTGACCAGGCGGCCAACGGGTTGTTTACTGAAAAACTTCAGTCTAACCGTGAGGAGATGGCTGAAAAGATCCTGACGCAGGGTATGCATGATTGATTGTCCAATCCATTCAAGGAGCAGAACCTGAAGAAAGGAAGTTGTAAATCCAATACATATCAGGCCTCCATAGAAGAGTACATACGTGCTGAGTCCTTCCATGCGTTGATCAAAGTGTAGCTCCGGGTTGGTTATATAAAGATCAATGGCCTGCTGCATAAGCCAGGGAAGACCGAGTGCGCAGGTTGTGACAAAAAGTGAGAGCAGAATAGCACCTGCAAAGGGAAAGCGGAAGGGACGCAGGTAGGTAATAATACGACGCCACAATCCTTTCTCGGAGAGAGAAGGCGAGTAATCTTCTTCAAAATATCCGAAGTTACGCATTCGTTTTTTCCCCCTGCAAGCGTTGGCGACGGCGTATCTCGCTAAGAAAGGCATTCTGTTGAACAAGCGCATCATAGGGGCCGATACCACTGACTTTACCGTCCTCGAGAACAAGAACCCTATCTGTTCCTGCAAGCTGTTTGATTCGCTGGCTGACCCAGACCACTGACTTTCCCTTGAACCAGGGAGTAAGGTTCTCAATTATTTCCTGTTCCGTTCCGGTATCCACAGCTGCCAGGCCATCATCAATGATAATAATTGGCCGGTCACAGAGTATGGCTCTTGCCAGTGCAACTCTGCCGCGTTGGCCACCGGACAGGGTAACACCTTTTTCTCCGATCATACTCTCGTAGCCTTCTGGTAATGCTATAATTTCATCATGGATGGCGGCTGCTTTTGCCGCTTTAATAATGAGATCCATGGAAGCATCTGCATTACCGAAGGCAATGTTATCACGCAAACTGCTTGAAAACAGCAATGCTTCCTGACTCACATAGCTGATCATGTCTTGCACAGATTCCGGCGAGATGTCGTTTACATCTGTTTTTCCAAGAAAGAGGGTCCCATCGGCAACCGGATAGATACGAGCCAGAACCTGACAAAGAGTTGTTTTTCCACATCCCGTGGGGCCGGTGATACCAAGGATTCCTGGAGTGATAGTAAGTGTGATGGCATCAAGAATCCTTCGCTTGGATTGCGGATAGGTGAAACTGAGATTGNGCAGTTCAAATAAAGAACNTGTNGGTTGGGAATNNGTGNTTCCGGGCGGTAGTTGTGATTTTTCAGAAAGAAGAAGAAAAATCCNGCGCAGTGAAGTNACNCCTCTCTGGGAGAGATTGNCNACCCATCCAACTGCCATCATGGGCCAGATCAGCATATAGAGATANGTAANAAAGGCTACNAAATCACCCATGGANATNGTTTCTAAAATGACCAGGCGACCGCCAAAGTAAAGAACAAGCAGCATTGCACTACTGCCAACCAGTGTGGCAATGGGGAAGAGTAAGCCCTGAATTATTGCCACCCGAATACTTGAATCAACGTACTCTTGTCCAAGACGTGCAAAGCGTCTGCTTTGTGATTTTTCAAGTGTGTAAGCTTTTAGCAAGCGGATTGAGGCAATGGAGGATCTGGCAAATTCAGTCATTCCTGAAAACTGTTCCTGAACACGATCAAAGCGGTGATGCAGATTTTGCGAAAGAAAACGGGTGGCCAGAACCAGAATAGGCATGGGGAGAAGTGCAATCAGAGTAAGTCCAACATGAATATTAAGCATAAAAGCAATGGCTGCAACGGACATCACCAGTGCATCGATGGCAGCAACAAGACCCATGCCGCAGGCCATTTGTACCGCTGTAAGATCATTGCTTCCATGAGCCATAATAGTGCCGGTACTGTATTTTGAGAAAAAACTTCCATCCATGCTCATAACATGACTGAAAATCTTTTTACGCAGGTCCCGCTCGAGGTGTCTGGAAAATCCAATAATAAGATAGCGCCAGCAGAAGCGGAGCAGGCAGGCAAATAGGCCAATAATACAGATCAGAAGGGCAAGCTGGAGTAAATCACTCTGCGCAGCGGTTCCATCCGAGAGTGAATCAATGCCGTTTTTCAGAATGCGGGGAATAGTGAGTTGGAGACAATTGACGCCCAGCAATGCCATTAACCCAAACAGTATACGGATACGGTGTTTGAAGTAGATTGGGCTCAGCAGCCCTAAAACTTTTTTCAGGGTTGGTGGCTTTTTTGTGGCTGTTTCAGGTTTCAGTTTGGCACCACTTGTGAGTGAGGCAGCATATTAAAACTGGTCAAAAGCTGCTGGAAGGACGAAATGCTACAATGGTAATACCATACAGGAATTGGCAGAATAATGACATGGAAGAAGGGTCAGCCAGGTGTTAATTCATGGAGTAAACGGGATAATTCTTCAATATCAGTAACTATTCAGCGAAAAAAATGAAATAAAGTACATTATTTTCTTGACACGGTTTTTGGCATTTTTTTTGAAAACTGGTATGGCCTCCATTCTGCGACAAGACGGCAATAAGCGGAACACAGGTTGCGCCACACCAAGCGATTGGCGGATGTGGCGTCACCACCCGTGATGATTTTCTCAAAGTTTTACAGAGGGGCATTTAGAGACAAAAAATCCGTTTTCAAAACCTATGGTATAATAGTGTGTAACAAAGGACGACATTACTTACCACGGGAACCGGATGACAATAGACCATATCGATATCGACTCAACTCTTAAGAACGCTGCAAAACTTATAGCCGAAGACAAAGGATTGTCACCTGCGACCAAGTCACTGCTTGAGGTTTTGGTCTTGATAATTACCCTAATGGTGAATCGTCTCAATTTGAACAGCAAGAATAGTAGCAAGCCACCATCAACAGATCCACACAGGCAGAAGACCAGTAAAAAGAAAAAGGGTAATAAAGCCGGTGGGCAGACAGGGCACACAGGTAAAACCCTTGAGAAGGTCAAGAACCCAGACAAGGTGAAGGTCATCAACGTTGATCGTTCGGAGTTACCTCCGGGAGAATACACGGAGGCCGGCCATGAAATCCGACAAGTCTTTGATATTGAAATTTCGAGAATCGTAACAGAATATCAGGCTCAGGTTCTTAAAGATGCCAAAGGTAAACGATTCACAGCACCATTCCCGAAGGGGGTTACAAAAGCAGTACAGTACGGGGAGAGCATAAAGGCGCACTCTGTTTATATGTCACAATTTCAGTTGATCCCCTATGACCGGGTACGAGATTATTTTGCAGATCAACTTGGAATCCCTGTAAGCGTGGGATCTATCTTCAATTTCAACAAAGAGGCCTTTGGTTTGCTGGAAGGTTTTGACGATCTTGTGAAAAAGAAGCTGAATAGTTCGTCTCTGGTCCATGCCGATGAAACAGGAATAAACGTCAAAGGCAAAAGATTCTGGCTTCACTGTGCGTCAAACAGCTTGTGGACGCACTTCTTCCCTCATCAGAAAAGAGGGACTGACGCAATGAATGCTATTGGTATCCTCCCCACGTTTAGCGGGACATTGTGTCACGATCATTGGAAGCCATACTATAAATATGATTGCACCCATGCGTTATGTAATGCTCACCATTTGCGGGAATTGACAAGGGCATGGGAGCAGGATAACCAAAGCTGGGCCCAAAAGCTCATCGAGTTGCTTGAAGAAATAAACAAATCCGTAAATGGTGCCGGTGGCAAGCTGGAAAGTAGTGACTCGAAGAAATATCGCATAAAGTATCGAAAAATTCTAAAAGAAGCAGAAAAAGAAAGTCCTCCACCGGACGAAGCAAACAGAAAAGGAAAACGGGGACGGCTCAAAAGGACTAAATCACGAAATCTTCTGGAAAGACTTCAAAACTTTGAAGAGGATACGTTGAGGTTTATGGAGGTTGAGATCGTGCCGTTCACCAATAATCTTGGTGAAAATGATATCAGAATGACCAAGGTGCAACAGAAGATTTCTGGGTGTTTTCGTTCAGAAGAAGGGGCACAATTCTTTTGTAGAATCCGGAGTTATATTTCTTCTTGTCGCAAACAAGATATCCCGTCAACGATGGCCTTCGCGTTTTTGTTTAAAGGTGAGTTGCCGGATTTTAGGGATTAAAACTGAAATGCGTAGAAATTACGCTGAATAGTTACGATATTATACGGGGCAAGTGCTTAATGGGAGGTGTTTTGTTGTGAAATTGACCATCGTAAATAGGAATGATTCCCGGCGAAATAGGGGGCATTATGTTGTGAATTAGCCCAGCATCTCCTCACGCATAAATTTGGTTGCTAATACCACCGCCGGCTCATGACTTCGAACATCAGCTTTTTGATGACAAAACGCACACATTGTGCTACCCTGTCTAAATGAAAATATACTCTTGGAATCCAGAAAAAAATGAATTGCTTCAAAAAGAGCGAGGAATTTCATTTGAAGAAATAGTTCTTAATCTTCAACTAGGCAATGAGGTGGCAATTTATGATCATCTAAATAGCAAAAAGTGCTCTCATCAAAAAATATCGGTTGTTTTAATCGAGAATTATGCCTACTTGGTTCTTTACGTTGAAGATAAGGAACAAGTATTCCTTAAAACGATTATTCCAAGCCGAAAAGCGACTAAGCAATATGTAGGTGACGCCAATGAGTAAATTAGATCCGTATGAAAAAGAAATCCTTGAGGCATTTGAGTCAGGGGAGCTAAAAAAATCTAAAACTGAAAAACAGGAAATCAAGCGCCATGCTGTAGCTGCTGTGGCTACATTCAAAAAAGATGCCCGTATTAATATTAGACTCTCATCCAGAGACCTTCGCTCATTGCAAGCTAAGGCATTAATGGAAGGCATGCCTTATCAAACATTGGTATCTAGCATTCTGCATAAATTTATTGATGGTCAGCTTGTTGATAAATCAGCTAACGAATAAGGTTGGATTGTGTGAGGAGCGAACCACAAGTGCGACCGGCATGATCACGAACTAGCTGGTGAAAGTTCAGTCATAACCCTGAAAGGAGGGAATATGTAGACGAAGGCAAGGGTGTCTGAAGAAACTCCAAGGAGCTGCCCGACGAGGGAAGACCGGTGCCGTTGGAGCCAATGAGGAATCTGAAGGAAGCCATAGTCAAATTTGCCACCTAAACTCGGTGTGAACCTCTGGTAGGCTTTACAGAAGGGCAAGGTACCTTGGATTACCGAAGCCCGATATCCTTTTCGTAATTCTGTAGGGTAAAGGAGGTAGGTGGGCAAAGAAAGTACGTGATCTTACCCGGTGAAGAGCCGTTTGTGCTGGGCCGTTGTAACTGCGACAGCGAAGCCCTAAGCGGAGCAGAAATGTGACCGTTATGGACAAAGGGTTTTCAGATGAAGCCATAGTAGGCGTAAAATTGGTAGCCAATGAGGATGCGATGACGTATCTGAGGACAAAACTACCAGAAAGCGACAAGGAGGTTGGAGCCGAAGGGTGGAACATGTAAGAAGGAATCGAAATCTCATAATAGCAGTTGTTTTGAGTTCAGCCATAGGAGTTTTCTTTAAAGTGGAAAAGTATATATTCAGCTATTACCAAGGAAACGCGGGACGATGAAGAAGCAACTCACAATGAAAGGCAAACTGAGACAACGGAACCTGTTCGAAGACGAAAGAAGTCTCTTTGAGAAACTCTGTGATCCTGTAAAACTGAAAGCAGGTTTTAAGGCGGTCAAGAAGAATGGTGGTTCGCCAGGAATTGATGGCGTAACGATCGAAGAATTCGACAGTCGTCTGGAAGAAGAGCTGGCTCAGCTTCAAATGGAATTTGAAAGCTGGCACTATGAACCAAAACCGGTACGGCGGGTAGAAATCCCTAAACCCTGAAAAGGAGCAGGTGTTCGTTTGCTCGGAGTGCCCTGCACACGTGACAGGGTTGTCCATGCAACGCTAAAACTGCTCCTTGAGCCGATACTTGACCCAAACTTTTCAGATCACAGCTACGGTTTTCGCCCTGGCTATAACCAACGTCAGGCCGTGGAATCTGCACAGCGAATTGTGAAGAGCGGGAAAGAGTATGTGGTAGATATTGATCTATCAAAGTTTTTCGATCGAATAAACCACGACCGTCTTATTCACCTCTTATCGACGATAAACAGATTCTTCGTTTGATCGGTATGATTCTGAGAAGTGGGATGATGAAGGATGGACTGGTTGAACCGACCCAAGAAGGCACAACCCAGGGAAGTCCCTTGAGTCCATTGTTCAGTAACGTAGTTCTCGACGAATTGGATAAGGAACTTGAACGAAGGGGGCTTGAGTTCTGCCGATTTGCTGACGACTGCAATATCTTTGTTCGTTCCTCGAATTCTGCGGAACGGGTAATGAAAAGTATCAGCAAATTTATAGAAGGAAAACTCAAGTTGAAAATCAACCGTGACAAAAGCAGAGTCGGCCGTTCCTGCGACATTAAGTTTCTGGGGATGACCATAATCGATGGTGCAAGAGCAATATCAGCGGCGTCGATGAAAAGAGCTATGCAGAAAGTCAAGGAGTTGACCCCACGCGGTACACATCTGACGCTGGAAAAGACGATGAAACGGATAAACACTTGGTATAAAGGGTGGTCAGGTTATTACATGATGACTCAATACCCCTTTCAACTCCGTAACATCGAGGCACATATACGAAGACGACTTCGGTCTCGTTTCGTTGATCAGCAGAAGAAACGTCGGCATTTGTTCAAGAAACTGATGAAGAGAGGGGTGTCCTACGGGCTCGCCAGAACGGTATTTTCGAATAACGGTCGATGGGTAACGTCTAACACATTTGCACTTACCAAAGCTTACACTGTCGAATGGTTTATTGATCAGGCAGGGCAATGGATAAGGTCAAATCACCGGATGCGAGATTGGTTTCCACTTCGTCATTGGATTAGAGTTACATGAGGAGCCGTGTACGGACCCGTACGCACGGTTCTGTGGGCAGACGGGAGCTTCGGCTCCCTCTGACCCGATTCTGAACCGTTTGTTGGACAAGCCCGGTTGCAAATGAACGATGAATTTTAACAGGTGAAACAAGTCTTGAGTGAACCAACATATATTGTTGTCTAGGAAAAACAAGGTGATGATATTAAAATAGTGGAGGTGGTTTATGCTGGAACATACGAAAAAGCACCATACTGATAAGATTACTTTATTGTTTGGTGGACCTAAAGGATATGAGCGTGAAGCTATTATGGTGCTCAAGGCTCTCGGCTTTATGAATTCGGAAAAAAAGATTGATTCTGTATCTTGGCGAGCCCTTAGTTGCAGCAAGACATAAAAAGAATCTTACCCAAGAAACCTTATCAGAACTTACAGAAATTCCACATCGCCATATATCTGAAATGGAAAACGGAAAACAACCAATTGGCAAAAAGATAGCCAAAAAAATGCCTAAAATTTTTGATGTTGATTACAGGGTGTTTTTATAATTGAATTTCCTTCAAGTAGGTTTCTGTAGGTGACAGAAGGACAGAAGAACGGAAGGCGGTCGAGCCAGGGTAACTTGCTGGTTTTTACCAAACAAAACAACCGGAAGCAGGCCTTGGTTAGTTATTCAAACTTACTGATAATCTTAGGGAACAAGTGGAATCACTTCCTTATAACCTGGGCAAACAAGAGCTATGCTCAACGCCTGAAGAGTTTACACTCTGCCATTTCGGCCTCATATTTTTCTTGTAAGGGGTAGGAAAATATGTGAAAATTAGATAAGAGTAATTAGATAATTGCATTTTTTCAGTTCCTTTTGTACATATACATACTAAGCAGTCATTTTTTTTTACGATGCCATTAAACCTAACCTGTCAGGAGAAGCCATGAAACGAATCGAGAAAGTAGGTATTGTCGTAACACCCGTTGATTTCTCAGATAATTCCAAGTTGATTGCAGAATCCGCTGCTTTTATGGCCGGTCGTTTTCAGGCTGACCTTATCCTGTTGTTTGTTGTTCAGAAGTTTGAAGATTATTCCGGTTTTTTTGTTCCCCATATGAGTATCCCTGATTTTGAACAGGATCTTTTTAGTCAGGCCGAGGACAAAATGCTTGCCTTTTGTCAAGAGCTTGAAGCCTTTGCTGGGGAACAAGGGGTGAAAGAGGTACAGGGGAAGGTGCTGGTGGGTGACGTTGCTGAGCAGATTGTGGATTTTGCCAGTGAGCAGGATGATGGGCTTATTGCCATGGGAACCCATGGGTATAAGGGATTGGAGAAGATAATGTTTGGCAGTGTCGCAGACAAGGTTGTTAAGTCGGCCAGTTGTCCGGTATTAACAATAAACCCCTACACCTGCTGTAATAAGTAACCACAGGCACTACATCTTCGCCCATTCGAGCCTTCCCGCATAGGTACGGCTATTGCGGGAAAGATCGAATGGACGAACCTGCAGCACCTGTGATTACTTATTTTGAAATTGCTGATTTTTTTCTTTTGGGGTTTATGCTTCCTCGTGGGAATGTAGGGGGCTTCGCTTTTAGTCCCTGTAGAGTGCCACGATGCTATGGCAAAGTTTATTTGTTGTTTTTCCACTAACAAGTTGACCTAAAGAGATATTGGCCAGGAATTGAAGATCCAGCTTTTTTCGACCAAAACGTTCTTCCGGAAAACAATATTCAATCAGATCATTCCAGTCACGGGTAAGAATACCGGCATCAGGAAGCAGGGCAACAGGATCAACAACATTCAGGTGTTCTTTGCTGACGATGCTGCTTAGTTTTTCTATGATATCCCGGCGAACTGTTGCTGCTTTCTCCTGAAAGTTTTTAATGTTTTCAAGTCCATCTGTATCTCTCATATAGATCTGTTCGGGCAGGTCAAGGAGGAGTAAAGGAACTCCATTTCTGCCCGATTGTGTTTCATAGTTATTGATGAGAAGCTCTGCTGCTTCTTCCTGGCTGGTCATCCAGAACCAGAAGTTTTCAGGAAGAGTGGTCGCAGAATAAAGTGTTTTCCATGCCTGAAGACGTCTCTTAACAGTTCCTGGACGCGGCTGGTTAATTTTTGCCTTGATGCGCATCAGCTCTGCCAACGGGCTGTCATCCTCGCCTTCCTCACCGCCTGCTTCTTCTCCTTTAAGGTCTTGAAAAAGTGCCAATTCACTGTCATCAATGTCTGCAAGAGAGCTTGCCAGTTCCGCTTCTTCCCTGTCAAGGATTTCTGCAAGAGCCAGAACAAGACGGGCTTGCCAGAGTTCCGCTTTTTTGCTTTCCTCCTCAGATTCAGTATCAGCTGGAACCTGCCTGTCAAGCAGCGAGGACATAATCGCCTGCCTGCTATGATCACCCCGGTTCGTTTCTTGTGATAAATGAGCCAGCGTTAAACTGCTTAATTGCTCGGCGAAAGAATCTTTTCTGGTTCGGATTTCGTTAAGCAGTCGCATGAATCGTTCCTGGTCTTTTCCAGGAAGAGATGGAGTATGGACTTGACATATCCCCTGTTTCATGAAAATATCATCAGCGGGCGTTACTTCCGGCGTATCTTTTGTCGGCTCTACCGGTTGCAACAGATGGAGACTATCTGGAAGCAGGAGAAGGCAGTTCCGCAGATGGCGGGGCAGGATTGTTTCGGGAAAATAAAGACTATTGAGTGATTGCATATGGAACCTGTCGAAGCAAATAAGAAGAATAGTGTATCATTTTATGTAGTAGCTGTAGTGTATGTACTTTTTAACCTGCGTCTTGGATCAGACCCGCTGACCAGTTTTCTGGCGACTGGTCAGCAGATTTTACTGACAGCTCCATATGTGGCCGGAATCACTTTTGTTGTTGTGTCATTCATCCAGTATGCTGCAGGAGGAGAAAAAGTTCCCTGGAATTCACGACTCAGGTTGTTTTTCACCATAGGAATATTTTCCGGACTTGTCTATGGAATTTATGATTATGCCGGTGGAGGTGTTGTACCGTAGCTTCACTGAGCGTCTTAAACTTTTCGGCCATAGATAAATTGTCCACATATTTTGTCGGGGAATTCTGCGATGTCGGGTAGGTGACCCCACTGTGTGAAACCATTTTTCTTGAGCAGTTTCACACTTACCTGATTGATATCAAGCAGGATGGCAAAAAGGTTATGAAGCCCCAGCTTTGGTGCTTCAAGTAGTGCGTGTTGCATGAGTTTCCTGCCAATTCCTTTTCCCCTGTAACTACGATCCACATAATAGCTGATTTCTGCTACGTTTTCTAAAGCCATTCTGCCCTTTCGGTGACCACTTAGGCTGCACCAACCGGAAATGGTTTTGGTATCAACTTCTTCCATTACAAAAATGGGATATTTTTGTGCTGAGTGACTTTTAAACCACTCCCGGCGATCCGCCATGGTAAGAGGAGTAATATCAGCTGTGCAGTTTCCATCTGCTATTGCCTGATTATAAATGGCAAGTAGTTGTTTTAGATCGTTTTGTCTGGCAATACGTATTTGCATGGTAAATGGCAGAGGAGTATGGTTATATATTTTTTGGATTTGTTGCTGTACAGTAAGTATAAAGCTATCCGAGTCAAGACTCTCCTGAACCTGCGGGATCCGTTTCTAAAAATTCTATAATTTCTCTATCTTCCATGTTTTACCTTCATCTTTCAAATAAAAGTGAAAATCTGATTCGTCATCTTGTCGAAGTTCTTCATCTCGACGATAAACGTGATCCTTTTGTTCCAGAGTATTTTCTTATCCAGAGCCAGGGCATGGAACGTATGCTCTCCCAACGGCTTGCCGAACGCTTTGTTTCCTGGTGCAACTATGAATATATGTTGCCAACCCGTTTTTTTGCACTGATGGCAGATCGACTCGGTGTGGAGACAGGAGCTGAAGAGTATGCCCGCGATCAACTCTGCTGGCGGATTGAGCAAATTCTTCGTGGTGTGAGTGGTGATACCTTCCGGCTGCTGATACGGTATATGGCACATGATGCCAGCGGTATGAAACGATATCAGTTGGCTCAGCAACTGGCTTATGTTTTTGATCAGTACCAGATCATGCGACTTGCTATGATGGATGGCTGGGAGCAGGGAAAGCGGTTTACGGAAAATCCTGCTGAGATCTATCAGATGGAACTCTGGAAGCTGTTGGGAGAGGAAATAGGGCATGTTCGGCATCGGGGAGTGTTTCTTCGTGATCTGATTCATCACTTAAATGAAAAATCCGATCTCTCCTCTGTGCTGCCAAAACGGCTTTCCGTATTTGGTGTACATAGTCTTCCTCCCATACTTTTGAGCTGTTTGCAGGCATTATCCAATCACTGTGATATCCATTTTTATCTGTTATCTCCCTGTGAAACCTATTGGACAGAACAGATGCCGCGGCGGATGCAGTTAAATAAGAGTCTTTCAGACTCTCACTCCAGTGGTCACCCTCTTCTTGCTTCTCTTGGTCAGCAGGGACGGGAGTTTCAGCAAATGCTTCTTCAGGATGTGCAGTTTTCTGGAGAGTTTAAAAGTTTTGCAGCCCCCTTTGATGAAGATGAAGATGAACAAAAAAATTGTCTGCTCCATTGGCTGCAGCGTGACCTGTTGCAAGGAGAGCTGCGTTTTCCGGAAAAAAAATTTGTTAAAGATGATTCGGTAATTATAAGCTCGACCCACTCCCCGCATCGGGAGATAATGGTTTTGAAGGATCGTATCCTCTACTGGCTCGATCACAATCCCGATCTTATGCTGAAAGATATTGTGGTTATGGCACCTGATATTCAGGAATACAGCGGGTTGATTCCAGCAATCTTTCATGACGTGCCGCATTCAATCGCAGATCGAAATCCCGCACACAGTAATTCGTTTATTGTTGTATTTCTCCAATTCCTTACACTTTGTACAAGCCGTTTTGGCTGGGAAGAAGTACTGGATTTATTTGAAAAGGAGGAGGTGTATCCCTGCTTCGAGCTTCATGAAAATGATCTTGAATTAATCCGTCACTGGGTGGTCTCATCCGGAGTACGCTGGGGATTGTCTGCTGCGCAGAAGAGAAACAGTGGTTTGTCTGACCTGGAAGAGTGCACCTGGCGAAGCGGGCTTGATCGCCTGATGATGGGTTATGCAGTGGGAGGTACTTCCAGGGTTGATGGTATTTTACCTTATCAGGATATGGAAGGAAGCCTTGCTGCTCCTCTCGGAGGATTAGCTCTTTTCTGTGAGATCCTTGAGCAGGCCTGTGAAACATTTGCAAAACCTCATACTCTTGAGCAGTGGTCTGAAATTCTTGTGGGCTACGTGGACAGCCTGCTTATTTCAGATGGAGGTGATGCTCTGCTTGAACTGCATACAATACTCTCAGGCCTTGGACAGGGATATGGGAGTTGTAATGAGAGCTCTCACAGTTTTGAAGTGATTTGTTCCTGGCTTGAAGGTGCTGCAGAGGAAAAGAAATCAAGCTCCGGTTTTCTCCGTGGTCAGCTCACCTTTTGTTCCATGCTGCCCATGAGATCCATTCCTTTCCGAAAAGTGTGTCTATTGGGTTTAAATGATACTGTTTTTCCTAAAAATGATCAGCATCCACCCTTTGATCTTCTAGGAGACCGGATTGTACCCGGAGATCGCTCACGAAGAAGTGATGACCGGTATCAGTTTCTGGAAGCAATACTGTCAGCCAGAGAAAGCCTGTATTTGAGTTATGTGGGACAGTCAATTCGCAGTAACGATCCCCTGCCTCCATCGGCAGTTATTTCGGAGTTGATAGAACTTGTACAATTATACGGGGTTGTGGATCTCGTTGACCACCATCCTTTGCATGGCTTTTCAAAAAGGTATTTTACGAAGGAGTCTTCATTGTTTAGTTATAAGAGTAAGCTCCTTGAAGTCTCCATTGCTTTGGGAGAGGCGCCCCCTCCGGTGACCCCATGGTGGCAGGGCAAAAGAGAAGAAGAGAAAATTGAACATGTCACCATCGATGAATTATTTGTTTTTTTTCAAAATCCCCAGAAATATTTTGTGAAGAATATATTGGGAGTTGCGCTTGGTGGCAAGAATGTAACTCTTGAAGAGCATGAACCTTTTGTTTTGGATCCTTTGCAAAAATATCTGGTGGATCAGGACTTGGTAGAAGGAGCGTTAAATGGTCTTGAGCAGGAAACTTTGCGAGACCATTTACAGGCAGCCGGGCAATGGCCATTGGCAGCTCCAGGAGACGTAGAGTTTGAAAGGAAACAGGAAGAACAGCACTCTTTTATCACTCGTGTGCAGGAACAGAGTAAGCTTGGCCGTAGCGATGATGAATATATAGACATTGTGCTTAGTGGTGTACGGATAACAGGTCGGTTGGATTCTCTGTATCCAAATGCCTCCTTTCTCTTTCGTTATGCCAAGTGTAAAGGAAAGGATCTGCTCCGGACCTGGCTGCATCACTGTTTTTCCACTGTTTGTTTAGGGAAAAATGTGGATACCAGGCTGTTGATGAAGGATGCTGAATGTTTGTTTCCGGCAGGAACAGCAAAAAAGAAGGATTTACAGGACTTACTTGCTCTATTTCTGCAAGGGCAGCATGCACCATCTTCAATAATGGTTGAGCCTGCCGTTGCGTATTCGGTGCAGAGTGAAAAAACAGAGAAGAGTGGCAAAGGTGATCCTGCCGCAAAGGCAATGGCTTCTGTAGCGAATTCTTTAAACAAAGGCATGGAGCCTGAATGGGAGCTGCTTTTTTCCGGGCAACAGTCTGAGGAGTATATGGATCATAACTTTTTTGAGCAGTGTGAATGGTTCTATCAGTCAATCTGGAAGAGGGCAAATGTCAGAAATTTTTAAACCATTTGATGCTGCATCCGCAAGGCTTCATCGTGGTGTAAATGTGGTGGAAGCCAGTGCAGGAACAGGAAAGACCTATGCCATTGCCATGCTTGTGCTACGCTTTGTTGTGGAGCATAATGTTCCTGTTGAAGAGTTGCTGGTGGTTAGCTACACCAGAGCCGCAACGGAGGAACTTCGTTCAAGAATACGGGACAGGCTTCTTGAGGCAAGAACTATTCTTACGAGTAGTAAAAAACAAAACACATGTGACGACAAAGCTCTTATTCAGTATATCGAAACTCTTCCCGATGCGACTCTTGCCCTGGAACGTCTGGAGCTGGCACTCCTTGATATGGATCGGGCGGCAGTATTTACCATCCATTCTTTTTGCCAGAGAATGCTTCAGGAACAGGCGCTGGAGTCGGGGCAGTTTTTTGATATGGAGCTTACAGCTGATGTCAGTAAAATTCAGGAAGAGCTTGTTTTGGACTACTGGCGAAGCATGCTTTACAAGCTGTCTGCTTTTCATTGTTCACTGTTTTTGAGCCATTTCTCAACTCCTGAAGCACTGTATCAGAGTGTAAAAGATGTTGCGGCGGAAGATATTATTGAGCCGGCCTGTCGGCTGCGCCCGCAACAAGCTCTGGAGTTGCTTGATGAGACTTTTGAAAAATTTGTTCTATGGTGGCAGAACAATTCCCCCGGTCTTGAGCACTGTTTCCAGGAAGCGCTGGAAAAGAAAATGTTCAAAAAAGGCTTTGTGGATTGTTTTGATTCCTGGTGGCAGCAATGCGAATTGTTTTTTTCGGGTGCCAGCCGGCAGCTTCCACCGAAGCTTTCCTGGCTTGGCAGAGAAGGGCTTCTCGAAATGCTTAACGGGACTAAGTTGCGGGGTGAGGTCAAAAAAAGAAGTTTTTTGCAGGAATTTCCTCTTGCCGATGAAATCCTTGATTCTTTTCTTGCAGCCGGTTTACAGGCAGTGCTCGCCCTTCGTATTCACCTTGCTCTCGAATTACAGACAGGTTTACGGCAACGATTGTTTGAGCAGGGGAGTGTCTCTTTTGATGATCTTGTGTTGTCGCTGGCAAGTGCTCTTGAAGACCCTGAACAGAATGAGCAAAATAAACAAAATGAGTTGCAGCAGATTCTCTCCAGTCGTTTTCAAGTGGCTTTAATTGATGAGTTTCAGGATACCGATGCTGCGCAGTACAGAATTTTTTCAACACTTTTTGGAGGTACGGAAAAGCAGCACTATCTCTATCTTATAGGTGATCCCAAACAGGCCATCTATAAATTTCGCGGAGCAGATATTTATGCCTATTTTCAGGCCGGAAAATCCGCTGATTTCCTTTTGGGATTAGATAAAAATTATCGCTCAAATCCTCAGCTTGTCACTGCTGTAAACAATCTGTTTTTGCAGAACCCCAATGCCTTTGTTCGTCATGAACTTCCCTATGTAAAAGTGAGTGCCGCAAAAGACCCTGACTATCTACAGCTTTGGCAGGATAACCTGGCTCAGTCTTCAATGGTGTACTGCTGCCTGGACTCTCCCCATGACAATGGGAAAAAAGCATGGACTTCCGGTAAATGTCGTACCCGTATCCTGTCCTATGTGGTGCGTGAAATACAGGAATTATTACAAACAAGCTCTCTGTTAACAGATACTGGTGAAAAAAAACGGGTACGAGCAGGCGATATTGCCATACTTGTAAGAACCAATAAACAGGCCGAGGCATTCCAGGAGGCACTGGCTTACGCCTCTATTCCCTCTGTTATGTCGAGCAGAAAAACTGTTTTTGAAACAAGAGAATGTTCCGATCTGCTGCAGGTACTTGAGGCTGTGGTGCAGCCTTCCGATATCAGGTTGTTGCGAACAGCCATGAGCTGTAAGTGGTTTGGCATGAATGGCCAAACATTTTACAGGGAAACCAACGATCCATTGCTTATGGACGCATGGATGGAACGGTTCCACGAATACCATGCTCTCTGGCTGGAAAAGGGCTTTCTTGCCATGATGAACAAGCTCTTTGCCAGGGAGTCAGTTTTTCAAGCCCTCTGTAAGCTTCCCCTTGTTGAACGCGGAATTACAAATCTTATGCATCTCACAGAGATTGTACAGGAGGTTGAGGTAAAAGAAAATTTGTCCTGTGCACACGTTTTACAATATCTGTCATCACAAATGGAGTCTGGAAAGGCTGGCGAACATGCGGAATTACGCCTGGAAAGTGATGAAGATGCGGTACATGTTGTAACCATGCACGCGGTTAAAGGTCTGGAATACCCGATAGTATTCTGCCCCTACCTCTGGCACCGCTCAGGTTGGCTGGAGAAAGAAAAAAACTGTATCTCCTATCATGATGAGGAGAACAATCAGGTGGCTGATCTGGGTTCCGTCGATTTTGCTGCAAGAAGGGAATTTGCCTTGGAGGAAGAGCTTGCCGAAGAGGTCAGACTTCTGTATGTGGCCGTGACCCGCGCCAGTTCCAGGTGTTATGTTTTCTGGGCTGATGTCAGTGGCAGCGGGACTGTGGCACATTCGCGAAAGTCTGCGTTGTCCTGGCTTCTGTCTCTTGCAGATTGTGATGGAATCCGTGAGCAGACAGAGCAGTTTGCAGGTCTCTGTGACGATCAATCAGTAGAATTACGATCAGTGGTAGCAGAAGATGCTGAGCAGGAACGGCTGGATTTTCAGATAATGGAAGAATCACAGCTCTCCTGCCGGACGTTTTCCCGATCCTTACTTCCTGCCGAGTGGCTCATGACAAGTTATTCAGCGCTTGCAGGGGCAGGTTATTCGATTCGTCACGGCTCTTCTGATTCATCGGTTGAAGCGCAGCCAAATAATTGGGGGAAGATTTATGATTTACCCTTTGGCGCAGCTTTCGGTAACGTGGTACACGGATTACTTGAGGATTACTCATTTGCAATGCTTTCCGGAAGTGATGATTACGAAGACGAATGTCTGGCACAAGGCAGGCGTTTTGGAGTTGCGGCTAAAAGTGATCAGTTGATGAATCTGCTTCGTGATGTGACCCGTACACCACTTGTGGATAACAGAGGAAAAGAACTCTTTGCCTTAGCAGATCTCGATGAAAAGGATGTGTTAAAAGAGATGCCCTTCTACTTTTATCTCCGTGAGGAGTCCACAGAACAGATCAACACACTGCTTAGTTTTTCAGATGTGGTGCAGCCCATTCAAAAAAGACAACTTAAAGGATATTTAACCGGTTTTATTGATCTGGTTTGCCGCCATCAGGGCAAATATTATATCATGGATTATAAGACGAATTATCTTGGTGATTCTCTGGGAGAATATACAAAAGAGAATCTTGTACCTGCCATGCGTGATCATAATTATGGCTTGCAGTATTGGATTTATACTTTAGTTCTGCATCGATTTCTTCTGGCTAGCCTTACGGATTATAGCTATGAACAGAATTTTGGCGGAGTATTCTACCTTTTTGCCAGGGGGATGAATCCAAACTATCCTGGCAATGGTGTGTATTATTATCGCCCTGAACTTTCGGTACTTGATGGACTCTATGACTGCCTTGGAGGAGGGTGATGGAAGAGAAAAATATTCGCCTGCTGGACAGTCAATTTGCAAGCTTTCTTGCCAGACGTTCCCGGCTTACTGGAAACGAACAGAAACGCTTTCAAGAGTTAGTCTGTAGACTTTCTGTGGGGCTTGCGACGGGGGATAGCTGCCTTCCTGTGACACCTGCTGCCGAGGATCTTATTGCTCGTTCCGGTCTTGCAGGAGTCGCTGATAAGCCTCTGCGTGTTTTTGAGAAGTGTTTGTATACACAACGCTTTTTTGAACATGAACAATCTCTTGCACAAAATATAGCTGCTCTTCTTGAAAATTCCGTCGAGTTGACGGCTGAAGAATCTCTGGTTGATTCTTTATTTCCCGGTGCTAATGAGGAGGAAACCGATTGGCAGAAAGTAGCGGCAGAAAGGGCACTGCAACACAATTTTCTCATTGTTTCCGGAGGGCCGGGGACAGGGAAAACCACCACAGTTGTAAAGATACTTGCTCTGCTTCAGAGCGCTTCCAGGCAGCAGTTACGAATTGCACTTGCTGCCCCCACCGGAAAGGCAGCAAGGCGTCTGCAGGAGTCCATTAATAGAAGTGTTCAGGAACTCTCTGTTTCCGGGAGCATAAAAGAGAGCATCCCGAATACCGCCTCAACGCTTCATCGACTTCTTGGGGTAAGGCGTAATTCTCCGTTCTTTCGGCATAACACCGAAAATCCGCTGTTTTTTGACCTGGTGCTCGTTGATGAGGCCTCCATGGTAGATCTCGCTCTTATGGCAAAGCTTGTGGCTGCATTGAAACCTGGCAGCCGTCTGATTCTGCTCGGGGATAAGGATCAGTTGGCCTCGGTGGAGTCTGGAACTGTGCTTGCTGATATGATAGCCCACCTTCCAGGGAACACTGTGGAATTACAGAAAAGTTATCGCTTTGATAAAGGAATAAAACAATTTTCTCATGCAATCAATACTGGTAATGCTGCATCTGCATGGGAGCTTATGCTTGGGGGATCGCCTGCGAATGTCTCTCTGCTTGAAGGGGACGCTGCTGAATATGGCGGCAAAATGTATTGTAAATACATGGAAGCCGTTGGTGGAATTACAAGCTTTGACGAGTATAAAAAGTTGTTTCGGATTTTTAACTCCTTCAAAATACTGTGTGCCTTGCGCCACGGATCTGCAGGTGTATCAGGAATAAATGCAGCAGTGGAAAACGTTCTTACTCAAAATGGCTATGACTGTTTTGGAACAGACTGGTACATCGGGCGACCGGTCATTATAAGCAGAAATGAATATAGCCTTGATCTGTATAACGGAGATATGGGAATATGCCTTCCCGATCCCGGCAACCCGGACTCTGTAAAGGTCTGGTTTGAGCGAGCGGATGGAAGTTTGCAGGGAGTACTTCCGGGAAGGATTGGGAGTTGTGAAACTGTTTATGCGCTGACCATTCATAAGAGCCAGGGAACCGAAGTCGGTGAAGTTCTTGTAGTGCTTCCCGAAAAGGATTCAAACCTTGTTACCCGTGAGTTACTGTATACTGCCGTAACACGAGCACAACAAAGCGTGAAAGTGAGTTCGAGTCGTGATGTGTTTGATTGCGCAGTGGCAGGAAAAATAGAAAGACATTCCGGGCTTGGGAAAAGATTTCCTGGCAAATAGTAACTTGCATGATGAGGTATTAAATCGCTTTACTCAATAACTCATCATCATGCAAGTTACGTTATTATTACTGTTTCTGCTGGAATTGTTCTGTCAGATTATTGAGCAGAGAAACCTGACCGGCAAGCTGCTCTGCTGTATCTTTAATGTTTTTCCCATTCTCGGAGAGACTTGCTACAACATTACTGGTTTCTGCAATGTTCTGGGCAATTTCTGCTGATACCGCTGAGGTCTGCGCCACATTTTCATTCACCTCGGAAATCCCTTCTGCTGCCTGTATTATGTTTTGGGAAATTTCCCCTGATGTTGCACTCTGTTCCTGAACTGCCACTGCGATTTCTGTCACAATACTGTCTACTTCAGTGATGACTTGGCTGATTTGTCGTATTTCGGTCACTGTCTCGTTGGTCGAACCCTGGATTGAGGTGATTTTTTTCTTGATCTCTCCTGTTGCAGCAGATGTCTGTTTTGCCAGTTCTTTAATCTCATTGGCTACCACAGCAAATCCTTTCCCCGCCTCACCGGCCCTGGCCGCTTCAATAGTTGCATTTAATGCAAGCAGATTGGTTTGCTCTGAGATTTCTGTGATTACTTCGGTGACCTTGCTGATCTCTTCTGCTGCAGTACCAAGGGCATCAACTTTTCCAGAAGAGCTTGCAGCTAACCCCACAGCGCTGCGTGTGATCTGTTGTGCCTTGGTTGTCAGTTTTGTTTCTTCGTCAATTGAGCAGAGAATTTCTTCAATGGCACTGGAAACCATACTGACATTGGTGGAGGCTTCTTCACTTGCCGCTGCCACCGAGTTCATATTGCTGCTCATCTCTTCTGTTGCTGCGGCCACACTCACCGCTTGGCTGGAGGCATCTTTTGTGCCATCCAAGAGCTCATTTGAAATACCAGATAACGTATTTGAGGAGACTGAGAGGGCTTCTGCCTGTTTCTGGATTTGACTGAGAACTGCCTTCAATTTTCCAGACATAGCAACAAGCGCCTTGCCGATGGAAGAGATTTCGTCATTGCCCTGTACTGGAATGGGGAAGGAGAAGTTTCCCTTACCCACCTCTACGGTTGCCTGCTCGATACTGGAAAGACGTCGTCCAACCGTTATAAGAAATGAAAAGAAGAGTAGTAAAAATATCACTAAAACAATCCCGGTTATCAGCATGAGCAATCGAAGTGTTCGGATAGAATCGTTCAGGGATTCCTCAGCCGCCTTTTCCAGTGCTTTGATTTCCTCTTCAAGCATAAGAAAAGCCTCAAATGCTGGAGAATCGTTAATTTTTACAGCCTTATCAATCTCAATACTGCTTTTACCACTGTTGTGCATGGCAACAGATAAATTAATCGCCTCAGCATACTGTGTGGCTACGCCATGCACAGTTTTCAGCGCTCTACGCTCTTCCGGAGAAAGAGTTAGACTTTCATAAGCAGTGAATGCCTGATACATACGATTCCTGTTTTGCATAAACCGGTCAGCGTATTTCTGCGTTCCACGGAGAACATGGTTCTTAAAATTATGGATAAAACCACCGTAACCAAACTGAGATTTGATTTCAGCCAGAAGATTCTGACGCAGCAGCGCATTCTCCTGATATTCCGTCCACTGGTTGCTTATCCTGCCAACCGACTGAGATTGAAGTACAGCAGTGAGTGACAGTAGGGCGACCAGGGTCAGTGAAAGAAGCCCTATTCTTTTTTTGATAGTCATTTGTTGCCTCGTTTAATAAGTGTTTATTGAAAAATATCATCAACCATACTGATATGCAAATGTTAATTGTGCTTATCAATATGTATGCATTGATGGGGTTTTGTATATACTCACTGATGCCAAGAACCCCGATATTTTCCTTGTTGAAGATATCGCTAAATAAGCACATAAAAGCACCGAAGAGTCCTGAGGATCATGTTTAGACGCCATTAGTGTTTCCTTTCCGGAGAGCTGCTGAAAGATGTGATTATGCAACCACGATTGTTTAACAATTGTTCCGTCATCGTTAGCAGTACTGTCTCATCATCAACAAGCAGTATGTGTTCGTCAACCTTGCAGTGATTGTTCATTGATGCTTGTTTAGAGGGACATCCTCAATCACGGGTAAATAGATATGAAATGTTGTTCCTTGTTGTGATGCGCTGCTGACGGTAATCTCTCCTTCATGCTCTTTGATAATACCGTGAACGACAGACATACCAAGTCCGGTTCCCTGACCGGCTCTTTTGGTAGTAAAAAACGGCTCAAATATCTTTTCCTGGATCGATTCATCCATGCCGCAACCCGTATCACTGATACACAGATCAAAATAGGGGCCGGGTTTTAATGCTGGACAATTGTCAGGTTGACAGGAATCTGTGAACAGGACTTTAACCAGGGAAACCGTTAGCGTACCCGGATCATCACCCATGGCATGTTTGGCATTGATTACAAGATTCATTAACAGTTGATGCATCTGGGTGGGATCTGCTAATATCAGGCTTTTGTCAGCAACAAGTTTCTCCTTGATCAGGATTGTCGCCGGCAGTGCCACTCTTACGAGCTGGAGTACCTCTCTGATAACAGGCTGGATTCTGAGTGGTTTGCGGGGAAGAGCTTCCCCCTGACGACTGAAAGTGAGGAGCTGGCTAACTAGGTCAACTGCTCTTTTACCAGCTAAAATCACCTGTTCCAGGTCTTTTTGTATGGGGTCGCAGGCAGCTGCTTTTGTTTGCATCAGTTGAGTGTACCCAAGAATACCCGTGAGAATATTGTTGAAGTCATGGGCGATACCACCGGTCAAGGTGCCGATTGCTTCCATTTTAGCGGCCTGACGCAGTTGTTGCTCGAGAATTACTTCTTTGCTTACATCACGTTTAACAGCTATAAAGTTGATGATTTGGCCTTCTGCGTTCAAAACAGGGGAAATGCTAGCCTCTTCCTCAAATAGAGATCCATCTTTTTTCTTATTGATCAAATTGCTGCGCCAGACCTCGCCCCGTTTTAGCGTGAGCCACATATTTTCATAGAATGAAGTAGGATGCTTTTCACTTTTCAGAATACTTGGGTTATTTCCGATTGCCTCGTCAGCGGTATATCCGGTAAGCTTTTCAAAAGCGGGGTTAATATATTGGATGGTTCCTTCGGAATCAGTAATAACCACAGTTTCTGATGTCTGTTCAATGGCGGTCTGCAAACGTTGCAGTTCTCTTTTCTGTTGTTTGTGCTCTGTAACATCATAGGCAAACAAGGAGTAGCCAGTTAAATTGTGATCAGCATCAAAGATACCAGCCACTGTGCTATCCAGTTCACGAATACCATCGTCTGTCTGTTGGGCTAGGGAATAGCAATACTCCCCTTTCTGATGGACTATGTCGACTGCATGCTGAAAGTGCTCTGTATTGACATCTTTCATTCGATGTATTTCCATCACAGTCTTTCCGATTACCTCAGCGGCAGTATAGCCAAAGAACTTTTCAGCCATTCGGTTATAATAGGTAATGACAAAGTTCATATCAGTGGTGGCTATGGCCACTGCCTTTGCACTGTGGAGGATGTTGTCGAGTGTTGTTGTCTTTTCCTGTAATGCTTCTTGTGCCTGGTTACTTTTTGCGAGCAGGGCGGTTAGTGTGCGCTTACTTTTTACGAGTTTTTCATGACTTGTGTGCCGTTTCACTAGTAAGGTCGCCAAAAGTATCGAAAAAATGGTAATGATTACTACAAGAGGAAGAAACAGCAGGAGTTGACTGCTTCGATGATTTTGGGAGATAGCCTGAATAGTCTCTGATGGGATTTGATATACCATTTTCCATGGGTATCCCTTCTTGTCCAGTGGAGATATACTCACATCAAAAGGTCTTCCCGATCCAGTACTTGAGGCAGCTGCTCTAATTTCTTCCAGCGGAAAAACAGTGGTGTATGCAATCAACCCGTTCGGGGAAAAAAAATATCCACTATTGCTGTTTGAAATTTGCTCCCAAAAGGAAGGGAAGCGATTGGCAAATGTTAGCGACTGCTTCTCATACATAAATCCCCATGCTTCGCCGGGAATGTTGCTTTTGAGCCAATATCCCTGATTGTTGAGCAGTATTAAAAATCCAGGATCCCACGTAGTTGTCTGAGCTAAAAGGGAAAGCAGATGGTCGCCGTAATAATTCAAAAGTAGAATGCCTTTTTTGATACCAAGGTGATCAAAGACGGGCGTGCCAAAGCGTATCATCGGTTTTTCGGGTTTTTCTATTAGGCCATGTTCAATATTTAAGTCCAGGGGAGAGATAAATATCTCACCTTTCTTCAGGCTGGTGGTGTCGGTGAAATAGTAGCGCTTCGCCTTGTTTTGAAGTTGCTCTTTAGGGACAACAACGGGTTGGCCTTGGTTGTAATTGATCCGTATTACCTCCTGGCCTGTTTCGTCAATATATCGAATCTGGTCATATATTTTCTTTCCGTTGGAATAGACAAGAAAATCATGGAGCAGATCCTTGTGTTGCGATGCATCGTTTCCTGTTAATTTGTGTTCATGTGTTCTGGCAAGGGTCAGTAGATCCTTTATAATTACACGGAAAGTGTCGTTGAGCTTCTGTTTATTTGTGGCCAGGTAGCTTGCAGCTTGGCGTGTAATATGTTGCTTCTCAGTATTCAAAACGTACTTGTCATGGAAAAACCACATAGCATACAAGAAACAGAGTCCTGTCACAAAAACGGCAAGAAAATACTTTAATAACATGTGGTTGTATGGCCGTGTCAGCATGCTGCCCTACCAGAATAAAGTTACCTGTCCAAGAATTCCACCTCATCATATCGATAAATACCCATTACTAGCTAAAGTGTATTTTTAATTGGTTTTGTTGTCAAGGTGGTTCTGTTTTTATCGTTCTATTATTAATTGAATTTTAAAGAAGTTCTCGTAGTATGGGTGGTTGAGGTTTTTGTTATTTGGGACTCATAAGTTGTGTACCAGAGAGTTGAGTCTCAGAATGTTTTTCTTGAGTGTTCGGCTGCACGGGAAGTGTTACAAACGCACCATCTCGTTGGGGAGTAAATGCGAAAATATAAGCAATTATGGGGGGAGCCCTGTGGACTGTTGCTAATATTGTATTGTGAGGTTGAAACAGGAGCATCTGCCACTGAAAAAGAAAAGGTAGGTGAAAAAAATAAATTCTTGCGCTAAAATAGAAAAAAGTACAACTGTCAAAGGGCGCATCTTTGATGCAAGGTAAGTATTCAGCTAGCACTTATTGTCGCCCTAATCGCCATGTTCACGGATGAATTACTATAGCTCGCATGGCGATTCGAATGTGCTCTGAAAGCAGTACCCTTGGGGGGAACCCTTGGTACTCTCCAAACGGTTACAATTTCCGGGTTTGAGGTGTTTTTTGTCGAAAGCATTGCAGGTCTGAAAACAATAGAGGAGCAATATTAATGGGAGATTTTTTTGACAAGATGTTGAGTTGGTTTGATTCGACTCACGTCCAGGAGCAGGTTGCAAATGTTGACTATGTCGGCTTGTTTACTAACCCCTGGTTTCTGGTTCCTTTCGTGTTGTTTGTCATGTATCTTCTGTATAAACAGTCCTTCAGGGATCTAATCGTTGTTGCTGCTTTTGTAGGTGTTTGGTATGTGAGCGGTACTGACTATATGAATACATTAATTGTGGGTGGGGAGGTGCAGGTTGGAAAGATTTTGCCGGTGGTATTTGGTGGTGCAGCGTTACTTGGTTTTCTGATGTATCTATTTTTTGGACGTTCTGACTGAGGTCAGTGAGGAAAGCCTATGCAATTTCGTAACGGTGTTTTTATTATCACCGAAGAGAGACATTGCCCGCTTTATAATGTGGGTGAAGAATTGCATGTAGACTCCGGGATTCTCAAACTGCCGGCAGCTAAGCCCACCTGTCTTGTTCTGACAAAAGATATCCTTGAACTTACCTCCGAAGATATTGCTTATGAGCGTTATCTTCAAGGGAGTAAAAAGAAAACAAAATTTGAGTGTGGTGGCTGCACCGGTATTATCCGTTTTGAATTTAAAAAAGAAAAAGAATTCGCAACCATCCAGATGAAACTTCTTGCCGCTGCCGAGCGGCGTGAAAAGTTGAAATCAACCGGCCGTTATGCCGGTCTTCTCCGTACCATTGAGATATTCCAGCCACTATCCGATGATGATCTCCTTGATCTTGTCACTCTACTTGTTTTCGAGAATTACAACTGGGGTTTTCCTATTATCCAGAAGGGTGATTCCGCTTCAAGTCTCTTTATTATTGTCTCCGGGAAAGTAGAAGTTTTGGATGAGGACGGGGTGACGCTTGCTGAAATGGGGCGTGGTGATGTTTTTGGAGAGATGAGCCTTTTGTCAGGGGATCGTGTTACCACAACAATCATGGCCATGGAACCCTGCCAGATTGCAAGCCTTAGTCAGAAGAATTTTCGTCATGTTTTAAACCGCTTTCCAACCCTCCAGGTGTTTTTCTATAAACTTCTGGTGAGCCGTATTACTACCATCAACGACCAGCGTGCTGAAGAATTATCTTCTGGAATGGTAGGACAGCTTGCAGATATTCCTCCCCTTGAACTGTGTCAAATGATCAATTCAAACCAGAAAACCGGCCGCTTAAAATTGGAGGTCGGGGAGAAAAATGCGACCCTTTTATTTAATGGGGGGGAGCTTGTGTTTGCGACCTATAATTCAAAGGATGGTCGTGAAGCTTTTTATGATATCCTGGCCATCAGTAATGGGCGGTTCAAGTTTGTTTATGGTTTGAGTAAGCGTGATGCTGAGCTTGACATTCTTGGAGGATTTATGGGAATGCTTATGGAAGGAATGAAGAGGATTGATGATGGATAATGGTAAAGGTACTCATACTTTCAAGGGGATACTGAAAAGAGTGCTGGGCTTACCGTTTAACATCGATGTTTGTTATTACAGAAGCTTATAGTACGTTTTGCTAAAATTAAATGAGGAGTATCACAATGAAAAAGAAAATGGAAAAAGCCTTAAACAAACAGGTGAATGCAGAGTTATATTCCAGCTATCTATACCTGGCAATGGAATCTTATTTTCAGTCAATCAGCCTTTCGGGATTTGCAAAATGGATGCGTGCCCAGGTACAGGAAGAGATGTTCCATGGCATGAAAATCTATGACTATGTTCATGAACGTGGGGGACGTGTCCAGTTTGAAGCCATTGCCAAACCACAAACTCAGTGGGAGTCACCATTTGATGCATTTGAACATGTCCTCGCCCACGAAGAAGGGGTGACGGAGCTTATCAATGATCTGATTGACGTGGCACTTGATGTTCGTGATCACGCAACAAAGGCCTTTTTGGACTGGTTTATCACTGAGCAGGTTGAAGAAGAGGCCACAGTTGGTGAAATCGTGGACAGGCTTCGTTTAATCGGCAATGACTCCAGTGGTTTATTTCTGCTTGATTCAGAACTCTCAAAACGGGTATTTACCTTGCCTGTTAAATAGTCAGATGGAGACCTTGCCATCCTCATCTGTATGTTTATTGTCTTCTTGATAATAATTACTGTTTGAGGGGCATGTTGATGAACAGAAAAATTAAGAAAAAGGTTCTTGCGCTTTTGGCAGAGGGGGATCTTGGTAAAAGCCTTAGAGAACTTGCAAAATATGATGAACGTGGACTGGTGAATCCACTTTTTTCAGCCCTGTGCCGTCCTGAAGAAATGCTTCGCTGGCATACCGTAACGGTGTTTGGCGAGGTGCTCGCACGGCTTGCAGATAAGGATATGGAGGCAGCGCGGATTATTATGCGGCGCTATATCTGGAGCCTTAATGATGAGTCTGGCGGCATAGGCTGGGGTGCACCGGAGGCCATGGCAGAGGCAATGTATCATCATGATGGGCTCTGTGATGAATATCTGCATATGTTGATATCCTATATACATCCTGATGGGCCTCTTGCACATCAGGATGGTAATTTCCTTGAGCTTCCAGCGCTGCAGCGCGGAGTGCTCTGGGGCATCTGCCGACTTGCAGAGAAACGTCAGGCTTTGTTGCTGCAAAAAGAGATCATTCCCGATTTGTTCCCCTATCTTGAATCTGCGGATGCAACAGTACGAGGACTTGCAGCCAAAGCCCTGGGCCTCCTTGGTGGAAGCGTGCAGGATGACGCCTTACAGTCCTTGTTAGACGATGAGCAGGAAGTTCGTTTGTATAGCGATGGTGAAATTTCAGTACTCTCTGTTTCAGAACTTGCCGCTTCTGCTTTGCAGGATCAAGCTGCATAACCGATAACCCTTATAGTGAAGTGTTCAGTGCCTTACGCCATGAAAGAAAAAATTAAAAACAGGAAATTCTGGATTATCCCTTATAGCGAAATGTTACAAATACCCACAAGGCACTTATCCAGCGTAACCAAAAGCCTTCCTGCCAGTCGAGTTGCCTGTGTTTGACAAATCAGTTTCCCATCTCGGTTTTCTCCAGTTTGAGATACTTGCCGGTGATATTAAAAAGAATCTTGCACAGGTGAGAGAGAGTTTAACTGCCTTAGCCCCACCGCCAGGCAGCCTGATAGCATTACCGGAAGTATGGGCCACCGGGTTTGTCTATGAGCACTTGGATCGTTTAGGTGATGAAATCCCGGATCTTCTTGACGAACTTGAGGCATTGGCACAGTCCTACGGGATAGTTCTTGCTGGTTCACTCCCCTTTAAAGAAGAGGGGGGGCTGTATAATAAAATAGTCTTTTCAGGGCTCGGTTCAGCCGATTCCTGTGGGATTGCCAAACAATATCTTTTTTCTTTATGGCAAGAAGATAAATGGTTTCAGGCAGGCAAGAGACCAAGCCCCATAGACCTGAATGGGGGTGGGCTGGTTGGAGGCTTCGTCTGTTATGACCTTCGGTTTCCTGATACTGCACGCTTACAATGTTGTCAGGGGGCAGAAATTCTGCTCATGTCTGCCGAGTGGCCTTTGGCACGTATTAAACAGTGGCAAATTCTGCTTCAGGCGCGCGCCATAGAAAATCAGGCTTTTGTGGTCGCTGCAAATGCATGCGGTGAGTGGGATGGTTTGAAGATGGGTGGTCATTCTCTCGTTATTGCGCCAGACGGTGAGATTCTTGCGGAAGCTGGGAAAAGTCAGGAATCAATAGTAGTTCCAATTAACTGGGAAGTTCAGAAGGAATTGCGGCAGCGTTTTAACAGCGTTTCTCCTTCTCCCTGGGCAGTGGAAGATAGTGATAAGGTGATATCTTTACGGCAATTGGTGCAAAAAGTGACTGTCCGAAAGCAGATAGGGCAGAAAATTGTATTTACCAATGGCTGTTTTGATATTCTTCATGCCGGGCATGTTGATTACCTCCAGCAAGCACGAAGACAGGGAGATTTTCTGGTACTTGGTTTAAATGATGATCAGTCTATCCGTTCAATTAAAGGGCCTTCGCGACCAATTAATAATGAAATCCAGCGAGCCAGGGTTTTGGCGGCACTAGGTTGTGTAGATGCGGTTGTGCTTTTTGGAGAAGATACTCCGCTCAATCTGATTTCCACCTTATGCCCCGATGTTTTGGTAAAGGGTGCCGACTGGGAAGAGGATGAAATTGTTGGTGCAAAGGAAGTTAAGGCAGCCGGTGGAAGAGTGGAGAGGATAGCCTTTGTAAATGATACATCAACGACTGGGATGATTAAGCAAATCAGGTCGATTGGAGACAAAGACTAAAAAGAAAAGAACAAAGCAGCGGACAGGGAATAATTCTGAAGGTATTCTCTCTGTCCGCTACGACATGCTTTTGCTCTATTCCGCAGCTCCTGTTTCTTCCTTTTTTTCATCCCCAACCGGATCAACTAAACCAAATCCCATACGAACTTTCTGGTCGATATCGCTAAACATCTCAGGATGGTCCCTGAGGAATCGCTTGGCGTTCTCCCTTCCCTGGCCTATACGTTCATCCTGATACGAATACCAGGAACCACTTTTGTCCACGATATCCTGCTCCACGGCAAGATCGAGGAGGTCACCTTCCTTGGAGATACCTTCACCGTACACAATGTCAAATTCTGCAATTTGAAAGGGCGGAGCTACTTTGTTTTTCACCACTTTGACCTTAGTGCGGTTACCAACAATTTCCTGGCCATCTTTCAAGGCACCAATTCTTCGGATGTCGAGACGCAGGGAAGAATAAAACTTAAGAGCATTACCACCTGTGGTGGTTTCGGGATTCCCGAACATCACTCCAATTTTCATTCTGATCTGGTTGATAAAAATCAGGACAGTGTTGCTTTTATTTAAGACTCCGGCGAATTTACGCATGGCCTGTGACATAAGGCGAGCCTGTAAGCCCATATGGGAATCGCCGATATTACCATCAATCTCTGCTTTGGGAACAAGCGCTGCGACGGAATCGATGACAATGATATCCACGCCACCAGAACGAATGAGGATTTCAGCAATTTCAAGTGCTTGCTCACCAAAATCCGGTTGTGATACGAGGAGATTGTCCACATCTACTCCGAGTCGTTCAGCATAAGCAGTGTCGAGGGCATGCTCGGCATCAATAAAGGCTGCTGTTCCACCTGATTTCTGAGCTTCCGCAACCACATGGAGTGCAAGGGTGGTTTTGCCTGAAGATTCCGGGCCGTAGACTTCCGTTATTCGTCCTTTTGGGAATCCGCCCACTCCAAGAGCAATATCAAGACTCAAGGAACCGGTAGAAATGACGGGAATCTTCTCAATAGCAGCAGAACCCAGACGCATGATGGATCCTTTGCCGAATTGTCGATGTATCTGGTTAAGCGCATTTTCAACACTGCCTTCTTTATCTTTTGTTGCCATATGAGTTCCTTGTTGTGATTAGTTTTCGTGAAAATATGATGTTTCTGTTTGTAACAGATGATGTCTGACAATATCAAGTGCTGTCTGTGCTGTTAATCGCTGTATTTCATATCTGTTTTCTGCAAACAGAAACCGCTGTACCGTTGTTTCATTTTTCTCTGAAAGTCCGATGAAAACTGTGCCCACTGGTTTGTCGTCACTGCCGCCGCTAGGTCCTGCAATACCGGTTACAGAGATGGCAAGATCCGCATTGCTTTGTACACGCATTCCGTGCGCCATGGCGATTGCAACCTCCCGGCTCACAGCACCATGTTCAATGAGCAAATCTTCTTTTACTCCAAGATAGCTGGTTTTCATGGAGTTTGCATATGACGTTACACCGCCCAGGTAATAGTCCGAGCTGCCGGCAACGGAAGTTATTAAATGACTGATCAGGCCGCCGGTACAGGATTCAGCAACTGCAAGTTTTTTATTGTTTTTCTGCAGCAATATACCGACAACCGATTCCATGGTGTCACGGTCACTGCCATAAATTGAAGACCCAAGACTGTCTGTTATGAGACGGGAGCTGTTTCGGGCTAGAAGATCCGTTTTGTTCTTATTACCGCCCCGAATAGTCATACTCAGGTGGACATCAGGAAAAACCGGGTAATAGCCAATTTCCACAGCGTCATCCAGTGCGAGATCTTTTATAATATGGTTGATTTCAAGTTCGGTTTTCCCAAAAATCTTAAACACCTTTTGTGAACTTGTCAGTTGTTTGCCATCGTACCATGTAGCCAGACGAGGCAGTACCTGCTCCACAAGCAGGGTACGCATCTGGTGGGGAATGCCGGGAAGAAAAAAAATGGGTTTACCGTTGTGAACAAGCTGAAAACCTGCCATTCTTGTTTTCGGGCTTAATGTTTCGGCGCCTTCCGGCAGCCATGCAAGCTTTTCAAGAGAACCAGCCGGGTGTTCCGTATTGGAATCCAGATGTTGCCGGATAAGGGATAGTATCTCAAGGTTAGGCAGGGTGGGGCGGTTTAAAGCTTCGGATACTGCCTCGGTTGTGAGATCATCATCGGTTGGTCCAAGTCCTCCGGTAACCAGCACAAAGTCAACACGGCCAAGAGCACGGTTAAGGGCTTCACCGATAAGCTCAGGTGTGTCGCCGATGGTGTGCATGGCGTAAATGTCAAACCCTGCTTCAAAAAGATGATGAGCAGCAAAGCCACTGGTGGTATTGGGAATTCTCCCAGAGGTGAGCTCATTTCCTATGGCTATGATCTCTCCAAGCATGATTAGTCTTCCACCTGTTTGCCTTGAACAACACCATCGCTTAGCTGGTCAAGATATACAGGAATGATCTGCCCCATCAGGCTGTCTTTTCCTGAAAAAACAACTGGGATATAATTATCCGTGAACCCACTGAGAAGATTATCTGCTGTGCGTTTGTGTTCCACTAAAACAGGTCGTTTAGTTTTAAGAAAACGTGAATAGAACGTTTGTTTCCTGCTTTCTCCAAGATTTCGTAACTCTTCCACCCGCTGTTGGCTCACAGCCTTTGGAACCTGATCCTTGTAGTTTGCTGCAGGAGTTCCGGGACGTTTAGAATAGGGGAAAACATGGAAATAGGTGGCGTTAATTTCCTCAAGTAGACTTCTGGAGTGTGCGAACTCCTTTTCTCCTTCACCGGGGAATCCCGTAAGAATATCAATGCCTATGGCGGCATCGGGAAAAGTGTGTATACATTTTTGGATGATCTTACGGAAGGTTTCCCGGTCATAGTTTCGATGCATACGACTAAGAATAGTGTCGTCACCACTCTGGAGCGGGATATGGAAATGCGGCATAAAGTTATCACAGGATTTCATTGCAGCAAGCAGCTTGTCACTGATTTCCTGCGGCTCAATGGAGCTCAGCCTGAAACGGATATCGGGATGTGCTGTGCAGATTGCAAGCATCAGGGATGAAATATCATGGCCTTCTTCCAGGTCTTTTCCATACATTCCCACGTGGATACCGGTGACCACAATCTCTCTGTGGCCTGCATTTTCAAAACGGGTGATTTGAGCCAATACATTGTGTATGGGAACACTGCGACTGGGGCCGCGGGTGTAGGGGACAATGCAATAGGTGCAGAAATTTGTGCAGCCGTCCTGGACCCGGAGATAGGCACGGGTCCGATCACCAAATCGTTTCATGGGCAGATCGCAAACTTCCTTTTTGTTGAGGATGCGGCCCATGAGTATGGTGAGGTCGCAGGGGTCTGCTTCAAGAGCTGCCTCAACGAGGAGGTGCTTATTGCCGTTGCCCACTATGCAGACCGAAGTCTCCACCATCTCTGCAAGCTCAACTGCGGCAAGTTGTGCATAGCAGCCGGTGATAACGACTTTTGCTTTTGGATGACGATGCATAAGTCTGCGCACGGTACGGCGGGATTGAGCGCCTGCTTTTTCGGTGACGGCACAGGTGTTGATCACGATAATATCGGCATCTTCTCCTTTTTGAGCCAGCTTGCAGCCGGATTCCTGAAAGGAGCAGAGAAATGCTGCAGATTCGTACTGGTTTACTTTGCAGCCAAGGGTGTTAATGATGATTTTTTTCTTCACTGGATTTCACCACTGCCAATTACCAGATCCTGGTCATAGATCACAGCAAATTGTCCGGGAGTGATTGCCCTTTGTTTTTCCGTAAATGAAACCTGATATCGGGAATCTGAAATGTGTTTAATTTGTGCATCCTGCGCCTGGTGGCCATAGCGAATTTTAACCTGATAATCGTGATTGCAGAGAGGTGTTTTGTCGCAAGTCCACAAAACATTGTTTATTACGATTTTTCTCTGAAACAGCTCATGGTTTTCACCAACAACAACACGATTCTGTGCGGCATCGATATGGATAACATAGAGAGGAGTTGCAGCCGCAATGCCTAAGCCCTTTCTTTGCCCGATTGTATAGTTGTAAATACCACTGTGCCTGCCCAGGACCAAGCCTTTTATATCCACAATATCACCGCCTGCTGCAGGCTTTGAGTCCCGTGCTTCAAGAAAATTCCCGACAGAACGGTCTCCCAGAAAACAGACATCCTGACTTTCCTGTCCTCTGAAATCTGCAAAGCCATGTTCCTCTACAAAATCATACACATGCTCTTTTGTCATGGAGCCTAAAGGAAATTCGACTCTTGCAAGTTGTTTCTGGCTTACTCTTGCCAGAAAATAGGATTGATCTTTTTTTGTATCTTCTCCCTGTTGGAGAAAGAAACAACCGTTGTCTGCAATGATTTTTGTATAATGTCCAGTGGCAATACGCTCAATGCCGCGGTCGCAGATAGCATCCATAAACAGGCCAAATTTAATCTCACGATTACAAATTATACAGGGATTTGGCGTGTATCCATTTTGATAGGAACGGGTAAAATAACGTAAAACTTTTTCTTCGAAACGACTCCGCAGATCAATAACCTGAAGAGGAATGTTGCACAGGGCGGCAATTTTTTTTACACGTTGAAGCTGCTGAGCGAGATCGGGCTGGGCAAGTTGCATGAAAAAACCGTGAACCTCATATTTTTTCTGTAAAAGGAGTGCACAGGCAGTGGAGTCAACTCCCCCGCTCATGGCTATGCCGATTTGTGATTTTCCCACTTGATCTCTTGCCTTAGTATTCAGTCTGCAGTATTGAACTTGTAGACCTTCAACCAGCTCAATACTGCAAAATTGTAAGTTTATGTTTGATCACCAATAATAGTGTAAAATGAATAAAAAAGAAAGCAACAAAGCCGTGGTCCCGCCCATCCCTGAACTCCTTGCACCAGCAGGTAATTTTGAAAAGATGGTGACCGCAATTCACTATGGTGCAGATGCGGTGTATATGGGGGGAAAGCAGTTCAGCCTGCGGGCAAAGGCTGGTAATTTCAGTGATGAAAAGATGGTGGAAGCCGTGGGGTATGCCCATGATCTGGGTGTGAAAGTGTATGTAACCATTAATATCCTGGCTCATAACCGTGATTTTGCAGGTCTTGATGACTATCTGTTTCAGCTGCAAAAGGCGGGTGTTGACGGTTTAATAATTTCCGATCCTGGAATTTTAAGGCGGGCACAAAAGTGTGTTCGGCAAATCCCGGTACATCTTTCAACCCAGGCAAATGTCACCAATGCTCAGGCGGCACAATTCTGGTTTGAACAGGGAGTCAGCCGCCTCAATCTTGCTCGTGAATTGTCGCTTGACGAGATTCGGGAAGTTCGGGGGACAACCTGTGGAGAATTGGAAGTTTTTGTACATGGCGCACTTTGCATTTCCTATTCCGGAAGATGTATGCTTTCAAATTATATGACTGGAAGAGATGCTAACCAGGGAGCCTGTGCTCATCCCTGTCGCTATAGTTATAAGCTGATCGAAGAAAAACGGCCTGGTGAATATTTTCCTGTGGAGGAAGATGAACGGGGGACATATATTTTTAACTCGAAAGATCTTTGTCTGCTTGATGGCTTACCGGAACTTCTTGCAAGTGGTGCCAATTCTCTAAAAATAGAAGGGAGAATGAAGTCCATATTTTATGTGGGCGGCGTAACCAGAATTTACCGGGCAGCACTTGATTACCTGCGGGATCTGCCAGCAGAGGCCTGGGAGGATCCTGCAGATATTGTACTGCCATCAATATTCAGTGAAGAAATTGTGAAAACCGGAACGCGGGGAATCAGTGAGAATTTTTTTAGAAAAGCCCCTGGCAGCTCTGAAATGCTTTACAATTCTCCAAGAGTCCAGATGAAAGTGGAGCCGGTTGCTGTGGTCAGAAGAGCCGGTCTTAGACCGCTGGTTGAGGCAAGGAATGTGCTGGAAACTGGCGATAAAATAGAATATATGTTGCCGGGTGTTGAGTGTGATTCCTGTACTGTTGTTCGTATGGAAACGGAAAAGGGTGAGGAGCTCACTCGTGCCAACCCCGGAAATAAAATTGTATTGCATACCGAACCTGCTTTGCAGCGGGTCAGCATTAATGGAATTTTGCGCCGGAATATAAAAGGCTGATTCCAGTAGGGATGGTGTTGTTGGGAAACGGTGGAAAATTTCTTTTCTTTGGCAGTTTGCAGAGTGGTTACAAAAAGTGACATTGACCGCTCGATTCATCAATTATTTTCAGGTCGCATTCCTGAAAAGATCATCCAGTGGGCTTTCTACACCATGGCCGCCCTGCTGGAGGAGGTGGGTGTATATCATGGTGGTAGAAACATCACTGTGCCCAAGCAAGGCCTGAATGGTACGAATGTCGGTACCTCGCTGCAAAAGATGCGTGGCAAAACTATGCCGGAAGCAATGGGCGCTGACTTTTTTGTTAATACCCGTTTTTTTTACTGCAGCTTTAATAGCTTTGTTAACGATACTCGGGTCAACATGATGCCGTCGTGTTTTTCCGCTTCTTGGGTCTTTGGAAAGAGACCGAGCCGGAAAGACATACTGCCATCCCCACTCTTTCGCGGCATTTCGAAATTTTCGTTCTAGAGCAAAAGGCAGATAAGCTTCTCCAAAACCGTCTTTAATATCCAGTTCATGCATCGCTTTCACCCAGCTTAAATGGATGCGAAGTGATGGCTCCAATGATTTTGGAAATGTGGTTACCCGATCTTTTCCACCTTTACCCGAACGAACCGTTATCTGTTGGTACTCAAAGTCAAGATCATGGACTCTCAGCCGAAGTGCTTCGCTGATCCGTAAACCACTTCCATAAAGTAATTGTACCACTATACGGGAAACATCCTTCATGATTCCGATCACCGAAGCCACCTCCTCACGGGAAAGTACAACAGGAATTCTAACCTTCTTTGCTGCGCGAACCGCATCAATTTCCCCATTCAACTCCTGTTTAAGTACTTTTTTATAGAGGAAGATCAATGCATTCATCGCCTGATTCTGTGTTGAAGGTGCAACATTGCGATTCACGGCCAGATTTGTTAAAAAATCTTCAATTTTTTTCTCACCTTCGACAAGCAGCTCCTCCCTTTCCTGCATTCCATGAAAAATAATAAATCGTTTAATCCATTCGGAATAGGCGCGCTCTGTGTGTATAGAGTAATGCTTAACCCTCATTACTTCGCTGACTTCATCAAGGATTTTTTGCTTCTTTTGTTTTGGCATTCCTTTTCTTCTGTGATAGTATTATTTAGTGGTGATAATGATATTGGGCTGAGGCTAATATACCTGAAAGTGTCTTTATTATCAACTTAGCAGGGCAAGGAAATCTGATAATCAATGGTTCTTGCTGAATCGCAGCGTCCTTGTTCCGCTACGCTCCACAAGAACGCTGCGATTCAGCAAGAATGGCGGAGCTGAGCGGAAGTGTCCGCTCAAGCGATTGGCACTCGCTACGCTGCGCTCCGCAAG
>JAESPV010000022.1 GCA_016765495.1 Desulfocapsa sp. | reverse complement strand
CTGAACAAGTTCACCCATCTTACCATCCTCAACGATATCAGCCAAACCGCCCACAGGACGAGTTACAACAGGCATAGCAAAGGCCATGGCTTCAAGAACGGAGGTTGGTAGCCCTTCACCGTAGAAAGTGGGAAAACAATAGATATGATGTTCAGCAAAAGCCTGAATTTTCTCTTTACCGCGAATATCCCCTGTAAAATGAACCTGCTGTGACGTTAGACCTAGCCCACGAGTATAATCTTCAAGTTCCTGGCGAATAACTCCATCTCCAGCAATAGTAAGACAAACAGGGAATTTCTTATCAATCAAGAATTTGAATGCCTGCACTGTCTCAAATACACCTTTATTTCGTTCCAGCCTGGCAAGAAAGAGTATTTTAATTTGCGATAAGTGTGTAGACTCAGACCATTTCTCTTGTACATCAATTCCATCAAGAAGGCTTTCTTCCACATTGGTGGTTTCCTGGTAAACAGGTGCCGTCACCCCCCACTCCCGCAGTTTTCGCTCAAACTCCGATGCAAGAACAATAAAGCCAGCCGCTTGGCCAAAAGTTCTTTTGAAAAAACCAAGATATTTTTTTTCAACAATGGCCTCAAAAGATTTATCCCAACCATGCCAAAACACGAGAAACGGGTAGCCCAGTTGTTTCGCTTGCCAGGCAAAGAGACCATCGCGGATAAAACTTTTAAATCCTAAGGAAGGGTTCAGGTGTATCAAGGAGGGCTTCATCCTTTTAACAGCAGAGCGAAAACGAAATTGATCTACAAGTGGATGTAATAAGGTACCAGAGTTTTTGGTGCCACCTATTTCCAAAGAAACAACTTTTCCATGAGGGAAATGTGGAAATACACCATTATAAAAACTGGCAACTCCACCTTGATCTTTTAGACAAGGGACAGTGAGAAGAATCGTATGATCGTTACTCATAATAAAACCTATAACATTTTACTGGTTAACAATTCTTGCAGGGATGCCAACTGCAGTAGAATGGGCAGGGATGTTGTCAATTACGACCGCATTAGCACCTATCTTAGCACCATCACCAATAGTAACACCTCCGATCACCTTTGCACCTGCTCCAATAACAACATCATTACCTATAACAGGAACGCCTTTGCCACGCCCCCCCCCAAGTGTTACTTGCTGATAAAAATGTACGTTATTACCAATGACACAGTTTCTATGAATAATAATCCCCAAACCATTGTAACCAAAATGAATATTTTTTCCCATTTTAACTTCGTACGGAATCACAGCACTAAAGACAACCCGCATCAACTGACGAATTAAAAATGGCAGAAGAGGTATTTGTTTGCGGTAACAAAAATTAGCAATTCTATAGAGATAGTAAGGTAAGTTTGGTTTTGGTCTCATGATGTGGGGGTACTTTTGTTGTCATGCTTTAGCCCGTAAAAACAAGAGCGTGAAAAACTTTTATAATTCGGCATATTGTTCGGCAGTTTTCTTGATATCAAAATTTGCTTTGGCATAGACGTGTGCTTTGTTTACATGTTTATGGATAATATTTGTTTGGTAATCTGATGTTGCCAATGGGCAATGGGCAGGCAATGGTGCAGGCAATGGGGTCGGGCCACGTTAACAACCTGTAAACTCGTGATTAACATCCCATACGAAGGCGTTTTCGGCCCCTATATTGTCATTTATGCCATCAGAATTGGCATTATAGGATACCATCTTTTCTCGAAGTTGAAATCCGCCATCATTTTCAATAATTTTCCGCCCTTTGGCACGTAGGCCCAATTTTTCTTTGATTGTTTCGACAAAAACTTTACTCCCTACCGCAATGCTTTCACTCCAGTCAGCTTGCCTATAATTATTACCATTATCTAGTGATTCATTAACCAACTCTTTGTGAGTTTTTCGGAATGCATCGTAGGTTTCAACTCCTGTTAATTCAGCAAGTTTTTTATAAGCGATTAGTATACATTTCCTGCGAGGTTTCTGGATCTCATTATAGCCCCCGAAAGGCCATTGCGATGGGTGAGAGACTACTCCTGTACGCACCATATTTAAGTCAATGTATACCAAGCATCTAAATAGATGTTGTTTAGATTCCACAGCAGTGGCATGATAACGGTCTTCCCAGAAGGCTCCTTTCCTCTTTTTTCTCAAATTGTATTCTTGAGCAGTTCTGCCTGCAACCAATTTGATTGATTGGGGGATGACGTCTCTACCTTTTTCATCATGAACGAGTAAGTGAATATGATTTGAAGTAACTGAATAATTGAGTATGACCAAGCCGTATTTCTTTTTAGCCTTATAAAGCCATTGAGCCCATTTCAGTCGATCCATTATTAAATTGAGCAGAAATTCTCTTTTGTGACACCGGTGTGTAATATGCCATATTTGTCCTGGAATAAAATGTCTCTTGGCTCTGGGCATAGGACCTCCATTCTTCGTTGTATGTCAATATACACGTTTTGAGCCCTGAAAAAGCCATTATAGGCATGTAAAAGGGCTGAGGCGGAGTGCATTGTTACGCACATTCAACTTCTTAGCGTGGCCCGACCCCGTTGTCTACCCCGTTGTCTAACGTTGTCTTACGTTGTCTTAAGTCTTAACCCCCGTTGTCTTAACCCCGTTGTCTTACATAATGGTAAGACGACGGTGTGCCAAGCCAACGCTATGGCTCAGTTTTCTTGTAGTGGTTTCAAAAAAACCCTCATCATCAGGCCCTCGATGCACAATAGCAGAAGCCATACCTCGTAGAACGTCAGTGACATTGCCTTGTATGTTTCGAGTTATAAACCCGGCTATACCACACATCTATAATGAACCTAGGATGGTGTCGTAAATATTGAGCAGTCGTTTTGCCACCACTGGTGCCATAAAATGCTCTTTGGCATATTTAGCATTGTACAAGCCGATCTTTGCCATTCTTTCTTTATCCAAAATCAATTTTTCAAGGCAATGCGCAATTTCTTTAGGAGTTTTTCCCTGAACAAGTTCACCCATCTTACCATCCTCAACGATATCAGCCAAACCGCCCACAGGACGAGTTACAACAGGCATAGCAAAGGCCATGGCTTCAAGAACGGAGGTTGGTAGCCCTTCACCGTAGAAAGTGGGAAAACAATAGATATGATGTTCAGCAAAAGCCTGAATTTTCTCTTTACCGCGAATATCCCCTGTAAAATGAACCTGCTGTGACGTTAGACCTAGCCCACGAGTATAATCTTCAAGTTCCTGGCGAATAACTCCATCTCCAGCAATAGTAAGACAAACAGGGAATTTCTTATCAATCAAGAATTTGAATGCCTGCACTGTCTCAAATACACCTTTATTTCGTTCCAGCCTGGCAAGAAAGAGTATTTTAATTTGCGATAAGTGTGTAGACTCAGACCATTTCTCTTGTACATCAATTCCATCAAGAAGGCTTTCTTCCACATTGGTGGTTTCCTGGTAAACAGGTGCCGTCACCCCCCACTCCCGCAGTTTTCGCTCAAACTCCGATGCAAGAACAATAAAGCCAGCCGCTTGGCCAAAAGTTCTTTTGAAAAAACCAAGATATTTTTTTTCAACAATGGCCTCAAAAGATTTATCCCAACCATGCCAAAACACGAGAAACGGGTAGCCCAGTTGTTTCGCTTGCCAGGCAAAGAGACCATCGCGGATAAAACTTTTAAATCCTAAGGAAGGGTTCAGGTGTATCAAGGAGGGCTTCATCCTTTTAACAGCAGAGCGAAAACGAAATTGATCTACAAGTGGATGTAATAAGGTACCAGAGTTTTTGGTGCCACCTATTTCCAAAGAAACAACTTTTCCATGAGGGAAATGTGGAAATACACCATTATAAAAACTGGCAACTCCACCTTGATCTTTTAGACAAGGGACAGTGAGAAGAATCGTATGATCGTTACTCATAATAAAACCTATAACATTTTACTGGTTAACAATTCTTGCAGGGATGCCAACTGCAGTAGAATGGGCAGGGATGTTGTCAATTACGACCGCATTAGCACCTATCTTAGCACCATCACCAATAGTAACACCTCCGATCACCTTTGCACCTGCTCCAATAACAACATCATTACCTATAACAGGAACGCCTTTGCCACGCCCCCCCCCAAGTGTTACTTGCTGATAAAAATGTACGTTATTACCAATGACACAGTTTCTATGAATAATAATCCCCAAACCATTGTAACCAAAATGAATATTTTTTCCCATTTTAACTTCGTACGGAATCACAGCACTAAAGACAACCCGCATCAACTGACGAATTAAAAATGGCAGAAGAGGTATTTGTTTGCGGTAACAAAAATTAGCAATTCTATAGAGATAGTAAGGTAAGTTTGGTTTTGGTCTCATGATGTGGGGGTACTTTTGTTGTCATGCTTTAGCCCGTAAAAACAAGAGCGTGAAAAACTTTTATAATTCGGCATATTGTTCGGCAGTTTTCTTGATATCAAAATTTGCTTTGGCATAGACGTGTGCTTTGTTTACATGTTTATGGATAATATTTGTTTGGTAATCTGATGTTGCCAATGGGCAATGGGCAGGCAATGGTGCAGGCAATGGGGTCGGGCCACGTTAACAACCTGTAAACTCGTGATTAACATCCCATACGAAGGCGTTTTCGGCCCCTATATTGTCATTTATGCCATCAGAATTGGCATTATAGGATACCATCTTTTCTCGAAG
>JAESPV010000021.1 GCA_016765495.1 Desulfocapsa sp. | reverse complement strand
GAATTAATGGGTTTACCAGACACCAAAAACCTCCTTTATGTGAAGTTGTTTTTGGTTAGGATTATAACCCTGTTGAACCGGACAAGATAGTTGTCGTCAACCGGACAAGCTAATTGTCATCTAATACATGATTACTCGTCATCATCACTACCTCTCACAAAACCACCAATCACCATTGGCGATCAATGTTGGATCTGCGCTGACAGCTTTATCGGTCCAGGAGTAGTTATTAACGAAGGTGCTGTTGTTGGGGCACGATCTGTTGTAATAAAGGATGTTAAAGTTTGGTCAATCGTGGCGGGGAACCCGGCAAAACATATAAAGGATAGACATGTCAAATACGAATAACCCTTCAGATTACGGCTGGGAAGATAGTGCGCTACTCATGCTCATGGATTCTCGATACCTGTATTACTGGATGTTCTCGACTCAACAGTTCAGAATCAGGAAAAACGTGACATTAAAATCCCCCACAGGGAATATTTGAAGTTGCTTCGGTCTATGACAACCTTGATGAAAAATTCGGCAACGATTGGGATATGGTTATTTCTTCTGAGGTCGTTGAACATATATACGACCCTCGATTATATGCCAACAATATTTCCAAACTATTAAAGCCGAGTGGAATTTTATTAATCAGCACGCCCTATCACGGTTATTTGAAAAATATTGCTCTTGCACTTGCTGGTGCCTGGGACAAACACTTCACTGCGCTATGGGATGGTGGGCATATAAAGTTTTGGTCGTACTGCACGTTAAAAGAGCTTCTCCACGAATCTGGATTTAGAGAGTTTACTTTTCAAGGTGCAGGACGAATGCCATGGTTGTGGAAATCAATGGTTATTTCAGCTAGAAATATAACTAATGGCTAATCATCTGAATTTTCAAAATAAGATTCCTCCTAATTGAAAAAAAAACAAGTTGTTAAAGCATGTTATCTCATTGATGATTTTTCCAGAGAAGTAATCCCATGCCAATCTCCGTCCTCATCCTCACCCTAAACGAAAAAAAGAATCTTCCCATCTGCCTGTCGGATCTTAAATGATGTGAAATTACAAATCATATCAAAAGCAAAACCAAGGATTTATCTCGTGAGAAAAGAAAGGCCTTCTCGGGATATACCATTGACATATCCCCGTCGCGGTTGTACTGTATTAGCAGGTTACGATAAAGCCATAGCAAAACACGCCAAATATTATGGAGAATGTTACAATGCCCTGCGTACATACTAAAATTTTTAAAAGTAATAAAAGCCAAGCCATACGCCTTTCCAAGGCTATAGCTTTCCCAGATTCAATTGTTGATGTTGAAATCACAGCAATTGGCAATAAGCGTATTATTACCCCGGCAGGTTCTTCCTGGGACGACTGGTTCGATGCAAGAGGAGTTTCCAGTGACTTTATGACAGAACGCAAACAGCCCAAGGATCAACTCCGAGACCCACTCTAATGCTAAAGTATATGCTTGATACGAATATTATTATTTATACCATCAACAATCGTCCAGATCATATAAGAACTCTATTTAAACAACATAAAGAACAAATTTGTATTTCCACAGTCACATTGGGTGAACTTGTCTTTGGAGCAGAACATTCAGAACAAGTCGAACGGAATCTGGCCGATATTGAAGCAATGACAGCTCGACTTGAAGTTTTACCTTATGAGAACAAAGCAGCGTATCAATTTGGCCAAATCAGAGCAGAGTTGTATCGTACAGGGAAACCAATTGGCCCTTACGATATGATGATTGCAGGACATGCAAGAGCTAAAGGGTTAATACTCGTAACCAATAACATAAAGGAATTCACCAGGGTACCAGGGCTACTTCTCGAAAACTGGGTTTCATCAAGTTAATCGCAATCTTTGCGAAACAGATAATACCATGACAATTCCCGTCCTCATCTTCACCCAAACGAAGAAAAGAATCTTCCCATCAGCCACCCGTCCCTTGAGTGGTGCGATGACGTGGTGATGCTGGATTCATTCAGTAGAGACCAATCTATCGAATAATAGTCATCTAATGGCTTAGCAGGACTACTAACCTTTTTTATGGATTCTACAGTGGAAACGCAGCACACCGAATATAAAAAATCTTTTGGCAAGGAAGTTACCATTTCTCTCGTTGCCTTTGCAAATACAAATGGGGGCAGAGTTATCGTCGGGATTGGCGATAATGGAAAGGTATACGGTGTTACTATAGGCCCAGAGACTATCCAACGTTATTTGAATGAAGTCAAAACGTCTACCTACCCGCAACTCTTTCCCAAAATTCATACCGAGGAAAAAGCCAAAAAAACTATTCTTATTTTTGAAATCGATGAGTTTCCTATAAAACCTGTCTCATTTAAAAACCGATACTATAAACGAGTACATAACAGCAATCATATGCTGACTTTAGAGGAAATTGTAGATCTCCAGCAACAGTCATTGTCAATTTCCTATGATGCGTACCCATCACCTGTAACTCTGGAAGAACTTAACCATAAACTGATCGGACATTTTTTTGAGCGGGTCAATACAAGAGGCCGGCTTTTACTACAGGACATATTGTTTACCAACCTCGTAAAACTAAAACTCATCCGTGATGAGAAAGTTACTCTGGCTGCAAACCTTCTCTTTGGTGATCATGACTTTTCTATACGGATCGGTCGCTTCAAGGGAGCGGCTACCATCATCGATGATAGTGTCGTTAAGGCACCACTGTTTACTGCAATTGATGAAGCTATGATTTTCATCAAAAAGCACATTAACCTTTCCTACCATTTTGACGGATCAATTCAGCGAAAAGAACGGTGGCAGTTTCCGCTTGAAGCCTTACGGGAATTGCTACTCAATGCCGTGGTTCATCGGGATTACAAGAACTTCTCTGATATTATAATCAAAATCTTTGATGATCGGATTGTTTTCACAAACCCAGGTAAACTTTATGGAAACCTGAGTTTGGAGGATCTTGAACATGATGATTACGTTTCTTCTCTGCGCAACAAATTATTAGCAGAAGTATTTTACCTTACTGGTGATATTGAACGTTATGGAACCGGTTTTATAAGGATTAGAGACTTCCTGAAAGATTACCCTGAAATTACTCTCTCTGTTGCAGAGAAAGGAGACTTTTTCAGGGCTGAATTACGGATCGATCACGCACCTCCACAGCAAGTCACCCCGCAAGTCACCCCGCAAGTCACCCCGCAAGTCACCCCGCAAGTCATTCGACTAATACAGGCATTAAACATACCTCGTGGTCGCCGGGAATTACAGGATAGACTTGCGTTACGCGATCGTGAACATTTTCGGAAAAAATATTTACAACCTGCTTTAAAGGCAGGATGGATTTCCATGAGCAAGCCAGATAACCCCACAGCAGCTAATCAGAAATACAGCCTAACTACTCTTGGAAAATCAATTCTCACCAAACATACACGACCATGACAATTTCCGTTCTTGTCCTCACCTTAAACGAAGAGCTCAATCTGCCAATCTGTCTACCAGCCCTCGCCTGGTGTGATGACGTGGTGGTACTTGATTCCCACAGTAATGATAAAACCGAACAGCTGGCACTTGCCTCTGGAGCTCGTTTTGTACAAAGGGTGTTTGATAATTATGCGGCTCAGCGGAATTTTGGATTAAACGTTATCAACTACAAGCATGACTGGTTACTTATGGTGGATGCCGATGAAGTTGTGCCACCGGAACTGGTTGCGGAAATGCGTGAACATCTGAAACATGGTACTGGCAACACAAGCATTTACCGTATGCGACGCAAAGATCATTTCCTGGGCCGCTGGATCAAACACAGTAGCGGGTACCCCACCTGGTTTGGCAGGCTCATTAAAATTGGTTCCGTTCAAGTGGAGCGGGAGATCAATGAAGAATATATCACCGATGGTGATGTTGGGTATCTACAGGAACATCTCTACCACTATCCGTTTAATAAAGGTATGTCATCGTGGATCGATAAACATAATCGTTACTCAACGATGGAGGCAAAGCTGTTACTTGAAGGAGGATTAGCGGCGCCATCATTTGCTGATTTTTTCAGCAGTGACCCCACCGACAGACGACGGGCAATCAAAGGGCTGGTCTACCGGATGCCCGGCAGGCCGTTAGCCATGTTTTTTGCGCTGTACTTTGTCAAAGGTGGTTTTCTGGATGGCAGGGCAGGGTTTGTTTTTAGTGTGCTTCGGGCATTTTATGAATTCATGATCAACTGCAAGGCAAGAGAACTGAAAGTTATCTCAATAAAAGATGAATAGTCTCTCGATCATCACAGCCACCTATAATGCAAAGGCAACACTTCGTGATTGTCTCAGGAGCATTCAAAAACAAACCGTTTCCGTCGAACATATTATCGTCGATGGAATGTCTACTGATGCTACTCTGGATATTGCCAGAGAGCATAGCAATTCTCTAACACAGATAATCGCCGAACCGGACAGCGGGCTCTACGATGCAATGAACAAGGGATTGAAACGTGCCGGTGGTGATATTATCGGCATACTGAATGCGGATGATTTTTATCCTGCCACAGACACCCTTGCCAAAGTAATGCAGGTGTTTGATGATCCGCAAGTTGATGCCTGCTACGGAGATCTGCTCTATGTTGATGCCTGCAACACAAAAAAAATTATGCGAACCTGGAGATCCGGTTCATTCACTCCTGCAAAATTTTACTGGGGCTGGATGCCCCCTCACCCGACCTTCTTTGTCAGACGTTCTGTGTATGAGAAGTACGGTTTGTTTAACCTGGAACTTGGGTCTGCTGCTGATTATGAAATAATGCTTCGCTTTCTGGTCAAGTACCGGCTGCACACAGCCTATCTCCCTGAAGTGTTGGTTAAGATGAGGACAGGTGGTATAAGTAATGCCTCGATTAAAAATAGACTCCTGGCAAACAAGATGGACAGAAAAGCATGGAAGGTTAACAACTTAAAGCCTTACCCGTGGACTATCCCCATGAAACCTCTGCGTAAAGTCGGCCAATGGTTTTGCAGAAAAACAGAATCTGGAGCTGGAGATGCAAGTTGAAGGGAGCGAGCGTGAGATACTACTCCTCTGCGCCAGAGGCACATTAGCGCAAGAGCAGATTGACCGCATAAAACAATTATGCGCAGCTCGGGTGGATTGGGAGAAGATATACACGCTTGCCACTCAGCACCGAATTTTACCATTAGTATACAGAAATTCACGAACCCATTGCGCAAATCTGGTTCCCTCGGAGACCTTAGAGAAGGGAAAGCTCGCCTGCAAAAACAACGGGATGCAAAACCTTATGATGGTTGGCCATCTTATTCGTATTTTGTCGCTGCTTCATGAAAATAATATCGCTGCTGTCCCGTTTAAAGGGCCTGTTCTTGCTCTTTCACTGTATGGCGACCCTGCTCTGCGCAGTTTTGGTGATATTGATGTGCTGATTCACCGGAAAAACCTGAACAGAGCAGTTCGGTTGTTGGTACAACAGGGATTCCTTTCCCTTTTCTCCTTGAATAAAAAACAGTTGGAGAAACTCTCACGTACAGATAATGAATTCCCATTGATCAATCGGGAGAATGGAGTGACATTGGACCTTCAATGGGAAATAAGCGGAGGATATTTTAAGCATCCAATGACCCTTGATGATTTGAGCTCCCCCTTCAAGGATGTTACAGTTGCCGGAAAGAGCATTCCTGGTTTTTCAGATGAAGACCTTTTATTGTATCTCTGCATTCATGGCAACCAACATACTTGGAGACAACTGGATCATGTCTGTTGTATTGCTGAGTTGATTCGAATAACACCTGATATTGATTGGGAAAAAATATTTCTGACAGCCACCAGATATAAGGCACTGAGAATGCTTAAAATAGCGTTACTCCTGATCGAGGACCTCTTTGGGCTCACCCCACCTGTACCATTTGCCTCCCAGCTTAAAAAAGATGCGCAGGCAGTTGTTCTGGCGCGACAGATCTCGGCTGAATTGTTTTCCGTATGCGACAGCTCCTCATCTTTTAGCAGCCACCGTTTCATGAAATATCATTTTCTCAGTATGGATAATCCCCTACTGGCGATACGATATGCCCTGCGTCTTTTCTTTATGCCCACCCGTTTTGATTGGCAACTATACCCACTTCCTGCCAGTTTATCTTTCTTACACTATATCATTCGACCGGTGCGTCTTGGGTTTACAGCTGGAAAAAAGGCTTTAATGCATAGGTAAAGTTAAATGCACCAATACTGTATCACTGAGATATTCATGCTGATAATCATGAACCTATATGTTTTTACAAATATTTTTGATACACTGAATCAAGGCAACAATGCTTGATGGAAAATCTTACAGGATGCCTTCTAAAGCATACAGAAACGACGACCATGAAATCACTAGTTCACTATCCTGAATACGTACATGATACGTCCCTGTACAATCGTGACGGGTTGTTCTGCGCCTCCCCCCATAGAGAAGGTATCCTGACATTATGATCATCCCTGTATTAAAGCCCATCCTGATCTTTTTAATATCACTCTTTGCGACTTTGTTCACACTGCCAAAGCTTGCCAACATAGCAAAGAAGATTAACCTTCTAGACTTGCCCAGCCAACGAAAAATGCACTCTGTACCCAAACCACTCATCGGTGGCTTTGGCTTTGTCCTTTCTGCCTGTTTTGCTTCAGCACTGATGGTACCCGCTGCCGGACTCAGGGGCTTTTTTGCAGGACTGGCTCTAATGCTGTTTATTGGATTTCTTGATGATTTAAAAGAGCTTGGACATCGCCAAAAATTTATTGGCCAGATCCTTGCTGTATCACTGCTTATTTACTTCAGTCATGTCAGACTGATATCCTTTGGAGATTTGCTGGGGATTGGAGATCTGATTATCCCAGGCTACTGGTTTTCCGTTCTTCTGACTATTTTTTGTCTTCTTGGAGTTATCAATTCCATTAACCTTATGGACGGGTTAGATGGGTTGGCGGGAGGTGTAAGCTTTGTTGCCTTTATAATACTTGCCGTTCATGCTGCTTTTGCCCAAAATCAGGCTTTTTTACTCTTGAACCTGGCCTTTGCCGGTGCTCTTTTAGGATTCCTTCGTTTCAACTGGTACCCGGCCACTCTTTTTATGGGAGATGCAGGAAGTCTTTGTCTGGGGTTCACTCTGGGATTTATGGCTCTTGCAATGACACAGGGGGGAAATGCCTGCATGCCTCCAATTGCTGCGTTATTAATTCTTACCATCCCCATTTCCGACACTCTGACAGTTATGACCAAGAGAATCATAGGAGGAAGGAGTCCTTTTCGCCCTGACAACCACCACTTACACCATATTCTCATACGCTATGGGTTTAGCCGGGTAACCACCGTAAAAATTATTATTGGCATCAGTACAATTCTTGGCAGCATCAGTCTCCTAGACCCAATATATCATTTGCAAAACAGCACTCTCTTCCTGCTGTTTGCATGTTATTTTGCCATTTATTTCATTTCTTCATTCTTCATTCTCGACTTTCTGCGCTATAGCCATAGATTCCGTAGGAAACGTGAATCCTGTGGTGCCCCTTGGAATTTACTCAAACACTGCTTCCGGCTACTGGACATGATTAATATTATACGAAAAGATGTCAGGCATGATGTATCCATCCCTATCCAGTGTTACTCCAATGACACAAAGAAATCGTTTGACGGAAATATTTCTAATATCTCCAGAAGTGGATTTATGGCGGTAGTTCCACAATTAACAACACTGGGATCGGATTTCTTAGTTGATTTCAGTTTCAACATGCTGCATTCTCCTGACTCTTCGCCAATGCAACTCGCCATAAAACATTTATGGATTTCCACCATGGATGGAGAGCGAATCCATGGTTTTCAGTTTGTCAATCTCACCACTCTACAAAAAGAGAAATTGTATCAGTTTATTGATGGGCTCAAGTAAGGAACGTCTGTTAACACCCTGCAGAACTCCTTTACGAAATGACATTCAATCAGTAACATGCTTTTCAGCAAACTGAGCCATCAATTCATGGATATTATAAGGCGGGCGAACCTTAAAAAAGTGGTCAACGACAGAATGACCTATCTCATGGGCAAGAACGCGAAGACGCGTATCGTCTGCAGAAATATAAATAGTCTTTTCGGAAAGGGAATAATAGGCGATATGATTTACATTTTTACCATATCGTTTCTTAAACACCCGAGCCACATCATCGGAATCTGGTAGAAGAACAAGGCGAATATGGTACGTGTTCGGGAACATATCAAGTACAATTTGAACCTTCTCTACAATTATATCAGTCTTAGCCAGCACCTCATCTGCCACAGTAAGCACATTGTTTTTGCGCATGCTGTTGCGCAGCTTCCTGTTTAATCGCAAATTATCATTAAACTCCTCCAACACCTCCCTGTCAGCATACCAAAGAGTCACATATCTGCTTTTCTGTTCCAAACCATAAGCATTGTCGCTAACAAGGGTGAAGCAGAAAAAAACAACCACAACTGAAAGAAGATTCCTATTCATCAATTAATTGATATTTTTCGATGATTTTCAGCACAGCCCTATTTTGCCTGCCTATGGAATTAAACAGAGAATCATAATCCTCAAAGCTTGAATTTTCCGGATTGAGAGAAGAATATTGTACAAGGAGATCTTCAATATTACGGGATTGCCTTGCCATATATCTGAGATCTTGAGATAATCTGTTATTAAACTGATTCAGTTTTTCCGCAAGCTCTTTTCCCTCATCCTTTTCCCGCAGATAAATGATATCATTGAGTTGTCCACGGCTCATATTATCCACAGCCCGTTCCAGACGAAACAGTGGGCCTGCAATTCTATGAGTGATCATCATTGCGGCAACAACAACAAAAGCACTTCCTGCAATGAGAAAAATCCAGTTTGCAGTAAGCAATTGTTTCACAAGCATAAACGGGGTCTGACCAATCTGGAGATCGTTGTCCTGATATACCACAGTCAGACTATCAGCAGATAAAAGTGCCAGAATAACAGTAAAAATAAGACAACCTATCACCACAAAAAGAAAATAACCTAGGATCAACTTTCCCTGAAAATTCTTCTTAATAAAATAATTTCTTCGCTTATAGCTGCTTCTCGTCATTTCTCTTTACCCCGTCAGACACAATTATAGATGCCCTGCTTCGTAAACCATTTATCCAGCGTTCCATCTCCATACTTTTGCGATAATTCTCCAACTGATCCCGTATTCTATCACGATCGTAAGCCACCGGTTCAAAAGCATCATCGCGCTCTATTTTATCAAGACGGATAAGGCTTACCTCTGTTCCTGTTTCAAACTGCCCGACTTGTTCTCCGACTTGCATGGTTGCAAGGAGTAATCGCAGTGATTCAGACAAGTCATCAAACAACACACTGTTTTGCTGGCTCTGCTCGTCAATGGGTTCCCCTTTTTCCAGTGGAATTTGCGTAAAAGTAAAGATGCTCCCAGAGCTAGCAAGGTATTGATCTATGTCCTGTTCGGAAATTTTGACTTCCATTGAAGCAATTGTATGATCGGTCAAAACGTTGATTAGCGATTGCTCATAGTAATTCTTTAACGCCATGCGAAAATCCTTCTTCCTGTCCAGGCCGAGGCGTTGGGCTTCTTTTATCAAAAGCTGTTTCGTCACAAGGGCTTCAAAATCTCCTTCTCTGTCGGCAGAATGATAGCCCGTTTTACGATGCTGCCCTTCTACGGTTTCCCTGGAGACAGGATGTCCGTTAACATGAAATGCAACATCCTGAACCGACATTGGTTCAGGGGGCAGCAGATAATAAAAACTGACCATTGAGCTGAAAATGACAATGGATAAGATAATCAACAGGTATTTCATTATATTTCCTTGGGAAGGTAAAATAGAGCATGTCTCTTATTAATCAGACCTCAAATCATATGACAATAGCAAGGAAAATTTTAGGTGAAATTAAGTGCCCCACCTATTTACCTTTATAATTTGAGCTTTTATACTGGATTGTTTTGTTTTTTTTCACTAAAATATCACCGTCAGGTACAAACTATTCTGCAATCAGCATAAATGGAAATACTTCCCACAAACCCAGGTGTTCCTATGAAAATCAAAAAAGCAGTCTTCCCGGTGGCAGGACTTGGTACCCGTTTTCTCCCCGCAACCAAGGCCATGCCCAAAGAAATGCTGCCCGTTGTTGATAAACCTCTGATCCAATATGCAGTTGAAGAAGCCCTGGCATCAGGAATAGAACAGTTAATCTTTGTGACCGGCGGTGGGAAGGGAGCGCTTGAAAATCATTTTGACCGATCATTTCAACTGGAAGAAACACTCAAACAACGTGAGAAACTAGAGCTTTTAAAAGAAATTGAATCCCTTGTACCAAAATCAGGTACTATTATTTACACCAGGCAAAGCGAGCCGTTAGGCCTTGGTCACGCGATCTGGTGCGCAAGAGATATTGTAGGAGATGAGCCTTTTGCAGTACTGCTGGCCGATGACCTGATTAAGAGTGAGACGCCTGTTCTCCATCAAATGATTAAAGAATTTGATCGTCTCAGGGCATCCACTGTGGCGGTCATTGAGGTCCCGAAAGAAGAAACTTCAAAATATGGTATTCTTGATGCCGACACCCCTTCAGATACAACATTTCGAGTGAATGGCATGATAGAAAAGCCATCTGCAGATGTGGCACCATCTAACCTGGCAGTAATCGGCAGGTATATCTTAACTCCTAAAATTTTTGATATTCTTGGCGACCAGGGAAAGGGTGCGGGCGGTGAGATTCAACTCACCGATGCCATGTCACAACTTTTGACTGAACAACCAATTTTTGGCTATCGTTTCGAGGGAACTCGTTTTGATTGTGGCGATAAGGCTGGATTCCAGATGGCTAATCTGGCATTTGCCCTTGAACATCCTGAAATCAAAGATACCTTATTGCCCTATTTGAAGAAAATGTTTTGTTAAACATTTTCTTCAACCTTCAACCTTCAACTTTCAACCGACAAAATGAAATCTCCCAATGTAATCAGACAACGTGCCGCAGTCAGTCGTCCCCGCCGGGAAACGCTTAACGGTCATATGAGTATCAATCTCTGGTTTACCGGACTGTCTGGATCGGGAAAATCTACTCTTGCACATGCCATTGAAGAACGGCTGCACCTTATGGGGTGTAGAACATACGTTTTTGACGGTGACAATGTGCGCCATGGGCTCTGCGGTGACCTTGGATTCACCCTGAAAGATCGTAGTGAGAACATGCGGCGTATTGCTGAAATGGTAAACTTGTTTCTTGATGCCGGAGTTATCTCACTCACTGCCTTTATTTCCCCTTTAAAGGCTGACCGTGAACTTGTACAACAGATTATCGGCCCGGAAAATCTCATCGAGGTCTACTGCAACTGTTCCCTGGAGATTTGTGAAAAGCGAGACGTGAAGGGCTTATACAAAAAAGCACGAGCAGGTGAAATTAAAAACTATACTGGGATATCCTCGCCATACGAAGCACCAACGAATCCTGACATTGAACTCGATACCGGCACACGCCCCTTGCGCGAATGTGTTAACGATATCATCAAAGAACTCCGGGAACGAGGAATTATTCTGAAATAAAATCCCTACACATCTATCCACGGCCAATACTCACTCACCTATACTTGGAAAAAGAATTTTACTTCGACACACACATGGTTATAACAGCATGGTTCCGGCAATCGAACTCAAAAACATTTCCAAGACCTTTACTGAACGCAACTGGAAGAGCTTTCTCTTTCGCAAGCCGCGGTACACAAAAGCCTTAGACCATGTTTCCCTCACAGTACAAAAGGGTGAGATCATGGGATTACTTGGGGAAAATGGTGCCGGGAAAACAACTCTTATTAAAATTCTTGCAACACTTGTCACCCCGGATACCGGCCATGGAACTCTTGCCGGTCTTTCCCTGCATACTCAATCTTCAGAAATAAGAAGTAAAATAGGATTGGTTAACACCAATGACCGTACTTTTTACTGGCGCCTGACAGGAAGGGAAAACCTGGATTTCTTTGCCACTTTGTACAATCTACACGGATCGGCCAAGCATGAACGGATTCAACAGGTGCTGCAACTGGTCGACATGGAAGAAAAAGCAAACTTCAGGGTTATGGCCTATTCTGCAGGGCAACAACAACGATTATCCATTGCCAGAGCCATGCTTTCCGATCCAGATGTTCTTCTTCTTGATGAAGCAACAAGTAGTCTCGACCCAATTGCAAGCCGTAAGCTTTTGGATTTTACCAGAAAAACTCTTGCTCAAAAAAAACATAAAACCATTGTCTGGTGTACTCATAATCTTCATGAAGCGCTGGACATATGTGACCGTGTAGCAATTCTGCATAGAGGACAAATCCTTCACACTGGAAATTTACAGGATATCACAACACCTTCCGAACCAACCCTGGAACGGGCTTTCAGTGATCTTGTAAAGAATGCACCCATGGAGCCAGTATGACAGAAAACCAGCCAATTTTTACCAAACCCATCGCCTTTTTTAAGCGTGACTTTAAAATTGCCCTAAGCTATCGCCTGCAATACGCCACCCAGGGCTTTAGCATTATACTGACTGCATTTTCTTTTTTTCTTCTCTCCGAAATGTTTAGCGGAAATCAAATCTCCAAACTGGAACCATACGGTGGAGATTACTTCTCATTTGTTCTGATCGGTATTGCACTTACTGATTACTTCGTCATCTCCACCAATAGCTTTGCTACAGAAATTCGCTCCTCACAAATTGCCGGTACCTTAGAATCACTTTTAGTGACTCCTACCTCCATTCTCACAATTTTACTTTCATCCTACGCCTATAAACTCCTTTCCACCTGCTTTCGACTATTCTTTTATATTCTGGTTGGCGTCTTTTTTTTCAATATGCATCTACAACTCCCGAATGTTTTTGCATTGTCCATAGCCTTTTTACTCACACTGCTCCCTTTCTTTGGCCTTGGCCTTGTATCAGCCTCTTTTATTATAGTCTTCAAGCAGGGAAATCCCATTGGTGGTTTAATGGCTATGAGCTCTGGATTACTAGGCGGAGTGATGTACCCGGTAACAGTTTTACCTGAATGGCTCAAGCCTTTTTCGGCAATCCTCCCAATTACCCATGGACTGGAGGCAATACGTCAGGTACTCTTAAATGGCGCAGGAATTGTTGCTATTCGAAATCAACTGTTGATCCTTTCTATTCTATCAATACTATCACTGGCAACAGGCGTATTTTCTATATATTATGGACTAAAGATTGCGAAGAAAGAAGGTTCTTTGCTTCATTATTAATCACACTTTTCCTTATGTGAACACTCTTTCTTCTTTTTTTTTAAAAAGGATGGCCAATGAACTATAACGAGTTTTTTTCTGTAGACAACCCGGCTCTAAACACTATTGTTTTCAGTCGCCATAAAGACAAATTATCTACAAATCTAGACCAGGAAACTGTTATTCTGGATATGACCTCCGGTACCTATAGTCAATTGAATACGGTTGGAACCAGCATTTGGGACATGCTCAACCAACCTGTTACATTTGCAAATATTCTGAACAAAATAATACTACTCTATGAGACAAATGAGGAAGAGTGCATAAATGACATCCTCTCTTTCTTAAAAGATTTGGCTGAAAACCAATTGATACAAATAGACAATGAATCTGTTACGTAAGTTCTTTCGTCTTCCATCCAGAGAAAAGTATCTTTTTTTTAAAACTGTTTTCTTACTTGCCTCTTACAGAATTCAACTGAAGACAACTCCTCTGCAAAAAGTGCTCAGATGTGTAACCAGTGACTCACAAAAAATATTACAGGTAACACCATACCAGAGTATTGCTCCAAAAAGACTGGCAACTATAATTATTGGTGCCAGTCGCATTGTCCCCTGCACTACCTGCTTATCTCAAGCACTAACAGGGAAAAGAGTATTTGCAGAGCACGGTTACAAGACTCAACTACACATTGGAGTTCACCAGGATATTACAGTCACCTTTAAAGCCCATGCCTGGTTAAGTCTGGGTGATGACATCCTCTTGGGCTACCGTTCTAACTTGTCTCAATACAAAGAATTTTCTTCTCCATTCACCGCTGAGAAGGTTCTATGAGTGGAATAGGAGGGATTTTTCACCGAGACTCCCAACCAGTTGACCCTACGCAACTCAAGGCTATCAGTTCTGCTCTTTCTCATAGAGGATCCGATGGCAGCTCCTATCTAAAGTCATCCAATATTGGTCTCATCCACTGCATGCTCCATGACACGCAGGAATCGCTGCTTGAAACATTGCCAAACAAAACCTGCGATAAAAAACTATTTATTACTTGGCATGGGCGTATTGACAACAGGGAAGAACTCACAGAACAAACAGGGTGGAATCGTATTCCTGCAAAAACAACAGATAGCGACCTTATTCTTGCAGCATATGCAAAATGGGGTAATGATTGCATCCAACACCTTCTTGGTGATTTCGCTTTTGCTATTTGGGATGATTGTGCACAAAAACTTTTTTGCGCCCGAGACCACATGGGGATCAAACCATTTTATTATATCTTAACAGATACCTTCTTTGCTTTCGCATCTGAAATCAAAGGTCTTTTAGCGCTCCCCATAGACAGAGGTGGCATCAATGAAGATCGAATTGCAGACTATTTGACTTGTATCGTAACAGAGAATGAGTCAACATTTTATAATAACATCCTTCGTCTTCCTCCCGGTCATTTCCTTGAAATCAATCCTGGAAAGAGCCTGCTTTACAAGTATTGGGAGCCTCAACCTGCTCAAATTTCCGGCTCCAGCACGTTTGTATATGAAGAACAGTTCTACTCAATCTTCAAAGAGGCAACCCGCTGCCGTCTACGCTCAAACTTTCCTGTAGGTTCTTTCCTTAGTGGAGGAATAGACTCATCATCCATCGTCTGTATGACTGCCGGCCCTCTTCGACATCAGCTACCTGACCAGCTGCATACTTTTTCAGGTATTTTCAATGAGATATCTATATGTGACGAAAGACAATTTTTCCAATCTGTTTTGAATCGATACGAAGTCACTCCTCATTTTATTTGTGCAGACAGAATCAATCCAAGTGTTGCTTACGATCGGATCACCCAGTCAGAAGATGAACCGTTCTGGGCTCCTCATATTTTTATGGGCTGGGAACTTATGGCTATTGCCAGACAGCAAGGGGTACGGATACTGCTGGATGGTCATGATGGCGATTCAGCCGTATCTCATGGCTCAGGCCTACTTCCTGAACTCCTGTTACAGGGGAAGTGGTTTCGCCTTCTAAAAGAATGCTATCTGATAGGAAACACTCCTTCCCTAAACAGAACCTTAAAAAATCTGCTCAGGATCTGTTGGAATTGTACGTTATACCGCGCGTCTGCCCTCATACCAGTGACTTTTCAACCCAACCATTTTATAAAAACACTTAGCAGACTCAATCCGTCCTTTGAAAAACGAAACACTATCAGGAGCCGGCTGTTACAAGCTGAAACTGACCGGCCAAATGCCGGACAGAAAGAATACGAACACCATATGAGTGCCATCACCCAGCCACTACATCCTCTTGCTCTTGAGGTATTAGAAAGACAGTGCATACAACACGACCTGATCGGCTGCTATCCTTTCTTCGACAAACGCCTGATAGAATTTTGTTTGGCCTTACCTGCTGAGCAAAAACGGAGTAATGGATTCAACCGTAATATCGTCAGGAAATCATTACAATCAATTCTTCCAACCCGTATCGCTGGAAGAAAATCAAAAACTAATTTCACTCCCAATATGACACACATCTTTTCCACAACAGGAAAGGCGTGGCTACAATTTAATATTGACAAAACTTCTCAACAATCATACGATTATTTAAACAAAGAAGAATTCCTTAACATATGTGATTCATTCCAAAGGGAACCGTCAAAAACATCCTTAATGGATCTTGGATTTTTATTAAGGAGTATTTCACTTTCCCAGTGGTTATCAAATCAATAACGGAGAAACAGGTTATGCAAAAACGACCGGACAGGCAGTCGCATGCAACACTAGACAGCACTGAATATAATTCTAAATTAGCCTACTGTGCACCCACACTGACCATACTCGGCAAAGCTGCTGAGCTAACACAAGGTAATGAAACCCAACAAAGTTGTGATGCTATGGGACCTGGGCATGGTATTGACCCATGTAGTCCATAGTGCAGTATCCTGTTACTGTTTTGCCTCTCACCACCTAACTTCTTAAGGATCCCTGTTGTATTTCTATTCAGCGTATGGGTTTGGAATAAAATCTGCTATAGCTCTTCCGGGATTCATTCAAATCCCCAAGGAGGACACCAAAGTTTCCATCCATTTAGCACCAGTCTCCCCTCCTCGAACCACTCCCAAAGAAGGCGTTTCCATCGACAAGCTAGCCAATGGCCTGACAATCCATTGGCGTGGAGTAGCATCTTACAAAATTATCCGAGGCCGAGAGATTTTTATCACACCAGAGTCTGGAGCTGACTCAATATCCACGCTAAAAGCACAACCTTTCTATGGAATGGCAATTGCGGCAATCCTCCACCAACAGCAACACGTGGTTCTTCATGGTAGCAGCGTTGAGATAAACGGAAAAGCACTGGTTCTTTTGGGACAAAAGGGTATGGGAAAATCAACTCTTACTGCTGCTCTTCTCTCAGAGGGGCATAACTTTATTTGTGACGATGTCACTGCCCTTTTGCTGAATGATCCCTCTGGCACCCAAGTTCTTCCGGGGGTGCCCCGCCTAAGATTGTGGGCAGATGCTGTCCGTGCTATTGGACACACTCCCGACGAACTTTCCCTTGTATCTCCCATTCTCCCTAAACATATCCTGCCTGCCCATGAGCAGTTTAAGAATGAACATATTCCTTTGCAAACAATTATACTACTGGAACGTGGAGACACAATCGCCTTGCACGAAATGAAAGAGTCAGAAAAAATGCTCTGTCTACTTGGTGGACAATATTTTGCCAAATATTATGATGCACTACAAGATTCAGATCATAAACGACTATTTCATTCCCTTTCAACTCTTGCCCAATCAATAAATATTGTCAAATTGACAACCCCTCGTGATCTGCAGTTGCTTCCAGTAACGACAAAATTACTTGAACAATATATACGCTGACAAAAAAAAAGGTGCAAAGCTTATTAAAAAGCTCTACACCCTATTACAACGCTTTAATGAGAGAGAATCAGTTCTTCTTTTTCCAGAACCGACGACCAACCAGACCGAGAACACCCACACCAAACAAGAGCATTGTGGCAGGCTCCGGCACGGGATTAACTATATTGTCGGTATCCTGGTAAAAAGTAAAGGTATCGCCAGCTTCAAATGCACCCGACTCAAAACTTATTGACATACCTTGGTAGAGATCACCAAATGCGGTACTCCCTGTAATGGCTACATGACCAAAATATGTAACATCTATATTACCAACATAACTGGTGTTCGTTGCATAATAATCAGTCTGCAACGGATTCCCCCAAGCTGATCCTGGAGTCCCCGGAAAACTGGTTTCATCGTTATCAAAAACAACATTATGAGCAAAACCATTCAAAACAATACTCTCAATCAGAGCACTACCGCTTGTATCAAAAACCCAGTGACTTGAATAATAAGTCGAAAGGGCTGGGTCATTCATAGTGAGAGACCAGTCTGTACCATTGGCACCAGTTCCAGCGCCATCAGCATCCCAGGAAACCAACTGCGAACCGCCATTCCAATAATTGACAGTTACTTCCATTCCTGTCATATCATATCCAGTTGTTCCATATCCTGTTATAGAATCAACATACTCAACAGTCCCGGCATTTTCAAAGATATTCACAGTCGCTCCTTGAGCAACCCCTAATAATGCCAGACTGAACGTTCCCAACAACACAACCAGTAAATTTTTCTTTTTCATCTTTGCACCTATAGCGATATGATCCTGCATTTAAAAAGAATACCCTACTGTCACCAACATATCACACCTAACTTTCTATGTAAATAGTCAAAATGCTTATTCTAAAGTCAAAAACAACAGCCAACACCTAAAAACTATTCACTGAACATAGTTACCACAAGTGCATTCTTTCTTTTTCAATCTGCCTGAAGATATCAATAGAGTGACTAAATGCAAAAAAAAGCCATGTAGATCAAGATCCACATGGCTTTTTTTTTATTGCCTTCACAAGGGCCTATTCAAGACCATGTAAAAACGGATTACCTAAAAACCAACTAATAAATATCAAGGTACTCCTCAAGCTCCCAATCGGTAACTGCGGTACGGTAACGATCCCACTCATCTTCTTTAGCCTCAATATATTTATTGAAGATATGAGACCCGAGGGTAGCCTCGGCAATGGGGTTCTTTTTAAGTTCTTCAATGGCCTCCTTAAGACTTCCAGGCATAACCTTAATACCAACCTCTTCCATCTCAGCAGGACTCATTTTAAAGATGTCTTTATCAACGGAAGGAGGTGGAGTCAGCTTATTCTTCACACCGTCAAGACCTGAATTTAACATCATGGCAAGAGCAAGATATGGATTGCAGGTTGGATCGGGGCAACGAATCTCTGTACGGGTACTAAGTCCACGAGAGGCCGGAATACGAACAAGTGCTGAACGATTCGATGCAGACCATGCTGCATAAACAGGAGCTTCGTAACCTGGAACAAGGCGCTTGTAAGAGTTTACCAATGGATTGGTTACTGCTGCAAAACCACGGGCATTTTTCAATGCACCGGCTATATACTGGTATGCAACTTCAGAGAGTTGAAGCGGAGCATCCTCTTCAAAAAATGCATTGGTTCCATCTGCATTAAACAATGACTGGTTGGTATGCATACCAGATCCATTAATACCAAAAATTGGCTTTGGCATAAAGGTGGCATAGAGGCCATAACGAGCAGCAACGGATTTAACCACCCACTTAAAAGTGATGGTATTATCAGCAGCTGTTAACGCATCAGAGTATTTAAAATTAATCTCGTGTTGACCTTCTGCAACTTCGTGGTGGGATGCTTCAATCTCAAAACCCATTTGTTCAAGGGTCTCGATGATCTCACGCCGACAATCATTGCCCGTATCTTCTGGATCAAGGCTGAAGTATCCGGCAACATCATTGGTAATCGTAGTGGCACGGCCTTCATCATCTTTTTCAAAGAGAAAGAATTCGGCCTCAGTGCCTACGTTCATGGTGTAGCCCAGTTCTTTGGCTTCAGCGAGAACACGTTTTAAGTTGTTACGTGGACAGCCTTCAAAAGGAGTCCCATCAGATTTGGCCACATCACAAATAATTCTTGCTGCGGCAACACCTTCCTGATTTCTCCAGGGAAGAACGGTAAACGTATCATAGTCAGGCTTGAGATACATATCTGACTCATTGATTCGAACAAAACCATCAATGGAGGAACCATCAAACATCATCATACCATCAAGGGCTTTCTCGATCTGGCTCTTTGGAATAGCTACATTTTTCATAAAACCGAAAATATCAACAAACTGGAGGCGGAAATAGTGAATATTTTCCTCCTCAATGGTTCTCATAATTTCATCTCTGGTCATTTCATAATCTCCTTGCTGAAGTTGAATATACCTCTTTCATTTCCGTTCATTACGGACGAATAAAAGAAATTCCCCCTATGGGTTTTTACCTGTATTTCCACTCTACATAAAGTACTTAAACAATACCGACTTATTTACCATTTTGCGCCAACAAATAACATAAAAAAACAATTGTTTACATATTTGTACTCTCCCCCCTCAACTCCCGTTCCCTATTCCATACAGAAGACCATCGCTGATTTCCTGGATAAAGGTCGAATCAACAATCTTCTCTGACCTGTTATCCAGCACGTAGAAAACATCAATCAGTTGCGAAACTTCAGTTGCAATATAAGCACGATAGATATTAATTCCAAAGTCAGCTAAAATCTGAGTTATACGATACAACTGCCCGGGATTATCAGCAGAATACACCTCGACAATGGTATATTGTTCTGAGGAATCGTTATCAATCACCACCCGCGTTTCACTGCTTCCCTTCGGAAGTCTGCGCCGGCCAAATCCTGCTGAGAGTTTTTTGTACAACCTATGACCAAGACCAAGGCGATGATTTAAAGCCAAATTCAAATCATCATTTATCGCCTGCCAATCCTTTTCCTCATACAAAACGTTATCTTCGGGGCGTACCTCAAGCACATCAACAGCAGTTCCATCCTTCCAGGTGAAAATCTGAGCGTTAAGCACTGAAAGGTTATGCAGACTAAGCACTCCGCAGATCTTGGCAAGAAGCCCGCTTCGATCTTGTGACATAATCAGAAGCAACCATTGTGTCTGTATTTTTTGCGGAAAGATCAATGCCTTCTGCTGCAATACTTTCAAGTGTTCCCGATGCATTCGAAGATGTGCAGCAACACGTTCAGGAGTAAAGCTTAAGAGATAATCTGCTGGTAAATCCTCCGTAGCAAAACATCTCCCCTTCTCTGGGCCAAGTTGCTCTTCCACCTGCTCACGCAACCAATCCACTCCCTGATCCACTTGGTGAATAATCTCATCAGGAGCAGAAAACTGGAGATAGGGATGTATCTTCATATACATTTCATAGAGAAGCATACCCTTCCAGTCACTCCATGCCGATGGCCCCGTGGCATGGGAATCTGCAACTGAAAGCAGATAAAGCATTGCAAGTCTTTCGGTATCCTTAATCTTTTCCGCACAACGTTTAATAAAAACCTGATCGTTCAAATCTCTGCGTAATGCATTTTCGGGCATAAAAAGATGGAATCGAACAACAAAGGTAAGGCAGGAACACTCGGCATCACCAAGCCCAAGCCGCTGCCCAATGGGGCCGACAATTTCTGCCCCCATTTTGGAGTGATCTTTTCCTGTTCCCTTGCCAATATCATGAAGCAAAGTTGCAAGATACAAAATATGAGGAGATGCAATACTCAGATAAACAGATTCTTCACTTTTTGTTGCTTCCCGCAGATCAGCCACACTCTGCAAAAGGTGTCTGTCCACCGTATAAATATGATAAATATCATGTTGTACCAAAGACTCAATTCGCAAGAACTCAGGGATATACGCAGAAAGCAACCCAGTTTCAAGCATTGTCTCAAGGAGGCTCAGAATACTCTTGCCAGATTCAAGAATCTCCAAAAAGGGTTTCGACATCCTGGTTGAACAACGAACCTTATCAGTGACCAGACCAAGGCTGCTGACGATCAATTTCCGGGATCTATGATGAATGGGGAAACCGGTTTTCGCTGAGGCCAGAAAACAACGCATCAACAGGTAAGGCCGGGCTGCAAGATCAGATTCTGCAGCCGTGAGATGAATTCGATTATTCCGAACTTCAATTCCTTTTTCAATAATTCTTTTTGTGCTCCCTGCAGTTCCCGCCAACCCAAGCACATCATCAACGTGATCAAAAAAGAGATCGGTGCTCACTGCAATCACCTGCAGGTGACCGTACAGATCCCGCATGAATTTTTCAACACCTAGAACACCGCCTCTGTTTTGATATTCAAAGGCCTCGGCAACCTGCTCCTGCTGTTCAAAGTAAAGCTGATCGTTTTTTCGTCCACTTATATAATGAAGACGATTACGTACCCTGCTAAGCATATTCCAGGAATCGAGAAAGGCTATCTTTTCTTCTTCTTGAAGAATCCCAGCATTTGTGATCGCCTCAATATCCTGCAAGCCAAAAACGACAATGGCCGTCCAGAGCATGGCCTGGATATCACGCATTCCCCCCTTACTTTCTTTAATATTTGGTTCAAGCAAGTAACTGTGGCTGCCATATTTTTTTCGCCGCGCAGCACGAAAACGTTTCATAGCATCAACGAATTCACCCCGCACACCTTCTATAAAATCTGTTCGGTAGCGCAGAAGGAGTTCATCAAAAAGAGCTTTGGAGCCAACCAGCAAACGTGCATCAAGCATGGCAACCTGAAAGAAAAAATCTTCCCTGGCAAAGCTTAAACACTCATCAATCGTTCGTACACCATGGCCCACATCAAGACCTGTGTCCCAAAGAGGATAGAGCACACCGTTTGCAACCTTTTTCATCTCCTCTTTTGCATCTTCACGAAACAAAATCAGCAGATCAATATCAGAATAAGGAAAAAGTTCACTTCGCCCATAGCCTCCAAGGGCTACAACAGCCACCGATTCAGCAGCAGAGGCATCCGCAACACTCTCAAACTGCCGAGCTATAAATTCATCAACAAAACGGCTCTGTTCGGATAAAAGGGCCTGACCCTTCAGGCCCTTCTTCCACAGTTCCTCGAGAGCTTCTCTTTGAGCACGAAGTTTTGACATAAATACACGAAATGGGTATGGGCTGAAGACACAGCACTATCACGGCACCCCTCAGCCTTTAGGTTGTAGCCTTAATACTTACTACACTGCATCATGATCTTCTTCACCAGTACGAACGCGAATAATACGCTCAACCGGAATAACAAAGATTTTACCATCACCTATTTTACCGGTATTTGCTGTTGTTCTAATTATATCTACAACCTCATCCACCCTATCAGCAGTAACTACGATCTCAATATTGACCTTGGGGATAAAATCCACAACATACTCAGCACCACGATAAATCTCTGTATGTCCCTTCTGCCGTCCGTAGCCCTTTACTTCAGAGATGGTCATCCCTTTAATACCTATCTCAGTTAAAGCTTCTTTTACATCATTGAGTTTGAACGGTTTGATAATTGCCTGAATCTTTTTCATATTTCCCCTCTTATTTCAAAGTATCTCCCAGTCGGGAGAGCTTATATATGCTACCCAGCCTCACCATGCGATGCAACATTCAACCCCTGCGCATCGCCTTCAATACTTACACGAAGACCAATGGTCAAGTCTATCACTTTCAAAATAATACAAGTGAGAACGACAGAAAAGAAAACATAAACCACCAGCCTCACTTAAGCGTTGTACGCAGTTTCTGAATGTTCAGTAGAATCCAGACCAGCAACTTCAGCCTCCTCAGTCACTCTCAAGCCCATGGTGCCGTGTATGATCTTCAACAACACCCAACTCACAACAAAAGTATAACTTCCGACTACCACTACCCCAAAAGCCTGCTTCCCAAGCTGTGCCACATTTCCTGCAAACAGCCCGTCAACACCCCCAGGATTTACTGCAGTCGATGCAAACAACCCCAGACAGAGTGTCCCAACGGCCCCTCCCACCCCATGAATCCCGACAACATCGAGAGAATCATCAAGCTTCAGTCGTACTTTTAAGTTAACCGCTGAAAAACAGACAATACCTGCAATGGAACCGATGGCGATTGCTGAATTGGGCCCGACAAACCCGGCAGCAGGAGTGATGGTTGCAAGCCCGGCAATGGCGCCTGACATAGCACCAAGTGTAGTGGCCCTGCCAAGGACAAACCATTCCATAACTACCCACAAAAGCACACCGGCCATTCCGGCAAGATGCGTTGCAACAAATGCGGTAGCCGCAACTTCATCTGCTGCAAGTGCTGAACCTCCGTTAAAACCAAACCAGCCAAACCAGAGCAGGCCCGTTCCAATAAACGTCATGGGTAGGCTGTGCGGTATAAAGCTTCGCTTTCCATAACCGCGCCTTGGCCCAATTACCAGTATTGCAGCAAGAGCCGCAGCACCACATGTTACATGGACAACTAAACCACCGGCAAAATCCATCACTCCCATATTACCAAGCCATCCACCTTTTCCCCATACCCAGTGACAAACCGGATTATAGACAAGAATTGTCCACAACAGAGCAAAGATAAGAAATGGCACAAAGCGTACTCTCTCGGCAAATGCACCCGTTATAAGTGCCGGAGTAATAACCGCAAACATACATTGATAAATCATAAATACAATGTGCGGAATGGTGCTTGCGTAATCTGGGCTTGGCGCAGTTGTTACCCCCTTTAAAGCAAACCAGGACAGATCGCCGATCACACCTCCGACATCAGGACCAAAGGACATTGAATAGCCAAGATAAACCCACTCGATGGAAATGAGGGCTACCATAAAAAAACTCTGCATCAGGGTTCCGAGCACATTTTCACTTCGAACCATTCCTGCATAAAAAAGAGCGAGTCCGGGTGTCATCAACAGCACCAAACCTGCTGCCGCCAAAACAAAAGCGGTATCCGCAGCACTAATCATTTTTCTCCTCCCAAATTATTATACCAGGATCTCCCAATTCATCATTGGGATCCTTAATTCACTTTTGCTATACTAAAAATTGTCACAGTCTGCTTACAAATTCAGTGCCAGAATCACTTATTTTAAATAACTCTTTGCAAGTTCATAGATATAGAAAAATATTTATTGATCACCCCGCCAGACTTTTACATTTCTGTAACTTTTAGGTGTTTGTTTTGCATTTTCGTCACCTTTTAATCTAACGGCAAACCTTGTCGAACAACACAGAATCGTTTATCTTCCGGTATCCGCTTTCAACAAAAAAACAATTCAACTTTAATTAGCCCGGCACCCAATGAATATAAACAGACAGCACTATCGAACTATTTGGCCAGACCCCAAAAACAATGAAACAATCATGATAATCGACCAGAGACAGCTCCCCCATAAATTTATCATCGAACCGCTCTCTACTCTGAACGATGCCGTGGCGGCCATAAAAGACATGCATGTCCGCGGAGCAGGATTAATCGGTGCAACAGCTGGTTTCGGTATGTACCTGGCAAGCGTGAACGCCAGAGATGGTTCTCTGAATGACGCATTAGAACGGGCAGCTGAGCTACTGGACAACAGTCGTCCCACCGCACGAAACCTGAAGTGGGCAGTTGACCGGATACTAGGGGCTGTGGAAAAAGGAAGCGATGAAGCAGAAAAAAAGACAATTGCCTTCCAGACAGCTTGTGAAATAGCCGATGAAGACGCTGCTTTCTGCAAGGCTCTCGGAGAACATGGTCTTAAAATAATAAAAAATCTCAGTAAAGCCAAAGAAGGAAAAACTGTTAATATCCTCACCCACTGCAATGCTGGATGGTTGGCCTTTGTTGATTATGGCAGTGCAACAGCCCCCATCTACGCAGCCCGGGATGCGGGAATTGACATTCATGTGTGGGTGGATGAAACACGCCCCTGGAACCAGGGGGCAAAGCTTACTGCCTGGGAATTACAACAGGAAAACATCCCCTGCACCCTGATCACGGACAATGCAGGTGGACACTTAATGCAGAAGGGCATGGTGGATATGGTGATTGTGGGAACTGACCGCACCACCCACACTGGCGATGTAGCTAATAAAATAGGTACTTACTTAAAAGCTCTGGCCGCACACGATAATCAGGTTCCATTTTATGTGGCCCTGCCATCTTCTACTTTTGACTGGGACATTGATGATGGGCATGATATTCCCATTGAAGAACGATCAGGAAATGAAATCACTACCATCAGCGGGCTACACAGCAACGGTACCATAGAGACTATCCAGCTCACTGCACCGGAAACCCGTGCAGCGAACTATAGTTTTGACATCACCCCCGCACGGCTGGTGACCGGCCTGATTACTGAGCGGGGTATTGTGGCAGCTGAAAAGCAGGCGATCCACAAGTTATTTCCAGAAAAATCATAACTTTTCACTCTTCTTCACGGCCGTAATCATCCTCAAAGCGAACAATATCGTCCTCACCCAGATAACTTCCGTTCTGAACTTCGATCAGCTCAAGTTCCATGACACCGGGATTTTCCAATCGATGATTCACACCAGCAGGAATATATGTTGACTGATTCTCATACAGAAGAAAAACCTTCTCACCATTGGTAATGCGTGCAGTACCGGAAACAACCACCCAATGTTCATGACGATGATGATGCATCTGGAGAGAAAGCTTTGACCCGGGACTCACGGTGATTCGCTTTATCTGGTACCGTTCATGCTGCTCAAGCACTGTATAACTTCCCCAGGGCCTATGCACGGTACGATGCAGTCTAAACTCCCCCCTGCCCTTTCTCTTTAATTTGGTAACAATCTTTTTCACATCCTGAGATCGCGACAGGGGCGCAACCAAAACTGCATCGGAGGTCTCAACCACCAACGTATCCTCAAGCCCCACAGTGGCAACCAGAGTGTCCTCCGAACGTATAAGACAATTCTTCGTATCCTCAATGAGCACGTCACCCTGGATCACATTCCCAGCATCATCCTTTTCAGAAACTTCCCACAAAGCATGCCAGGAACCGATATCACTCCAATCAAGATTGGCAACAACAACAGCAGCACAATCTGTTTTTTCCATGAGTGCATAATCAAGAGAATCTCCGGGAGACCTTGTCATTGCACTTTTATCTAATCTGAAAAAATTTCCATCACGAACTCCCAGCAAAATGGACTCACGCATGCACGAAAGTATCTCTGGAGCAAATTTTTCCATTTCTGTACGAAAGGTCCTGATGGAAAAGGCAAACATTCCGCTATTCCAGAAATAATTCCCCTTGGCAAGGTAGGATTTTGCGGTATCAAGATCAGGTTTTTCACAAAAAGACAGAACAGAACTTCCTTCGCCCTGCTCAATATACCCATAACCCGTTTCAGGGTGTTGCGGTTCTATACCAAATGTAACTATCTTCCCCTCCATTGCCAGCTCTACAGCCTTAACGACCGCTTTCTGAAAAGCATTTTTTCGAAGAATCAGATGATCTGCGGGAAGAATAAGTAGGATAGTATCTTCATCCTGTTCAGTTGCACAATACTCCACAGCACCACAAACAGCTGGGGCAGTATTACGGGCAACCGGCTCGAGAAGAATACTGCACTCACTCCCCAAACCAAGACTTGTCACCTGACGTTGGGTAATAAACCGATGCTCTTCACCAACCACAAGAAGCGGTGGTAAAACTTCATCGAGTTGAGAAACTCGAAGTACCGTGGTTTGCAGCAATGATGTCTCGTCGATGAGCTGCAGCAACTGTTTTGGGTAAAGCTCACGAGACAGGGGCCATAGGCGGGAGCCGGTTCCACCGGCAAGGATAACAGGTTGAATCTTAGCCATTGCTTTTATATTCCTTTTTTAGTGATTTACTCCCTGATTCCTGTCAAAAAAACAAGAAACAGGACATTGCATTTACAGTTAATGGTTTGAATGTACCACCTGGACACTTATTACCCCTCAAGGGGGTACTGAGAAGAGTACTGGCTTACTTACCGTTCACCAGTGTTAGGGTTTTATAATTTTCAACAATTCTTCAGTTTTTTCGCTGAGCAAGTCTGGATTTCCACGGCTTTCAACATTTAATCGCAGTAGCGGCTCAGTGTTGGATTTTCTTATATTAAAACGATATTCAGGAAAAGACACGGAAAGACCATCTGTGTAATCTTTTTTTCCTGCGTGAAACTGTTTTTCAATTCTTGCGATTACTGCATCCGGGTCATCCACAAAAGTATTAATTTCTCCTGAAACCGGATAGGCCGCCTGACAGTCCTTGACGAGTGACGAAAGCGCGACCTTCCTGCGACTCAGAAGAGAGGCCACAAGCAACCAGGGAATCATACCTGAATCGCAATAACCAAAACTTTTAAAATAGTGGTGCGCTGACATTTCACCACCATAGATTGCGTCTTCCTGTCTCATACGTTCTTTAATAAAGGCATGACCGGTCTGTGCCATTATAGGGATTCCACCTGCTCCACCTACCAACTCTTGAGTATTCCAGATAAGACGAGGATCATGAAGAATTTTTCCTCCTGGATTTTGACTTAAAAGTTCAAGAGCCAGCAGCCCCACAACATAATAGCCTTCTATAAAATTTCCTTTTTCGTCCCAGAAAAAACAGCGATCAAAATCACCATCCCAGGCAATGCCCATATCAGCATTATGTTCCCGAACAAGCTTTGCTGTCTCTTCACGTTTTTCGGGAAGCAGAGGATTGGGAACTCCATGGGGAAAAGTTCCGTCCGGATTATGATAAGCCTTGACAAAGGTGAATGGGAGCTCTTTTTCGAGCAAATCAACCACGGGCGCAGCAGACCCGTTCCCATTATTAACAACAAGTTTTAGTGGAGCCAATTCGTCAGGGTTCACATAACCAAGAAGATGTTGTATATACGAGTCTTTGTCTCCTGCAAAACTTTTAACACCAGGTTTCGCAGATAGCAATGGTAAGGTATTTGTCACAATTAGCTCTGCCATTTTTTTCAATCCCGAGTCTCCTGTGACAGGACGTGCCCCAACAGTTACAAACTTCATCCCATTATAGTCAGCTGGATTATGGCTTGCAGTAACAACAATACCACCATCAACACCTTCGTCTTCAAGGCTGAATGCTGCGTGATAAATTTCTTCAGTACCGCAAAGCCCAAGGTGGAAGACATCAACACCTGACTCTAACAAACCCTCGACCAGAGCATGTGTCAACTCAGGACTGCTGAGTCGTATATCATGTCCCACAGCAACCTTTCGGGGCTTAAAAACTGCGGAAAATGCCCGCCCGATATTTCGGGCAAGATCTGGATTAAGTTCAGAAGGCACTTTACCTCGAATATCATACGCTTTGAAGCAGGATAGAATAGTTATACTCATAGATTAATCCAATTTTGCAGTATTATTTTCAGGATATACTTATTATAGTAGATTAAGGAAGCCTCACACCAACATATCAAAAACAACACCATTCTTCAACATTACGAGTACTATGAAAGGTATTATCCTTGCCGGTGGTTCCGGCACCAGACTCTATCCACTGACCAGGGTTCTCTCAAAGCAGCTGATCCCTGTCTATGACAAGCCAATGATTTATTACCCACTGTCTGTTCTCATGCTGGCAGGGATCAGGGATATTTTAATCATCTCCACCCCGCACGACCTCCCGCAATTTAAAGCACTTTTTAACGAAGGCTCTCATCTTGGTCTCTCCATAAGCTATGCGGCACAACCCAAACCAGAAGGTCTGGCCCAAGCATTCATCATTGGAAAGTCTTTTATCGGAAATGACAATGTGGCTCTTATCCTGGGGGATAATATCTTCTTCGGCTCCAATTTTCACTCTATCCTTAAAAACTGTGCACTCCTTTCAGAAGGCGGACTAATCTTCGGCTATCCAGTAAAAGACCCTGAACGCTACGGTGTGGTAGAGTTTGACACAAACAACAACGTGGTGGGAATTGCTGAGAAACCCGACAAACCAAAATCCAAATATGCCGTTCCAGGTCTCTATTTCTACGATAACGATGTTATCACTATTGCCGAAAACATCAAACCTTCCTCACGGGGAGAGCTGGAAATCACTGACGTGAATATGGAATACCTGCGCCGGGGAAAACTTCGGGTGGAGCCACTCAGTCGGGGGTTCTGCTGGCTTGACACCGGCACCCACGAATCATTGCAGCAAGCATCAAATTATGTACAAACTATACAGGATAGACAGGGTCTAAAAATTTCCTGTGTAGAAGAAATAGCCTTCAACCTCGGTTACATTGATTCAAAACAAATGAAAACACTGGCGCAGGATATGCTCAAAAACCAATACGGGCAATATCTTTTGGACATTGTTGCTGAAGCAGAAACCGGCTCTGCGTTTTTATGAAAATCCTCATCACAGGAGGTCATGGGCAACTGGGCAGTGATACCTGCACACTCCTTGCCAAAACACATGAACTCCTATCTCCTGGCTCAAAAGAACTTGATATCAGCAATAGTACTGCTGTCAACTCTATTATTCTCACACAAAAGCCCGATGTCCTTATTAACTGCGCTGCTTTTACAGCAGTTGATAAGTGCGAGACAGAGAAGAAACAAGCCTTTGAGGTAAATACAAAAGGACCTGAAAACCTGGCCATTGCAATGGAAAAGATAGCTGGCAGAGTGATTCATATCTCCACCGACTACGTTTTTGACGGTCACAAAGCAGCCACTGAGAAATATATTGAAACTGACCCAACAGCCCCGCTTTCCGAATATGGCAAAACTAAGCTTGCTGGCGAAGAGGCTGTGGCCACTCACTCTTCCAATTTCCTTATTCTTCGCACAGCCTGGTTCTACGGCATGAAAGGGAATAACTTTCTCAAAACCATGCTACGGCTGGCAATAGCCAATCCAACGCGTGAAACAAAAGTGGTCAATGATCAATACGGATCACTTACTTGGACAGCCACAATGGCTCGCCAGATTGAAAGGGTTTTGCCTGATACCATGCAGGGCATAGTTCATTCCACAGCAGAAGGATCTTCCACCTGGTATGAGGGAGCTTGTTACTTTCTTGATGCCATGGGAGTTCCTTACAATCTTTCCCCTTGCACCACGGCCGAATACCCAACGCTTGCGCATCGACCTCCAAATTCCATTTTGGAAAATAGTAGATTAAAACAGGAAGGGCTGTCTGTTTTAAGACCCTGGCAGGAAGATATTGACCATTTTGTTAAACTGTACAGGCGAGAGCTTATCAAAGAAGCTTCCTAATCAGGTGTTTACGGACGACACCTCTTTTTTCTGCGCCGGCTTTTTCTTTGTTCGTTTCCTTAGCCCCCTTGCAGATCTATCTTTATCAGCTCCACATCACCAGATGCCCCCATAAGTTCACCACAAATTACCACCACTCCGATAACTCCAGGAATCTCAGCGGCCTTTGCCAGACCACTCTGTATCCCGGTTCTGGCATCTCCTGTGCGCCCGACTTCATTACCAAGACGAGTTGCCGCAGCATCAGCTAAAGGCGTAGATCTACTAATAACGGTGACAGAATCTGCCTCGCCCAAACTGAGGGAATGCCCGACAGTTCCCGATGAAGTGCAGATTCCCATTGGCATCAGAGCAGAGGCTATCCGCACCCCAACCTTATAGCTCAACGGTGACTCACCAGCAAAGATGGCAATGGAGCAATCACGATCCCTTTGCAGAAAAATATCGCCGCCATTCTCAACCATCACTTCCCGTAAACCTGAAGACACAAGCCCTTTTCCCACATATTCTGCAATGGTTCCTGCAACTGCCGCCATCGGCCCCACACCTGCTGCAAGTCCAGCATCCAGCATATCACGTATCAAAGGAGGAGCAACTTTATCTTCCTGTAAAGGATTCAGACTTGCAGAAAATTGGGGATTCTTTACAATGTAATTTTCCAGTTGTGCTCTATACTGCAGAACAAGATCAGTTGCCTGTTCGGTGACATCCTGCTCTGCCAGAATGTGCAGATCTGTTTCTTCTACTCTGATCTCGGTAGAAACTAAACCGCTATGGGTTAGCAGTTTCCGATACCCCCTGTCGGAATAGGCTTCAGGATTTACTTTTCGTTTGTTAGTTTTCATAGGACTCATTCTTTATGCCATTTTTCCATAACCTTGTTATTCTTTTTACACGCTGTCCACAAATCGGCAAGTGCAAAAGCAGACTAATTCCTGCTCTTGGTGCCGAAGGTGCCATGAAGGTTCACAAACAACTGGTATCCCATGTTCTAAAAGAACTAAAAAGGTTCCTTGCATCAACGGACAACACATACCTTTGTATCTACTATCATGGCGGGACACTGCGAGACATTCAACAATGGCTTGGTAGCGGACATCTATTCAAACAGCAGCAGGGAGATACGTTAGGGGAACGAATGGCCACAGCTCTCATCCATGGTCTGGAAAAGAAACAAAACAGTATCCTGATCGGCTCCGACTGCCCCGGTATACGATCTCGTATTCTTGCAGATGGCCTGGAAGCATTGAAACACAATGATATCGTGCTAGGCCCTGCCCATGATGGAGGATACTATCTTATTGGTGTGGCACAAAACATGCCACGAGCAAAATGCAGGCAACTCTTTGAGGACATCACCTGGGGCACAGAACAGGTCTTTGCCCAAACCTTAATACATGCCGACACAATGGGACTAAAAACTCATATTCTCAACAAACTCCATGACATTGACACAGAAGAAGACCTCAAATATTTCCATTATTGTCCCAACCCTGAATGAAGTCCAAAACCTTTCCGGGCTTGTACCTTGTGCGCAAAAGGTACAGGAACTTATTGTGGTTGATGGTGGAAGTCGGGATGACACAGTAAAGCTCGCAAAAAAACTGGGGTTCCGGGTTATAGAAGAGACAGAACCAGGTGGGCGTGGCACACAACTAAACACAGGTGCCGCCAATGCTTCAGGCTCTATTCTTCTTTTCCTTCATGCCGACACCCTGCTCCCGCCGGATTTTCACGGGGCCATATGCAGGTGTCTCCAAAACCCTGCAACTATCCTTGGCGCCTTTCAGCTACAGGTAAAAAATAGTAACTTATTATTAAAAGTAATTCTGAAGTTCGCAAATTTTCGGTCAAAAATGCTACAATTACCATACGGAGATCAGGCCTTTTTCATACGAAAACAAGATTTTGTAAAACTTGGCGGGTTCCCGGAAGTTCCAATCATGGAAGACTACATATTTGCAAAACAGGTGAAAAAGAAGGGTAGAATTCAAACATTGGATCAGGCAGTTACCACATCCGCAAGACGCTGGCAACGATTAGGAGTAATCCGCACAACACTTGTCAATCAGGTTGTTATCTTAGGTTATTATATGGGAATCCAACCGGAGAAGCTGGCAGCCTTCTACCGGAAAAAGTAAGGACCGGGAACGAAATAAATTAACGGCTACTCTCCTTGCGACCTGCTGGGAATAAAAGGGCGGACACCATCTTCAGGAAGGTGTTTCTGTTTTTCTGTTTCTTCCGGTTTCTCTGCTATGGCGGGCTTTTTCTGTAAAAATGTTTCTCGCAGAGTTTCATCTTTAATTAGATTGCGGAAATATTCTGTTGCCTGGTTCAAATAGGGGTACAATTGACAATTCCGAATCATTGTGTTCTCAGGAGCCAGAATACCTGAAAGAACCATATTAAGGAGAATAATCAAGACAATAGCTTTTGTAGCACCTAATACACCACCGAGCAACTTATCAAACCAACCAGCAACGGTAAGATCTACCACTTTGGTTAAGCCTTTGCCCAAAAGCATGGTAACCACATAGGTGATCCCGAAAAGAATCACATAGGAACTCCAGAAAACCGCATGGGGATTATCCGTTAGCCCTCGCAAAAAAGGAAAAAGTTTATCATGATACTGCCCGGCTATAACATAGGCCACAAGCAGGGCAACCAGTGTGGTTATTTGACGTAGAACCCCTATCCACAAACCACGAAGTGTAAAAAGAAGCAGCAGTGCGATGATAACAAAATCAAACCCTGTCAGATTAAAAGCAGTATCCATTGGTTCCTCGTTCTGTACAAGCTGATAGTATAGTAAACCCTCTAGGGGATTAGTTAGCAGAAATAGTTGAAAAATCAAGGTTTATATTTATGTCCATGCCTAAAAAGAGCCACCCCATACTTTTCGAGTCTCTTCCCAGTGGAATATCCAATCTAGGCAGCACGCTCTTTCCCGACTCTTTGCCATCAGCTGTTATCTTACCACTAACATATATCAACACACCAACAAAACAGTGGCTCCACGAAAAAGAGCTCATACAATTAAGTGGCTTTTCCTTTAAAAAACGGCACAGAGAATGGTTGGGAGGACGAATTTGTGCCAAGCAGGGCCTTCATACTTTTTTGCAACAACAGAATTCTTGCCAGCGTATTCCCGAACACCAGCGGTACCGGGTGGCCTCGGAAGAATCCGGGAAACCATATTTTACAGGATTGAATGAGATTGGTTTTTTATTTCCTGAACTTTCCATCAGCCATTCAAAAGACTTCGCAGCTGCTTTAATCAGCAAAACATGCTGCGGTATTGACATCCAGTATCCTGCTGATAACCTGTATAAGGTAAAAGAAAAATTCAGCACTGCAAAAGAAGAAGCACTCCTGCAACGGGGACTGCCTGAATTAACTGCACTTCAACAACTCACCCTGCTCTGGGCTGGAAAAGAGGCTGTACAGAAAATGCTAAGTCCGAGTGGCATTCCTGGGTTTCATGAACTTATTCTCCAAAAGATCCTTCCCCATGGTACGTCCACTGCTATGTTAACTTTTGCCAGGACAGGAGAAAATAATTTTTCTGTTGCAGCAGGCATACTTAACACCGGTTATGGACTTGCTTTCTGCTGTGAAAATAAAAAAACAGACCCCCCTCAACTCCCTGGTAAGTACCATGCCTGAACTTCCTGAAGTAGAAGTTATTTGTAAGGGTTTGTTGCCCCACCTGATCAATAGAACCATTGTTTCCGTTTATTGCTCCGGGAAACAGCTCCGCTATCCCGTGCCTTGCAGGGAGATGCAAAGGGAACTTTGCAAAAAGAAAATCATAAGCCTGAGCAGAAGAGCAAAGTACCTTATCCTGAGAACCGACCGTGGTGGCGGACTTATCATCCACTTGGGAATGACTGGAAACCTTGGGATATTCAAAACGGGATCAGCCACAAAAAAACATGATCATGTTTGTTGGGAATTAGATAACAACACAGAACTCCGGTTCAATGATACACGAAGATTTGGGGCTGTTTATTTCTTTACCGCAAAGGAAATCACAAAAGCAATCAAACACTTTTTTGCAAACACCGGCCCCGAACCATTCTCACGAGCCTGTTCTGTTCAGTATCTCAGTGGGCTGGCTGCCCGTCGTAATATTGCAATAAAGCAATTTATTATGGACAATCATATGGTGGCTGGAATTGGAAATATCTATGCAAATGAATCTTTATTTCGTTCAGGAATTCATCCAGAGCGAGCTGCCTCTTCATTATCTGCCAAAGAATGGAAACGCTTACTCACTGTCATTCGCCAAACTCTCACACATGCCATCAAGTGTGGCGGTTCAACCATCAGTGATTTCCTTGGTGCATCGGGGGATGGTGGCTATTTCCAGATAAACTTTCGTATTTATGGAAAATCCGGGGAAAAGTGTTCAGAATGCGGAGGATTGATAATGAAAAAAAACATTGGTGGTCGAGCCAGTTTTTTCTGTCCGGTATGTCAAAAGATTGTTGCGAATCACTCCAGGAGATGAACAGTCACCATTTCACCTGTTCGCATTTGTCTGCGACTTGCAGGACAATATATATAACAGTTGGCAGCCTCCATTCTTTTAGCCGGGCGTACCAGGCATTTGCCTTCTTTTAGAGATAACAATCCCCCCTTCAGACGTGGCAAGCCCCTTTTGGGGAAAAACAACTCTTCCGCCAAGAAGACTCTCTGTTTTCTTGGCCTGCGTTGCTTTGCACCCTGAAGTTTTAAAATAGCAGGCCTGATCAACTCATTAAATAAAAGATAGACTGCTGGCGGAGGACCCGGCATCCCAAAGAACAGGGTACTGCCAAGTGTTCCAAAGAGAGTTGACTTTCCGGGTCTCAAGTGAATTGAACGGTAAAGAACCTTGCCCCCGGCTCGACAAAATGTTTCCTCGATGAGATCAAATTTTCCAGGCCCCATCCCTCCGGTGCTGATCAGTATATCACAACCTTCCTGAGTCATTTTCAGTATGGTTTCAGTAACTGCACCTGGATCATCCACCACTGTTTGCTGATTCTTAAACTCTGCTCCGGCCCGTGTTATAAGGCCTTGAAGAAGTGGATTGTTTGCAGAAAACTTCTTCCCTGCTCTTTTTTCATCAGCACTTGACACCAGTTCACTGCCAGTGCAAAAAAAACTGACACGCGGTTTCCGTGCAACTTGCACAGTACCACAGCCAACGCCAGCCAGTAATATCATATGTTCCGGGCTGATTAGTGCGCCCTTTGGAACCACAACCTGCCCTCTAGCAAGCTCACTCCCCTTTGCATGAATAAAACTTTTCTTTTGAGAAAGAGGAGCAATGAGAATCTCTCCAACAACAGAGCAAGACTCCTGAGGAACCACTGCTGCACAATGAGCAGGCAGTAATCCTCCTGTCATTATACGTATTGCCTGTCCGGCCTGTAAAACAAGTTTTCTTGTATCACCTGCTGCAACTTCATCCACAATCTGGAAAGAGTGCAGAGAAGCTTGTGTTTCTGCAGACCCTGCTCTGCCTATGGCATATCCATCTCTTAATGATTGGTCGTAGCCGGGCAGCGGCGCTGAAGCAATAAGGGCATTAGCAGAAAAACGCCCCAGACTTTCTGCCAGACTTACCCGTTCGTAAGACAAGTCAGAACAGGCATTCAGCACCAGGCTTTGTGCTTTATGAAGTTCAATAGATTGACCATTATCTTCTTTCATAAAATACCCGAAAGGTTTTTCTTTCAACAATACTTACGAAGCTATTTTTTTTAATGAACCCTTTGGGATCAGCACGAAATAAGTTGGGAATATTACGTGTACCTTCCTTAGCCTAAACCAAAAAAAAATCGTTTTTGTACTTTGAGTACAAAAACGATTTTCACGTCCCTTCAACGACAGACTATAAAAAATGCTCTAATTAAACGGTGAGATCGTCACGCACAATTTTACGCGGCCCACCATGTCCGGCACTTGACCAATCACGAATGGGCGCAATAACTTCCATCTGAGCCGATCGGTCAAAGGAAGCAAGCCTGTCATGGATAGATTGCCAGATACATTCCACATCCTTGTGAATTTCACACGTTCCATCAACGGAGCCACCGCATGGGCCATTCATCAAACTCTTAGCACAACGGGCAACGGGACACAATCCACCAGTAAGATGAAGAACACAGTCACCACATCCGGCACACTGCTCGGTCCATTCTCCCTGCGTGGCAGATCCACCAAAAAAGGTGGTGTTGAGTGCAGGATAAACCATGGTTTCTTTACGAAGATTGGAAATAAAATTAACTCCTACTCCACATGCAGTTGAGACAACAGCATCATACTCACCCTTCCACTGATCAATCTCATCAACAAATTCACGATCACACTGACGAACCAGGCTTCCTGTGCAAGTTTCAATGGACTTACCAGCTTTCTTCATTCCAAGACGAATAAGTGAAGACAAAATTTCTGCTTCTCTTTCGCCACCAGCGGAACAAACGGTAACGCACCCGCGACAGGCCAGAATAAGAATTTTCTTACAGTCCTGAACCATCTCTATGATTTCTGCCATTGGCTTTCGTTCTGCAACAATCATTTAATCACTCCACTTAATATCTGAAGGGAACAAGTCGTTCCACTCTCTCTAAAACGCTTTATTGTTTGAATGGACTCGGGCCGAGATCTTGTATTCTGGCATCCATCTCTTTAGCCTTTACAACAAACTCAGGATGCAAACCACGAGGCAAGTGATACATCTGAACACGAGCACCTTCCACACCGAGTTCTTCCAGTGCGGCACGCACAGCATCGACACGTTTTGCAGCACGCATACTGCCTTTTGCATTATGACAGCCATCTGTGGGGCAACCGACAACATAAACGCCATCGGCGCCATCTTCAAAGGCCTGCAACAGAGTAGTTATCTGCAGTTTTCCGGTACAGGGAACTCTGACCAGATTAATACTTTCAGGAAATCCCAGCTGCTCAAGTTTACTCCCTTCTTCAGCACAACTTTGCTGGGAAGTATAATGACAACTGAACAGGGTTATAGCAGGATCAAAACTCATCTCTATCCTCTTCTACGTATTCTAAAAAGAAATCTTAGTTGATACCACAGGCGGCGATAAGCCTTTCATCCTGGGATTCGGTTAAAGTAATGGCATTGGCAGGACATTCTTCCACGCAGATCCCACAGGCTCGACACTCTTCCACATCAATGGTGGCCACGCCCATTTTATCAATTTGAGGAATTTCCCAGGGGCAGGTACGAACACAGGTAAGACAGGCAACGCAAAGATCACGTTCAACCTTGACTGCTTTTCCCTTTTCGATAAGCTCTTCTTCTGTTACATAGCCTTCTTTCAATGCAAGCTTGCTCACCGCACCCATAATATCAGCAAAACTGACATCCTGCGGACAAACAAAAACACATGCTCGGCAACTAGAGCAATACCAGAGCATATCTGATGTAAGCAGGCGCTCTTTCATTCCCATACGAATCATATGGATAATTTTTCGCGGATCAAACTCAGGAATAGCCTGAGAGACAGGACATATTCCGCTGCAGGCACCGCAGGCAAAGCAACTGTTGAGATGTTTGCCACCCGGAAGAGAGGTAACTTCACCGTTAAATGCTGAATTAAGTGTGGTTGATGACTTTCCCATGATAAATTCTTAACTCGTTTAAAGGTTCCAGTGCTGGCTGAAACTCCACCCAACACGTTTATTGATATGTTCCATAAATTAATTTTATATTATACTTTACGAGGAATTTTTTGTCAACAAAATGAAACCGCCACAACACCACGTTGCAATAGACTCATATTTTGCTTCCTTTCTCTTGACTTTGCCTTGAAGTTACGGGATATATGTGCAATAATTTATTTATAAATAACCTCAACATACATTCTCATAATTGCATACCTCCCATGAACTATTCGTCAAACAAAAAAGTCGTACTTGACAGAGAAACAATCCAAAAACGTGTCCGCGAACTTGGCAATACAATCACCAAAGATTACCAGAACAAAGAACTCGTGATTATCGGAGTGCTTAAAGGAGCATTTGTATTCATGTCCGATCTGGTTCGGGAAATAGATTTACCGCTTGTCACTGATTTCATTCAAGTATCATCCTATGGTAGCAGCGATTCATCCTCTGGAAAAATCACCCTTATTGCCAGCCCGAATCATCCAGTGAAAAACTGCCATGTTTTACTGGTTGAAGATATTATCGACACAGGAATTACCATGAAATGGCTTGCCAGCCATTTCAGTGATCAGGGGGCTGCCTCGGTTCGCGTCTGTTCGCTCATAGACAAATCAGAAAGACGCAAACATTCAATCACAATCGACTATGTGGGCTTTTCCATTTCACAGGGTTTTCTTATCGGCTACGGCCTGGATTATAATGAAAAATATCGAAATCTCCCTGCAATCTACCACCTTACTCCCTGAGAAAGGTCATGGCCCAAAAAAACAGCCTGGTTTTCCCAATTCCTTATTTTCCCAGACAAAATTGTTCAAAAATCACATCCAAAACATCTTCGGTCGTGGTGATACCCACAATGGTATTGAGCTGATCCAGGCAATCCTGCAAATCAATTGCCAGAAGATCACTGGTTATTCTTTGCTCCAATCCCTCACCAAGTCTAAGGGCCGCATCATGGGCTTGCTGAAGAGCTGATTTATGCCTCACGTTTGGCGCACATCCNTCTTCCTGCCATTGNTCNTTCCCGCNAACTACTGTTTNANAAATAGCATNTTTTAATTCANNAATACCCNNNTGTTGTTTNGCGGAAATCTGNANAANAGNAATANCTGTANCATCNNNNCCAANAGANTCNAATGANANAGCNGNATNNGGTAAGNTCNGTTTTATTGGCAAGCAAGAGCAAAGGCTTGTGACGTACAGTTGNAAAAAGNTNCCGATCTTCTTCCCGAATCCCNNTTTGTGCATCAAGCATAAANAGAATAAGATCAGCCTGATCGATCTGCTTTCTGGCACGCTTGATTCCCATTGCTTCCACTTCATCGGCACCCTTCCGGATGCCTGCAGTATCAACAATACGTACGGGAATCCCCTGAATATCGAGGTATTCTTCTATGGTGTCGCGGGTGGTACCGGGAATTGCTGTCACCAGAGCACGATCTTCCTGTAACAATGTATTAAGAAGACTGGATTTCCCAACATTTGGTAGCCCCACGATAACTACGGACACACCATCGCGGAAAATTTTTCCAGCTTCTGCCTGACGGAGTAAACGCTCCAAGGGAACAAGAAGATCATCACGCACCTGCTGAGAAAGAGCTGTACAATCGACAATCTCAATATCCTCATCAGGAAAATCAATGGCTACTTCCACCACGGCGCGCATTTGCACAAGTGAAGATCGAATGGCATCTACCTGGACATAAAGACTACCTCCAAGCTGATCCAATGCCATCTCCATTCCCTTACGAGTTCTTGCTGAAAGAATATCGATAACGGCTTCCGCACGTGTGAGGTCAATTCTTCCATTTAAATAGGCAAGCTTTGTAAACTCTCCGGGATCAGCAAGGCGTACGCCGAAGGTAAGAAGTAATTCCAGAATGGACTGCAACACAAGCGTATTGCCGTGACAATGGATTTCCACCACATCCTCACGGGTATAGGTCTTTGGCGAGGCCATGAATACAGCCAGCACTTCATCGAGGACTTTGTTTGTAGCAGGACGGACTATGTTCCCATAGTACAGCCGATGGCTATCGAAGGAACACTTCTTATCAAGGGGTCGAAAAATTCTTTTCAGGAGCGCAAGGGATTGCGCCCCACTCATGCGGATAATACCTATCCCACCGGCTCCAGGTGGAGTTGAAATAGCTGCAATCGTATCCCTATTATCCATTATTCCCATGAGGTATAGAGCTTAAGAGTCACTGTTCTCCTGAGTTTTTTTCACAGGTTTTCCGCGCCGTCCTCTTCCACCACCTTTACCAGCCCCCGGCTTTTTTCCTTTGCCGGGTTTATAGATAAGGATCTTTTTAAACAGTCCATCTCCAACACTGCGGGAGCGAATAGCTTTANCTTCCTGCAAGGCAACATGAACGAAGCGTCTTTCAGAAGGGTTTAAGGGAGGAATAGCCTGGGTTTTTCCATCTTCTTTCACCAGTTCGGCAAGCTCCCTGGCTCGTGCCACCAGCTCTACTTTCCGTTTTTCACGAAATTGGCCAATGTCAATTGAAAGTCGTATTTTTTCGTCAACTTTTCTGGCTACAAGTTTTCTTAAAATATACTGGAGAGAATCAATAATTTTCCCTTCCTGTGCCGTAAGCGCTTCCTCATGCTCGTCACCCACCCTGCATCGAACAGTTCCACTATCAAGCTCTGCCGTGACATCAGAAGGAAAACCCATAAGTTTCAAGAGTTCTTCCAATTCCTGACGCACAACTTCCACACTCTCCGCTTTAATTTCAACAAGCTCTCTTTTGGGTGGCTGTGGTTTTGCTTTCTCTTCTGTCTCTTTTTCTATTTCTTTTTTTGCCTCGACCTTCTTCGTTGTTTCATCACCATGAGAGGACTCTTCTTTTTCTTTCGTCAACTCTTTCACTTCTGGAACAACAGGCGCAGCTTTCTTCTTTGTTGGCTTTTTCTTCTTTGTCGGTTTCGGCTTATCAGCAACTTCAATAAGATCAAGACCTTTAACACTGGCTCTGATGTGTGCTTTTTTTCGAATAATTCCAAAAATACCCATGGAACCGGTATCAACAACCTCTATGGCCAGCTCTTCCTGAGGTACCTGTAAGGTATCGCAGGCCTTTTTGATGGCATCAGTTACTTCTTTAGCGTAAAAATCCATTTTTCCTGAAGACATTTTTTTCTTTTATATTCCTTTCTTACGGGAGTTATCAAGCTGAAAAAACCTGCATATGTAGAGTCACAGGTTTTTCAAACTGACTCTATTTTAGTCAGACTTTATTCTGGCGATTAATCATATACTGCTGCAAAATTGCAAGCAGGTTGTTGACAAACCAGTAGAGAACCAGACCGGATGCGAAATTGATAAACATAAAGGTAAAGAGAACAGGCAAAAACAGCATAATCTTGGCCTGAGTTGGATCCGCAGTGGTCGGTGTCATTTTCTGCTGCAGGAACATGGAAGCACCCATCAAAAGGGTCAGCACCGGAATTCCCCCGACATAGGGAATATCCACACCAATATACAAACGATCCGGCGAAGAAAGATCTGTAATCCATAGCATAAAAGGTGCATGACGCAACTCAATACACATGAGCAAGACCTTATAGAGGGCAAAGAAAACAGGAATCTGCAAAACCATGGGCATACAACCACCTAAGGGGTTTACCTTGTAGGTTTTGTACAGGTTCATTACTTCCTGATTCATTTTGGCAGGATCGCCCTTATATTTTTCTTTAAGCTTTGCCATTTTCGGTTGCAATTTCTGCATGTTTTTCATGGACTTCAAACCCTTCTGGGTTATCGGCCAGAAAATAGCCTTGAAAAGAATGGTCACCAGAATAATTGCAATACCGTAATTCTTTACAATTCCGTGAAAGAAATTGAGCAAAAAGAGGGTTGGCTGGGCAATCACATCAAACCAGCCAAAGTTGACCGCCTTATGCAAATTCGAGCCCACAGATTTTAAAATATCAAGCTTTTTGGGACCCAAAAAGAGTTCATAGGTATAGACCTTTACTTCCCCTGGCTGAAGTGTATCCAGTGCACTGTTCAGTTGCATTTTAACGCCATCTTCTCCAAAAGAAGACATGGTCAGGGAAGTTGCACTCCCATCCCGGGGAAGAAAAGCACTGATAAAGTACGTTCCTTCGTAAGCAGCCCAATTCATCTGACCATTGACAGTAAGTGGCCCTTTTTCGTAATCATCAGAATCCACTTCAGTGAGGGTTTCGTTCATATAATATGCTGGACCAAAAAAGAGAAACTGACTTTCGATTCCTGTTTCTCTAAAAGGAGTATTGGATTGATGCAATGCGGCAGCGCCTTGCAGAACACCTCCGGAAACATTTTTCACTGAAACGTTTAACTTTATCAGGTAGCTGTCTGTGGAGAACGTGAAATCACGTATTATTTCAAGACCGTTCCCCTGACCTTTCATACTCAATGTGCCGCTATTTCCCTGAAAAGATACCTCACTGCCGCCAGCATCGTAAAAAGTTGCAGCAGGAGCGACACTTCCCCAGGAAAACTCCAGTGGAAATCCTTCAGTCCCATCCACCTTGACCATCTGCATACCAGGTGAATTCTCATCCGATGTTTCTTTGTAATCCTTGAGAATAAAACTCTGGATCGAACCACCATCTTCACTTAATGACGCAGTGTAAAGATCCGTTTCTACAAGCACTGTTCTGGCTTCCCTGTCGGGACGAACCATGCTTTTTGCAGCTTCAGACTGGAAAGTCTGCCTGGGAGTTCCTGTGGCAATCTCGGTTTTTCTTTCTCTACTTGCTGTTTCCACTGGTGCAACTTCTGTTTGAGCGGCACTGTTCTGGGCAGAATCTTCAACAGGACCAAAGCCAACAAAGAAATACTGGTACCCGATAAGAATGACAAAGGAGATAATAATTGCTAAAAATGTTCTGTAAATGTCCATGATTATACCATGTTAAGAGATAATACCCGGGGTGAGTGTCACCGGCTTTGTCGGCTGTCTGTAATTATTCACGAGTTGCATCACGCTTACCGTTACAACTTTCTGGCGGAACAGGATCATATCCACCCTGACAAAAAGGATGACAACGCAAAAGTCTCCCACAGGACAGAAAAAGACCTCGCAAACAGCCATGGGTTTCAATGGCCTCTATTGCGTAACAGGAACAGGTGGGAGTAAAACGACAACTGGGAGGAAGAAGTGGAGAGATAATATAACGATAGCACCGGATCAACCCTAAAGGAATCGTCTGTATCAATGAACGACTCTTCATGACACAGCAAAAAAAGAAAAAATTTGATTGATTCTGTACCACATCAGGTANNANTGGCACGGCTAACACTGCTGAACAATAGGTAGGCCAGTAGAGGTCCCTATCAGGATAAATTCCTGTTTTTTTAAAAAGAATTTACCCTAACAAGGAACTAAAAATACCAGCGTCAAGTTTCAAGTTTTGCCACAGCAGAGGTAATTTCAGCAGGGGATTTTAAAGAAAAATTGGGCCGAACAGCAAAAACAATGTCTGCACAATCGGGATAAGCGGCTCTTTCCAGACGAAACGACTCACGAATAATTCGTTTAATTCTGTTTCGCTTTACGGCCCCTTTCAGCTTACGATGAATACTGATTCCAATTCTATTAAAACCCAATTCGCCGGGACAGAAAATGAGCGAAAACTCTTTCCCATGCCAACGTGTTCCCTGCCTGTATACCTTATCAAACTCCCGACCCTTGCGAAGAAGGGCAGTTTTCGGGAGTTTATACCGGGCCAACGTGTCTTAAGCGGAGAGACGCTTACGCCCTTTTGCACGACGGGAATTTAAAATTGCACGACCGGCACGAGTGGACATCCGAGAACGGAATCCATGGGTACGTTTACGCTTGATATTACTGGGTTGAAAAGTACGTTTACTCATTACTAACTCCTTATCCGCGTGTATCGCGGGTCTTTATCGCTGCTAAAACCGGGTGTTATTCAATTCACAGAGATTCCCTGTTATTCCCGGATAATTTTGCCCTGCACAACCTGTTCACTGAATCTCAACTATTCGCCGAGCGTAAAATCAACAAAAGGAGAATACTAACCATATTGAGCAGCACTGTCAAACATTTTCGCAAGACCTTGCAGAAGCATTTTAGCTGTGCTATTCTTTTTGGCGGCGATGAAAGACTGGAAAGGTAGAAAAAGGAGTAAAACATGATGCATCCTGAATTAACCTATGACGATCTTGACTGGGACAAGCTTTGGCAAAATGCCAGAGCCAAAAAGTCATGGACAGCCAAAGGACCTGCTGACTGGGATAAAAAAGCTGAGTCTTTTGCTAAAAGAAACAGCGATTCCCTCTTTGTGGATCTTGTTCTGGATCATATCCCTCTGGATTCTAAAACCACTGTACTAGACGGTGGATCGGGCCCAGGAACCCTTGCCCTGCCACTTAGCAATAGAGTTAAATCCGTTACGGCTATTGATTATTCCAAGGGTATGCTTGAAGTATTAAACAATCGTGCCCGTGAGCAAAACATCAGTAACTTACGAACTGTCCTTGGCTCCTGGGAGGATGACTGGGACGCACTGCAGATCAAAAAACATGATATCTGTATTGCCTGCCGCTCTTTAAGTGTGAACAATCTCCAGAAGGCCCTTGCCAAACTCAATGACTACGCAAAACGCTCTGTGTTTGTGGTGGACAGAATAAGCCCCACCCCTTTTGATAATGGTGCTTTCACTGCCATAAACAGACCTTTTCGTTCAGGACCTGACTATATTTACACAATCAATACCCTATACTCCATGGATATCCATCCCTGCGTTGATATTATCAGCCTGAAAAAAACAGTCTCCTTTTCTTCAATGGATGAAGCACTGGAGTCCTATCGCTGGATGTTTCAAGATCTTACAAGGAAAGAAGAACGTAAGCTCAAAGAGTACATCCAAAGCAACAGCACCACAGAAAACAATGGAACACTCATAGTCAACCGACCGTACCCATCCCGCTGGGCACTGATCTCATGGGATAAAAACGATCAGTAAAATCCATGCATTTTTCATCAATTATCCATGTCATGGGAGTTCTGCTTATTGTTACCGGCACCTCCATGACATTCCCCGTCGCCTGTTCATTCTTCTATCATGAAAGCGACCTTCTCCCTCTCCTTTATGCAGGTGCTATAACCCTTGGAGCAGGACTTCCTCTATTCTTTCTCTTTCGTAAACACAATGATCTAAACATTAAAGACGGATTTTTTATTGCGGTCATTGGCTGGATTATCGTTTCAGCGTTCTCCGCCATCCCCTTTATGCTTCACGGATCTATTCCATCATTCACCGATGCTTTTTTTGAGATGATTTCCGGGTACACAACCACCGGGACTACAATCCTCACAGACATTGAATCAGTTCCACATGGCCTACTACTCTGGAGAAGCCAGACCCATCTTCTTGGCGGTATGGGCTTTCTGACCCTTGCAATCATCTTTCTCCCCCACGGAATGGGAGGATTACGCATTTTTCGTGCCGAATCGAGCCCCGGCCAAGTGATCACAAAAGAGAAATTCAAACCACGCAACCGCGATACCATGGTGATGCTTTGGTGGATTTACATTGGGCTGAACCTAATCCAGATTACATTGCTGACACTCGGCGGAATGACACTTTTTGATTCCATCTGCACTGCATTTGGAACCATTTCAACATCTGGATTTTCAACACGAAATGCCAGCATAGGTGCCTACAACAGTGCCTATTTTGACTGGATCATTATCCTGTTTATGTTTCTGGGTGGACTCAGTTTTGTTTTGATTTATCAGGTACTGCGGGGAGACATGAAGGCTCTTAAACAGAACACAGAGCTTCGATGGTACCTTGGTTTTCTCCTTTTTTTCTGCGGAGCAATTACACTTATACTTTGGATAAAGGGCACATACGCAAATTTCCCCGATGCCCTCAGGTACGGAACCTTTCAGATCGTATCCATTCTCACAACCACGGGCTTTGGAACTGCTGACTACGAACTCTGGCCGAACTCTGCCCAGATGCTGCTCTTCATGGTCTGTTTTATTGGCGCCTGCGCCGGGTCAACCTCCAGTGGAATAAAAGTTGTCCACTATGCTATCATCTGTAAATATATGTCCGCTTCGGTTCGAAAAATATTCTTTCAACCAATGGCTGTTGTGTCGCTGAGGCTGAATGGTCGTTGCATTGATGAAGATGTGATCAACCTGGCGCTCTTCTACTTTATTATTAATATCTTTATGATACTGATCGGCGGCTTTATCATGACCCTCACCGACAACATGGACTACAGCTCGGCTATAAGTTCGGTAATATCTGCACTTATGAATATCGGCCCGGGATTCGGTGCCGTGGGGCCGACTCATACCTTTGCCTTTATTTCAGATACCGGGAAATGGTTTCTTTCGTGGAATATGTTGGTGGGTCGACTGGAGATGTTTTCCGTACTGGTACTCTTTATCCCCTCATTCTGGAAAAAATAGTTCACGAAAAGAACAGCTCTCTTACCTTTTTTAGATGCAGGGTATCACAGATCACAATAGCCCTGTCTCCAGCATGAAGCTGAGTTTCACCCACTGCCGTTTTCCATTCACCATCCCGGAAGACAGAACCAACAATAATGCGATTGGCCAAGACGCCCTCAAGTTTTGCCAAAGGTTTTTTTGTTATCGGTGATTTTGGGGCAGCGATCAGATCAACAACTTCAGCATCAAAACCATGCATATGAGAAACTGACAGCAGCTCACTTCTCCGGATAAAAGTGATAATTTCATTTCCTGCCAAAATTTTCTTGTTAATGGCTATATCTGAGCCACTGGTTGAGGCAAGTACAACATATTCTTCCTTATTAACGAGAGAGATGGTTTTCGTATTATGATGGGTTTCTCCGTGAGTCTCAACAATATGCTTTACCAGCATGCAGGTCATGATATTTGTTTCATTCTCACCTGTTGCTCCAATAAATGTATCCATACCAGCAAGTCCTGCGGCATTCAAAACATCTTTATCCGAACCATCTCCCAGCAGAACTTCAGTATCCGGCAACATATCAGACAGTTCTGCTGCTCTTTTTTCATCCTTTTCAAGCAACTTTACCCGTACGTTTTTTCCGAGCAGTTGAGCAATACGGCTACCCACTAAACCACCACCAACAATCATCACCCGCAGACGATGCTGTTTCTTCATGCCAGTCAACTCCATCAACCGGGGTAACTCTTCAGTACCAGCCATAATCAATATCTGATCATGGGGAAGAATCTCCGTTTTGCCTGTGGGAATAATGGTGGTTATCCCACGAGCTATGGCCACAACCCGAAAGGCAATATCACTATGTTCTCTTGCAATGTCGATTAGTGTTTTAAAGGCAAGCTCCGAGTCATCATCGATTCTTGCTGCCATTGCCTGCATTTTTCCAAGGGCAACATCAATAATCTCATCCCCGGATGTCCTCTTGATAAGACGTACAATTTCCTGGGCTGCCAACTCTTCAGGATGGATTAATAAATCAGTTTTTAAATCTTCTGCCTGTAATAAAGAATCTTCCCGACCATACTCGAGTGAACGAACCCTTGAAATTTTTTGACCAATTCCAAAAGCATCGGCAATTAAAGCAGAGAGCATATTCACCGCATCATTATCGGTGACAGCAATCATAAAGTCCATATTCTCAGCATTTGCCTCTTTCCAGCATTCAATGGACATGGCAGAGCCTTTTATAAGACGGGCATCAAGATTCTCATCAGCCCGACTGATCAGCTTGCCGTCCGCTTCAATAATTGTTACAGCATAGCCTTCATGAATCAGACGTTTTGCGAGATACAGACCAATCCCGCCTAAGCCGAGGATCAGGATACTTTCTGAAGCTATATTGTTTTTTCCAAACATTTTCATTATCTAAAAAGAGTGTAGACATATCCATTGTACAGGTTGCGTCGGTACGGTTACCCTGTTATTCTATTAGAAAGTTGACCATTTTACGAACATTATTCATCCCATACGCTGACAACAGCACCAGATATACTCACATCACAACACTTAACCAACTATTAATACTCATGGATTCATATGATATTGCAGTCATAGGAGCCGGCCATGCCGGTTGTGAGGCGGCCCTTGCCGCCGCTAGAATGGGCTGCAGAACACTTGTAACAGTTATCAATATAGACACCATCGGTGCCATGTCCTGCAACCCTGCCATTGGTGGTCTGGCAAAAGGCCACCTGGTTCGGGAGATTGATGCACTCGGCGGAGAAATGGCCAAAAACATTGACGCCACTTCCATTCAATTTCGCAGACTAAACACCAGCAAAGGCCCTGCAGTAAGGTCATCCAGGGCCCAGGCAGACCGATTACTCTATCGCCTGCGCATGAAATCAGTGATGGAATCCCAGGAAAATCTTGAAATCAAACAGACAGAAGTGGAGTCTCTGATTGTGAAAGAAGGTCGAATCTGCGGGCTCAAAACAATACTTGATGAAGAAATAGCGGTTAAATCCGTAATTGTTGCCACCGGTACATTCCTGAATGGACTTACCCATATCGGCTTGAAAAATTTTCCGGCGGGCCGTATGGGCGATCCTCCTGCTGCCAGTCTTTCTGCGTGGTTTAAAGAGATCGGTTTTTCAATGGGCAGAATGAAAACAGGTACTGTTCCGCGTCTTGATACCAACTCCATTGATTATTCAGAATTAGAAGAACAACATTCCGATCAGCCACCCGCTTTTTTCTCTTTTTCCAGCAAGGGTAAGTACACTCTTCCCCAGCGGCCATGTCATATCACCTACACAAACCCGGAGACCCATGCTGTAATTCGTGCTGGAATTGACAAATCACCAATGTATACTGGAATCATAGAAGGAATAGGTGCCAGATATTGCCCATCTATTGAAGATAAGGTCATGCGCTTCCCGGAAAAAGACCGGCACCAGATATTTCTGGAACCGGAAGGGCTCGACACCACCGAAGTCTACCCAAATGGACTTCCCACAAGCCTTCCACTTTCCACTCAACTTGCCATGCTCCACTCCATCAAAGGCTTGGAAAATGCCACAATTGTACGCCCCGGTTATGCCATTGAATATGATTACATTGATCCACTGGAACTGAAAGCAAATCTTGAAACCAAACGTGTACCAGGTCTTTTTCTTGCAGGCCAGATCAATGGGACATCCGGCTACGAAGAAGCAGCGGCTCAGGGCTTAATGGCTGCCATCAACAGCGTACATATGATTCGTGGTAAAGCCCCGCTCATTCTCAGCAGAGCGCAGGCTTATATTGGTGTTTTAATAGATGATCTTGTTACCTGCGGCACCAAAGAACCCTACCGCCTGTTTACTTCACGAGCAGAATACCGACTCTTACTCCGTGAAGATAATGCAGACAGCAGACTTTGCGACATTGGTTATAGAATCGGCTTGCTACCGAAAGAAGAGTATCAGTTATTTCAAAAAAAACAAACAGCCCTTGATCATGGCATCGCTCTTCTTGAGTCAATTCACGTAAAACCCAATGAGGCAACCAACGCAATTCTTACTGCAGAAGGAACGGTTGCACTGAAACAAAAATGCAGATTATCCGATCTGTTACGAAGGCCTGAATTAACGCTGGCTCAAGTCAGCCTGCTTCCTACAGATCCTCCAGAAGGACAGAAAGCAGTGAAGCAACTTGTGCTCTCAGAGGTACGGGATGAAATACAGCTTCACGTGAAATTTCAAGGCTACCTCAAACGTCAGGAAGAACAGGTTGCCCGTTTTAAGAAAATGGAAGAAATGGAGCTCCCGGAAGAAATTGATTACACAACCTTATCCGGGCTGTCCAACGAAGTGGTTGAAAAACTGAGTAAGGTGTGTCCCCGTTCTCTTGGTCAGGCATCACGTATTTCAGGAATAACACCAGCTGCCATTTCAGTCCTACAGGTTCATCTGAAAAAGCTTCAAGGACAAAGAAAGAAATGATCCCTTTCCCGGACATAGACCCCGTAATATTTGCCATCGGCCCTCTGCAGGTTCGCTGGTATGGACTTATGTATGTTCTTGGATTTGCTGCCAGCTATTTCCTTGTGTTAAAGCAGATTCGTGACTTTTCCTACAAGGAACTTGAGCCCTATTTTGAAAACCTGAATCTTGTCCTGATCCTCTCGGTGGTTGTAGGTGGACGCCTTGGATATGTCTTCTTCTATAATTTTTCCTACTATATGCAGCACCCGCTGGAAATCCCTGCCACCTGGACTGGGGGAATGTCTTTTCACGGAGCCTGTATTGGCTGCCTGGTGGGCGGGTATCTCTATACCAAAAAAAACAAACTGGATTTCTTTACCTGTGCAGATCTCTATGTGGTGACCATACCCGTTGGCATTGCACTTGGACGTCTCGGGAATTTTATTAACGGAGAATTGTTTGGCAGAACAACAACGGTTCCATGGGCCATGGTGTTTCCGGGTGGCGGCTCCCAGGCACGGCATCCATCACAGCTTTATGAAATGTTGCTGGAAGGTTTTCTGCTTTTTACAATTCTCTGGCTTTATAAAGACCGGCCATGGAGAGGAAATACGAATTGGCCGCATGGAAGCATGCTCAGCCTCTTTCTTATCGGATATGGGGTTTTCAGGATGTTTGTTGAACTCTTCCGGGAACCGGATCAACATATTGGATTTATCGTGGGTTCTCTTACGAGGGGTCAGCTTCTCAGCGGATTGATGGTGCTTGGCGGGATGCTCCTCTGGAAGGTTCGAGCAGGCTCATTAAACAGATAGTCACAAGTCAATTGCCAGGTATTACAAAACCGTTGCGCACTGCAAAATTAACGAGATCAACACTGCTTTTCATGTCAAACTTTCTTAACAGATTGGCACGATGATGATCAACAGTCCTGGGGCTGAGGAAAAGCATTTTAGCTATAACCTTGCTGGTGTGCCCATCCACAACCAGCTTAAGAACTTCTCTCTCTCTGTTGGTGAGCGTTTCAAAAGGAGAGCTTCGATTATTACGATATGCCGAAATCACATCATCAGCAAAGTCCTGGGAGAGAAAAGGAGAAAGGTAGTTTTTCCCATCCTGGATACGTCTAATAGCCAGGAGCAGTTCGTCATCCGAATCTTCCTTCATCAGGTAACCATCAGCTCCTGCTGACATGGCATGATAAAAATATTGTTTGTTCTTATGCATGGTCAACATAAGAATTTTGATACCCGGGTAGAGCTTCTTCACTCTACTGACCGCCTCAATACCTGTGAGTTTTGGCATGGAAATATCAAGGATCAGAAGATCAGGCTGCCTTGTCTGCAAAAATTCCAGCAAGGCTTCACCATCACCAACCTCACCAATAACTTTTAACGCCGGATTGTTGCTGATAAGATTCCTGATACCAAGACGTATCAAGGTGTGATCATCAGCCAGAAGTATGGTGTACTGTTTTTCACTTGAGTCCACTTTTCTCTCCATTTCGAAAATTCCCAACAAACGGCATCACAAACAAAGATATCTGAATTATCCCAAGAAATCAAGTACAACCGGACAGTGGTCAGATCCATGGATGTGCTGATAGATATCAGCATCCACAATTTTTTTTCGGCTGTTCTTATCAACACAGTGATAATCTATCCTCCAACCGATATTTCGCTCCCGAGCCCGGCTTCGGTAACTCCACCACGAATATTGATCGGCTTCTTTATTTTTCATTCGGAAACTGTCAATCCAGCCGGCATCAGTAAAACTATCCATCCAGGCACATTCTTCAGGAGTAAAACCAGCATTTTTCCGATTTTGGCGGGGATTGGCAAGATCGATCTCTTTATGCGCCACGTTAAAGTCCCCACAAACAACCACCGATTTTTTCATAGCCAATTCTTCTGCAAATTTCTGTAAAAGAACGTTAAAATCATGTTTGAAATCCAAACGGCTTAAATCATGTTTCGAATTTGGAAAATAACAGTTCAGAAAATAGTAGCCTGGAAACTCAAGTGTTAAAACCCGGCCCTCTTCATCAAAACGGGGATCACCAATCCCCCTGATAACATTTTCCGGCTTGTGCCTGGAGTAGGTTGCAACCCCCGAATAGCCCTTACGCTCAGCACTGTAAAAATAGCTGTGATACCCCTTAAGATTTTGCAAAGATTCCGGTAACTGTTCCACCATTGCTTTGATCTCCTGCAGCCCCAGGACATCGGGTTCCATATCTTTTACTCTATCAATAAATCCTTTTTTAAACACAGCGCGCAGTCCGTTAACATTCCAGGAAATAAGGCGCTGAACATTTTTAGCTTTCTTCTTTGATTTACGTTTTCTTGGTGTTACTCCAATTTTCGGACAGCTTTCAGCAAGGACACAGCGGTCACAATGCGGCCTCACAGGTCGGCATGTCCCCTGACCAAAGGCAACCAGCAATGAGTTCACAGTGATCCAATAGTGTTGAGGGAGTTTTTTACGAAGAACCATCTCGGTCTGTTCCGGTGTTTTAGTATCAACATACCCCCAGATATTCATGATCCGATGCACATGGGTATCCACGCAGATGGCCGGGATTCCAAAAGCCTGCGCCAAAACCAGATTTGCGGTTTTTCTTCCAACACCGGGAAGAGAAAGCAGATCTTCCATGGAAGATGGAACCTTAGAATCAAAATCTGCTGCCATTTTCCTGACCAGGGCTGTCAGGTATCTTGCCTTATTTTTATAAAATCCGACCGGATAGATTATTTTCCGCAATGCAGATTCATCAAGTTCTGCAAGTTTCTCCACGGTGCCTGCTTTTTCAAACAAGCGTTCAGAAGACTTTGCCGTCACCTCATCCTTGGTTCTTGCTGAAAGAATTGTTGCCACCAGCACTTTAAACGGATCTTTCGTCTGAACAGCAATCAAATCCACCACTGGAACCTGATAGTTTTTCACTTCTTTCTCTAGAATCGCTAAAATTTTTTCTATATCAATGCTCATCGGGATCCTTCTGCCTGGAAATCTTTTACATTCAACTCATGCCAAGGAATCACATTCCCATTTGCACAAATCCATGTCCATAGTTACAATAGAATAATGAAAACAATTGACACCATTTCACCACTTCCAGCGACAAAAAAAGAATGTACTGCACGAGGATGGAAGGAAATAGACATCATCCTCATCACCGGAGATGCCTATGTGGACCACCCCTCCTTCGGAGTGGCTCTCATTGGCAGGCTGCTGGAAAGCAAAGGATATCGTGTAGCCATCCTTGCACAACCCCGATATGACACCAATGATGCGTTTAAGATATTTGGCAGGCCCCGCCTCTTTTTTGGAATAACAGGAGGAAACCTGGATTCAATTGTTGCCAATTACACCGGCAGTGGCAAGGTGCGTGAAAAAGATTCCTATTCACCTGACGGAAATCCCTGGTTTGGCCAAAAAAGAGAAAAGACCTCAAGGAGACGCCCGGATCGGGCCTCCATGCTGTATGCCAATCTTGCCCGCTCCGCCTACAAAGATGTCCCCATAATACTTGGTGGTGTTGAAGCATCTCTACGTCGCTTCACCCATTACGATTATAAACAAAAAAAGCTGCGCGGCTCGCTGTTGAGTGATGCCAAGGCAGATCTTATTGTCTATGGCATGGGAGAGAAGGCAATTATCCAGATTGCAGAACGACTGGACAAAGGCTATGATCTTACAAACATTTCCGGAACCTGTGAACGGCTCAGCGAAAAATGCTACCTGGAAAGAGAGGGCCGGAAAAAAAGAGGAAATAGTATCCTTCCATCCTGGCAGGAAATCAGTCAGGACAAGGCGTTATTTCTGCGGGCTGAAAAAGAGGTGGACTCCCAGGCAAGAAGCTATGCAGATATACAGTTGATCCAGAAACAACAGAGTTCATGGATCATTCAACATCCACAACCCCCTAAAATCACCACAAAAGAGATGGATAATCTCTACGAACTCCCATTTACCCGTTGTGAACACCCGGCATTTCCGAACGTCCCTGCTGCCAGAATGATCCAGCACTCCTTAACCACTGTCCGTGGCTGCTCGGGAAACTGCTCGTTTTGTGCCATCACCCGTCATCAGGGACCAGCTATCACCAGTCGCAGTCAGGAATCCTTGCTTCGTGAAGCAAAACAGGTAAGCTCCATGAAAAATTTCAAGGGAACCATCAGCGACCTTGGAGGCCCCACCGCTAATCTGTATGGTGTCACCTGCCGTATTGGATCATGTAAAAAACACGATTGTCTCTATCCGCAAGTGTGCAAAAACCTCCAGATCGATGAACAAGCATTTTTATCTCTATTAGGTAAGATCTCAGCGCTTCCTGCAGTTAAAAATGTTTTTATTTCATCCGGCCTGCGACTGGAGCTTCTAATCAGAACCCCGGCACTCTTTAAAGAAATTATCCGCGCCCACACTCCGGGTGCCATGAAAATTGCCCCTGAACATACAGAACCTGAAGTGCTTGAACTTATGCACAAAGAATCCCATGCACAATTACGAAAATTCCTGGATCTTGGACGTAAACTCAGCCGTGAACTGAAGAAAGATATACACTTCAGTCCCTACATCATTTCTTCCCATCCGGGATGCCGGGAATCTCACACTGCAAACATGGCCAAGACTCTGCAAAAGCTGGGCCTTGAATTAAGACAATTCCAGGATTTCACCCCCACTCCCGGCAACATAGCAACGGCTATGTACGTTACCGGACTGCATAGGGATACGGAGAAACCTATTTTTGTTGCTCGAGGACAATCTGAACGGATGAAACAACGGAGAATTCTGGAACGACTACTACATCCACAAAAGACCTCGCAGCCAGTTGAAGGTTCCAGGAAACAAAAGAGAAATAATGCTTCAGGCAGGCGCAAAAAATAATCCCTCCCGGTCTTCCAGACAGATTACCGGGAGGGATAAAGAAAAAGAGTACAGGAATGAAAACCTTATTTATGTTTCGTTTTCTGTCCTTTAGCCATACTTTCAATCTTATTCTCTGCTGCATCAGCCGATGCTTTGGCATCCATGGCAATGTTTTCTGCACTGCGAGCAGTCTTCAGGGCTGCATCTGCAGTTGTATTGGCTTGCTGGGCGAGAGCTTTCACAGCTTCCAGATCGCTATTGCTGGCACCGCAACCTGCAAGGCCTATCACGGTGAATAAGGCAAGTACTTTTACTGTGTGTTTCATGAGAAATCCTCTTTGTTGGTATTAATAAACGGAATAGGTTAGCAACATTAATTCTAATTTGTACAACAAAGGATACATCACTAATTATTATTTTTCAATAACCCTGCTCATCAGCTACCAACCCCTTGCATCACATAATTATCAACACACACCCACGCACCATCCTTAGTGCTTGACATTACAAAACTTTTTATTCCAATAAGGATCGTTATTCTTTTAATAAAACATATAAAAAAAAGGCCAATCATGACGCCTGTCACAATCGACCCTTCATAAATCAGTTAGTGCGACCGCACTTATTTACTAACCACTTCAGCCGCTCTTCTGAGATCCTTTTTTCTTTGCATCTTCAACGCTACCTGCGTCATGTTTGGTTCCGCTTCAACCACTACCTGCCGGTTGTTTTTTGATGTCCGACTTTGCTTTGTCCATCGCTTCTTCAGCTTTAACTTTTGCGTCATCCAGGACTTCGCCAGTTTTTGCTTCTACATCACCTACAACTTTTCCGGCTTTGGCTTTTTCTTCATCTACGAGTTTTGTGACGCTACCTGCGTCATGTTTAGTTCCCCCTCAGCCACTGCCGGGGACAACTTTTGTTTCAGTGCCAACTGCACTGGGCTTTTCACCACCTCAGCCACTGGCACCAGCACTACCGGGAACGGATATTCCACCACCAGCCATCAGGCCAACGACTCCGATTCCAGCAAGGATCTTTTTCAGTTCCTTTGCGTCCATGGTCTTATTCTCCTTTAAAATAGAATAGATCCTTTTCCTTACGGAAAGGACAGGATAGGGACAACCTATATGGATTGCCTCCAGTATCGAGAATCAGACTACCATAACATGCCACTGTGTGTCAAAAAATTCTATTCAACATTCCCCTTACATATCAAGCTCGTCCGGTGAGAATGGAACTGCATCATCAAGAGAGTCCTGTCCGATAATCAGCATAAACAGGCGATCCAGCCCCATGGCAATTCCTGCGGCCTGATTTATTTTTCCAAGATCCTGTAAGAATAGTTCAGGCATTTTTTTTTGTCTTTGATGACTTGTTTCCATTTTTGCGTACTCTTCCTCAAAGCGACTCCGCTGCTGAACAGGATCGGTGAGTTCGGAAAAGCCGTTGGCGAGCTCTATACCCTCCACATAGAGTTCAAAGCGTTCTGCAATTCCCATGTGATCAGCTTTAGGACGGGCAAGTGAGGCAAGTTCCAAAGGATAATCGTACAGAATAGTGGGCGTTTTTCTACCTAAATGCGGCTCGACTTCTTCCACCAGCAAAAGATCAAAGGTATCCTGCCTCAAAGCATCACTTGGAGAAACTGAACAATATTTCTGAAACGCCTGTTCCACTGTCACTTTTTCCCATGGCTCGTGCAGAGAAACAGGGAACCTGCAATCTGCCAGTTCTGAGTCCAAAAATTGAAATAATTTTTCGCAATCTTCCATCAAATTCGTATAATCAGCATCGATCCGATACCATTCCAGCATTACAAACTCTTCCAAATGCAATCTGCCTCGTTCACCAGACCTGAAACAGCGACAAATTTGAAAAATCTGTTCACAGCCAGAAGCAAGCAAACGCTTCATATATAATTCTGGAGAAGATTGAAGAAAATGCGTTCCAGAAGGAACAGGAACAATATTCTGTTCAGGGATTATCAGGGGCTGACGGATGGGAGTATCAACCTCAAGAAAGCCCTGTCCTTGAAAAAAACTGCGGATTGCCTGAAAAAAGGCTGCACGAATATGCAGCCTTTTCTGGTCAAGCACGGATTAATTACTCTTTAACGCGGGTCACATAGGCCCCGGTTCTTGTATCGATCTGAATTGTATCCCCTTCAACTACAAAGGGCGGCACCTGGAGAGTATATCCAGTTTCGACGGTCACAGGCTTCGTGTCATTTCCGGAAGTATCACCTTTCGCCCAGGGTTCTGCCACTGTCACCAGAAGGTTCACAAAAATCGGCAGAGTTACATCAATTGGCTTTTCATCAAAAAAGAGAACATCCAGCTCCATATTATCCGTCATAAGGCTCACATTATCACCAAGCTGTTCCTTAGTAATAAAGGTCTGTTCGTAACTCTCCGTATCCATAAAATGATATTCATCACCCTGATTGTACAAATACTGCATTTTCCGTTCTTCAAGAGCGGGTTTTTCAAATTTTTCATTGGAGCGATAGGTCTGACTAAACTGATTTCCAGTTATCATATTGCGCATTTTGCAACGATAGAGCGCCTGGCCTTTACCGGGTTTTGAAAACTCAAAGTGCGTTATAATGTAAGGTTGACCATCAAGTTGGATCTTAAGCCCTTTACGTAAATCAGAAGCAGTAAGCATAATTTTTCTCCATCAATTCCCAATTCCCAGGGAGGTAATTTATTCTAACACCGTTTAAGAACGGGAACTAAACAGTAAGTAGATAAGCCAACACTCTTTTCAATATCCCCCTTGAGGGGTATAAGTAGCGTTTCAGAATGATTTCCTGAAAAACACAAGTAAGTACAGGATCCAGGGAATATTCTGTAAGGTATTACAACAAAACATAGATTTTCTTAAAAACCCCACTATTATAGTCACGAGAACACTCCTTTGGCAACCCATAAAACCAGGGAACATCCAAGGCGATCATGATTGGAAGAAAAGAAATGCATAAACAAGCGATGGAAAAGGATAAAACACTCCCGAAGATGCAGGGATGGTTTCGGGACGGCGCCATGGCCTCCTGGCCCATCTGTTTTGGATACATTCCGATTGGCCTGGCCCTTGGTGTACTAGCCAATCAGGCGGAGATTCCAACCTGGGCTGTGGCAATGATGTCCATCCTTGTCTTTGCAGGTTCAGCCCAGTTTATTTGTGTTGCCATGCTGGCTGCCGGTTCCGGGGTCTGGGCCATAATCTTCACAACCTTTGTTGTTAATCTTCGTCATTTTCTCATGAGTTCTGCGCTTGCAGTTCATCTCGGCGGCTTGCAACGGATGTTTTTAAGCTTTTTTGCCTATGGCATCACCGATGAAAGTTTCGCCGTAAACATGACCCAGTTTCGTAAAACTAACTGGGATCATAAGCGGGCAATAACTGTTAACCAACTCGCAAATATGGCCTGGGTTACCTCCACCGTCTGCGGGGCACTGATCGGCCAGTTCATCCCCACGGGCGCCTTCGGAACCGACTATGCTCTCACCGCCATGTTTCTTGCTCTGCTGCTCTTCCAACTCCACGATGCCATTTATGTTATCACCGGACTCACTGCATTAGGCATAGCGACGGCCTGGTATTTATTTATCCCAGGAGACAGTTATGTTATAGGCTCTTCCGTTCTGGCAGCAAGTATCGGCTATTACCTTAAAAGATACCGGGAGAAAAAAAGATGAGCTTTTTCGACTATCTCTTTCTTTTTGGCGGCATGGGTCTCGTCACCTATCTTCCGCGCTGGCTGCCTCTCGTCTATCTGGCACACCGTCAACTGCCAAAGTGGTTAATTGACTGGCTGAGTATGATTCCGGTCGCAATCCTTTGCGCACTCCTTGCTCCTATTCTTTTTACTGATCAGGCAGCCCGTAGTCTGGAACTTGGGAAACCTGAATTTCTAGTGGCTATCCCCACCCTTCTTTTTGCTGTGAAGACTAAAAGTCTGGGAGGTACGGTGCTTGTGGGTATGGGTTTGTACTGGCTTTCCGGATTTCTTTCCATATAGAAATATTTCCCTAATTCTCTGTTCAAATTGTTTTCCTTGTGATTAAATAATAATGGGAAAGTAACAAGAGTTTTTTACAAACCCTTTCCTTCGTAGTTGAAGTTTAAGCAATTTTCAACAAACAAACATATAAAGGTTTTAATCAAATAATTATGGATTTCTGTATTGCCCGTCAACCGATTTTCAACCACAACAAACGGCTGTATGCTTATGAGCTTCTGTATCGGGGTAATAATGAATGGAATCTTAGTAATACTGAAGGGAGTCGTGCTACATCAAGTCTCTTGTCTTCAACTTTCTTGACGGAAGGAATAGAAAAAGTAACCGGTACAAAACCCTGTTTTATCAACTTTACCCAGGAACTGCTTTTAAAAAATATCCATTCTGCTTTTCCCAGAAATCGTCTGGTCATTGAAATCCTTGAAGATGTTGAACCCACCACCGAGGTAGTAAAAGCCTGCCAGAAAATGGTTGACCAAGGCTATACTCTTGCTCTCGATGATTTTATCTATAAACCAAAATTTGATCCGCTGATAAGACTGGCAAGCATTATTAAAGTGGACTTTAAGCTGACACCACTAGATCGTCTGGAAAAACTATTATATAAGCTTTCCCGCTTTGATCACTTAAAATTTCTGGCAGAAAAAGTCGAAACCTACGAAGAATTTGACAAATCGCTCAAACTTGGCTTCAACTACTTCCAGGGATATTTTTTTAGCCATCCTGAAGAGTTACAAACGAAGGAACTCGCGTCAGTAAAGGTCAATCTTCTTCGATTACTTGCTGAAGTCAGCCAGAAAAAGACCACGATTACACGTCTCGAAGAAATTATCTCAATAGATGTAGCGCTCACTTACAAACTCTTACGCTTTCTCAATTCGGCCCATTTTTTTCTTCTCGAAAAGGTTGTATCTGTTTCCAGAGCCATTTCTTTTCTTGGGGCAAATCGTTTCAGACGGTTTGTTATGCTGGTTCTGATCTCTGAGATTGCCACAGATAAACCGGAAGAGCTTGTACGGCTTGCAGTAGTGAGAGCAAAATTTTGTGAATTACTTGCGACACATGGCAACTTAAAAAAACATTCAAATGAACTTTTTCTGTCGGGTCTTTTTTCTCTTATTGATGCCATGCTCGACCACCCCATAAAAGAACTGCTCGCCGACCTGCCTCTGACAGATAATGTGACAATTGCCCTAATTGATAAAGCCGGGCCTTATGCCCCGGTACTCGAAGCTGTAAAAAACTATGAGCAGAGTATGAAAGAGCCGTGTCTCCACAACCTTAAGCTGATACAGGTTAGCCCGAAATCGGTGGGCGGACTTTATCTTCAAGCGGTGAAGTACAGCGAACAACTTTTGGCAGATTGCTGAAGGCTTCGAAGTCTTCGCCTACCCGTTCAGGAAAATCGGTCAAACCTGCCCCTATGCTTGTTTCTTTTTGATCGGGATGGACAAATCACAAAACACACTATACGTTTATCCCGTTACCAGGAAAAAAAATAAAGTGCTTCGCATACTCCTTCAAGTTATACTAGGCTACATTTGTCAATTCAGCACATAAAAAGAGATTATACTCCCGTGACCCAAATAGGCATATTATCAGACACTCATATAAACACTCCGTCCAAATGGTATACCGAGCAGGTTCTCCATGCATTCAAAGACTGTTCAATTATCCTTCATGCCGGTGATCTGACAGATATTTCCATTTTAGGCATTTTTAAAGATAAGATCGTCCATGCAGTACATGGAAATATGTGCGGAGCCTCCTCATTCCATGCCCTCCCGAATGATAAACTCATTTCCATTGATGGATATAGCATTGGTCTCTGTCATGGAGTAGGAGCAAGACACAATATTGAAGAACGAATGTGGGAAATGTTTCCAACAGCGGATTGTATTGTGTACGGTCATACACATATTGCAGTGAATCATCGCATTGCCAACATACTTTTTATAAATCCCGGTTCTTTTTCAACCACTGGCCGGTATGGCGCGCAGGGTAGCTATGCTATTCTCGCAACCTCCCCCGATGGCCTGAAAGCATCCATTTATCAATTAGGGACGGGAACTAAATAAGTTGCGTATATTGCGAATGCCGCTAAACGCAGACTCCGAGATGTTCACGTTATTTAGCGTACCGCCCCTACCCGGAGAAGCTGTATGAAAACACTAATGGCACCCTGGCGCATGGAACATGTGGAAGGGAAAACAGAGAAGGTTGCAGGCTGCCTCTTTGAACCCACAGGATCCATGTCGTTTGACCGGAACCTGTTACTCCTCTATCGAGACACAGACAGTGTGATTCTCTTAAACAGATTCCCTTATACCAACGGCCATCTACTGATTGCTCCAATCAGGCATATTGCTTGTATTACCGAGCTTGAAATTTCTGAGCAAACACTACTCATGGGTATGGTTTCGAAAGCGACAAAGATACTGCAGGAGCACTTGCATCCCGATGGATTTAACATTGGCTGCAACATTGGAAAGGTGGCAGGAGCCGGAATCGCCGACCATCTCCACTTCCACGTTGTACCTCGCTGGGAAGATGACCATAACTTTATGACTGTCTTGGCGGAAGTTCGTTCAATACCGGAGCACCTCCTCAGCACTTTTGATAAACTGCTGCCTTCTTTCCAGAAACTCCTGAAAAACAATACTATTTAAGCAGATACATATATTACGATGACAAAAGCAACAAAACTCACCCCCATGCTCCAGCAATACCTTGAGATTAAAGAGCAGCACCAGGATAGTATTCTTTTTTATCGCATGGGTGATTTTTACGAAATGTTTTTTGACGATGCAGTCACTGCTTCAAAAATTTTAGGCATTACCCTCACTGCCCGTAACAAAAAAAACCCGGCCAATCAGGTTCCCATGTGCGGAATACCGTATCATGCTGCCACAAACTACCTTGCAAAACTGGTTAAAGCAGGAAAACGTGTCGCTATTTGTGAGCAAACTGAAACACCGAGTGAAGCTAAAGGAATAGTACGTCGTGAAGTGGTTCGCGTTATCTCACCCGGTGTGGTCAACGACTCGCAGCTACTCGACGCCAAGGACAATCTCTATGTGGCAGCGCTGAACCGTAAGGAAAAAGGCGGAGATACAATCTATGGCATAAGTTTTCTTGATCTTTCAACCGGCTCCTTTCTGCTTGGAGAATTTATAGACCATGAGGGACAGGCTGAGATCATTCTTGACCAACTCACCCGTATGACCCCTGCAGAACTTCTGATAAACGAAAAAGACTCTGAAGCTCTTGCAGGCCTTGTGGATATAATCCAAACCCTTCTTCCCGGTCTGTGCATAACAAAAAGACCATCCAGTCAATTTCATTTCTCAAGTTGTGAAGAGCTGCTCACTGAACATTTCCAGGTCACCAGCCTTGCTGGATTTGGCTGCGAGACCTTTAAACAAGGGATCATTGCTGCCGGAGTGCTTCTTGACTATATTATTGATACGCAAAAAAGCAAACTTGATCATATTGAGAAACTTACCCCCATCGACCTTAAACAAATTCTCCAGATTGACGATTCATCACGCCGCAACCTGGAATTGACACAAACCATTATTGGGTCACAACGAGAAGGTTCTCTCCTTTCTGTACTTGATCATACCTGTACTCCGATGGGTGCAAGAATGCTAAAACAAGAGATTCTTTTCCCACTTCAAGACATTAAGCGTATCAATGAAAGACTTGATGCAGTGCAGTTTCTTCATACTCACCCTGCCATTAGAAGCAGTTTTCGTGAACAACTCACCGCTATCTACGACATTGAACGTCTGAATAGTCGTATGGTGCTCGGAAATGGGAATGGCCGGGATATGCTGGCCTTGAAGCAGTCACTTGCAAAACTCCCTGCCATCAGGGAACTTCTTCTTCAGTGTGATGCTGCGCAAATTCAAGACATAGGAGGGAATCTTGATATCCTGGCTGATCTGTACCAGCTTCTAGAGACGACCATAAACGAAGAAGCACCAATCACCCTTCGAGAGGGGAGGCTTATCAAACAGGGGTATAACGAAGAGCTTGATGAGCTGGTACATATCCAGCGCCACGGTAAACAACTTATTCTAGATCTTGAGACACAGGAACGTGCAGCAACAGGTATTGCCAAGTTGAAAGTCGGTTTTAACAAAGTTTTTGGATATTTCATTGAAGTGAGCAAACTTCAGTCTGAAAATGTTCCTGATACCTATATCCGCAAACAGACTCTGGTAAATGCAGAGCGATTTATAACACCGGAACTCAAGGAGTTTGAGCAAAAAGTGTTAGGTGCGCAGGATAGACGCCTTGAACTTGAATATCAGTTATTCCTTGTGATTCGTAAAAAACTTGCAAGTGCGAGTTCACGGTTATTGCAGAGTGCCGGACTCCTTGCCAAAACAGACTTCCTTGTTTGTCTCGCAGAAGTTGCCAGTCTTAATCGTTACCACCACCCGATTGTGAATAACGGGGAGATTATCAATATCGTTGAAGGAAGGCATCCGGTGATAGAACGTTCACTGCCCAGTGGTAAATTTGTGCCAAATGATGTCCACCTGAATCAGGAGACAGAAGAAGTACTTATCATAACAGGCCCCAACATGGCAGGAAAATCCACTATCCTGCGCCAAACAGCTCTTATTGTTCTTATGGCTCAAATGGGCTCCTTTGTTCCCGCAAAATCTTCGACCATTGGTGTGGTTGATCGAATTTTTACTCGAGTGGGAGCCATGGACAACCTCAGACGAGGCCAGTCTACCTTTATGGTGGAGATGAACGAGACGGCCAACATCTTAAACAATGCCACTGAAAAAAGTCTCGTTATTCTTGATGAAATCGGCAGAGGCACCTCCACTTTTGATGGCCTGGCCATTGCATGGGCCGTGGCAGAAGACCTTGTGCAAAAGAACAACAAAGGGGTTAAGACCCTCTTTGCCACCCATTATCACGAACTTACAGATCTGGCCCGAACCGAAGACCGGGTACGCAACTATTCAATCGCAGTTCGTGAATGGAACAACACTATCATTTTCCTTCACAAGCTTGTTAAGGGCGGCACTAATCGCTCCTACGGAATTCAGGTGGCAGCACTTGCCGGTGTCCCCGAGAGAGTGGTACAGCGTGCTGGAGAAATACTAAAGAATATTGAACAGGGAGAATTCAGTCAGGATGGGAGCCCAAACATTGCCAAAAGTAAACAGAGCAAAAAACCACGCAGGAAAACCCACCCCAATCAATTGTCACTTTTCCCACGTCCTGAAACTGATGCGGTTCATGGATACCTCAATAATCTGGATCCAGACGACCTGACTCCTCGTCAGGCATTGGATGCTGTTTACGAGCTGTTGAAGATCCTGAACTCATAGAACTCTACAGGAATTTATCAGCGGTTGTTGCTTCTGTATCCCTACCTAATACCTTCCCCTACCCTGGAAAGTATATTTTCTTTTGCCTTCGTTTGTTCTTTTAGGTATACTTGCATAAGTGGTATTGTTAATATGGGTATATAGAGTTTCTTGCAGACTCTTTTCTTGTTTTTTCACCCCGCAAGAAGATGGTTCACTGAGTCAAAAGAAATCCAAATCAACCACTCATCCAACTCAACTGGGTTATACAATAAACCTGAAAACCCAAATTAACCCTTCCTGATACGGTCTTCCCAATAAGGTGTAATGGTACGATCTTTTCCTGTATTTATTCTTCTTCTGCTACTTATTGCTCCCTTTAGCGCCGATTTCTGTCCTGCTGCTGAAGCTGAAAATGCTCCGGCTGATTTTGTAAGCCTTGAACAACAATATCAACAGGCAAAATTGTATTATAATGAACTCCACACCAATAATACGCTTGGGAAATTAAGAGACAACTGGCTCAATGGAGTCCGCACATTTAGAAAGATTTACCTCTCCGGCCCGAAATCAGATTTTGCCGCACCAAGCCTCTATATGCTTGGTCGCATGTACGCAAAAATGCACAAACGTTTCAAACAGGATATAGATCTCGATGAATCTATATCTTACTACCGTGATGTTTCAGATCTTTTTCCAGAAAACAACCTCGCTGATGATGCGCTCTACACTGTCGGCAATCTCTATCTGCAGAGAAAAAACAATCCTCAAAAGGCTGCAACCAGTTATAGCCGTGTTATTGCAGAATACAGAAATGGTGACATGTATGCCTTGGCCTCGAATAAACTCAAAACCCTCTCTAAAGAAAATGAAATCCCACTTCCCGGGGGTATGTTCAAGCGTACATATCTAAAGAACCTCACAAATGTTCTTCCTGTAAAATACTGGTCATCCGACAACTATTCCCGAGTGGTTATTAAAACCTCAAGATCTGTCCGTTACAGAGAACGACTTCTTGAAAAAATCAACGATAAACCGAGAAGACTCTATATCGATTTTCAGGAATCCTATATTGATCCTAAATATCAATCACCAGTACCAATCAATGATGGCTTACTCAAACAAATACGAACAGCACAATTCACTCCAGAGGTTGTTCGGATGGTACTCGATATTGAGAGCATATCAGATTATAAAATTTTTAGCCTTCCGGATCCTTTTAGAGTGATAATTGATGTCCGTGGTGAAAGTAAAGTTGCTTCCAAAAAGCCTGGAAAATCAATCCCTGAACCACCTGTTCATATCAATTCACCTGTTCAAAAAAACAGGCCGACTTCCGATGAAAACCTTGTGTCTGATGCACCCGCTACACCCGATTTGATGGAAACGATAATTGTCCTTGAAGATTTCAAGAAAACTATAGCAAATAGTCAACAGTCTACGAAGAGCCCCCCCAGCTCTAGAATAACCGAAGAACTTATCACTGGTAAACCTCTTTCACTTGCGCAACAGCTTGGACTTGGAGTCAGAAAGATAGTTATTGATCCAGGACATGGCGGCAAAGACCCGGGGGCATCTGCTTTTGGCCTGAAGGAAAAAGATATTGTCCTGAAGATTGCTAAAAAGCTCGCTCCCATACTTGAGGAGCAGACAGGCGCAGAAGTCATTCTCACACGCGAGTCAGATATATTCATCCCCCTTGAAGAACGTACAGCCATAGCAAATGCCAGTGAAGCAGATTTGTTTATCTCCATCCATATAAATGCTCACCCATCACCAAAAGTTCACGGCCTTGAAACCTACTATCTCAATTTATCAACTGACGCTGAGGCCATGCGTGTTGCAGCATTCGAGAACGCAACCTCAACTCATCAGATGAGTGAACTTCAGGGTATTCTCTCTGACATTATGAAAAACTCTAAAATCAATGAGTCAGCAAGACTCGCAGGATTTGTTCATAATTCACTCTACAAAAGTATTGAGGGGATACAACCGAATAATTTTAAAAATCTTGGTGTTAAACAAGCTCCTTTTTATGTGCTCATTGGTGCTGAGATGCCTGCAATACTGCTGGAACTTGCCTTTATCACAAACCCAAAGGACTCCGCCAATCTAAAATCGGATGTATTTCTGGATACTATTACCAGCAATATCGTCAAAGGTGTCAAAAACTATATCCATTCCACCACGGCAAGCCTGCAATCAGCAACAAAAAAGAACCTGTAAATGCAATGATTCAAGGTCGTACCTTGAATCATTGACAGTTTACCAGTCAATTTGATCGCACAAGAACTCTCTATCTTTCTTCAGGTCTTGTCCATTGATATATCGTTCAATGGATTCAGCCGCAACCTTTCCCTGATAAACCGCTTTGGCAGCAGTCTGAGGCCCAAGAACATTATCGCCACCAGCAAATATATATTCGATAGAGGTCTGAAGCGTTTGCGGGTCAGTATGATAGGTTCCCCAGGACATCAGATCAATTTCCTGTCCTTTATCAACTGTATGGTCAACGTTTTGACTGATCGCAGGAACAATTGAATCGGCCTCTATCATAAAGTTTGAACCTTCCTGGACTACGGGACGGCGACGACCGGAGTCATCAGGCTCACCAAGCTCCATCCTGACACACTCAACTTTAGTTAGCTTGCCGTTCTCTGAATGAATTTTGATGGGAGCAGCAAGAAATTCTATACGAACACCTTCCTCTTCAAGATGATGAATTTCGGCTACAGAGGCCGGCATCTCCTCACGACTCCTGCGATAGAGGATAAAAACATCCTTTGAGCTATGTCGAAGTGCGGTTCTTGCAACATCAATAGCAACATTGCCACCACCTACAACAACAACTTTTTTGCCAATATCAAGATCCTCACCAAGGTTAATTCTTCTTAAATAATCCACCCCATGTAAAACGCCTTCTGTATTCTCTTCATTGTCAAGGCCAAGTTTTCTACTGGCATGTGCTCCAACACCGTTAAAAATAGCATCGAATCCTTCTGCTCTGAGATCAGCTATGGTCTTATCTTTGCCGATTACAACGCCATGCTCAAGAGTTACGCCGCAACTTTTCAGGGCGTCAAATTCAGCATTAATAATATCTCTAGGGAGCCGAAAGGAAGGAATGCCGACAGTAAGCATACCACCATAAACAGGTAAAGATTCAAATATTGTGCAGGGAATTCCTTTGTGAGCAAGCCAATAGGCTACGGTCATACCAGCCGGCCCTGAGCCGATAACTGCAACTTTTTTCTTCCCTGGGATTGGGCATTGATTATGCAATGGCCGTTTATTTTCAACCATCCAATCAACTATAAACCGTTCAAGCATACCGATGGCAACTGACTGCCCTTTTCTCTTACCACGAACACAAGCCCCCTCACATTGGAATTCATGTGGACAAACACGGGAACAAATAGCAGGCATGGAAGATGTCTCACGGATTTTCCAGTATGCTTCCTCAAACTTCTTCTCACGAAGTAATACTATAAAAGCCGGGATATTATTATGAATAGGACAACCAACAATACAGGTTGGTTTCTTACACTGAAGACATCGTTCTGCTTCTAAAATCGCAGTGAATTCATTATATCCAGATACGATTTCATCAAAGTTCTGAACACGCTCTGCCGGAGTCAATTCCACAGGCATCTGCCGTGCAATTCCCATACGTTCCTTTGCTTTCATATATACTCCTCAAAAATACAGATTATTAATATCAAATATACTGATATGAAAAGGTAAAAAAAAAGGCCGTCCAAAAGGACGACCTTAAAGTACAATAATCGGTTACTTAATTCAAGCAACCTTAGATGCTTTGAGTCTTGCCAGTGCGCGTTGCAGAGCAACTTCTGCTCGTACCTGATTAAAATTATCATTTTGTGCAGCGGCTTGAGCCAAGCGTTTTTCTGCCCGCTCTTTAGCCTTCATAGCTCGATCCACATCAATCTCACTACCAACTTCGGCACTTTCAACAAGAAAGGTAATTTTATTATTGGACACTTCAGCGAAGCCTCCACTAATCATTAAACTTTTCCTGTCTTTTCCTTTCTCGTAGGTCAGGAGTCCGATTTTTAGAGTAGAGAGGAAAGGAGCATGATTGGCCAACACACCAAAGTCACCACCATAACCGGGTGCATTAACGATATCAACATCCTCGCTAACCACAGCTCCAGCAGGAGTTACTACTTCTAAATGTATTTGTTGTGCCATTGTATATCCTCGTGTGCTTGTCAGTTAGCTTATTCGGCGGTTTTTGCTTCTTTCTCTACAGCATCAGCAATGGTACCAACCATATATACTGAATTTTCAGACATTTCATCATGCTTGCCTTCAAGGATTTCTTTGAAACCAGCAACAGTATCTTCAACGGAAACGAAAATACCGGGCATACCGGTGAAAACCTCTGCAACTGTAAAAGGCTGTGAAAGAAAACGCTGAATCTTACGAGCACGACCAACAAGAAGTTGATCTTCTTCAGAAAGCTCATCCATACCGAGAATAGCTATGATATCCTGAAGATCTTTGTATTTTTGCAGTGACATCTGCACGCCTCGAGCTACGTCGTAATGTTCCTGTCCAACGACGTTAGGATCAAGGATACGTGATGTTGAATCAAGAGGATCAACGGCTGGGTAGATACCAAGCTCTGAAATCTGACGAGAAAGAACAACTGTACCGTCAAGATGAGCAAATGTGGTAGCAGGTGCAGGATCAGTAAGATCATCCGCAGGTACATACACACACTGCACAGCTGTAATGGAACCTTTGTTAGTCGAAGTAATACGCTCCTGAAGTGCACCAAGATCTGTTGCGAGTGTTGGCTGATAACCAACAGCTGAAGGGATACGACCAAGAAGGGCGGAAACCTCGGAACCAGCCTGGGTGAAACGGAAGATATTATCGACAAAAAAGAGAACATCCTGGCCCTCTTCATCACGAAAATACTCAGCTGCTGTAAGACCAGTAAGCGCAACACGAGTACGAGCTCCCGGGGGTTCAGTCATCTGACCATAAATAAGTGCGGCTTTTTGCAGTACGCCAGACTCTTTCATTTCGTTGTAAAGATCATTCCCTTCACGGGTACGCTCTCCCACACCACAGAACACTGAAATTCCACCATGATGCATGGCGATGTTATTAACCATCTCCATCATGATAACTGTTTTTCCACAACCAGCACCACCGAAGAGCCCCATTTTTCCACCCATTGGGAATGGAACAAGGAGATCGATTACCTTAATGCCTGTTGCAAGGACACGAACATCTGTATCCTGATCAACAAATGAAGGCGCCTCACGATGAATTGGCATTTTTTTATCTGAGACAATATCTCCCTTTCCATCAACGGCACGTCCAACCACATTCATGATACGACCAAGGGCTGGCTGGCCAACTGGAATGGTAATAGGCAGTTCAGAGTCACGCGCTTCCATGCCACGAACCAGACCATCGGTTGCATCCATTGCAATACACCGAACCGAATTATCACCAAGATGCTGTGCAACCTCAATTACAAGATTGTCTTCTACATCGTCGATACCGGGGTTGGATACAAAAAGGGCATCCAGGATTCTTGGCAGTTTACCAGCCTCAAATTCAACATCGACAACGGGGCCAATTACTCTAGTTATTTTTCCTACGTTTTGCTCACTCATCGGGATATCTCCCTCCTCAAAGTATTAAAAAAAGAAAATTTGCGTATGGTTGTTATCCCTTAAGGGCCTCGGCCCCACCAACGATATCCATCAGTTCACCGGTAACTGCTGCTTGTCTTGCCTTGTTGTAAACAAGGGTCAGGTCTGTAACAATATCGTTACATGCGTTAGTTGCATTATCCATGGCTGTCATTCGAGCAGCGTGCTCGGATGCACCAACCTGGAGCATGGTGTTATATATAATCACATTCAGATACAGAGGCTGCATCACATCCATGATTTCTTCTGTCGAAGGTTCATAGATGTACTCACCAACGACCTCAGTTTCTGCTTCCTTGTCATCACCACTCTCCAGTGGAGTAATTGGAAGCAAATCTTGAGCAACTGGTCTCTGCACGGCAACCGACTTAAAATGACCGTAAAGAACCTCTACCTTATCAGTACTGCCATTGGTAAAATTAGTTGCAACATCCTGGGCAATTTCTCTTGCATTGAACATCTGAAAATCAGACATGATGTCAATATACTGTGCACGAACCTTACCGGTTTTTTTCAGGATCTGGTTTGCTTTTTTCCCAACACAAACAATGGTGACATTCTTCCCTTCGGCTTCATACTCGCGCAATTTCTTCGTAGCAAGTTTAATGATGTTTGAGTTGAATGATCCACAAAGTCCCCTGTCGGAAGTCACAACAACTAATTCAACGTTCTTCACATCCCTTACTTCCATAAGGGGAAATCGATCAGTGTTACCACCACTCGAAAGAGTCGACATGGTTTCATTAAACTTATTTGCATAAGGCACAAAGTGTTCCATTTTCTCCTGAGCGCCACGAAGCTTTGCCGAGGCGACCAGGTTCATGGCCGATGTGATCTGTGATGTCTTCTTGACACCTACTATTTTATCTTGAACGTCTTTTAAACTTGGCATATCAGGTCTCCCTTAATTAATTGAGACCCTTGGTTGCCTTAAAAGTCTCACCGAAAGCATCAAGTGCTTTGTTCAGTTTTTCTTTAATGGCATCGGTGAACTCTTCCTGCTCTTTGAGATCAGCGAAGATAGAGGGATCATTTGATTCAATATAGCTGTGCATCTCGTCTTCGTAGTCTCTCATGGTATCGACTGGAAGACTGTCAAGATACCCGTTAGCGCCAGCGTAGAGAATAGTTACCTGCTTCTCCATTGAGAGAGGAGCATACTGTGGCTGTTTAAGGATTTCAACCAGACGTTCACCACGGGTAAGCTGTGCCTGAGTTGCAGCATCAAGGTCGGAGCCAAATGCAGCAAATGCAGCCAATTCACGAAACTGGGCAAGATCCAGACGAAGAGTACCGGCAACCTGCTTCATAGCTTTAACCTGAGCAGCACCACCAACTCGGGATACTGACAGACCAACATTAATGGCAGGACGAACACCGGAGAAGAACAGGTTTGGTTCAAGGTAAACCTGACCATCGGTAATTGAGATAACGTTTGTAGGAATAAAAGCGGAAACATCACCAGCCTGAGTCTCAATGATAGGAAGTGCAGTAAGAGAGCCAGCACCAAGCTCATCATTTACCTTGGCAGAGCGCTCAAGAAGACGGGCATGATTAAAGAAAATATCACCGGGATATGCTTCACGTCCAGGTGGACGACGAAGAAGCAAAGAAAGCTCACGATAAGCAACAGCCTGTTTTGAAAGATCATCATACACGATGAGAGCATGCTGGCCGTTGTCACGGAAATACTCACCCATGGAAGTCCCTGCAAATGGTGCAATGTACTGCATGGGCGCTGGATCAGATGCACAGGCTGCAACGACTGTTGTGTAGCTCATTGCGCCATGTTTCCTCAGTGCTTCAACAACGAGAGCAACAGTTGACTTTTTTTGACCAACAGCTACGTAGATACAATGCACATCGGTATCTTTCTGAGCGATGATTGCATCAACACAAAGAGCAGTTTTACCAATCTGCCGATCACCAATTACAAGCTCACGCTGACCGCGCCCAACAGGGGTCATGGCATCAACGGCTTTTGCACCAGTGTAACATGGTTCATGAACACTCTTACGTGCGACAACACCAGGAGCCAGAACCTCAATTTTAGAAGAAAGAGCAGCATTAATATCACCCTGTCCATCTATCGGGAAACCGATACCATCAACAACACGGCCTTCCATCTCAGGTCCGACAGGAACTTCAGCAATTTTTCCGGTACGTTTTACAATATCGCCTTCTTTAATACCTGTGACTGAACCAAGAACAGCACAACCAACGTTGTCTTCCTCAAGGTTAAGTGCAAGTCCCATAATACCGCCGGGGAACTCAAGAAGCTCCATGGCCATACAATTCTTCACTCCGTAGACACGTGCAATACCATCACCAACGGAGATGACGGTACCGGTCTCATTCAGGTCAATACTGGTTTCGTACTCACCAATCTGATCTTTTATAATCTGACTGATTTCTTCGGCTTTGATTTGCATTTCTACTCTCTCCCCTTAATGGAATCTTTTAAACTCGCAAGTTGTGTTCTGATGCTTCCGTCTAATTCAAGGTCTCCAACCTTGGCGATAATACCGCCAATAATAGTTGGATCTACACTGGTAGTCAGTTCCACTGTCTTGCCAGTAAGCTTTTCTAATGTTGCCTGTACTTTGGCCTGCAATTCTTTACTCAATTTAACCGCTGAGACGACGCTGCCATGGCTTATATTTTTTTCTTCATCAACCATGACCTGATATTCTTCTGCAATATCTGGAAGAACATCGGCACGTTTTTTCTCCACCAGCAGATTGAAAAAATTACTCATAACTTTATCGACACCCATGGAGGCAACAATCCCTTTCATTACCTTTTCACGTACATCCATTGGGTAAAGTGGATTTGTCAAAGAGTCCGCAAGACTGGCGTCTAAGGCATAAACTTCATTCAAACCCTGAAGAGCATCATTATACTCTTCAAATTTTCCATCGTCTTTGCCAACAGCAAAAAGAGCCTTGGCATAGCGCCTTGCTAAGATTATCTGTTTCACTGGACGGCTCCTACTTTGTCTAAGTAATCTTCGATAATCTTGACCTGATCATCAGATGTCAGGTTCTTAACGATTAACTCTTCTGCCATGACTGCTGCCTGCTCAGTAACTTCAACTTTCAACGAACGCTTCGCAGCGGTCATTTCATTAGCGATTACCATTTCAGCGGCCTGCTTGATATCAGTAGCAGACTTCTCAGCAGCCTCAATAATTTTGACCTTTTCAATTTCTGCTTGAGCAACTGCCTTTTCTACTATACTATCAACGTGCTTTTCAACAGATTCCAGTTTTTCAGAAAATTCCTTATAAGCCTTTTCAGCATCAACTTTCTTTGCTTCAAGTTCTTCAAGCTCATCTTTGATCTGTTTACGACGAGCACCCAGCGCATTTGCTATTGGCTTTGCACCAAATTTTACAAGGATGATCAGCAGCGCCAGAAAGTTCATCACCCTGAAACCAAGATCCTTCAGTTTATCAGGTGACAGACTGTCACCTCCAGCCGCATATACTTCTCCATGTCCGGCTACTGCCAGGGCAGACAGGACCAGCGCAACAAGTGCACATTTTCCAAATGTTCGCTTCATTCCACTCATCCTACAGACTCCTTCCCAAAATTTTCCCTGCCATAGCAGAAGCAAATCCATCAAGTCCGGCTTCAAGATCTTTTCGAGCAGCCTCAACCTGAGATTTTATCCCTGCCAGCTGTTTCTCTTTTTCAGCATCGGTGTCGGCTTTGATTGCAGCAATTTTTTCTTCACCGGAAGCTTTCGCACCGGCGCGCGCATTATCAATGGCAGCCTTGGCCTGAATAGAGGCCTTATGCATTTTTTTGTCTACTTCTTCCTGGCGCCTGCGGGCGTTATCTTCGTACTTAATCACATCATTGCTCATGCCTTGCAGCTTCCCTTTCCTTTCCTTCAATATCTTCAGAACCGGCTTGTAGATGATTCCATTCAGAAGAAACATTAGAACAAAAGCATTCACGATCTGGAAAAACACGGTAATATCCATTGAAACCATTTTTTCTGCTCCTGATTAGCTAAGATAATTCAAAAAAACCGCCCAAAATGAATGGTGATTCAAAACACGAAAAACGGTTCTACTATGTATATACCCGACTGTCAACTTTTTTTGTAGGTTAGACTATGGCCTTAAATCCGGCGTTTCAGCACTTTTTTCTGTTGCCATTTCTTCATTTATTTCACTATTCCCCATAATTATGAGGAAGCGTTCATTTATTGAAGCAATGCTTGTACATGTTCATAAACTGAAGAAATTGCCTCATTCATTTTATCCGGCATGTTTCCCCCTGCCTGTGCCATATCCGGTCTGCCACCACCCTTTCCACCAACAATTGAAGCAACTTTATTCACAAGTTCACCAGCTTTGATTCTTTTTGTAAGATCTTTTGAAACGATTGCAAGAAGGGCGGCTTTGGAGTTAATTTCACCACCAAGTACAGCCACACCACTTCCCATATCATCACGTAATTTATCACCCACTTCACGAAGGGTTTTTGGGCTATCAAGTGGTATTACTGCGGCCACCACTTTTACACCCTCTATTTCTCTCGCTGAGGCAAGCAAATCACCAAGATCAGACGTCGCAAGCTGAGTGGATAAGTCCGCCACCTGTTTCTCAAGTCGCCTATTACTCGCTGACATACCTTGCAGGCGCTCAATAATACTTCCGGGTTGCACATTGAGGAGCTCACAGATCTCATGTTCACGCCTTGCCTGGGCCTGTACTCGTTCCTGCGCAACGCGACCTGTAACGGCCTCTATTCTTCGCACGCCTGCTGCAATACCACCTTCAGTTACAATCTGAAAAAGACCAATCCCACCGGTGGCAGTAACGTGCGTTCCTCCACATAATTCTTTTGAGAAATCGCCCAAACTCACCACTCGAACACTGTCACCGTATGTCTCTCCAAAAAGAGCTGTTGCTCCCTGCTCAATTGCCTGTTCACGCTCAAGGACTGCAGTATCCGTGATAATATTCTCACGTATTTTTTCATTTACCCGTTTTTCAACTGCCTCTTTCTCACTCTGTGACATTTGTGAAAAATGCGTAAAATCAAAACGAAGGCGATCGGGACTGACTTGTGATCCCGCCTGTTTAATATGATCTCCGAGTAGCTCTTTTAAGGCCGCCTGGAGCAGATGGGTGGCAGTGTGATTTGCTGCAGTATCATTACGCGCACTTATCGTTACCTGAAGTTTTACAGAACTTCCTGTTTTGAGCGTTCCGGAAATAACTTTCACTCTGTGAAGGATTATTCCTTCCCCTTCAGTTATGGTGCCAACTACCTCTGCCCGACCATCCTGCCAGGTGACTGTTCCCTTGTCTCCTGCCTGCCCGCCGGATTCTGCATAAAATGGGGTGGACCTGACAAAAAGCTGGCCTTCGGCTCCCCTTACAAGTTGAGCTGTTGTATTTCCTTCACTGTCGAGCAGACCAAAAACCTCAGATTCTGCATCAAGGTGGTCATATCCTGTAAACACACTTTTATTACCGCTTTTGATAAGCTCTTTCACTCCGTTTCCCAGGAGTCTTACGTGTTCACCTTTTCGTGACGCACGTGATTGAGATCGCTGTTTTTCCATGGCTTTAATAAAGCCGTCATTATCAAAATCGACACCACGCTCAAGAGATATATCGCGAACAATATCAACCGGAAACCCAAAGGTATCGTAGAGTTTAAAAATAAACTCGCCCTGAATCAGCTTCTCTCCTGCTTTGGCCAAACGTTCAATCTCCTCATCAAGCAATGCCAGGCCATGTTCAAGAGTTTCTCCGAAACGTAACTCTTCATTATTGACAACTTTAGAAAGAAGATCAGCACAATCCTTCAGGTGCGGATGGGCATCTTTCATGGTGCTTGTCACCATAGCGGTAACTGCATCCATAAAAGGTTTTGTAAGTCCGAGATTTCGACCATATCGAATGGCACGACGCATGACCCGGCGCAGCACATAACCACGCCCCTCATTTGAAGGTAGCACACCATCGGCCACCAGAAAGGCAGTTGCCCTTGCATGGTCTGCAATAACCCGCATGGCAGTGGTGTCGGCCCGACCTGCCAGATACTTACGCCCGGATAGTTCTTCAAGCTTCCTTATAACCGGTTGAAAGAGGTCCGTATCGTAGTTGTTAATCTTTCCCTGCAGAACTGCTGCTACTCGTTCAAGGCCCATTCCCGTATCAATACTTGGCCTTGGAAGAGGTGTCATCGTCCCATCTTCAGAGCGGTTAAACTGCATGAAAACGAGGTTCCAGAGCTCAAGGAAACGATCGCAATCGCATCCAACGGCACAATCTGGACGTTCACATCCAACCTCTTTCCCCTGGTCAATATGAATTTCTGAACAAGGCCCGCAGGGTCCTGTATCACCCATGGCCCAGAAGTTATCTTTCTCGCCCAGCCGCACAATACGCCCCTTCGGAAGGTCTTCGACCTTTTCCCAAAGCTCAAACGATTCGTCATCATCATCAAATACAGACACCCAGAGCTTATCTGCAGAGATGCCAAGTTCCTTCACCAAAAATTCCCAGGCAAAGTCAATAGCCTCTTTTTTGAAATAGTCACCAAAGGAAAAGTTTCCAAGCATTTCAAAAAAGGTATGATGCCGGGCAGTATAGCCGACATTTTCCAGATCATTATGTTTACCGCCTGCACGGACACAACGTTGACTGGTTACCGCCCTGTTATAATCCCGCTTCTCCTCCCCCATGAACACAGTCTTAAACTGAACCATTCCGGCATTGGCAAATAATAAAGTAGGATCATCCTGTGGGACAAGAGAAGAACTCTCCACCGGGGTGTGATGGTGTTTCTCAAAATACTCGATAAAACGTCTACGAATTTCTTTTCCTTTCATGACTTATTCTTTCTATAGTTTTAAGGATTGTTGGGGTTCGTTACACGAAACCCTACCTGTGTTCTGAATAGTAAAACTCTTTTATATGATATGGGGAAGGATTTCTTTAAATTGAGGAGTGCCAGCTTTTGCCAGCAATTCATAAACTATCATCTCAGCAGGCCCCACTACTGCTCCTGCATCTCTCAACCGCGCCAGACCCAACTGATGGTTGCCTATCGTGCGGGATGACACACCATCTGCCACAACCCACGGCATAAATTCATGCTCCATCAGCCCAAGAGCTGTCTGGTAAATACAGATATGTGTTTCAACACCAACAAGTATTGCCGTATCCACAGCAACTGGTAATGCCTTAATTAATTCCTTTGTTTCCGAATTTGCAAGTCCATTAAATTCAGTTTTATCCGGTCTTATGATATCATCCATCAGCCCTTCAAGACTTGCTGCATATGGGCCCAGACCTTTTTTATACTGGGTGTTAGCAATAATCGGAAGCCCTAATATCTTCGCACAATGCACCATTTTGATAATGGTTTCTGTGATTCGATCCGCTTCGTGAATCTGATTCATCAAGCGCTCTTGGGGATCAATTATATGGAGATAACAATTTTCAGGTTTCAACATTTTCTTTCTCACATTCAAAGTTTATATTCCTGCAAATATTCTTCTTTAAACCAAAAAAAAAGCATCCGTAAAGATTACGGATGCTTTTTTCTCTGCCTGGAAACATATATAGTAACTTACTCGTGCTTTAATGATCCACAGACATTTAGTACTTTACTCCATAAAACCTGCGACCAAAAAACAGATACACACAGACCCTGAAAGAGCTGGAGAGTGAATTCAAATTCCTGGTTATTGTAAGTTACTTTTTAAAGTAAGATGATTCTCTATCAACGCCTTCGCGTGATTCCATATTTAAATTACCTTTTTGAACAGCTTCTTTGTACCAAGCTTTCTCTAGTGTTGCTTTGAATTCCATCTTAGCATCTATTAATTTTTGCAATGGCACGCCTGCAAGCTTTTGAGCATTCTCTTTAGTTGAGAAATCAGGAGCAGAGAAGTTGATAGCATCGTACTTTGCAAGAACACGTACTAGTTTAAGACGAGCTTGTTGAGCTGTTTCATTTGCTGAAGCAAGTAGTCTTAGAGTCTCTTCGGGAGCATGGAAGAAAGAACCATGACTTGCGATTGAGTAATCCCATCGCCATTGAGCGTGTCTAATTCCGGTTCTGATAGCTTTAAGTTCATCATCAGTAGCTCCAAGTTCTATAGCCTTTCCCGTCTCCAAGTGAGCTTTAGCGATGTTATCCATAGCTATTTCCATCAAGAAGTCTTTTCTATCATATTTTTGCTTAACAATGTCTTTAAGCTTCTTTTCACTCTCACGGTGACAGGGCATACAACTTCTGTCCATTGTGTCGAGTGGATTTTGAATTTGGTGATCGCTATACTTTACAGCTCCTTCTTGAGTATAAGGCATGTGGCAATCAGCACATGCCACACCTTTTTGTGCATGTATACCAGTTGAAGCTATTTCATATCCAGGATGTTGCGCTTTTAGCATTGGAGTTTTGGAAATTTTATGTGTCCAATCCTTAAAGTTTATGGCATCGTAGTATTTCTCCATATTTTCAGCAGTCAATCCTTCTGCCCATGGGAAAGTTACAACATTAGCCGTTATTTCTTTACCATCTGTTCCTGTATATTTAGTTTTTTTGGAGTAATACTCTGAGTGACACTGTGCACATACCAGTGACCGTTTCTTTTGGTGTGTAGAATCTTTAAAAGTTGGCAGACCAGCTGCAACAAGAGCTCTATCCAGATAAGGACGACGAATTGTTAGTTCAGCAGTTTCGTTATCATGACAATCAGCACATCCGATAGAATTGACAACTTCTGAGCCATACCTGGACCACTTCCCCGTAAAGAACTCCTTCTCTCCGTCTCTTTCGATTAAACGTGGCACATCTGGTGATTTACAAGTCCAACATGCTGTAGGCATAGGCCCGGATTTGTCATCAACAGGTGCACCTGTACGAAGTGTATTTACATTATCTTGCAATGCGTAGTAGTGACCACGTGGTGCATTATAATCTTTTGCGAAACCATAACCTGCCCAAAGGATTGCTATTTGAGGTTTCTTCTCAATTAAATCTTCAATGTCGCTACTCTCTTTTGTTTTTTTCCAAGAGCTATACTGGCGAGGATAGTATCTTGCCCATTCCTCACTTTTATTCTTATCAACTTCTGCAACGACTGGAGTTTGATTAAGCGCAACACGCTCAGCTTCTCTCTCATTTATACTACTAGCCATTAGTGTCATTGCACCAATTGCACCAACTCCTGCCAATGAACCTATAAGTAATAATTTAGATTTCACTTTCCCCCCCCTTTTTAATTAACTGCTTTTACGCCCAAGTTATACGGTGTGGTAGCTAAGCCTCTAACGACTCCATGAGGTACGCTTTTGTGGCATGACCAACATTTTCTTCCTGTAGCAACACCTGGATCATCAAACTGGTGATACTTATCACTGTTTGTTACTAATGTTGAGGTTACACTTTTATGACACGATATGCAGTTGTTCTGTACTCGCCTTGCCCCATCTTCACTAATTCCGATTGTATTATCATAAGTATTTAGTGTAAAAGCGACGGAGTGGTTCCAGCCATCCTTAGCTTTTGCAATATACTTTTCAAGTACACCTTCATTAGTCGGCAAGTGACACTCGACACACGTTGCCCTTAGTCCATGTGAGCTATGTTGCCATGTAGCATACTGAGTATTCATAACATGACAGTTTATACATGCTTTTGGATCACTGGAAAGATATGCCAGAGCTTTTGATATATTAACTACATACAAAAACATACCAATGGCGATCACAAAAACAGTTAGCGCACCATATACAAGGAATTTATTCTCTTTCACACTCCCTCCTTTTAGATTGTATGGCTGACACACGTAAGAATTAAAGGGCCTGTTGACCACAAGATTTTACGGTTAACATAATTTACTTGGAATCATACTATCAGGGGTGTTACGCATGCAAAACCATATCAGTACCTTGCAGAATAACTTCTCGGACCCTGCGCTTACCTGTTTTTAAAAAAATTATTCTGATAAGGTTTTTTAATGCTGGCTAAGATACTGTTCACCAGTATTAGCTTGGCCAGTGTCCTTAAACAACTCCGTACTTAAATCAATCATGAGTGAATTTTCTGTTTTAATTTCATTATATATATACCACAAATCCAGCACATTTCCTAAACTATTTTTCTTAATTGTCTCAGGTCTTCTCTCTTGGGGAAGGGGAAGATTTCTTTTCCCCCTCTTTTCACTTATTGCTTTCGAAGAATAATCTTGACTTTTCACGAGTGCTTTTTATGGTAGCACACGTGTTCGTCTGAGGTCGGGGAGATTGAGTTTGTGTGAACATCAATTTCGTTAAAATGTTTGTTTACAGGGGCTACTTAAGATACTATTTGTCCCCTCCATTGACCCACCGAAAAAAAAGTTTGCTTACCACCGTCGCTACTGCAGCTCCCCAAGTTAATTGTCTTCCGAACCGTAGGCGGATTTGACAAAATAACACTGCCGGATTTACAGAGCTTATCCATTATTCCTGGCAAGGTAAACCCGGTGCCTCCAGAAACGATTATCACGCGGCATACCAAACGATTGTTCACGACTTAACCATTGCCCCATAGTGGCATGGCCGGACTGCTGGAGTTTAATGCTTTTGCGCCTTGAATCATTGCGACTAGAAACAGGGAAGGAAAAGATTTAACGCTTCAGTGTCCAGCATCTGTTCTGTTACTGCTTTTCAACCAAATTAGTTATGGGTACAAAAGAACGGGTGAAACAAAATAACTAACCCGACAAGTCGGAAACTTTTAGTGTCGCGGGATAAGTACCTTGTGGGGATATGTAGGTTAGTAATTTCATTCATGCTCTTTAAGCTTCTTGTTTTTTATTGCTGCTTTTATGGAGGAAGGTACTAATACCCCATGTGGACACGCTGGTGGGTTGCGGATAAAAAAAGCAGTACCTTATAAATTTCCTACTTTTTGCTGAAAACTTTCACACAGATGGTTATGGTTATTATTATTGTGATTTGCTACACAAAAATTAGACTATTGAGCGTTTATTATTTGACAGTGTAAAGCAGCAGGATGTGGAAGTGACATTGGAGCGCTGAGCTAATGTGCGTATGCCTAACGTAACCCCACAAAGACTTAAAGCGTATATCAACCATACCCCGATAAAGCAGAGTTAGCAGATGGCCCGTTGGAGTCATTAAATAAAACGATCTATTTAATCCATGCAACTGGCCGAGAATTACGTCGGATCGCGGGGATTCACTAAAAAAGTATTTTCAATAAATTCATAAGCAGCGACTCTATTGAAAAACAGGAGGTAAGCATGACAATACATGCACATTCGGAACAAAAAGAAGTAGCGAATTTTATCGATGAAGGCAAAATATATCAGGATTTAGAAACATCACAAGAGCTACCCAGAGAGCAACTGCTAGAAATAATCAGTAAAGCTCGAACGACCAAGGGATTATCACCATTAGAAGTGGCAGCATTATTGCAAACAAAAGATAAGGATTTACTTGACTTAATTTTTGCGGCATCCAGTGAAATCAAAGAGAAGATATACGGTAAGCGACTGGTTATATTTGCCCCACTATACGTGAGTAACTACTGTATCAACAACTGTGTTTATTGCGGTTACCGCCAGGATAACAACATGCTCCGCCGCAAACTGACCATGCCCGAATTGGTCGAAGAAGTACAAGCGTTGGAGAAACTTGGCCATAAACGACTGGCTTTAGAAGCAGGAGAGCACTCAGCACAATGCTCCATTCAGTATATTTTAGAATGTATTGACACTATCTATAGAGTTAAATTGGATAATGGCAGTATTCGCAGGGTAAATGTTAATATTGCAGCTACTACGGTAGAAAACTATGCCAAACTGAAAGAAATTGGTATCGGTACCTACATTCTGTTTCAAGAAACTTACCACCGGGAAACTTATCGCAAGATGCACCTTAGTGGCCCCAAGGCGGACTACGACTGGCATACCACTGCCATGGATCGAGCTATGACGGCAGGTGTTGACGATGTAGGCGTCGGGGCGTTATTTGGTCTTTATGACTATAAGTTTGAAGTGATGGGCTTGATTTATCATGCCCTGCACTTAGAAGAAAAGTTTGGCGTGGGGCCACACACCGTTTCGGTTCCCAGGATGTGCCCAGCTCAAGGTGTAGATATTGATAAATATCCAAATTTAGTAAATGATGAAGAATTTTCTAAAATCATTGCTATATTAAGGCTGGCATTACCTTACGCCGGTATCATCCTATCTACCCGTGAAAACTCGCAACTCAGAGATGAATTGATCAAATACGGCGTCTCACAAATCAGTGCCGGTTCCTGTACCGGGGTGGGCGGTTACCAAAGGAAATATGCTGAAAAACTGGGTACCGGCGCTGTGGAACAAGCCGAAACACCCCAGTTTGAAGTTGAAGATCATCGCAGCCCGGATGAAATATTGCGTGGTATATGCCAATCGGGATTTTTGCCTAGCTACTGTACTGCTTGTTACCGCCAAGGGCGCACAGGCGACAGGTTTATGTCTTTGGCGAAAACCGGTGAAATTCAAAATGTTTGTCAACCCAATGCTTTGTTAACTTTTAAAGAATACTTGATGGATTACGCTTCACCTGAAACAAAGGCGGTGGGTGAAGAAACCATAAGACAACATTTAACAGAAATCCCCAAAGCAGGTATGCGTAAAGCAACTCAGGAGAAGTTGAAGCTAATCGAACAAGGGCAGCGGGACTTGTATTTTTAGGGTCCAGTTAAAGGCTAAGCAAATTATAGTTTTTTTATAGTATGTTATAGTGTTCTGCTGTTTTTTGTGATATTGTGGCGATTTTTTTGCGAGGTACCGTGAGTGTTTACAGGGTCGTTGCAGAAGTGTTTTTTGTTCATGAAAGCGTACTGGGAAGCTATTCTCCCCTCTCCACTGCCCCGCTGAAAGAACGCTACCCCACCCTCGATACTAACAAAGGTGTAGCTCTCAAAAATCGAGCCGCACAAACATCCTTTGGATGTAGCTGCATTTAAAAATCAGTGAAATGCTTTAGAAGCAAGTTAAACCAGACATTTTAACCTGTCTGCACATTGAAAATGTAAATATAACAGCCCTCTGTAGAGGGTGCGGAAAGTGCAGAAAGTGTTGCGTTACGCTTTCTGAGAGAATTCTAATATAAGAGTGAGGGATGTACAATGAATCCAAGTTCAACAATAACAAAAATAAGACGAGATATATATACAAAGGTTGCCAACTGGGCACAGGAACAACCTTTGCCTATAGAAATTACAGATGAAGATATTAAAACGTTAGCAAGTCAATTGGTACCTTCTGCATACTACGAAGGTCGCTACAGTCCGGAGCAAGAGTTGGTAATTACCGAGCAACGGGTGCGTTTGACAATGAACAAGGGATCCGGGAAGGTCATAAATGCTATTACTGAGGCATGCAACAGCTGTATGTTTGGTAAAAACAAATATTTCATCACTGCTCTTTGTCAGAATTGTACCGGTCAACTTTGCCGCAACAATTGCCCTAAAAATACTATTTCCATAGTGAATAACCTGGCTGTTATCGGTGATGCCTGCATAGGGTGTGGCAAGTGTGCTCAAAATTGCCCTTATGGAGCAATTTTGGCGGTAGAGCGTCCTTGCGAAAAATCTTGTGGTGTGGGTGCGGTAAAATTTGATGAATGCAACAAAATAATAATAGACGAGGAAAGCTGTGTTTCATGCGGTACTTGTTTAGCAGCCTGCCCATTGGGAGCTATTGACGATAGCACACAAATTGTCGATACAATTCAAGCGATACGTACTCAAGGATTGCCTGTCATTGCGTTGCCGGCACCTGCGTTGGCTGGACAATTTGGCCCCAAAGTGACTCCTGCCCACTTCAAAGCGGCTTTATTGAAATTAGGCTTTAATGAGGTGGTCGAAGTAGCATTAGGAGCGGATATTGTAGCACAGCAGGAAATGGAAGAAATAGTAGAACGCTACGGTGAGAAGATAATGACAAACTCCTGCTGCCCGTCCTATTTAATGGCCATAAAGAACAAACTCCCTAAATTAGCAAGTGCTGTTTCACACACTCGTTCGCCAATGCGGGTTACCGGTCAACTGGTTAGAGATAAACATAAAGGTAAAGTGATTACTGTCTTTATCGGTCCTTGTAGCGCGAAAAAAGAAGAGATTTCCTGGGGTGATGAAATTGATATCGTGCTTACTTTTGAAGAGATGGTCGCTATCTTTAAAGCTTCCGGTATTGATCCTGCTAAAGAAACTCCAGTGGAAATGAATGATGCTACAAATATTGGCAGAATGTTTGCGCATTCCGGTGGCGTTGTGGGTGCAGTAGCAAAGCTTTTGGATTTAGAGAAATACCCGGTCAAAATAGTTTATCCTACTACGCTTAAGGGAAGCTTGAGGACTTTAAAATTAGAGGCAGGAAAAGCAGCTAAAGGCGATGGCTTTACCATTGTAGAAGGTATGGCCTGCCCTGCTGGCTGCATCAGTGGTTCTGGTACAATCGTAGCGGTGAATACTTCCAATAGGGCTTTGACTAAATACATTAATGATGGCTGTAATGAAAAATAATTTCTTTTATCGCCAAGGACCATACACGAAATAATGTAAGAACATCTTACTGGTCCTTTTTCCACCAACCTGTACTTGAAAACCGTGGCATACTCCCTGTATGTATTGGTTTTCAAGTACAGCGGCGAAGAGATTGTAGCATAAAATGTACAACTCATTTCGTTCCTGTTCGTTATTTCTACCATTGACACTTCTTCCTCCCCCCCAAAAAATATCCGTAAAGATTACGAGTGCTTTTGCTCTACCCAAAAACATCCAGACACGCCTTGAAGAACCTGTATTTTTCGCTGATTAATTTTTCCCATGAGACTGCTTTCGTGCGCCTTTAGCGAAAATTTCAGAACCATATTTTAGTATGACATCTGGTTTTATTGAATAATATTCTTGACTTTCTGCAAGTGTCTTTTATGATGTTACAAGTGCTTAGGTGAGGTTTGAGGGATTAAATCATCACCTCACATCACCTCACATCACATCACATCACCTACTTATCCCCTATCCCCCTTGCTTCACTTGGGAGATTCGGACTGACGCAACAAAACAGTAATAAAATCAAACTTAAAGGAGGTATGTCGCTTTGTACAAGAAAATCTTAGTGGCCGTAGATGGCTACGACCCGTCACTCGGAGCTGCTAAAAGGGCAGTAGAGATGGCAGCTCAATATGGTTCTCAAGTCATTGTAATGCAGGTAGAAGAAGACATTCCGTTACTTGAAGTGGAGAAAAGTATCGAAGAAGCTTCTTTGACAGGACTGCAGCACAAACCACTTACTGACAAGCCGCTGGATTTAGTGGCAGCGTATGGTCAACAACATGGCATAAAAATTGATACCCTGTCGGAAAAAGGTGGTATTACTGCTTGTATTTTAAAAGTGTCCGAAGACAATGATGTCGATTTGATTATCATTGGAGATTCCGGCAGAAAAGGGGCAGAAAAGTGGTATTTTGGCAGCGTAGCTCAAGCGGTGGCAGAAGGGGCACGCAGCCCGGTGTTGATACTAAAAAAAGGTTCGGTAGACATTTCGGACATGCCTGCTTTGCTGCCTGCTCTGGAAGAGTCTGCTAAGTTAAAAACTGTCAAACCGGTTTTCCAACCGGAAGTATTTAAACAGAACTTTAAATTTTCATTCAGCCTTTTTGTAGCTTTCGCAATTATATATTTTGGTGCTGTATTATTAACTTCTGCCCCTATGAAGGAAACTGCTGCTACTATCATAATGGGGTTGCCGCTTGCCATTTGGGCTGGCTGGGGAACGCTTATTGGCGGAGTGTTAATTACCCGAATATATCTTGCTAAAAGCATCTAACAACCTAAAGGAGATGAAAAACGTATGGATAACCCAATAGCATTATCAATAGTGGCATTAAGTGTAATACTTACAATTTATATAAGTTATTCTAGCCGGAGACATACTCGTACTACGGCATCTTTCTATGTGGCCGGAGGACAAATACCGTGGAAGATCAATGGGTTGGCCATGCTCGGAGATTATAGCAGCGCAGCGAGTTTTTTAGGAGTAGCCGGGGCGATAGCCTTAGGTGGTATTGACGGCTGGTGGATAGCACTGGGTTTTTTTGGAGCTTGGATTACCGTTTTATTGGTAGCAGCTGGCCCGCTTAAAAGAGCAGGTAAGTTTACCATTGCAGATGCGCTGGGAGCTCGATTTGAAGGTCGGGGAATAAAAATTCTGGCCATGATTAGTACGATTGTTCTTTGTACTCTTTATTTAGTGCCCCAAATAGTGGGGGCTGGCCACTTGTTTAAATTATTATTAGGCTGGAATTTTTTGCCTACGGTAATCGCGACTGGTGTACTGATGGCTTTATTTGTAATTCTAGGTGGTATGCGCGGTACTACTTATAACCAGGCTATCCAAGGAGTTTTGTTGTGGGGTGCAATGGCCGCATTGTTAATAGTCTCCAGCATTATTTATTTCGGTGGTAATCCGCTAAATATTATTGATGCCAGCCATGAAATGGTTCCTCCCAGCGTGGCTGTTTCAGAAGCTTCCGCTATTATGAAAGACATTGGCACAGAAGATGCTGCAGCTGTGATTGCGGCTACCAGGAAAGCGATGCCTGATGCACCTAGTGCCTTAACGCCTGGCGTTGGCTTGCGGGATATAATGAACCAAATGAGTTTAGTATTGGGTCTGTTTTTCGGTGTATTAGGACTCCCACACATACTGATTCGCTTTTATACCGTGCAGGATGCCAGGTCGGCTCAGAAAAGTACTGAGTTAACTATTTGGGGACTTGGAACTTTTTATGCCATGGTATTGCTGGTAGGTTTAGCGGCGATGTACTTACTGTACCCGACTATTATACAGCTTTTAGATGAAGGACAGCGCGGCATGGCTACCAATATGACTGTCCCGATGTTAGGTCAGTTGCTGGGCGGTGAGATTTTCTTAGGTATTATTGCTGCTGGCGCATTGGCAGCTATGCTCAGTACATCAGCCGGTTTGTTGATTTCAGCCACTACCAGTTTTGCCCATGACCTTTATGCCGGCATTCTCAGACCGGATAGTAGTGATCGCGAGCAGTTACTGTTTGCTAAAGTAGGTGCTGGTGTACTGGCTGTACTGGCTATTGCGATGGCTGTTTGGCTAAAAGATGTCAATGTTGGTATGCTGGTGGGGATGTGCTTTGGCATAGCGGCCAGCACCTTTGCTCCGGCTTTGCTCTTTACACTATGGTGGCGCAGGCTAACCAGGCAAGGCATTATGGCCGGAATGACTGTTGGTTTAGTGAGTTCTTTGTTATTTACATTTGGAAGATTTTTTGGTGTCGACTACATAGCTGGTATTCCCGTACTGGTAAACCCTGCTCTTTACAGTGTACCTGCTGCTGTTATTGCCCTGGTCGTAGTGACTTTTCTTACTAAAGATACCGGCAAAGTGGATGACTTTATGGCTGTAGCTCATAAAAAAGATTGATGCATTGATTAAACAGGAAATACGTTAAAAGCCTCCGAAAGGAGGCTTTTAACGTACTGGAAATTAAATTTCCTGTGGGGTTTTTCCTCTATTCGTTATCAGTTGTCAGTTACAGAACACTGACAACTGATAACTTCTTTCGCACTGCACCAATCATGTCAACAAGCGATTATTTATTATCCAGTGCTTTCTTGCCCTTGATCAAATCTTCAACAACTGAAGGGTCGGCAAGAGTTGAGGTATCACCAAAATTTTCAAAATCATTGGCTGCAATTTTACGAAGCACGCGACGCATAATTTTTCCACTTCTTGTTTTCGGCAGACCTGGTGCATACTGTATGGCATCTGGCGTGGCAATAGGTCCAATTTCTTTACGAACATGTCCCCTTAACTCAGCCAGCAGTTCTGGAGTATGCTCCACACCAGTATTTGGGGTAACAAAAGCATAAACGGCCTGTCCCTTAATCGTGTGTGGAATCCCAACAGCGGCTGCCTCTGCAATAACCGGATGCGAAACGAGAGCGGACTCAATCTCAGCCGTTCCAAGTCTATGACCTGATACATTAACTACATCATCAAGACGCCCCATGATCCAGAAATAACCGTCATCATCCTTGCGGGCACCATCTTCTGGGTCGTAGGTGTCTTTGTAACGATTAAAATAGGCTTTCTTGTAACGTTCAGGATCACCAAACACACCGCGAAGCATTCCCGGCCATGGTTTTCGAATGACCAGATGTCCACCCTCATTTGGGCCGGCTTCCTCACCTTCCTCATTAAAAATAGCCGCATCAATCCCAGGAAGCGGTAAACTTGCAGAGCCGGGTTTTGTTGGCGTGGCGTAGGGAAGTGGCGAAATCATAAGTCCACCAGTCTCGGTCTGCCACCAGGTATCAACGATGGGTAGCTTTTCTTTCCCGATATTTACATGATACCACATCCACGCCTCGGGATTAATCGGCTCACCAACCGATCCAAGAATACGGAGACTGGAGAGATCATAGCGCTGCGTAGGTCCGTCACCATCACGCATAAGAGCACGAATAACTGTGGGTGCAGTATAGAAAGTATTTACCTGGAATTTTTCAACGATTTTCCAGAAACGATCGGGACCTGGATAGGTTGGTACGCCTTCAAACATGATGGAAGTGGCACCAAGTCCAAGAGGACCGTAGAGGATATAGGAATGTCCAGTAACCCAACCAACATCAGCTGTACACCAGTAAACATCATCATCCTTCATATCAAAGACATACTGGCAGGTATGCATAACGTAGGTGAGATACCCTCCAGTGGTATGCACAACACCTTTGGGTTTTCCGGTGGAACCGGAAGTGTAGAGAATGAAGAGAATGTCCTCAGCATCCATGGACTCGGGGTCACAGGTCGATGCGATATCGCTTTCTGCTACTTCATCGTGCCACCAGCTGTCACGACCATCAGTCATGGAAACATCATTTCCAGCACGTTTCACAACGACACAGCTTTCGATGGTATCACATTCGCTTAAAGCCTCATCAGCATTTGGTTTCAATGGAATGGTCTTTCCTGCACGAATAACAGCATCAGCGGTTACCAGAACCTTGGCCTCGCAATCCTGGATGCGGCTTTGCAGTGCAACGGAAGAAAACCCTGCGAACACTACTGAATGTATGGCACCAAGTCGTGCACAGGCAAGAAGCGCAATAGATAACTCAGGAATCATAGGAAGATAAATGGAAACACGATCACCCTTTTTCACGCCCTTTTTCTTCAAAACATTGGCAAAACGACAAACTTCTGTGTGCAGCATCTGATAGGTGTACACTTTTACATCTTCTTCGGGCTCACCCTGCCAGATAAGCGCAGCTTTATTACGGCGACCATTTTCAAGATGACGATCAAGGCAGTTATAAGAAACATTCAATTTACCTCCTTTGAACCAGTGAAACTCAGGTTTGTCAAAGTCGGCATCAAGTACGGTATCCCATTTCTTATCCCAGGTCACCAGCTCTTCAGCACGCTCCGCCCAGTACCCTTCCGGATCTTCCATGGATCTTTTATACTCAGCGTGATACGCATCAAGGCTTCCGATCGCGGCAGCATCGCGTCCTTCGGTTGGTGGCTCGAAAACTCGTTCTTCACTTAACAGGCTTGTAATTTTATCGTCACTTGAACTCATACAATGTTCTCCATAATTAATCGGTTTTCCAATTTAACTGAAAACAACCGCTACTCACTCCTACAACTAGATTATTTTCAGCCACTTAGTCATCGGCACATTGCCAGACATCACAAAAGGGGTGAATCTTCCGAAAAAACCCTACCACATTCTATTTAACAAGACACTTATTAAATAAAGAATAATTGTTAAAGGTATCAGTTTTACTTATGACACAACTTCTTTTTTTCTTTTCTTTCTCCCTAAAACCCAGTAATTATAAGTCACTTTTTTTTCAAAGTATCAGAATTCCCTTAACAAGCACCCTTACAGATAACAAAGCTTCCAAGGCGATATCATTCACAAAATACTGAAAACTATTGGAAAAGAAATAAAATCTCTGCTCAAAAAAAACCAGGGTAAAAAAAACGATCTATAAAATACCGCTTACTTTCAAGCAATGCCTTTTCACAGATCGCCATGAGACACCTAACGCTTTGTTAGTACTTGGTTTTCTTTCTCCAACTATTCATTTGCATATCATATGGGAACGCATGTTCAGTCACCGTTTGACCTATAAGGTTCTCCCCCTACTCTCAGCACTTGACCTCTTTCGTCCAGTAAACCTTATTATTCAGGGTAGGCATATTAGTATGGCAGTGCTGCCTGGAGTACTTTATATATTCCTCTTCCCAAAGAGTGGCAGACGAATTCACCAACACATTGATTCAGTATTTTTCTTTACCGAGGTACCACTATGGAAGACGAACAAATAGACGCCATGTCCAAACTCCTGAAATCTATGTCCCACCCAATACGCTTAAAAATTCTTTGCCTTTTGCAGGATCAGGAGATGTCAGTGGGTGATATCAGAGAACAGGTAAAAACAACAAATGCAAATGTTTCTCAGCACTTGAACATATTGCGAAGTCAGGGAATAATCGATTACCGGAAAGATGCAAACTTCATCTACAATCGTATCCACGATCCGCGTATTATTGAATTAATGGGGAAAATGAGTTCCCTGTTCTGCCCAGATGTGTAGTAACAGAAACTGCAAGCTACCTGCTCGCAGAGCACCGGATATTTTCACAGTCCATAGCATAAAAACAATCGGATACTATATGAACATAAAAAGTTCCCTTTTGGGTTTCCTTATCTTCACCCTGATCGGACAAACAGCCTGGGCAGGCCGTGCTCCCATAACAACTGTAGCCACTGAACCATACGCATCTGCATTGGTACTTGATGCAGATACCGGAGAAATACTCTTTTCAAGAAATGCTGATGCCCCGGTGTATCCTGCAAGCACCTTAAAGCTCATGGTTCTGCTGGTAATTCTCGATCGTGTTAAACAAGGAACTTTGCAGCTTGACGAAATGGTTCAAATCACGGTGGAAGCCTACAAGATGGGTGGCTCACAGGTGTATCTTGATCCCAAAGAACAATTTTCCATCGAAGATTTACTGTATGCCCTGATGGTTCAATCAGCCAATGATGCAGCTGTTGCCCTTGCTATTCATATTGCAGGCAGTAAAGAAACATTCGTCGCCTTAATGAATAACAAAGCGAAAGATTTGGGTATGAAAAATACCACCTTTCACTCTGTTCACGGACTGCCGCCCTCAAGAGGACAAAAAGTAGATGTGACCACTGCCGAAGATTTTGGAATCCTCTGCCGCCACTTGAGTACACGCCCTGAAGTTTTCAAATATACTGGAACCAAGGTCAAAGAGTTTCGCGGCGGTGAATTTATCATGCGTACTCATAATCATCTGCTCGATGAAGTTGACGGGTGCGATGGATTCAAGACGGGTTATTTTACCAAGGCCGGATTTTCCATAGCCGCCACTGCCAAAAGGAACGGTGTACGGATTATAGCAATTGTCATGGGAAGTCAAAATCGTAAAGTCCGAGATGCAAAAGCCATTGAAATGCTAAACAAGGGCTTTGCTAACATCCCAGCCAGGCCGGAAGCTGTAATCATGGCCGCTGACGCAACTCCTGTGAAGCGAATGGAACTGGCAATCATCCCCAAAGAAGTATCCGTAACTCCTGTTGTGCCAGAATCTAAAGAAATAGTGTCAACGGAGGATTCAGGGTGGATGAAATTTTTTATGGGAATAGGTGTTGGCCTTCTACTCTACGCAATATCTGATTTCTTTCGGATTAAAAACCGCAATCGAAATAACTGGCGGAACAGAAAATTGTAATCTGAGTATTTCCTTGCTTGCCAAAATGCAAAAGGAACACTATTGTGATGATCAATACAAGAATAGTTCACATTACCAAATAACAACAAATTCTTTATGAGGAATACCACATGATCGTTACAGACTGGATTCACTCCATTGCAGGATTTTTCATTCTACTCACCATGGCACTCGGCACAGACTGCGGATCCAACCCACTCTTTTTGCATGAATATTGGCTCTTTGGTACTGCCTTCGTGGGTCTGAACTTATTTCAGTTTGGATTTACTAAATTCTGTCCTCTGGGACTGATCCTAAAAGCGCTTGGTGTACCTGTATGCAGACACACAAATAAATAAATAAATAAATAAACGCAACTATCACAACACACAGAAAATCAACCATACCAGTGCCTTACAACCAAAACCACCTGCAAAATCATCCGTCTCTGAATCACTGCTCATACAATTTCAGGACAACGCATGATTACAACATTTCAACGCTCCCCTCTTGGCAACTTTTCTGATCAACTCATTTTCACACCACAGGAAAGTTGCCAACAGCATCCTGAATGCGAACAAATCTTTTCTTTTTTAAAACAGTTTGTGTGTCCTTCCTTTTCCTGAATCATCCAGACAAGCTCAGCAAGCTTCATTCCTTTTCCATTAAGGCCGAGTCCGACAGCTTTTTTTCTAGCATAAGCTGCCAAAGAGGGCCCTTTCAATAACTTCACTTTTCCTGATTTTTGTGCCATTACAGACTCCTTGTGACATATGTTTTCAAAAGTTTCTTTAAGACACTGATATGGTTAATACACGTAACGCCATGATAAGAATATACCCAGAAAGTTGTATGAACCGTAAGATTTTTAGTTGACAGATTCTCAAATTCTTACGTGTGTTAACCATACAATCTAAATTGGCAGGATATGCATTTCTTCACGAGTTTCATGCATTCCACTTAATACCTGCCCACTACGACCATCAACTGAGACAGGATCACCGAATTTAATCACAGTTTCACCAATTTCGCAATACTGATGATTTTCATACACCTTCAAATGCTTGCAGCCGACAATACAGGTTTTTTCAAGACGTACCGCAACCACTGAAGCATGTGAAGTCTGCCCTCCTCTCGATGTGAGTAATCCCTCCGCCATGTCAATCACTTTTATATCTTCTGGAACAGTATCCGAACGAATCAGGATCAGTACAGTGTCAGGATCTGTACGTCTCAGTTCCCGGATATTTTCTTCGGTAAAGACCGCCCGACCGGAAAGAGCCGCCCCTGAGACTCCGATTCCTTTACCGAGATAAGCAGCCTCAACAGCTTCAGCATCGGTGAAAACCTGTACCCGTTCCTGTTTTTTAATAGTTATCATATCGCGGGTCTGTAGCAAATATAACTGACTGGCATCAGGCCCTTCAAATGTGAATTCAATCTCCTGCGGATTCCAGCGTTTTTCATAAACAAGCTCTCTCGAAATACTCAGTAACTCCTGGTATATATCTGGATAACGCACCTCCAGAGCCTTATCCACTTCCCGACCATCAAGCTCAGCCTGTTCCACTGAAATCGGATAACTGTTCACCAGACCGGAAACAATATCCTCCCCCTGATCGCCATAGGCATAATCACCCCAGAGAGCAACTCGCTGTACCTTGCGATAGGGATGAGCAGTAAAAAGCACACCGGAACCGGAAGATTGATTCTTATTGCCGTAAACCATTGTCTGTACAATAACCGCAGTTCCCCATGAGTCGGAAACATCCATAATCTTTCGATAATCTGACGCCTTATCCGTCTCCCAGGAATCAAAAACCATCTCAATTGCCGTTACCAGCTGCAACCAAGGGTCATCGGGAATCCCCAGGCCTTTATTCCGAATAACTTTCTGATACTCAAGCGCCAGATCCTTCATTTGTTCCGGAGAAAAATGTCCCTTCAAGCTCACATTATGTCTCGCCTTGGCACTGTTCATAAGAACCTGAAACTCGTCTCGGGGGACGCCTGATGTCATGGCCCAGGATTGCAAAAAACGCCGGTAATTATCCCAGGCAAGATACGAATCGCCATGCTCCCTTGCAGCTTCTTCGATCAATTCTTCATTTGTGCCAACATTATGAACTGTAGCCATCATGCCAGGCATGGAAACAGCGGCACCACTACGAACTGAAAGCAGAAGGGGGTCGTGGGTATCTGCAAAATTCCGGCCTGTAAGCTTTTCAAGCTCGCTCAGTGACCTTCGGACACGTTGCATAAATTCTTCACGCGCCTTATCAAAGCCATAAACAATCTCCCGGCAACGGAAAATTTCAGTGGTTATTATAAAGGCCGGTGGAATTGCTTTTTTATCATCACAGAGCGTTACCAGATTAAAGCCTTTATTGCCAAGATGGATCAAATCATGGGTATAGGGATTGCTTTGATGGAGCAAAGATATGGCATGGTCGGGGTTGTAGGTCATAAGCAAATCGAGATTGCGTTCACCCAGAATATCTTTCTGGCTTTCAAGTGTTCCAATGATTCTTGTTATAAAATTATCAAGATGCTGCAAGCCAAAAGTAGTGGCTATCAGGTCTCTTAAAAATGCCTCGGAAAGACTATGAATGGAGTTCGTTTTATCTTTGTCATTCCACAGAGATCTGTATTTTGTAAGCAGGTTATTGGGACCAATTTGCGGGGTAATAATGGTAAGATTGTTCTGATGAATATTCGTGTAATACGAATAAATAACATCTTTTACACCTTCTGAAAGTCCACGAAAGATATCAAGATACTGGGTATAGGAAAACCTCCTGATATTCAACGAACTTGTGAGCAGAGAGATATAGGTCTCAAGCCGTCTTGAGGATATCCCATCCACCTGAAGAGCCCGAAGATAGAGCTTTAAGCATTTGACAATACTGAAAAACGTTGCCTGTGTAATGAATGATAGATTTACTGTTTCAGGCAGTCGCTCCAAATAGATATTAGTAAGATTTTCCAGCCGAAAACTTAAGGAAAGACTGTCAAATTTCTTCTCACGGTATTTTCCATACACCGACGGAATATCAACGGCAATATGCCGTTTGTAATAAATATCCTCCCTTGCCTCAAATTTTTCCGGTGAAAGAATGGTCTTTTTTAAACCTTCAAGCGCATATAGTAACGCCTCAATACACTCAACGGTATCGCAATTTTCAAGGGTCAGGAGCAGATCTTCCATTTCCGGGAAACCTTCCTGGGTAGCCTGCTCAAGTTCTGTCCGCAGCTCCTGAAACCCTAAGTTGTATTTCTGGTTCAGCAATTGGAACATATGAACCAGCAGATCACAACGCCGGAGTTCCGACTGCGGTATATCAAACTGGCTGGCAAAGAAGGTCTGTCGTTCTTCCCTCTTCCAGGTCAAGAGATCTTCCGAGGAAGAAAAATTAAGTTGCTGGTGAATGCGCCTTGCCAGCACATGTTGATCATCAATAAAAATTCCCGCAACTTCCACCTCGGAATAAACCTCCTCGGGAAGAAAAGAACGGAGCACTTTCTTCTTTTTCGTCAACCAGAAGACAAAGATAGCTTTAATAAAATCAACAATAAGATTGGAACTCTCCACATGACTTTGCTTACGCAGAAAATGAATCAGCAGATCACGTCGTTTATGAATTTCATCAAGCTCTGTTGAGACCTCACGCAAATCACCTTCTGCTCCGATCTCATTGAAGAAAACCGGCATAAGCTTGGTAAACTGTTTGGCCAGGTTATAAATTGGCTCGATGGGATGATTGAGCAGGTTAGTGATATCCCGCTGAAAAAGATCCGTATCTTTAACACAGGTTCCGGAAAGTTTAATATTGATGATGAGCGCAGAAAAAAGAGTTCCACACCATTTAGGCTCCTGTGTTATAAGGTTAAGCCATACCCTGATATTGGCAAGATGAGCCGGATTGGTGATGGGCTGCCAGTCTTCGTCCACACCCATAACATTGGCATACTGAAAACCGAAGCGAACGGCCTGCCAGAGAAACGTCTCCACCATTCGACCGTTTTGGCGTTTAAACACTTCGCCACCTAAAACCTGAATACATTGCAGTGAAGTGCGAGGATATTTTCGCACATTTGCCTTGAGCAAATGGAATGCAGTGAGGAGAAACTTCTCAATTTCTTCAAACTTCTGAAGACGAATCAGTTGAACCAAAGAACGGTTAATTTCACGAAGCGTTTCTTCATGGATCAGGTACAGTCCTTTGGTGTCCATGATTCGAAAGAGAAACAGTAATTTCTGGTTTTCGGCAAAACGATTTAAGGGTAAGCCCTGTTCCCGTGATGTTCCAAGCTCTTTTCCATCGGCTTCAGCAAGCCTTGCTGGAATTTCTTTATACAAACGGACAATATCAACATGAGCCGGCAAAGCCAAAATATCGCGTAATGCTGTGACCGCCCCTTCCTCTATGTTGATAGATGTTACAGCGCTATGATATTTCTCCATGGATTCATGAGAAATATCTGAAAAAAGCTGGCCTGAATGAAAATCTTCACACAGTACTCCACAATGTTCAAGAAACCAGAGGCGAGGATCTTCTTCGTGAAGCCAATAGATATAGTTTCTCTTTAATATTACCTGCATTAGTTTGGCAATCGGACAATAATCGAACTCCTCTGCACCTTTCTCCACAAAAGCAAGCATAGAGACGGCCAACTTCTTCATGGGATGCTGCCCCTGAACAATATGCATTATGATGGGGCTTTCTCCATCATCAAGCTCAATAAGCCTTTCAAAATAGCTGTTCAGTGCTGACTGATAACGGTATAGATCTTTAACAGAAAAAAGATCCACCATCTTGGCAACCCAGGCCACTTGAGATTCGATAATTTGTGAGAGAAGTTTGCTGTTTCGTTCACAGTCCTTCATGGCAGCAATAAAAAGTCCGGCAAAAAGAGTAAATGCCGCAGGCCCCTTCTCGTGACACTTGTAATAGTTGCTGTTTTTTAACACAAAACTGCGAAGCTGAGGAATAAGGATATTCCAATTCCGATAGGGGTGACAGATCTCATAAAGAAGACTTTCAAGAGTGTTATGTAAGCCCTTATAACGAGTGACGACATCGAGCAGAAGCAGTAAGTCCCGGTCTATAACAACCTCTTCAGCAGTTTCCAGAAGATTGGCCCTTAATGCATCGGACTCAATATTTGTCAAATTTTCAGTCATCATTCCACTATTTGTTAAAAGAGTATTGGCAGACCTCGTACGGAACAGAACGAAACGAAACAAGTTGAACAAAAGGCGCGCAGGCAAAGCGCAGACGCCTATATGTTCAAGTTATTTCGTGTACATTCCTCAGTTGCATTCTACTTTCTATAAAGCCTTATTTGCCTCCATATGAAGAATCAAGTCCAGCATCCGATTGGAATACCCCCATTCGTTATCATACCAGCTCATAACTTTCACTGTGCTGCCAATAACCTTGGTGGATTGTCCATCAACAATCGATGAGTGGGGGTTCCCCTGAAAATCCACGGAAACCAGAGGTAAATCGGTATAACCAAGATACCGATTACTGGCTTCTTTTAAGGCCTGATTTACTTCGGGAACTGTGGTCGCCTGCTCCACTTCCATTACTGCATCAACGAGTGAGACATTGGGTGTTGGAACCCGCACTGCAAGTCCGTCAAATTTTCCCTTCAGTTCAGGGATAACAAGAGCAACAGCTGCAGCAGCACCTGTGCTGGTGGGGATCATAGACATTGCTGCAGCCCGTGCCCGACGTAGATCGGAATGGGGAAAATCAAGTAGTCGCTGATCGCCTGTATACGAATGAATAGTGGTCATAAGACCATGCTTGATCCCGAAATTATCAAGAATTACCTTGGCAAAAGGAGCCAGGCAGTTGGTGGTACAGGAGGCATTGGAAACAATATGGTGTGTTAGCGGATCATACTCATCTTCGTTCACTCCCATCACAAAGGTTTTGATATCTCCCTTGGCAGGAGCCGAGATTACCACCTTGCGGGCACCACCACTGATATGTTTCTGGGTCGTATCACGATCTCTGAAAAGCCCTGTGCATTCAGCGACATATTCAGCATCAAAATCGCCCCATGGGATATCTGCAGGATCACGATGACTACTCACCGGAATATGACGACCGTTGACAATAATTCCGAGATCATCACTCGCCACATCAAGATCGTATATTCCCATTACGGAATCATATTTTAAAAGATGGGCAAGGGTTGCATTGTCAGTGAGATCATTTATTGCTGTTATTTCAATGTCAGAAAACGTCGGATCTTTTACAAGAGCCCTGAAAATACTTCTTCCAATACGGCCAAAGCCATTTATTCCAACTCTGATTGTCATATTCCATCTCCATATAAAGTATTGTACTTACGAAAATCCTCTCTGTATTATCTTATTTAATCAAAATGATACACAAGTAATAGCAAAAACACTTTATCCTGCAATTTTTTTATGTTTCGCTTTTTTGTACAGCTTTAAATACTCCTTACTCACCGTCCCCCACGTGTATCGTTCATGGATCAACTCAACCGCCTGTCGCTGCATCTTCCGAATCGCTGATGGATCATTGGCAAAGAGAGACAATGCACGTTCAATTGCCCCACATAGAGCTTCCACACTCTGCTTTTCATAGGAAAATCCGGTCTTGCCATCAAGCACCTTTACCAGGCCACCAACAGCGTGGACAATTGGAAGATTACCAAAGAGTTGCGCCATAAAATCGGTCAGGCCGCAAGGCTCGTATTGAGAAGGAATCACAAAGAAATCTCCCGCTGCATACACTTTATTGGCAAAAATTGTATCAAAACCGCGAAGGATACAGATACGTCCCTGACTATCCGTTTTTTCTGTCAGTTCAATCAGGTTCTGTTCGTCATAACGGCTACCGGTTCCCAGCAATAAAAAACGAAAATCATCTCTTTCGCTTAAAAGTTTTTTTAAAGCACCGGTGAGAACAGTCACTCCTTTCTGGGTGCTGAGTCGTCCAATGAAGGTGATGAGAGGAGCCGCCGGGTCTGGATCAAGCACACCCGATTGACGAATGCCAGGAATTCCAGCCTTTCCTGCAAGCTGTTCCAACAAGGCAGTTTTACACTTCTTTTTCCCTTCCAGCGCAGTATCCCCAAGTGGATCAAACCCCGCTGCAATATATGATTTTTCATACTCTTGTGCAGAAAAAGTGGCTGGATCAATGCCATTGGTCACCCCTTCAAGCACTATGTTTCTTTTCAGCAAATCGTGGCCTAACCATCCGGTAAGATGGTCATCAACTGTTTCCCGCAACTCCCGGGCATAATTTTCACTTACTGTATTCATAACTGCATAGGGAGCACCCGCAAGAAATGGATCAAAACAATCATCGAGCCGAGCCCGACGAATAAGCGACAGGGATAAACCGGTATTTGCCTGGGCGAAGGCAAGATCAGAAACCTCCTGATGATACCCCTGTCCAGCATTATGGATCGTAACCACACATCCCGTACCTCGAAAATAATGACGCAATCCAGACTGTTCTGAAATCATGGCGGGAAGAACCGCAGTATGCCCATCATGGCAATGGATCACATCGGGACAAGCACCAAGGAGTATCATGAGATCAATGGCTGCCTTTTGCAGGAGGATATTCATGGCAAAATAATCAACATGTCCTTCCCCTGCTTTCTGCCAGGAAAAGCTGGCCTCTTCCTCAGCTGTATAGGTATACACGCTCTGTTTTTCACGAAACCGTCCGGAGTCGATCAGATAGATATTTACACGATCCTGCTTCGTCGCCCAAACCGTTACTTCTTCTCTACGCTCTTCTTCCGGGTAATTCAAATCAACCTTGAACCGAAGTTCTTTTCCAGAACGAAGTGGATCGGTGACTCGCTTAAACCCCAGCACTTCAGGATTCATAAACCCGTAACAGGGAAGCACCACATGCACAGATCGCCCAGACCAGCGAGCCAGAGTAACGGAGAGCTGAGAAACGACATCCTTAACACCACCCGCTCCTGCCAGACTACCATATTCACGACTTACCATCCAAATTTCACGGATGGACACCTGCTGTTTTGCCATTTTTTTACTCCGTAGGAAAAGCTATACTCATATGCCGCAGTAAGTGATCAACCAGGGTGAGACGTACCATGGCCTCACACACAGGAATAATACGGGGAATGGCTGAAATATCATGCCTTCCTCCCACCTGAATGGTCACTGCTTCATTTTCGAGATTAACACTCTGCTGCTTTTTGGAAATAGAAGGTATGGGTTTCACTGCCACACGAATCACAATTTCATTTCCACTTGATATCCCGGCAAGAATGCCTCCTGCATTATTGGTAGCAAAACCAGTGGGTGTGATCTCGTCATTATTCTCAGACCCAAGCATATCTGCCACTTTGAATCCAGCACCAATTTCTACACCCTTGACTGCGCCAATGGACATCAACGCATGTGCCAGTTCAGCTTCGAGCTTATCAAAAACAGGCTCCCCAAGACCGGCCGGACAATCGGCCACAATTTCCACAATCCCACCTAAGGTGTCGCCCTGCTTCCGAACCTCAATTACGCGCGCTTCCATCTTTTCAGCGGCAGCGGAGTCGGGACAAAAGAATCGATTATCATTTATCACTTCAAGATTTACTTCAGTAACCTTTACCCCACCAAGGGCAACGGTATACGCAAGCACATCAATTCCAGTCTGTTCCAGTACCTGTTTGGCCACTGCTCCTGCTGCAACGCGGGCAGCAGTTTCCCGCGCTGAGGCTCGTCCACCACCACGATGATCCCGAATACCATACTTGACAAGATAACTTATATCACCATGTCCGGGGCGGAAAATATCACGCAGATTATCATAGGATTTTGAATGGGCATCCTTATTGTAAATTGCAAGGGATATTGGGGTACCGGTGGTACGTGGCAGATCTTCTCCGGGCGGGGTGAAAATACCTGATAATATTTCAAGCCGATCCGGTTCCTTTCGCGGGCTTGAGGCTCCGCCCTGTCCCGGCCTGCGTCTATCCATCTCAGCCTGCAGTAAAGCAGGATTAAGAATAATTCCAGGAGGACAACCATCAATTACAGCGCCGACTCCAGTTCCATGTGATTCACCCCAGGTGGTTACCCGAAAGACCTTGCCAAAAGTATTTCCTGCCATTGTTTTTATTCCCTGTCTGTTGCAGTGCAGATTTGTGTGATTTCCCGGACAGCGTCATCAATTGTCATCTTGCCAGTATCAATAGTATAGTCTGCTGTTTCCCGATATAATGGATTCCGCTCTTTCAGAACATCTTCAAGTTCCTGATAAATATTTTTTCCTGTGAGACTTGGTCGTTGCATTACAGAGTGATGATCGCCTTCGATACGTTTACAAAGAACCGGAGGATCTGCCATCAACCAGATCACCAGCCCATGTTGTTTCAGCTCCAGCCACAATTCACGGTGTAAAATTGCTCCACCGCCTGTGGCCACAACGCAGCATTCTTGTGTAATAAGCTTACGCAATGCCCGTTTCTCATAATCCCTAAATGCCTTCCACCCTTCACAACCTACAATATCTGCCACCGAACAACCACATGCATCCGTGACCATAGTATCAGTATCAAAAAATTTACATCCCTGTCTCTGCGCTAACTCAGCGCCAATACTGGACTTCCCCACGGCTCGACCACCAATAAGATACACATTCTCTTTCATAAAAAAATCTCACAAATTAAATATAATATGCGTTAAGGTAAATCTGTGTCAAGATAAGATCAAGGGAGAAAAGGAAAAAGCAATTCAATATAGTATAAGATAAATCGATATTTGAAATAAAAAGCCTGAATATTTTCTTTAATTTGGTAAAATGAAAAAAAGTCTTGGGCGCATACAATCGAGAAAAATCAGCCGGAACTATCTATGGAATTTAAAGACTATTACACAACCCTTGGTATTGAGCGAAATGCCACCCAGGATGAGGTAAAGCGGGCATACCGCAAACTTGCCCGCAAATTTCATCCTGATATTAACAAAGAAGACACAGCTGAACTGCGCTTCAAAGAGATTGGTGAAGCCTATGAGGTTTTGCAGGATACTGAAAAGCGAGCCGCATATGATAAATTTGGCAAAGACTGGCAGGCCGGGCAGGATTTTAAGCCACCTCCAAACTGGGACAATGGTTTTGAATTCAATGGCGGCGGGTACACTGAGGCCGATGCCTCTCAATTCAGCGACTTTTTTGAATCTCTTTTCGGGGCAAGAAGTGCTGCAGGACAACAGGGGCCATTTGCCAGACAACATACCCAACATTCCGGAAAAGGACAGGATCTGCATGCCAAAATTGTGATCAGCCTGGAAGACAGCTATCGGGGACGCAAACAATCATTCACCTTGCAACGACCTGTGGTCGATAATTCAGGCCATGTCATCACCCGTCCACATACTCTGCAGGTTTCGATTCCAAAGGGAATCATCGAAGGCCAACAAATCCGATTAGCTGGCCAGGGTGCAGAAGGAATGGGCGGCGGAACCAAAGGCGATCTCTTTCTTGAAGTAACCTTTGCCAAACATCCTTACTTTGCAGCTGATAATCGTGATATCATGCTCACCCTGCCGATTGCCCCCTGGGAAGCAGCTCTTGGGGGTAGTGTTCCTGTCCCGACCCTTGGTGGAACTGTGGATCTAACAATCCCACCAAACTCTCAAACAGGAAAAAAACTGCGTCTCAAAGGCAGGGGACTCTGCTCCGCTAAACATAGTGGAGATCAGTATGTTACCCTTGCCATCATGGTGCCTAAACCTGCCAATAACAAAGATACTGAGCTCTACAATACGATGAAAGAAACCATGTCCTTTAACCCCCGTAGCCACTTGGGAGTATGATCATGAAAACAGACCTCCAGTGTACGATCTTTGATGAAAACTGCGAATACAGCCTCCGCGAACTCTGTAATGTCTGCAATGTTCACGCCCAATTTATTCAGGATCTGATAGATGAAGGGATCCTCTCCCCACAAGGACAAAACCCAAGAGAATGGAGATTTGCAGCAATTGAGATCAAACGGATACAGGTGTCAATTCGTCTCCAGGAAGATCTGCGTGTAAATCTTCCTGGTACTGCTCTTGTGCTTGAATTGTTAGATGAAATTGAACAGCTGCGGCACAGTAAATCTCACCTTGAACAGCTCTATGCTCTGGATAAAACACGTTGATCCCCTCTTTTTCCCAGGCAATATCCAAAAGAGATATCACCTTAACAGGATTGACAAACCATCGGCCATGACTATTTTTTCCTGGTGACTATTCATCTTTTACTTATTCTTACAGGAGTCTGCAATGAAACATAGCGTCCTTATTCCCGTTATCCTTAGTCTCACACTTCTTTTATCCGCATGTGCAAATGGCCCCAACAAAGCTGGAATGGGTGCCGCAGGTGGTGCTGCTGGTGGTGCGCTGATTGGCCAGGCTATTGGTCACAACACAGAAGCAACTCTTATCGGGGCTGCAATTGGAACAATGCTTGGTTATATGATTGGGAATGAAATGGATAAATATGACAGACAACAACTCAATCATGTATATGAACGTGGAGTGTCCGGACAAAGCAATTCCTGGCGTAATCCGGACAGCGGCAACCAGTACAGCGTCACTCCTCAGCCGGCATACTCAAATCCAGTGACAAATCAGCCTTGCAGACAAGCTGAAATCAAAGCTATTATTGATGGAAGACCTCAAACCACATACACCACAGCATGTCGTGACAACAATGGTAACTGGCAATTGCAGAACTGATATGATGCACAAAGGGATAATTACACTGCCCACTACTCAACATATGCACCTTGTTGATATTACAAGCGAGGTAGAAAGCCGGGTTTCACAGACAGAAGTTGACGAGGGCATTTGCTATCTATTCAATCCTCACACAACGGCAGGTTTAACCATCAATGAAGGTGCTGACCCGGATGTTCGCACAGATATTATCAAGGGATTAAGAGAAATTGTTCCAGTCGATTTCCCTTTCAAACATATGGAAGGAAACTCTCCTTCACACATCATGGCCTCTTTAGTGGGGGCATCACTCACTATTATGGTAAGCAGTAATACTCTGCAGCTTGGCACCTGGCAGGCCATCTATTTTTGTGAATTTGATGGCCCAAGAACCAGAAAGATTCACTGGCAACTCCTGAAAACCGATTAATCCTTTTCTTTTTGCAAATCTATGGATACTGACCCTCATCAAATGTGTTTCGGTCTGAGCCTTGAACTCGATCGTGAATCCATCACCTGCTTTTTACAGCTTTTAGGCAGGCCGGAATTGGCCAAAACTTTAGCAAGCCGACTCTCAAGTAAAGAAATTCAGGAACTTGTTCATTATTTCACCGGCGTTCTCAAACGAAACATGAGTGAAGATGAATATCATGAACTGTTCCTTCTTGAACAGTCTCACCAGCCCCATAAATAACGTTATATAGAAAAAGAAGACGCCCATGGCACACGATATCCTTTATGACCTGCGCAGTTTTATTGAACTGCTTCGCCGCGAAAATCAACTTCTTGTGATTGACGAAGAAGTTGATCCCAATCTTGAGATTGCAGAAATCCACCGTCGTGTCATTGAACGTCAGGGCCCGGCACTCCTATTCACCAAAGTAAAAGGAAGTACCTTTCCAGTCGTTACAAATCTTTTTGGGACTGCAAAACGCCTGGAACTCGCCTTTGGCTCAAAGCCACAGCAATTTGTGCAGGATCTGGTAAATCTCACAGAATCGATCATGCCGCTGAGGGCTAAAAAACTCTGGGATAACCGCAACCTGTTTATAGATGGACTGAAGATTGGCCTCAAAGACAAACCACGGGGACCCATCCTTGAAAACTGTCAGCTGCCGCCTCGCCTTGGCAGTCTGCCCATGCTCACATCATGGCACAGTGATGGAGGAGCTTTTGTCACACTTCCGCTTGTTTATACTGAGCACCCGGGAGGAAAAGGGCATAATCTCGGGATGTATCGTATTCAGCGCCATGATGAGACAACAACCGGTATCCACTGGCAGATCCACAAGGGTGGCGGTTATCATTACCATGAGGCTGAAAAACTTGACCAAGCCCTGCCAATGACCCTTTATATTGGCGGGCCTCCAGCACTCATGCTTGCAGCCATTGCTCCATTGCCTGAAGATATCCCGGAACTTATGCTCACTTCTCTGTTGATAGGTAAAAAACTGGATATGACCGCTGACCCGAAAGGCGGACATCGTCTCGTTGCCAATGCTGAGTTTGCTGTCAAAGGAATTGTCCCGCCACATCTACGAAAACCTGAAGGTCCCTTTGGTGACCATTACGGCTACAATTCCCTACAGCACGACTATCCCGTCTTCCAGGCGTCACATCTCTACCACAGAAACAATGCCATTTTCCCTGCGACAATTGTTGGTCGCCCCAAGCAGGAAGATTATTTTATTGGTGATTATTTACAGGATCTTCTCTCACCACTCTTTCCACTTGTCATGAAAGGGGTTCGTGAACTAAAGACTTTTGGAGAGACTGGATTTCACTGTCTGGCTGCTGCTCGCGTTGCTGATCGCTATCCGCGTGAAGCTTTTGGCTGCGGCCTGAGAGTTCTTGGCGAAGGACAGCTGTCACTTACCAAGTTCCTTATTCTCACCGATGGTGATATTGACATTACAAACTTCCCTGAACTCTGGACACATGTCCTTGAACGTATTCAGTGGGACAGGGATCTTTTCGTTTTTGCCAATGTTTCACAGGATACACTCGATTATACCGGCCCCTCTGTAAACAAAGGATCAAAGGCCATGATGATGGGTCTTGGTAAGGATAAAATACGGGAACTCCCCACCGAATTTTCCGGCAATCTTCCGGCTCATTGCCAAAAAATTAAAGCATATCTTCCCGGAACCCTGGTCATTGAATGTGAGAATTATGAGAAGAAACCAGAGCTGGCCAAAGCAATCGCCAAAGATCCGGCGCTTAGTAATTGGCCCGCAATTCTTCTTGTGGACAACTGTGATGAAGCAACTTGCTCTATACAGGAATTTCTATGGACATTTTTCACGAGATTTGAACCAGCTGCTGATATTCATGGAGCGGACGCCACTGTGAAACGTTTTCATGTGGGGCTCACTCCGCCAATTGTTTTTGATTGCCGTATGAAACCCTGGTACACGGATGTCCTTGAAGTGGATGCGGCCACCCGTGATTTAGTGGATTCACGCATAGATCGACTACTTCCCTCTCATCTGCGGTAGTTATGGAAAAGCCGGTTCGTTTACAGAAATACCTTGCCATGGCGGGTATTGCATCACGGAGAAAGGCCGAGGAGTATATTGCTGCCGGTCGTGTAACAGTTGATGGAAAAACCAGCACTGCAATGGGTCAACAGATCATACCGGGTAATCATACGATCCTGTTTGACAATAAAAAGGTAGAAGCAAAAGAACAACTCATCTACATCCTTCTTAATAAACCGAAAGGATATGTAACAACGCTCTCAGACCCCCAGGGCCGACCAATTGTAACCTCACTCCTGCAGGGGGCGGTCAAAGAACGGGTTTTTCCTGTGGGAAGACTTGATCTTGATACGACAGGTGCACTTTTGCTAACCAATGATGGAGAACTTGCCCAAAATATCCTCCACCCAAAATATGAAGTCTATAAAACATACGAGGCAAAAGTAAAAGGGATACCATCACGAACAGCAATCCAATCGCTGGAACAAGGTATTTTACTGGAAAACAAAAAAACAGCACCGGCGAAACTACAGATTAAACAAAAAAACAAACAAAACTCTGTGATTATTATCACAATCCACGAGGGCCGAAAACGACAGGTAAAAAAGATGTTCCAAGCTATTGGGCATCCAGTACAATCCCTTAAACGCCTTGCTTACGGCAAGTTAGGCTTAAATGGCCTAGCCATTGGAAAGTTCAAAATCCTCCATCAAAGTGACATAAAAAGGATTTTTTCGAAAGAAAACCCTTTACAAACAAAAAAATAGCTGATTAAATTTGGTTAGTTATCATGTAGGATGTAGCTATGTATATCAAACTTGCACATTAATTTCTCCGCGCACCTCTTAAAAAGGTGTTTTTGATTACAATTTGTACTTATTAATTTTTTTTCTCTATTCTGAATACTGTAAAATTATGGTATTCGCTTTAATGCACAGGAGCTAGGCATGAACAAATCGGAGCTAATAGAAGCTTTGTCTCAGGACATTGATCTTCCTCACAAGGAGGCTGCGGCAATCACCAACACCATCATCGAAACCATGACCGAGGCACTGGCTGCTGGAGACAGTATCGAAATCAGGGGTTTTGGCAGCTTTGTTATCAAACAATACAGTTCCTATGAAGGACGTAACCCAAAGACCGGGGAAAAGATCAAAGTCAAACCAAAAAAATTACCCTTCTTTAAAGTTGGAAAAGATCTTCGGGAACAGGTAAACAAGGGTCAATAAGGGGCTGTTTTATTCCTTCTGAACAATCCCTCCCACCAGGTCATATATTTGCGCTTCGGTGATACGTACTTGTACGATATCACCGGGGTTGGCAAATCCATCGTTGATATAAACGCACCCATCAATGTCCGGTGCCTGATACATTGATCGCCCTTCCAGTAATAAATCAGTCTCCTTACTCAAACCTTCCACCAGTACTGGGACAGTCTGACCAATATATTTCTGCAATATCTCTTTTGAAATCCCTGCCTGCAACGCAAGAATTCGTTGCTTCCTCTCCTGTTTAAGCTCTTCAGAACACTGTGCGGCAAAAAACTCTGATCGCGCCCCTTCTTCGTTCGTATAGGCGAACACCCCGACATGATCTATTCGATACTGCTTCAAAAAGCCTTCCATTTGCATAATATCAGCTTCTGTTTCTCCGGGGAAGCCAACCATCATCGTAGTCCTCAGAGCAATATCAGGTACTGCCATGCGAATTCTATCTATAAATGTACAGAGATCATCGTAACCGTAACGACGGTGCATCTGTTTTAGAATTGCATCGGAGACATGTTGAAAAGGAATGTCCATATAAGGAAGAATTCTAGCTTCACTCTGCACAATCTCAAACAATTTATCCGTAACTCCTGATGGATACAGATACATCAGCCGTACCCATGGAATGTCTGTTTCTTTTAGTATACGAGACAACAGAGCAATAAGATTTGTCTGGCTATCCAGATCATTTCCGTAGGCGGTAAGATCCTGGGCAATAAGAGAGATTTCTTTAACGCCATGTGCTTCAAGGTTCCGCAACTCAACAATGATGTCTGAGATATCTCTTGATCGAAGATCCCCTCTGATTGAGGGAATCATGCAGTAGGTACAACGATTATCACAGCCTTCAGTAATTTTAACAGAACTTCTAAAAAATGGAGTAGATAAGGTACGCGGTAAAGAGGCATTCATAAGAAAACGATCAGGGCAGTAGGACTTTTGGGTCTGCTCACCGCCTATTAATTTTTGCAGGAGATTTGCTATTTCTCCCACACCTTCTGTTCCCACAAAAAGATCCACTTCCAAAAGATCTTTGCTAAGATCTGCAAGATAACGCTGCACAAGGCATCCGGTAACCACAAGATATTTTGCAGGATCATCTTCTTTGTAACACCCAAGCGCAAGGATTACTTCTATGGCCTCTTCAACAGCTGGCTGGATAAAACCACAGGTATTTACAATGAGCACATCAGCAACAGCTGGATCTTCCGTGAACTCCCAATTGTTTTCCTGAAGAATGCCAAGCATTACTTCAGAATCGACAAGGTTTTTTGCACATCCAAGACTTACAAGATGAAAGCTCGCCATACTATACCTCCTCGAAAACAGAGAGTGAAACGATATGTTGCATCAACTGTTTAATTTGCGCCTTACTCTTCCTCTTGAATACTTTTCCTGAAAAACCTGGTCGCCATTCATCTTTCCAGAGTTCATCGGAAACCAGAAAAACTGCAGCAAAATCTATCTTTCTAAAAGCAGCCACCGCACAAAGTGCAGAATATTCCATGTCCACAGCACTAACTTTATATTTTTCTGCCAACTCCTGAAGCATTTTCCTTGATTCCCTGTATGGAGCATCTGTTGACCAGAAGGTTGTGCTTGCCTGTAAACCTAAAACAGTCTGCAAAGTTGCAAGTAACCTGGAAGAAGGCCTGGAAACGTCACCACTTGTATAATATTGCGATGTCCCCTCACCTGAATATCCTGCTCCCCCAAGAACAGTATCGCCAACACGTAAGGCAGGAGAAACTGTGCCACACCATCCAGTCATTACGACCTGCTCAGCACCAAGTACAATAAGTTTTTCAAGAACCATTGCAGCCATTGGAGCACCGAGAGCAGGACCGGCTACAAAAAAATCGTTATCGGGGCTTACGACTAACCCCGAGTGAAACAAAAATCGTTGATCTCCACCACGATCAACAAGTGTCTGAAGCGCAACTCTTGCTTCAGTGGGATTGACAAATAAAATTCCACATGAAGGGATTGCTTTTTCCCGTGCTGCACGACTTGGATGGATAATTATATCAGGATTCATTTCAGCCTTTGGATGGAGAACGTAAAACGCAAAAAGGCTGCAGATTGCTCTGCAGCCTTTCACAACTCAAAGATACTATCGCCACACGATGCAACAATAGACTCTACCTGACGCTAACTTAGCCTATCAACGGATTGGCATAAAGCAGAATCAGAGAAACAACCAGTCCGTAAATAGCACAGGACTCAGCAAGAGCCATACCGAGGATCATGAAAACCATCAATTTAGGCTGTGCTTCGGGGTTACGAGCAAGACCCATACAAGCGCCATTTCCAATGTTACCGATACCAATAGCAGCGCCAAGTCCAGCAAGTCCAATTGAAAGTCCTGCACCAATAGGGATAAGTGCGATCATCAAAGCATTTGAATCCATTGTAATTCTCCTTAAAAAGTTTTGTTGTTTTGGCCTTCTTCTTAAACTATTAAAAATAACTTCGTATAAATAAATACCTTTTTTCTACCAGTGGATCAATGGGCATGCTCATTCGCCTGACCGAAATACACAGCGGTGAGCAGAACAAAAACCATGGCCTGAACCAGAGAGACAAGTACACCTAACAGCATAATTGGCAGTGGTGCGAAATAGGCACCGGCCAGCAGGAAGAGAATTCCCAGAAGGGTCTCTTTAGCCATGATGTTACCGAAAAGACGAATGGAGAGTGAAAGCAAACGAGCAATATTACTGATAAGCTCGATGGGCAACATCAACGGAATCAGAATCGGAATAGGTCCGAGAAAATGTTTGATATACTCCATACCATGAGCACGAATACCAATGATATGATGAGTCACCCAGACAATAAGGGTCAATGCCACAGTAGTATTAATGGATGATGTTGGAGACATGAACCCGGGGATAAGACCGATAAGATTTCCCACTGCAATGTACAATGCAAAGGTACAAATCATTGGGAAAAGTTTCTCGGTGAGCTCTCTTCCCATATTTTCCTCGAAGAAATCATACATCCCGCCGATGAGCAGTTCCCAGAAATTTTGTCCCTTGCCAGGGACCATTTCAACGTTACTGAGGGTAAGCTTACCAACCACTACCAGAAAAATCATAACGAACCAAGTATAGGTCATATACGGTTGACACAATTTTTCCAGGAATGTGTGTCCAATGGGACCGTGCGGAATCGGCAGCCCCAATTTTTCCAAAATAAGTGAAATAAATAGTATCGGATGTTCCATAACTCTCCTCTTACCCCTTCCTTCGTAAAAAGTAGCATCCCGCCATACTGACCGTTGTCAGAATGATGGAAAAAACCACCGTTGACAGCCCTAGAAGCAATCCAATTACATTGGCCTTACCGCTCCTTATAAAGAACAGTAAAATCACAGCAATTAAAGCCAACCGGAGCCAAAATTTAATAATGTAAACAGACTTCCCACTTCCCCCCTTTTCTTGTTCTTCACCTTCCTGGGAAGGATTAAACGTCTTGAGAAAAGAGGTAATGTCTCTGTGTACTGAATAAAAACTTATAATGGCAATCACACCACCAACGAGCACTGATTGAGCAAAAAACCATGACATGACCAGCCATGCCCCGCCCGTCAGCGCCGCAAGGAATCCGATGCTCAACGCCTGTACCTGTTTTAACGAAATATCAAGCACAGTTTGTCAACCTTCTGCATCCTTATCCTTACCCTTTGTTTTCGCTGCTGGTGTCCGTAAAATATCAAACAGACTTTTAAAGCCAGCGAATATCCCAAAGGCCAGGCCGATAAATGTAAACCAAGGTGAGGTCCTTCCATCAAAGAAATGTTCATCCAGATAGATACCGCCACCAAGTCCTATAAAAATTGCGGCCACAAAGGTAAATCCGATATGCCCGTAATTCCCAAGCAGTTCGACCATCTCAGTGCTTAGCTTTTTAGCCATTTTTGTCACCACCTTCCAAAACTCTGTAAACTCTGTGGTAAACGAACAATTTGTTAGCATGCCCACCTGTCAAAGTCAACGGATTTTTTATTTTTCAGCCATTTTTTTGAATGACCATTCAGTCAGTTTTATACATTTTTCGAGGTCTTTTCGGCTATGAGCAGCTGATACAAAAGCAACTTCAAACTGAGAAGGAGCAAGGTAAATTCCTTCACTTAACATTTGACGATAATGCTTTCCGTAACGATCGGTATCTGATTTCATAGCGGAATTAAAATCTGTCACAGGACTGTCTGTAAAAAACCCGGTCATAAGAGAACCAACCCGGTTTAGGGTGACAGGAATTCCAGCCGCCTCCGCTGCTTTATTCAAACCATCCGCCAAAAACTCTGATTTTTCGTTTAGCTCTTTATAAAAATCCGGCCTTTGCAGCAATTTCAAATTTGCAATCCCCGCTGCCATGGCCAATGGATTGCCAGACAATGTTCCCGCCTGATAAACAGGCCCGTCAGGTGCTATCTGATCCATGATTTCTGCTTTTCCGCCATAGGCACCCACAGGCAAACCTCCGCCAATAATCTTACCAAGGCAGGTTAGATCGGGCATAATATTAAACTGCTCCTGAGCGCCACCATAGGCCAGACGAAATCCGGTGATAACCTCATCAAATATTAAAACTATTCCAAGCTCAGCGGTGAGATCCCGGAGTTTTTGCAGAAATGTTTGCGCAGGAGGTACACAGCCCATATTGCCGGCAACCGGTTCAACTATGACACAGGCAATTGTATCTGCCTTGGCCCTTAAGGTTTGCTCGAGCACTTCATTATCATTATACGGTATTGAGATCGTATTCTTTACAATATCTTCAGGAACTCCCGGGCTCCCTGGAATACCAAGAGTGATCACGCCCGAACCAGCTTTTACAAGGAACGAATCAGCATGACCATGATAACAACCATCAAATTTAACAATCACATCTTTTCCTGTATATCCTCTCGCAAGACGTACCGCACTCATGGTGGCTTCAGTTCCGGAATTGACAAATCTTACCTTATCAAGGGACGGCACTGCTTCGACCACCATGGAAGCCAAGGCCATTTCTTTTGTTGTCGGAGCACCAAAAGATGTGGAATCACCGGCGGTTTCTTTTACAGCGGCAACAATTTCATCAGGGGCATGTCCATGGATCATCGGCCCCCAGGAACAGACAAAATCAATATATTCGTTCCCGTCGACATCATACACTTTAGAGCCTTTGGCCTTCTGGATAAAAATCGGATCACAACCTACAGAGCGACAGGCTCTGACCGGACTATTCACCCCGCCTGGAATCACTTTTTTGGCCATCTCAAACATCTTTCCGGAAACAGTTGTATTCATTTAAACACCCTTTCTTTATAATTTGACATCCATCCCTGCATCCGCAGGGCAGCTCAAGTATCCACAGAGATCAAGAATATACCATGACTGGTAAAAATCTGTCAAACAGCTTCCCCACCTTGACCTTTTACTCTTTTATACACACTGTATGCAAGGATTGAGTGAAAGGTTTAGCCTCAAATCAATTCATATTTTTCTTGTCAGGGAAATCGGCAAGAGGTACATTGCGATAATGAAGAAATACAATGTGTCTTCTTTTTAGGAACGGGAACAAAATAAGTTGAGCATATTGCGTTGCGATTTTTCGTCACCTGTACTTGAAAAAACTCTGCATATCACCTGCATGCAACATTTTCAAAGGTATCGGTGACAGAGTAAAGAGCAAGTAGGTAAGCGCAGACTCTCAAGAAGCTCAAGATATTTAATGTACGTTCCTTCGCTGACAAAACAATCAAAAAAAAACTGCTCAAATTGGAGAAAACAATGGCTAGTGACAAAGTAAAAGAAGTAAGTGATGCAGATTTTGCATCAGTAATAGGCTCAGACACCCCTTGTCTTGTTGATTTCTGGGCCCCTTGGTGTGGTCCCTGTAAGGCCATAGGACCTGTTATTGAAGCGCTTGCCGACGAGTACGCTGGTAAAGTAACCATCGTCAAAATGAATGTTGATGACAACCCTGCAACACCCGGAAAATTTGGTATCCGTGCCATCCCCACTCTGATTCTTTTCAAAAGTGGTGAAAAAGTTGATCAGGTTACCGGAGCTGTCGGCAAAGCTCAGCTTGTTGAGCTCATCGGAAAAGCGTTATAAACTGCATATATTCAAGCTTTCTGCAAACCTTCTTTTTGCAGAAAGCTTCTTTTTTTCTATTATTTTTTAAATCCCATGGCAAAAACTCATTATAAACTGATTATTTTAGGTGCAGGCCCGGCAGGACTTACAGCAGGACTCTATGCAGCAAGAGCCAGGATGGATCATCTGCTCATAGAAAAAGGTGCTGAGGGTGGGCAGGTTCTACTCACTGACTGGATTGATAACTACCCCGGCTTTCCAGACGGTATCTCAGGATTTGACCTTTCTGAAAAGATGTCCGCTCAGGCTAAACGCTTTGAAGTAAACTCCCTGTTCGGCAACGTCGTTTCCATGGATCTCACAGAACCTGTTAAACGCCTTGAACTTGAAGATGGTGATCCTCTAACCTGTGACACCCTGATTATTTGCTCCGGCGCCCATCCGCGCCCTCTTGGAATTCCTGGAGAAAAAGAACTTACCGGCAAAGGTGTATCATACTGTGCCACCTGCGATGCTCCTTTTTATCGCAATATGCATGTCGCAGTAGTCGGCGGCGGGAACACTGCAGTGCAGGAAGCAATACATCTTACTAAGTTTGCTGACAAAGTTACCCTTATCCATCGTCGTGATGAATTACGAGCCACTAAGATCATTCAAGAAAAAGCTTTTGCTAATCCAAATATTGATTTCATCTGGAACTCCAATACAACAAAGATTCAGGGAACTGAAGGTGTTGAAGAGTTGCACCTGAAGAGTAACGATGGGAAGGAATCCGTCTTAAAGGTTGATGGAATATTTGTTTTAATTGGGGTACTTCCCAACAATGAGATGCTACCACTCGATATTCTTAAAGCCGATGATGGAGGTTTCATCCCCACCGATCTTGAAACCCGAACTGCTGTACCGGGAGTTATGGCTGCAGGTGATATCCGCAGCAAAGAGGTCCGACAAGTAATTAATGCAGCAGGAGAAGGCGCCACTGCAGTACTTGCTGCCGAAAACTATCTCACCAATCTCAGCTGAGTCCAATAATTATGATGTTCAGTTTCAATACGTTTATCCGTCACTCTTCACTTATACGATTTTCCATAAATCTTGCCCTTCTCGGTGTCTTACTCTCTTCACTTGGTGGCTGCGCCCAGATCACATCTCTTTTTGACAGGAACGACGAGGATGAAAAAGACGTACGCCTCTCCGCACAAACTCTGGCTGGAAATGGAATGGATGAGTTTTCAAATGGAAACTACTATAAAGCACGGAAAAAATTCGATGAAATTCTGGATTACTACCCCTTCAGCCCAGAGGCGATGCTTGCCAAACTGAAAGCTGCTGACAGTAATTACTACCTGGAAAATTACCAGGAGGCACTCATTCTCTACCATGAATTTGAAGAGCGGCATCCAACTAACGAAGCAATGCCCTATGTTATGTACCAGATTGCCATGAGCCATTATCAGCAGATTGACCGTATTGATCGCGACACCAGTGGAGCAGAAAATGCAATCAGGGAATTCTCAAAACTTCTTCGAGCCTTTCCCCACTCTCCTTACACCAATGAAGCCAATGCACGAATTCGTGCAGCCAATGAATTCATGGTCAATCACGAATATTTTGTTGTTGAGTTTTATCTCAGAACTGAGAAATATGAAGAAGCTCAGGCCAGGCTTCAATACCTGATAAGTACCTATCCGGACGCAACAATCACTCCTAAGGCAAAAAAGTTGCTCAAACGTCTGGAAGCTGGAGATCCTCCGAGGTTTAACCTTTCTTCCTGGTTCAAAGACACCGTCTTGCCGGATTGGACATTATTCAGCTCAGATGAGGATGAAGTCATAACTGCCCCCCCCTCACAAAACTAGTATTTCAAGCCTTATTTAGAAGCAAAATTGAGGCTATTAAGAAAATCAAGACACTCTCAGAGCTTGCAACGGAGTTTAAGATACGCCCAAACCAGAGGAAAAGTTAACAACTCCACTCTTATGAAGAAATTGGGTGGAGATGAGTCCGATTATCCCATTAGGCGACAATGTAGATTGGCCCATCCGGGAAATGAACCCCGGTAAAAAAATTATATTGCTAAAAGCATGGCGAAAGTCATCTTGTTTTCTAAAATAACACACTTGGGTCCTTACGCATATTTAATTTACCGCCCAAACAGTGTGCCACTTTGCGGTGCTTGCGAAAACGGTGTTCGATGTGAGCCACGTGATATTTTAGAAATTTTTCAACTTTAAATTTCGTAATTTTCAAAAATATTAAAGGTATCATTAGGGCGAAATATGGAAATTTAGTGGGTGAACTAACAATAATCGCTCAGAAAAAAGTCACAACCGATAAGGTCAGCTGAGAAGGCTGATTCTTTTCGAGATAAAAAAAGATTCTTCCCCTTTCAATAATTAAGTCGAACTATGTTTTTTTAACTTAGTGTTGACAAATAAAATATTAACACATAGTGTACTCATAACATATTGAGTAATTCAGTTTTAGATCACCATACAAACTTTACTGTTTGAGGTCGTTCGATGAACGAAGTTATCCTAAAGCTACTTTTATAAAGCCTCCATCAAGGGAACAAACCTTTGAGGGGGCTTTTGTGTTTTTTAGCCAAAAGAAAATAAGACAAAGCCAAACCCATCATAAGGTGGGGACGGAAAGCCACGGGTTTCAATGAAACAGCCGGGTTGCCAAAATACAGGGGCGACTCGGCTGTTTTTTTTTAAAAAAAAGGAATAGCATCAAAGTTATGAAATAAAATATAGCAGTTAAGTCTACCTTTGTAATCAATGGAAGAAAGCGGATGATTATTAAATCATGACCGTCGAAGAGACCAAGCGCTAACATATAAATCAAACAGAACAAAAATCAAAAGGAGGGTATTATGGAAGTCAAAGATTATTGTAAAAATGTCGATATAGAACTCACCGCCTGGAAAGCTAAGCTGTATAATGTCATCCGTCGAATGGACGAGCTACCTACCGGAGCCAAACAGAGGATGTTCGAAAACGTGAATGGCCTCCATATCTTAATGACAGAACTAGAGGACAGGATTGATAGCCTCAGAACTTCCTGCCCCACGGAATGGAATCCTGTAAGGGAAGAAATAAAAGGGAAAATCAGTGATCTTGGAGATAAATACGAAGAAGCAGAGGGGGCTTTTTTTGATTACGACATTGGCGGGTGACCCTAACCTCTAGCCATCTTAAAAATGTTGCCATTTGCAGTGATTCAAATGGAAGGAACCATGCTTTTCGCCCATCGTGAATTCATGGCTAATCTTGCGAAGTCTATCGAGCTCTTGGTGCAGGATATTGATGAAGCTGCGGAGATGACCCACATCTGTACGGATGAGTTGGCAAAAATAGTTTACTCCATAAGCGAACCTCGTTGGGTCACAGAAGATGGTTCAAAAAAAAAATCAGCCACCTGAGACACAAGGTCCATGACCTCTATGCAAAATACAAGAGTGTCGGGCTATGATTAGCACTTAGTTGTTTCACTATGATGAAACTTGGATAACTGGGAGATATGATATGCCATCATTACAATGTCCTGAATGTCAAATGGAACTCTTGCCTCAAGATTTAGTTCCGCAGGAAGACCATATAATATGCGGCAAATGCAGTAGGGAAATTTATGTAAAAAAGGAGATGAGCACCGTTAAATTGAAATGTCCAAAGTGTGGTGAAGTAGCAGATAGCAAAGAGTTCAATCTTGCCGAATCATGCTGCCCAGACTAGCCTGGGCTACTTCCTGACAAGTTGGTAGAATATTTATTCTTTACCAGGGAAAGAATAAGGGTGAATAAGAGGAGTCAATTAAATTAGCGATTAAGGATGAACGGATTGGTAGGTTCAAGCCCCCCCCCAATGCCCAGGAGGGGGGGTGCTATCCCCGGAATAGTTGCGTGAATGCAGACGAAATGTTTGCGGTGAAAGTGTCTCTGGGCAAGGAAAATTCCCATCTAAACACCACAGAACATCATATACGCTGGATCCAGCTTTTTTAAAACCGGAGGGGGACAAATTCAGCTATCAAGCAGGAAACGTTGAATCCACCGCCCATGGTGAATCTGTTGAAGGATCAAATACAGGTTCTATGGTCACCCATCATTCCGTCAAGGCAGAATGTAAAATTAACAAATCAGGAATTCTCCTGGCGACAGCCCTATGCAACATCCACACGGTTGCGAAATACCATTTGGACGTAGTAAATCTCAATTACTTGTAGTGCCCCTTGAAATGTTCAAATTTACAGGAGTATTAATATGAATATCTATGACTACGCAATGCAGATGGAAAAAGATGGAGAGAATTATTACCGGAAACTTGCCCAGCAATGTACTACTGGTGGGCTTGTAAAAATATTTACCATGTTGGCTGATGAAGAAGTAAAACACTACAAGATAGTTGAACTGTTAAAAGGAAGAGTTAAAGATCCTCAACTAGCAGAAACTAACGTATTAGAAAATGTAAAAAATATTTTTGTTGAAATGAAGGATGTAAAACAAGAATTGAAGGTCGACACCTCCGAAGAAACGGATAATTACAGAAAGGCGCGTGACATTGAGGACATGAGCCAGAAATTTTATCTAGAAAAGGCTGAGCAGGTTGAAGGTGAGCAATATCGGCAGATTTTTTTGCAATTGGCCCATGAAGAAGGGAAACATTTGCGAATAATGGAGAATATTGTCGAATTTGTTTCAAGAACGGAGCCCGGCAACTGGCTCGAAAATGCAGAGTGGACCCACTTGGAAGAATATTAGTGTCTTATACTCAGCAGACTCTAAAAAATCTTCCACATAGGAGACTCTTTTAAGAAATAAAACCTCGCAACACTAATATCCCTGCTCGTTTTACGTGGGAGACTCCCCTTGACACTTGAGGAAAAGACAATGTGTGTATTCCACTGAATCCGGACACGAGTATCGGAGCATAGCGACGCTATTATTTTGTCTTTACTTTGTTTCGGTATTTCGTGTCAATTGACCAAAGTGTACGGGACGGAATAATAATCCCCTTTCACTTCCACGCGATAATCAAGATGAACAATAGATGTTTTCCAATAGGCGAGTTCGTAAGATGCTGAAGGCAATTGTTTTAAGGCAGGTTTGTCAATTTCTTCAAACCTGCTTTAACGACTGCCGCTGAGTTTTTGAAAAGGTTTTTCGTTCAGGAATTGCAGGAGTTTTCCAATCTCCCGGTTGAGACTAGCCAGGGTGAAGAGTCAATACTTACGGAGCTTGGCAAGTATCCATCGCTCCACCAGCAATACTCCGACTTCAGGGAGAATTCCCCGAAGAAAGTAGACGCCGAACATGGGAGCCGATCCAATCTTCAACCTTCTGGCTTGATGCGGCTTCGGCATAGGTGTAATCGGCATAATCAGCAAACAGTTTTTCTCCTGCCCGCTGTTCGTGACGGCATGCCCACATCAAGACGACCTGTCCAATCCCTGTAATCATGACAGAACCAGCTGTGTTGATAGCCATCTGGATGCTGCTCCTTATATTCCTGCCACAACAGAATGAGTATTACATGTTTTTTGGATTGCAGTTCTTTATGAACTTTCTGAAAGTCAGGGATGAAACGTGTGCTGCTAACTGACGGGACAGCAGAGGGAAATAATCGCTCACCGTGCTCCTGCCTATTCCACAGCTGTTACAGATTTCCCGACTACTGCGTTGTTGGAATGTTTGAGACGTAATATCTCGCGTATGTTTCGCATAGATAACCTCTTTCGTGGCATGATAAACCTCCTTAAATTTTGGATTCAAAAAGACTTTCTCCACCATCTTGTTCTATGCGTCGCTCTGTGTACGTAACATCTCCGATATGGATTGCTGTCTCAGTTTATGTGCTTGTGGCAATTTTGAAAAAAGAATTACACCTTCAAGAAAACCTTTACACAGTTCTACAGATTTTAAGTGTAACCATATTCGGAAAAGATTCGATTTATCAGCCAATTACAGAACGAGACAGCACGGACGATGCGGCCACTGTCAGTAAGCAGCTTAAATTATTCAATTAATAACCGGACACCAGTAAGACAGAGTAAAGAATTATAGTCGCAATCATTGTTCATGCCTTCTCCGTCGCCATTCCTGAAACTGCAGCACCAGGCTGTAAACCACCGGCAAAACAAGCAGATTCAAGATCATAACAGTCAACATTCCTCCCAACATAGGGGCGGCAATGCGGTGGGTTACATCGGAACCAGTGCCGCTGCTGAGCATGATCGGCACAAGTCCGGCCATGGTGGAGATTGCAGTCATGGCCACCGGCCGCACCCGCATTGAGGTAGCGGACTGGGCAGCTTCTCTGATTTCGGTTGCTGACAACGCTTTTTTTGCCGATGCCCTCCGTTTATCGATCTCCACATCAATGAAACTTAACACCAGTACACCGATCTCCGCTGCCATTCCTGCCAGAGCAATAAATCCAACCGCCACCGCCACGGAAATATTGTATCCGGAGACGTACACCAGCCAGATACCGCCAATCAATCCGAACGGGATGGACATCATTACAATCACCGGCTCGGTGATATTGCGAAAGTTTAAATAGAGCAACAGGAAAATAATCAGCAAGGTGGCCGGCACCACAATTCGTAGACGTTGGGCAGCCCGTTCCATGTATTCAAACTGTCCTGACCAGGTCAAGGTATAGCCGGGAGGAATTGTGACCATATCGGCCATGACCTTTTTGGCCTTTGCCACAAAACCGCCGATATCCGAGGTGCTGATATCCACATAGATCCAGGCATTGGGACGGGCGTTCTCACTCTTTATTACCGGAGGCCCTCGGGTTAACTTAAGTTCGGTAATAAGTGCCAGGGGAATTTGGGTGCCGGTTGGCGTTGCCACCAGAACCCTTTTCAATGCCTCTATATTATCTCGCAATTCCCGGGGATAACGGAGGTTCACCGGATAACGCTCAAGTCCTTCGACGGTTTCTGTTATATTCATTCCGCCGATGGCGCTCTGGATAACATCCTGGATATCACCTACGGTCAGGCCGTAACGGGCGATCTCGTCACGGTCAATATCAAAATCAAAATAGTACCCGCCGACGGCCCTGTCGCCAAAGGCAGAGGTTGTCTCCGGCAGGGTCTTCATGGCTCGTTCTATCTCAAGGGAAACCTTTTGCAGAACATTGAGATCCGGTCCGGAAATTTTTATGCCGATGGGCGTCTTGATACCAGTGGACAGCATGTCGATCCTGGTTTTGATAGGCATGGTCCAGGCGTTGGCCACTCCCGGGAACCTGATGGCCTTGTCCATTTCGTCTATTAATTCTTTAGTGGTTTTCTTGGGGTCGGGCCATTTGTTTTTTTGTTTTAATCTGATGGTGGTCTCAAGCATGGAAAGGGGGGCGGCATCAGTTGCTGTTTCCGCCCGGCCGATCTTACCGAACACGTGGTGCACCTCGGGAAAACTCGCCAGGATTTTATCGGTCTGCTTCAAGAGCTCTTTGGCTTTGGTAATTGAAATACCGGGAAAGGTGGTCGGCATATAGAGGATATCCCCCTCATCCAGAGGCGGCATGAACTCGCTGCCCAATTTTGACAGGGGATGATAGGTAACAGCGAGCAGAATCAACGCCAGAGCAACCGTTATTCCCCTCCAGCGCATGGCCAGCCTGAGCAGCGGTGTATGAATCAGGTGCATCAGCCTGTTGACCGGATTTTTTTGTTCTTCAATAATCCTGCCTCGGACAAAATAACCCATGAGCACCGGCACCAGAGTAATAGCCAGGATCGCAGCTGCAGCCATGGAATAGGTAGCGGTAAAGGCCAGCGGACTGAACAGGCGGCCCTCCTGGGCCTGCATGGTAAAAATCGGTAGAAAGGAAACCACGATCACCAGAAGCGAAAAGAACAGGGCCGGGCCGACTTCACGTGAAGACTCGCCGATGACCTGCCAATGCTCCTCATCACTTAATTTACCGCCTTTCCTGTCAATAGCCCTTGCCAGATGTTTATGGGCATTTTCCACCATGACGATAGCGCCATCCACCATGGTGCCGATGGTAATGGCAATCCCCCCAAGAGACATTATGTTGGCATTGAGTCCCTGCCATTTCATAACGATAAAGGCCATTAAAATACCCATGGGCAGCGTGATGATCGCTACAAAGGCGGATCGTGCATGAAGGAGAAACAGGATGACGACAAGACTGACAATAGCCAGCTGCTGCATAAGCGAAGTGTTCAGGCTGGCAACAGCCCGCTCTATCAAGTCACCTCGATCATAAACGGTGACGATCTCAACCCCTTCGGGCAGTCCAGCTTTCAGCTCATCAAGTTTTTTCCTGACCCCCTGTATTGTTGCCAGCGCATTTTCCCCGAAACGCATAATAACAACACCTGCAGCCACTTCACCTTCACCGTTAAGGTCCACGATGCCGCGTCGTAATTCAGGACCGATCTGAACATTGGCAACATCCTGCAAACGTATGGGAGTACCGTGTGCGTCTACCCCGACGGCTATGCTTTTCAGGTCTGCAATTGATCGAATATATCCCCGGCTGCGCACCATATACTCGGTTTCAGCCATTTCTATCAAACGGCCGCCAACATCCCTGTTGGACCGTTTAATGGCACGTTTTATCTTTGCCAGCGTAATGTTGTATGTCACCAGGGCATTGGGATCGACTTCTACCTGGTACTGTTTTACATAACCGCCCACTGAAGCAACTTCCGCCACCCCGGGCACTGTTTGCAGGGGATAGCGCATATACCAGTCCTGAATTGAACGAAGCTGAGCAAGGTCATGCTTGCCAGTCCTGTCCACCAGGGCATATTCATATATCCAACCCACACCGGTTGCATCCGGCCCCAGAGTTGGATTCACCTCTTTGGGCAGCCGACCGCTGACGTAGTTGAGCGACTCCAGGATTCGTGAACGAGCCCAATACATATCAGTGTTGTCTTCAAAAATAATATAGATAAAAGAAAGTCCGAAAAAAGAATAACCACGAACAACCTTGGTCTTGGGAACGGCAAGCATGGCGGTTGTTAAAGGATAGGTAACCTGATCTTCCACGACCTGCGGTGCCTGGCCGGCAAAGGGGGTGAAAATGATCACCTGTACATCAGATAGATCCGGAATTGCGTCCAACGGTGCTGTTTTATAGGCCCACAGGCCGGTGCCCAAAACTATAGCCGTGGCAATCAGGACCATGAAGCGATCACGCAGGGCAAGACTGATGATTTTGTTAATCATTTGGCAATGTCTCCGTTTTCTTTTCCGCCTGCAGGGACTGTCGGATTGTTCATTTCAGCCTTCTTTTTTAAATCCTCCATCATCTTGGCGGTTGCTTCCCGCAATTTAGATTCGGAATCAATAAGGAACTGGGCGGAAGTCACTACTTCTTCATCAGCTGCAACGCCGGAAAGCACCACGACCTTCTCGTCGGATTCCAATCCCAGCTTCACCCGCCGCGGCTCAAATTTTCCAGGGCTGGTTACCACAAACACCTGGTTAAACTTTCCTGACCGGACAACGGCTTCGACAGGGATGACAACAACATCGGTCTGTGTTCCCGCATATATTTTTACATCGGCGAACATCTCCGGTTTGAGCAGCAATTCTTTGTTGTCAAAGACCAGACGAACTTTAATAGTTCTGGTCTTGGATTCGGCATACGGATATATATAGGAAAGACGGCCTTTAAATATCTTGCCTGGGACTGCAGCAAGGGTCATCTCAACCTCATCGCCAATCTCGACCCATGGCAGTTCATATTCGTAAACATCTGTATAGACCCAAATATTTAACAGATCGGCAATCATATAAAGTTCGGTTTTCGGAGTAACATACTGGCCCTGCCTGGCACCGATCCTGGTAACAATTCCGGCCACGGGTGAGTGTATATGAAGGGCCTTTTTGATTTTTCCAGTCTGTTCCAGTTCTCGAATCTGGTGGGCTGGAACATCCATCAACTTCAACCGGGTAAGAGAACTCTTAACCAGATTCAGAGCACCGTTTCTGATATCCGGAATCTTGCTGTTGCGCAGGGCCTTCAAATTGTTCAGGGCCAGGAGGTACTCCTGCTGGGTAGATAGCAGTTTAGGAGAGTAAATACTGAGTAAAATTGTGTCCTCTTTGACCTGTTCTCCGGTTTTATCGATGAACAGCTTTTCAATCCAGCCATTGGTCTTGGGATGGAGCCGTACCATGTAGGTTTCATTATAATCGACCCGACCCACCGTATTGATGATACGGCTTAGTGAAGTTCTTTTGGCCTTTGTCGTTCGTACGCCGATATTCTGGACCATGACCGAATCGATCTTGACAGTTCCGGCTGGATCGTCCCCTGTTTCTTCTTCGGCATACACCGGTTCAAAGTCCATTCCCATGGAATCTTTTGCAGGTACCGGTGAGGTAACCAATGGATCCATGGGACTTCGGTAATATATAGGCTTTCCAGGTGATTGAGACAACCCTGCTATCTCCGTCATCTTTGCTGTTGTATCATGCGGTCTTTGTCCAAGCCAATAACCCGCGCCAAGTCCAGCCACCAATAGAAGAATTGCAAGCAGTGTCTTATTCATGAACAGCCTCCTCTCCAACTGCAGCCACGAGTCGGGCCAATGCCTGATTTGCCGCTGTCAGGGATTTCCAGTACAGACTTTCGTAATTAAGCAAGGTAATCTGGCTACGCACCAAATTGAGAAAATCCACTTTGTTTACCTGATATCCCGAGAGCATTGAATCAACAGTTTGTCGTGCCTGGGGGATGATTCCTTCTTTAAAAAGCTCCGATTGCTCTTTTGCCTGTTGATAGCCGGCAACGGCTTGGGAAATCTGATATTTTACTTCATTGACTGTGTCCTGCAGTGAATAACGTCGTTCCTGTAACTCCCCGCTTCGCTGAGCAACTGCTTTATCTTGTTTTCTGCCGGTAAATACCGGCAGATTCATACTGAATTTCAGGGAGAGAAAGTCAGCTCGGTCCCCGCCTACGGAGGGCGGATTCTCTCCACTGCGAAAACCGTAAAAAGCGCCCACTTTGAAATCCGGGAAATACTCCTTCCTGGCCAGTTCCAGGCGAGATTTTGCCGACTCAATTATAAACTGCTGCCGGTTCAAAAGAGGACGGCTGTTTAAAGCCTTTTCATACAGCTCCGGTTCAGGCACGAGAGCAGACAGCACCGTGTTAACCTGTGTAGGCAGGTCAACGGCTTCATTGGCCTGTATGTTTAAAAATTTGTTGAGTCTGGCTGTTAACTTCTGCCGGATTCCGGTTAACTCAATCTGTTTGTCAAGCAATTTGGACAGCTCTACCTGGGCCAGCAGTACATCCTGTTGCAACCCTTCTCCAATTTCATATTTGGTTTCGGCAATTTCAATAAACTGGCGAAATAGATTCTGGTTACGTTCTACAATTTCTATGGCTTGATCTAGATAATATATCTGCCACCAGCTTATTTTTACATTTTGCACCAAAATTAACCTGGCTTCATCAACATCTTCTTCTGCAGCCTTGGCCACAAAGGTACTGGCTTCTTCCTTAAGCGCCAGCTTGCCAGGGAATGGAATTGCCTGTTGGATACCGAATTGCATTTGAGTCATAGGCTCCTGGTTAACAGTGAATGTATCCGTTGGCAGATTCAGGGCATTGAAGCTGAGCACTGGATCAGGAAGGGTGCCAACCTGGGAGGGAATTGTCGCTATTGCCTCTGAGCGGGCTTGAACCTGGGCCAGGCTGGGATTATTGCGACCGCCAAATCCACAGCAGCCTGCAGAGTTAAGGGAGGACTGGAACGACCTGCATCTGAAGAGCAGACTCCAACAACCGGGCTCAGCAGTAGGAAAAGCAGAAGAACTTCGAAGGAGCCTTGGATTATTTTTTTTATTTCTAAAGCCATACTTCCCCCTTTACCCAGCAAAAACTTCAGCAGGTATTTTTATAATACCTTACCCTGAACTCCTGTCATAAAAACCAGGTAAGCGCAGACTCCGAGAATTCAAATGAGCCCTTGTGAAATTACCAACTTGCATATACCCACAAGGTACTTCCTTGCGGTTTACCCGCGTTAGACATAGAGGTCATCAAAATCGATGCTGTTCTTTTGCTTCGCCCAGTCAATCTGATCAGCAATCGAATAAGAATAGTTGTTTTCTCTGCAAGGGAACCGACAAACAAGTTTTTTCGTGTTAGATACCACTATATTAATCAACGTATGCCGCATCGTGATGTTGTCAATGCTTTATTATGGCTGGGATTTCCGATAACTCAAGTAGGTCCCCGCGTTATTCCCGGAATCTATGCCATCCAATGAGAATTACCTGAGCCCTTCCACAGAAACAATCCTCCTCCAATAATCACGACAAGAAATGTACTCTTCTTGATATTCAAGATACTTTTGTTTTTATTTGTCATGATGTTCACCTCCTGAGATGTCGATAATTTGGGCGTCGCCGGTATACTCCTTGAGGGCGAATCGGTCGAGGAGGGAAATTTTCTTCACAATCTCCCCGATCTTTTTTGTATTATTGATGATGATCTGGAGCTCTTTGTATGGTTCCGATTCCGATTCAAAATCATCCTGAAGTAGCTGGGAGTTCCCCAGCACAACCTGAATAGGAGAATTGAGTTCATGAGCTATGGCTCCTGCCATTGCCAGAATTGCTTCCTGCTTTTCCTGTCCACGCTTCTTCTCCTGATCTCTCAAAATACCCATGACCAGTGCTATCAAGTTAAAGAGAATAATCTCAAGGGACTTGTCCAGATCTGCAGGGGAGAATTGTTGCCAATGTGCGTAAACAAGGGGAATATAGAGAATGCTGATTCCTGCTGAGGCAATTAACCCGCCTCGCAAGCCATACCAGAACGCAGCAAGGAGGATGGGGAAAAAGTAGAGTTCTCTCAGAAAAATATGGAAATAGTTCTGATCTTGCCTGGCAAGATAATGAAGTAGTGTCGTTCCTGAAATAAGGGAGAAAATCAGTACCATTTTCAAGTGATCAGCAAAAAGGTTTTTCTTGAACCAATCCATAGTCCACTCCATACAGGTATATATTATCTGTCCTTGGGGGATATCCCATGACTGAGGAAGCACCACATATTCTGACTTCCCACTGCTTTTTATATTGCAGATCGTGTGCCGGATATGGATTTTTTTGATTGATTACGAACTAACCCGCTGGTTTTCGAAGAGTAACACCTTTACAATCGAGAAAATTTTTTTTTTCCAGCCAGGCAAGGTGTCTTGAAACCAGACATATCTGGAGGGGTAAGCCCTGTGAAGTGTCCTCTTTTTAGACACCCACCGTAATGTCATTGCGAGTAGATAAGGATTCTGCAGAGGATAGGGCTACTCCTGTACAACCTTTCGTGTCGTGAAGCATGGGTACTGATGAGCCTTCCAAAACATAATGGCCTGGTTCAATAGATTCGCTATTCCTCCGTCCCGGACGCTCTGTTTTGGCACGATATCTGCAAAACGTATTGTAAGATAATCAAGAAAGCAGTTTCGGAGATGCTCCCTTGAGGACTGATTTCTTCTTGAAAATTCAACAGGTTGGACTTACAATAGGGAATCAACCTTTCTTGGCACAGTGGACGATTTCCTCTTTTTACTGGTTAAGATTTATTAATGGCCTGCAGAAGCAATCGGGAACACTACCTACCTGCTTTCCAGCAGTAACCACTGAAAATAGTTTAGGGAAAAGATTTTGGCCGCCATTTCAAAGATCATGTTCATCGTCATGACGATACCCTGAAAAAGGAAATATTTATGTATGTTCAATACGCAGTCCGAAGTGAAACTGGTTTAAAACGCACGAACAATGAAGACTTCTACAGAATTGAGTTACGCAAGAGACAAACTCCCGTATTGAGTGATTGCTTCATGTTGTTTGCTGTTGCAGATGGATTGGGAGGACATCCATGCGGTGAAGTTGCCAGTATGATGGCCTGTGATGCTCTGGCAGATTTTCCCATCATACCAGGGAAGGGCTCCGAAAAGGATCTTCAGGACGCATTAGAAAAGATTTTTTTTCATGTTGATGATCAACTCAGGCTATGCACAGGCAATAATTCGAACTGCAGGCATATGGGGACAACCCTCTCAGTGATTGTACTTCTAGGCAGGAAAGCAGTAATTGCTCATGTTGGCGATACCCGTATTTATTGCTTACACGACGGAAAACTGCGATTATTGACAACCGACCACACTTTTGTCCAAGAGATGATAGAATGTGGAGATATAACAACTGAAACGGCAGATTCTGCCCCCTATCAGAATATTTTGACTCAAGTGGTAGGTACAGATGAACCTATAGAGAATGTCTTTACTAAAAGTATGGATATCGAATCTGGTGATCGGATTCTATTATCTTCCGATGGACTCCATGACGTGGTTTCGTTTCAGGAGATTGAACTGACAATGAAGAGTGGAATCAATCCCGAAGACACTGCCAAGAAGTTGTTATCGCAGGCAATAGCGACAAATGGACGGGATGACATCACCCTCATTGTAGCGCATATGACTTGAGGTGCAATAAGAAGATACTCGGACTGAAAAGCCGATCACATACATTTTCAAACACCTATGAGTCTGTTAATGTATGAGTATTTTTATTCGCTATCGAAGCAAATGAAACATTTTCCGCAGAGATACATTTGATATCTCGAGAATAAAATTTTTCATTTAACGAAGCGATCGGGGAAAAAGGCCTTAAACCAACGGGCTCATCTATGTTTTCAAGCAAGAGAGATCAAATAATGAAAGAAACAGCAACAACACTCCCAGTCCTGTCTTCCGGCACAATTTTAGGTGAAGAATACCAGATCATTCGCTTAATCGGAGAAGGTGGAATGGGTGCTGTTTATTTGGCATATGACACCCATCTTGATATCAAAGTAGCTATAAAGGTTATCTCCGCCGGGGACGAGAGCTCTTTGGAAGCCTCTGAGTATAATCTGGCCCTAAAACGATTTCAAGCAGAAGCCAGAATTGCTGTTCGAATTGACCATCCCAACGTTATTCGCATGTTCGGCCTCAAACACGATATTATTGAATGCGATGGCCAGAGCAGCAGGATCGACTATCTCGTAATGGAACTGATGGCCGAAAGGACACTCCGTGATACCATGGACGAAAGTGGTTTCGAATCAGAAGAGGAGATAATGGCATGGATTACCAGATATATGATACCTCTTCTTGACGGCTTGGAGAAGGTTCACGAGGAGGGTATAATCCACAGGGATATTAAGCCTGAAAATATCTTCATGAAAGAGGATGTTGCCAAATTGGCAGATTTTGGTCTTTCCATGGGGCACGACTTCCCGTCTGTCACAGGGTCGATGGCTGAAATATTCGGCACTTTGGCCTACATGGCACCGGAACAGTACAATAACTTCAGCATGGCCCGTGAACCCGCAGACATTTTTGCCATCGGCCGTATCCTGTTTGAGGCTGTTGAAGGAACAATCACAGAGAAAGTTATCCCATTTACCCAGGTGCAATTAACCAGCATCGACACAAAATATACTGCAGCCCTTAATCATATCGTGATGGAGGCAACGGCCAAGAACCCAACAGATCGCATCAAGTCCGTTCGAGAATTAAAAAAACGACTTATAGAAATCCATCAATGTCCAGTCAATATTTCTGCGGTAAAAGACGAAGGGGTGGAGCGTAAATGGAAGACTCAATATTTATGGCTCTTGCTGGTGGTGGCATTTATCGGTCTCACTCTTTTTGTCACCAAATCGCACCTCAACACAAATGCCATTGTTGCAGTAACAGAGCAGCAGGATAAGAGAGAAATTCCACCGTCTCCTGGAAACATGATTGTTTATGGAGAATATCCCAAGGGCCTGAAACGAATTCTTCATGCCGAAGACGACTCTATCTTGCACTTGATACCTTCACTAAAGTTGAAACTACCAGAAGAAAATCCTTACGGAAAGAGCCGAACCTCTTCGAGACCTTTTTATCTTTCAGAAAGTCCAATCACCAACCAGCAGTATGTGGATTTTTTAAACACGATCCTTGATAGAGTTGAGTACAAGGCAAGCGACGTGCTCCTTGACGGTCGACTTGTTCTCAAATTAAGTGAAAAAATAAGAGGTTACAAGCCAATCTTGTTCAATAACGGGCGGTTTCATATTCAACACCCGATGCATTCGTCATGTGCCGTATTGATGGTCACCGGTTATGGGGCCGAAACCTACGCTCGCTATTTTGGATTCCGTTTGGTGACCGCTGAAGAATGGCTCAATGTGTTGGCGTCAAATGAAAACAACGACAACCCTCACCTACCATTACCCACTCCTGTCATTAATTATCCCCAGGAAAAATTTGGAATACGGGGCATTAATCAGATAGCTGAATGGGGGAAATATACGGAAGATGAATTTATGATCCTTGGACAGTCGGTATCCAGTATGGTCGGGAATAGATTAATGCTAAAAACAGACCCAAGCAAATATTACACAGACACCAGTTTTCGTGTAGCAAAAGATGCCGTTCCTGAATGAGATCTTCATTCTGACAAGTTCGTAAAAAGTTATATTTTCAGATTGCTAAGTATAAATATCCATATCCAAAGCGTGTGAAATTTCATTATTTCGCAGCAATGAAAGAGGTGAAGAGTTCTTGCGACACCATCAATATTGATTGCGGGAAGAAAACAGGGCATATTCCGGTCGAGCTTACGTTGCCCAGGTACGGCTGCCCCCTTTTTGAACAGTTACGTAGCCACCCTCCCAACCAGGAGCAACCGGAAAAACAGTTATGGGCAAAAACAAGTTTCTCACAAGGAAACTTCGTGTAAAAACCACGGAAGGAACGTACAAGAATCATAGGCCAATTGTTCGTACCTGATTATCAAACTTTTGCAAAAGGTGGAAGCAGCCGCAGAAGACTGCTTCCTATAACAATCATTTTAAAACTAAGGAGAAAATAATGTACCAGACATACAACAACAAGATCCGTTTTTTTCAGCATGTTAACAATAGTTGCCATTGGCTTATTTCTTACGGCTTGCAGCAGTGGAAATGACGGTGGTTCGGTATCCGGTTCCGGCAGTTCCACTGTGGAGGGAAACGTATCCTCAATCACCATGGCAATGCTGCCCCCTCTGGACAATAAAGAATATTCTTTAGCAGGTTTCTTAAAATCCCTACTCCCTGTACAATCCGCATATGCAGACAGTACAGTTGAAGGGGTTCAAGTTGGTATTGGTTCGCTGGGGACAACAACCAACTCTAGTGGATATTTCAGAATTGACGGAGTACCACCAGGAACACATGAAATTGTATTTTCAAAAAACAATCAAACAGCAAGAACCTCTGTTGGTGTCGGTGAAAATGAGATAATCACAATGAGGAATGTTAGAATGCAAGGCTCCCAGGCTCGTGTGGAAAACGTCGAACACCAGCCAATGGGAGGGACACCTGGAACCCCACAAAATTAACGGCACCATATGTCCTTAGAATCCTAAATAAAGTTCATTTTTCGAAGTTGCCAAATTAACGAAGCCATGGAGAGAAAGATGAGAACAACAATATTCAGGAAAGCAGGTTTTATTCCCTTTGTCCTCATTCTCCTGTTGATCTCTTCTTTCTCCCATGGTTTCGAGGCGGACTCAGCACAGAGTAGCATTATCCTGACTACGGATATTGCATCAGCTGAAAATCAGGAAATCTTTTCCCCTTATGACACAGTCTATGCACTTGTCACTCTGACAGGTATTCCACCTGGAAAATATATTGCCGATATCAGTTGGGTCAATTCCTCAGGAACAATGAATCAGTACAGTCCCGTCTCCCTGAGTATCGCCCCCAACTCCCCATTTACCTTTTACTCATGGCTTCGCCTTCTGAAAAACAGCCCTTTAAAGAGCACCATGACAGGGAAAACATTTTCCGCCGATAGTCTTGGTAAGTGGGTGGTAACGGTTTCCATCGAGGATATTTTTTTTAAGACTGTGGAGTTCGAAATCCAATAAGATGACTCTCTCAGTAGAGCAGTGTATCAATGCCGCTTTGAAAATATTTATCCGTAATTTTCAGTAACTCTGCTTTTAATTTATTATCTTCACGGCCGGCATAATCCTGGTAGAGTTGGCTGGCCATGTCCTCGAAAACATCCAGCAAGACTGGATCAAAATGGATTCCCCGTCCTTTTTCCATAATCTGCATGGTCTGTTCATAAGAGAACGGCTTTTTATAGGGGCGCCTACTGGTCAGAGCATCAAAGACATCGACAAGGGCAAAGATACGTGCAGTTAAAGGAATTTGTTCTGCCTTGAGCCCATTGGGATAACCACTCCCATCATACTTTTCATGGTGACAAGCAACCACATCTTCCGCATCCCTGAGCCAGCGAGATTCCTTTATTATCTCCAGGCCGTATTGAACATGTTTTTGCATAATAGCAAACTCACGCTCATCAAGCTTGGCCTTGGTTAGCAGGATATTGTCTCGAACACCAATCTTTCCGACATCATGGAGAAATGCTCCTTTGATCAATCGTTGGATCTGCAACGTATCCATCAGGAGTTTCTCACCAATGGCCACAGCGTAAATGGTTACACGATAGTTGTGAATGTCAGTGTCACTGTCCCGTTTGGCAATTGCAGCCCCCAAAGCCTCCATTGTTTCCAACTGGGCGGTGAGAAGCCCCGTTGAATAATCTGCCAGTTTATTAATCAGATGGGCAATAACCGGATACAATAACAGAGCAGTTAAAAGTACAAGGCCGATGACATAAAGAATGACCTGGATGGCCTGTTTGTGAATGACGTGAATAGTTTGATCGGAAAGGGCAAAAAAGGCTCGTAAATACACGGCAGAGCCATCATCTCCTGTAGTCAGTTTACTATGAATATCCAAGTATTCTTTCCCGTTGATCCTGACATAATTATATTTCAGCTGTTCATGATCAGGAAGGGTTTGAGAAGTACGCGCCAGATACTGCTTTACATCGGGAAGAGAAGAATAGCCTGGATGTTCATAACTCCCTATACTCTCGCGGTTTTCACTATGCAACAAAGCATAGATAAATTCACCCTCTTCAAGGTGGATTTTGTTGTCAGGCGGATAATTGACCGCATCCTGCAGGGCCGTAGTCACGTCTGTTTCGGGCTGCTTCATTAATTCCTTGTAACGTCCCCGGATAACATTGACCTTAATTTTGGTTGCCTGAATCACTGCATGAGTGATCATTCCCTTTGAATGGTAGTAGGAGACTCCGGCAAAAACGAGTGCAATCACTATTACCGTCAGGCTTAACCGGTAAAAGAGTATTCGTTTAACCGCACGCTTTAATGGGGGTGTTGTGGTCATAATCCATTGTTCCAGTATATTTTCAGGATTGACGATTAGACATGATTATCACTTCTGCCGATATCGTTCGGTGAACTGGAGATAAATACCGTAGACAACCGGAATTACCAACAGGCAGAGCAGGGTTGCTGTTATCATACCACCCACCATGGGAGCGGCAATGCGCTGCATAACCTGGGAACCTGTCCCTTCACCGAACAGAATGGGAAGCAGGCCGGCTATAATGGCGGTCGCAGTCATGGCAATGGGCCGTACACGTTCTGCGGTGCCGGTATAGACGGCTGCCATGATTTCTTTACTGGTCAATGTTCCGCTCTGGCTGCGCTGTCGCTCCCTGGCCAATTCATGGTCGATAAAGGTCAGCACCAATACCCCGATTTCTGCGGAAACTCCGGCCAGAGCAATAAAACCCACCACAATGGCCACTGAAATATTAAAATCCATAAGCCAGATCAACCAGATCCCACCCACCAGAGAAAAGGGGATGGAAAGCATGACGATGACAGGTTCCGCCAGATTACGGAAGTTGAAATAGAGCAGCAGAAAGATCAGTACCAGAGTAAAGGGCACCACGATACGCAACCGCTGCTGAGCCCGTTCCATATACTCAAACTGCCCTGACCAAATCAGAGTGTACCCGGCCGGTAGATCAAGTTTCTCTGTTATCATCTGCTTTGCTTCCTTCACAAATCCACCGATATCAGAGGTGGAGATATCCACATACACCCAGGCATTGGGCCTGGCATTTTCACTTTTGACCACCGGTGCTCCACGGCTCAAAGTAATGGTGGTTATCTCGGAGAGCGGAATATGATTTCCCGAACCGGTGGGAACCAAAACTCTGCCTATCTTTTCGGGATTATCACGAAAATCTCTGGGGTAGCGCAGATTGATGGGGTAACGTTCCAGCCCTTCGATGGTCTCCGACACCTGCATACCTCCGATTGCCGTCATGATAACATCCTGGATATCACCCACAGTAAGACCGTAGCGTGCTGCCGCTTTCCGATTGATGGCAATATCAAGAAAGTAGCCGCCAACTGCCCGGTCGCCGTAAGCGGAGACGGTTTCAGGCAGGGTTTTCATTATGTTTTCAATATCCAGGGCAACTTTACCCAACACCTCCAGATCCGGGCCACTCACCTTGATACCGATGGGTGTTTTAATACCGGTGGACAACATATCTATGCGGGTAATAATTGGCATGGTCCAGGCATTGGCAAGCCCTGGAATGCGCAACTCCTTGTCCATCTCCTGCATTAATTCTCTTGTTGTCTTCTCAGGATCCGGCCATTCTACACGGGGTTTGAGACGGACAATGGTTTCTATCATGGAAAGCGGAGCTGGGTCAGTGGCAGTTTCTGCACGTCCAACCTTACCGAAAACGGTTTCCACTTCGGGGAAGGTTTTGAGTACTTTATCTGTTTGCTGGAGGATCTCCTTGGCTTTGGTGATGGAAATCCCTGGAAAAGTAGAGGGCATATACAGAATATCCCCTTCATCCAGCGGCGGCATAAACTCTGAGCCCAACTGATTAAGCGGAACCCAGGTCACTCCTACCAGGGCGACAGCTAAAACAATGACCAGCCAGCGCATTTTGATACAGAGCCGCAGGCTCGGCCCATGGAGAAACTGGAAAAACCGGTTGACCGGGTTTTTCTTTTCCGGAATAATTTTTCCGCGAATAAAAAAGCCCATCAATACCGGTACCAGGGTAATGGAAAGCAGAGCCGATGCAGCCATGGCATAGGTTTTGGTAAAGGCCAAGGGGGCAAACAACCTTCCCTCCTGAGCCTGCAGGGTAAAAATGGGGAGAAACGAAAAGGTGATAATCAACAGAGAGAAGAACAATGCAGGGCCCACCTCTTTTGCGGCTTCTGCCATAATACGCCAACGGTTTTCACCAGTTATATCTTCACCACGACTTGTTGCCATCTCGAGGTGTTTATGGGCATTTTCAATCATCACAATGGCTCCGTCCACCATGGCACCAATGGCTATGGCAATACCACCCAGGGACATGATGTTGGCATTGATTCCCTGCATTTTCATAATGATAAAGGCAAGCAGGATACCCATGGGCAGAGTGGCAATGGCCACCAGGGCCGAACGGAAATGGAGCAGAAAAACAATACAGACCAGAGAGACCACAATGGACTCCTCGATCAGCTTACCTTTGAGGTTTTCAATGGCGCGTTCAATCAGATTTCCCCGGTCATAAGTAGGTACAATCTCCACTCCCTCGGGAAGTCCTTTTTTCAACTCTGCAAGCTTCTCACGTACCCGCTCAATGGTAGCAAGGGCGTTTTCACCATAGCGCATAATAACGATCCCACCGGCAACCTCTCCCTCCCCGTTAAGTTCTGCAAGGCCGCGCCTAAGTTCAGGCCCCATTTGGATGGAAGCTACATCAGCCAGACGAATGGGAGTGCCCATGCCATCAGTGGTAAGCGGTATTTCTTTGAGATCGTCAATGGATTTGATATACCCCTGCCCCCGAACCATATATTCGGTTTCAGCCATTTCAATCAGTCGTCCACCCACATCACGGTTAGATCGTTGAATGGCTGTGCGGACCTTCTGGATGGGAATGTTATAGGCGGCCAGTTTATCCGGATCCACCTCAACCTGATACTGTTTGACAAACCCGCCGATTGAGGCAACTTCAGAGACCCCTTCCACGGTCTGCAAAGGATAGCGCAGATACCAGTCCTGAATGGAACGTAACTGAGCCAGATCATGTTTACCGCTGGTATCAATCAACGCATATTCGTACACCCAGCCGACTCCGGTTGCATCCGGGCCAAGAGACGGCGTAACCCCTGGCGGCAGGCTGGATCCGACATAATTCAAGGATTCCAAGACCCTGGAACGAGCCCAATACATATCAGTTCCATCTTCAAAGATGATATAAACAAAGGATATACCGAAAAAAGAATATCCCCGTACCACCTTGGATTTGGGTACGGAAAGCATGGCCGTGGTTAACGGGTAGGTCACCTGATCTTCCACAACCTGTGGCGCCTGGCCTGCATATTCTGTAAAGACAATGACCTGCACATCGGAAAGATCCGGGATGGCATCCAGGGGGGTGTTCTTCAAGGTCCAGAGACCGGCTACGGCAATAATGGCTGTAGCAATCAGAATCAGAAAGCGATCACGGATGGAAAAGTCAATTATTTTTTTAATCATAATATTTCTCTACTTTTTTTGCATGTCGTCCATTTCATCATTTTTAGACGCTGCCTTATTCGCTTCAATCATCTTGGCTGTAGCCTCTCTCAGCTTGGATTCTGAGTCGATAAGAAACTGGGCAGAAGTGACAACACTTTCATGCTGCTTAAGCCCTCTGATGATTTCGACGTAGCTGTCTGCCTGTACCCCAGTTACGACTTCCCTGGGCTCAAAGGTACCGGGCCCGGTGACAACAAACACCTGCTCTTTGTCTCCGGAGCGAACTATGGCCTCAGACGGGACGGCCAACACTTTATCACGCTTCCCGGCATGGATAGTGATGTCTGCAAACATTCCCGGCTTCAGCATGCCGTTTTTATTGTCAAAAATAAGCCGAACCCTCACAGTACGGGTCGTTCCCTCTTCATAAGGGTAGACATAATCAATGGTGCCGGAGAACTTCTTTCCCGGCTGACTGGCCACTGAAATCATGGCCATATCATCCTCGCGAATCCAGGGGAGATCTGGCTCATAGACATCGGCATACACCCAGACTGTTGAAAGGTCGACTATCCTGTACAAACGCTGTTTCGGAGTAATAAAATGACCAGCCTCCACCCCTATATCAATGACCGTTCCGGAAAAAGGCGAATCAATAGGCAGATCCCGTTGAACCTCGCCGCTCTGTTCCAGCTGCCGAATAACTTTTTCCGGAATATCAAAATAGGCCAACCTCTTACGAGTAGATTCCACCAAACGCCTGGCATCATCTCTGATCTCTTTCATGCTGCTCAGGTTAAGAACCCTGGCATTGGCCATGGCCAGCAGGTATTCTTCCTGAGTGCTAACCAGCTCCGGAGAATAGATAGACAGCAGAGTCTGACCTTTCCTCACGTACTCACCCGTCTTATTGACCATCACCTGTTCGGCCCAGCCACTGAACTTGGAATGCACCATGGCAAGACTTTCTTCATTAAAAGTCACCCTGGCAGGGGCAGTTATAAGCCGGCTCATGCTTCGTTCCATGGCCATGCCGATACGAACCCCAATTTTTTGCACCAGCACCGGATCTATCTTTACCGTTCCGGCAGGCCCCATGGAATCTTCCGCATCTGCATAAACAGGAATGTAATCCATACCCATATCATCCTTGGCAGGGACAGGTGAGGTGATGGCAGGGTTCATGGGATTTCGGTAAAACAGTGGCTCGTTACTCTCTGTTGACGCAGCAACCACAATGGAACTGGTAAATACTGCGAGCAACAGGGCAAGAGCGGCCATTGTCAGATGTATGGATGTCTTTTTATTGTTCATTGCTATTCTCCTCGTAAACTAATGGATCGGTTCCTGTTGCGGCTTCCAGTCGTGCCAGAGCTTTAAATGTATTGCTCAGATGGTACCAGTAGGTGATTTTATAGCTATAAAGGGCAAGCTGAGCCCGAACCACATTCAAAAAGTCAACCTTGTTGACCTGATACCCTTTGAGCATGGCTGCTGCAGTCTGTTCCGCCTGGGGAATAAGCGAGGAGTGTAAGAGTTCACTCTGCCATGAGGTATTGGTAAATTCGGAAAATTCGCTGCTAATCTCGGAAAACACCTTATTTTTAAAATCATGCAGCTCCCGCTTGGCGGCCAGAGCTTCACTGGTTCGCTGTGCCACAGCCTTATCCTGTTTTGAATTTGACCAGATCGGTAGATTCATACTCAGTCGTAACGAGGCGAAATCGCTACGATCCAGACCATCAGCTGTGTCCTGCCGAAAGCCATAGGCTGCGCCAACTGTAAAATCTGGATAATATTCTTTTCGAGCAAGGGCAATCCTGCTTTTGGAAGCATCGGTTTTTCGTTCCAGAGCCAGAAGGCCGGGACGACTGCTGAGGGACATTTCCTGTAAAGTCGCGAGTGGCAAAATCGAAGGAAGATTCAATGAAACTGACTGGTCGGCGATGGTAAAACACCTGTTGTCTACAGCTCTGTCGAGCAGGACTTCAAGAGCCGCTTTTTTCTTTTCAAGAGCAGTGGTAACAGTTGATTCACGATCCATAAGCTTGGTCAACTCAACCTGAGCCAAAAGCACATCCTGCTGTAAGCCCTTTCCCACCTCGTATTTTGCTCTGGCCGCAGCAACAGTTGCCCTGAGTAAATCCTGATTGGATTGTATAATTTCAAGGTTTTTTTGCAGATAAAAAATATCCCACCAGGTTGAACGGGTATTTTTTATCAGAGTCAACCTTGCCTCATCCACCTGCTGCAACGCCGCCTCTGCTTCAAATTGGGCGCTCTCTTCTTTGAGTCCGAGTTTCCCGGGAAAAGGAAACTTCTGGCTGATACCAATCTGCATCTGCGTCATATTTTCCTGATCCAGGTTAAATGTGTCAGTGGGCAGATTTACAGCGCCCAGGGAAAGCACCGGGTCAGGCAAGGTAGATTGCTGTGAGGGTACGGTCGCCAGAGCATTGTAACGGGAACGAATGGCAGCAAGCCCTGGATTGTTCTCCATGGCCACATCGACCGCCTGCCTAAGCGAAAGTTCTTCGCAACCTTCACCCTGGGCATGAGCCCTATCAGAAAGAATCATCAGGAAAAAAAGGACCAAAAAGACCTTCCCGATTTTCTTTACACTTTGCCTGTTTCTCATAGTCCTGCTCCTGTATATGATTGTTTTTTATACTCTTTACTTTGCATATGTTGTGCCAGTCTAAGACGTGATGAAACAATTCCTGTTGTATCGCTTCAGATCCATGAAGAACGAACCAGGCAGATGTGAATTGCCAATTCCAAAACAAGTATAAACGATTCCAGTCAGTGCCTCGTGGATCTACAATGTCCAAAATATGGACAACCGGCTTCGTCCACCACCCCGCACCGTCTCAAAGGGAGACACTACTGATTTTCAAACAGGAGATATCTCCGTGCTGAAAATAGACCTGTAACTGCACTCCACAAACAGCTCAGAGGGAAAAGTGTTTTCTGCATAATAGAATTCCCCAAAGTTGCAATCAGGTTTGATTGATGAACAAATGACGACAACTAATGTCATTCGTTCAACTCCCCTCACTGTGGAAAGCTTTGCAAAATCACCAGGGAAGTACCTTTAGATCTTCCAGGCGAAAGGCAAGCTCTTCATAGCCGAAGCCTTCTGTTAGTTTGATAATTGCAGCACGGACTTACCTGCCCTACGCATACCGTTTGCGCCGATCTCCTTCGTTGATTGCACTAAACCTTGTGCCGTCGATTCATCCATGTTAGCATTATTGTGAAGGATGGCGCTATTTTTTCCAATTCCATCATTTCGACCGATTATGTAGAAATGCACAAAGCAGCTCTACTTTGGTTCCGTTGTCGCGCTTGGCTCCTTTGAGAGTCTTGCCATCAACAGCAATGGCCTGATCGCGAGTAATCCTCATCAACCATTGCCCAAGGCACTCTTCAACGCTTTCTACATCTGCGAATTGGAATACACGTCTTGCCGACAAGATTCCCGCTGCTGAAAATACTGTGTAGAACTAACTAGTTACTCTTTTTCGCAATAACACATCTATCGGGAAAAGCCCATCCTGCTTTCATCGTTTTACTGAACAAAAAACAATAGCTTATGCTACACTGTCCGGGTACCAACCAATACATTACATGGGGTATGGTATTGGTTGAAACAAACTACACAGGAGGAAGGCGAAATGAAAAAAAGACTTTTGGGGATGGCTGCAATCGCAATGGTATTGGGTTTATCCTGTCCACAGCAAGCCAGTGCAGGTGCAAAGATTTCGATTAGTGATGACTCAAATTTGGATCTGGGATTTAGGATCCAGGCGCTATACCTGCGTAATGACAAAGACTTAAAGAGCAATGAAGATGAATTTAAAATTCGGAGAGCCAGGTTTCGCCTTAAAGGAAATGTTACAAAATATGTTACCGGTTTTTTGCAAACGGATTTTCGGGATGACGAGATCAGTTCTGGCGGCGACGTGAGACTTATTGATGCTTGGATCATGGTCAAGCCTCTTGAATGGCTCAACGTTATTGGTGGCCAGCAGATGGCAGCAGTTACCAGAATGGGGATGACTGGCTCAGGTGGCCTGATGGCCATTGATCGTCCTGGCATTAACAATTATATGCTATCGTGGGGAGCAAAAGGCAATACAGCCTTTAACAACGGAACGGTGGCAGGGACTGCTTCTGGACTTTCAGGTGATGTCAACGTTCGAGATTTAGGATTTTCCCTGTTTGGCAGCACTTCCTTTACAGACATGACCCATTTTAAATATTATCTTGGCGTTTTTGAAGGGCAAGATGTTGATACTAGAAATACAGACTCTGAACGCTATTCTGCCAGGGTGCAAGTGAACTTCTTTGATGCAGAGTCAGGCTTATTTAACTCCTCGACCTATCTTGGCAGAAAAAAGACACTCGCCTTTGGTGTTGGATATGATACTCAAGATAGCGTTGCCCGTAGCGGAAGCAACACCGGCAACGAAATTGATTACACTTTTTTCACCCTGGATGCCTTTACCGACTATCCTGTTGGGCCTGGATATTTAACTGCCGAAGTGGCATATAACGATCTGGATCTGGACGACTCAGGGGTATTATTTGCTCAAGATGGTGGTGGCGCCCTCACTTCCTCGGCACAAGGAAAAGAGACTCAGGGAAGTGGCTTTTATGGGCAATTGGGCTATTACATTAATAAGTGGCAACCTTGGGTTGGTTACGAACAATGGGACAGTGATGGAGCCAATGACGCAGGCAGTTGGTCTGCGGTAAAAGTTGGTATGAATTATTACCTTAAGGGGCATAACGCTAATATTAAAATTGGCTATGAATCATTAACGAATGATAAAGCAGGTGCACCAGATATTGACACATTTGTTTTAGGACTGTACGTTACCTATTAGGTTAATGAACCGATTAAGGAACGGGAACGAACGCGGGTAAGTACTTTGTGGGGATAACCCAGTTGGTATTTTCAAAGGTACTGAATAACTTGAACCTCTTCGTTACATGGTTCCCGGCTAACGTTTTAAGGTAACTGCTCACAGGGAACCGGATTTTTTACAGTCCGACTGGCTTGCGTAGGACTTAGATGCGGTACCAGCCAGCCTGCAAAAATTTCCAACACCCTGTAAGCAGTTACTTTTAATGTCTGTATTTTACGTGTAACTTTACTACATTATTTTTTTTAAAGGAATACGAATATATGCCTTCCCAAAATTCACGAACCAAGTACAAAGCCATCCTGTTTTTCATCTGTGCTTTTTTACTATCCTCCGTAGCCACTACAATAGCAGGACAATCTCCTGAAATCTACTTTGCAGATCTATATGCCCAAATTGTCCGTGCTGTTGAGTCCAATAAAGTTGAAAAAAAAGTCGGTAAAGAAGCGCGCACTTTAAATTTTGAGTTGCAAAAAGAGATTATAGCGCTAGACGACAAAATTGACCAACTTAAATCTGCACCTTTGGCTTCAAGTAGTGCCCAACGAGATCAAACATTTGACGAGTTAATTAAGATTGGTGCAAAAAAAGAGCGAATCTACCTCCAATACCTGCAGCGACTTCAAGCATTGCTTGGCACAAATACGCACCCGGAAGCCTTAAGAGCATTATCAGTTGAGGAAAAAAACGCTGCCGAGACTGCAGAAAACACCGTTATTGAAGCTAGTGTTCCTGGCACGGGAGATTATTCTGGTTCAGAAAAGAGAATCTTGACCATAGAAAGTACCCCCGAGGATATTACTACAGGGATGTTTGATTGAAGTAAATTAATAGGTTAAAGGAAATTCCCAAGGAACTCCATCTTCACTCCTTCGGCCCTTTCCACATAGATAACTCTTATGAAAAAGGTTTATGAGTGAGCCAGTGGCACCCTAAGCAATCCCTTAAAGGTTCTTCTTGCAGGGTATATTCGTACATCTTCTGCGTTTCTTACTATTCGCCAAATAATCACAAAAAAGCATGCAACATATCAGCAGATTTCCCGCGTCTCCATGATGAACGTAATATGCTTTAGCAGACTTCGCCCCCCCTTGCACTGCACTACCATAAAAAACACATGTTGACGATTTTACAACAGGAAATGGGTTCTTGCTAAAACCAGATACTTTATATCCCAGAAGTCTACAGCAGAAAACTGTTCTTTTTCTCCTTGTACCTGTCTTTCTTTTTCTTACCCTTGCAGGTTTTTCCGGCTATCGTGCCATGCGCGCTCTCCTGCTCGATCAATGGGGGGAAACAGCATTAGCAAACCTTGAGAAAGCCGCCCATCAAATAGATATGCAGTTACATCGTCCCCGGCAGATACTCTCTTTACTGGATGGACTTTCGGAAAAAGAATCGGCTTCCGGGATTGATGAATTTATAGTTGAGCGATTAAGCAGGCTTGATGGAGTTGTCAATGTACTGGTGGAATGGCCGGAAGGTGGGAGAAATAATAGCATTCGTTTTATGCACCGTGGAACAAACAGAAGTTGGAACAAAAGTTGGAGATTTCAAAACAACAAATCAATGTTTGACATAAGTTCTCCTGTCTACGACGTTAAGCACGGCAGTGAAACTGTTTCCATGGTCACAGACCTGATTGACAAGAAAAATCGTACGGTTGGTAAAGTTGAGGTCATTCTTGATTTTAAATCCCTGATCGCCCAAACAGTTCAGGCTCCATGGTGGAGTATCTATCAGGCTTTTATTGTTGATCAAAAGGGAAATATCCTTGTCGATACCAATAATAATATGGACAATACCTCCATTCAGCAAACAGGCTCGTTTGCCACCTCTGGGATCTTAAAACAAAAAACCCTGAATATGTTGAGGGACCAGACATCCGGGACAGTGTTCGGGCCAGGTCGCCCCCCTGAAGAAGTCAGCGGTTTTTATCGATTAAAAGAGGCTCCCTGGACCCTGGTTGTAATTGCGCCGGGTGATAAAATTCTTCAACCGATCATCCATTTTCGGAAGATCTATTTTCTCTCATCCTTCCTGGGAATCGGAGTACTTCTCTTATTTATGCGGATGATGATCTCCAGAACTACCAATTCCATTAAAAAGCTTTCCCAGACCGCCGGCGACCTGGCGCAGGGGATCTTCCATGAACCTCTTACCGTCAATAGTTACGATGAAGTTGGTGAGCTGATAAGAAATTTCAACACCATGACCAGTCAACTGCAACGAGGTGTGCAACTGCAGGAGGCCATGGCAATCGCCAGCGAGGTTCAGTTGACCCTTCTCCCCCACGAAGATTACTCCGAAAATGGACTTGAAGTGAGTGGATTGAGCAGGTATTGCGATGAAACAGGTGGTGATTATTATGATTTTTTCAGATCCTGCACCCATCCTGAAAAATTCCATATTGTGGTTGGAGACGTGGTGGGCCACGGGATCGGTGCGGCACTGCTCATGGCCACACTGCGAGCACTGGTCAGAGCCAATATCGACCAGCCTGGGACTCCTGAGGCTTTGATTGCCAAGGTCAACCGGCAGCTCTTCCTGGACACCGCAAGCTCAGGTAATTTCGCCTCGTTATTTTACCTTTGCGTTGATGCGGACGCTTGTGCAATACAATGGGTGCGTGCCGGTCATGATCCGGCCATGCTGTATACTCCTGAAACGGGAAAACTCATCGAACTTGACGGCAAAGGAATCGTCCTTGGTCTTAGCGAAGATTTTCAGTATCAAACAAACAGCTTGGCGCTTACTCCTGAAAACAGTGTCCTTCTGATTGGCAGTGATGGTGTATGGGAGGCGGAAAACGCACAAGGTGAACAGTTTGGCAAAGAACGGCTCAAGGATCTTTTAAGAAACTCTGCCCATCTTTCCCCGCGATCTCTTCTCAACACTATTACTGAAGCCGTAGACGATTTCAGAAAAGAGGTTCCCTTAGCCGATGATATTACCCTGGTAGCTGTCTCTATTGACGGCAAAAAACTTTTATGTGAGGTATAATGCGAACTTCCCCTCCATCTTCTTCTCCTCTTCGCCCCACAAAAAAATCCTTATTTTTCTGGGCGGTAAAGGGAAATCTGAAAATACAATTTTTGCTGCTGCTTATTATTGTCGCGATGGTATTTTTCAGAGTACTTCCCCTGGAAATGCAGAAGCGAATCATTAACGAATCCATATACCTCGGAAAATTCGACAGCTTACTACTCTATTGTGGCATCTACCTGTTGGCAGTCACAGCCACTGCTGGAATGAAGTTGGCAACCAACTATCTTCAGGTTGTAATCAGTGAGCGTGCCATGGTTGCCATGAGAAAAGAACTCTATGGCCACATCATCAATTTGCCACTCTGGTTTTTTCGCAACACTCAACCGGGCATGGTCGTGGCTTCCCTGATGACGGAACTCAACACTGCCGGCGTTTTTGCCGGTATGGCCATAGCCGTTCCCATATCAAACATCCTCACGCTACTTGCCTTTGCTGCGTATCTTTTATGGCTCAATCCCCCGCTCGCCCTGGCTACGCTGGCCATTTATCCTGTGGTGGCGTTTCTCATCCCCTACCTTCAAAAGAAGGCAAATCGTTTAAATAAACAACGAGTGGATCAGTCCCGCTTGATTTCCAATCAGATCGCTGAAAGCATCACCGGAGTAACTGAGATCAATGTCCATGGCGCCTATGGACAGGAAAAGAGAAAGTTTGACCGTCTAGTCGAGGCATTACGCAGAATCAGGACGAGATGGTCACTACTCCGCTTCAGCATCAAGACAGTCAACAATTATTTCTCAAGCCTTGGCCCCTTTGTGGTATTTCTTTTTGGGGGCTATCTGGTCATGAATGGCCAACTGGAGCTAGGCTCCCTTGTTGCTTTTCTCTCCGCCCAGGAAAAGCTGTATGATCCCTGGAAAGAGCTGATTGAATACTACCAGGTCTTTCAGGATGCCTCGGTTCGATATTACCGCACCATGCAGTATTTTGATCTTCCGGCGGAACATGATGAAGCCCTTACCGATAAGCCAACATCAGAGCTCAACGGCAACCTGGAAGTTCGTAATCTGACGTACACGACAACAACCGGAACCACACTGCTCAAAGGAGTATCGTTTTCGCTACGGGCAGGAGAAAATCTTGCCTTAATCGGCTTTTCCGGAAGTGGCAAGAGTACCCTGATTAACTGCATTGCCAAGATGTTTGATTATTCCAGTGGTTCAATACTTCTTGATGGCCGGGAAATTAAAGATGTAAGCAAAAAAGAAATTATCCACCATGTTGGATATATTTCCCAGCAACCATTTATCTTTTCCGGTACTCTCCGGGAAAACTTGCTCTACGCCCACCAGGCCAAAACAGAAACCGCACCAATCAATGATGGGGCTTACCAGGAACCAGAACTTGACCAACTCATTCTTTCCCTGCAACATGTCGGAATGTTTGTTGATGTCGTCCACTTTGGTCTTAACAGATTTCTCAGTGATGAAGACTCGGAGATGATGTCCAGAATCGTTCGCATCAGAAAACAATTCCGAATCAATTATGGTCATTCTCTGGAGAAGTACATTGAGTTCTACCACAAGGATCGTTATCTGCTGTACGCTGAAATTGTGGAGAACATCATCTTTGGCGCACCGGTCAAAAAATCCCTGCCCCTCTCCTCTCTTCACAAACACCCTGAATTCAGGAGATTTCTTGATGAAAGAAACCTGACGGAGGACCTGCTGAGTTTTGGCGTAAAACTGGTATACAAATTCCTTAATCTGCTCGCCAACCCTGATGGTTTAGAGGAGGTTAACGATGCGCTTCCCCTGTCACCTGAACAGGTTGAAAAATACCAGAGTATTGTGACGCATCTTGGAGAGAATGTTCCCAATCAGCTTCCTGCCGACGAGCAGACATTGCTGCTCGGGCTTGCTCTGCAATTTGCTCCCAGCCCTTACAAGATCGCAACGATTCCACCCGACCTTGAAGCAAAGATACTGCAAGCACGTAAAAAATGGCCACAGTGGAGCAAAAAAATATTTCCTGAGGCATTTAACTCATTTGCTGATACCCGGTATATACTCGGGCAATCTATTCTCAACAACATCCTCCAGGGAAGAATGAAAACAGAACATGCCCATGCCCAGGAAGAAATCAATCAGAATATTATTCGGCTGCTTATTGAAGAAGACCTCCTGGAGGCCATTGCTGAAATTGGAATGACATATCACCTTGGGAGTATGGGGAACAGCCTTTCAGGTGGACAAAAACAAAAACTTGCCATCGCCAGAGTCTTATTAAAGAACCCAAAGATCATCCTCATGGACGAGGCCACTTCAGCTCTGGACAATAAATCCCAGGCCAGAATTCAAAATCTTATTGCACATCGTTGGCGAGGGAACAAAACAGTGATTGCCGTTGTACATCGTCTGGACAGTATCCGTGAATTTGATAAAATTGGAGTCATGAAAGCCGGCAAGCTGATGGAGTTTGGCACCTACGACGAACTTATTAAACAAAATGGTTTACTGAGTGAACTGGTATTCGGAAAATAAATGATCGAGTCCTTCAAAATAAAAGGCTCGCAGCAGGGCCTGGAAGAGCTGAAAAGCAACTTGGAACGTATCGCCTTTTCCTGGAAGCTGTCAAAGGAAGAACTCTTTGAACTGAACTTGATCCTTGAAGAAATCTGCACAAATTCCATTATGCATGTAAAAGAGAACCACAGAACGAATGAAATAGAAATAACACTTGTTCGGGAAGGCTCCCTTCTCACCATGACTGTTACAGATCAGAATCCTGCCTTCGACCCCACCGCCGTAAAGGACCCCGATGTAACATCACCTCTCCACAAAAGAAAAATCGGCGGTCTTGGCCTCTATCTGGTAAAGCAGTATGTTGACCATATCTCATGTACCAGAACAGGCAATACCAACACTTTGATTATGACCAAAAAACTCAACCAGCCCGATGGGGGAAAGAGATGAATATTACTGTAAGAAATGAAGAAAAAGCAATGGTTGTTACTGTTGTCGGCAGGCTTGATTCCACAACCTCATGCGAACTGGAAGAATGGGCCGACGCAAACCTTGCTCCCTCGAAAAGCGATTTGGTCATGGACTTTGCTCAATTGGATTATATATCCAGTGCTGGACTTAGAGCCATGCTGAAAATATCCAAAATCGTCACCACAACATCCCATGTATTCTCCCTATGCAATATCCCGGACCACATAAGAGAAATTTTTGAAATTTCAGGGTTTGATACATTTATACCGATTTATAAATCCATGGCTGATGCCCTGGCGGAATAACCCTACAGATGCCGGTATTTATCGTTCAATCACTTCGGAGATATCACCACATCCTCAACAAAAATCACACGTTAAACAGCGAACACTCTACGGTATTGAGAGCTTGCAGAAAGTACGCCTCAGCTAGCTGAACCACTTGTCCCTCAGAGAATACTGAACTGCGTGCCGGCTTACCGATGGTATCCCTTTACAGAGTGTTCCCTTTTTTGAAGTTGGAGAAGGTGCTTAACTGCCTAATCTGCTTGCCGCCAATGACCCTGTTTTTCTTTGTACTTACACGCTTTGCCTTATACATCTTGTATTCGCCGTTACCTGTCGGAACGATATAGCCGCAGGTCACACCACCCGTATGTCGTCCCATGTTTCTCTTTATACAAAGAGCGCCATCTTCCTTTACCGACCACATGCGGGTTTCTCTGGCCCCACTCCCAAAAACGACCAGAATCAATCCCATATCTGAAAAGTATGCCTTATATTGCACATGTGTTCCCGTGTCTTTGGCTGTTTTCTCGCTGATGACATTCATTGTCTTATCGGCAAAGAGTTCGGCTACTTCAGAGGCATTAAGCACTTTGTTTTGAGAAAAGGTTCTTGCAATTCCCTTTTGAGTATACGCCTTGTCCGAAGAAAAACTCTTTGCAGCAGTAACAGCAAGTACGGTGCTACAAATGACCAGTATAAAAAAGAGGTTCCTCACAATGCTCTCCTTCTTTTTGTATCGTACAACTACTCAGTATCAATCAATCACCTCAAAACCGATCTTTGTAATCGCATCTTTCACCGTTTCCTTCCCAACATCTCCATCATAGCTTGCCTGATTCTTTTCAAGATCCACAGTTACATTGGAAATTCCTGTAAGACCTTCTAAGGCTTTCCGGGTCGATGCCACGCAGTGCGAACAGCTCATTCCTTTAATTGTGATTGTCGTCATTGTCTTTCTCCTTGAGTAAATTATTAAAACCAGAATCGAATTCCGGCCACAAACCGAAAGTCATCAGTGTCTTCACCCTCTTCACGGGCATAGTCTGCGGTATCACCATAGAGACGCGTCCAGTTCACACCGATATAAGGGGCAAACTCACGACGAATCTCGTAGCGGAGCCTTAAACCTGCTTCGATGTCTGAAAGGCCTGATCCAGTCCCCACTGCAGGGTCATCCTTGCCATAAAAATTCAGCTCCAGCTCGGGAACAAGAATGAGACGCTGGGTAAACATGACTTCATATTCAAACTGCAATCTGGCAGCTGTCCTGCCTTCGTCACCAATAAATACAGCGACATCCACATCAAAATAATAGGGTGCAAGACCCTTTATCCCAAGTGCCAGCCAGTCGCGGTTGGGCTCGGGACGGATATCCCGCCTCCAGCCTGCCTGAACATCCCAGAATGGTGCAATGGCCCGGCTGTACAATGCCTGCACTTCTATCTCTTCCAGCGAACCATCTCTGTATTCACCATCGGTTTTAATCCAGAGTTTATGAAGATCTTTTCCAATCCACCCTTCAGCATCCCAAACCAACGGATCATCACCGCTGCCTGTCTGCAATTCAAACTGATCGACAATCAACATCGTCAGCAGCGGATCATCTTCCATCCCACCTGCCTGCGCAGTTCCGATCATGGCTGCTATTATAGTTACCAGGTATATAATTTTTTTCATGTTTTTCTCCTAGCTCACAACAACTTTACGAAACATGGCCAGCATGTGGTAAAGTAAATGACAATGGAAGGCCCACTCCCCCCTGGCATCAGCTGTCACCAGATAACTGATTTTTGCACCTGGTTGGACAACTACGGTGTGTTTTCTGGGAATCCGCTCCCCGTCACCAGTTTCCAGATCACTCCACATTCCATGAAGATGCATGGGATGGTTCATCATCGTGTCATTGACAAAGGTGATGCGCAGGCGTTCACCGTATTTGAAGTGGAGGGGCTCAGCATCCGCATATTTTACGCCGTTAATGGACCACATATAGCGTGCCATATTACCGGTCAGGTGCAGTTGAATCTCCCTCTCCGGATCGCGTGGATCAGGCGTGGGGTAGAGATTCCTGAGATCTGCATAGGTAAGTACCCGGCGTCCATTGTCACGCAGGCCAACACCTGGATCATCAAGACGATACTGAGGGCTGGCAGCTCTGGCATTCACATGGGGGCCAAACTCTGTGTCCGCATGGACAATTTTTGCGGAACTTCCCATTCCGGCAGGACCCCGCATATCCATCTTTGATCCCTCACTCTTCATGGCAGAATGATCCATCCCCGCCATACCATGCATACCACCCTTCTTCTCCATGCTGTTCATACCAGCCATGGCCCCCATACTCGTCATATCCATACCCATATCAATGTGGGTGAGAAGAGGATAGGGATCAAGCTCGGGCACGTCAATGGTCAAGGTGGGATCGGGAGTCAATGTACCACGGGCATAGCCGGTACGGTCAAGGGCCTGAGCAAAAATGCCGTAGGCTCGATCATCTTTAGGAGTTACGATTACATCGTAGGTTTCAGCAACACCAATGCGAAATTCATCAACAGTCACAGGCTCGATATTCTGACCGTCGGCTGCCACAACTGTCATGCTGAGTCCCGGAATACGAAGATCAAAGAAGGTCATGGCAGAGCCATTGATAATGCGCAGTCGCACCTTTTCACCCCGTTTAAACAAGCCTGTCCAGCCATCTGCTGGTGTCTGGCCGTTCATAAGATAGGTGTAGGTATACCCCGTAACATCGGACAGATCACGATCACTCATGCGCATCCGATTCCACATGGAACGTGCATTCCATGTCTCGGCAAGCCCTTTTTCTCTGATATCACGGATAAGGTCGCCGGTGGTACGTTCGGCAAAGTTATAATAACCGCTCATTTTTTTCAGCTTTGCGTAGATGTCATCGGGATCCTCGTCGGACCAGTCCGAGAGCAAAATCACATATTCACGGTCGTAGCTGATCGGATCTGCTGTTAAGGGATCAATAATAATGGAACCGTACTGTCCTGTCTGTTCCTGGAATCCTGAATGACTGTGATACCAGAAGGTACCGCTCTGTTTGACCTGGAACTGATAACGGAAAGTAGCTCCTGGTTCGATACCGTTAAAGCTAATCCCCGGAACCCCATCCATTTCTGTTGGCAGGATAATCCCATGCCAGTGAATGGAGCTTGATTCTGTCAGGTTGTTGGTGACATCAAGGGTGATGTTGTCCCCCTCCTTCCAGCGCAAAATCGGCCCGGGAACGGAACCGTTCACGGCGGTGGCAATACGGCTCCTCCCTGTAAAATTAACGGGCTGTGGCCCGATGGTAAGCTTAAAATATTTTCCCGTAAGCATTGGCTGAGCAGATGGTGAAGCAGCCGCAGCCAGAAGCTGCTCAGGAATTCCACCAAGCCCAAGCAGAGCCCCGCCCATGGCAAGCCCCTTGACAAACCTACGACGTGGCAGGTTAATTTCATTGGGGAAGATCTGTATTCCGTTTGTATACATCACAATATCTCCAAGGTACTATTTCCAGGATTCTTAAAAGCAGGGAGAACAACTTTCCTGGAATTCTCCCTGCCTGGTATGCTTAATTTGTTTGATCCTGAAATGCTTTGGTTTTTCCCATCATCTCCTTACGGATGTCCAACATCTTCTGTTCCATGGTGGTAAGGTCTCCCAAGGTAGTTTCGGGGTTGCGCATGGCTTCCTTATGTTCAAAACGCATCATATGCATCTCTTTGCGCATTTCTTTAGTGGCATCCATGAACTTCTGCTGGTTATCAGCAGACATACCCTTCATCATCCGTTGCTCCATCATCTTCATGTGGCCCATACCGCCATGACCTCGCTTCATGCTCATGCAATCCTGCATCATACCCTTCTTACCATGCATCATGCCCATCTTGCCCTTGCCACCATGCATCATGCCCTTGTCACCATGCATCATTTTTCCTCCCACCTGCTGCTGGGGAGCTGTGCTGTCCGTTTCAGACTGGGCCATGCCATTTCCAGCTGCTAAGGTAAGTGCCAGTACGGATGCGAGGACTGTTGTTTTCATTCCCATTTTCATAGTTTATTCTCCTATGTGTTCGTTTCAGACAGACAATACGCCTGCCTTATTGGTTTTTCACTGCTTCAGAATGAAGCAGTTCGTTACAATTTGGGCAACATTGCCAACTCATATCAACAATATGGTGACACCCCTGGCAGTGGCCTTTCAAATCCTGACCACATTCTGGGCAACGCAGATAAACGGCCTCCACCGGACTGTGACAGCCGGAACAATGCAGCTGTCGATTTTTGCGCAGATAGTTCAGCACAAAAACAACTGCTATGACGGCAACCACAAGCACCATCAGCCAGAACAGCCAACTATGGTACAGATACTGACCATACCATGTGTATCCCCAGGTACAATGCATTATTTTTTCTCAAAGGTCTGTTATAAATAACAGTAACAATGAGACCATCCGTATGGGGCGGCACCAGCCAGCGCCAGTGCTGCAAGACCGCTTTTAAATATTGTTCGTCGTTTCATAATTGTGATCCCGTCTGATTGTCTAAAGGTTAAGCAAGCTCGCTTTTCATACGATGGTACTCCTCTTCCCCAATCTCTCCTCTGGCGTAACGCTCTTTTAAAGCATCCAGATTCGTGGCTGCATCTCCTTTTTTTCCTGAAAAAATCGCCCCGAACAGTTTCACTGCGAGATAGATGAGCAGTCCCCAGAAAAGCAGGGTGACGATCCATCCCATGGGACCGGAAAAGAATACGCCGGGGCCACATAACCAGTTGCCGTAATGTCCAAACCCCATACCAAATCCATTGTGCATCATTGTGTGTCTCCTTTATGAAAGAATTACTCTTTAATATGTTATACTTCAAAGCATTTACCATGCCATGTTTGTTGACGAACACAGCAACACCTTATATCCCCCTGGAATTACTAACAATCCACCCACTAAACAACATTTCCTCCCCCAGACTAATGGGTATTCAGACTCCAACATGTATATAAACTGGACAGGCCCTCTGTTCACCACAGTGGGTGTATCCAAATATTAGACACTGTGGAAAGTATCGGCTTTCAAATAGGACGTGTTGTTTTTCTGTATCTTTTTTTGCTTCATTGCTATTGTATTGCATGTAATCAATCCATATTTTAGAACGAGCCCTATTTCCACACATAATCAGGATCCCATGTTTACACTCCCAGACAGATCATCCTTTCGTTTTTCCATACCCATCCTTGTTATTCTTCTGATCACACTCGGCCTGACTGCTCTCCTTGCGCTAACCACCATGCGCAATCTGAGCCGGGAACAAAAACTCATGGAAGCGTTTCTCCTTGATGAGGGATTAACCCTTATTCGCAGTTTTGAAGCTGGCGCCCGTACCACCATGATGCATGAAATGATGGGTGCTGACCTTCCTATCCAGACCTTACTTAAAGAGACAGCCAAGGCTGAGCGTATCGCCTATATCCTTATTACTGCACAGGACGGTACGGTGATTGCGAGTGGTGGTGAACATATTGTGGATGTTGACACAGATCTCCTGCAACAGCTTGTGGCAGATAAAAAGCCTGTGACAATACTTCGAGATACCGAGAAGGAGTACCCGATATTTGAGGTGATCACCATTTTCCAAAGCCTTCCATCCCTTCAACCGCGAATGATGCACAGAAGGGGGAGTAATCACCGAGACAACAAATCAGAGACAACGAAGCTTCTTGAAAAGGGAGAGGCCGTTATCCACCTTGGCCTACGAACCGACGAGTTTGAAACGGCTCAAAAGCAAGACCTTTTCCATACGTTTTTTATGGGAGTGATGCTTATATTCATGGGTGGCGGCGGCCTCTATTTCCTCTTTCTATACCAGGGTATGCTGGTCACCCGAACAACCTTGGCCAACATGAAACTCTACACCAGAAATATTATCGAATCCATGCCGGACGGCCTGATTACTCTGGATACCAAAGGATATGTGGCCTCATGTAATCCAAGAGCGAATGAGTTTTCCGGAATTGATATTAATGCACAGAAAGAAAAAAAACCGGAGGAGTTATTTGCGGGTTGGCCGCACCATTTTCTGGAGACTGCCAATGAAGTCACCTCATTCTCCCATACCTTTGTTCACCCGGATGGCAATGAAATACCCACAGAAATCAGTGCCTCCCCCTTACGTGACGAAAAAGGCAACAAAACAGGTGCAGTGCTCCTCCTCCGTGACATTCGCGAAATCAGATCCATGGAAGAGCAGCTGGCCCGGGCAAAGCATCTGGCATCACTTGGGCGAATGGCAGCCGGAATTGCCCATGAAATACGCAATCCTCTGGGCAGCCTGCGTGGATTTGCCCAATACTTCGGCAGTAAAGCAGAAGATGAGGATTCAAAAGAGTACTCCACGCTGATGGTAGGGGAAGTGGATCGTTTGAATACTATTATTTCTTCCCTGCTGCAATTCTCCCGTCCCCGTGAACCAGATTTTGCCCCGGTTGATATTCCCGACCTGCTCGCAAAGGCCGGGAAACTGCTTGAACATGATTTTATAGAAAGTGGAATTACCCTGCATCTGGACAATAATTGTCCGGGAACCATGGAAGCGGATGCTGATCTCCTACTGCAAGTACTCCTTAACCTGTTAAACAATGCGATAAATGCCAGCGAAAAAGGTGGAAGCGTGAGTCTCTCATGTGCATGTGAACCAGAGGAGGAAACCATCACGATTACCATTCGCGACACTGGGATCGGTATGAACCGTGATGAACGTGGAAAAATGTTTGATCCATTTTTCACCACCAGAAAATCCGGCACAGGCCTCGGCCTTGCGGTAAGCCACCAAATAGTAGAACAACACAATGGTGCCTTTGATATCCGCTCACGCCCGGGCAAAGGTACTTCAATCAGTATCATATTTCCCAAAGTTGCAGGGAATCCCATAACCAGTGAACAGAACAATGAAAAAAATATTAATCGTTGATGATGACAGAGTCCACCGCATCATGCTGAAAGTGAATCTCAAGGAAGCTGGCTATAAGGTGATTGAAGCAGATGACGGAGACCAGGTATTGCCCGTACTGGCAGAGCATGACGTTGATCTTATCCTGATGGATCTGAAAATGCAGCGCATGACCGGTATAGAAGCCATCAAATTACTGCAGAAAAATGGACGCCCCGAACCCGTTGTGGTGATCACTGCATTCTCTTCAGTGGAATCTGCCGTTGAGGCCATGAAACATGGCGCTATGGATTATGTTACCAAACCAGTGGACATTGAGAGCCTGAAGCTAACAGTTGCAAAAGCCCTTGATTTTGAGGCGCTGCGCGGGGAGAATGAAGAGCTGAAAAAACGTCTGGGGGAACAGTTTGACTTTCGCAATATCATTGGCCGCAGCCCTGCCATGGCAAAGGTTTTTGAGACCCTCGCCCTGGTGGCCCCATCCGATGCCACAGTTTTAATCAACGGCGAATCAGGTACGGGGAAAGAACTGATAGCCGGCGCTCTGCACCACAACAGCAAACGAAAAGAGCAGCCCTTTATCAAGGTCAACTGTGCAGCGCTCAACGAAAACCTGCTGGAATCTGAGCTTTTTGGCCATGAAAAAGGATCCTTTACCGGAGCCGACAGGCAGCGTAAGGGCCGTTTTGAGTTGGCAGACAAGGGCACGCTCTTTCTTGATGAGATTGGCGATATGTCGGCTCAGACCCAGGCCAAGATCCTGCGGGTTCTTCAGGAGGGAGAGCTTGAACGTCTGGGCGGCAGTGAAACCACCCGGGTGGATGTACGTCTCGTGGCCGCGACCCACAGAGACCTCAATGCAATGGTGGCACAGGGAAGCTTCCGTCAAGATCTGTTTTTCCGACTCTCCGTAGTGCCCATTGAGTTGCCCCCGCTGCGACAGCGAACAGAAGATATCCCGGCATTGGCCGATTTTTTTCTGACACGCTACGCAAAAAAGAACCAAAAAGATATCAAGGGGATCCACCCACAGGCCCTGATGTTACTGGCCAGATACTCGTGGCCTGGAAATATACGGGAGCTTGAAAACAGCATCGAACGGGCGGTGATTCTCTGCCTTGGTGAACAGATTACGCCAAAGGAACTGCCACCCCAGATGCTACCCGACGATTTTGAAACATTTACAACACCGCTTGACGCACAGGGTGGTCAGTCACTAAAGGATGTGGAACGGGAAGCCATCCGCATAACCCTGAAACAGACCGATGGCAACAGATCCAAAACTGCAAAAACACTTGGTATTGCCAGGCAGACCCTGATCAATAAAATTAAGGCGTATGGGTTATGAGAACAGTTGGTACCACCGGGTATTGCCGCGATTGAAATATGTCGGAAATCCAAAGCAGAATTATTTTCTTTGTCTCTCTACTCTCTTTTTTTCACCGCCTGGGAACTTCTTGCCCCCAGGCGGCGCTTTAGCGTATCAAAACCAGAACATGGCGATCAAGGTGGCAGCTGTTGCTGCCTTTGGGATACCGGTTTTGGCCGTTCTGAGTTTTGAAATCACTGTTTTTTGCATAATAGAATTCACTTTAAACAGTACACCCATGCCTTTCCTCAGAAAATATTTATTTCACTTCCCGCTAAAAAAATCGTCTTCTTGACTGATTATTTGGTGCTTCCCCGCTGTTTCGAGAGGGTAATAGTTGCAATGTATAGGGCAACCTGATAAACTGTTTTATATTACGAGAGACACTGACAGTCGAAACACCCACAAAACTTAACTCAAAAACAGGCTGACAAACTAAACAGCCTTATTGTCAAAAAGCTTAATTTGAAAACAAGTCGAGCATATCATATCAATCTCGGCTCAACCGTTTGATCCAAGCAGCAAGAGCAAGAGGATACAGAACTAACAAAAATTTAATCTCCATGATTTATCTCATTGGCGGAAAATTCAATTTTGGTTTACCCACTTAAAACAGCGAGAAGCCACTTTCCTTCTGAAGAGGCATAATTGTACGGAGAAAAAGAAATGAAAAAACTAATCCTATTGTTTGGTTTATCTATACTGATTGCAATCACAACAGCAGTTCCAATCATCCTGGCAGATGATTGCGACGAAATAGAGTATATGGGACATGACAGACATGACGAAGAGGAGAGTCCATACGAAGAGTTAGGTGATACCATAGGATGGGGAGCGGTATTTTTTGCCCTCGGCGCTGGACTGCCGTACCCTTTTCGAAGATTCTTACCTAAACTAACCAAAAAACTACCTATGTTTAAAAGTAGGATCAGTTCTCTTATAAGATTATTGACAAAAAAGCATGTTCTACTGGGATTATCCGCGATCGTATTAATGGTTATTCACGGGTGGATAATGTATCTAGCTGAAGGAAAATTAGATGATGAAGGTTGGTTAGGAATTATAGCCGGTTCATTGTTCGTTATTGCTACTATCCCCGGATCAATTTTAATAAAAAATATACGAGTGAAGTTTGCGCGTAAACTTCATACAGCTACATTAATCATTGCAGGATTAACTGTACTTATCCACGTAGTTGCTTAACAACGTTCTGTACCCATTTGCAGTTTTATTCTGAACGGGTGGGTGATAAGTAATCGTTTTTTGGGTGAGACATTGCCCCCAAGCAGTTACAGAACTATACAAAAAAGGCCTATGGAAAAGAAAGTCAATATTACATTCCGGGAATGAAAAAAATGGAAAAAACGGAGGCAGCAGAATTCAGGCCATCCATCATCAAAATAATATTCCTGCTCCGTCACGGGAGGGAACGGATTGTGTTGCAGCAGTGCATATTGAAACATTCTTTTTATTCTTACCATGTGTCATCTTTGAACGATACGTTACCATACCGGTATTTTTATTGTAACTGAGTATACTGAAAACATATTGGCGGTGTGGGCAACGAACACGGGTGAATCCCTCATTTAAGTCGCCACATTTAAGATACGCTCGGACTACATCGGATATTACTTGCCGATAAGAGCCATAATCCTTCTCAAACTTGTCATCATAAATTTGTTCAAAATGATCAAAATAATTCTGTAACAAATGATACAACGGCGAATCCATAGGATTTCGGGATGATAAACTGCTGTTACGTTCTGACACGATGCGAGCTCTCCCATGAAAGAAATATTATGTGCTGAACCGTCCATTAAGAACCTTAATATGAAGGTCAGCAATACGCTGGATCTGATCCTGATAATGGGAAACCATAATCAACGTACAACGTGACTTGAGAGAAATCAATAATTTCTCAATAGCATTGCTTGCCTCAGGGTCAAGGGAGGAAGTAGGTTCGTCAAGCAGTAAAACTTCCGGATTCAGGACAAGAGCCCTTGCCAGGCAGAGTCTTTGCTGTTGCCCACCTGAGAGTAAACGGCCGTCATCACCCAGGCGATCTTTGACTTCGTCCCAAAGATATACCTGTCTGAGTGCAGATTCCACATTTTCTCTGATTTGGATCTTATCGTTTACATGTGCCAGATGCAGGGGAAAAGCTATATTTTTATAAATGGACATTGGCAGCGGGTTGGGCTGTTGAAAAACCATGCCCACCTTCCGGCGCAGTTCACGAACAGGAAGTGCCGGATCGTGAATATTTTTGACATGACCATTAAGCTCCATTGTAACTTTCCCTGAAATGCTGCAGCCTTCAATTTCTTCCCACAATCTATTCAGGACCATAAGAAAGGTAGACTTGCCAGACCCTGAGGGACCGGTAATCGCAGTAATTTGATTGGCCGGGAGTTGCAGATTGATATCATGCAGTACCTGTTGCCGGCGATAATAAAAACAAAGTGATTGCGTGCAAATTTTCATGGTTGTTTCCATAGTGCTTACCTATACAACAGCAGTGTTGTCAGTCGTCGTTGTATCAATACAGAGAAACCAAGAAACCCGGTGCAGAGAAGCAAAAGTATGATGGCAGCTCCAAACCCCCGGGCCAACTCATCAGGTCCTGTATACTGCGATGAAATATAGTAGATATAGAATGGCAAGGCTTCATACTGAGCGAAAGGGGAATGTGGGAGACCAGCAGTTGCAACAGCACCGGTCAGCATGATTACAGCGGTGTCTTCAGCACAGCGACCGATGGCCAGAATAATACCGGAAATGATGTCAGCGAGTGAGTCTGGCAGAAGTACCAGGGTGATGTTCTGCAAACGTGAAGCACCAAGTACTGGGGCAGTTTTACGGATGACTGGATCAATTGTCTCAAGTGCTGTCTGCGTTGTCCGGATAAGATAAGGGAGCACCAATAAAGCCAGAGAGAAGCAGGATATCAGGAGACAGGTGGCAATCTGTCCCTGAAAATTGCGGTTCAGGAAGATGGTCAGCAGGAGTCCGGCCAGTCCGATAATTATGGAAGGTACTCCAGCCAGAACGTCGAAAGCCAGGTTATACAATGGTTTAATTTTACTATTACAATATTCTGCCATGTAGATGCCGCCGGCAACGCCCACTGGTATGGCAATGATCATTGAGCCGATAATAAGAAGAAGAGTACCGCCAATGGCAGGTAAGAGCCCGTCAAATACCTGCCGCTTGAGCATCAGGGCATCGAGCGGTGCAGTGTCTCCAAAAATTAGCGTTAATTGTAGAGAACTGCCCCCCTTGTACACCAGATAGGCAACAAGGAAGAAAAGTGATGTTAATAGCAGAATGGTTGCGAGCCAGGAGAGTACAGTGATACCATTTTCAAAAAGCTTAACCATCACGTCCTCTCTGAAAAATAGAAAGTGGACATGCGAAAGAGCAACATCAGAACTGCTGTCAGGATGTAGAGAAACAGGCCGCAAACAAAAATGGACTTGAATTCCATGGAATCAAAGTCAAAAGCCATGACGAGCGCGACATGAGCAGTAAGAGTTCTGGCTGATTCGGTCACGGATTCCGGCACTGCAGTACTGTTTCCGGCAAGCATCAGGCTGATCATGGTATCACCCATGGCACGGCCGAAGCCCAGAAGGATACCGTTGACGATGCCTATCCAGGCCTGGGGTACTACGACATACAGGAGTTTTTGAATTCCACTGCCGCCAAGAGCGTCAACTGCAAGCGTAAAACTGGCCGGGATCCTGTTAAAACTACCTACAAAAAACAGTATCATGGTCGGTGCAATAACCAGAGCGAGCACCGGGGCTGCAGTAAGGATACTCATTCCGCTTCCATGACCGAGAAGATTGCGCATGAGCGGCACCAGAAGAAACAGGGCGACGAAACTATACACTACGGTGGGGATACCCGTCATCACCCTGATTACTGTGAACAGAACACGTCGCAACGGAACCGGTGCAAGGAACGTAATGATAAAACTGCACCCAAGGCTTACAGGAACACTAATCAACATACTGAGCATGGCCAGGGTCAAGCTGGTTTTCAGCATGGGATAAATACCGTACAGACCTTTGTCCGGATCCCAGGAAGAGAATAACAGATCTGTCAGTTGACCGGACTGCAGCAGCGGCAGCCCGAAGAAGAAAAGGAAGCAAAAGACAGCGACAGTGAGAAGTCCACTGACGACCGCTGCTGTCAGGAACAGGTACTCGCTGGCCGAATAGGTCCGAACTGTCATCTGACCGGGATAAATCCCTTGTCGGCGACAATCTGTTGGCCTGTGGGGCTGACAATGAAGTCCAGAAAGAGTTTGGCAAGCCCTGACGGTTCTCCTTTGGTCAGGCTGTACAGGCCGCGAGTCACTTTATATTCGCCGCTGCGAACAGTATCCAGGGTAGGCGCTACTCCGTCAAGGGTCACAGGCACAACAGAGCCATCCATGTTGCCCACCGAAACGAAGCCGATAGCAAATGGATCGCCGGCAACAGCGGTTTTCATTGCACCATTGGAAACCACCACATTGGCTTTCGCTGACATAACACCCTTTGCCAATGCTTTTTTCCAGAAAACTTTTCGTGTGCCGCTGGCTTCATCACGGGTATACAAATTTATCTTCCGATCAACGCCGCCAACCTCATTCCAGTTGCTGATCTTGCCGGAATAGATATCCTGCAATTGGGTACTGGTGAGTGACTGGGCTTTATTCTCCGGGTGAACTACTGCACCGACACCATCAACAGCCCACTTCAGCAGTTTTAAATTATATTTGTGGATTTCTTTGTCACTCGGTTTGCGGCCTGCGTTGCCGATATCGACCAACCCCTCTCCTGCCTGTTTGATGCCAAGACCTGAACCACCACCGGCAATGGAGATTTGAATTTTGGGGTTAAAGTTGATAATCTGCTTAGCCGCCTCCTTCATCACCGGGATATGGGCTGTTCCTCCGGCGATTCGAAGTGCCCCTTTCTGCCCGGCAAAGAGAGAAAAGTCACCAGATGCAAACGACCATGACGCAGAAAACAAAAGAAGTACTGCCGCAAGAATAGATATTGATACAAGATAGATGTTCTTCCTCATTTGAGCTCTCCAAGTAGAAAAAATATGACGAAAATCGAAAAAATGCACAAAGATACCATATGTTAACACTATAGAGCAAACAGAAAATGTCTATAACAATTGAGTTTCGTATAGGCTATCGTAGTCTTTGTCGGTTTGGGTAATTGTCAGCAGAAAACTGTTAAATTTTCTTTGTATCTCTACTCTCTTTTATCGCCGCCTGGGAACTTCTTGCCCCCAGGCGGCGCTTTAGCGTATCAAAACCAGAACATGGCGATCAAGGTGGCAGCTGTTGCGGCCTTTGAGATACCGATTTTGGCAGTGCTGAGTTTTAAAATCACTTTAAATAGTACACACCCCGTCTTTCCTCAAAACATACTTTTTCACTCCCCGCTAAAGAAATCTTCTTCTTGACTGGTTATTTGTTTTGGTATACCTTACCCTGACTAACGATCGTTAGAGTGGGGCGTGTTGCTGTGAAACAAGGAGAGGTAAGAATGTCGAAAGTATTTGATTGCTTGTTGGTGGTTTTTGTTATTGTTCTTTGTGTAAGCAACAGTTGGGCGGAACCCGGCAAAAAAAGAACACCTGTAACGGTAACTTCTGTGATCCGTGATACGGTCATTATCACTGAAGAGGCCATGGGGTGGATTGAGACGAAAGTGAATCCCGAAGTCGCAGCCCAAGTATCCGGGCAGATTCAGGAAATTTTTGTTGAAACCGGGCAGACAGTACAGGCCGGCCATGCCCTGCTCACCATAGACAGTGAAGCACAAGAGATTGAAAAAAAAGCACTACTATCAGATGTTGGCAGACTTGAGGCCTTAATTGTCAATCAAAAACGCACCCTTGAACGCCACCGGAATCTGCTGGCAAAAAAATCCATCTCCCAGGAACGTTTTGATGATGCACAGGTGAACTTAATCACCCTCCAGGAACAGTTGGCAGGGGCAAAATCACGATTAGCTGATAATAAAAGGCGTTTAGCCAAGACCTCTGTCTTGGCCCCGGTTGATGGTTGGATCGAAAAAAGGTTTGTTTCTAAAGGTGCCTTTGTGAAGAAGGGAGACCCGCTCTTTCTCCTGGTGACAGATCGATTTTTGCGGATTGTCCTCCCTTTTCCTGAAAATGTGGCATCCACCCTGGCCATCGGCCAACAGGTCAGGCTTAGCTCTCCACTTTCCCATGACAGGGTGATTACGGCCACAATCAATCAAATCAGACCCGCAGTAAATATCCACAGCCGTGCCATTGAAGTTATTATCTACCTTGAAAACCCTGGCGCATGGCGTCCAGGAGGAACCATCAACGCTACAGCCATCATCGACCAACATGAAAATGCTTTGCTTGTTCCGACCCAGGCGATTGTCAGAAGGCCTGCCGGAAAAGTTGTTTATCAGATCGAAAACAATATTGCGCAACAGCGTCAGGTGACCACGGGTCAGCGTCAAGGTAACCTGGTTGAGATCACAAGCGGATTGTCAGGAAATGAACGAATAATTGTAGATGGGGCTGGTTTTCTTACCGATGGTGCCACAGTTCTGGAGACGCAGTAATGAATCTTCCTGAACTCTTCATACGACGGCATGTCCTTGCCATAATGCTCAGTGCGGTCATTGTCCTTTTTGGACTGGTGAGCTACAACCGTATTGGAGTTGATGAATTTCCAGAGATCGATTTCCCGATGATCTCCATTACCACCACGCTCATTGGTGCAGACCCTGACATCATTGACACCACCGTTACCAACGTTATAGAAACATCGGTGAATTCAACACCAGGTATTGAACATATTACCTCACGATCCGCCCCCGGTGTTTCCGTGGTCGTGATCAATTTTAAACTGAGTCGTGATGTAGATGTGGCTTTTAATGAAGTTCAGGCCAAGGTCAACCAGGCCCTGCGTGATTTACCACAAGAGGCTGATCCTCCAGTGGTTGCCAAAATAGAAATTGGTGCAGCCCCTGTGATGTGGATGACTTTGCTTGGTGATCGTACCCTGCAGCAGCTCAACCAGTACGCCAGAAACATCGTAAAAAAACGACTGGAATCAATTGAGGGGGTGGGGGAGGTCAAACTTGGTGGCAAGCGTGATCGGACAATTCGCATCAACCTGCAACCCGAGGCAATGGCAGGCTTATCAATCACCATCGGAGATGTGATTCGGGCTTTTCAGGTGAACCATGTGCAATTACCAGGTGGCTACCTGGTGGGCGGCATGACAGAGGATCTTATCAAACTCAATCTTGAGTTCCATACTATTCAGGAAATTGCTGATCTGATTATCACCCACCGGGGTGAAGCAGCAATTCGCCTCAAGCAGATCGCCACGGTCACCGACGGTTTGGCGGATAATCGCAAACTGGCCCGCTATAATGAGCAGCCCTGCGTGAGTATCGGGATTGTTAAAGTAACCGGATCTAATACCGTGGCTATAGTTGATGCGGTCAAAGAAAAGCTGAATCATCAGATTATTCCAGCCCTGCCACCCGGCCTTCGCATAGAGATTGCCTCAAATGATGCCAATTTCATCGAAGAATCTGTTGAGGCTCTCAAAGAGCATATTCTTCTGGGAACGCTTTTTGCGGCACTCATCGTTTTTGCCTTTCTCAAATCCTTCCGTTCCACTCTTATCATCTCTATTGCCATTCCCGTTTCTTTGCTGGGAGCTGTCACTGTGATGTATTTTGCAGGCTACACCTTTAATAAAATGACCATGCTGGCACTTCTTCTCCTTATCGGTGTGGTGGTGGATGATGCCATTGTGGTTCTGGAAAATATCTTCCGCTTTCGCGAAGAAAATCCTGAGATGGATCCTCACCAGGCCGCTCTTGCCGGCACCAATCAGGTAGTATTTGCCGTCCTTGCGGCAACGTTCTCTTTAGCCTGTATTTTTGCCCCGGTTATTTTCATGGAAGGTGTTATTGGCCGTTTTTTTACCGCTTTTGCGGTGGTGGTGACCGTGGGTGTTATCACCTCTCTCTTTATATCCATCAGCCTCACCCCCATGCTTTGCTCCCGTTTTCTTAAAGTGGAAACAAAACACGGCAGGATCTACGCCTTCTGGGAACACTGCTTTCAACTCATGGATCGATTCTATCAGTCGACCCTGCGCTTTGCCTTACGGTTTCGCTGGTCCATGATCCTTCTCACCATTGTTATAGTCTGTGTACTGATGCCGCTGACTGGACAAATAGAGAAAGGTTTTATGCCGGATGAGGATAAGGGACAGTTTCTTATTACTCTAAAAACTCCCCTGGGCTCTTCCATTGACTACACCAGCGACCGTCTTGCTGAAATCGAAAAAGTCCTGAAATCCCATCCCGGAGAGGTTGCCTCCTATCTCTCCTCCATTGGCACCGATGCAACCGGCCAGGTCTCAAGGGGGAACATTTCAGTCCGCATGACACCTCTTGCAGAGCGCTCCATAAAGGAATATGAGCTCATTCCGATTTTACGCAAAGAACTTGCAGAAATCCCCGGAGTACTCGCTTTTCCCGCACCGGCTTCTGTACTTGGCGGTCAGCGTGGAGAGCCCTTGCAGTTTAACCTGACCGGTCCGGAGCTTGGCCAGGTTGCAAGCCTTGCCCATAGCCTCAACAAAAAATTATCAGAAGATCCAGCCCTTGGGCGTGTTGATCTTGATCTGCAACTTTCTCTGCCCCAGCTCAAACTCATTATTGACCGTGTTCGCGTGGCGGATCTGGGATTGTCAGCCTTTGATGTGGCCATGGCTGTCAATGGTGTTGTCGGCGGTCTTGATGTGGCAAAATTTAACGATGAACCCGGTGATGGCGAACGCTATGATATCCGCTTGAAAGCTGTGGAAGGGAAAATTACTACACCACAGGATCTACGACGTATTTACCTGCGAGCACAGGGAGGGGATCTGGTTCGCCTGGATACAGTGGCCCATTTTGAAGAAGTACTGGGTGCAGCAGTTATTTCCAGATACGACCTGCAATACTCCGCTGAATTTTTTGCTACTCCTGAAGTTGCCTTAGGTACAGCCGTGGAAAAGGTGATGGCAGCCGCAAAAGAAATATTGCCTGTTGGATACAGTGTCAAAATGACGGGCCGGGCCGAAGAATTTGGCAAGACGATTCACTACATCAGCTTTACCTTTCTTATGGCCATTATCCTTGTCTATATGGTGCTTGCCAGCCAGTTCAACTCTTTTGTTCAACCGCTGATCATCATGGTGGCCCAGCCTTTAGCCATTGTCGGTGGTATAGGCGGCTTATGGCTCTTTGGTCATGGACTGAATATTTTTTCCATGGTCGGTCTGGTCCTGCTCATGGGACTGGTGGCAAAAAACTCCATTTTACTTGTTGATCTCACCAACCAGATGCGAGCTGAAGGGAAAGGGATCTATGAGGCACTGACAGAAGCATGTCCGCTCAGGTTGAGGCCGGTGTTGATGACCTCCTTTACGGTTATCCTGGCGATGTTGCCTGCAGCCCTTGGCTATGGGGCAGGATCAGACACTAACGGCCCCCTGGCAGTTGCCATCATTGGCGGAATGCTCAGTTCCACCATGCTGACCCTGGTTGTGGTACCAGCTGTCTATTCTCTGGTTGAAGGCTCCATTGAAACGTTTCAGCTATGGCACAAGCACCGCTCTGAAAGTACAAAAGGAGAACACTCATGAAATTTTCTTTCACTCTACTGCATGTTGCTCTGCTGCTGATTTTGTTCATTGTAGGGACAGGTTTTACGGAAACACTGGAAGAGGCATGGGAAGCTGGGTTAGAGGCGGATCATCTTCTCAAGGCGGCTGGAGAAATGACCACTGCCAGTCGGGCTGAACTCGATGCAGCCAAGGGCGGACGACTACCTGGTCTCAATCTCGGAGCAGGATATTCCATCCTCGATAACGAACCTGTCTCCCTGGCTGGAAACATTCAGTTTGCAACAGCAGATGATCACTCCCTCTCCTATCAGGCCATGATGTCCATGCCATTGTACACCCATTTTCAACTCAGTTCATTGATTGATGCTTCCATGGCCAATCTCCAGGCCAGTAAGTTCGCCGAACAGGCCGCTAGCCAGAAGGTGAAGTTACACATTGCCGAGGCCTATGTGGCCGTATTACTTGGCATGCGGCAAACAGAAGTGGCAACCAGCCAGGAACAGAGTCTTGCCGCCCATGCCGCTGATGTCAAAAATTTGTATGATGAAGGAATGGTTCCGGTGAATGATTTGCTGGCAGCTAAAGTATCACTGTCCAACGCCAGTCAGTTAACTCTGCAGGTTCAAAATCGCCTCGATATTGCCCGGGCCACCTATAATCGTTTGTTGAACCGTCCTTTGGAGCAAGAAGTTTCTCTTGAAAGACTCACCCCTTCTTTTCCTGCAACTGACCCGGATACTTTAAGCCAGGAAGCCCTTACAAACCGTCCTGAACTTGCAGCTCTTGGAGAACGGGTGGATGCCCTGCGGTGGCAAGCAAAAGCGGAAAAAGCGGGAAATGGCCCCAAGGTTATGCTGAAGAGCGGCTATGAATACCGGGAAAATTCACATCAGCTTCATGAAGGGGTCTGGCAGGCAATGGTCATGGCTTCCTGGGACATTTTCGATGGTAATGTATCCAGAAACAAAGGCCTTGCTCTGCAAGCCAGATCCCGGTCTGTTGCGGAACAGCAAAAAGACCTGGCAACACTGATCCGTCTTCAGGTTCGTCAGGCATGGCTCGATATGGAAGAGAGCTGGAAGAGGATTGGTGTTACCAGGGAGACATTGGCCCAGGCAGAGGAAAATCTTCAAGTTACCCGTAACCGTTATAAAGAGGGGATCGGGACAAATACCGAAGTGCTCAACGCAGAATCCCTGCGGACGACAAATTATGTGAGTTACGACAAGGCAAACAACGATGCCGTTCTTGCAGGTATTCGCCTGCGCTACGCGGCGGGGAGTCTGTGAACAAAAAATGAGTAAAACGAAACAAATAACCAAAAAAGATATCCTGATCGTAACGATCCCACTTTTTGCCAAATATGGGTATGACAAAGTCAGTATGCGGCAGATAGCTACGACAGTTGGTGTGAAGGCAGCTTCTCTCTATCATCACTTTCCAGACAAGCAAACCCTGTATCTAGAAGCTCTTTCTCAGGCATTCAATAAATACGCTGATTCCATGGCTGAGGCTTCCTCCTTACAAGCAGGGCCGGAACAGCGTTTGCGGCTATTAATTCACAAACTCTGCACACTTGTTCATGAAGACATTGATTTCAGGTAACTATTCAGCGTAATTTCTACGCATTTCAGTTTTAATCCCTAAAATCCGGCAACTCACCTTTAAACAAAAACGCGAAGGCCATCGTTGACGGGATATCTTGTTTGCGACAAGAAGAAATATAAC
>JAESPV010000020.1 GCA_016765495.1 Desulfocapsa sp. | reverse complement strand
TGATAAATAACTCTAGTGGGTGTAAAAAATATATCAAATCAAAGTACACATCGCTATATGTAGATGAATATCAGGACTCATCAGAGCCACAGCATCAATTATTTATTTCGTTGCTTGACCTTGGTCTTAAGGCTGTAGCTGTAGGAGATATTCAGCAATCAATTTATGCTTGGCGAGGTAGTGACCCTCAATACATACAAGACTTGATAGCAAAGCCTGATGTTTTTGAACATCATATTGTTAATATTAATCATCGATGCCACCCTTCAATAAATAACTATGCAAATCGGTTGTTTAATGATAATTCAGTAGTGCAACCCACTGAGGAAACTAGAGTTTATCAGAGGGTATATACTGGCAATCAGCTAAGTGCCGTACAACAAATTAATGTTCCGATAAACAAGTTAGTTGATGATGGTTTAGCCTCTTCATTATCAGAAATTGCCATTTTAGTTAGAAGTAATAGGAGCCTTGAATTTGTAAAAAATGGTTTAACTGTCCCTTTCAGGGTTTATAGTGATGACCCGCTTAGCTCAATTAACACCCCAACTACTAAGATATTGAATGGATTGTTATTCTATTACTTTGATTCAACATTTTTAGCAAATGATGTACTTGAAGCTACAGAACAATTTCGCACATTATCCACTATGGAAAGAAAAAAAATTAGCAGAACAATAAAAGCCTTGAGAGATATCCCTCAAGACGAATTAAAAGACAATTTAATTCGTATTTGCCAAGCATTAATTGAAATTGATATAACAAAGGTCGAAGAAAATGCATTAGGGCGTATCTTGGATGATCAAATTGTTATCAAACAGTACAAGCCAATTGACCAAAATGAAGTTCAAGTAATGACGTTGCATAAATCAAAAGGTCTTGAGTTCGATGTGGTGTTCCATCTAGATTTATATGATTGGGTATTCCCTAGGCGGGAGTTTATACAGGGTTGTTATGATGAAATTTTTAGTGATTGGGATCAAGAACTAAATTTACACTTTGTTGGTATAACCAGAGCAAAAGAATATTGTATTTTAGTTTCGAGTACTCGTAGACTGAATAGTAATGATGAAGAAAAAAGTGGGAATAAATCACAATTCATGACTTTACCAGGGCTAGCTGGATTGTATTCTTGAGCAATATGACTTCTAACAATTGCTTCCAACGGACTACCGTAAGCGTCACGGAATTTTGCTATCGCAAAATCCGCGCCACTTACGGCAGCCGCTGAAGCAGGCGTTAGCAAATGCGAGGCTCGCTTTTAAGGTTTAGAGTTGTTTGTAAAAGAAAAATAATCCTGTATCTCTTCTTACATTTTTTACCATTCATCGTGTAAAGAAAGATTTGGTTAGGTGGTAACAGTGCTATCAAATATTGCAAAACCCACATGTTTTGTTCAATCGGCTATGTAGTCCTGTCTGGTCAATCCTGCTTTTAATAAACGTAGTTTTCAACAGATAAGTAAACAAAAAAACAACAAATATCACAGGACTACCACTGAGTTCAGTCAGTAAAATAAAAAAGCACTGTCACAGTAAAAGCATTTAAAAAAAGCAGTTCATATTACTTATCGCCATTTGTCGAATAACAAAAATATTGGGTTTGAAGTAACAGGGAAAAATAGAGGGTGGAATAAAAAAATTGTATCAAAATTAAATAAACTTTAAAGACAAACCAATACCGCCTGTTACAGTAAAGAGCATTATAAAAGCCCACTCCAGAAAACGGCATGAATAGCTTAGTTCAGTACGCTAACAATCGCATCAGCTTGACCGCCTAAAGCTGGCGTGTTTTTTTAAACTCTAGTTTTACGTTAGTCAAACATGTTATTGTTTATTCATCAGTAACAAACGGCGTCAAGTTATGCGGGCGTTAGAAGTCACCCACCCACAAACCATGCAGTCTTCGTAAAGGATTATAATGATAATTGAAAAAGTAAATATTGAAGGCTTCAGGAACTTTTCAAACCTGACTGCGAACCTCAAAGAAAGTACCCTAATAATTGGAGCTAATGACGTAGGAAAAACTAACCTAATATATGCTCTGAGGTTATTACTTGATAAATCTTTGTCTGAAAGAGATATTGAGCCTGAGGTAACGGATTTTCATATATCGAGAGACGGCAATCAGGCTGAAACATTTTCAATAACAATATTTTTTAAAGATATTAGTGAAGATGCTGCCTTATCCGTACTGAAAGGAAATGTTAGTGACAATGGGTGCTCTGTATTCAAGTTAGTTGCCAACCGAAATACTCTAGATTACCAAATCTCGATTGGCTCAAATGATACTGAGCTTGGGGATGTGCCAAGTCGCTTTTATCTTAAATACATCAATATGAGATATGTTCAGTCACAGCGTGATTTGAAGAAATTTATTAACATAGAAAAAAAGCAGTTACTGAGGTTATCACAAGATAGTAGAGAAACACCTGAAGCTGAAGCTGATGATCGACAGCTAGATAGAATTTCTCGTGGCTTAAATAATATTAATGAGAGGGTTAGGAGGCTAAATTACGTTAAAGGTTCAACATCTTTGGTGAATGATGAGCTTAAGAAGCTATCTCATAACTATGCTAACTATGAAGTACACCTTGATTCTGGCGCTATAAAAGTACACCAATTTATAGATAACCTAGAGTTGGGAGCATCCACTGCTGGATCACGGTTAATGATGGGAGGGGATGGCAGAAACAATCAAATATTATTGGCACTTTGGAAAGCAAAAAGTGAAAGAGAGTTTGACCCTGATAATGAAGTTGTTTTCTATTGCATTGAAGAGCCAGAGGCTCACCTACACCCTCATCAACAAAGAAAGCTGGCAGATTACCTTATAAAAGAGCTTTCAGGACAAACTCTTATTACCAGTCATTCTCCTCAAATAGCAGCAAGATATAAACCTGATTCTATTGCCAATTTGATTAGTAAAAATAATTCTACTGTTGCTGCTAGCGAGGGCTGTTCAGACTGTATAAGCAGTGCTTGGGATGATATGGGGTATCGAATGAGTATATTACCCGCAGAATCATTTTTCTCAAATTGTGTTTTTTTGGTCGAAGGACCTTCAGAATTATTGTTTTACCAAGAGCTAGCAATAATAACAGGCATTGATCTTGATTATTATAATATAACGATTCTCAGTGTTGATGGAATACAGTTTGAAGTTTACACATCAATTTTAAATGCACTTGAAATTCCTTGGGTTATGAGAACTGACAATGATGTATCAAAGGTTCCTTATAAAGATGAGAAAAATTTAGCGGGCATTAATCGATGTATGAAAATTGCTGGAAAAGTCCCATATCCACCCAAAGATATAATAACAACGGCAAACACTTTAGTTGAAGATGGAACTTGGTTAAACGCATCAAATATAATAAATCCGCTAGGAATATACTTATCAAAAATAGACTTAGAATCAGACCTTGCATTAGAAATGCCAGTTGAATTAATGGCATACACTGAGAAAGACAATATTGATGATTCAGTGAAATATATTCAGACTAAAAAAGCTATTAGGATGCGTGAGTTTTTATTACAAAATAGAGCTAATTTAAAGAATGTTGAGATTGGGGAGCTTATAAAGCCACTAAATAATGCCAAGATGATTGTGGAAGGGCTTCACAGTGATGTCTGAAATTCAATTTACACCAGATCAAGTCAGAGCAATTGAATCAGAAGCCAATATGGTTATTACTGCCTGTCCTGGCAGTGGTAAAACTTCAATTGTTGTAGAAAAGATTATTCGTGAAGTTGAAGACCTAAAACCATACCAAGGTGTCATTGGTATTACCTTTACAGTAAAAGCAAGCAAAGAGTTAAAGAAAAGATGTAAAAAAAATGGTGTAGAGACTAAAGCAAGTTTCTTTGGAACTATAGATCACTTTTGTTTATCAGAAATAATTTATCCTTTTATTTCTCGGATATATGGAGCAGCCGTTATTCCGTTAGAGTGTAAGCTATTTAATGATCTGGATGAAGAGCTAAGAGCTGGGTTGCCAGATTTAGGTGCGGTAGGAAATGAGCTAAAGACTGAAGACTATAACTTATATGAGCCAATTTTTAGAAAACTATATACCAAAGGGATAATTATATTAGAGACCCTTGGAGTACTTTCAGTTCACGTGATAAATAACTCTAGTGGGTGTAAAAAATATATCAAATCAAAGTACACATCGCTATATGTAGATGAATATCAGGACTCATCAGAGCCACAGCATCAATTATTTATTTCGTTGCTTGACCTTGGTCTTAAGGCTGTAGCTGTAGGAGATATTCAGCAATCAATTTATGCTTGGCGAGGTAGTGACCCTCAATACATACAAGACTTGATAGCAAAGCCTGATGTTTTTGAACATCATATTGTTAATATTAATCATCGATGCCACCCTTCAATAAATAACTATGCAAATCGGTTGTTTAATGATAATTCAGTAGTGCAACCCACTGAGGAAACTAGAGTTTATCAGAGGGTATATACTGGCAATCAGCTAAGTGCCGTACAACAAATTAATGTTCCGATAAACAAGTTAGTTGATGATGGTTTAGCCTCTTCATTATCAGAAATTGCCATTTTAGTTAGAAGTAATAGGAGCCTTGAATTTGTAAAAAATGGTTTAACTGTCCCTTTCAGGGTTTATAGTGATGACCCGCTTAGCTCAATTAACACCCCAACTACTAAGATATTGAATGGATTGTTATTCTATTACTTTGATTCAACATTTTTAGCAAATGATGTACTTGAAGCTACAGAACAATTTCGCACATTATCCACTATGGAAAGAAAAAAAATTAGCAGAACAATAAAAGCCTTGAGAGATATCCCTCAAGACGAATTAAAAGACAATTTAATTCGTATTTGCCAAGCATTAATTGAAATTGATATAACAAAGGTCGAAGAAAATGCATTAGGGCGTATCTTGGATGATCAAATTGTTATCAAACAGTACAAGCCAATTGACCAAAATGAAGTTCAAGTAATGACGTTGCATAAATCAAAAGGTCTTGAGTTCGATGTGGTGTTCCATCTAGATTTATATGATTGGGTATTCCCTAGGCGGGAGTTTATACAGGGTTGTTATGATGAAATTTTTAGTGATTGGGATCAAGAACTAAATTTACACTTTGTTGGTATAACCAGAGCAAAAGAATATTGTATTTTAGTTTCGAGTACTCGTAGACTGAATAGTAATGATGAAGAAAAAAGTGGGAATAAATCACAATTCATGACTTTACCAGGGCTAGCTGGATTGTATTCTTGAGCAATATGACTTCTAACAATTGCTTCCAACGGACTACCGTAAGCGTCACGGAATTTTGCTATCGCAAAATCCGCGCCACTTACGGCAGCCGCTGAAGCAGGCGTTAGCAAATGCGAGGCTCGCTTTTAAGGTTTAGAGTTGTTTGTAAAAGAAAAATAATCCTGTATCTCTTCTTACATTTTTTACCATTCATCGTGTAAAGAAAGATTTGGTTAGGTGGTAACAGTGCTATCAAATATTGCAAAACCCACATGTTTTGTTCAATCGGCTATGTAGTCCTGTCTGGTCAATCCTGCTTTTAATA
>JAESPV010000019.1 GCA_016765495.1 Desulfocapsa sp. | reverse complement strand
CGCAGGCCTTTTTCTATCTCTCAGGTCAGCAATGGTCGATATTTTCAGATTCTTTTTAAAGTCGTCGGACGAGGAACATCTCTTCTTGCCCATTGTCGTGAGGGGGAGTATTTGTCTGTTCTGGGTCCTTTAGGGAGTGGTTATAAGATAGAGTATACAACCATTAATTGTTTAGTGGGTGGGGGGATGGGGATTGCTCCGCTCCTTTTTTTAGGGAAATGGATGTTTCGTAAATGTCCTGAGAACCCACCTCTGATAGTGATTGGTGCCAGAACCAGAGGTGAGCTTGAGCCACTTGTGAAGGACTTTGAAGAGATAGGTCTTCCAGTTTATCCTGCTACTGATGATGGTTCCCTTGGTCACCATGGTTTTGTAATCGATGTGCTTAAGAATCTTAATCTGAACACTGGATCAAAAACCTATGTTTGCGGACCGTACCCAATGATGCTTGCTGTTCATCTTTTTTGTAAAAAGAAAGGTTTTTCCTGTCAGGTCTCCATGGAGACCAGTATGGCATGCGGGATGGGGGCATGTCTTGGATGTATTGTACCCGTTGAAAAGGGTGGGTATGCACATTCCTGTTTTGATGGCCCGGTTTTTGATGCAGAGGAGTTGCTATGGGAAATACAATAAAAGAAGTTGACCTTGGCGTTTCCATAGGATCGCTGAGGCTGAGAAACCCGGTAATGACCGCATCCGGGACATTTGGCTATGCAAGAGAGTTTGAACCCTATGTAAAGCTTAATCGTCTTGGTGCAGTAGTTGTGAAAGGTATTTCCCTCGAACCACGGTCTGGGAATCCACCGCCACGAATAGTTGAAACTTCATGCGGGATGTTGAATGCCATAGGACTTGAAAATGTTGGCGTAAAGCGATTTATATCTGAAAAGATGAAATCACTGCAGGCCGTAAATGTACCGGTTGTTGTCAATATTCTTGGTGACACACTGGAGGAATATAGAGAGATTGCAGAACGTCTTGCGGGATTAAAAGGGATTGCTGCAATTGAAGTTAATATATCGTGTCCCAATGTAAAAAAGGGGGGGGTGGCATTTGGAACTGTACCCGGGATGGCAGCCGCAGTGACTACTGCTGTGAAACAAGAGTCAACGGTTCCTGTTATTGTAAAACTCTCCCCCAATGTAACCGATATAACAGTTATTGCGCGTGCTGTTGAAGATGCGGGGGCTGATGCAGTGTCACTTATCAATACACTTATTGGTATGGCAATCGATCATCGAACTAGAAAACCGCGGCTTGCCAACGTCATTGGTGGACTGTCAGGTCCCGCTATAAAGCCTGTCGCTTTACGCATGGTGTATCAGGTGGCACAGGCGGTAGCTATTCCGGTGATTGGTATTGGAGGTATTGAAACGGTAGAAGATGTACTTGAATTTATGTTGGTTGGAGCTACTGCCATACAGATTGGAACAGCAAACTTTATTAATCCACGGGCCAGTGAAGAGGCAGTTGAAGGCCTGGCCAAGTATGTTGCCGAGCAAAGACTTGGTTCAATTCGTGAGATAATAGGAGCTGTTGTCCTTCCCTGATTATGCCGATTCCTCCTAAGAACAGTCCTTCAAAACTTAATTTATTGAGCCGGGTACAGTACTGGGGGCGCCTCCTTTTTAGACGGGATACGCCGTGGAAGGTTAAAGCAATCCTGGCTGTTGCGATTATGTATCTGCTCTCTCCCTTTGACCTTGTTCCAGACTGGATTCTGGGTCTTGGATTCCTGGATGATTTCACCATGGTCTCCCTCCTTGTCGCCTGGGCCATTAACATTGCTGAGAAAAGTACAAATAAGAAAGACCTATGAAATCTTCCAACCGTATCTGCGCCTCCATTGGACGTGAAAGCATTGATGCCACCCTGGCTGTTGCGGATTCCATTGCATCTCAGGTAGATGTTCTTGAAATCCGTCTTGATTATCTAAAAGTACCTGCGGTTTCACCTTTCGTGAACACCTTAAAAACTTCTCTGCTGTTTACCAACCGCCCTTCCTGGGAAGGAGGAGAATTTACCGGAAAGGAAGACCAGCGTATTGCTCCACTACTTGAAGCTATTACTGAAAACAGCGCATACGTTGACCTTGAGCTTCTTGCGCCCGACGAGTCACATCGGCGAATGCGTCTGGCACGCAAGGAAAGCAGAACAAAACTTATTCTTTCCTGGCATAATTTTAAAGAGACTCCTTCTCGTGAAGAGCTGGTGGGGCGAATGGCTCTGATGCAGGACAAGGGTGCTGATATCGGAAAAATTATTACAACTGCCCGCACTCATCAGGAGGTTATGCGCGTGTTGCGCTTGCAGGAAGTGGCAGAGCAACTACACTTCCCCCTCATTGCCTTTTGCATGGGACGTGCAGGTGTTGTGAGCAGAGTTGCCACCTGTGGTCTTGGCGGCTACATGACCTATTGTGGTGTGAGTGAAGAGGAAGCTACAGCACCCGGCCAGTTGTCTGTCCGGGCATTACGAGAAATTTACTCATTGATGGGGTATAGTACATGGCCATAAATGGAAAAACGGTGGTGTATGGAATAATTGGTAATCCAGTCAGTCATTCCCTCAGTCCTGCCATGCACAATGCGGCTCTTGCAGCATCTAGTATTGATGGTGTTTACCTGCCCTTTCCTGCACTTGAAATTAGAGCTGCAGTGNCTGGTATCCGTGGTCTTGGNGTAAAGGGCGTAAGTGTTACCATTCCCCACAAAGAANCCATAATGGATTTGCTGGATAGTATTGATCCGGTGGCTGAAAAAATTGGGGCTGTAAATACCGTNATAAATAAGAATGGTCTCTTGACTGGGCTGAATACGGATTGGTTGGGGGCGACACGTGCTTTGGAAGAAGCAATTGATCTCAATGGTGCAAAGGCTGTGATCCTTGGTGCTGGGGGATCAGCCCGAGCCATTGGTTTTGGTCTTCTCGAAAAGGGGACACGGTTTGTTCTGTGCAGTCGAACAGAATCTCGTGGCCGGGCACTGGCTGATGAATTAGGATGTCCATGGATTTCTCTTGAAGAGACTGANCANTTGTCCGGNGATATNCTGNTTAATGCAACATCNGTGGGGATGGTTCCTCATATTGAGAAGAGTCCGCTGCCTGAGGGAATAGTATCCCGTTTCCAGGTAGTGATGGATATTGTGTATGCTCCCATGAAGACCCGGTTGTTACAGGAAGCAGAGCTAAATGGATGCCTAATCATCAATGGGCTTGAAATGCTTTTGTATCAAGGGGTTGCCCAGTTTGAACTTTGGATAGGGATTTCTGCTCCGGTTCCGGTTATGCGTGAAGCACTTATCAGGGCTCTTGTTAATAAATAATGAAATACTATATGATAAGCAAATGATAGAAATCAAACCAGTGTCAAAAGTGGATGCCACTGTGGCTGTTCCCGGATCGAAAAGTCTGACTCAGCGAGCACTCATCGCAGCAGCACTTGCGAGGGGAACAAGTAAACTCATAGGTCCTCTCGCAAGTGAAGATACAAACTACACTGCAAACGCTTTGGGGCAAATGGGAATCTCGGTTGAACGGGAAGAGGATGTCTGGACTGTTTATGGCAGTGGTGGAAATATTGCTACCCCCGGAAAAGAGATTTTTCTTGGTAATAATGGTACAGCCACCCGTTTTCTCACATCGGTAGCAGCACTTGGGTATGGAGAGTTTCGCATAGATGGTGAAGAACGCATGCGTGAACGTCCAATTGGGCCGCTTATGGAGGCATTGCAGGGATGGGGTGTCGATATTACGTCTGTACAGAGTACAGGGTGCCCTCCTTTGCAGATACTGAGTAAGGGGCTGACTGGCGGTGCAACAATTCTCCCTGAAGGGAAATCAAGTCAATATGTTTCATCCTTGCTGCTTGTTGCACCTTATGCTGCAACAGCTGCTACCCTGGAAGTGAATGGCGAAGTTTTATCCAAACCCTACGTTGCCATGACTCTGTCTGTGATGTCTGATTTTGGAGTGAGTGTGGAATGCAATGAGGAGTTTACTTCTTTTATCATTCCAAAGGGCAAGTACAGAGCCATGGAATATGAAATAGAAGGGGATGCATCAAACGCATCCTATTTCTGGGCTGCAGCAGCCATTACCGGTGGTCGGGTAACCGTGTCTAATGTGCCGGTTCCCTCTTTGCAGGGTGATGCAAATCTTGTCCCTCTGCTTGCACGAATGGGGTGCGAAGTAAAGCGTGATGGTGGCGGAATTACGCTTACTGGCCGGGAACGTCTGAAAGGCATTACCGTGGATATGGGAGATATGCCTGATGTAGTTCCAACTCTTGCAGTTGTTGCGGCCTTTGCCCATGGAAAAACGGTCATTAATAATATTGCCCATCTTAGAATTAAAGAATGCGATCGTCTTACGGCAACCCTTGCAGAACTCACTAAAATGGGAGCCAAGGTGGAAGAAGGGGATGATTACATGGTGATTCATGGTGATGGTGGAGCATGTTTGCACGGAGCAGAGATTGAAACGTATAATGATCATCGGATGGCCATGAGTTTTGCTGTTGCAGGGCTTCGGGTTCCAGGAGTACGAATTACAGGAGAAAGTTGTGTCGCCAAATCATTTCCTGACTTTTGGGAACGGTTTGCACAGCTTGGTTAGATTTGTGTTATTTTGTAGCTGCTATAACGATAAAGCCAGCTTTTTCATCTAGTCCCCGCCGGGGAGATTCCATCCGGATAACTTCCCCTGGAGCTTGGTAAAGAGTGGAAACAGAAGCAACAAGAGAAAAGTCATGCTCTGCAAGAAGTCTTTCAATCTGCTTAACAGTGAGAAAGTTGGCATGCTCATAAAAAGGGTGCCCAGTTTCTTTTTTTTGTTGCAGGTGTATCCCCCATTTGCCAGTTGCCGGAAGAAACCCTAAAAGCAGATGCCCGGTGTTTTGTAAAATGCGATGGGATTCACGAATGACTTCTACAGGTTTTTGCACAAAACAAAGGGTGAAAAAAAGAGACACTTTAGCAAGCGAGTTGCTGCAAAATGGTAGAAATTCTCCAACTGCCTGACAAACTGCAATATCTCTGGTTTTGGAAATTTTAAGGGGAGCAAACGCTGGATCAATGCCAAAGCCGGAGCCAAGTGCTTCAGCAAAACGACCTGGCCCCACTCCAATCTCAAGGGCAGGAACTGATACGGGGATGGACAATGCACGAACAGCCGCTATTTCAATATCAAAAAGCAGGCTGTTGTTAAACCAGCTGTCGTATTCTTCAGCACGTTGATTAAATACTTTCGAGCTGTCTTGCCAATGGCTTCTTGTCAAACTTATTTTTTCAGTTTTTCAAATTTGTTTTTTACCATAAAATAGAGGCTTCCCTCTTCTTTCATGCTTCCTGCTGCAACTTTTGCATAGTTACTACTTCCCCAGTACAAGTCCGCACGTCCACTGCCCTTGATTGCAGAACCTGCATCCTGCGGAAAAACAAAACGGTGCATGGGAATCCATTCTGCAATGTTTCCGGATTCATCAAGTACAGGTTTACGGCTTATAAGAAAGGCAGGTGTCGTTTGAGGTAACACGTCCGGATCTATTGCAATGGATCGTCCTGCAACAAGCGGTTCTCCAATGCTTCCGACGGGATCACCATCCGGTGTCCAGTTAAAGAAAATATATCTGATATTGTGGTTGAGGATTTTTTTCTGTTCTTCCGGGTGTTCACGCAGGTACTGACGAATAGTTGGGATGGAGACTTCCTCAAGACTCATTTTTTCTTGATCGGCCAAGAGTTTACCAATGGAAAAATATTCAAGTCCATTGGATGCAGCATAGTGGATGGAGCGTACTGTGCCGTCCTGCAACTGAATTTTCCCTGACCCTTGGACATGAAGCATAAAGGCATCCACAGGGCTATCAAGGTAGACCAGTTCGTTGCCGGCTGCATAGTTGTTTTCTTCGATTTCTTCGCGTGTCCAGTAGGGGGTAGGCTGATTGTTGCTGTCTCTTCGTTTAAAAAACAGCTTACCACTATCATTGTCTCGTATCTGTACAAGGGATTCAGGGGGGGCGTAGAGTGGGTAAATATATGGGGGATTCAGTGTCAGGCTGCCTTTCAGGAAGGGCTCATAATACCCGGTAATCAGCATTTCTCCCCTGGGTAAATCCTTTCTGCCCCCAGCCTGATAAATCGTGAAATTGTCAGCTATAATACGAGCTAATTCATCACTGTCAGGATCCTGTTTCAGGATATCAATAAATGAGTTCATGGATTCCCGGAGCCAGGAAACGGGGTAGTTGTCAGTTCCGAGGGTGAAGGATGAATCATCCCGGAGTGTATTTAAATAGTGGAG
>JAESPV010000018.1 GCA_016765495.1 Desulfocapsa sp. | reverse complement strand
GAAAAAGCCAGCTAGAAGAATTTATGACACCTTAAAATTTGGTGCTCCTTTAAACATCTGTCCATTTTGTGGCTTTGGTCATGTTGGAACCTTAGATCATTATTTACCAAAATCAAAATATCCTTATCTGTCTGTTTTACCATTAAATCTTGTTCCATCATGTCTCGATTGCAATAAAGGAAAAGGCACCGATAGCCCTGACAAACCAGGGCAACAATGTATTCACCCATACTTTGATCACGATTTGATCACAACAGAACAATGGTTATTTGCAGAGGTTCAGGAAACAACACCAGCATCAATTCGATATTTTGTTCGCCCACCCGAAGATTGGGAGCAAATAAATAAAGAAAGGGTCGTAACACATTTTTCTGATTTTCATCTGTCTAGTCGATTTGCAACACAGGCTACCTTTGAATTAGCAACGTTTAAAGAATTATTGCTGTATGACTTTAATATTAATGGAATGGTTGGAGTAAAAAGAGAATTAGAAAAAAGGGCAACAGTTGCGTTGGGGTTGCATAAAAATGCTTGGGATACTGCAATGTTTCAGGCTCTTGCTGACAATGATTGGTATTGTGAAAGAGGATTTTTTGAAGAATAAACAATATGCCCTCTCCCAAAAAAAGTAAACTATATGCTTGAAATCACATAACAAATCAATTCAGTGGAAAATCATGGGTTTGGTTTATCGAAATATCATTGTAAATTTTGAAGTCCTACATGCCAAACAAATTCATCATATCCCCTGTTTTCCACTGATTTCAGACGTTATATGTAAAAAAGGATAGTCATGGGGCATCAAAAATTTGAAGAGTGGATTAAACTAGAGCAGCCTCAAATTACAGATACTCAGCGTTATCCTCGGACGATCAAAACCATATCAAATCACCTGAAGAAGCAAGGTATTGATGGGTGCGATCTATATTTGGTCAATGATGTAAAAAGGGCAAAAAAGCTAAAGGAAATCTATTTCGGTATTGATGAATATTTTTTACTCAATGATCGAGGGAACAATATGTACAGTCGAGCATTCGACTTGTACATTCAATTTCTTGAAGTGACGAGCGTCAACGATGAAATTGCTAATGATATTCAAGGCATCATTGAGCAGACAAATATAGAAAATACAGAAAAAACCAGTTTAATCCAAAGTAGAATTGGTCAAGGAAAATTTAGAGAAAACCTAGTAGATTTATGGGGTGGCTGTTCCGTAACAAAGTGCAACCAAATTTCATTGCTTGTAGCATCGCATATTAAACCATGGAGTAAATCCAGTAATCAGGAGCGCCTTGACCCATATAACGGGTTCTTATTATTGCCTAACTTGGATAAAGCATTTGATTTAGGTTTTATTTCTTTTGAATCATCAGGAAACATCCTTATTTCAAGTGAATTACCTGAGTATAAGCTTCTCGGTATTTCAAAAGGTATGTACATACAAACCAAAGAGAAGAATAAAATATATTTGGAGTATCATCGTTCGCATGTATTTAAAAACACATAACAAGGCAAATTCACTCGGACAAAATAAAGCTGCGCCGCTTCGCTCAGCAACTTTATTTTGCCGGTGATTTGCGACGTTCTTGCTGAATCGCAGCGTCCTTGTTCCGCTACGCTCCACAAGAACGCTGCGATTCAGCAAGAATGGCGGAGCTGAGCGGAAGTGTCCGCTCAAGCGATTGGCACTCGCTACGCTGCGCTCCGCAAGAACCAAACGCTCGAGCAGACCTTTTTCCTTGATAATTAGGCTGCCAGCAGCCATTATCAAGAAAAAAAATCCGCTCAGCNCCGCCATTATGTGTGAATAAATGGAACAGTAATAATGAATGAAATATATTTATCATGCCAATAAATTTCCGCAAAATACCTATAGGTACCCGAGAACCATCCAAAGGCATAAGTCTAGCGTGTCTCACACTTAACAACTGGGATGATTTTAGTTATAAGTCATTATTTTACCTTACNGTATTTGATGAGAAAGGTGAAAAAGTAGACATTGGAAATGTGAAAATTGGCTATATAGGCCAAACTACAGGATGGACAGAAAAAGAAATTGCACTTCAATTCGAAAATCTTGGAAGTAGATTCTTTTCTCTTGGTCAAGATTCTGAATATTATGAAAATATAATTAACAACTTAACACCACCTCTTGGCAAGCAGGTACTTGAGTCTCTTAATGATATAGTTCACAATAGTAAACTTTTAGATATTGCAGAAAAAGAAGATGTATATAGTACATCACTGTTACGAGGGGTAAGTGTTAATTCAATAAAGAACCAGTTTAAAAGAATTTTATTAGGCGATGCACCTCTAACAAAATTTCATTTTTCATACAGCAAGTCACCATCGAGTCACTACTCTGGAATAGATTTACATTTTAATGTAGAGCCAAACTCTAAACCTGCTACTAATGTCCATATACTTATTGGACGCAACGGAGTCGGGAAAACGACATTATTAAATAATATTGTTAGCTCTGTTGTTGACCTTGAGAAATCCCAAGATGAAACTGGAACGGTCTCTGACACCTCAAGCTATAAAGAGAGAGTAATAAAAAATGATTATTTCAGTAGTGTTATTTCTGTCGCATTTAGTGCTTTTGACCCTTTTAATCCACCAGAAGACCAGATAGACAGGAGCAAAGGAACTTGTTTTTACTATGTAGGGTTAAAAAATGTTGTAGAAAATGATGGAGAAAAAACAACTACTTTAAAAAATCGTTTACATCTTAAGCAAGATTTTATCAATAGTCTCAAATCTTGCTTTAGCATAAAAAGGAAAAAAGAACGCTGGATAAATGCTATTGAAACACTTGAATCAGATGAAAATTTTGCTCAAATGCATTTATGCGAATTAACTAATATTGAAGATCAAGGAGATTTAAGTAAAATAGCTAGAAAATTGTATTCAAGAATGAGTTCTGGGCATGCGATTGTACTTTTGTCTGTGACAAAATTAATTGAATTAGTTGAAGAAAAAACCTTAGTCCTAATGGATGAACCAGAAAGTCATCTTCATCCACCATTACTGTCTGCTTTCATAAGAGCATTATCTGATCTATTATACACAAGGAATGGAGTGGCTATAATTGCTACTCATTCTCCTGTAGTACTTCAGGAAGTACCAATGTCATGTGTGTGGAAATTATTCAGAAACCAGCTAGTTGGCAAAACAGAACGATTAGAAAGAGAAACATTTGGGGAAAATGTTGGAACATTAACAAGGGAAGTTTTTGGCCTTGAGGTGATCAAATCAGGGTTTCATAGATTGTTGCAAGAGTCTGTTGCCAAAGGACATGATTATGATGAAATCCTAGAAGAGTATAATAATCAATTGGGCTTTGAGGGCAAAGCAATTTTGAGAGCTTTAATTGCCAACCGTGACCAATAATGAGATCAATAGCACCACCCGTATATAACAGCATAGATGTATATCAAATTTGTATTGATAGCATATCTAGTGTAGGACTTAGGGCTAAGTTTAACGGAGTAATAGATGATATCAAAATTGCTATAAATGAGTACTCTACCAAGGCCCCTTTTGCTAAATCTTATCAAATAAAACCTTTTTTGGGAAAAAATGGCGACATTGTAATTGGATTAGCAACGAAAGAAGATTTTAAAAAATTATATAGCGATCATATGGTGGGGCAGAAAAAGCCAGCTAGAAGAATTTATGACACCTTAAAATTTGGTGCTCCTTTAAACATCTGTCCATTTTGTGGCTTTGGTCATGTTGGAACCTTAGATCATTATTTACCAAAATCAAAATATCCTTATCTGTCTGTTTTACCATTAAATCTTGTTCCATCATGTCTCGATTGCAATAAAGGAAAAGGCACCGATAGCCCTGACAAACCAGGGCAACAATGTATTCACCCATACTTTGATCACGATTTGATCACAACAGAACAATGGTTATTTGCAGAGGTTCAGGAAACAACACCAGCATCAATTCGATATTTTGTTCGCCCACCCGAAGATTGGGAGCAAATAAATAAAGAAAGGGTCGTAACACATTTTTCTGATTTTCATCTGTCTAGTCGATTTGCAACACAGGCTACCTTTGAATTAGCAACGTTTAAAGAATTATTGCTGTATGACTTTAATATTAATGGAATGGTTGGAGTAAAAAGAGAATTAGAAAAAAGGGCAACAGTTGCGTTGGGGTTGCATAAAAATGCTTGGGATACTGCAATGTTTCAGGCTCTTGCTGACAATGATTGGTATTGTGAAAGAGGATTTTTTGAAGAATAAACAATATGCCCTCTCCCAAAAAAAGTAAACTATATGCTTGAAATCACATAACAAATCAATTCAGTGGAAAATCATGGGTTTGGTTTATCGAAATATCATTGTAAATTTTGAAGTCCTACATGCCAAACAAATTCATCATATCCCCTGTTTTCCACTGATTTCAGACGTTATATGTAAAAAAGGATAGTCATGGGGCATCAAAAATTTGAAGAGTGGATTAAACTAGAGCAGCCTCAAATTACAGATACTCAGCGTTATCCTCGGACGATCAAAACCATATCAAATCACCTGAAGAAGCAAGGTATTGATGGGTGCGATCTATATTTGGTCAATGATGTAAAAAGGGCAAAAAAGCTAAAGGAAATCTATTTCGGTATTGATGAATATTTTTTACTCAATGATCGAGGGAACAATATGTACAGTCGAGCATTCGACTTGTACATTCAATTTCTTGAAGTGACGAGCGTCAACGATGAAATTGCTAATGATATTCAAGGCATCATTGAGCAGACAAATATAGAAAATACAGAAAAAACCAGTTTAATCCAAAGTAGAATTGGTCAAGGAAAATTTAGAGAAAACCTAGTAGATTTATGGGGTGGCTGTTCCGTAACAAAGTGCAACCAAATTTCATTGCTTGTAGCATCGCATATTAAACCATGGAGTAAATCCAGTAATCAGGAGCGCCTTGACCCATATAACGGGTTCTTATTATTGCCTAACTTGGATAAAGCATTTGATTTAGGTTTTATTTCTTTTGAATCATCAGGAAACATCCTTATTTCAAGTGAATTACCTGAGTATAAGCTTCTCGGTATTTCAAAAGGTATGTACATACAAACCAAAGAGAAGAATAAAATATATTTGGAGTATCATCGTTCGCATGTATTTAAAAACACATAACAAGGCAAATTCACTCGGACAAAATAAAGCTGCGCCGCTTCGCTCAGCAACTTTATTTTGCCGGTGATTTGCGACGTTCTTGCTGAATCGCAGCGTCCTTGTTCCGCTACGCTCCACAAGAACGCTGCGATTCAGCAAGAATGGCGGAGCTGAGCGGAAGTGTCCGCTCAAGCGATTGGCACTCGCTACGCTGCGCTCCGCAAG
>JAESPV010000017.1 GCA_016765495.1 Desulfocapsa sp. | reverse complement strand
GCCGGACCTTTAATCTCAGATGCTTCCCGATTTGCTTCTGACAAGATAACCGTAAGCTCTCGTTCAACTTTACCAAGAATCTCAGCTTTTTTACCCTCACCTGTGGAGCGTCTCTCGGCTGCAATTCATTTACGTTCCGAGATCATCCGGTCATATACTTTAAGCCGAACCGATTCGATATAATTTACACGTTTGAACATAACATCAAGAAGTTCAATGCCGTATTGCGGGGTTACTTTAGCAGCTGCTTCCAGTACCTGGTTACTGATGCCATCCCGTCCAACTTTGGGGGGGATATCGCTGACTCTTGGATCGGTCATGGTTGCAAGTGACCAATCTGAGCTCCTAATAATCTCGATAAGGTCATTTTTATTTACCATATCACGGACTGTACCGTCGATGATATCATCCAGGAGTGATTGCGCACGTGTTTCCGTTTTTACCGCCTGCATGTATTGCAGCGCATCGGTGATACGCCATCTGGCAGAAACGTCAAGAAATACAAATGTTTTATCATTGGTCGGAATCTGATTGGGTTCACCGTCCCAGATTTGAACCCTTTTATCAAAATAATTCACATCCTGAACAAAGGGCAGCTTGAATTTAAATCCAGCCTCGGTTTTAGGCTCACCAACTGGTGCACCAAACTGGGTAATCATGGCCTGCTGGCCTTCTTTAAGGATGAAAAATCCGTCAAAGACCACGGTAATGGAAAGCAGTACCAGGCCGATAAGGAAAAATTGAGCTATCTGTTTCATGACTGGTTCCTCACTGTTTAGCTGGCAAAGGAGCAGAAGAACTGCCTCCCCTGCTGAGATTTAAAAGAGGCAGTGGGGTCTGCTGGTCTTTGTCCATAATGTAGATTGATTCCACGGTAGGAAGAACTTCCTGCATAGTTTCAAGATACATTCGTTTTTTTGTTACTTCCGGAGCATGTTTGTACTCTGTTAAAATAGAGAGAAAACGTTGTGATTCACCTCTGGCATCATTGATGCGGCCAACGGCGTAACCATGTGCCTCTTCAACAATCTGCAAGGCGTAACCGCGAGCTCGAGGGATTTTCTGGTTATAGATTGCCTCAGCTTCATTGACCAGTCGTTTCATGTCCTGATCAGCTTCATTGACTTCATTAAACGCAGGTTTAACTTGATCAGGCGGGTTGATATCCTGGAACTGAACCGTACCAATGGATAGTCCGGCCTGAAGAGCTTTCAGTTCTTTTTGCAGTTCAGCTTTAACCTCTACGGCAAGCAGGTCACGATTGGACAGGACGTAATCAAAATCCATGTTACCAACGATTCTTCGAGTGACACTTTCAGAAATATCTCGTACAGCCTGAGTAACATTTTTGATTTGAAAGAGGTACCTCTGTGGGTCACGGACTCTGTACTGGACAATCCAGGCCACATTGATGACATTTTTGTCAGCTGTCAACATGAGGGATTCCATGTCGTAGCCCCGGCGGTCAAAACTGCTTTTCTGCCCAGGCAGGCGACTGCGGAAACCGAATTCTTCTTTTCGGATTTGTTCCACATCAACCTTATAGAGAGTATCAATGTATGGGATTTTAAAATGAAGTCCAGACTGGTTCGTACGGTCATACTGGCCGAAACGTAAAACAACACCAACTTCTGCTGGGTTNATTTTGTAAAATGACGAGTAAATTCCCTGCAGCACCAGAACAACCAGAACAATAAGCAGAAGCTTTCCGATGGAGGCAAGGGGGTTTGGGGGGGTCTCTTGTCCAGGGGCTTTCTTGGAAGAGCCCGAGAAGTAGTCCTGAAGTTTTTTTATGAACTGGGCCACCATTTCTTCAGGTGTCNGGGGATTTTTCTTTTTTCCCCATGGTGGCTGNTGGTCCTGATTGGGCATAAATTTTCTCTCTACAGGTAGAATTATAGGTCAATAACTTATTAATCCTGATTAAGGTAATAACTATTTTGATGAACGCAATGTTTTATTTGCATTATCGATTGTTACAAAAAAGCCATCTTCCAGGCAGCGGTGATTATGCCTATGGAGGAAGCAAATAGGATGCTTTGAAAGAGCATTGATTTCCGCAATGTTAAGAGTGTCGGCCTGCAAAGGAACCAACCAGATGCCATGCCGCATAAAAGTCCGAAAAAATGTGCACCAAGATCTGTTCGTTCACCAGAGCTGCCAATCATTGCAAGGAGGGCGGCTCCGGCCATAAAAGGTAGAATCAATATGTATCGGTTGCCCGTTCGATAGTTACGGCTGATCATGGCAAGCATTCCAATAATTGCAAAGACTGCAGTGGAAAATCCAACAAAAAGATGATTGCTGCCATGGAGTACAACATTAATATAGTTTGCAAGTGTGGCAGTAAACAGCATGGCAAACAGACCTAGACCATTGCCGGTAAGTTTGCAGAAAAAGTGGTAAAGAAATCCTCCAAAGAGGCAGTTCCCTAAGAGATGTGCCGTGTCTGCATGGAGGGTGAGTGCTGTGATAAGCCTATAATATTCACCTTTTTGCAAAATTGCGTCAGCATCACCTGCTCCTGCGGTGAACCAGATAGAATGAGCAGACCAGGGGCCGGTAACAGAATAAAGAAGAGCTAAGCAGCCAAGCAGAAGCAGCGTCGGAGGTTGCAGGAGTGGAGTGAACGAATTGGCAGATGAGACTGGTTTTGGAGGCCAGTTTCGGTTTTCGTACAGATAGGCCTGTAGCTGAAACCGGGCAGCATGTAAATTTTCTGCCGATACGCGTAAAACCAGGCTTTCCGGTGTCTGACTCACTCTGTGACTGATACCAACAGAAGATAAAACGAGGGAGCAGGACATTATATCCTGTTCCTGGTCTGTTGTCAGCACTGTTTCACTGTATTCCAGAGCAGAACGCGTATCTTTGGAGGAGTGCGGGCTATCTGGATTCGCATTGTGGTTTGCCATCCTGAAAGAAGTAGTCACTGTTTTTCTTTTTGGCAAATCAGGTTTTATTGATTCCTGGTTTTTGAACTTTACGGTTTATGGTAACGTGTTCGCTAAGTAAGAAGAAAAAAATGAAAAATAAAAAAATGAGTTTATTNNAATGTCAGAAATACAGGATCGTGTACAGCTGAGACCTTCTTGGAAAAACAAGATAGGAGTAGAGTTTGAGCAGGTTTATATGCAACAACTCAGACAGTTTCTCCTTAGTGAAAAACAGGCCGGGAAAGTAATTTATCCTGAAGGAAATGATATTTTTAACAGTATGAATTTTCTTTCTTATGACGATGTTAAAGTTGTGATAATCGGCCAGGATCCATACCATGGCCCAATGCAGGNGCATGGACTCTGTTTTTCTGTGAAACCGGGGGTGAAATCTCCGCCATCACTTCTGAATATTTTCAAAGAAATCCAACAGGACTTAGGGATTCCCATCAGCCGTCATGGATATTTGAAAAGCTGGGCAGAGCAGGGTGTGTTGCTGCTTAATAGCGTTCTCACAGTTGAAAAAAACAGAGCAGGTTCTCATCAGGGAAAAGGCTGGGAACGTTTTACCGATACTATCATAAAAAACCTGAATAACGAGCATACTGGACTGGTATTTTTTTTATGGGGTGGTTACGCTCAAAAAAAAGGGAAGCTTATTAACCGGGAACGTCATCTTGTACTGCAGTCAGTTCATCCCTCACCCCTGTCTGCCCATCGTGGATTTTTTGGCAATCATCATTTTTCAAAAGCCAACGACTATCTTGAACGTCAGGGCAAGGCTGCCATTGTCTGGGAGTTGCCGGAATTGTAAAATCGACCACTCTCCATATGTGGATTAAGATGGTAAATGACATATACCGGGAAATCTGATACGATCCTCCCTCAGCTCATGCGGGCAGGTGGAAGTCCGGGAGGTGCCCGTCCTAAAGTTCTTGTAGGTTTCAATCCTGACAGCAGTGAAATGGTCTCTGGTGAGGTGGATCTTCCTCCTGGTTTTGAGCACTGGATAGTCAAATTCTCAGCAAGGGAAGATCTTGCCGATGCAGGTTCTGTGGAATATGCTTATGCCAAAATGGCCAGTTCATCAGGGATTACAATGGAAGAGACCCGACTATTCACAACCAAAGAAGATGAACAGTTTTTTGGAGTGAAACGTTTTGACAGGTCGGCAGGTAACAGGCGATATCATATGCACACATTGGGCAATCTTATTCATGCTAACTTTCGTATACCGAGCAGTGATTATGCAGATTTGTTGAAAGTCACTACTTTGTTGACCAGGAATAACCAGAACCTTGAAGATGCTTACCGGATGATGGTTTTCAATGTTTTGGCTCACAACCGTGACGACCATGTGAAAAATTTTTCTTTCCTGCTGGATGATCAAACAGGTGAGTGGTCGTTGTCACCGGCATATGAGTTAACCTTTAGCAGAGGACCGGGTGGAGAACACTCTACCTCGGTGCAGGGTGAAGGGCGGAAGCCAACAGAAAAACACATTTTACAGCTTGCCGAACAAGCAGGCATACTCGTTAAACGTGCAGGTATAATATTTAGTGAAGTTAGTGAGGCTGTTTCCCGTTGGCGGGAGTTTGCAGCTCTTGCCGGGGTGAGAAAAGAGACAATCCTGAAAATTGCTCAGTTTTCAGTTACTGAAAACTGACACCTTATTACAATAGTAGAAACAACGTAATGTGTCCCAAAGTGGATACGATTTTAAAGTATGTGTACGAGGTCTGAAAGGGCGTATATGTATGTATCGGAAAATCAAAGTTTCTGTGGGAGTTGTTCCTCTGTTGCTTGCCGAAAACCGAATACCGAACACCTTCTGCCCGCAGGGCATCATGTACATATCCATTAGATGTCAAAAAAATATTTGCAAAAAGAACATATTGATGTGGCAGGTATTGCTGTTGAGGTGTGGCGGAAACCCATAAAGAATATCCATCTGGCAGTGTATGGGCCGGATGGCAGAGTGCGGATTTCTGTACCTCACGTAACACCTGATACACGTGTGCGACAGACTGTGATAAGCCGTATGGGCTGGATCGAAAAGCAACAGGCTCATTTTCTTGCCCAACCCGTCGCCATATCACTGAAGGCGGTAAGTGGTGAAATGCACAGCGTTTGGGGGAGAGACTATCCTCTCACTGTGTTTGAAGGCTGTTTTCGCCATTCTGTGACCTTCGATCCTGCCACTGGGATTTCTCTTCATGTGCGCTCAGGAACGTCATCAAAAGCAAGGTTGCATTTGTTAAGTGAGTGGTATCGCAGTGAGTTGAAAAAACGTATCCCTGCGCTCCTTAAGGTCTGGCAGCCACGGGTGGGCAGAGATGCTGCGGAATGGCGAATAAAGAAGATGAAAACTCGTTGGGGAACGTGTAATATTGCCTCGCGTCGCCTTTGGCTGAGCCTTGCGCTTGCAAAAAAAGCTGAAGAATGTCTGGAGTATATTCTTGTTCATGAATTACTTCATTTACTGGAAAGAAATCACAACGAGAAATTCTATAGCCATATGGATCGGTTGTTACCCCATTGGCGTACTATTGATTCTCTTTTGAAAACAGAAAACTGAGGGTATAGATGTTTATTGATCTTTTACGAAAACGCAGATCCTGCCGTCAATTTAAGGATAGGGCAGTAGAGCCTGAGAAAATAGATCTTCTTATTGAAGCAATGCTGCGTGCCCCTTCTTCCCGCAGTTTAACCCCTTGGGAATTCGTAGTGGTGGAGAATAAGAATACTTTGCAGCAATTGTCCCAGGCAAAGCCGCATGGAGCTGTTTTTTTGAAAAATGCGCCCTTGGGTATCGTTGTGTGTGCTGATCCAGAAAAATGTGATGCCTGGATTGAAGACTGCAGCATTGCCGCAATACTTCTTCACCTTGAAGCCACAGACCTTGATCTCGGGAGTTGCTGGATACAGATTCGCAAACGGCAACATGATAATTGGAAAAGTGCAGAAACCCATGTTGCAGATATTTTGGGGCTGAAGGAAGGTCTGGTTGTGGAAGCCATTATTGCCATTGGTTATCCGGTAAAAGAAAGCACAGGGCATGCCGATTCTTCTCTGTTAAGGGATCGGGTAAGTTTTGAGCAATATACTGAGAAAGGATAAACATCATGGATATCAGTAGTTTTCGTCGAGAATATTTGAAAAGTGGGCTTGAGCATGATGACCTGCTCGCAAGTCCTGTCGAACAGTTCAGCCTCTGGTTTAACCAGGCAAAGGACACCGATATTCAGGATCCCAACGCTATGATTTTATCCACAGTAAGCAAGGACGGGCAGCCGAGCCAGCGAGCGGTTCTTCTCAAATATTTTGATAAGGATGGGTTTGTTTTTTTTACAAACAAGGGAAGTCAAAAGGTGCGTGAAATAGAAGGAAATCCAAAGGTGAATCTCCATTTTGCCTGGCTTGAACTGGAGAGGCAGATAAGTATTGCCGGGGTTGCCACACCTATTTCAATCACAGAATCTGCCAGGTACTTTATGAGTCGGCCCCGCAATTCCCAAATTGCAGCCTGGGTGTCTAACCAGAGCAGTGCAATTTCCTCACGTAATCTTCTTATGCAGAAATTTAAGGAGATGAAGCAGAAATTTTCCAATGGCGATGTGCCTTTGCCATCATTCTGGGGCGGTTATCGGGTCAGTCCTTCCTCCATTGAGTTTTGGCAGGGGCGGGAAAATCGACTCCATGACCGATTTTTATACACCGCAGCAGAGAGCGGCTGGCAGATTGAGCGGCTGGCTCCCTAATTGTTTGGTGAAGGTCCTTATCCAGCGATACTCAAAAGATTTCCGACGTGTCGGGTTAGTCCTTTTTTCTTTTACTCGAATAATCTGCCGGTAAAACAGTTAATCTCTTTGTATGAATTGCCTTTAATATATTATAGACATTATTCTTCAATGGTTTTGACATTGTTGTTGCAAGGTCAATTAAACGACAGGGAAACTTCGCCTTGAGTGCGTCAATGGAAGCGTTTCCTGTTGCATTCCCTGTCAGTTCAAGAAATGGATCTGCTTGTCCCGTTGTCTCTTTAACCGCCATTTTAATCTGGTCAATTTCATTTACACCGCTAAGAAGAGCTTTCATGACCGGTATGGCCTGTTCATTCTCCGAAACAGAAAATGCGCCATACGTTACCGAAAACCGGCCATACTCCAGAAGCATTAAACGGAGCAGGCCGTCAATATTGCTGCAAGTTCCCTGGCGGGCATAAAGAATATTTTCACCGGAGATAATGAGTTCTCCGTTCATGTCGGAAAAGAGAATCTTTCCTGTTTTTAAAGATTGGCTGATATTCTGTAAAAGATCACACATGCCTATTTCCTGAATATCGCCGCTTAAGGCAAATTTCTCTGAAGAAGTACTCTGCCTGCGAAGGATCGCCTTGATTCGTGCGATCAATTCTGCACCATTGAAGGGTTTTGTAACATAATCATCGGCTCCCAGTTCCAGCCCTTTGACTTTTAGATATTGTCGATCAAGGCTGGTCAGGAAGAGGACAGGGGTGTCTCGTGTCTGGGGGGTGCTACGTAAAATTTCAATGGTCTGGAAACCATCCATTTTCGGCATGTTTATGTCCAGCAGAATAAGTGCAACAGTATGGTCTTTTACTCTTTCAAATCCCTCTGCACTGCTGGTTGCATGGAGAGTATCAAATCCTGCGAGGCTCAAATGTACATCAAGTATTTCATGTTGGGCTGGATCATCATCAATTATTAAAATTTTTTGTTGTGTCATGGGGCTTGTCCATTAATTATTTGCAGGAATCCACACAGAAAAGCAACTACCGCCTTTCTTTCTGTTGCGGGCGGAGACGTCTCCACCATGGAGGGTAATTATGTTTTTTACGATATAAAGCCCAAGGCCTGATCCTTCAGGACGAATCTCAAAATCAGTACGGCCCATGTAATAGCGATCAAAAATATGGAGGATCTCTTCTTCGTCAATTCCGGACCCATGGTCACAAATTTCAATAAGAACAGATGCTTCGTCCTGGCGGTAGAGAATATCTATGGTTGAATTATCCGGAGAAAATTTTATGGCGTTGGATAAAATGTTTGAAACAACCTGTTCCATACGAGTGGGATCAAAGGTGATGAGAGCCGGGGAGCCTTTCACGTGGAAATGAATAACAATGTTTCGTTCTGATGCAACATGTTCCTGACTGTCAATACAACCCGTTACGAGCAAATCGAGACGACCCTGTTCACGTTCCAGAGTGATTTCACCGGATTCAATACGATAGAGATCAAGAAGTTTGTTGATAAAAGTAAGCTGTTTTTCACCCTCTTCTTCGATGCGACGAATGTAGTGCACTATTTTTTCTTCGGGCAGGGTGGAAAAGTACTGGCTAAGTATATTAGCATATCCAATAATGGCAGAAAGCGGGGATTTGAGGTCATGTGAAGTGATAGCAATCATATCACTTTTTATTTGGCTCATTCGGGTCAATTCAATATTCTGGCTTTCCAGCTGCTGCTCATTTTGTTTTAGCTTTCTCTCAGTTTGCATCCTGGAAAGTTCCCTTCCAGCTAGAGATTGCAGGACTTTTACCAGAGCCCGGCTACTTTCTGAACGACGTATTTCATTATCATCCATGGCCACCAGAACTCCAATGACTGTACCATCCTGGCTTCGCAGGGGCAGCCCCCAGCATGAATGAATGTGTTGTTTCTTTAATGATTTATCCAGAGGAAAGAATTCCTGCAAACGATTTGGGAAGAAAACTTCTCCTTTTTGAAAAATCAGCTTACTGGGGGTACCATGAAGGAGAAATCGGTCTCTGTCCTGGAATGTGCCATGTTGGCGAAATGAAAGCGGATTGATAGCCAGGTTGTTTGATACCAGTTCTCCCACCATGACAAACGTAGCTTTTGTCAGTGCCTCAAATTGCTGTAGTAATGATTTGAAAAAATTCTCCCCTGTTAATCCGGAAATATTGTGCACAATGAGTTGCATGGCATGATCACGTTGAACCAGATCCTCCTCCATCTTTTTTCTACTTGAAACATCTCTTAGTCTGCAAAGATACGTTGGTTGATCGTTGTAATCAGGAAGAGGTTCAATGGTTACCTGGAGTGTGCAGGCTGTCCCCTGATTATTAATAATCGAAAATTCTTCAAGCCAGATATCCTCATCCCCGGTTTCAGCGAGCAGCATATGGAGGGAGCTTATTTGAGGTTTTGACAGGAATGGAGAAAAGAGCGTATTGAGTTCTTTGCCAACTAACCCTATTCTGGAAAAGCCGAGAAGACTCAGGCCACTTTTGTTCACATCTGTGATCACCGATTCTTTGTCAAAAAGCAGTAGTGCTTCAGGGCTGTTTTTGAAATGCTGATAAAATATGGAGTGCGTTCGTGTGAAAAGTGGCGTTTTGTTGATTCCACGGTAGAGAAGGTTATAGCCCTTGTTGCTTTTTATGAAAATGACTTCAAGTTGTATTTTCTGTCTGGATAAGAGAGTAAGAGTGAGCGAATGACTTTCTTCGAGTTTTTTTAATGATTCACGGGTTTTTTTGATGATAGATGGCGCAACAATATCAAAAAACTTTTCAACAAGGGATTCATTTGTGATAGTACCGAGTTCTCTGTCTCCTTCAAGTACAGTAAAGTCTGAAGAGAGTTTGGCAAGAGACCACTGCCGGGGAAAAAACGTGTTGTCAGTCTTATCCGTTTTTTCTGCCACTGTTTGTCTCGGCGTTTCATTCTCCTGAGAAACGTTGTCGAAGGGATCGGACGTAAAAAAGGCATGCACATTTTTTATTTCCTGCATCCAGGAGATATTACGTGATCCCCAATTGTTAAAAACCGGGATGGCGACATCGAGAAGTTGTGATGAAAACAGGCGGTCCCGCTCTTTTTCAAGCTCAGCGATTATACTCGGGAGATTGACTTGCCGGCCACTTCTCATTTTTTCTGCAAGGTCTTCATAATATTCGCAGATCCCAATGATTTGGGAAAGAAGAGGAATTTCATTCCCTTTTAGGCCTGTGGGAAATCCTGTTCCATTCCAGTATTCATGGTGCGCTGCAAGAATGGGTCGAAAGTGTTTAAGGACGTTCACGGTGGTCACAAGATCTGCAGAGACCATCGGGTGTTGCTGATAATGGCTAAGCAGTTTGGACGATAGCTCAGGATTTTCTTGCGTCTCTTGTGTTGCAGTTGCGTTATTCCCTATATCATGGAGGAGCCCTGCCCATAGGGCTTGGATCGGGTCAAGATCCGGGATGTCGAATGATTTAACGATACGATGACAATAAAAGGCCACCCGGTTGGAATAAAAATCCTTTTCCTGGCTGCTGCTGTTTGACACCAGGGCAGTGAGCCAGAGTAATTGAGAAATTAACTCCGGGATAGATATGGCATGCAGTCCGGGGAAATCAATTTCAAGAGTTGCAAACAGTGCCTTATGGAAATTGCTGTCAACAAAAAAAGCAAGGTTCTCCGGAGCAGAAAAACACTGCTTAGCTGCCTCGACAATCATTGGATCAACACTACTTGCCGATTGTTTGTTCAGGAAAAGTCGTGTCTCTTTGAGTGTTGCCCTGGGATTAGTGGTTATGAACATATCGAGAAGGTCTGCGAGATGGAGAATCCCTGCCTCTGAAGAAATAGCATGTCTTGCTTTCCCTTCAGGAAATCCTGTTCCGTCGTAGCGTTCATGGTGGTCAGCGATCCACCCTGCAAGTGGTTGAAAGAGATGGAAACTCTGCAGAATTTCAGCGCCTCGAGTGGAATACCCACGTTCCTCCAAATCCCGAAAAGTACCTTGAATATGCTGAGAATGGCTCTCTTTCTGCTTTGTGCCACCGATATTATGCAATAATCCGGCAACGAAGAGCTGCGTGGGCTGGTCGTGGTGCAGTTGTTTGGCGATGGCTTGGGACAGGCTGGCAATCCGCAGGCCGTGTGTCAGGTGTTCCTCTGCATCTAAATAGAGAATTTTGGAAAGGAGCGAAACTATTTCGAAAAGAATTTCCTGTTTGTCTGGCAAACTATGCATAGGGTGGGTTCTGGTCAGTACGTTCCGTTACTTGATAAGGGTAATGCCGCTCTCTTCGGATATATCAGAAAGTTCTTTGAGATGGGCACGTTGTACCATGGCTACAATGGTTTCGATGTCTCTTGCGATGGAAGGTGTGGGGATCTCCAGCTGGAGTCCACAACGATATTGAATACCTTTCTTTTCACGCACTTTGGAAATATGACGTACGCTTCCCTTGACTGTTATCCGCATTTCTTCATCAATGAGAAAGTGGACTGTGCAGATTTCATCTTCCTGAAACATGCTTTGGTGCTTCTTTTGAATGTTGAAGGATAGGCCGTCTGCACTGATGTCAATAGGTTCTGTCTGGATATCCGGTCGTGTCTTCTTTCCTTTCACAAAAATATTAAAATTTGCATCTTGAGTGACTTTTGCCCGAAATGCTCTTGCCTCTCGAACTTGCCTGCCCACAACAGGGAAGGCTAACCGGAGAACAGGAATATCACGAACAATGGCCAAATCCTGGAAAAAGGTTCCAAGCTCGACAGCACTTGTGGAGGTGAAAAATCGAATAACAATCTTTTGTGAGTTACGGAGATGAAGATTTCCCATACCGGGTTCGATGGGCAGGGTGATGACATGGCTCATCCGTTTGAGATAATCCCCGGCTGTGTAATCGGGTTCTGTCAGTGTTAATTCACCTGCATCGTTTTCGCTTTCTTCAAGATCCGGGAAATCATCATTTATTCTGCTGAAATAAACCTTGCTCATGCCATTAATCTGTATCTCCAGAATTCTCTCATCGAGTAGTGCTGTCTGAATATAGGGGAGTATTTGGCTGGAATTGACCAAAAAATCTCCAGACGCTACACCATCTTCAACTGCCTGCCTGGTGAAGGTGTAAGATTCTTCGGGGAAAAAGAACGCAAGTTTTTTCTGAATGTTTTTAAGAGAGAGTTCTTTTTTCTCTTCCTGGTTGTCCATTTGAGTACGTTATTTGAGATATTCTTTTCGGAACAGTTCTTCTGCTTCAAGTGATCCTGCCAGAATTAATTTTCCTTCTTTATTAAAAGACATATCAGGATCAAGGTGTGTTGTGAAGTCTTTCTCTGTTTTTATGGCAAGAAGGTTACAGCGGGTTTTTTCCCGTATCATGGTTTCGGCTAGAGTTTTTCCGATAAATGCATCTGGAGTTGGTACCATAAAAACATTAAGTGCTTCTGAAAAAAATGATGATTTCGATGGTTGTAACAGGTTCATTATGGAGTTTGCGCCCAGGGATGCTGAGGAGTCTACAATATCAGCTCCTGCCCGGTGCAGTTTGGAAACCGTTCGTTCTTCAGCGGCTCTACTCAGGATCTGTATGTCCGGGCGCAGTTGACGGCAGTAAAAGGAAAGGTAGATATTCATGGCGTCATTGTGGGTGGTGATGATAACTGCACGAGCTTTCTCAATACCAGCTTCTTTCAAGGTGTTAATATCAGCAGCATCACCTTGGATATGCCGGTTGTTTCCTGTTGTAATAATAGAACGTTTTTCAATAATTGTATAAGGGATGTCATTTTCTTCCAGGTAGTCAGCTGCGGCCTGTCCGACCCTGCCTCCTCCGAGAATAAGAATGCCAATCTCCGAATCTTCTTTTTCAGGAGACATTGCCAGGCTACGATCAACCCGTTCAAGATCTTCTTTGGTTCCCGCAATGATAAGGATATTTGTCTGTTTGAGCGTGGCATCTGGATCAGGTGGGAGGATTTCGCCCCGCTCCCATATACCGATGACTGTCAGCCCAATCCTGTTCCTCAGTTTGGATTGCATAAGTGTCTGGCCGGCAAGATGATCTATATCACGGACAGGAAATTCACCGATGAGTAATTGTTCAAACTTGCCAATGATATTCGTTTGTCGTACAACCATTGTCTTTTCTGCCATGCTGGTGCCAAGCATGTTCATAAGCCGAAAAACGCTTGTGTTTCCAGGGAATTTGAGGATGTCGAGTGAATGTTTGTTGTCAGCGCTCGCTGCAATCGGGACAGTGTCGCTAACTTCTCTCACTGTGAAGCAAATATTGGTGTTGATTAAATCATCGGCTGTGGCAACGATGAGGGAGGCTTTGTCAGCCTGCATCTTTTGGTAGGTTTCAGGCACATCCACTTCACCTAAAACGACTTTGTATCCGGCATCAGATATGTCAATGGCTGTTTGCTGGTCTGCGGTGACAAAACTATAGTCGTATTTATGTTTCTTCAGTTTTTCGACGAGATTTCTGGTGATAGGGTCAAAATTTGTCAGGATGACATGGTCTTGTATCGATTCCGGCAGGGTACGCGGCGTTCTTGTCTGGTTTTGGGCTTCAAGCCACGGCACCCAGAAGAATTGAATAAAAGTGAAAGGTAGCATGACGAGCAGCAGGATAACACCCGAAATGAGAACAAGCAGGGTAAATAGAAGTCCAAGATCTGTGGAAAAGGTAATATCTCCAAACCCAAGGGTGGACATAACGGTGAGTGTCCAATACATTCCGGTAATCCAGCTGTAATCCTTTCCCTCATGTGCCATGAGCAGATGGAAGGTTACGCTGTAGAGCGCAATAATCAGGCCGAGAAAAAAGAGAAACTTAGCCAGAAGGAGGACATTTTTTTTGGCCTTTTTATTTTTTATAAAAAAAAGAATTTGCAGTAGCAACAGTTGCATGGGACGGAGGATTTCTCAGTAAAAGATGAATTTCTATAGTTTCTTTATATTGTCTTTTATATTAAAGCACTTATTTCGCCTTGAGCCAAGTTTCATTTTCCTTAAATTTCCTTTGAAGTGTTCTGGAGTGGATCTTTTGTTAATAATGTTAGTGTCTAAGGTCATTCAATGGTTTGGCTTTTGACACGTTGCGTGATGTTGTAATAATTGTCTGAAGACAAACGGGTTACTGTCCAGTGATAGTGGTAGTATTAATTGCTGTGTTTTGATACGCTTAGATTTTAATGTATCTGGTATTTAAAATTTCTGTGGGATTTTCTCCTATATCAGTTTTCAGTTTTCGAACAGCAATAACCGAAAACTGCTAACTTCTGCCCACGGGGAATGATGTTCAGAACTCAAAGAGTGGGTGGAATTTTTCAGGTGATACTGAGAAAACATTTTGTACCTATCAACTGTGGAAAAAAGAATTAATGCAACAGACGATATTGATTGTTGAAGATTCTATTATTAACCAAAAACTTCTGGCGAAGATTTTTATCAAACAGAACTATCAGGTCCTTATTGCAGGGTCAGGTGAAGAGAGCCTGGAAATTGTTAAACATACTCTGCCGGATTTGATTGTTCTCGATATTATATTGCCGGGGATAAATGGTTTTACTACCTGCGAATATTTGAAAAAGGACGTAAATACAAGTGATATCCCGGTCGTCTTTATCAGTTCTCTGGATTCCACCAGAGATAAACTGGAAGGATTTGAAACAGGTGGGGTGGATTATATAACAAAACCCTTTGAGCCTGCAGAAGTGATTGCGCGAATTGCTACCCATCTGCGAATTCATCAATTGCAGCATAAGCTGGAGGAAAAAAACCAGCTACTGCTTCTGGAAAAACAAAAATCCCAGAATTTACTCTATAATGTCCTTCCCAAAAGCGTTGGTATGGAACTTCTGAAAACAGGAGAGTGTGCTCCACAACTCTTCACAGAGACCACGGTTTGTTTTGTCGATATTATCGGTTTTACTGCCGCCTCTTCAGCAATGGCTCCGGAGGTGATATTGCAGGAATTGAATGAGATTTTTACGGCATTTGACCGGATAACTCTAAAAAACAGTTGTGAGAGGATGAAAACCATTGGTGATGCTTTTCTCTTTGTTTGTGGTGTTCCCGTGAGCAACGAAAATCATACTGAGAATGTTGCCAGGGCCGCTTTTGAGATGGTTGACTTCTTAAAGGCCAGAAACCATACTGCCGCACATATCTGGCAATTACGTGTCGGTATGCACAGTGGCCCGTTGGTTGGGGGAGTGGTTGGTACTGAAAAATATCTGTACGATATTTTTGGAGATACAGTCAATATTGCTGCAAGGATGGAGGAATTGGCGCAGCCAATGCAAGTAAATGTGTCCAGTGCAAGTTATGAGTTACTCAAGAATACGTTTGTTTTTTCTGATGGTGAACGCGTTGAAATGAAAGGTAAGGGACAGCAGATGATCTATACCCTGCGGTCTGTCTTGTAGCCTTCCTGGTAGCAGCGGTGAGATTACCGGTTGTGCGGAGTTGTCAGGTGAGACCAATTACAGCCGGCCAATCAGCAAGAGCTGAAAGAATCTCTCGTTCCTGTTCGTTCATGTCTGATCGTACCACCATTTGTGCCAGTTGTTTTTGATATTCCACAAGGGTTATGCCACAATCGGCATCAGGATTAGTAACACGGTCACGTCGATATTCATCCCATCTGTTGCGTTCTGTTTGTGATAAGGTCTGCGGCCAGTTTCTGGCACGGTAGCGGAACAGCATTTCCGGAAGGCGTGGATCTTCAAACTGCATACGGGTTTTTGCCAAATCAGTTGCTGACATGTCGTGAATAGTATCCATCAGGGAACGATCTCTGTCGGAAAAAAATCCTCCTCCATACAAATTCTGATCAGGATCAGCAATGGGTGGAAACTCCTGTCCACTATAGATCTGTTGTAATTTTTGCGCTAAAGAGTGCGTTCCTCGTAGTTTCTTCGCATTGATTTCGGATTTTCCAAGGTTAATATCCCAGCATTCTGCTGCTTCTGGAGTCAGGGTGTTCAGTGGAACCACCACAGGGCATTTATTCAAATGGATGGTTTTTAACGGGATGCGCTCCACTCCTTCAGGTAAGTCGGCACTGCGAGTGAATAAGCGTTTTTGAATTTCTTCAACATCAAGACTAAGCAATGCCTCCGGGTCATGGCGGAGATCAAAAATAATGATGCCATTTTTATTTGTTGGATGTGGGGCCAGTGGAATCACGGGGGAAATACATCCAGTTTTTGCTGGGAACATGGAGGAAACGTGAAGAACGGTTTGTTGTTCACGCAGATTCAAACTTCCAGCGACTTTACGCTTGTCCCGCATGTCAAAAAGGTAATCGTAGAGCTTGGGATGACGGTCTCGCACCAGGCGTGCCAGGCTAATGGTGGCATGTACATCGGAAAGAGCATCATGTGCCCCTTCATGGCTGATATTGTTTGCACTCGTTAATGCTTCCAGACGAAAACTGGTGACACCGTCTTCATTCGTGGGCCATTCAATTCCTTCAGGGCGCAAAGCATGGGTCAGGCGCAGCATATCGATAATGTCCCAGCGCGAATTTCCGTTGCGCCATTCTCTTGCGTAGGGATCAAAAAAATTACGATAGAATCCGTACCTGGTAAATTCATCATCAAAACGAAGACTGTTGTAGCCTACTCCGCAGGTGCCCGGCTGCATAAATTCCCTGTAAATTTCGGCCATAAATTCTGCTTCACAGAGTCCATCAGCCAATGCAGCTTGGGGTGTGAGACCTGTGATCAGGCAGGCTTGCGGCTCAGGAAGTACATCCTGGGCCGGTTTGCAGTAGTTCACTTGTGCCTTGCCGATAATGTTCAGCTCAGTATCGGTACGGATTCCTGCAAATTGAGCTGGGCGATCTCTTCTGGGATCTGCTCCCCAGGTCTCATAATCATGCCAGTAAAGTGTTATTGTCATTGGCGGCTAGGATAGTTTTGTGAAGCTTCTATTATTCTTATTGCGGAAGCAGGTTTCGCAAAAGCGATTTTTCGCCACCTGTACTTGGAAAAACGTTGCACACACTGCCAGTATATTACGTTTTTTTTGTAACTGTTCAGCAGGGCAGGATATTACCTTAACCTCTGAGTTGTAACTGTTTGGAAGTGCCTCATATTCGTTCATTTTGAGCAACGATGCGTACTTGTGCTACTCAAGTTGGTCAGAATGGACGAAGGTGAGGTGCTGCTGAATAGTTACGTTTTTTTCAAGTACAGGTGGATGAACAAAGGGCAGGTAAGTGAACGCATATCCCGTCATAATTCTTCAGACATTTGAAAATGCAAAACCTGATTCGCCCTGATTTACCAATCCTGTGCTCTTTATTATAATTCGCCACTACTTCCGAGAGTCCTTGTACCAATATGCAACATCATCATACTCAACGTATGTATATGCTTCCTGAACCTGTGCGGCTGTGGCCTCCCAATTGATAACAACATATCGTGGAAGGTTGGTGTAAACGCCACTGATTCCTTCAACCATGGCCTGTACATATTCAACCCATTCACTGTCTGGAATAAGAGTAACGCCATCTGCCCAATCTGGGATTTCTTCACTCATCCTGGTTAGAGTGTTAAGCAAGTCCTTGGAAGAGTTGTCAAGCCCCTCAGCGCTTTTTTGCTTCTCCCTTAGGTCTACTAATTTTTTGTCCAAGTCCCGGGTAGTTAAGTAGTCTCTTATCATATCTGCTCCTTAAAATTTTCTCAAAGTTGCCAGATGTACCTTTGAGATTCAATTCCTGCTTCACACTTCATAGTTTCACTTTTCCAACAATTGAAAAAGCCAGAGCTTCAAAGTCCACAGGCTTGGGCCATCAAACCGATGGCAAATGCTTCAATAATCTTTGCTGGCGTGTCGGTTTCGATCCATATCTGGTGCGCCACAGCTACAACTGCAAAACCTTTGACCTCAAGGTGTGTCAGTTTGTGACAGTCCCTTGCAGCGCCCTGTGTGCGCCCTGCAACAGGTACCCTGGGGTAGAGCCGTTTGTGGGGTGTGTGGAGGTTTGGGGGCTAGATACCCGGCTACCCGATTCGGCTTCTTTTCCGTTTTCTTTTGTTACGCGAATTCAATACGTAACCGTTTACCTATGGCATGGGCTGCACGTTCTAATGTTTGAAGAGTGATGGATGTATTTTGTGGATCAAGAAGTCTATCCAGTGCAGAGCGACTTGTGTTCATTTGCTGTGCCATGGCAACTTTTGACAGTTTTTTAGATTTCATTAGTTGGGAAACTTGATAGGCTATTACTCGTTTAATAGCGATTGCTTCTGTTTCGGCTAATATGTCTTCCTCTTCCAGAAAATCGTCAAAACTGCTGCCGATATGTTTATTCATGTTTACCTCCAAAAGTTTCCATACGTTGTTTTGCGACTTTTAAGTCATTTGCGGGAGTTTTCTGAGATTTTTTTATAAACCCATGCAACAAGACCATGAGTCCTTCATGTGAAGTGAATAAGATACGGGCGATACGGTTATTCAACTGAATACGAACTTCCCATAAACCTGTCTCACCTTTACGGACAAGTGGCATTCCTAATGGCCAGCCAAATTGAACAGTTTTTATATCTTCTCCAATGATTTTGCGGTTTTCTTTGTCGAGTTTTTTAAGCCAATCACGTACTGGTTCTTCTCCAGAGTCTGATTTGTAAAAAACAACCTGCAATCTAAAATTAGTACCCATAAACGTAGTGTACCAAATATGGTGCAAATGGCAACTGTTTTATTTGTGTGTTTTTTTGAATATGGCTCTTTTAAGATTTGAGTGGGTAAAGTAAAATTTCAAAAGAGCCATTAAAATCATTCCTTGTGTAATTCAACCAAGCTGGCGTATAAGGTTTGGCGAATCTATGACCAGGGAACAAAAGATCCATTTGGCCAGCAAGGTGCGGCAATGGGGGAACCAAAATTATATCGTACCAGACGGTTTCTGACTTCAAGGAGTTGATCAACCAGGGATTTTTCGATCTTTTCATATGCTTTCTTGTCGTCAATGCGTTTGACAACGATACCGAGCAATTCGGTGATGGCATTTCCCACAGAGTTTTGGCTGATGGTAACTATCAGGCGTCCTGTGTCATCCCGATATAGAATCTGTTTGTATGCCGGGCGCCAACGGATTTCATTGGCAAACAAAGGATCTTCAAGAACCTGCAGGCGCAACATTCGTGCGGCACTGTGGAATTCATTGTTGAACAGGAGTATGTTGTCAATTTGATCAGGATAGTGGGCCGCCGCCGGAATCCTTGCAGTGTTAGAGGAAACAAGAGAAAATAATGTGCGGTAAAAATCAAGAAATCCTAGAAGCACCATATCATACTCTTTCCAGAATGCGCCTTGCGTGAGAGCATCCATTCCTCCCTGCACTTCCCAACTCGGGAGCCCTTGAGGATATCCGGTACATTTCAATTTGGCCTGATCCGTCTCCAGGGGCTTTAAAATATTCAGATCCAGAATTTCAAAGAAACGTAAATAGACATCGCTTAAATAATCAAGAAAGAGTCCGTTGTAGCCGCTATCCGTGAGGTTTGGGTTGTCATGGGCTGCAAGTGGTGAAGCAAAAAGGGTTTCGTTCTCAAATACCATGAAATGGTTATGGATCATGCGGATGCTTGGAACCCCCGGTTTCGCAAGAGGCCATGTCGCATCCAGACTTGCTTCTCCACATAAGAGGAGGTGACGTTGGGGATCTGGATATTTCTCAAGCATGTAGGTGAAGACCACCTGGGTCATGCGGGAGAAGACCAGTTTTTCCTGAGTGCTGAGTTGATCGCGTCGCACCGGACGTCCAAGGGGATCTAAAATATTCTGAGACGAATCCAAAATGATGGAGGTATCAAAGATATTACTGTGGCCAATTGCTTTGCGGTAGAGGAGAAAATTTTCAGGTGTTCGGAGAAGACCGTTTTCACGGGCTAAATGGCGCAGATTACATGGGCTGTTAAAAAACTCTGTTGGAGTGATTCCCTCTGGAATATTTATGGGAATGCGACGATGCGGGGTTGTGACTTCGCGTGGAGTTCCTGGTGTTGGGCACATGCTGGTGTCTCTCCTGAAGGCGTATCTGGACAATGGAATATTTTTCTATCCAGATACAAAGATGATGTGGTTTGGGGAAAGCCTACCATAATGCGGTGGGTTCAACAAGAAAAGCTGCGTGATTTGAATCGTTTTTTTGGCAGGCCTGAATCCTTCAGCAACACTTCGAATTTACACCACTGTTGTGAGTGTCAGGTTGAATTAGAACTTCTGCACAGCAGAACCAGTAAGCAGCTCCAGCGGCACCACTTCCGGACCTTCTTTTTTCAGGGTAGCAAAGAGGATGCTGATCTCTTTTTTCCATTCTTGTGTCGCCTCTTCTGTTTCGGGCCTACTGTCATGGAGAAGAATGATGTCACCCGGCTTGAGCTTCGAAGTGATACGTGCGGCCAGGTTTGGGAGTTTCCTGTTGCCATGATCAAAGGCGCGGCAACTGAAAGTAACTGCTAGTAACTGTTCTTCTTGTAATACTGCTTTTAACCGTGGATTGGTTATGCCGACCGGGGGTCTGAAGACAAGAGGATGAACCCCGCAGGTTTCCAGTGTTGCTTGAGTTTTTTTGATGTCCTTCCTCAATCTTCTTCTGCTTCTCAACATCAACAGGTTGTCGTGCTGCCATGAGTGATTACCAATGGTGTGTCCGTCCGCAAGAATATCTGCAATAAGATTAGGATATTTTTCTGCTTTTTGACCGATGACAAAAAAGGTGGCTTTGTAGTTGTAACTTCTCAGTAAGTTCAAAAGAATTGGCGTGGTGACAGGAGATGGGCCATCGTCAAAAGTGAGAGCAACGCCCTTATTGCCGGTAACACTCTTACTGATTATTGGCAGAAAAAATCCCCATTGTGGACAAAATGGCGCAATAATACAGAGCAGGAGGAAGAGTACCAACGGAAACGGGGCAAGCCAACTGGAACCTGCAAAGAGTGGGAAGGAAATGAGTAAAGCGATTACAGCAAGTTTTTCTGCTTGAGAGTGTACAAATTTATGGGGTTTCCTGATAGTTGTCTTCATTCTTTTTCTGCACGCCCCATGAGCCAGATCAGTTCTGTGTTTGATTCTGTGGTCATATTGGTTTCAATGTGAAAACCTGCATTTTCCATAAGCTTTGCCATTTTGGCAGCACTCCGGTAGTGCGTTTTGCCCCCGGAAATACGTATTCGATACTCCTCCAGCTTCCATGACCATGAAGGCGTTGTGGCTGGGCGGATTACAAATCGGGTCAGCAGCAGTCCTTTGTCTGCAATTGCCTTGTAACAGTTTGCAAAGAGAACAGTGATACTGTCGTTGTCAAGGTAATGAAGCATGTCCAGCAGCAGCACCAGATCAGGGGGACTTGGTAAAACAGGCAGATCAGGAGCCATTTCTTCCAGAATTTCACCACGTTTTCCCATTGCAAGTCCAGCCACTCTCACCCGTTCAGAATCCGGATCAAGGCCAAAAACTTTTGCATTGGGACAATACTCCAGACACCAGCATCCGGGAATGCCATAACCACAACCGATATCCAGGATTGTTTGAATGCGGGTTCTGTCAGCTGTGAGCAGTTGGGGCAGGTCTGAAAACATGGGATCAGTTTGCAGTTTGAATTTTGCAAACATTCGTGGATATGCTTCCATAAACTGGTATCTGTTCCGTACGCACTGAGCTATGGGTAACCGATGCTTCTCACTACTTACTTTTCTTGTGAAGTAGCTTTGCAGCAGGGGGGGTAATAGCAGGAATGCACCAAGGAGCGAGTAGCCGACGCCGAGCAGTGAAGTGACTCCTATGGATCGTAGCAGAGAATGCTCGGCAAGACAGAGGACGCCAAAACCGATTATCGTGGAGGCTCCTGCCATAAAAACAGCCATACGCACAAGTGTGAAGGAGGGGTGCGCAGCGTTCCGGTAACGCTGGTGGGCTCTCACAAAGAAAATGGAATAGTCGATCCCCATGCCAAGAATCACAATTGAGAGCATTAGTCCCGGGATATCAAGCGGATGACCTATCAGTTTCATGGTGCCTAATGTACAGACATAGGAAAAAAGCGGAGGCAGAAGTGTGATGAGTGTGAGCTGCCAGCTGGCAAAAAAGATGAGCAGTAAGAGCACAACACTCAAGGCGATGATGCCAAGCATTGTAACAAAGCTGTTAAACAAAATGTTTCCAAGCTGCTCAGAAAAATAGGGACTGTCAAAGATTTTTCCATGTACTCCATAGCGGTCATAAAAGTGTTTGCTATTGTATTTTTCTCCAGGGCTTACATTAATGAATTGGATCACCTGGCCATCTTGTTCGGATATTCCCATAAGTTTATAAAATCTGGCAGGAATGACTGTGTCATGAATGGTATGAGAAGGACTAAGGAGTTTTAGAAAGCGGTTAAAGCTGTCTGCTGTAAACCCGAGTTCAGTACTGTTTTTTTGTATTTGATCTTCGAGATTTTCGATTCGTTCCGTATTCCAGAATTCCTTCCAGGCGCGCAGGTTTTTTTCGGCAAGTTCCCTGCCCGGAAAAATCATGGACGGAATAAAGGCTGATTGGATTGTCCCGGCTGCTTTGTCTTCAGTCATAAGTTGAAGAATAGAATCATTTTTTTGTTGAATGTTGGCAGCTGATTGTTCTGTCATCATCAGGACAATCTTATTGCTCATGTTTCCCCAGACATTTGTGAAAAGTGCATCAGCAGCGAGGGTTTCTGAGCTTACGGTGTTCATGCTTTCCAGGCTGACGTTAAATTCCGGGCGTGCAAAGAAGAGTAAAAAAAACGCAAGAAATGCAGCAGCCAATGCTCCGAATCGTCCGGTATTATAAAGTTTGTCCACCGCACCCTGCAGGGGGAGTTTCCGTTTGTTTGCTGACGGCGCCATGGAAGGTGTGATCCGGGGAAAGATAAAATGAACAAACAAAAAGGAAAAGAGTACGCCCATGGCCGTGAATTGACCCAGTTGCACAAAAGCGGGAAATCCACTGAAACTGAGAGTAAGAAAGGCACCACAGGTGGTGAGAACCGCAAGAATTCCAATTGCTCGAACTTCCCCCGATGCTTCCGTACCCTTTGTTGTTTTAGAACGATCCAGAAAGAGCAGGTAGGCGATGCCATGATCCACCGTAATGGAAATAATGGCTCCTCCAAAACCGAGAGCCATGATGGAGATGGATGAATGGAGCAGGGAAAAGAGAAACAGGGCTGTTGCGGTGCCTGCCAGGGCTGGAAGCAGGGCGAAAAGTCCCAGCAGGGGGCGTGGGAAAGCAATAAAGAGAAGTATCCCGATACCTGCCGTTGAGAGCAGCAGTGCCAGATTCACATCGTGGCGGATAATACGTTCGTTGTCCAGTGCTGCCCGATAAGCACCCACCGGAGTTATTTCTGTTTTGATACCATCAGGGCTGTATTTGTCTTGTAACGTTACTGCAATATCATTCAGCAAATCAGATATCTGTCCGGCGGAGGCAGTATTGGTTCCGGCACTGTTGGGGCGGGCTGTTACCAGGAGATGACGCTTGTCTGGAGAGAAGACAAAACCTCTGTAGATCGTGGTGCCCGGCAGTGGTGTAAGCATGGCCATTTTTGCCATGACCGGTTCCATAAAACCTAAGGGGTCGGATGTAATAAATGTGCTCTGTCCTATACCTTCCAGACTACTTAATTTCCGAAGGATTTCCTTGAACCGGGTGTCAATAAATTCTTTTTCAATCCGGGGGGAAATGTTCTGCTCCAGTTCCTGTTGTGAAAAAAGAATGGGCAGGTTCTTTGTAATGTGGAGGGCGATATCCGGGATGAGATTTGCAATTTCATCCGTTCCCACTCTCCTGAAGAGATTGCTGGACTGGAGCCGTTCTTCAATATATTCTCCGCAGTCTGCAAGGATGTTTTGATCATCAATATTTAAGCTTATATTTATGGCAATCTGATCGTGAATGGGATGCTTTGTAAAAATATCGAGTGCATCACTTACGACGCTTTGATCAGAGGGGAGCGATCTCACAATATCTGTATCAATCTCCAGGCGCAGGAAAGCTGTGAGAGTGGCAGCGCAAATCAGGGTAAAAACGGCTGTGAGAAGACGATAATTAAACAATGTCAGTATTTTTTCAATTGAGTGATAAGCAGAAGCAATCCCATGATGCCCAATCCATGGGATACAATAATAAACACCTTATTCTTTTGATAGATCTCGTTCATGCGTTGGATAAAAGCCAGTCCCCCAAAAAATCTTCGCATTGTATCCAGAAAAACAGTTTTGTTATCACTGCTGGCCTGGCTCTGGAAAGCAAGCATGGGCGAGAGCGCGTAAAACTCTTCACACTGTTTTTGCAACAGATCATCGTAGGGAATGTTGTTCCATGATTCCCGAACAAGCTGTCTGGCAAAAGGGCGGTTTACTGCATATGCATGGGCCAGGCATTGGTATTGGATTTTAACCACAGACGAGACTTCCGTTGTTGTAATCTTACGACTTATAGCACCAAGAAAAAATGCCTTCCAGTTTTGCCTGTTTTCCAGAAATTGAACCCCGGTGAGGAGTATTTCCGGCTGAAACGTTTTAAAGAGAATATCGTCTTCAAAGATTAAAATATGCCTGGCGCCTGTCTGCAAGCCTCTTTGTAAGCAGTACATATGGGATTCAAAAATGCCTTGCTCAGGATTGACAGGATGTTTTTTGACAAGTATAAATTCTACTCTATCAAGGAGATTTGCTGAGGAAAACTGTTTTTGGGCTTCTGTCCTTCTGTCAATGCGTGTATCTATTGATATGCAATAGATTTTGTCAAAAAAAGACCAGGGATCAGAAACGGTTGTCATTGCGGATCTGTGCTCCTGTGGCAGGACGGTGAAGTTGAATGTAAGGATTCATGAAAAAGTTGATACAAAAAATTGCTGATATTGGATTTGTGCATAGTGCCATTATGGAGCAGGCGGATCTTTCTGCTTTCAGAGAAAAATTATCTTTACAGGTTATTACCGGGATCCTTTTGATTATTCTTGGCTCACTTCTTGGTTGGCCTGCCGTTGCATTTCTTGGAATTTTGGCTGTTAAATTCAATGAACCTCTGCTTGCAGTTGTTGGCGGGCCACTGGTGTATGGCATTTCCTATCCTGTATTCGGGCTTGGGATGTATTTTTCAGGTGCTAAATATACAGTCATCTTTTTTCGCTGGCTGTGCCGGGTTACAATGGTGAAGTTGTTATCCTGGGCAAATCTCCGGGAGGTTTAACGGCTCCTCTGCTCACATCTCGCATTCGTAGTCCTTTGACCGTTTCATACACTGTCCCTGCTTCATCATAAATGGATACGTCAAATAGCAACTCATCCTTCGTTATTGATTTGGTAAGCACTGTTGTGCTGTATTCTTTATCCGCCCGGGTGGGTTTGTTGATGAAACGTGCAGTAAAACCAACGGGAAACGGAACGAAATCAGCGATGCATTGACCCAGCACGCAGGCAGCATGCATGGCACCATCCAAAGGAAATGGAGAGCCTATCTCCGGTTCCATCCTGTGTTGTGTCCCAGGCTTTGCTGCCCGAAGCGTTCCACTGGCCATATTGTCTGATATCTTCAGTACTCCTGTGAGGCTACGATACGTTTCGCCAAAGGGGACGAGCTCTTCATATATCCGGCTTGCTTTGATGGCGACAAACTTTTCGGCCGCCGTTATTTGCGGAAGAGCTGGTGTGTCCGGTGTTTTTACGGGAAAGTGAATTTCAGCATGTTCTTTGATCCGGCTGATTTTTTTCAACTGAATCCTGCTAAGCAGCTTCAGGCAGAGCTCATTCTCATTCTCATCAATATCAACCAGAACCGACAACTCTGTCGCATTATCAGGAATGGCAAGAAATTTTGAAAAAAAAGCCCTGCTCATAACAGTTCTTTGAATGTCTGGCCTGATTTTTTTAGCAATCCCAGCCAGCACAAGCATACTTTCCACTGCCGGGAAGATGGATTGCCCATTGAAATAATGATCTTTGAACCAGGGATGAACCTGAATCTGGACAGTTTTACGGACAGTCATTACTTTTGTTCTTTGGAAAACTCTCCCAGAGCCGAATCGTTTTTTCATCAATCTGAACCGGAATGCCATCACTGTTTACTGCGCAATGTTTGGTGAAACCAGTACAGATAATTTCTTCATCCGAGGTTCGTGTGATAATGTAATCAAACTGTAATTTTACAAGTTCGATGCTTGAAGGACGGGTATGGATGTGCATCAGATCATCGTAAAAAAGCGGTGTGTAGTAGTTGAGTTCGGTCTTGATAATGGGGTATACATAGCCGCTTTCCTCGATCTGCTTGTAGGGATAATTTGCCCCGCGCATTAATTCTGCACGGCCAAATTCAAAATATTTCAAGTAATTGGCGTGGTACACAACTTGAGAACGATCCGTATCCACATACAGGACACGCATTTGACTTCGGTGCCAGATGAGGCCGCTGTTTGCATCTTTAACATGATCCGGATGATCAGTCAGAAATTCTGGGATAAATGGTTTTGGGCGCATGGTTTTTTTTGTTGTTTTTACACTCCCCTGAAGACAATACAGCAGTTGGTGCCGCCAAAGCCAAATGAGTTGGAGAGCACATGCTCGTATGAGTGTTTTCGGCTTTGATTTGGCACAACATCAATATCATCAAAAGCAGGATCGTGGATATGGTTTACAGTGGGCAGAACCATGGCGTTTTGCATGGCTTCAATGGAAAGTGCAGCTTCAATGGCAGCCGATGCTCCCAGGCTGTGGCCAACTTGTGATTTATTTGCTGTGACTGGAATGTTGCTGATTTTTTTGCCAAATACGTTGCGCATACAGGCAACTTCTGTGGCATCACCTGTTGGTGTTGAGGTGCCGTGGGCATTGATGCTTCCAATATCCTGTGCGTTGATTTCAGCATCATTAATGGCACCACGGATGGCACGTACAATGGTTTCTTTATTGGGCCGGGTGAAATGTTTGGCATCGGATGTCCAACCAATCCCTGCAACTTCTGCTTTTTTTGTAAGTCCTAACGATTCAATTTTTTCTTCGGCAGCAAGCAGTAATACGCCAGCTCCTTCAGAAAGCACAAAACCTTTGCGATCAAGACTAAAAGGGCGGGATGCAAGTGTCGGGTCGTCGTGGGCACGATCTTTCGGACCAACCTTAATGGTGGCCAGCATATTGGAAAACCCCTGGATAATTTCAGGAACAATGCAGGTTTCCACGCCACCTGCGAGCACAAAATCACAATCTCCGTCCCGTATCATCCGGGAACCGATGGCAATGGCATGATTACCGGAGGCGCAGGCTCCCTGCGGGGAAAAAATGGGGCCTGTGAAACCAAGCAGCATTCCTGCTTTGCCGGCAGGCAGATTGGCGCATACATTGGGAAGAAGATAGGGACTCACCTTGAGTGGTCCGCGGTTGACATAGTTATCCATGGCAATTCGATATGAATCCGTACCGTTCAGAGCAGAACCGATCATGCAGGCAGTTCTTGGGCCGGTTTCCTGTGTCATTTCAAGACCTGCGTTCAGAAGGGCTTGTCGACACATTTCCATGGTGAGGAAAACATAAGCCGCATTCCATATGGAGGCTTCTTTCCGGTCAACATAGGGGAGTTGCGAAGGATCCCAATCCGGAATTTCACCAACTACATTGGATCTGCTTGTTGTTGCGCAGCGTGTTACACGCCGAAATCCAGCTTCACCTCTGCTTGCTGCTGCCCAGGTTTTTTCAAAGGTATTTCCGAGTGGGGTAGCCGTCGCATATCCGGCGACAAAGACTCTTCTGTTTAATGGTGCTTTCATAAAAACTCTAATTAATTTGTTTGAAAACAGCACAGCTGTTACAGCCGCCAAAACCAAAAGAATTCTTTAAGACAAACTCCTGATCAAGTTTGCGTTTACTATTTGCAACACAGTCAATGTCAATTTCGGGATCAGGTTGATAGTTGATGGTTGGAGGAAGTATTCCATCACGCATACCCTGAAAACTAAAGATTGATTCTATTACACTCGATGCTCCCATGGGATGTCCGATAAGTGATTTGTTTGCTGTGACAGGTGGCATATTGCTGCCAAAAAGTGTGCTGATGGCATCATGCTCCACCTTGTCACCAACACGGGTGGATGCGGCATGAGCATTGATTACCGCAACGTCTTCGGGCGTAATACCTGCATCACCCAAGGCATTTGCCATACACTGTTTGACGGTTTCAAAATAGGGCGCCACAAAATGATGGGCGTCTGAAGTCATTCCCCATCCGGCAAGCTCAGTGCTGAAGTTGAGTCCATGACTTTTGGCAAATTCAGGGGTGGCCAGAATAACGGCTCCAGCACCTTCTGATATAACAAATCCACGTCTGTTTTTGGAAAAGGGACGGCTGGCAAGTTCCGGGGCCTCGTCTTCCTGTCCGGCCTTTGGAATGTAGACTCCGTTCATGGTATAGAAACCTGCTACAATGGGTTCAACGAGTGCAAAGTCAACAGCTCCGCAGATTGCAACATCTGCACGTCCCTGCGCCAGAAACATAGCTCCCATGATCATGGATGTAAGGCCTGTTGCACATGCAGTAACCGGTGTTACAATGGGTCCCTTTGCTCCTGTCTGGATGGCAATTTTGCCGCCAACCATATTGATACAGGAATTAGGGTTTGCGTATGGCGGGGGAAGTTTGTTTTCTGCCTGCAGTCGTCTGTCAGCATTTAAAACAGCATCGATCCCGCCAACGGCAGAACTGTATGTTACAGCAATTCGCGGAGCAAGTTCAGGTGTTATTTCAAGGCCGCTTCGTTCAAGAGCCCGGGCAACGGTGAGCATGCCATACTTAAAGATCGGCGAACTCCAACTGGCCAGATGTCTGGCGCTGAGGAAAGAATATTTTTTATTTTTATCTTCAATGTCAGGAACTTGACCTGCAATGCGAACGGGGAAGTCTTCTTTTAAGGGAAAGCGGGAGAGAGGGGCAATACCGCTTTTTCCAGCCAGGGCATCTTGCCACTGCTGCTGAAGGTCGCTACCCAGTGCTGAAATGGCATCGTAGCCAATAATGACCGGATTGGAGTTTTTCATGATCTATTTTTCATAACCAAAAAACACAAAAACACAAAATTACCAGGGGATGAACTGGTATAATTTAGCAAACATCTCATATACTTCTATCCAATTTTGTAAATCTTTTTGTGTTTTGATATGGGCACGCTTATTGACCATAACCCAGCTCATATGGGCTGCGCCATCTTTACAGGTGGAGCAGTCACGCGTTTCGGAGGTGCAGCACCGGTGCACGGTTTTAAGATCCGATGCCCAGCGGATAAAGTTGGTCAGTCGTTTGGGCTGCGGATTACGGTTGTCTCTTAAAATGGTTACTGACGGACATTCAGACCAGCCAAATGTTCTATCAAGCATTTTTCCGGTGGTGATAATTTCGTGGTAATATTTTGATGAGACCACAGTGTTCGGGTAGGCATCAAGCATTCCATCCATTTCTGCACGAATAGCTATCAGTTCTTCTGGTTTCCAGGAGAAACCATTCACATCCTCGTCATTGGAAAGAAGCTGCATGTGAACCTTCAGGCCAACACTTTCAATTTTTTTAATAATTTTTTCCGTTTTTCCCAACTGCCTTGGCGTAATAGTGTAGAGATAATAGGCATGCGGGTCGCCTTCATAATTTTTACTTGTTATTGTAAAGGTATCCTGGCCACGGAGGGTGATCTCATCCTCAGCATCACCCCAAAGGGAGAGGCCAACCATCATGTCCGGGAAGCGGTCACGCGGTACTTTGATAAGACCATTGGTGGCACAGAAAGTGGGAAGGCGTTTATAAAATGCTTCGATTCTATCCATGCAGAGTGTGGGTTCTCCACCGATAAGGATGGCAAGATTTACTCCACGATCCATCTCTTTTTCTACAAAATCATGCCATTTTCTCACATCGTTTTCTTCAGCAGCCCGCTCATGTTCACCGGATGAAAAGAAGAAACAGCCTTTGCAGCGTAGATTACAGCGATCTGTTACATCATAGATGGAACTTCGAATATTGAGTCTGGATATTTTCTTGTAGCGCTCATACCAGTCAGCATCAAGTAGGGAACTTACGGTTTTCATAGTGTAACTTTATAGTATGTTGCGATTAGTTATGAACTGGTGGTTCAATCAATTCATTGCAGAGATTTGCACTTTTCTCATAACCCTTTACCCATACAGCAAGGTAGGTATCCACATAGTCGAGCCAGGCTGAAAAGTGGAGAGGGTTTGTTGCATGGCGATACATTCTTGCCGTAACCACTGCACTGCCGGCAGCATAATGACGACAATCATCACAATCCGTATCCGGTACGCAGCAGGCTGCAGCACGATCCCATTTAAGATCAGTCCGGTACTGGCGGAAAGATCTGCCTAGCCCAACATCAGTGGAAGGATTCATGCGTGGATAGGAGCAGGAAAAAAGGTCATGTAAGCCGCGTTCATGGGTATGTGCCACGATATTATAGGGTGAAAATATAACGGTGTCTGGAAATTCAGCAAGCAGCTCACCCATAATAGCTCCAGTGCGAGCCAGTGTTTCCGGCGTATGGCGAAGATGCCCGTCATATCCAACGGGTGAAGAGAACATATTAAAAGTGATCTGATGATTATTAGCTGCCAGTGTTGCCGTTACTTCCCGGGCCTCATCAATATTTACCGGAGTAAATGTGTACACCCAGATAGCTCTTGAGTCGCCCTGATAGTTTTCCATCTGGCGGACAAGCATGTTTTTGGCCTTTCTGATTTCAAGGCTGGTCTTATCATTCCCCCAGACAGAAAGATGAATACGATAATCGATTTCTTTGGCTATGGGAATTAAACCATTACTTGCAATACAGCCCAATGGAATAGTATCAAAGCAGGTTTTACAGAGATCTGGAACGTAGGCAGGTTCAGCGCCGGCAAGCACCACAAAGGTGATGCCGCGCTCTTTCTCACCTGTCATGAGCTGTTTCCAATCGGCTGTGTTCAAGTTTTCTTCAGCAAACTGTTTGTCACCGGCATAATAATAACACCCCTCACAGCGAAGGTTGCAGCGGTTACTCATATCATAGGTGGATTCACGCAGGAAAAAGTATTTCCGTATTTTGGAAAAACGTTTCCTGATGACAGGATCCGCTATAATGTCAGAGAATTTATACTCTTGGTCGATCTTCTTGTCAGCCATGCTCTGAGCCTGTCACTTACTCGTTTTCTGTGAGTTTGTTGCTGATGTACTCAGCAATAATACGCACAGTGGTAAGTTTCGGGTAGTCATCCTCATCGATCCTGATCCCAAATTCATCACGAATAACCAGTGCAATTGTCGCAAGATCCATGGAATCGATTCCCACCTCATCAACCAGATCAAGATCCGAATCAAAGGTTTCAGGGGTGACATCTTCAAGTTTCAGCTCGTTTATGATTATTTCAGCAATACGGGTGATTGTCTGAATTGTATCGGTTGTATCGGTTGTCATGGTGTTGGTTGTTGCTCCTTTATTGGGGCCAGCACAAGTCTACCGGAGCAGACTTCCTGGGTTTCACTGGTTACTTTGAAAGAGTATTGGTTCTCTTTCTTTCCGGTCGTGGCATGTATATCCAGAATATCTCCAGGCCGGATAACTTTCTTAAATTTAATTCGTGTCAGGCTTTGTAAGGATAACTCTTTTTGCAAAACCCTGGAAATTGTTTCGGTTACCATACTCAGCTGGGCAATGGCCGGCAATGTCGGGTCATTAGGGAAGTGCCCTTCAAACCAGGGAGATGTGTCGCTGGTTGTTATTCTTGCAACTATTGCGTTGTTGTTGTCAAATCCTGTTGAAATGTATGAATACCACATATGCAGGTTAGCGTGTATTGTTAATTGATTAATTCCTTTGTCTTTGTACTAGGAAAAGTGAAAAAATTCAAATATTCTAACCCTGTTTTGGCAAAAAAAGAGCATGCAAAACAGAAAAAATAGTTTTATTTTCACATCCATATCTGATACGATGATTTGTTGCTGCCGTTTGTGTGTTTTCTTTTTATGCAATATCAACTGGTTGGTTCGTGTGCGGTGGTGCTTTAGGACGAGGGTAAGAGGAATACAACGTGAAACGAGTTCTTGAGGCAGAATTGATGGACGCTCCTGCTCAGGCTGCTGTTTATGCAGGCCCTGATTTGGATAGTGCATACTACTTGTTTGTCTGGTGTTTTAAACAATTCTTTCCTGATCTGACACCGGAAACGGACATCCTCGACCTTGGATGCGGCGCCGCCGGCATACCTTTACGTCTGGCAAAACTTCTCCCTGCTTGCAGGATAGATGGTGTGGACGGGGCCGATCATATGCTGGAATATGGTCGGAAGGCTGTGCGAGAGGAGGAGCTGAGTCACAGAGTGAAACTCTTTCATGGGAGACTCCCTGATAGTCTGAATCTGCCGCGCAGTCATTATGGAGCGATTGTTTCCAATAGTTTTCTGCATCATCTTGTTGATCCCATGGTTTTGTGGAATGTACTTGAGCTATATGGTGAAGCAAATGCTGCCATTTTGGTTGTTGATCTTATTCGCCCCTCAAATGAAGAAGATGTACAGAATGTGATTGGAAAATATATGCCGGATGCACCGCCATTGCTGCGCCAGGATATGATAAATTCCCTGCAGGCAGCGTTCACAATGGAAGAAGTTGCTGCTCAGCTGCAGGCTGCAGAGCTCACTGAAAAACTGCGCCTGAAGAGGATCAGTCCTTTTCAATTTGCAGCTTACGGAAGACTGACAGGTTGTGAAAATCCTTTACAGAACATGAATAAACTGATGAGTATCGGTGAATTCAATAAGGAATTTGAATGAAATTAAGTGTTTCTGCAAATTGGGATATGGAGTTACTGGAGGGACTTGGGAATATTCCTGAGGTGACTTCAATTTACGCCAAATTACCCTTTGACATAGTAGGTGGTGGTAGGGCTGGCATTGTTGTTCCGACTGTAGACTGGGAGTTTGCTGCAAGCTATATCCGGGCAGCGCATGACCGTAATATTGCGTTTTGTTATCTCCTGAATGCACCATGTCTCGGTAATTTGGAACAAACCCAGGAAGGTAAAAAACAAATACTGGCCCTTGTCGGGCAATTAGCGGACATGGGCGTTGACAGTGTATCCATTGCAAACCTGGCCGTGGTGGCACTTGTACGTCGTAATTTTCCGGATCTTGCAATTCGTGGAAGTGTTCTAAGCTGGCCCACGAACCTTTCCCGTTTAAAGTATCAGGAATCACTTGGTGTGGATCCCTTAATTGTTCCATATAGTGATTTTAATCGTGATTTCACTATGCTGCCTAAGATTCGTTCCGGAATTTCATGCGGTATGCAGTTGTTTGTCAATGTCTCCTGTATCTATAACTGCCACTACCTGGCAGAGCATGCCAGTAGTGTCGGGCATGCATCCCAGGTTCAGCAGGGTGTGCAAAAGGCAAATACTTTCCTCGATTTTTATCTCTGGCAGTGTACTCGCAGGCGTCTTTTGAACCCTGAACTCTTTTTGATGAGTCGCTGGATTCGCCCCGAGGATCTTCATGTGTATGAGGATATGGGATATGATGAATTTAAGATTATAGACAGATCGCGTTCAACCGCCTGGTTGTTACGAGTCACCAAGGCGTACGCTGAACGTCGGTATGACGGAAATCTCCTGGATATCATTTCTTTGGAGATGCTTGGTGATCCGGACGGATTCCATGATGATATTGAAGATCAGGTACGTGAGCGTATGCGGCAATATAACACGGAAGAACGTCATTTGATGCTTCGTATGCTGAAGTTGCGACGTCGCCTGCTGAGCTTTGATATCATAATCGATAATAGTAAACTGGATGGATTCCTGGAAGGATTCCAAAAGGTTCGTTGTGCTGAAACGTATTGTGAAGAATGTCGTTACTGTCATGGATATGCTGCGCAGGCGGTTCATTTTGATCGTAGTGAGGCTGAAACCCTTTCCAGAGACATCGGAGAGCTTCTTGATGATTTTCTCTCTTAAATATAGCCGCCCACACCCTTAAACTTCTCAATAAAAGAGGCTGTCTTTTGAAATACACTCTGCTTTTTTGTTAAATATTGGGGGTAAATGGACTCATTTTTGGTGGGATTGAATTGAGTTCTGTGCCATTTTCGCTGGCATACTCTCGCTTAGCGATGCAATGATATACCGATTAGCAGCATATCCCTTTTTCTGGATACTCGTTAGCTGGATGAACCTTATTTGTTTTTCTTGCACGATGGTTACTCATCCATTATCATGTATTACAAATGCAATGCATGAAAAAAAGGAGGAAACTTTGAATGAAATCTGCAACCATACCATCACTGAGAGTTGAACCGAAATTGCGGAAAGCGGTAGAATGTTCGCTGAATAGCGATGAAACATTGTCGAGTTTTATGGAACAGGCCTTGCGGGAACAGGTCAGCCGAAGAAAAATCCAGAATGAATTCATTGCCCGCGGCCTAGTATCCCGGGACAAGGCAAAGCAAAGTGGAGAATACTTCAGTGCCAATGAAGTGCTGGATCATCTTGACTCCATGCTGGCCAATGCAGAAAAAAGTTGAGCTATCAGGTTCGCTATACCATAGAGGCCAAAGAGGATATCGAACGTCTTTATGGCTTTCTTCTTAAACGGGATATCCAGGCAGCACGTCGTGCAAGGGTTGCCATAGCTAAAGCGATGCTATTTCTGGAAGACTTTCCATTTTCCTGTCGAAAAGTCTCCTCTGGTAATCCTTTTCTCCGGGAGATGCTCATCCCTTTTGGTAGCAGTGGGTATGTTGCACTCTTTGATATCGAGAATAAAAAACTATCACCATCTTAGCAATACGACATCAACGAGAAGAGGATTTTCATTAACCATTGGGAAGCTAAACGGCTTCTTATCCGCACAAATCTCAGTGCAGCCGAGATTTCCTACTCCCTTTGTTTTCTTTGAGGATCCATCCTGTTTTGGCCGCTATTTTAAACGGGAAGCCGGCGATTTTGGGAAGAGTTTCATTGTTTGTTGGTGTCTGTTTTGCACCATTATTGGCATGAAAAGCAACTTTCAGTAAACCCTTGTAAGCATCACTACCAATGGAAAGCAGAGATAAGATCTTTTTAAGAAAAAAATATACTTTTAATGATGTGCAACATAGAGCGTTACACTATTTGCAACTTAGCATCCGCAGTCCATTCTCCACCGGCAAGATCAATTACAATGAAAATACCGGTATGGTAACGTATCGTTCAAAGATGACACATGGTAAGAATAAAAAGAATTTTTCAATATGCACTGCCGAAGAATTCATCGCAGCAATAACACAACATAACCCCAATCCAAGCTTTCAGATGGTTAGGTACGTAGGATGGTATTCAAACCGGATGAGGGGAGACAGGGAAAAACAGAAGCTTGAAGAGAAAGAAACAGAAACACCCGATGAAGATGTCGAAATCATCGATGTTTCCAGTCATAAGCCTCGTAAAATTCCGCCACCAACTTGGCGGGAGTGTATCAAAAAAGTACGGAGTCTCGTTCCTCGCTTACCTGGGAGGTTGACCCATTAAAATGCCCGCATTGTCAGGGAGAGATGAAGATTATCAGTTTCATCAAAGACCGGGATGTTATTCGAAAGATACCAAGTTTGCACTGCCGCAACACAACCCGTGCCCTCCCGTGACAGAGCAGGAAGATTTTTTTGATGATGGATGGCCTGGCTATGAAGAACCGGTGTTTTCTGCTGATTGATACTTATCCATAGGACAGTATTTGTATGTCTTTTTTCTGAATTTTGCAACCCTTTGTTATCTCAATTTTTTTTTAATCCAGGAATATAATCTTGACTTTCCAAGGGCCTTTTCTGTGTAGTTCTGTGACTGTCGAGGGAAATGCTAAGGGTGCATTTTTGTTAAGCATTAATTCAGCTGTAAAATCATTTGTTTGCAGGGGGATAGGATAGGAATTTTGTGCTTTTCAAAGTGTGTTGAGGGTACTTTTTTTATCTCTGGCTCTCCCTCAAAAAGCGATTGCTTCTCACCTGTTTGAAACTAGGTTAGCAATCCGTTCAACGCCGGCCCGCGAGAACGTGCGATTTTTCGTTAATTCTGGAATTCTGGACACCATACTTAATTATGATACTAAAAAAAAAATTAAGTATGGTGTCCCCAGAATTTCAGCGAATACCTCAACAAAAAGCAAGAACCTGTTAATGAAGCGGTACTCCGCAAAGTTGTACGTGAAGAACTGGAACGGGTTGTTCCACATTGATGATTTTCTGGGCTGAAATTTAAGCATATTCCTACGCCTGGTTAGTCGATTTTTGCCGTAATTTTCAATTTAAATTAAACAAAGACCAGGGACAAGAGGTAATGTCTGCCTCTGGCATTTAATGAATGTTGTTATTAGTGTTTATCGTGGTCTGACCCAGATTTTCCTTTTTTCAGGTTAGTATGATAAAGAGAATCTTGAGCTGAGTTAGTTTAAGTCATTTACAGTCACTTTAGTGGTTCGTTTTGACATTTACAGATAAGCGTTGATACTTAAAACTGTACACAGTATCATTGTTAGAGGCATACTTTGAACATTTCCGTTGTCTTTTACCATCAATTTAAGAAAGGAGAGTAGATGAAATCGTTAAAGTTTATTGTGCTAATTCTTTTATTAGCCACACCAGCAGCTTTTTCTGCAACTATTGAAGAATCAGCAGATTGGGTTGATGCTGACCAATCTGCTGAAATATCAACTGCCAATACCACCTCAACACTACTGTCCGGTAAAGCCAAAAAAATAAGAAGGCCGGAACTCACTAAGTCGATTGTAAATGCACCAACTGTAATGACCAATACAGCTCCAATGACGACAATGACAGCTCCTCCGTCTCACAGTATTAACTGTGCTCTGGCTTACAACTTGAATGAAGATGAACTCTATTCGGATAGTATATCGACTGTCGGAGAGCAACATTGCTATATAATGCCATTAAATCAGCAATCAAAAGTTGTTGGCCAATTGGCAGCTACAGACCCTGCCTCTGACTTCAATTTATATCTGTATGAATATGATAGTGTCCAAGGGTTTTTGAATGTAATTGATGGGGGAGAAGTTCCTGCTGGATCTGTTGAGGCAACTTATGGCGTTCTATCAACTCCAAGCTATATTTTGGTTGCGGAATTAATGGTAGGCTCAGGTGGAAGCTTTAACTTTTTGGGTAATAGCTATACAAACTACGACTCTTATGAGCCAAGTGACAGTCCTATGACAGATGAGATTCCTGCCATTACTGTCGGCCAGACGGTAACTGCTAATTTAGACAATCCTTCAGATGTTGATTACTATGCTTACACCCTGAAAAGCACAGAAAGCCAACTGAAAATAACCAGCAGTGGTAGTCCCGAACATCAGGTTGAAGCTTTTATCAACTCTTCATGGGTGGTTTTAAACCATGACAGTACTTACAGCTTGACAGGTTCCCTAGGATCAACGATGTATTTCAGAGCCTTAGCTACTCCTGGTACCACACCATCTGCATTGAACAACTACCAACTCAAAACAAGCTACCTAGTCAGTAACATAACTGATATTAGTATGTGGACAACAGACAATCTCACGAATTTAGTTTGGGAAGCGAAGAATGCCCATTCTAATTTAGGTATTGGCGGTACTGCTTTGGACAGCTCTGGTGACCCCGTTGTGGGGGGAAGTGTAGTGATTAGCGTCCCGATAGTTGACCAATGGCAGACACAAGTTGTATTGACAAATACACTTGGTCGTTTTTCATATTCATTCGATTTACCTGGTTGTTCAGGTAATCCCCCTCTCGAAAAGTGGAGCAATTATGGATCTCCAGCCACTTACTGGAGGATTTATTATGATCTTTGGAACAGCCAAACAAGTCAAATTCATGTTCAGCCACTGAATCAGCCAGGCAATGTAATTAATCTTAACTATGCCCATATCTGTGATGAGCAGGTAATTGGCACAAGATAATAATGTGAAAATATGCGGGTCGTTCTGGCCCGCATAACTAAGTTTTTCAACTTAGTTGCCGATATATAAGGATATCACTGAAAAGATCACTGATTTCTTTTATTCTACAATTTCAGAAAGGATAGTTGCCATGACAACGATTAATACCTCTTCTCAAACGCTGCCTATAGTACGTCAACACGCTCGCAATGATTCGACCTTTTCACGAAAAGATACTGAGCTCAAGGGTGGTGACCCAGATGTTCAAATAATTCTAGAAAAGCTTGAAAATAAGAACTTCGAAAAAATCGCCAAAGAAATCTCCGAAGAACTTACTGCTGAGCTGAGGCTCAGTATGCAGATGTTTTCTGATCTGGATTATCATACTAATAAATTTCTTAAAGAAATTGAAGAGGAGGCCCCCTGGATACTGACTAAAAAGTTTGACTTTACCAATACAGGTGACGAGATAGAGGTGATTAATCATAATCTGGACGAAAGTGAGTATAACTATCTAAAGGGAAAGCTCAATGATGACAAAGCACTGGTGAAGATAACAGATTGGTATAACGAAGCCTTGGCTGAAAAGTGGAATAACATGTCAGATTCACCACGCAATTACACCAAGGAAGATACGGCAGGAAAAATTCATGTTTTGTCAGTATTTAAAGGAACGGAAGAGGAACTTATAGAGCGTTGCAGGACCCCGCGGCTAAACAACAGCGTATGCCCAGAATTTTATCGTTTGGCCCAAAACGACGATAGAACACGATGGGCATTAAGTTGGGGGCAAATATTATCATCCGGATCTTCGCCGATTAGAACAATAGCCTAACGATTCCATAAGGGGCGCAGTTAAACATTTGGACTGAGTCCTCCACATCAGGTATAGTGGACCCCATATTTGAGACAGTCTGTTAAGGTACAAAACAAACTGTTTAGGAGGGGGATATTCCGGGGACACAATACCATTAAATTCCTATGCAACAGAATAAATAGTATTGTATTCCTGGATTAGTGCCTTACTACTCAACTTAGGATATTCCGGGGACACAATACCATTAAATTCCTATGCAACAGAATAAATAGTATTGTATTCCTGGATTAGTGCCTTACTACTCAACTTATGTGTCATAAAAAACAAGAAACTGTTTTGA
>JAESPV010000016.1 GCA_016765495.1 Desulfocapsa sp. | reverse complement strand
GCCTTTATTTTTCTGCCCTATCTTTATGGTGTAATACTCAACGGTCTTCCCCTTGTTGCAGAGAAGTCCTGGCTGCAACCCTGCCTTCACGATGAAGTGTATGCCTATTTACCTGAAGTTGAAAAATGTATGCGTCAGTGCAAAGGAATTTTATACAATTCCCTTGGAGAAGAAAAACTGGCTCATTCTTTATTTGGCCCTGGAATTATGCGAAAGGGTGAAGTTGTTGGGGTTGGTGTTGAGAGTTTTGATTTGCAGCAGGCTGAATTGCCGGATCAGGTTGCAGGACTTGATCTTGCCAAGGAGTCATATGTACTCTGTCTTGGCAGGAGAGACAAAACTAAAAATACCACAATGGTGGTTGAGGCTTTTCAAAAATTCCGTACAAGTCATCCAGAAAGCAGGATGAAGCTTATTATTGCAGGACCTGGGGAAGGACAGTTTGGTGCAGGCGTTCTGGATGTCTATGATCTTGGACTTGTTTCTGAAGAGGACAAAGAGGCGCTGCTCTCTAATTGTACAACCTTGTTTCAACCGAGTAAAAATGAGAGTTATTCAAGAGTCATCATGGAGGCCTGGTTTTATGGCAGACCGGTGGCAGCACACAGAAAATGCCTGGCAACAGCAATGGCAGTAGAAGCCGCAAATGGTGGCTGGCTTGCAGAGAGTCTTGATGAGTGGAGCAGTCTTTTTCATACCTTTGAGCAGAAAGAAGAATCGGAGTTACTGAGTGTTGGTAAAATGGGAAAAGAGTACGCCAGACAATATGCAGAATGGGATGCAGTGATTGATCGCTATGAAACCGTTCTGGGCCTTTGTTCGGCGACGCCCTTAACATTCCCCAAGACACATCATTCTTTGCTGCCTGTTATTCATCAGCTTACTCCAGGATTCGCCTATGGTGATGCCATCAGCAACCAGGCTATGATTATCCGCGATCTTCTTAAAGGTATGGGCTGTAAATCAAAGATTTTCACCGAAGCCATTGATCCATCCATGACCCATGAGGCGTATCGATTTAAGGATGGGAAAGGGATTCAAAAGACAGCCGGTTTAATCTATCATCACTCAATCGGTGCAGGATTGACTGATTTTGTTATAAATCATCCTGGTCCCAAGATGCTCATTTATCATAATGTTACCCCGCCTGAGATGGTTCGTGATGCGGATCCTGCACTGGCCAAAAAACTGGAACAGGGTTTGAATGATCTCAAGAGACTGGCACCACATTTCCCTGTCAGTGCCGGTGATTCCCGTTTTAACAGTAATGATCTTCTGGATCACGGTTTTAGCAATCCGTCAGTTCTTCCCATTTGTATTTCTCCTGAGAAATGGAACATTCCGGCTGAGCCCAATATGATGGCTCGCTTGCAGGATGGAAGAGATAATATTCTTTTTGTGGGAAGGCTTGTGGCAAATAAATGTCAGCATGATCTGATAAATGGATTCGCATCCTATCTGTCAATGTATGGCAATGCCAGGTTGATATTGGTGGGGGGCTTTATTGAAGAGGAAAGTTATTATCAGGATCTAAAAAGACAGGTACGTGAGCAGAGCCTGGAAGGGGATGTTTTATTTACCGGTAAAGTTCCTGATGATGCACTCCATNCATGTTATCGCTGTGCCGACCTGTTCTGGTCCATGAGTGAACATGANGGNTTTGGNGTGCCGTTAATTGAGGCTATGTGGTTTGATGTGCCTGTTTTTGCCTATAAAAGCTCTGCTGTGCCAGAGACACTTGGGGAGGGAGGACTGCTCTTTACAGGAAAAGATGATTTACAAAGTTTAGCTGTTGCAGCAAAATTACTTATGCATGATCCTGATATTAGAAAGAAAGTGCTTTCAGGACAGCAAAACCGCAGAGAAGTTTTCCTGCCAGAGGCNATTAAACCTCGNCTGGAAGAACTTGNAGGTNAAATNAATGGTTAAAAAATGGTGGGAAATATTGGCCGTTTTCCTGTTGATGCTGGCCTTGGCAATTATTTCAACATATCCCCTGGTTCTCTATTTCGACACAGGAATTCCTTATTCTCCTTTCGGTGGTGCAAAGGTCTGGAATAGATCCGGCGATCAAATGCAGCTTTTATATTGGTTCTGGCTCGTAAAGGAGAATTTTACTGGGGCAATACCTTTTAATACAAATCCTTACGAATTTAACATGGTTTTAGACCATGAAACCACGGGTCTTAATACAGTTCCCCTGGCATTTCTCTATATGTTGTTTAGCCCTTTAGGTGATGTGGCAGCCTATAATTGTGTTATTATTAGCAGTTATGTGTTTGCTGGTGTTTTTATGTATTTGCTTGTTCGTTTGTATACCAACAGCAAAACCGGGGCATTGTTAGCTGCTATAATTTTCACTTTTGCTCCCAGCCGTATCAATGGGTTTGCAGCAGGTCATGGTTATGGGTTTCTCTATTTTTGTTATCCTTTTATTCTATATTTCCTGGAAAAGGGAGTTCAGTCAACAAAAATCAGATATGGCTTTCTTTCCGGTATTGGTTTGATCTTTCTCTCCATGCTTGNACCGCATCTTATTTTTTATATAATGGTGTTTTTAGGCATTTATGTTCCTGTTCGTGTTGTTGCTTTATTTCCTGTTCAAGGAGATTCTGTTTTACCCAGGGCGGTACCCGGAAGAGGTGCTCTTTCCTGGTCCATACCTCGGTCCTTGTTCATATTGTGGGCAGCAGGCGCAGCGGTAGTCGTTTATGTTCAATTTCTTTTTTTCTGCCGTGATCAGGATCCGTTCTTCACACCTGTTTTTTGGTGGGTATTGGGCATTTATCCATTTATTCCTGTTATTTTTTCTCTTTGTTTAGCTGCAGTATACCAACGATTATCTTTTCTGAGTTTCAGTGAGAGTTTGAGTGTGGAGTCTGGCTCCTTGACGCCTCTCTTTCTTCTGATTCCACTCTCACTTGTATCTTATTTCTATAGACCTGTAGAAACAGGCGTACTTGTCGGCATCATTTTTGTGGTGATAATCGGAATGAAATTGGTTTTGCTTCGACAGTACCTGTTTTCTATGCTGAAAAGTTTAGTGGATGGGATGTGGAGCAAAAGAAGGAGCATTTATCCTCTTATTCCAGTAATTTGTTGCATGGGACTGATCGTTTATCGAATCGTTAGTACTAAAGCAAAAAAAATAGATTCTACAATAGCTGCTGGCGGCAGGACATTAGATGATGTAGCATTGTTTTCGGCACGTCTTTCTGACATATTGTATTCAATGAGTAATGTTTACATTGGGATAGTAACTGCTGTCTTGACTGGCTGTTTTTTCCTGATGCTGTTTTGGCACCTTCTTCTTAAGAAAGAGCAAAAGAAGTTCCATAATGAAAATGATCTGATCTCTCTTTTCTATGTCGCTGTTGCATTATGCTGTTCAATCCTTGCCCTTGGTTTGGCCTTTGGGAAGTCTTCCCTATACGCACTTTTTTACTACTATTTCCCATTTTTTAATTACCCGAGAGTGTCTGATCGTTTTATTACATTGGTACTTTTTTCCCTTGCCATCCTAGTTGGCTTTATGGTGAAAAAGATTCAGCAAGGTTGTCAGAGACGTGCGTCTCTGAGAGTATTTACCTTGCTTATTCTTGTTGCCGCCGGACTGCAACTCAAGGATTTTAATGTTTTTAAGCCTATGGGAATTAATATTCTTGATAGAGGGCAGGATATCTATCGCTATGTAAAAGAGAACGTTGGAGATGGTCTGCTTCTGGAAATCCCCCTCTGGCCTGGAGATTCCCATCAATCATCACTGTACCAACACTATATTATGCTTGATCGGGTGCCACGGGTCAATGGCTCTAGTCCGTTGGTTCTGACTGAGTATATAGATACGGTTTTTAAACCGTTGGCTGGTTTAAACCGTGGACGGCTTGACAGGAAACAATTTGAACTCTTACATGATCTTGGAGTGAAATTTATTACCGTTCATAATAATAGAGACGTTTTTTTGGAAAAGGTGAGTCCTTTTGTTCCGTTGACAACAGTTAGACGCTTCCAAAATTCACCCTATCTCGAATTTATTCCTTTTGCATATAATACGATATATTTTAAAACATGGACAGGAAACTGGGATAGACTCTTTCTCTTTAAGGTGAAAAGTAAGGAGTTGGTTGGCGATGAAACAGAACAGGCATGGTATACCATGCCAACGATTTACGGGGTGAATGCTCTGCATCACCAGACAGGAAAGGTTGTTAAAGATAAAGATATTGGTCAAATGGTCTTTCAGGCAGTCAGTGGTGAAGATAAGCCCGGATTTTTGGTGTATGGGCCATATGTTACCTATCCGCCCGGAAAATTCCGCGCCAATTATTCTATTTATACGGATGCCGAAATTAATGAAAAAGCAGCACGTATAGAGGTGTCAAGCGTCTCTGAAAGTGGAAACATTACGATCCATGCTGAATCCATATTAACAGGTTCTGAAGAAGGGGGACAGTACAGAAACGTTGCTCTTGATTTTGACCTCAATCAGGAGGCGACCGTTGAGTTTCGCGTTTTCTACTACGGCAAAGGGCAGGTTCGTGTTAAGCAAATTGTGGTCTATAGGGAAGGAAAGGACATCCCATTGTATTTGATGGAAGCTGAGAAAATGGTTGGCGATATAGGACTGCTAGCAATTCAAGAGGAAGCCTCTGGTGGAAAGGTAATTGAGGTTCCTGCTGGGAAAAATAAGAAGGGGGATCTGGTTTATGGCCCTAATCGAATATTTTATAAAGGGGAATATACTGCACGGGTTTTCTTACGGACTAAAAATGCGGGAAATTGTAAAGGAAAAGGTGTTGCTGCAGTGATAACTATTACCGAAGGGCAGAATGTGGTGAATTATGGCCAAAAGAAAGTGGATGTCTGCCAGTTAAATGGGAACTCATTTGAAGCAGTAGAGGTTGATTTTGAATTATCTCATGATGAGGACTTGAGTTTTCATGTTCGTTCTACCGGTAACGTGGGTCTGCAACTGGATAAAATTGAAGTTATAAGGCGATAGATAGTCTTTTTACTTCTACGTTATGAAACATAGGACAGAATGGATCGATTATGCAAAAGGGCTTGGAATTATACTGGTTGTCTACGCCCATCTGTTAAGTAGCGGCTTTAATGCCGGACTTCCTATTGCAAAACATTTTTTTCTTCTCTCTGATAGTATTGTTTATAGTTTTCATATGCCGTTGTTCTTTTTTCTGGCTGGCTTATTTGCATGTCAAAGTCTGGTGAAAAGGGGAACTCAGAAGTTTCTGTTTAATAAATTACAATTTATCGCCTATCCTTATCTTGTATGGTCCCTGATCCAGGGAACAGTAGAACTAATCTTTTCAAACCAGTCCCATCGAGGCATTAATGTCTCTGATCTTCTGACGATTCCTTATTTTCCCTTAGCTCAGTTCTGGTTTTTGTATGCTATTTTTCTAATGTATGTGGTGTATGCACTATTGAGTATGTTTGAAAAATATGCGTTTGTACTTTTGCTTGTTGTTTCATGCGTACTGTTTTTCTATCCCATTCCCACTGAAGTAATGGCACTACACGGCTTTTCCACAGGGTTTCTTTTTTTTATTCTTGGGGTATTGCTTAATCAATATGCTTCTTCCTGGAGGAAGTTTTGTGTTCCTGTACCAATTACCTTTGTGTTATTACTACTGCTTATTGGTTCGGCATATACTATCTTTGAATTTATTCTTGAGCCAACTCGATTAACTGGCGGTTCTCACCCTGTTTATTTTCTTTTTCTTTCAAGTGTTGGGATTCTTTTTTGCATAGGATTATCTCAATATTTTGCAAAGAAGAAGTGTTTTGTATTTATTAAGACTTTAGGTCTTTATTCTATACAAATCTATCTTGTGCATATGCTGGCTGGAGTGGCTGTTCGAATGATTCTTTTGAATTTCTTTTCCATTGAAAATCCGGTATTACATATGATTACAGGTGTCAGTATGGGGTTGTTTGCGCCGATTATGCTGTATAAAATTGCCATAAAAGTACGCTTTCCTTATCTCTTTCAATTAGAACATGATCTTACAAGGGCTAAATAATAAGAAATGATATTTGTAGATTCTCACGTCCATATCTATGATTGTTTTGATGTCGATACTCTTCTGGCATCTGCGTTATGTAATTTTCAGAAAGCAGCAAAGCAACACAATACCACCGATCAGGCATCTGTATACGTTTTGCTTTTGACTGAAACAAAAAATGAAGATTGGTTTGAGCAATCGCTTGCAATTCTTAATTCGACGGATCAAGGAACTATTTCTAAAAACTGGCGGATTGGTGTAAATGCAAAATCTGATGCTTTAC
>JAESPV010000015.1 GCA_016765495.1 Desulfocapsa sp. | reverse complement strand
CTCTAACTTTCCTGACAACTTCTGAAAGGAATTGATCACATTTATTCTATCCAATTTTCCAGAATACATTGTAACAACGCTTTCCACTTGTTCCTGTGTAAGCTGTCAGTTGCCGAATACCGAATACCTTCTGCCCGCAGGGCATCATGATCCTTAGTTCTGAAACGGTGGGAGCTGCAAAATCTCCATAAAACTTGTCACATGGTATTCTGCTGGGAGTTTTTCATTTTTAAAACCAATAAGCCGCATTCCACATCCGGCAGAATGTTCCCGGTCAATGATAGAGTCGCCAATGTAAATAGCCTCATCCACCTCACATTTACAATGCTCTAAAATTTCAAGCAGTGCATCTGGTGCTGGTTTTGGGCGTCTTGCATTCTCAGCTGTCATTACTTTGACAAAATAATCTTTTAACTTGAATATATCCAGAATCGGTTCCATGGTATTGGTTCGATTGGTGGAGACAGCAAGCTGGTAGCGCGGTGCACAGATATCCAGGAATTGGATCAGGTCTTCTTCCATTTTCATATATTTCAAAAATGGAGCATATCCTGTTTCCTGTCTCAATTGATCAACGTCTTGAATACTCTGGTCAGGATAGTGACGAAATATGTGACGCGTTGATTCGTTGACGTTGTGGATGTGGACAAATTCCAGCTCTTCATCACTCATGACCGGGTGGCCAAAGTGTTGGAGCAGGAAATTGTAGTAGGTCTGGTTGGCAAACTTGGAGTCAAACATCACTCCGTCACAATCAAATATAACGAGTTTTAGTTTCATCTCTGAAAAAGTATCCCCCGGAGCCAGTTAATCCCAAAAAGAAGGAGTTTCCCATCATCCATACAGGCAGTTTTATTTGCAGGATAATGTTCCTGTTTCGGGAGATGTCCTTCATCTAATTGTTTGCGGAATCTATCAAGATCGTAGAGAGCCAAGACAAAGAGTTCTGTCTGCTCGTTGGTTAACTTCATTCCCTGGCGGATCATTTTATGCTGTAGCAGGGCGGNAACCTTATCATTAAACNTGTTATATTCCAGTANCTCNTGTCCNGCACTGTANGNTTCCGTTGTCTGNGCTTCTTTTTCCTGAAATCCATGGCAATGAGGTTCTTTCAGGAGGACAAAGAATTCTTCAACAGTATTGTTGTCCTTTCGCATTGCTGCCCGGCCCATGGGGTAGGCTCTGCATGCTCCGGGACGTCCCTTGTAAACCGTACAACCTGTTTTTGCGACAAAAACACAGGATGCCCGTCCATCATCCACCATGGTGAGGTACAAACGTGGGAAAGCATCTTCTGCTTCCCGTTCCTGAATTACGTAGCGTTCAAGAAAGCTGCTTGAGTCGAGCTTCGCTTCCTGTTTCAGGCGTNGAACATCATATGGAGTGAGTGCAAGCTCAAGTTCTCTGCAACACTCGGTGAAGCAATCCACTCCAGGATGGCAGGAGAAATGAAATACTTCATCATTCTCCAGCCTGTTGACATTATCAGGAAGTTGCAACTGAATCATTTTCCAAGNTCTTTTTTGCAGGCAATAGGCTGAGTACCGGGCTGGCAATAAAAATTGATGAATAGGTACCCACCATAACACCTAAGAGCAGCGCCAGAGCAAAATCATGGATCACCGATCCTCCAAAGAAGAAGAGGGAAAATAGCACCATGGCAGTGGTCAACGATGTGACGATTGTACGGCTCATGACTTCATTGATACTTTTATTGATCTGCTGTAGCAGCGAGTGTTCTGCCGATTTCTGCATATTTTCACGAATACGATCAAATACAACAACCGAGTCATTGAGTGAATAACCGGCGAGTGTAAGCAGTGCTGTCACAATTAAAAGGGTAATCTCAACATTTAAAAGCCAGCAGATACCAAGTACTACAATAACATCGTGAAAGGTGGCTACGGCTGCAGCTAATCCGAAGCGGAGGTCAAAACGCATGCCCAGATAGATAATAACACCAATTAAAGAAATGAAGATCGCCTGAATGGCTTTGTTTCNTAAGACTGCACTAACTGAAGACCCAATTTCAGATTGGCTTTCAAGGACAAAACCTTTTTCCGGCATGTTTGTTTCAAGAAGTGTCGTGATCTGTTCGCTGTGGTCGCTCACGATTTCTTTAGATTGCTTGATTTTAATAATCAGGCGATGTTCACCCTCAACTTCTTGAAGGTTGGCATGACTGAGATTGTTGGCAGCAAAAACTGTTCGTACCTCGTCCATGGTGAAATCAGCTGTTGCTTTATACTGCAGCAGTGAACCACCGGAGAAATCAACACCCATGTTGGCCTTCCCTTGTGCTATCTGAAAAAAAGCAAACAGGCCGAGAACCACAAAAACCCCGGAAATGCCAAATGTGATGTTTCGTATCCGCATAAAGTCAAGATTCGGTTTCTTTGCAAACTGCATAAAATGAAGCTTTTTTAAAGCTCTGAAGGAGTAAAGAGTATCGAATATCAGTCGGGAAGCAAAGAGAGCAGTGAAAAGATTGAAAACAATACCCAATGACAGGGTTATCGCAAAACCCTTGATGGGGCCGGTTCCAAAAATGAACAGAGCCATGGCGGTGATGAGAGTTGTTACCTGGGAATCGAAAATGGTCGAGAAGGCTTTTCTAAAACCCCCATCCACACTTGATTTAACTGATTTACCCAGATTGTACTCTTCACGAATTCGTTCAAAGATAAGAACATTGGCATCCACTGCCATTCCGATGGAGAGGATGATGCCGGCGATACCAGGGAGTGTGAGAGTTGCATTGAGTATGGCCAGCCCTGTAAAGAGGAATAGAATGTTTAGGATAAGANCAATATTTGCAATGATACCTGATAACCTGTAATAGATTGCCATGAAGGTAAGAACAATCAAAGCACCAAAGATACCAGAAGTCATCCCCTTATTAATGGAATCCTGACCAAGACTTGCTCCTACTGTCATATTCTGAATAATATCAACAGGTGCCGGAAGAGCTCCAACCCGTAGAACAATAGCAAGATCAGCTGCGTCTTCATGGGTAAAGCTGCCACTGATCTGGGCCGAACCCCCCAGGATTTTTTCTCGGATTACAGGGGCTGAACGAACCACACCATCAAGNACAATGGCCATTCTTTCACCAACATGTTCCCCTGTGAGCTTGGCAAAGACCCTGCCNCCCTTTGAGGTGAAATCAATGGATACATAGGGTTCATTAAANTGATTAGAGATTCGTACCTGAGCATTCTTGACCATTTCTCCTGTCATTAGAATCTGCTGCTCAAGGAGTATGGGGCGGATGATCTCTTTACCAGTTGTGTCGTCTCTTTCTTTTTCTATATATATTCTGGTACCTTCCGGAAGCCTGTTTTGGATTGCCTGGTTGAGCTTGGCCAGTTCTTCGTGGTCTGACCAGGTGCCGTTCCACTTCCCGGCTGTCCGTGACTCCTCTGCGAGAAGACCAATATTTATTCCGGCAGCATCAGCTACTTTTTTGAATTCGAGCTGGGCTGTTTCGCCAAGGAGTTTTAGGGCACGTTTGGGATCCTTTACACCGGGGAGCTGAACGATAATTTCAGCCTCTCCCTGCCGGATAATAACAGGCTCTGCCACACCAAACTGATCAATCCTGTTACGTATGATTTCAAGAGATTGATCCACAGCGTGGGTACGAATAAAATCAATTTCAGAATTTTGAAGCGTTACTGTGATTTGGGGAAATGAACCCTCTTTTGCATCTACTTGTATATTTATTTCAGGAAAGCTGTCTTTTACCACCTGGTTTACAGTATCGATAGCACCGGAGTTCGGCAGGGTAAAAAGAACAATCCCGGGATCGGATTTTGTCCGAACGGCACTTATTCCCTGTTCTTTTAAAAGATCCTTGAGCTCATTGGCGGCAAGCTCAAGGGAATGCTCCTCGGCTTTGTCCAGGTTAACCTTGAGGACAAGATGCATACCACCCTGTAGATCGAGACCAAGCCGTAATCCTTCCGGTGCCATGTATTTTTTCCACCAGTCTGGAGTGGAGTCATAAAAAGAAGGAATAATGGTGACGACAGAGAGCGCAATGAAAAAAATGAGCGCAGAAAATTTGAGTTTTAGTGATGTGTTCATTCAGGTTCTCGGAATAAAGATATGACAGGTTTATTTTAGTAGCATATGCTGGCTCATCTGCTGCTCACCAGTGTGAGTGAATCATTATTATAGGATAAATCTTGTCGATTATACTGTACTACCTGAATCTTGCAAGGTTTCCTGTTCTTTTTTTCTGTTAATAGCGGATGCATGACAGGCAGCACCAAAGCCGTTGTCAATGTTCACCACGGCAAGGCCCGGTGCACAACTGTTGAGCATCCCCAAAAGAGCAGAAATCCCGCCAAAACTTGTTCCGTATCCAATTGATGTGGGTACCGCCACAACAGGGCAGCTGCATATCCCGCTTACCACACTTGGCAGGGCACCTTCCATTCCGGCAACTACAATGATAACAGTAGCAGCAGCAATGGCTTCATGTTGGGCAAACAGGCGATGAAGTCCTGCAACACCGGCATCGTAATGACTTGTAACAGGGTTTCCTAATGCTTTTGCTGTTATTCGTGCTTCCTCAGCCACCGGGATGTCTGAAGTGCCGGCACAGAGAATGACAATATTTCCACGCACACGGGCGGGGTCTGGTTCCTGCAGGTTACAGGTGAGCATTCTTGCCTGTTCGTGATAGGCAAGTTGCGGAAGGATTTTTCTTATTAGGGCAGCTTTCTCAGAATCAACACGGGTGGCAAGAAACAGCGATTGCTGCTGCAGGAATGTTTCTGCAATGGCAGTTATCTGCNTAACGCTTTTCGACTCCCCGTAAATTACTTCCGGGATACCGGTTCTTAGGCTGCGATGGTGATCTATACAGGCATCTCTGATGAATTGCCCCGGCATGTGACGAAGCTTATGTAATGCCTGTTCAACAGAGCAATTGCCCTGCTGCACCCCTGTGAGGAGTTTTTGTATACTGTCCTGATTCATATGATTCTGTGTAGTTTAGAGTGGAAAGTTGAAGAGTAAACGTTTAAAGTAGCACCACAATAAACTAAGGAAACCTTTCGTACCATACTTTATATTTTAGGAGTTTGTTTCATGAGTGATGTAACGCTTCCGCCCTATATTCAATATCTGCAGCAGGAAAGCAGTTATCCGCATGTTTCTTCCGATGTCAGTCTGCTGCAGACCCATATTTCTTTTGTCCTGCTCGCCGGGAAGTATGTTTACAAATGGAAAAAACCAGTTGATTTCGGATTCTTGAATTTTTCCACCCTTGAAAAAAGAAAATACTATTGCGAACAGGAACTGCAGCTAAACCGCAGGCTCTGTCCTGATCTATACGAAAAATTGGTCACCATCAATAAAGATGGGGACAGTTTCTGCCTGAATGGCAGTGGCGAGGTTGTGGAGTATGGAATCAGAATGGCGAGAATGGACGAAGAGCAAATGATGGGGCGAGTGATGGCAAGAGGTGAGCTGACCAAGGCTCATATTGACACCATTATTGACCAGTTAGTGCCTTTTTATGAAGCAGCAGCAGGTAATGCGGAAATTAAAGAATTTGGCAAGGCAACATCGGTTGCTGTAAATGTACTGGAAAATTTTGAACAGACTGAGAACTTTGTGGATCAGGGAGCTGTTACCAGAACTCAGTTTGACGCAATTGTAAGGTATTCAAAAGAATTTCTGAGTCATGAGGATCGCTTCCAGGCACGAATCGATGCGGGTAAAATAAGAGATTGTCATGGCGACATGCATTCGGCAAATATTTGTCTTTCGGAGCCGACATATATCTTTGACTGTATTGAGTTCAATGAGCGTTTTCGCTATACAGATGTGGCAGCGGATGTTGCTTTTCTGGCCATGGATCTGGACTTTCACGGAGAATCTGGACTTTCCAGGTACTTTATAGAGGAATTCGCGATTAAATCCGCTGATCCTGAGCTTATGGGAATGCTGAATTTTTATAAGTGTTACCGTAGCTATGTACGAGCTAAAATCGCTTTATTTACAGCCAGTGATCCTGCTGTGGATGAAAAAAATACTGCTGCCTGTACAGCGCTTGCGAAAAAGCATTTTCTTTTAGCTGAGCAATATGCAGCGGCCTGAAAATCTCCTTGTGGTGTTTTTTGGAATGATTGCTACAGGTAAAAGCTATCTTGCTTCTGCCTGGGCGCGTCACCATGGGCTGCCTTATTATAATTCAGATAGAGTTCGTAAGGAATTGGCGGGTGTTGCTCCTGAGGCTGACCAGCGGGAAGCGATGGATAAGGGCATATATACACCAGAGTTCAGCAGACGCACCTATGATGCTCTAATTGATCATGCTGACCATCATTTTCAAGCAGACAAACAGGCCTGTGTAGTGCTAGATGGCTCTTATCAATCAATGAATGAACGGAATCTGTTGCGGGAACATTTTGCAAATCGGGTTCGTATTATATTTGTGTACTGTTTTTGTGCAGAGAAAGTGGTGCGGCAACGCTTGCAACTCCGTGCATCTGACCCCGATGCAGTCTCCGATGGAAATTGGGAAATCTATCTTAGACAGAAAAAACGTTTTCATCCTGTGACTGATACGGAACAGGTTCTGGAGTTGGACACTGATGCACCCGTAGAAGAGCTTGTGAGAAAAGTAACAACAGCAATAAATATCTAAGGAACCCCTTAGGCAATTTGATAAAGGTATAGAGAGTATGGCAACACGAATTTATATATTACGCTTTCCTAAAGAAACCAGCAGTGAACCTATTATTTATCAACTGGTTAAACAATATGANGTGGAGTTTAACATNCTGAAAGCTGACATCCTGCCNCAGCGTGAGGGAGTGATGATCCTGGAGTTGAAGGGACCACAGGAAAAAGTTAAAAAAGGCTTGGATTATTTGAAGTCATTTGGTGTGAAAGCAGAGCGTCTCGCCGCAACTATTAAGAGAGATGATGAAAAATGTTTTCAGTGCGGAGCCTGCACCGGTATTTGTCCGGTTGGTGCATTGTATATAAAACGTCCAAGTATGGAGGTGATCTTTGATCCTGATAAATGTACCGGCTGTTCTCTTTGCGTGCCTATTTGTCCTGTGAGAGCAATGGAAGTCTCACCTGTAACCGCAGTAATTGCAGAAGCAGAGGAAAAGATTGTTAGCTGATAAAAGCAGTATGTTACAATGAAAGTATGGGTCGATGCAGACGCTTGTCNTGTTGTGATTAAAGATATTTTGTTTAAAGCAGCAGAGCGCACCGGGGTACGAACCACTTTTGTTGCTAATCAGCCAATACAAATACCCGCTGTGTCCTGTCTTGCGTTTATTCGGGTGGCTAAGGGAGCAGATGTCGCAGATCGTGAGATTGTCAAAAGGCTTGATGCTGGTGATCTCGTAATTACTGCAGATATTCCTCTTGCCGCTGATGTTATTGAAAAGGGCGGTCATGCTCTCAATCCGCGTGGTGAGATGTACACCACTGATACTATCCGATCCCGTTTAAGTATGAGAGATTTCATGGACAGTCTCCGGGCGGATGGTGTTGACACAGGTGGGCCGCCTGCGCTCAATAAAGGCGATCGGCAAGCTTTTGCCAATCAACTCGANANGTTTTTGTCCGATTATACCACGAAATCAAAGCGTCGTAAATCCAGCCCGCCCCCTTGGTAGTTTTTGAACTGGTATCAATTTGTTATTTTCTTATCTTCTTTAACTGGTGTGAATACATTGCAAAACAGAAAAAAGTTTAAAAGTCCCCCCAAAAGATTCCAACCCAAAGGGCTTGATGTTCTTTATGAGGATCATGATATTCTGGTTGTGGATAAAAGGAGTGGGCTGCTCACGGTAAGTAATGCCACAGATCGCGAGAATACAGCTTATTATAAGCTGACGGATTATGTCCGGAAAGGGAATAAAAAATCAAATAATCGAATTTTTATTGTACATCGTCTGGATAGGGATACCTCAGGTGTTATTGTCTTTGCTAAAAATGAAAAAGCTAAGCACACGCTTCAGGACCTGTGGCAAACATTTAAAAAAACCTATTTTGCTGTAGTGAATGGGATTCTGGAAGAGAAGGAAGGTATTATAATCTCTTATCTTGCCGAGAACAGCATCCATAAGATGTATTCTGTGAATACAAAAAGTCCGGAAAAAGGGAAGCTTGCCAAAACCGGTTATAGGGTTGTGAAAGAATCAGGAAAATACAGTTTGCTGGAAATTGATTTGCTCACCGGTCGAAAAAATCAGATCCGTGTTCAGCTTGCTGAAAAGGGCAATCCTGTGGCAGGTGATAAAAAGTATGGTGGGANAGATCAAAAGATAAAAAGACTTACCCTCCACGCAGCATCTCTTACACTAGTACATCCCTTTACAAAGGAAGAGATGACCTTCGAATCAAAAGTTCCCGGCTATTTTTATTCTCTGGTTTCAGGCCATGAGTGAACAGCAGGCCAATAATCCTTTGCATGGGATAACACTTGAACAAATTGTGATCAGCCTGGTTGAGTGGTACGGATGGGAGAAGCTGGGAAAATGGATCACTATCAAGTGCTTCAATAGTAATCCTTCCGTTAAATCCAGTCTGAAGTTTTTGCGTAAGACGCCATGGGCTCGCAGTAAAGTTGAAAATTTGTATCTTGTTACTCTACAGAGGAAGCGGGAACGTGGGTGAAACCTGTTATTTGACATGAATGTCCAACCCNAATTCGACGTTATTAATTTACAGGTTTCTAACCGTGTCGTGCATTCTTTCCAGTTTCGAGAAGCAAATAGTTTTACGTGTGAGCCGTTTAATCTATGTTTTGAAAGGTAGATTTTTTTGCTCAATATATCTCTTATGCAATTATTATTGCACGCCATTATGCTAACCAGAAGGCTGGACATAGGAGCAGAAATAATTTTGCCATAGGGGATAACCAGATTGCAAAACACATATTTCACCCACGACCCCGGTCAGGCTGTGAAAATATCCGGTGCCCTGTGAGCAGTTACGGTTTCACATACATTTCCTCTTATTGAAGCACTAACCCAAAAATCCGGTGTTCTTCCCGCAAGTTTTTGAGCTTTTTTTATGACTGAAAGGGCTTTCTGTCTGCCACCCGGAATGTCTATCTGATTCAGGAAGATATAACTACGTGCCCTCTTCGGACAGGCCTTTAAAAGCCCTTTTGGATGGACAGCCAACTGGGCCACAGTCAGGGGTGTAATTTCGGCGCCCATCTGCAACCCCGTACGTGATGATACCAGTCCGGCACGAAAGACATTAGCATCGTCCAATGACTTACCAATAATATCAAGGCCCACCACGCTGATAAAGACGTCTGTTTCTTCCGGCACCACCGGTTCGTTATCGCCGGGAGCCTTGAAAGGCAATTGCCTGGCACCATCAGCTTCAACAAGGATTCGTTCTGCAGTGGATTGCTTAAGCATTTGCACCACCTTGGAACAAGGTATGCCTTCCNGTTTATCACCTCCAGGTAAAAGCCGCCGGGCTACTGTTACGTGATTGTGGAGTTTTAGACAGTTGTTCAATTTTTCGTAGAAGTTGTCATCATTGAACAAAACAATCTCTCCGGTTTGCCGGGGGGTGGGGTTGAGAATTCGGGTTGTGGTTGTGGTGATAACGTTAAGCCCTTTTGCCTGAAATGCATGGGCCAGTAAAAACATGAGGGAGGTCTTCCCCCCGCCGCCAACTATGGAAATAACCTGGTCAGTTTCGCTCATCAGCGTATCAAAAATTTCCTCCATGCGCCTACGATACTCCCGAGCGGGCAGCAATCAACTCAGCTATAATGCTGACTGCAATTTCTTTTGGCGTTTCCGATCCGATTGAGAGGCCAACCGGGCAGTGAACCCGAGCAAAATCAACATCGGTAAAGCCCTGGTCACGCAGGTTTGAATACGTAATGTTACGTTTACTTCTGCTGCCAATCATTCCAATATATCGGGCTGGTGTCTGTAAAGCCTGCTTGAGAGCTTCCTGGTCATAGCTATGCCCACGGGTGATTATGAGTAGATAAGAATCTTCTTCCTGAGCAATGGTTTGAAACAGGTTTTTAAAGTCCTTTATAACATGGGTGGATCGTGCCATGGGGAATCGATCCTTATTGGAAAACTCTTCCCGGTCATCACAAACAACAATTTCAAAATCTACGTACGAGGCAAGTTTTGCAACTTCTTTGGAAACATGCCCTCCTCCAATCAGCACAACTGTGCCGGATTTTGGGAGTGGATCTACGACAATGGATTTTCCCGCTGTTTTTGTTTTTATCAGCTGGGTACGTCTCTGGCGCATGACAGCCCTGAAATCAATTTCCCCCTGGACTGTACTCCCTTTTCTCATATCAACAAAAGAACGAAGTGGATGTTCAGGATCAGAAATATCTATCATCCAGACACCTTTGGAACCATCACGAAAACACTCCTGAGCCTGCTCAAATATTGGAGTCATTTCAGGAGTGATCCGTTCAATAAGAACGAGTTGGATGCCTCCACAAATCATATCCGCATCTCCATCAGTACCACTTCCCCGCATGTCAAACTCAGTGAGGACAGATGCGGCACCACTCGCAACTTTGATGGCAGCTTCATGGGCTGTAAATTCCATCCTTCCGCCACCAATGGTGCCATGCAAGGTACCGTCTTCTTCCACAAACATCTTGGAGCCGGGGAGGCGAGGGGCCGACCCGCTCTTATCAATGATGGTTACCAGGGCAACTGAACGATTTTGTTGTAACTGAGAAAGGATTTCTTTTTCTATCATTTGCAAATACGATAATGTGGAGGGAATAATTCAACCCATTAATATCCGAGCAGCCTTATCATGTTTGTGGAGCATCAATGTCTGACGTACCTCCTGAATCAACCCAATTTCTTTAACAGGCCTGTTCGCTCATTAAACGAATCAATCAGATTATCAATGGGCTCCATGAAGGAATGAATACCCGTCCAGTAATCGTGGTCGTACCACTGGGCCTGAATTTCCTCATGACTTTTCCCCTGTTGCTCCACCCAGGTAAAATATTTCAGATTGTGAATCCGTTTACGATCAACGTAAGTCAATTCCTGCATATTATCAGTTGATTCACCAAGCATATAACGATGGAAAGAGGTGGCAGCATCCACGTTTGTAAATTCCCCTTCCTCCTCAGTCAGTTCTGCCAGACGACTCTGGTACATTTCCATGGAATCCGTGGCCATTGTAACCATGACATCATTCTCATCCATCTCGTAGTATTTTGCGGTCTTAATGGCAGCAAGTACATTGGCAATACTTGATATTCCCAGAAGATGTAACCCATCCACCAGATCCTGTGAAACACCCTGAGCCACCAGATATTCCTTACCAGCGGGTTCGTTAAACAAGCGGATAAGAGACATGGGGCCACAATCATCAATTGCGGTAACAACATCTGTGTTTTTGGCGTTATGAATCCAGGGGACATGTTTGTCGCCGATGCCTTCTATGCGATGTGCTCCAAATCCATTATTCAACAATGTCGGGCATTGCAGTGCCTCACTGGCAACAATTTTAGAGAGTGGAAACTGCTCTTTCATGTAATCGCCACAGGCAATGGTGCCGCCTGATCCGGTATTTGATACGGTGGCCCGAAAGCGATCATTTGGCTCCATTGTCTCTTCCAGAGCCTCCATCATTGCCCGGCTGGTAACTTCGTAATGCCATAAATAATTACCAAACTCATCAAACTGGTTAAAAATAGAAAGTGCCTGCCCCGAATTCCGCAGCTCCCAGCATTTATCGAATATTTCCTTCACATTACTTTCAGAACCCGGCGTTTTGATGGTCTCTCCGGCCACATTGGCAAGCCAGTCGAAACGTTCCTTACTCATCCCTTCCGGTAAAATAGCAATGGAATCACAAGCCAGGAGATTGGAGTCATAGGCACCACCACGGCAATAGTTACCTGTGCTGGGCCAGACAGCTTTTTGTGTAGTTGGATCAAACTGACCGGTAACCAGACGGGGAACAAGGCAGGCATAGGCGGCTCCTACCTTATGGGAGCCGGTGGGGAACCATTTGCCCAGCAGGATAACGATCCGGGCATCGACACCGGTGAGCTCCTTAGGAAGAACCAGATAGTTCACACTGCCAAATTTACCGCCTTTTTCTCTGGCTTCGTTGTGCCAGTTGATACGGAACAGGTTCAGGGGATTCAAATCCCATAACCCGACATTTTCCAGCTGCTCAGTGATGGACTCTGGAATCAACTTCGGATTAATCATCTGCTTAAAAGTGGGGATGATGATGTTTTGCTCCCGGGCACGCTGTACGGCGTTCTCGAGCTTGTTTTCATCGTGTATTCGTAAATCGATTAAATCACTCATAAGATCCTGTTTTCCTGAATTATTCGTTTTAATGTTTGCAAATTAGGTGCAATGTGGTGAGGCGTGGAACCTGCCATCTCAACTGACATCATGGTATTTTTAATATCTTTAAGACCATTACCTGTATTCAATACAACAATACGATCATCCTCTTGAACCAGACCATCTGCAACAGCTTTTACAAGACCAGCATAAGCGGCAGCTCCTGCGGGTTCGGCAAAAACACCCACGCCTCTGGCCAGTGCTGGAATGGCAGTTAAAATTTCGTCGTCACTTACACAGACATAGGCGCCATCTGTTTCACATACTGCCGCAAGTGCTTTGATTCTATCTCGGGGAAGTCCGGCACTGATGCTGTCTGCCACTGTAACGCCGGAAACAGGAGCCTTTGTGAGGATATCTTCACTGTTTTTCCAAGCTTCAAACATATAGTTACTACCGTGTGCCTGCACACCGATGAGACGGGGCATGTGATCTATCCAGCCAAGTTTCAGTAAATCTTTCAAACCTTTGTGCAATCCACCAATAATACAGCCATCCCCAACACTCACAAATAGTACATCCGGTGCATTCCAATGGAGCTGTTCACATATTTCATAGGCGGCAGTTTTCTTGCCTTCGGTCATATAGGGATTGTAGCCGGTGTTGCGATTGTACCAGCCATATTCGGCTGCAGCTTCAAGACACAGTTCAAAGGCATCATCGTAACTTCCTTTGATCAGCATCACTGTGGAATTATAAACCAGCAACTGAGCAATTTTGGCAGGTGGTGCCGATTCCGGGACAAATATAACGTTTCTCTGCCCAACACTTGCACAGATTCCGCTTAACGCTGCGGCTGCATTTCCGGTGCTTGCTGTGGTGATTATTTCTGCACCTTTTTCCTGTGCCTTCACAACAGCCACAGCACTGGCTCTATCTTTAAAACTTCCTGTGGGTAAACGGCCATCATCCTTTACCCACAGATTCTTTAACTGTAATTGTTCTCCGAGCCGATCTGCTTTATATAAAGGGGTCCAGCCGATGGAAAGCGGCGGCACTTTTGCACCCGGATAAACAGGCAGTAATGGCTTGTAGCGCCAAATACTATAATCTCCATTAGCCGCCAGGCTTTCTCTGCTGATGCGGGTTTTGATAAGATCATAGTCATAGCAGACATCCACAATCCCATCATTGTCATGGTCGGGGCAGATATATTCAATTGCATCCGGGGCGTATTCCCTACCGCAGATGAGGCATTTTAAATATTTTAAATGATTCATTGTGTGTAAATATTCGGCTAGCACCCCATTCTCGTCCATACTGACCTGCTCACGTATAACTGCATACACGGGAGTCTACGCTTACCCTACGCAGGCCAATATGAACGAGAATGAGGCACTATCCAAACATTTACGATTCTGTGGTTTTGGCTATTTTCAGAGCTAACCCGAATATTTACCATTGTGTGAACAAAATTCTCAAAAATAAGGGGAGATAAGTAGTTAAACCTCACCTCCCCCTGCTTTGCTTTGAACGTGTGGAGTAAAAACCAGTTACTTGGGAATATTCCCGAGTACGCCTTCCACATAGTAGTTCATGCCAAGAAGCTCTTTATCAGTAAGGGATTTTCCAGCTTCAACAACAACTTTCCCGCTCTGATCTTTTACAGGACCCTGGAAAGGGTGGAAAGATCCGTCAGCAATGGCTTTTGTGGTTTTTTCAACAAGTGCCACAACATCTGCAGGAACCACAGGATTAATGGGAGCAAGCTTAATGGAGCCTTCTTTTATACCGCTCCAGACAGCTTCTGATTTCCAGGTATTATCAAGTACTGCCTGTGTTGTTTTTGTGTAGAAATCACCATAGACGTGTGTTGCCGCAGTAAGGTGGGCTTTTGGCCCATAGTTGGACATATCCGAATGATAGGCAATGGAATACACACCTTTTTCTTCAGCTATTAAAGTCGGGGCAGTTGAATCAGTGTGGTGGGTGATAACATCTGCACCTTGAGTGATAAGTGCCTCTGATGCTTCACGCTCCTTGCCTGGATCAAACCATGAATTAACCCAAACCACCTTTACTTCGATATCAGGATTAACTGATCTGGCACCGAGTGTAAAAGCATTAATTCCGCGGATTACTTCAGGGATTGGGAATGCAGCAACATAACCCAGGGTATTGGACTCTGTCATTTTCCCGGCAATGATTCCGGTCAGGTAACGAGCTTCATAAAACCGACACATGTAAGTACCGACATTTTTCGCTGTTTTATACCCGGTGGAATGCTCAAAACGTTTTTTGGGAAACATTTTGGCTACTTTCAAGGTGGGATTCATATAACCAAATGAAGTGGTGAAAATAAGGTCATGACCACTTTTCGCCAAGTCTCTGATAACACGTTCAGCCTCAGGACCTTCCGGTACACTTTCAATAATTTTTGTTTCTATTTTGTCACCGAGATTTTTTTCGAGCTCCAGCCTGCCAAGATCATGCTGGTATGTCCAACCTGCGTCTCCAACGGGGGTGATATAGACAAAACCTACTTTCAGCTTATCTTCTGCCGATGCAGACAGGGAAAACCCTGCCACACATGCCAGAAGAATAAAAACGGATAAAACCTGTTTTTTAATGCTTGTCATCTGTGTCTCCTTTAAAATATTTTTGTAGTTATGATGTAAATATTCGGCTCAGTGGTTTGGGCTGTTTTCGGCTTTCGGTGCTAACCCGAATAGTTACGTTATGATTTCTTCAATCATACCACGTGTATAATAAAAGTTTACCAGAGCTTCAGGTTCGTTCAGACAAGGCTGTCAATATAGGGAGAACTATTATTGACAGCCTTGTCTGAACGAACATGGAGTGCTGGTGAGCTTTTATTGGTTATCCGGGTGGTAGGTTATACCTAGCGACGCCGGTGAATTCAATCGTATTGTATTCTTGTCTCTCGAAATAAACACCAGCACAACAATCGTCGCAATATAGGGCAGCATGGATAAAAGCTGAGCCGGAATATCAACACCAAAACCCTGTACATGGAACTGGGCAATTGTAATAGCACCAAAAAGATAGGCGCCGAGCATAACTCTAGCCGGCCTCCAGGTTGCAAATACAACGAGCGCCAGAGATACCCAGCCTCTTCCGGCAACCATACCTTCCACCCACATGGGTGTATAGGCGACTGAAAGATATGTTCCACCAAGCCCTGCCATCGCACCACCAAAAAGAACGGCCATGTACCTGATTTTGATTACATTGTACCCAAGTGCATGGGCTGATTTAGGTGCTTCTCCAATTCCCCGGAGAACAAGACCCGATTTGCTTTTATATAAAAACCATGAAATAGCTGCAAACAGACCACCTGAGCAGTAAATCAGAATATCATGGGAAAAGAAAAGTTGCCCGATAACAGGGATATTACTCAGTATTGGAATATGGATTTCAGGGACTCCGGGAAGTGCAATGCTGGTATATTTGAGACCAAGAAATGCGCTCAGCCCCACACCAAAAATGGTGAGTGCAAGTCCACTGGCAACCTGATTTGCCATTAAGGTCAAGGTCAAAACGGCAAATATCCCTGCCATAAGTGCCCCTGCACTCATCCCGACAAGAACAGCGACCAGAACGCTTCCGGTCTTTGCCATGGCAATAAACCCTGAAATGGCGCCGACCAGCATCATGCCTTCAACACCCAGGTTTAATACTCCTGATTTTTCGGTGATGAGTTCGCCCAGCGCTGCATATACAAATGGGGTTCCAGCAGCAATTGCGGCAATCAATATATGAATAAATATATCAAAATCCATTATATCGCCTCCTGCTGTGGAGTGCCTATACGTATCCGATAATTAATAAGAAAGTCTGCCGCAAGAAGATAGAAGAGCAACAAGCCCTGAAAAATACCAGTTACCGCGGATGGTAGATCAAGATTCATCTGGCCTGACTCTCCGCCCAGATACAAAAGGGCCATAAGAAGACTTGAAAGAAAAATTCCTCCGGGATGCAGCCTTCCCACAAAGGCGACAATAATTGCAGCATAGCCATAACCAGGTGAAACAGAAGGAAGAAGCTGGCCGATGGGGCCTGCAATTTCAAGAACACCAGCAATCCCTGCTGTTACTCCACCGGACAAAAGTCCTATCCAGATCAGTTTTTTGTATTGAAAGCCAGCATATGATGCCGCTTTTTGGGCAAGCCCTGCCACCTGAATCTGGAATCCGGTAAAACTTTTCAGTAAAAATATCCAACCGACAAGAACACCGGCAAAGGCCAGAAAAACACCGAAATGGAGCCGTGTTCCCTCAATGAGGATTGGAAGTATGGCAGAGTCAGCAAAGAGGATAGATTGCGGAAAACCGTATCCATTGGGATCTCGTAAAGACCCGTGAACCATAAGGGCAAGGAGCAGAATCGCCACATAATTGAGCATAAGACTTACAAGGATTTCGTTGGCATTAAATACTGTTTTTAAAAATGCCGGAATCGAGGCCCATACTATTCCACCGACAGCACCGGCAAGAACCATAAGTGGCAAAATAAAAAAACTGTTACTGTCGTTAAAAATAATTGCAATATAACCGCCAAACAAAGCACCAACAGCAAGTTGCCCTTCTGCACCAATGTTCCAGATGCTTGCCCTGAAGCCAATGGCAAGCCCGGTTCCAATAAGCATGAGAGGCGAGGCCTTTATAAATAATTCACCTATGCCGTACAGATCATTGATGGGTTCTATAAAAAAAGCATGAAAAGCCTCCACGGGATTTTTACCGAGAAGAGTAAAAATAATGAGTCCGCTAATGAGCATAAGAGTAGCTGCAATAAGAGGGGACATGTATTTCATGATCTTCGACGGTTCCGGGCGTGGCTCTATTTTAACTAACCCGACAAGGCGGAAACTTTTTAGTATCGCTGGATAAGTGCCTTGTGGGGATAGGTTAGTTAATAATTTCATAAATGCTCTTTAGAATTCGTGTTTTTTGTTGCTACTTTTATGGAGTAAGGCACTAACATGTTGTTCCTCATTCCGGTTTGATTCCTGAGTCGCGGTATCCACTTCCGCAGGGCCGCCTGGAAACATTCCGCTCATCCATATCCCTACATCTTCTTTGGTCGTTTCAGCTACAGTGAGAGACGGAGAGATATAACCGTCTGCAATAACGATGAGGCGGTCACATATTTCAAAGAGCTCGTCAAGTTCTTCCGACACCACAAGAACTGCCGAGCCATTATTACGCAAATCAATCATGGACTGACGGATAATGTTCGCTGCACCAACATCAACACCCCAGGTTGGCTGTGAAACAACCAGAAGATTGGGGTTCTGCTGAATTTCACGCCCGGTGATAAATTTTTGGATATTGCCACCGGACAAACTGGTTATGGGGTCCTCTCTGGAGCCACATTTTACTCCAAAATCAGTTATACATTTTTTTGCAAATTCAGCTGCCTTCTTGAACTTAAGCAGACCTTTATCAACCATTCCATGACGATGCGCTGTGAGGATGGCATTGTCCGTCAGCGACATTCCAGGCACCGCACCCCTTCCCAACCTCTCCTCGGGAACAAACCCCATGCCTCTGTTACGTCTCTCGTCAGGATTTGAGTGTCCGACAGGTTCACCGCAAATTTGAACACAGTCATGATCTTCCACAATTCTTTCTCCACTGAGTGCAGAAAGGAGTTCCTGTTGGCCATTTCCGGAAATACCCGCAATGCCTAAAATTTCCCCGCCACACACAGAGAAACTAATTTTGTTAAGATCGGTTCCAAACTGGTCGGAAGAAGCCTTTGACAGATTATTAACTCTAAGAAATTCTGCACCCTTAATATGCGGTTTGTCCTGGGAACAGACAGGGAGTTCCCTGCCAATCATCATCCTGGCAAGACTTGTGGTGGTTTCATCCGCTAGTATTGCATACCCTGTAACCTTACCGCCTCTAATTATTGTGGCGCTGTGGCATAGTTCCATTATCTCATCAAGCTTATGGCTGATATAAAGAATGGAGCAACCTTCATCTGCCAGACGCCGCAGAGTTTCAAACATTTTCCGAACAGCCTGAGGAGTTAACACAGATGTGGGTTCATCCATAATCAACAGTTTCGGTTGTTGCAGAAGACACCGGATAATCTCAACCCTCTGACGAATCCCCACGGATAAAGAGTGAACCAGGCGCCCCGGATCAAGGGGCAGACCATATTCTTCCGAGATATCTTTTATACGGCTGGCAAGTGTTTCCATGCTTGTATAGTCATCCATGGCGAGTGCGATATTTTCTGTCACAGTCAATGTCTCAAAGAGTGAAAAATGCTGGAAGACCATACCAATGCCAAGTTTTCTTGCATGTGCAGGATTCTGGATATTAACAGCTTCCCCGTTCCAGAGGATTTGCCCTTTGTCCGGTTTGACAACACCATAAATTGCCTTCATCAGCGTACTTTTTCCGGCACCGTTTTCACCGAGAACGGCGTGTATTTCTCCGGGTGCAATTGTCATATCAATGGAATCATTGGCAATGACAGACGGATAGGCTTTGGTCATTCCTTTTAACTGAAGACGTGGTGTTTTACTCATTCTTTTCCCGTTTATATACACGTTCAGCATTAACCCAAGTGTGAAAGATGCTTCTGTCATCACCAAGTATGATGAGGCTGAACAAGGAATCTGCTACATTTTTTGACTTCTCCAATCGTTTTTCCTGCAGGGTTGTTGCCACTGGGTCAAGCACCACAAAATCAGCCTCTTTGCCAATATTGAAATTGCCAATCAGGTGATCAAGAGAAAGTGTTTTAGCACCACCTAAGGTTGCTAAATAAAAAGCCTCATACGCTGAAAATTTTTGCTTTTGCAATTGCATCACTTTATAAGCTTCACCTGATGTTTGCAGCATATTAAATGATGTGCCACCGCCAATATCCGTTGCCATACCAACTTTTACTCTTTTATCCCAGGCATGGTCGAGCTTAAATAGCCCACTTCCAAGAAACAGGTTGGATGTGGGGCAAAAAGCGATGGCAGAATCTGTTTTATGCAGACAATCCCATTCTTTTTCTTCCAGGTGAATGCAATGGGCGAAAATACTGCGGGAACCTGTGAGCCCGTGATGATGATAAACATCCAGGTAATTTTCCTGCTCCGGGAATAATTCTTTTACCCATTCTACTTCATCGTGGTTCTCTGAGAGATGTGTCTGCACGTACGTATCAGGAAATTCACTCTTTAGCTTTCCAGCCATCTCCAGCTGCTCAGCTGTTGATGTTGGAGCAAACCGGGGGGTGATGGCATAGAGCAAACGTCCACGCTTATGCCACTTTTCGATTAGTTTTTTACTTTCATTATAACTGCTTTCAGGCGTATCAAGAAGGTAATCCGGAGCGTTTCGATCCATCATTACCTTCCCTGCGATAATTCGCATACTTCTCTTTTCTGCTGCGGAAAAAAGTGCTTCCACCGACTCGGGATGAACAGTGCAAAACACCATGGCAGTGGTTGTTCCGTTACGCAGCAGCTGATCTATGAAAAAGTCGGCCATCTTTGCCGCATACTCTTTGTCCTTGTACTGTTTCTCAGCGGGGAAGGCGTAATTATCGAGCCACTCCAGCAACTGCTCGCCATAGGCCCCCACAATTTCCGCCTGCGGGTAATGGATATGGGTATCCACAAAGCCCGGTACGATCAGCTTGTCCGGATAGTGTTGGATAGAACAATTTTCAGGGATTTTACTTTTTCCTTCTTCCCAGGCCCCAAACCATTCAATATGCCCATTGCGCAACAGCAACAGGCCATCTTCAAAATGGCGAAGCATTTTTTCAAGCTCTGACGGGGAGTCAATAACATCTGTAAAATCCAGAAATTGACCTCTAATGGCAGCTATGGAATTACTGGTCTCAGTCATTTTTTACTGGCTGTCAGGGCAGCATTAATAATAGTCTGGTATCCTGTGCAGCGACAAAGATTGCCGGCATGACCGATCTTGATCTCTTCACGGGAGAGCGCCTTCCCTTTATTTTTTTCAAGAAAAGAAGTTGTAGTCATAATAAGGCCGGGAGTGCAGAAACCACACTGCACAGCTCCCTCTTCCACATATGCATCCTGCACAGCAGAAAGCTTTCCATCCCTGCACTCGCCTTCAGTTGTGCGTATTGCACAATTATTGGCCCAGGTAGCCAGATAAAGACAGGAATCGATTGGAATGTCATCAACAAGAACTGTACAGGCTCCACATTCACCCACTCCACAGCCATGTTTCACACTGGTGTAGCCGAGTTCGCGCAATAGATCCATAAGAGATTTGCGCACATCCACATCAATCTCATACTTCCTGGTATTAATGGTCAGTTTGATGTTCATGCTTTGCATCAGCAGCTCCCTCCCTGATTTTCCACTGCCTGCCGGGTTACTTTTTTTGCCAGGGTTTGGATAAGGTGTAAACGAAAATCTTTGCTCGCCCGCCATGAGTCACGTGGGGTGACATCCTCTTCCAGTGCATCTACCATGGTTTGCAATGTCTCCTCAGTAAGCATTTTATTTTCCATGAATTTTTCAGCATTTTTGCAACGAATGGGAGTGGGCGCTGCAACCGTAAATGCAAGTTTGAGTGTTTCAATACGACCACCATTCATTCTTACAGCAGCACCGCAGCCAATGGTGGCAATGTCCATGGCCCCACGCATGGCATACTTACAATAGGAGGCATTGAAATCCTGGTAATTATCAGGCCGAACACAAAAGTATTTGAGAATATCATCTTTTTGCAGGATTGTCCGTCCCGGGCCTGTGTGAAAACCGTTGATGGACTCAGTTCTTTCACCTTTTGGCCCTTCTATCACAAGGTCAAATTCATGGATAAGAGCTGCACAGGCGCTGTCTGCGCTCACCGCTCCATTACAGATATTTCCACCCATGGTTCCACTGTTCCGAACCTGTGGGCCGCCAATGGTAGCAAGGGATTCTGCAATAACGGGTACGTGCTTTTTTATGAATTCATGTTCCATTATTTCAGTAAAAGTGGCAAGTGCCCCTATGAGGATATTTCCTTCCCCATCAATCTTTATTTCTTTCAGTTCACTTAATCCGTTGATGTCGACCAGATGATCATAGTCACTGTTACCACCATGAAGGCGCACCAGGACATCAGTCCCGCCTGCAATTATTTTTGCTTTTCCATCAGCAGCGAGTGCCTGCACTGCATCTTCCACACTGCTTGCAAAATGATATTTCTCAATTGGAAACATATGTATACTCTCTTAAATTAATCCCGCATTTCTAAAATGTTTAAATAAGACCTTGGGAGTCATTGGCATCTCATTAATCTTCACTCCCGTTGCATCCCATATCGCATTACGAATGGCAGGCCCCTGGGAAATAATGGGAGGTTCGCCCAATGATTTATTGCCGTATGGGCTTGTGGAATCAAAGGTTTCCACAAACCCACACTCAAGATCCGGAATATCCACACAGGTGGGAATTTTGTAATCCAGCAGATTGCCGTTATAAATCAAGCCACTTTCGGGGTCGACCAGCAACTCTTCAAATAAGGCCATACCGACACCCATGGCCATTCCTCCGTGAACCTGTCCCTCTGCTGAGAGAGGATGGATTATTTTTCCCGCATCATGGACATTAATGATCTGCTTAATGGTGACCGCGCACATGTCAATATCCACTTCAAGATCAACAAAAGTGCATCCATAACTTGGCGCATTGGAACAGGTTTTACTCGATACTTCGGCCGTTAACTGCCCACCGCGTTCTTTGTGGTAATAGCTGTCGAGTGCCAGATCGTGAAGATCAAGAATTATAGTTTCCGGCTGATCCTTTCGAACTATTTTTCCAGCGGACAGGTCAAGATTTTCTTTGTTTTCTCCCGTCATCAGATGGCAATGTTCAAGGATCTTCATTTTAAGTTTTCCGGCAGCCTGATGCACAGCAGGTGCAGCAACATAGGTTTGACGGGAGGCATAGGCGCCCGGATCAAACGGTGTTACATCGGTATCCTGTTCAGAGACCACATGGATGGCATCATAATCAATGCCGAGAGTTTCTGCGGCCATTTGCGCAAGTGCCGTATCAGATCCCTGACCTATTTCCGTGGCACCAATCTGCATGTGCACTGATCCATCCTGATTGAGAACCAGCCGACAACCGGCAATCTCAACGCACGCCGGATAGGTACCGGTTCCATAGCTGAACGATGCGACTCCGAGTCCCCGGCGAATAGTACCTTCCTGCTTTGCATAGGCTTCCTGTTTTACGTCCCAGCCTATGGCTTCACGCCCTTTTTCCAGGCATTCTATCATCCCCACGGAATGTTCTTTGTTGCCTGTCTTTGAGATGATATCACCAGGTCTTGCTGAGTTTTGGATTCGAAAATCAACGGAATCCATTCCGATCTTCCTGGCCGCCTCTTCAAGCACACTTTCAACCCCAAAGAAAAGCTGAGGGGAGCCATAGGCCCGCATGGCCCCGGCCGCAGGAATATTCCCATAATGGGTTGTCGCGGAAAACTTTGACACACTGCGCGGATACAAATTGCAGAATTTTGAACCTGCAGCCATGGGAATAGAATGTCCATGGGAAGCATAAGCCCCTGTGTTGCTGATAATATTAAGATCAATAAATTTTATAACACCATCGTTGGTCACTCCGGCACGAGCCGTAACAGTCTGCCCATGACGGGTTCGGGTGGCAACAAGGCCTTCTTCCCGGCCCAGTTCAATTTTGACCGGAGCACCATCAAGTTTTGTGGTCAGGAAGGCAAGCATCGGCTCAAGAACAACATCCTGCTTATTGCCAAAGCCTCCACCAATATAGGGTTTAACAACCCGAATCTTTGCCCATGGCATATCAAGTGCCTGACCTACTATCCGACGGCAAATATGGGGGATTTGGGTGGAGCTGACAATCACAATATGATCGTTATCATCCATATAGGCATATGCCGTATGGTTTTCCAGATGGCAATGGAGAACTATGGGGGTGCTGAATGTCCCTTCAACGATAATATCCGTCTCTTTCTCGGCATCGCTGAGTTTCCCGTTGATTTCAAAAGTGGTGGACTTAATAATATTTCCACCTTTGTGGATGGCAGGAGCACCATCTGCCATTGCAGCCTCAGAAGTTACGCATACAGGTAATTCCTCATATTCGACAAGCACTGCTTTTGCAGCTTTTTCAGCAGTCAGGTGATCACGGGCAACAACAATGGCCACCTCGTCGCCATGGTAGCGAACGTGGTCGGTCAGGAGCAATCTGTCTGCAACATCCTGATGATCGGGATCAAGTGAAAAGGGATGTCCGGCTGTGGGGAAAAGCGTTCCCGGAACATCTTCATGGGTAAAAACAGCTTCCACCCCGGGCATGGCCAGTGCAGCAGTCTTATCAATACTTTTGACAAGACCGTGTGCAATGGGGCTCCTGACATACTTTGCCTGCAACATTCCGGGCATACTGTAATCATCAGTGTAGCGGGTTTTGCCAGTAACTTTTGCTCTGACATCTTTTCGTATATGTGATTGACCTACTGCCATTTATCAGATCTCCGTGACTGATTAAAATTGTTAAACAAAAAATGAAACTTTTAAAAATCTTTGCGATTGTTCATTGAAGCTTAAAATGAATGGATTCGGTGATGATGTCATACTCCTTCCCTTTTTCTTCAACACCGATTTTCGTTATAGTTCTTCTAATATCCGGAAATCTCTTTTGTTTCTTGTCAACCAGTGTTTGCAGATCAGGTGCCAGTAATTTTGCATTGATACCACCAGGGTTACTTTTTGGGCGTTACTTTTTATGTATTTATTTTTATTCATAATGTTTCGATATAGGGGAGAGATGTTGACTTTCATTTTGCCAGTGTACAATATAAAAGAAACCTGAGGTCAGTTTGATTTTAATTAAATCTTGAATGTGTATTATTAACATAGAAGTTAGCTGGGCAGCCAAAAGCCACTTGTTAACTCTGGTACTCTCACCCGTCTTTATCATCCAATCACGGTCCCTTTGTTTCCGCCCAGCGTCCAATCTCTTTTACTATCCTCTCAGGATCAGGAGAGTTGCTCAGTATCATTTTTTTGAATAATTCGTAGTACTTGATTTGAATAAAATCAAATTGGCAGCCAATCCCGTCAGCATTAGAATGAATGACCCGGCAGGTAAATTCAACCTGCCCCATCAGTGTAAGGCTAATATACTCACTAGGCAGCACTGGCGGTATATGATCAAGCTTGATAAAAGCACCGGCAAAACTTAAATTCAAAGTATGACCTCCCAGCACCAATTGATGACGAGGTAGCTTTAATTTCACCTTAAAACTCAGGGGAAGTCGGAGATGTTTTCTACGCTCTTTTCTCATAATTTATATATGTGCTTGGGGATTGAATCTGAAAAATTTCTACAACAATCAGAGTCCAGTGTGCTGGATCGATTAATGCGGTTGCAAAAGATAGAAATAAGAATATTGCCAAGAAAAGAATACCCCCATAAAACGGGGTTGCGTCCCAAAGCAAGTACAATTTTCTGGAAGTTGGAGAGTGCATATTCGCGACGAACCAAATTAGTCGTTCTCCACTCGCGTTCTTTGCACCAGAGGTTATATTGGAGGGAGTTACAAAGACGGCCCCAAATCATCTGTTCCCCTCTTCGAGTAAATAATTCCATCCTGCGTTGGAAGAATGTTGCAGTATTTTGACACTGTCAATTATCTCACGACCAAAATCATTTTCGAATAGCATAAGAAAGCTCCGTCCAGTTGGAAAATTCGATTTCTTCAACCTTTGAAAAAAATATCAAGTCAGCAAAGCTGATTCTTTGGAGGCTACGACCTGACTCCTTTTTTTTAAATATACCCCATGGAAATGTAAACTATTCAGCAGCACCTCACCTTCGCCCATTCTGACCAACTTGAGTAGCACAAGTACTCATCGTTGCTCAGAATGAACGAATATGAGGCACTTCTGAACAGTTACAACTCAGAGGTTAGGGTAATATC
>JAESPV010000014.1 GCA_016765495.1 Desulfocapsa sp. | reverse complement strand
GAACAGGTCGATTTAAGGTTTGAACAGGTCGACAAACAATTCGAACAAATCGACAAACGATTCGAACAGGTCGACAAACGATTCGAACAAATCGACAAACGATTCGAACAAATAATCAACTCGATAGATAAACTTACTGACAAGCTGGATCACCGTGACGAGCGACAGCGCAACTTCACCCTACGAATGTTTACCATTTCAATCACTATCTCTATCTTAGGTGTTACAGGGGCCTTCCTAAAAGCTCTCTCTTTAATTTAACAGATACTTACAGAAAATATTCACCCGTTCGCACCTCTTTCCTCAAAACGCTCAACCAACCAAATTTTGATTATAGATTGGCGAGTTACACCAATTCAACCAGCTTCTCTATCTAAAGAATCAATTACCCATAAGAAATAGGTAACATGTCCCCGGTTTTCCCCGGTTTTCCATCCGGAATTTTTCACATTGACAACCAGAAAACATTACCTTAAAGTAAGGAAAAATACTCAACATCTATGAGGTGAAACATGCTAAGCTCAACCATCACTACCAAGGGGCAAATTACCATTCCGAAAGATATCAGAACCATCTTAAATATTGGCAAAGGAGACAGAGTTGAATTCTTAGTGGACACCAAGGGTTCAGTAACAATCTTACCAGTAACAACTGACATAACAGCACTAAAGGGATTAGTTCCAAAACCCAACGAATATGTATCACTAGATGACATGAAAAATGCCATTAGAGACCACGGTGGAAGATATTGATTGGAATAGATACAAATATACTCGTTCGCTACATCACGCAAGATGATGAATTGCAATCCAACATTGCCACAGAATTCATTGAAAACTATTGTTCAACTGGTAATAAGATTTTCGTCAACCACCTGGTAATCTGTGAACTGGTTTGGGTATTGAAAAAATGCTACAAATTATCAAAACCTAAAACAATTACTGTCATCCAGCACATTCTCCAAATTGCACAATTCAGCATCGAGAATGCTCAAATAATATGGCAAGCATTAACAGATTACAAAACAGGTTCAGCAGACTTTGCAGACTATGTAGTTGGTCGAACCAATATATTTAACAAGTGCGATGAAACAATAACTTTTGACAAAAAAACCAGCAAATCAAAAGGGTTCGTACTACTACCCACGAAAGCAGATTGATTAACAAATACAAACGACTCCCCTACCCCCCAGTAAATGAGTGTTTGATATTAAGAATAGGTAATGTGTCCCCGTATTTCTGTCCCCGTATTTCCCCCGTATTTCGTTGTCAAGATGCATGTTTCGCCTGTCCCTCTGACCCCAATTATTTTACTTTTAGAGGAAATCTTTTAGGATGTTCTATTATCTCTTCTGTTAAATCAACATCTATGTCAGGCCAATAAAAATGCCCTAAAGACAGCTCTTCCACCGAAATGATTGATTTGACAGTTTGATTCTTGAACCACGGAAAATCTTCATATGACATAAACAATTCTTTCCCATGAGCTAAGAGCCATACCCCATGTGTGGTAATATTTGTAACTTCAACGGCTAAAGTGTTTGTTCCATGCGCTAGTGAGCTCATCATAATGCTCCTCTACAAGTATCTCGATTTCTTTTAATTGTTTTCGAGAATAATGGTGATTTTGGGAAAGTTCAATTTCAGGTTTAAGCCAAAATTTTGCCTCTCCGTCTCCAGACAAGACATGAACATGCATACGTTCTTCCTCTCTTGAGAAGAAGAAAAATCTAAACCCACGTCCTCTAAATACTGTAGGACTCATCTAATATTCCTAAAATTATTTTTCCAATTTTCATTGGTGGATCATCCAGCACTTTTGGCATAAATGCTAAAATAAGCGTTAGATTGAATAGGTAACGTGTCCCCGAATTTTTCCCGAATTTTCGGATTTTATTGACCAGCCCCCCATTAGAGCGATTTCAATTTGACAATTTCCTGTTCTGTAAGACCTGTTTTTAAGGCAATTGTTCGTAAATCGAGTACGTCGATAAGATTCCTCGCAATTTCCATCGCTTTTTGCTTCTCACCTTCTGCCATGCCCTGCACGATGCCCTGCTCAATACCCTGCTCAATGCCCTGCGCAATGCCTCGTTTTTCACCTTTCATAACACCAATGGTATACGAAGACTCTACCATGCTTGCCTGATAATGAAGATCGTCCTGATACCGTTCATAAGCCAGACGTTCACGCTCGGGAAGTTTGAGGATATCAAGTTCCTTCTTAGCCTTTTTCAGACCTTTGGCACTAAAATTTTCTTTAATCTCTTCGTTTTTCAAAAAGTAAATCCACTCGTCAAGGGTGGACTTCGCTACATCATTGAAGTTCTTCACCTTGATAAGGTAATATTCGGGAAAAATTTGATGGACACTATCCTTTTTGTACAGCTCCTGTTGGTCTTCCGATAGCTGAAGAATATCGTTACTGTGAATTCCCTCGAAACGTGTTGTCCCATGATAGACGTAATCTTCTCCCCGGCCAAGATCAAAGTAAAGAATATTGACGGAGATAACTTTCACTACATCGGAATACGGGTCTTTTTTGTCAATATGTTCGGTAATAACCTTGGAGGTGCCGTAAAGGATTCTTTGAAGATAATCAAATTCACACTCAAATTGCACTTCGATGATGATTATTTCATCCTTCTGATTTTTTACCTTGAGGTCAACCCGATTCTGCTTGTCACAATGGTTTTCCTTATTGCTCTCACTTTCAAGGATTTCNAGAATACGAATATCATCACGCAGAAGNTCACTCAGAAATCCTTCAAGAATTTCAAAATTTACCTTACTCCGCAAGAGCTTTTTCATGGCCCAATCAAAACTGACTAACCTTCTACTCGGCATATGTTCCTCACCCTTTTTNCANCGTTGATGACACTCAATAAAACCCATCTGATTGCAGTCACACCAAGTAGAGAGTAAAACAACTCTTTTGGAAAATCAATCCCCTGCCGTTGAGTAGGAAAAAGAGCCGGATTTTTTTAGAGTGTTCTTTTGAGGAAATAGGTAATGTGTCCCCGGAATTCAAGTGACGTGTCCTCATTTAATTGGGGTCTGTCCCCGATTTTTCAAACGAGCTACGTGGTAAGTGTATCACTGGGAGGACAGGAAATCTCCGTTTTCCTCTTGACTTTACTTATCATAGATGTCCCCGATTTTTTCGATTGTTTCTGTCCCCGGAATCCCCATGTGACAAATTACGTCATGATTGTGGCGAATTTGGTCAGTTGAGGGGGCTAGTATTTTTTTGTAGGTGGAGGTAAGGACTGGTGACGCAGGATCTTTCGCTGAAAAAGACTGTCATGTCCTACTGTTGTAATTTTTGTTGTGTTGTGCCGTGCAGGTGGCACAGGTATTGTATGGGTGAGGGCGTAGGCGATAAAGTATTAAAAGGCTCGTGTATGCCGTATTGTTCTTTAACTTAACCCTGTAGGAGGGAAACATTATGATGAGATTTCTTGCACAAAAACGTAAAAGTAACCAGAAAGGTTTTACCTTGGTTGAATTGATGATTGTTGTGGCCATTATTGGTATTTTGGCGGCCATCGCTATTCCGCAGTTTGCTGCTTATCGGGCAAAGGCTCAAAACTCTGCAGCATTGAGTGACCAGAGAAATCTGAAAACAACAACGGAAGGATACAATGCTGAATGGCAAGTATATCCCACTAATTAAAGTATTGTATGAAATTACCACTTTCTTCGAAAGAAGCAAGAGACAATAATTTAGACATAAATAAATACAAAGTTAATATTTTTTGGGAGATAAAAATGAAAAAGATTATACAGACTTTCTGTTTTGTAGGTTTACTTGCCATCCCTGTTGCTGGTGCTGCAGTAGAAACACTTGATGGCGATAACAATGNTGTGACTAATTCTGTTGATGGTGGTGGCCCAGGTTTTACTTTTGATGTGTCGCCGAGTGTTGAAATAAGTTTTCTTTCTACGGCTTCTGCATACGCAATTATGTCAGCCAATACTTTAACAGATACAACCAATGGTGTTGAGTACGGTACAAGGCACGATTCCACCGGGTATGCAATGCGGAAAAAGACAACTGATGCTAAAATTGGACCAGCACCAGTGACCTCCGCAACCGCACTGCCTGTTGATGCTGATGAGACTTGGACATGGATGGGTGGTGGTGATCCTGATGCTGGTGGTGAGGGTGGTGAGAGTGGTGAGGGTGGTTGATATCCAACTTTTTTCATCGTGTAACATAAAGTATAATTGATTTTGCACTTCCTAAGTCCTATACTCCAGACATACAGGTACTGTCTGTCTGGAGTATTCTTTTTTGAATATATTTTGTGATGACAAGGTGGTTGTTTGATGGCTGCCGGTCTCTTTTTTCCATTGAGAGTAGAGTTATCTATGCCAGATCTGAACATCAGAGGTACTGTCCAAGTTGACCGTCTTGGCAAAAAATATACTGCACACCTTTTTCAGAAAAAAGTCAAGGCTCTGTCTGATGTAACTTTCCAGGTCGGCAAGGGTGAAGTTTTTGGCATTGTCGGTCCAAATGGTGCTGGGAAAAGCAGTTTGCTTAAAATCCTGCTTGGTTTTATCCGTTGCAGTACGGGGACGGTTCGTGTCAACGGTCTTGCCCCCACTTGTCTTTCCTCCCGTTCCAGCATAGGATATCTTCCAGAAACATCATGCCTTTATGCGAATCTTTCCATTCATGAACATCTACAGTTTGTTGGTCGTGTACATGGGTTTACGAACAACGACATTCGGCAAAGAATAAAATGTGTTCTCAGACAGGTTGATCTGCTCCACGCTGGCCAAAAACCTGTACGAAATTATTCCAAGGGGATGGCTCAAAGGGCGGCACTGGCCTGTGCGCTGTTGTGTGAACCTGATATTCTGATTCTGGACGAGCCCATGTCCGGGCTTGATCCGGTAGGACGACAAATGATGGTTGATTTAATCTTTGACTATAACCGGAAAGGGAATACGGTCTTGTTTTGCTCACATATCCTCACCGATGTGGAACGAATCTGTCATCGCATTGGCATATTGAACAAGGGCGTGCTGGAAGCTGTCATTGCCCCTGATGACTTACCCCAACCACCAAAAACCATGAGGAACAAGTCACCACTTGAAGCCTTTTTTCTTGAGGTTATCAGCAGAAATACGGAGGAAAAACATTGAGAGCTGTTTTAGCTGTTGCTCTACTTTCCCTAAAAGAGGGGCTACGGCAGAGGCTTTTGTATGGGGTGCTTATTTTTTCTCTTGCCATAATGACCTTTGCTGTACTTGTCAGTGGCATGTTTATGCGGGATATTTCAAAAGTCATTCTTGATTTCTGTCTTTCTGCCATCAGTATCGGCGGGTTACTTATCCCATTTTTTCTTGCCATAGACCTTCTATCAAAAGATATCGAAAGAAAAACAATAGTTACAATTCTCGCCCAGCCCGTATCAAGAACCTACTATATTCTTGGGAAATTCATTGGAATAGCTTTGCTGACAGCTGTTACAATGTTGGTGCTGACCTGCTCAGCTATGGTTGCGGTCTGGGGTGGGAAGATAATTTATGGAGACATCTTTTTTACAAATCTGTCATGTTCTGCAATTTTTATCTCCATTGGCCTAGGCTGGCTTGGTATTCTGGTACTAAACGCCATGGTTATCCTTTGGTGTTGCCTGACGACAAGTTCTTTTCTGGCTACCATGCTCACTGTTGCCACTTATTTTATCGGCCACAGTATTGACGATATTGTCCGGTTTATTGCCTCCGATACACCAGGAGTTGAAATATCAGCTTCTATCCAGAAAACCGTTCATATCGCACAATATTTATTCCCTAACCTTTCTGTTTTTGATTTTAAACTCCTTGCTGCCCACGGCATTATCCCACCGGTTAATGATATTTTGTTTTGCGCGTTGTACGGGGGTGCATATATTGGATGTGCATTGTCACTGGCTACGATTGTTTTTCATAGGCGGGATTTGGCATGAGTTGCCGAAAAACACATTATGTTTTTCTTCTGCTTTTTAGCTGTCTGTTAATCTCACTCACCCAACCTGTATATACATTACACGACAGGTATGTCTCTGAAAATATCAGTCCGGTGGTTGATCTTCCCGCTGAACTGTCGCTTATAACAGCACTTGAGTTCAAGGGGGTAGGTTCGGATATTCTTTTCCTGAAAACCATGACTTTTATGGGAGCGAGACTGTTAGCTCAGGCAGAGCCGGACAGAGAACAATGGCAGCGTATGGCCAGGATGCTACACTTGATTACCGAGCTTGATGGGCGGTTTCTAGATCCGTATATTTTTGCCCAGATGTTTTTCCCATGGCAGGCAGATATGCTGGATGAAGCCAATGTACTTTTACTAAAAGCCGCCAAGAACCTGCCCAATGACTATCGACCCTATTATTTCCTTGGCTTTAATGCGTTTTATTTTCAAAAAAACGCAACTCTGGCTGCCGGGTATCTGCGTCGGGCTGCTCTTTCCCCCAATGTCCCTGAATACATCAAAGGGCTTGCCGCCCGCTTCAGTCTTTACGGGAATGAAACCTACCAGGGTATAGTCTTTCTGGAACAATTACTCGGTGAAACTGCAAACGAAGGAGCCGAGATGTATTTAGAAAAAAGGCTCGATGCCCTAAAAAAAATATACTTCCTGGAGCAAAAAGTGCAGGATTATGTGAAAATATACAATAGAAATCCAGCTTCCCTTGATGACCTTATTTCAGCAGGAATACTTCGCAATATACCCGATGACCCTTACGGGGGAACATTTACAATTACTCCAGCAGGAATGGTGTATACAACAAGCAAGATGGTTCAGCAAAGCAATGTTCCATCATCTGAGGCAACTAATTCGTTGGAACAATCGGGTGGAACAATCGGGGATAGACCACGATAGATTTCCGGGAGTTTTCTGGGTAGAAGGAAATAGGGGTCAGACCACAATAGTTCTCGATCAAATAAGAAGAAATGGGGGGGGGCAGGCTTCCAAGTTGTCAAGTTGAAAACGACAGATCCCCACCTTAAATAAAAAGGTTGTATGCAAAAAAATAATTGGAACAGGCGAACTATACTTTTAAAAAATTCCCCCCATATCTCTTGAGCCATGCAAGACCCTTACTATTTCTACTCGTTCTTCAATACAACGATAATAGATCATATAGTTCCGAAACGGTAAGGCAAGCACTCCAGGACTAAGATAATCTCGCCCGCTTCCTATTTGGGGAAATAAGGAAAGATCTTCCTTGCAAAGATTTTCCAGTTTATCCAAAAAACAATCTGCCTGGGTTGGGCTATTCTGTGCAATATAGACCCAGATATTTTCAAGATCTTCTATTGCCTCCGGAGAAAAGAGGACTTTTCTCATTTGGCTTCAGTAACTAATTTTTTTTCCCCTCTTTCTTTGATCAAGGTGAAAAGGTTGCCAATCATCCCTACTCCCTCCCCTGCTTCAAGCGAGGCTACACCCTTATGAATATCTGTTTTTAGAGCTTCAAGCTGTTTGTCGTTAAGCTTGTCTCTAGCGTGTAGTAGCCGTAAACCTTCACGGACAACCTCACTGGCAGACTTATACAATCCACTTGTTATCTTGTTTTGTACAAATTGATCTAGCTCTGGAGTCAGTGACACATTCATGTTCATTCCCTCTTGTATGGTTAGTACCTACTCCTACTTTACCAAAAAGTAACAAGAATTGTCAATCTTTGTTATTTGTCTATTAAGGAAAAGGATATAAATTCCGGGGACTCGTTACCCATTTCTTGCTATATACGGGGGGTCATATAAAAACGTAGGGGGTCAGGATTGACAAATAGAAAAGGGGGTCATTATGTTGTGGGTTTTACTCGGTAAATCAGCACGTTATCGTTGTTTTTATTTGACACTTTAGTGATTTCTGGTATAATTGGCTTGCTCTCTCGGAGAATAGGGCAACGTCCGACCTCCTTTATTACACTCCCATTCATGGGACCTTAATAAAAACGGGTTGACTCTTGGTACGCTACGCTATACATCTAGTTCATGATAAAGACTTTTAGGCATAAAGGGTTGCAGGCTTTTTTTAAGACAGGAAGTAAAGCAGGTATACAACCAAAACATGCTGCTAAATTGAAACGACAAATGGTGCGATTAGACCTCTCTAAAACTCCAAATGATATGAATTTGCCGGGCTGGAGATTGCACCAGTTATCGAACGGGCATTGGTCTATATGGGTAAATGGCAATTGGCGAATGACGTTTGCTTTTGATGGAAAAGACGCATCCTTGTTGATTATCAAGATTGCCACTAGGAGAAATGAACAATGAGTCAAATGTATCAACCACCACATCCAGGCGAAACCCTAAAAGAAGACATTTTACCTGCTCTTAATCTCACCATTACAGAAGCAGCAAAGCAACTAGGGGTAACTCGTGCTACTCTGTCTCGAGTACTTAACAAGCGCGCTGCCGTTTCACCAGAGATGGCCTTACGTATCGAAAGGTGGCTTGGTGTTGAGAATGGTGGCCGTGCTGACCTGTGGCTTGGTCAGCAGACCACATACGATCTTTGGCAAGTACGCAAGTCAAGAATACCGAAGGTACAGCGTGCAGTGCTCATTGCTGTCTAATCCAATTTTGTCAAAGAAATGCGAAGGGAATAAAATCAGGGGACACGTTACCTATTTATTTTCTTTCTTAGCAATCGTAACAATCGGGAAGGGAAAGGGGACGTTGTTGATTTATTGACTTAACATAAAATAATTGGAGTCAGGCTTCCAAGTTGCTATGTTGCATGTTTACGGGCAAAAAGGCGAGTTTAAGTAATGTCTCTCCTAGTCCAGCCTTTGTCCTAGCTTATCGGTAAGCACTCTGGCGATGTCTTAATTCAACAATAATAATCAAACTGTTTGTATTGTCGACAAGGTAAAAAAGTCGATAATTGCCTATTCGGAAACGATAATACTCAGCAAACTCGCCTTTGAGCTTTTTAATGTTAGTACCAAAGTGTGGATTTTTTCGGAGCTGTGGGTAAACTATATTTTTAATTTTCTGATAGAGTTTTGGTTCAACCTTTTTCTTCACTTTCTCAAAGGTTTTAGACTCTGCAATGGCAAATTCAGACAAGTGTGTAGTTTTCCTTTTTTATGTCATCCAAGCCATCCTTTAGATTTTGGCATAGTTGCTTATCTGCCAATATCTCATTCATCTCTTCACTATCGACAAATTGAATAGATGACAGGTATTGCAATGTGGCAAATTCAATAAAATTGGATAGGTTCCTTTTTTGGCCATCCGCAGCTTGTTTGATCATCTGATATATTGAGTCATCAACCCTCATTGTGACCGTTTTCATTTTGGCATCCTCATTGAAGTTGTTTTAACGAATTGTATTCATTTTTATTCATAGTGTCAAGACATATCAAGCGACGTAAATTCCGGGTAAATTCCGGGGACACGTTACCCATTTCTTTATTAAAATAGGGGTCAGACCACGTTAAAAAACGGCCAAAAGGTTATTCCGGGAAAAGGAAATAGAAGGAAATAGAAGAAGGAAATAGGGGTCAGACCACAATAGTTCTCGATCAAATAAGAAGAAATGGGGGGGGG
>JAESPV010000013.1 GCA_016765495.1 Desulfocapsa sp. | reverse complement strand
CTGTAAACGCCTCAGAGGTGAACTGCGCCCCCTGATCGGTGTTGAATATTGTTGGATTTCCTAGAGTCAGTGCATGCTGCAATGCGGCTACACAGAACAGGCTCTCCATAGTATTCGAGAGCTCCCAGGCAAGTACGTAGCGGCTGTACCAATCGATTACTGCGGCAAGGTACATGAACCCATGCTGCATCGGGATATAGGTAATATCCATGCTCCACACTTGCCCGACTTGATCTATAATCATATTGCGTAACAGGTATGGATAAATCTTATGCCCAGGTGCTGGTTTGCTTGTATGGGGCCCGGGTGTTATGGCCTGGAGCCCCATAAGCGGCATTAAACGAGCCACCCGTTTATGATTAACCTGATGCCCCTCGTCCAGCAACCAATCGGTCATACGGGGATACCCAAACTCGGGATGTCGCAAATATTGTTCATCAATCAGCCGCATTAACAGTAGATTTTTCTCTGTCTCAACGGCAGGCTGATAATAAAAACAAGATCTTGATACGCCTGCCAGTCTACATTGTCGCCTGATGGAATAATCAGCGCTTGGCGCCACCCAATTTCTTCATAAAGTGGAGCTGTGAGCTCCTCTTCTGTTTTGGCCTTACTCTTTTTGCCATGGGTAAAAAGTTCGGCAGCATTCATCTGCAGTTGCTTTTTCCAGGTTGAAATCTGATTTGGATGAATCTTGTATTCCGCTGCTAGCTCAGAGAGTGTCTTGACTCCCTTGATGGCCTCAATTGCGATCTTGGCTTTAAACTTGTCCGAATGTGCCCTTCTTTTTCCTTTCATTTGCATCCTCTTTTAATACCAGTTTTGCAATGCAAATTCCACTTAAGAGGGTGGTCCTAAAATTGGGGTTAAGCGCAGTGGAAACCAGGCAGACGCTTCAACAGAAATTCATGTAAATCAAAAAGCAACTTAAGATTCCCATTATCATGGTTACACATAATCTGCAGGAAGCCGCTCTTCTGGGCGACCAGGTGATAGCAGTGGAAAATGGACGGACAGACACGAACTGGCTGGCACGCTTCCATGGAAAATTGTTACCGAAGGAGAACAGTGCAAAGCAGAGAGAGCTCTGCTGCAAACAGCTGGCACAAGCCTAAGAAGGTTCCCACGCAGGAGCGTGGGAACCAGAAGAGAGTTTCACCATACAAGCGTGGGAACCAGGTGGAAATATCAAGCAGATGCAACTCTTGTTCCCATGCGCCCTGCAGGAAGTACCCTTGGGGTGCTCCTGCGTGGGAACACGGTGTATCACTTTCTCAAAGTTCTTGTTCCCGCGCTCCCGCGTGGGAACAAGAACAACGGAAAACACCTATTCTGTTGCTGCCTCTGCTTCTTCTCTGATCACTCCAAAGCGTTCGGAATCAATCACCTTCCTGCTCTCAACTTCTTCAATCTCATCCCTGGAGAGATGTACCATGCCACAAATGGGGCAGGTCCCATCAACTTCATCGCCCACAGCTCTTGATTTGAGTTCATCGGCCGTGAGATGTCCAATATCTCCACAGGCACCACTGGGATTTTCCGCCCGTACCTGCCTTTTTTTCTTTTTTTTCTTTTCTTTTTTACTGCTCTTCATAATATGAACCTCTATTTATTGCTGAGTGTTGTCACGGTGTTTCCGCTACTATCAACAAGAGTCACAGTCAGGGGCATACCGCCATCCAGGCGGTGCGTGGCACAAGACATTCAGGGGTCATAGGCGCGCACAGCCATTTCCACCTTATTCAACAGCCCCTCATCATACACCCCATCTTTTATCAATGTAGTAGCTGCTTGCTTAACACTCATATTCATGGGGGCAATATTATGCGTTGTACCCACAATCATGTTGGCCTTCACAATGAGCCCGTTTTCGTCGGTGGTATAATCATGGATAAGAGTGCCCCGGGGTGCCTCCACATGACCAATTCCCCGACCTGCCTTTGCTTCGACCTTGGCCCTGATATTGGTATCAGTAATATCATCCTGTTCCAGAAGCTCTATGGTGCGCTCGCAGGCGTACACAAGCTCAATCAGGCGCGCCCAGTGATACAGCAATGTCCCCTGGGCAGGTCGTCCAAATTTCTCCCGAAATTCTTCAAATTCTGCCTGCGCATGGGGCGTGGCAATCCGATCAGCAACATTAATACGCGCCAGGGTATTGGCCCGGTAGATCCCCTTGGGATTCTCAAGATCCATGGAAAACCCCTCATCCCAGCACTGGGCATAGGGCAATTTCCCGTAAGTCCATGATTCCACATGTTCTGACAGATATTGATCATACTGGCTCACGGGAAATTCAGTCAACGACCCATCAGCCTTCATCAGCCGAAGATTCCCGTCATAGAGTTGCAATGCTCCCGTGTCATCAACGGTTCCAAGAAAACCCGTGGTGATACAGCCGAGAGTGGCAATGGTCTCTTCATATTTGGGAAAGACACTGGTCTTGGCAAAATCCATGGCAAACAGCGCAAAATCAAGCAATGTCTTCGTGTCTTCCAGCAGTCCCCTGCGCTCTTCCTCGCTCATGGGTTTGGCGAATCCACCAACAACCCCGGCAATGGGATGAATCGCCTTACCCGCAAAACGCTCAAGCATCATCTGCCCTAACTGCCGCATTTTCACGACCTGGGTTGCCAGTTCCGGAGCTTCTTTTACAATACCAATAACATTACGAACCGCAAAATCAGCATCGGGGCCAATAACGAAATCGGGTGCTGCAAGAAAGAAAAAATGAAGAATTTTATCATTGATATGTGCCATGGTCTGACACAATTCCCTGAGCTTATGACCGGTGGCCGTGGGTGTTACACCAAAACACCCATCCACAGCCTTGTTTGAAGAAAGATGATGCATCCAGGGACATATTCCACAGATGCGGTTCACAATGCGCGGCACCTCTTCAGCTGGACGTCCTTCGATAAACTTCTCAAAGCCCCTCAGGGACATGATATGCAAAAAGGCATCGCTCACATTGCCGTCATCGTCAAGATGAATGGCAATTCTGGCGTGTCCCTCAATCCTGGTGACCGGTTGGATATTGATAACTTTAGCCATTGTATTTATTCCTCCGTCGCTTTCCGGGTGGCCACTGGTCTTAACAAACCGTGTGCACCGGAAAATCGTAATAAAGAACGCCGATCAACCACCGATGTAAAATCAATGCCATTACTGGCCAGGGCATTCATCATATCAAGCATCTGGTTTCCGTCCTTACGTACTGGCCCAAAACACCCTCTGCACGGAACGCGTGCACTGATGCAGGAAGGTCCATTTTCTCTGGCACATCCAGCAGCGGTAACAGGCCCCATGCACAGCAGTCCCTGCTCAAGCAGGCAACGCATCTCATTGAGCGGTTTGTCGGGATCATATTTGGCATTATGCAGAAAACGACTTACACTTTTTACATCACCCTTCCCCTGACGTTTTGTGGGACAGGCATCGCACACCGACTTTCCGGGAAGGACGGGGTCGCGTCCTTCCACAAGGGCCATAATCACCTCGGCGATCAGTCTGGGATTGGGTGGACAGCCCGGGAGAATCAGATCCACCTTCACCTTTTCATCCAGTGCATAGACCCGATCCAGCTGTTTGGGTACAATATCAGCAGGTACCTGGCAATCGTCCGTTGTTGAGGTTGTATAGGCATTTTCAACGCCCTTTTCCATCCCCCATGAGTTCAAAAGACCGGGAATTCCCCCATGCGTGGCACAAGTACCAAGAGCAATCAATATCTTACATTGCCTGCGCATAACTTCCAGCACCTCAAGGTGCTCTTCATTGGCCACACCTCCAGACACGATACCAACAACAGCCTCCGGAATTTCAATCTCCTTTCCGTCCCCCAGTTGACCATAATATTTATGATCCATAAGGACGGGAATATGAACAAAATCGATCAGCCCCAAAACATCAATCAAGGCCTCGCCAATATTCAAAATTGCTATTTCACAACCGGAACAGGAATGCAGCCATTCCTCTGCTACGCTCACTCCCATAACTCCCTCCTATGCCGCCTGCGTGGCTTCAGAATTTTCATTGAGCGGCCCCAGCTTCCTGGCCACGGTTGTCATTTTTGTGACAGCCTCAACAAACTTGTCAGGCTCAGCAGAAGAACACCAGGTCAACATCAACCGTTCCCTGTCAAAACCAAAATCATCCATCAATTCATGTATCATGTCCACCCGGGACATCGCTTTATGATTACCATCCAGGTAATGACATTCACCAAGATGTCAACCAAGTACCATTACTCCATCAGCACCCTGGCTGAAGGCATTTAAAACTATTTCCGGATGGACCATGCCAGAACACATCACCCGTACGATTCGCACATTTGGTGGATACTGCATTCTCGAAGTACCGGCCAGATCGGCGGCTGCATAGGAACACCAGTTGCAGCAAAACGCTATTATTTTAGGTTCAAAGCTCATTCTATTTTCTCCATAGCTATAATAATTTTACAGATCGCCTCCGATTCACACAGCAAGAGCGGCTGCCACTTGGCTTTCCAGTTGCTGAAGACTGAATCCAGCCACAGAAACGCCACGCTTGGGACAGGTTCCCTGACAAAGACCACAGCCTTTGCAATGAGCCTTATTGATGCTGATTATTTTGTGAATTCTTCCTTCATCATCTTTCGTTTCCAATAAGGTGATCGCATGATACGGACACACATCCACACACAGAGCGCAACCATCGCAATAATCAGGATCAACCTCAGCCTTAATCCCATCAAGAGTCAACTCCTCACGGGAAAGCAAGGTCGCAGCCCGCGCAGATGCGGCCAAAGCCTGAGCAATGGACTCTTCCACAGGTTTTGGATAGTGGGCCATACCAGCCACGAAGAGACCATCTGTGGCAAAATCGACGGGTCGTAATTTCGCATGGGCCTCTTGAAAAAATCCATGACCATCCATAGGCACCTTGTAAAGTTGTGCAAGCTGCTTCACTCCAGCAGGAGGAATGATAGCCGTTGCCAGAATAATCATATCTGCAGAAAGCAGAAGCGGCCGATGCAATATATGATCCCAGACTTCTACAGCAAAACCATTATCCCCCTTGCTAACCTTCGGCTTGCCATGAAGTTCATAATTGATAAAAACAACCCCCAACTCTCGTGCCTTATTATAGAGCGTTTCACGCTGACCGTATGTACGCATATCGCGATACAATATATATATTTTGCGCGAAGCATTTTCTTCTTTCAGCTCTATGGCAGCCTGCACGGAATGGGTACAGCAGACCTTCGAACAGTAATTACGATCGGACTCACGCGACCCCACACACTGAATAAAAACAAAGGAGTTAGCGGCATTGACCTGCGTGTCATTAATCTCACGAAGTTTATCGAACTCAAGTGCTGAAACGACTTCTTTATGCTCACGATAGCCATACTCATCCGGCATCAATCGTGCGCCACCGGTACTTATAACAGTGACTCCATGTTCGATACGCTCTTCTTCACCTGCATGATTTTTAATGCTTGACGTAAAATTACCAACAAAACCTTCAGCAGCAACAACTTCTGTTTCCATATGAACACGAACCAGATCATGGGCAAGAACCTTGTCCACCATCTTCTGCGTTCTCCGTGGGATGTCTTCCCCTGACCAAGTAGTATGGAGGTGCAAGCCATTTCCACCAAGAATTTTACTCTTTTCGACAAGATCAACAGGATACCCCTGATCGGCCAGATTAAGTGCTGCCGCCATTCCGGCTATACCACCGCCAATAACCAACGCCCTGCGAGTGATGGGCACCACCACGTTCTCAAGCGGTCCCTGCCAGGTAATCTTGGCAACGGCCATTCGGGTGAGATCTTTAGCCTTCTGCGTTGCCGCATTCTTGTCACCAGTATGAACCCAGGAATTCTGATTGCGGATATTAGCCATCTCAAAGAGATATTCGTTCAGCCCCGCCGCCCTGATGGTTTCATGAAAAAGTTCTTCATGGGTACGTGGTGTACAGGCCGCAACCACCACTCTGTTCAATTTATTCTCCTGAATCACCTTGACCATCAAGTCCTGAGTATCCTGAGAACAAGTGAAAAGATTCCGTTCCACATGCGCGACCCCAGGCAAGTTGGCTGCGTAATCAGCAACCGCCTCCACGTCCACATAACCCGCAATATTTGAACCACAGTGACAAACAAAGACACCAATACGCATCTCTTCATCAAGAATATTGCGTTCGGCAGGAAACTCCTTTTTACGGGTAAGATCGTATCGTGCAGGAGCCAGTAACTCTGCAGCCGCAGCGGCTGCTGCGGAACCTTCCACAACGGATTGGGGAATATCCTTGGGCCCGGAAAAGGCACCACAGGTAAAAATTCCTTCTTTTGAAGTGGACACCGGAGCAAAGTCGGAAACTGCCGCAAAATTATGGGAAGTAAGCTGAACTCCCGCCCGTTTTGCAAGTTCCAGGGCTTCCTTCGAAGTCTCCAGCCCAACGGAGAGCACAACCATATCAAAGTACTCTTCAATCTGCCGCCCCTGTTCATTGACATAATGGAGACGAAGATCGCCGTTCTTCCCTTCAGGCTCGACACCGTTTACTCGACAGCGAATAAAATTTATCCCCGACTCATTTCGTGCCCGCTGGTAATACTCGTCAAACTCCTTGCCATGGGTTCGCATGTCCATATAAAAAATAGAAGCGTCAAGATCCGGAACGTGATCCTTGGCGATCACCGCCTCTTTAATGGCATACATACAGCAGACTGAAGAACAGTATTCATTACCACAGAGATTCCTGTCCCTGCTGCCCACACACTGGAGAAAGGCCATTTTCCGTACAGGTTTCCCATCTGACGGACGAACCAGATGTCCCTCGGTGGGGCCGGAGGCGGAAAGATATCGCTCCAGCTGCATGGCAGTGATCACATTGGGATACTCGCCAAAGCCATACACTCCAGCTTCCGTTGGATCAAAGGTATCGGTACCAGGAGAAAGGATCACCGAGCCAACTTCAATTTTGTGGATCTGCTCCACCGCATCGAAATTAATGGCATCAGCAGGGCAGACCTTTACACAGGCCCCACATCTACCTGGCTTCTTCAGCCAGATACAATGCTCTGCATCTATCTGGTATTTCAAAGGAACAGCCTGCGGATACTTTACATAAATGGCCTTGCGTTTCCCCGTTCCCGCGTTGTAGCTATCATCAACTTTTTTAGGACATTTGGCCGCACATTCTCCACAGGCAATGCATTTGTCCATATCCACATAACGGGGATGTTCTTTCACTGTTATGGTAAAATTTCCCACCTCGCCGGTAATTTCCATTACCTCGCTCAGTGTCATCAACTCTATATTCAAGTGCCGACCGCACTCCACCAGTTTTGGCGCAATAATTCACATTGAACAGTCGTTGGTGGGAAAGGTCTTGTCCAGTTGGGCCATGGCACCACCAATGGCTCCCGAACGTTCCACCAAGTACACGTAGTACCCTGCATTTGCAAGATCAAGGGCGGACTGCATTCCGGTAATCCCGCCGCCAACCACCAGTACCGAACCTTTTACTTTAGTACTTAACATGTAAACAACCTCCTCACGTATTCGTTGTTGTATCCTCGGCTTGCTTGTCGTGCTCAGGCAGAACAAGAGAATCTGAAACCAACTCCCACAAATACTTCACCTCAATACCAAGTTCATACTCATGGTTCAGCGATTTCATCAGTTGATCACGGCAGTTATGACAGGGAGCAATGACCAGTTTCGCTTCAGTTTCTTCTATCTGTCTCGCTTTGATTCGGCCGTAATAGACACGTTCAGCATCAAAGGGCATTGCCCATGCTCCACCACCTGCTCCGCAGCAGTAGTTCCCGTTGCCATTTGGTGCCATATCGGCAAATTCAGGACAACAGGCACGGGTGATTATTCTGCCTTCTTCAAAATACCCATGGCCAAAGGCTTTAAGCGATTTACGCCCGTAATTGCAAGGATCGTGATATGTTGTCAGTTTGGAATGTATCGACGGATCAAGAGTGATTCGGTCGTTTTGGATGTATTCGAGCAGGAGATCAAAAACGGAATAGATTTTGAATTCTTTCAGGACTTCAGGATACCATCTTTCCAACCCAGACCGGGTTGCATAATAGGCATGGCCTCATTCAGGCAAGAGCAGGGCTTTACAGTTAAGCCTCCGCATATTGTTTACAACACGTCCAACAATGGTTTTCATGGCCTGATCATCACCGGAGAACAGTCCCCAGTTGACACCTTCCCAGTTTTCCGAGGGAATGGTCCATGATTCACCGGCAGCATAAAATATTTTCCACCACCACTTCATATCGTCTGGTTCACCAAAGGGCTCCTTCGAGTTCACCGTCACCAGTATTCTCGCTCCCTGTTTGTCGATGGGAGTGACAAATCCTGGACAGCTTTCAGCGGCCAGCTCTTCCCCAAGATCTTCAAGAAGAAACAGGAAATCATCCTTGGGAATACCGAGATTGTTGCCCCGCTCAAGACACATGGTCACCCCTTTGTGAATGGGACCAGGCACCTTATCACGCTCACGACGGGAACGAATGCGTCGCATAAGCTGAACAAGTTCAATATTCATGGGACAGGCTTCTTCGCACTTGGAACACATGGTACATTTCCAAACCCAATCAGAGACAACCAGATCATCTTCCAGGCCAAGAAACGCCATACGTACAATTTTGCGTGGATCCAGTCCATCAACACCGGCAATGGGACAGGCCGAAGCACAGGTGCCGCAGGTCAGGCAGGCATCTGCCCAGGATGGATCGTCATAGAGCGTTCTTTCACTCCCCCCCAAAACAAGTGGAGGCACCGCAGATTCGACACCTTTTTCCTTTACCGTAGCGGGTGCCGGCCTTTTAACCGGATTGGCACGAGGAACTCTTCCAAACTTCTCGCAAAGTGCCAGGTAGTCCTTCCTCTTCATAATATACTGCTTCCCAGGCCCCGGTTTGGCCTTAATCGCACCACTGGTAATCCAGTTGCGAATGGTGTTGCGGTGGACACCAAACTCCTCCGCCATTTCGCTCACCCTAAATTCATAGATCATCGTTTGCTCACCTCACATGTTGATTAACAAAGGGTTGATAACAACTCTCTTACGTGCCTACTTGCCTCCTTAACAGCTTTTTGCATTGACGGGGTAAGCCCAGGTGCTATCACATCGGGAATGTGTTCAACCTGGGCAGCTACTATATGAACAGAAGCACCGGTGTGCTCTGCGATTTCCTGGAGTAAATTAACGGTGGGAAACTGGTGAAGGGAAAAATCGTGGATTTTTTCTGTTGGAATGGTTCCGGGTGTTATGGTGAACACCTCACCCGGTATACGGTCCTGAAAATCGACAGCGTCAAGAATAATCAGCGTCTTGGGTGCAAGATCGGGAGCAAGCAGAAAATCAAAAAGATATTCTCGGATTCCCGTCCCCACATCTTCCAGCAAAACAGTCTCGGGGAAGTCGTTGCAGGACTGCAATTCTTCTATGACGGCGGGACCAAAACCGTCATCCCCAATGAGGATATTACCACAACCAAAGATAGACACTGTTGGAGAAGCGACCTTGTGCGATTTGTGCATAATATGCCTCGTGTCGAATTTATAAATAACAAATACACAATAAAGGCCTTACAGGAAAAACACCAAAATGTCAATAGCAAATTTCGTTCTCCTGGCTGATAAAAACCTGTACAGTGTACCTTCAAGGTATTGCGGTTTTGGCTATGATGTGGTTTTGTGACGACATGATGAAAACACCCAATGGCATCATACCCGGAAGTACTCCCGGGGAGAGCCTGACCAGACATCTTCGCATACATATCATGGGCATTGTCCAAGGTGTTGGTTTCAGACCCTTTGTGTACACTCTTGCGAAAGAACTCGGCCTGAGCGGAAATGTCGCAAACAGCGGCAACGGTGTAATCATACACCTGTCCGGTTCCTCAACAATTATTGATACATTTTTAGACACCCTCAAAACATCCCCCCCGCCCTTGGCGCACATTTCTGAAATTTCCATAACAGAATGTACACCGAAACAGGCGACCCGGAACCTTCAGGACTTCAGCATTGAAACAAGCAATGACAGCGGAGCAAAATCCACTCTCATCTCACCCGATATTGCCAGTTGCGACGATTGCATAAATGATACTTTCTCTCCTGCAAACCGGCGCCTCCACTACCCGTTCACCAACTGTACCAACTGTGGGCCACGGTAGGGATATTCCGGGAACACAAGATATCCCGGGAAGATATTCCGGGGACACAATACCATTAAATTCCTATGCAACAGAATAAATAGTATTGTATTCCTGGATTAGTGCCTTACTACTCAACTTATGTGTCATAAAAAACAAGAAACTGTTTTGATTTCCTTTATTATTACGACAAGGTGTTGAGACTGAAGGAAAGAGATCATTGCAGTAACCTTCAGTCTTTCTGTTCCTTCAGCCTAAAAACCGGGATTGCAGGGAAAGCCCGCTTCAGATTTTTTATCACTCTCAAAGGTGTCCAGGTGCCATCCGAGGGGAGAAGCGTCAGATCTGGAAAATTTAATTCTACATATTCTCAGGAAAGATTAACGCATCGCATCAATTTCTTATCAAAACTCTTCACCTTATAGCGCCCCTTTAAAGCACAGATGCAGCAATCTACATAGTCGAAAAAATAGTAACGTGTCCCCGGAATTACCCGGAATTAAGTGCTCTACTCTACCCGGAATTAATACCCGGAATTATATGATAGTAAACTGGATGGATTCCTGGAAGGATTCCGAAAGGTTCGTTGTGCTGAAACGTATTGTGAAGAATGTCGCTACTGTCATGGATATGCTGCGCAGGCGGTTCATTTTGATCGTAGTGAGGCTGAAACCCTTGCCAGAGACATCGGAGAGCTTCTTGATGATTTTCTCTCTTAAATATAGCCGCCCACACCCTTAAACTTCTCAACAAAAGAGGCTATCTTTTGAAATACACTCTGCTTTTTTGTTAAATATTGGGGGTTAAGTGGACTCATTTTTGGTAGGATTGAATTGAGTTCTGTGCCATTTTCGCTGGCATACTCTCGCTTTAACGATGCAATGATATACCGTTTAGCAGCATCTTCATTGAGACTTTCAGAATTGATTAATTCGTCTGATTCTCGCTTCTGTTCTGTTTGAGCAAAAGAGAAGAAGGCATCAATGATACTCGCTTTATCTTGGATGGTGTCAAGGTTTGTTTGGTTTATGAAATCAACGACCAGGCTCTCTTTGGCACGGTTCCCAATGCTTGCACGGATCAGGCGGCGAACCTCCTCAACCAGTTCTGTTTTATCTGTTGTCTTTTTGTTGTGTTCAAAAATGAGCTCGAGAATATAATCCAGATTGATCTCCTGCGACTTAAGAAGATCCACTTCAAAAACAACATCATCCCAATCAAGGGTTGAGGTCTCTTTGTCACTCGCCGATCTTTCACGGCGAAGCCAATCACGAATATCGTTGTAATTTGAACGGTAGTCCTGAATAGTTCGATCTTCGAGAACTTCAATCTCTTCCATAACTTCTAAATCTTCATCGCTTACATAGTGTAACGTTTTAAATTTCTCAACTGCTTCGGGGTCTTTCATATCGACCTCCTGAAGAGCTTTTAATCCTGCAAATTCATCATAGTTTTGCAGAACATTTTCAATGCGAAGATATTCACCAAAGAGTTTTGCAAACTCTTTTTTATCCTTTTCGCAAGCGATCTCATCAGGACCTGGAAAACGCTCCTGCAACTCTTTTACTATATCTACATAACCACGCCGTGCCTCGCCTGTGCTAATATCGGTAAAACCATCCATGTACTCTTTGTAGCTCTTTTCGAGGACTACACTTGCTGTATTGCTGTTGCCAAATAGGGTGATAGCATCAATCGTAGCGTTTTCCAGATCACGGAAGGTGACAATATTACCAAATGTTTTTGTTGCATCATAGATACGGTTAGTGCGTGAAAATGCTTGGATTAAGCCGTGGTAGCGGAGATTCTTATCAACGAAGAGTGTGTTAAGCGTAGGAGCATCAAATCCTGTGAGAAACATGCCAACCACAATGAGCAGATCCACATCTTTGCTCTTTACCCGTTTGGCAAGGTCACGGTAGTAGTTTTGAAAACGTTTACTATCAACCCCGTAATTGGTTTTAAATTGAGCGTTATAGTCATTTATTGCAGAGGCCAAAAACTCCTTTGCACTGCTATCCATTGCTGAGAGCTCAAAGGTCTCATCAGGAATATCACCCACGGCATCCTGTTCTTCGTTTGCTGCAAACGAGAAAATGGTAGCAATTTTAAGGGGTTTATCAATCTCTTTTTGTAGAGTGCTTAGTGATTCGTAATAGAGTTTTGCAGCATCCACACTACTCACAGCGAACATGGCATTAAAACCTGTACCCGCTTTCAAACGGTGTGTTTTCTGTTTGAAGTTATTTACAATGTACTGAGAAATTTCGTTAATACGAGCAGGATGTAAGAGTGCCTCTTTGTTTTCTGCGGCGCTTAGTTTTTTCACGTCCTGTTCTGTTTCAATCGATTTGAATTGAGGCCGAACATCGTTGTAATCCACCTTGAATTTTAAAACTTTTTCATCACGGATGGCATCGGTGATCACATAGGAGTGGAGTTCACGACCAAAAACTGAAGCAGTTGTTTCTGCACCAAGGGCATTCTCTGGAAAAATAGGGGTTCCAGTAAAACCGAACTGGTAGAATTTCTTAAACTTCTTCTTGAGATTCTTTTGAGCTTCACCAAATTGTGAACGATGGGCTTCATCAAAGATAAAAACTACCTGCTGAGAGTAGATTGGTAGATCACTCTCACCTTTCATCAGATTATTCAGTTTCTGAATAGTGGTGACAACGATTTTATTATCATCCTTACTGAGATTCCGCTTTAGACCTGCGGTACTATCTGAACCATTAACACTATCGGGGGAGAATCGCTGATACTCTTTCATCGTTTGGTAATCAAGGTCTTTACGATCCACCACAAAGAAAACTTTATCAATAAATTCAAGCTCTGTTGCAAGTCGTGCGGCTTTAAAACTGGTGAGTGTTTTACCTGAACCTGTGGTATGCCAGATAAACCCACCACTTTCGACACAGCTCCAGCTCTTGGCCATAAAAGAGCTGTGTATTTTCCACAAGATCCGTTCAGTGGCTGCAATTTGATAGGGACGCATCACAAGTAGCGTATCGCTTACATCAAAGACAGAGTAGTGAAGTAGTACATTTAAGAGTGTATTTTTTTTGAAAAATGTAGCGGTAAAATCCTTTAAATCTTTGATAAGAGAGTTATCAGACTTTGCCCAGTTCATGGTAAAATCAAAACTGTTTTTATCTCGTTTGGTACTGTTGGCAAAATAACGGCTATCGGTACCGTTTGAGATTACAAAGAGCTGGAGATATTTAAAGAGTGAATTCTTTGTATTAAAACTCTCTTTAGTGTAGCGATGTACCTGATTAAAGGCTTCACGAATTGCGACACCTCGTTTTTTGAGCTCGATTTGCACCAAAGGTAAGCCATTGACCAAGATGGTAACATCGTAGCGATTGGCGTGGGTACCTGTCTGTTCAAACTGAGAAATAACCTGCAACTTATTACGGTTGATACTCTTCTTGTCCACCAGGTAGATGTTTTGAATATGCCCATCATCAAATACAAAATCGTAGATGTAATCATCGTGAACTTTACGGGTTTTGTCGATGCTACTGTCACTGGGTTTATCAAGATACTCCTGGGCAAAGCGCAACCATTCACCATCAGAGAACTGCATTTTATTAAGATCTTGCAACTGAACACGAACATTGGCCAGCATTGATTCTGGAGTCTTGACCTTAGAGTGCTCATAGCCTTGATTTATGAGATCTTGAATGAACTCCTGCTCTAAATCGGCTTCGGTTTGATATCCTGCGAGGGGTTCTCGCAGTTCATTCTCTTTGATGTATTTGTCTAAAACTATGAAGTTCTTTGTCTCGGCTATTGGGGTGTATTGAGTCATTCTACTGTTCTCTTTCAAGGAGTTTGCGTGTAGCTAACCGTTCCCGTACTTCAATGAGTGCGGTGTGTAGTTTCTTTTCTAATAACTCTTTAGGCGGAAGACTTGTCCAATACTCGGAAACCATAATGTTGTCTTTGGGCATATTGAGTAGTTCTACCTGTTCGATGCCAGCTTCGGCACAAAGAATAAGACCAATCGGTGCTTCTTCACCCTCTTGACGCTCGTATTTATTCAGCCAGTTCAGATAAAGTTCCATTTGCCCTTTATACGCAGCTTTAAATCGATTTATTTTCAGCTCCACTGCCACCAATCGTTTCAGGGTGCGGTGAAAGAAGAGCAGATCGATGTAAAAATCCTCACCATCAATAATGATTCTTCTTTGGCGTTCTACAAAAGTAAAACCTTTGCCCAATTCCATGATAAAAAGTTCAAGCTCTTTTAAAAGTGCAGATTCCAAATAATTTTCCAAATATCCATCTTTTATTCCTATAAAATCAAGAAAATAAGGATCTTTAAAATTACCTCCCAAATGTTTTGCATCAGCCAAAGTTAGTTTTGTATCGGCAATTTCTGAGCGTTCAAAAACTTTACGTTCTATCTGGCGTTGCAATTCACGTTTACTCCACTTGCTTTCAATTGCATGTTTAGCATAAAACATCCGAGCTTCATCGCTATGCAGGCTTATCAGAATACTAAAGTGAGTCCAACTCAATTGTGACACCAGTGGTGACACAATCTCAAAATCAGGAAAAACTTCAGCAAATTGCATCATACGCCGCAAGTTTCGAGTTTCAAAACTTTTACCATAAAGTGCAATCAGTTTATTAGAAATAGACACTACAATTTGCTTGCCATACTCTGCCCGTTGTCCCTGAAGCACCTCTTCATTAATCCGTTCACCCACTTGCCAATAGGTAACAGTAAGGACACTATTCACCGTGGCAACGGCCTTGTTTCTGCCCTGCTCAATGAGCGATTTCACATCTTGTAACAGAGAATTAGTATGTGGCGGTTTATACTCATCCATAGTATGCCTCTCCCTTAGGGAAACTTAAAAGCATTTCACGGTAGTACTCATACTGTTTTTGACGCAGTTCGATTTCACGGGGTAAACCTTCGGTGATGGAGTTGGTTAGGGCGTCGAATTTGTCTAGGATTGCGACTGTTTTTTCTTGAACTTCAAGTGATGGGATAGGGATGGTCAACTTGTGTAGTTTACTTCCTTTTATCCCTTTTACAGTAGAGCCAGTTGCAGCCTTATGTAACTTTCTTTGAAATTGATTACCTATTAAGTAGTGTTTTAAAAATGAGTTTAAAAGACTATTATCTCTACTCCTGTACTTTATTACCCTTTGTGCCAAAGCAATAGCTTTTCGGTCAACTTGAGCTACAAAACCACACGGAGCTTCTGTAGTTATTAGCACATCGCCGACTTCTGGTAACCCTCGACGCATCACCTCGCTATAGTCGTCTACAGAAATATATTCTTGCGACTTTTGATAATCAATATATCCCATTCGGATGTTTTTGGCTGTAACCAAGAATATCCCATCTGATGTTTTCTTCGGCGTTTTACCTCTATAGTCAACATAATCACAGGCCACATTTAAAGCCTTCCACTCAACTTCCCCCTCGTCAAAACTCAACAGCTCATCACGGTAGTAGCTATACTGTTTTTTGCGAGCTGTAAGCTCTGCTGTAAGCTCTGCTGTAAGCTCTGCTGTAAGCTCTGTGAAGGTGTCGAGGATGCGGACTATTTCGGCTTGGATTTCGAGGGAGTTTTTCGTGTTATCGGGGCAGGGGATGGGGATTTCCATTTTTGCAAGATTACCAGCTGACACTCGACGGACTTTTGTACCAGTAACATATCTCAGTTTCTGTTTTTGAAATGTTGCCGTTAGAAAGTAGTAAGACAAAAACTTTACATTATGACTATGCCGAAACATCATCATATCCCCAGAGATTGCAGTGTCTTCACCAAGCCAAGCAAGAGGTTTTAAAACATCTTCATCGTTTTCTGATGTCGTAGCAATCAACAAATCATGTTTATTAGCTATTTTTAATCTTTTTGCGAAATCACCATCGACAAAAGTAAAAGTCTTAACGGCAGAAAGGTCATAACGAGTAAAAATCTGCCCGTAATGAATAGCGGGGAATCCGCTTTCTCTAAGGTCTTTTTTCTGAAGACCGTTACCGCGAATTATTTCACCAATCTCCCCCAACGCCTTCCACTCAACCTCAACCCCATCAAGCAACTTCTCCATAAAGTCATTTTTCGGCGTACTCTGTGGCTTTATCAATTTTGTATTACTCATGATTTCCCCTCTTTGCTTTCAGAGGCTTCGATTTTCTTCATCATTTTATCAAAATCACTTTCAAACAGACGATCCTGCACAATACGATATTTTTCAAATTCACTTAGCGCATGAGCTTTGGCTAGTTCAGCGGTGACTTTGCCAGCATCCTGTAATATTTCGCGATCTGTGGCGTCGATAAATTTGTTCAATCGTATTTCCCAGTCTTGCATGGTCAGGGGGATTTTACGTAGAGCCATATCTTCGGCAATGTCCAGATAGGCAGAAACGAGCCTTTGTAATTGGGCGATTTCGTTACTGCTCAAATAATTTTTTGCTATATTCACATCAAATTTTTGGATTTTGCCTTCTGGAGCATCTTTCCATGATGTTAAGCCCATATGGTTTTGTTCGGCGTCGGCACGATCATATACCACCTCTGCAGCGGTTTGACCGTGAATAGCCCAGTGCAATTTGTTCTGGACAGTGGAAAAAAAACGTTGAGTGGCTGTTGCGGTTACATCATAATCAATGGCGGTTGCATAGATGTCGGTTATTTTTTGGTAAAATTTACGCTCACTGAGGCGTATTTCACGGATTCGCTCAAGTTGTTCTTCAAAATATTTTTTGCCAAGGATTGTACCATCGTTTTTAAGGCGTTCATCATCCATGACATAGGCTTTAATTGTGTACTCTTTAATAATGGTGGTAGCCCATTTACGGAACTGCACAGCACGCTCAGAGTTCACTTTATAGCCTACGGAGATAATTGCCGAGAGATTGTAGTGGCTGGTATTATAGTTTTTGCCATCTTTGGCAGTTATTCGAAAATTTCGAATAACTGAATCCTTCTCCAGTTCACTATCTGCGAATATGTTTTTAAGATGGTAGTTGATTGTATGGGTTGCTACATCATACAAAATGCCCATCATCTTCTGGGTCAACCAAATATCCTCACTCGCATAAATGGCTTCTACTCCACCTTCGCCACTGGACGCAATAAAGCTTAGATATTCGGCAGCGGATGAGCGAATTGAAGGAACTTGTTTTTTATTTTTACTCATTACTCAAGCTCCAGAAATTTCTTCGACAATCTTCTCGATATCTGTTCTCAGCTGGTCGATTTTAGCAACGGTGGTTTTAATCTCTGCATTGAGCACAGTGATATCAATCTTCTCACGGGTATCTTTAGCTTCCACATAAGAGCTTACAGAGAGGTTATAATCGTTTGCAGCGATAGCATCTGAGTCCATTGAGATCGCAACATATTCAACATCTTCTTTACTCTCAAAGGTGTTTATGATCGATTCAATGTGGCTTTCGGTGAGCACATTGTTATTGGTCGCTTTTTTGAAGAACTCTTTACCACTGGCATCGATAAACTGCGTTTTATTGTCGCTCTTATGCTTGGAGAGGACGAGAATATTAACAGCAATAGAGGTTCCAAAGAAGAGGTTTGGGGCTAACGATATTACTGTTTCAATATAGTTGTTATCGATAAGATATTTACGGATTTTCTGTTCCGCTCCACCTCGGTAAAAGATACCGGGGAAGCAGACAATGGCCGCTCTTCCTTTACTTGATAGATAACTGAGAGCATGGAGTACAAAAGCAAAGTCCGCTTTTGATTTTGGTGCTAAGACACCCGCAGGTGCAAAGCGATCATCATTGATAAGAGTTGGGTCACCGGTACCGATCCATTTAACTGAGTAAGGTGGGTTTGATACGATGGCATCAAAAGGTTTATCATCACCAAACTGAGGATCTATGAGAGTATTTCCAAGAGCAATATTAAACTTGTCGTAGTTGATATTGTGCAGAAACATATTCATGCGAGCAAGGTTGTAGGTGGTGTGGTTAATCTCCTGCCCCCAAAACCCATCTTCAATGATGTGGGCATCAAAGTGTTTTTTAGCTTGAAGGAGCAGAGATCCGGAACCTGCTGCCGGGTCGTAAATTTTATTCACGGTGCTTTGCTTGTGCATTGCCAGTTGAGCAATGAGTTTTGACACACTTTGAGGAGTAAAAAACTCACCTCCCGATTTTCCAGCATTGGCAGCATAGTTTGAGATAAGAAATTCATAGGCATCACCAAAGAGATCAATCTGATTCTCTTGAAACGCACCAAAACTAAGCCCTTCAACACCTTTAAGAACTGCTGCAAGACGACTGTTTTTATCTGTTACTGTGTTACCGAGGCGGTTACTTGTTGTGTCAAAATCGGCAAAGAGTCCTTTGATGTCAATTTCTGAGGGGTAGCCGTTGGCAGAACCTTCAATAGCTGAGAATATTGCGGCTAAATCGGTGTTGAGATTTTCGTTATCATTGGCATTTTTGGCGATGTTGAAAAAAAGCTGACTTGGGTAGATGAAGTAACCTTTGGTTTTAATGGCATCATCTTTTATCTCATCGGTGATGACAGTGTCGGGAAGTTCTGCATAGTTGACACTTTCGTCATCTGCTTCAATGTAGCCGGAAAAGTTTTCACTGATAAAGCGATAGAAGAGAGTGCCGAGTACATACTGTTTAAAGTCCCAGCCATCGATTGATCCACGAACATCATTTGCGATTTTCCAAATTTGAGCTTGTAGCTCGGCTCTTTGGGTTGTGCTTGTCATTTGGCTATTTCCATTTATTGTGGCACTGGACAACTATAATGAAGTCCAAATTCAACTATGAAATCCGTTGCTTTCGCTTCGGGCATAATTTTGCCTTTTATTCTTTTTAATTCCACAATGCCATATTTCTCTAAAGTTTTGAGTGTCCGAGATAAGTTTGATTTTTTTCTGTTTGTTATCTCCTCAAGTTCTGTAATGGAGTGTGGCTTAGTGTTAATAATTGTTCGTAATAAATCTTGATTTTCTGCGCTTAGAACCTGAGACATTGATTTTGTAGACTCAAACCAGACTTTAGGCTCATTTTTTCTAGGAGCTTGTCCGAGAATGCCCTCTACGGAGTCTCGTGCCTCGCTTACCTGCCCAAGCTCTTCAGAATTTTCTAAAAATAATGCTCGCAATATTAAACATATGGCTGTGCTTATTTTTAGAAAATTCTTCGATTTTGAACAGGTAAGCGCAGGCTCCGTAGATGCCTATCCTCGGACAAGTTCCTAGTATAAAATATTTTCTATTATGAGGAGGTGGCAACTCTGTGTTGTGGATTTGTCCAATTTAAAATTAATTATTGTATGTCTTTTTGGGGAAGAAGATAAGTGGGGTGATTTTTTCTAACAATGCAATATCTGATTGGTTAAATACCTAAGAACAGTTTAGTGCATCAAACTTGATTTTTAATGGTAATATAAGTGGTTTATTCTTTGCTGAATTTCATGGCCGTCAGGTTCTTGCCAAAACCGAGTATCAGAATGTTTTTTCCCGCTTCCACAATGTTTTCCTCTAATAAAAATGTGGCCATGACTGCTGCAACCGAAGAAGCTGCCGCAAATTCGCCTGTAAATTTTCGGTAGTGGATGACCGGGATATCAAGTTCTGTTTGCTTCATAAAGCAATCCAGTTGTGCTTCTCCGTCGCTTATATCACTCGCAGGGATTCCGGCAAGTATCATGTGGTACTCTTTCTGTAGTGACTCTTTTCCTAAAGCGGTAATCAGCTTGTCTAAAGTGTCACCTACCTGTTTTTGGTAGAATATGAGTTCAACAACGGGTTTTCCGGGAATAACTTTTCGTGTGAGATAGAAACCGGCGCCACCATCGGCAAGAGGGGTGTTTGCTGTAATGGATGGATCGAAAAGTGGTGAAAAGTGTTCGTGGGCTTCATCGGCGGCCAGTACAAAGGCGGATTCTGCAGGATCCGTCAGGAAGTTGTCTGCCGCCAGGAGCGCCTGTTCAAAAGAGTGATCCCCGCCGCTGCAGGTAATGTTAGCACCTGTTGCGCCATGGAGAATGGCAATGTGTCCTGCGGCACTGTTGTGTACAGAGCCGACAAAATCAATGGGGCTGGGAAATTTTTCATTGCTGGTTTGTAGTTTGTCGAGAAAGTCATATGTGTCTGAAAGTGCTCCCCAACCACTACCCAGGAAAACAGAATCGGGTGACTCTTTACGACCTGAATCCTCTTTGGCAGCTTCGGCCAGTGCCAGGGCAATTCTTGAAAAGCGCTTCAGACGGCGTATCTTTCGTACAGGGAGTTGTTTCGAAATAGACTCCAGTCCAAGAGTGCCGGCAATTGACTCAAGTTTTGCGAATCTCTCCATGCTCTCTTTTGTGTGACCGGCTCCGGTGATGCACGCCTTGCCGAGAATAGTAAAGGATCCGCGCTGTGTTACCAGGTTCGGGGGGGGAGGAGTGTCGGCCTTGCCAATAAGAAGACAGGCGTTGTTACCACCAAAGCCAAAAGAGTTGGAGAGTACTGCTGACACCGGTTGGTCTTCCGGTTGTAAGATTGGCTTAAGATTTAGTTCAGGATCAGGTTCTGTGCAGCCGGTATTGGCGGGAAGAAATCCTTTTTGAATGCAGATGGTGGATATTACGGCTTCAATTGCACCGGATGCTGCCAGGCTGTGTCCTGTGGCCCCTTTGATAGAGGAGAGTGGTGGAGGATTTGCAAAAAGTGATCGTATTGCTTTTGATTCCGCAAGATCATTGTCGGGAGTGCCGGTTCCGTGGAGATTGATGTAATGAATTGCTCGTGCATTACTCCCTGCATCGTTGATGGCACTGCGCATGGCTTGAAAAGCACCATTCCCTTGAGGATGAGGCGAGGCTGGGTGATAGGCATCGCAGCTTAGTCCACAACCAAGGATCTGCCCTAAGGGTTTTTCTGGTTTGACAGTGCTTAGCAAGAGGAGTCCTGCAGCCTCCGCAACGGACATCCCCGCTCTGTCAGTATCCAGAGGCCTGCTGCCTTTTGGATCAACAAGCTGAAGAGAATGAAATCCGAAATAGGTCAGCCTGCAAAGGGAATCTGCCCCTCCTGCCAGCACCCATTCTGCCTCACCTGCCCGCAGCATTTTAAGAGCCATGCTGATTGCAACGCTTCCCGACGAACAGGCTGTGGAAACGGTGAGAGCCGGACCTGTGCAGTTCACGGCATCTGCAAGTTCTTCAGCGACAGTTGTTAGTCCATGGTGACTGTATTTTTTAGAATCCTTTTCCTTCCTGATCAGTAATTCTTCTGTGGTGAGGATCCCGCCCGTGGTTGTGCCAATGATGACCGCGTCCGGTACACAGGAGTGCCCGTTCATTGCTTCCCTGGCAGCAGCAAGCGTTAAACGGTGAGTTCTTGGAAGGGGAGAGTCGGGCAGATCTGTTATTTGCCCCACCGCAAGCGAAGGTGGCTGCAGGATGGAGAATATTTTTGGATCGAGTGGAGCAATGGCAGACCTGTTTTCTCGAAGTGTCTGCTCGGTGGCATCAACAGTGTGGCCAAGAGGACTGATGATTCCGATGCCTGCAATGTAGATTGTTTTTATTTGATCGCTCAAGAAGATGAAGTGGGTGATGATTTAACTATAAACTCGGCAAGAGATGCGAGGGAGGTAAACACTTTTTCAGCAATTTCTTTATTGTTGATCACCACACCATATTCTTTTTCAACCATGACTACGATTTCCAGCACATCAATGGAATCAATACCAAGATCTCCACCAACAAGCGGTGCATTTTCATCAAAGTCTTCAGGGCTGACATCGCTGAGGTTGAGGATCTCAATGAGTTGTACTTTAAGGTTTTTTATTAATTCATCCATGGTGGCTTATAGTCTGTTTTGTATGTGGGTGTTTTGATCAGATGGAACGTTTATTTGAATTGTCGGAACTATATCTAAAAGAAACAATTCCTGCTATGCTTTTCGCTTATATTTTCGGAGATTGGTGTTGTTGGAAAATTGGAAGGGGCTATGTTCTTGAAAGTATCTGTAGGAGTGGTACGTTTTGATATAATGCAGTCTGCTGCGGAGACTAAGGTGAGACTCCTTGCAGGTAGTCTCACCTTAGGTTGATAGCCGGTGCTTATTGACTAGATGGCATCAAGTCCGCGCTCCCCGGTACGTACTCTGAGTACGTCCTCTACAGGGATGACAAAAATCTTTCCGTCACCTATTTTGCCACTAAGTGCTGCCTCGCGAATCGTTTCGATGATCTTTTCGACAAGATCAACAGGAACAACTAATTCTATTTTAATCTTTGGGTTGAAATCGACTACGTATTCAGCCCCGCGATATATTTCTTTATGACCCTTTTGTCGGCCATACCCTTTGACTTCGGTAATAGTCATGCCGCTGATACCTATTTCGTTCAGGGCTTCCTTTACCGTGTCAAGCTTGAAAGGTTTTATGATTGCCTCTATTTTTTTCATGATACGCTCCCTTCTGTTGATAAACTGTTTGAAAAATTAGTCTCTGGTGAATTCAGGGTAGGCATCCAAACCGCACTCGGAAATGTCTACACCTTCCAATTCTTCCTCTTCGCTGACCCGAATACCCATAACTGCCTTAAGGATTAACCAAACAACAAGAGAGGTCCCAAAAGTCCAGCCGAAGATAACAGCAATACCGGTGAGCTGTGCTATTAGTGAACCGTCTGGATTGGTGAAGCAGACAGCGATAAGTCCCCAGATACCAATAACGCCATGCACAGAAATCGCACCAACCGGATCATCTATTTTGGCTTTGTCAAGTAAGATAATAGAGGCAACAACCAGCAGTCCACCGACAGCACCGATTACGGTCGCAATGCCTGGTGTGGGGGTTAGTGGTTCTGCGGTGATGGCAACAAGCCCTGCCAGTGCACCATTCAGCGCCATGGTTAGATCAGCCTTGCCAAACCAGATTCGGGAAAGCAACAGGGCTGCGATGAGTCCGCCGGCAGCGGCGGTATTTGTATTAACAAAGATCATGGCCACTGCATTTGCTTCAGTGATGTTGCTGATTTTTAACTCGGATCCACCGTTGAAACCAAACCAGCCCATCCAGAGAATAAAAGTACCCAGTGTTGCCAGTGGAAGATTGCAACCAGGGATGGCTCTGATCTTTCCTTCAATATATTTTCCTTTACGGGCACCGAGTACCAGTACACCGGCCAGTGCCGCTGAAGCACCACAGAGGTGAACAAGACCGGAACCTGCAAAATCAAGAAAGCCCAGCCCATCGAGAAAACCTCCGCCCCATTTCCAATACCCGCTGACAGGATAGATAAATCCGGTCAAAACAACGGCAAATGCAAGGAATGCCCAGAGTTTCATCCGCTCTGCCACAGCACCTGAAACAATGGACATGGCGGTTGCAACAAAGACAACCTGGAAAAAGAAATCCGACATATTCGAGTAGTAGGTTTCACCTCCACTTTTCAAAACTGCGTCAACGCCATGGTCCGGGCCAAGAAATAAACTGATTCCCGGGATAATGCTATTGACGGCGTCACCGTACATGATATTGTAACCAACAATAAGATACATGAGGCAGGCGATGGCATAGAGTGCCACATTCTTTGTGAGGATCTCCACCGTATTTTTACCCCTGACCAATCCGGCCTCCAACATGGTAAAACCTGCTGCCATCCACATGACCAGGGCCCCGGACATGAGAAAATAGAAAGTATCTACCGAGTAAGCCAGTTGGATCAGGTTGTCGGCGACACTGGATACTCCAGCCGCTTCTTCAGCAATTGCCGGACCTGCCAGGGCGACCCCGGAGAGAACGGCGACTCCTCCCCAGAACGTCTTTTGATTCATTGTTACATTGTTTTTCATTGCTACTTCCTCCTTTTTTATATGTTTGTGCCAGATTGCACTGATTACTTGCGTGTGCTGCATATAAAGCAATGTTTGTGCCATATGGAGATGTCTCTGGTTTTAGGGCGTGAGATCGCTTTGTTACGAAAAGGTATGGCGGTGTCACGAAAGTCCAGCCCCTGTAGCGTTACAAAAATGTCGGGTTTTTGTTAAAAACATCACGTAAATGTAACCTTCCTGGTGTCCGGTGGTGCGTATAGTGTTGCCTGATTTGTTGAGGATTGATTGTTTTTGGCATCACCTGGTGAAAACTATCTGGAATGTTTGTGTTTTTATGAAAATGTCCGGGGTTGCAGGTGGGCTGGCATGAACAGTGTAATGAAATAGTAAGATTTACTTTGTTGACAACTTGTATTGAACCTTTGTGTAACTCTTTCACAGTATCCCTGTCTTCTTCTCGACTGCCAGGAGTTTTTGCTGAAACTCTATCGTGAAAAGAAAACACCTTGTACTCTTTAAACACTCTGAGCTGATGAATATTCTAAATAAAAAATCCATTTTTACCGCTATGTTACAGGATGGCCCCTTTGCCATAGGAGACACTCCTCCCTTTACACACCCTTTTTCAGCAGAGGCCAAAGAGTGGTTGCAGGATATAAAAAACGACCCGCTGATGAAGACAAAGTACCGGGCTGTAAGGAATCAAATTTTTGATTTCCTCAGTATTTCTACCTTTGATGAAATACTGTTATTGTTACATGATAAAAAATTAAGGAAATCGACTACTAATACCACTAGCCAGCTTCTTGGAAATATGTTCGGCATCCAAAGCAATGAACAGGTGATCGATCGGTATCTCCATGAATATGCCAGGACAGCTGACGATGTGGTGAATTCGCTGAGGGCGAAAGTACTGGCTCCGTACAGTTCGCATATCGAGACAACAAATGAGATAGAAGCCATACATCATCCGCTGACATTGCTGCTCGTCCTGTTTGATGAGCGTTTCCATCGTAAAGCTCGTTTTGAGGCAAAGCGAAAACTGGTGCTTATGAGTTTAGCCGGGTCAATCGATCAGAGAGAACGGGAAACACAAATTGAAAAGAAGTTTGCAGAGTTTTTAAGTTTTCTTAATGATTTTGTCTGGAGTTCCAATTCTAAAATTGGTGATCTGGAAATCTGTTATCTTCACAGTAAACACAGTGTTGAAGATTTTCGCTGCATGGATGTGAATGTGCTCAGCGAAGCAGGGGCCTTGGAAGTAACTCCAGTAGCCGGTGAGAAATTGACCCTGATAAAACGGCGCAGTTTTAATGATAATGGGCGAGAAATTCCCATCTACGTGACAATCAGGAAAAAACCACCAGCAGCAAAGGTGCTCAAGTTGCTCAGGAAAAATGAGAAAAATCCGGCAACTGCTGTGGATGATGAGTTAGGTCTGATGGCTGTGCTCAACTCTGTCGTCGATGTTAAGCTCTTTCTCCGTCATTTAACAAAATGTGCCGCCAAGGCAGATTCGTTAATGACCTTGGAGGATATTACAGACACGCTGACAGGTGGGGAATATGGCGGATCTGCAACCGGAAGTTCAGCAAAAACGTCCATGCTCAAGTTTTTTGCCAGGTTAGGTGGCATGCGGGTGGAATTCATTATCCATACTAACAGCTCCTATCTTAATTATATGTGCCAGCGTGATGTGGCCCATGACGAATACGAGGTCAAACGTATATTTGATACAGGGGTCGCTGAATTTCTCTTTCCATCAGATATTTACCGTCTTGATATGGAAAAGATTCGCAGCACTCAGTTGGCCAGGTTTAGAAGGATGATTGAAGAGTGTTGAATATTCTATTAAAACATTAGTAAGTGTATGTTATGACAGTAGAATACGGAATTAAGGCCGCGAGTATAGTTGACACAACACTGAGAGAGGGGGAACAGGCTCCGGGCGTTTACTTTGGTCTGAGGCTAAAAAAACAGATAATCGACGGCCTTGTAGCAGTGGGTGTTGATGAGATTGAGATAGGGATTGCCAGCAGGGAAAATGACGATCTTGGAGATCTGGGAGAATATATTCGTTATACCTATCCGCAACAGAGCTTTTCTTTATGGTGCCGTTGTGTGGAGGCGGATATCTGCCATGGGGCTTCTCTGCGTCCCAGTTGCCTTTCTTTGTCAATTCCGGCATCTGACCTCCATCTTGAGAAAAAATTGGGAAAAGATCGGAAATGGGCTCTGCAACAACTGAAAAAGTCAATCCAACAGGCTCTGGCCGCTGGAGTACCCCGTGTAGCGCTTGGTCTCGAAGATGCCAGTCGGGCCGATGGTACTTTTGTCCGGGAGCTGGCTCAAGCAGCAGAAGAGGCCGGAGCTTTCCGCCTGCGCCTGGCAGATACGGTGGGTATCTGCAGCCCCACTACCATCGTCCAATTGCTTGACGAAATGAGCGGGTTGAAGATGGAATTGGGGGTTCATTGTCACAATGATTTTGGAATGGCCACCGCCAACACTATCACTGCCTTGGAGAATGGGGCTCTGTGGGGAGATGTTACTCTGCTGGGGCTTGGCGAACGTNCCGGGAATAGCCGTCTTGAGGAGGTTCTTGCTTTTCTTACTCTGCAGAAAAAAACAGGTTCTTATGATCTGTCCAGTCTTCCTGATCTTTGCCGGATGGTGGCTCGGGAGAGCGGGCAGGTGANTCCGTTATCTCGTCCCATTATCGGAGCCAATCTGTTCTCCTGTGAGACCGGTATCCACCTCCAGGGAATTATGGCAGATCCTGCCACCTATGAGCCCTTTAATCCTGAGATTGTCGGTGCCTCTCGAACACTTCTCATCGGTCGCCAGGCAGGTAGGCGAAGTGTTGCAGCCACCCTGAGTCGACTTGGCCTTCCAATACCTGATGAGTCAGGTCTTATACGCCTTACTCAGCGCATACGTTCGCTGGCTGCAAGCCGGAAACATTCATTGAGTGATCAGGAAATCATTGATTTGCTGGGATAAAATATTAAAATTGATCTCAAATCCCGTGACGATATTCCACCATTAGGGTGTTGAAAAGAATGTACTATTACTCAATAAAAACAAATAATTAAGAATGAAGAGCCTCTGTAATATCAGGTGTTTTTTTTTGCAAGATAAAAATCCCCACTATTGCAAACAAAAATCCCCAGTTGGAGGGCACAGTTACCTGGTGGGCCTTTCAAGTTATTGAAGATAGAAACGGAATCTAGCTGATGGAATTTTCTAGAGGCAATAGCCCATAAAGATAGCGGTAGGAGTTTTCGTGCTTTTTGGTGTTTTTACCATTAAAAATATCTTCACTACCTTTATTTAGAAAATCTCTAATCATAAAACACACATCAACACGGAATCCATGCTATTTCAAGTACATGTCTTCAATGCCCAGCGTCACGTATCACTGGAAACAAGCGAAATTACCGACCAACTTGATACAGAGATAAATATTAAAATTTAGCAAGGAGCTTGGCCTGAAAACAGCGCTGCTTGTTTTTCAGTGAATACAGTTGTGGGGCAACTGCTTGTAATCACTATGTGTATTCTGTGTTTATGTTGTGGTGGAAATTTCAGTATTTTGGTTATATGGACGAATTTTTTTCAATTCGAGAGTTTCTTTTTGTCGTGCTTTATAAAGATCCAACCTAAGTTGATTATTTAACCAAAAGTCTTCAGAAACACCAAAATATTTTGCAAGTCTTAATGCTGTACTAGGTGTTATCCCACGCTTTTGATTAATTATTTCATTTATACGTTGATACGGTACATGAATAGAATGAGACAATTCTCTTTGTGTTATACCCATAGGCTTGAGATACTCCTCTAATAACATTTCTCCCGGATGGGTCGGTGTCCTATGAGTTGGAATTCTAACCATTTAAGTACCTCATTATTGTGTTGATTATATTGTTCTGCAGATTCNTCAATGGTAATCAGTTATTTCGACATCAAATGGCTCAGTTTGGCCCCATTTAAAGCATATTCTATATTGGTCATTAATACGTATGCTAAATTGTCCTTTTCTATTTCCTGATAAATGTTCCAGCATGTTACCTGGTGGGACTTTCAAGTCATTGAAGATAGAAACGGAATCTAGCTGATCTAATTTTCTAGAGGCAACAGCCCATAAAGATAGCGGCAGGAGTTTTCGTGCTTTTTTGGTGTTTTTACCATTGAAAATATCTTCACTACCTTTATTTAGAAAATTTCTAATCATAAAACAGCATTAACACGGAATCCATGCTATTTCAAGTACATATTTTCAGTGCCCAACGGCCTGTTTCACCTGCTGGCCATGGATCTACCTACCAAGATGTTGAAATAACATCCGAATATCGCGCGTGTGAGCCAGTCAGTGTGTAAACTATTGTGTACGCCCGGCATGGGCGTGAACTCATGGGGTTACTCTGGGTAAGTCAGCACAACATGATTAAGCCCAAGGAGCAGGAGATACGGTAAATGATGCGTTCGCATATCGGAAGTTCACACTCTTATCCGGGGAAATCTGTATTCCATGCAGCATGAAATCATTTCCAGTGGAATCACCGGTGGGGTTCCGGTTCACAAACATCCCGGCACAGACAGGGAATGTCCCGCCCTATCTGTGAGATACGAAACAAAGAAGGCAGACAGGAAATGAGGATGTACAGCGCCACGCTGAGTAATCGGAATGGTGAGAATACAGAAGTCAGCAGAAGCCATATTAGCCAGCAGTGTGCTTTATCGCGGCGAACGCCAAGGGTAATGCCTTGGACACGGTGAAGGGCTGAACATTAAGGAGAGAAATATGTTACCAAGACACCTTGTACGTATCGTGAACCCGAACGGGGGAGTAGTGTACAAGCGTATTGTGGAAGAACAGTTCTCAAACGATCAACTACTGGAACGTATTCTTTCGACAGAGAATGTCGGTCTGGCCTGGAAGCAGGTTCGTGCCAATAAGGGCGCTCCTGGAATCGATGATATAACCATCGAGGAATTTCCCTTCACTTTTCGTGAATGCTGGCCTGATCGGCCCATGACGGTATTAAGCAGATAAGACGGTATATAGGACAAGGCTACAAAGTAGCCGTTGATATGGATTTGTCGAAATTTTTGGAGCCCTCGTCATACTGCACCTCCTTTCATGAAAAATTTATTTTCTTCAAATTTAAGATTAATACGTTGATATGTTTGTTTAATTTGAGATTGTCGATGGTCGCGTAAAAAATACTGTCAAAATTTTACACGTTGCAACATCCTCTCACCGGCACAAGATTTAATATAATTTCAATTGCCTGTCTGCCACCTTGATATATAAGCCCATTTGCTTTCCCTGTCGAACATGAACAGCAGAGAGTTTCCCCGATTTTATCCGATTTAACACTGTTTGTCGTGTTACTCCAAGAATGCTTTTGGCCTCTTTCATTGTTACATACCCCTCTGGTGGGGCCTCCATGAATTTGGATTTTAGCTCATCCGTCATTCGAATGCGCCATGGCGCCCCCGGAGTAATCTGTTCTCCGGCGATGAATCCATCGGCTAACCAGCGGTGAAGTGTAGACGGCGCTATGCCGAGTATGGAAGCTGCTTTTTGAATAGTCACCAGTTCACCGTCGTCGGATGATTTCCCTTCAAATTTAGGGATATTCCAGTGGCGGCGCAAATTACCAACCCTGTTGGCCGTGAATTTATGACCTTGGGCCGTTTGCCNGCCTTGCCGATTCAGAACACCGGCGATAACGGCATCCGGGTAATGAACGGCAAGTCGTCGTACAAGATCAAGGGTGTCTTGTTTTGTCCGGTTGGTTGGGGATTTGCGGTTGGGCATGGTAACATCAAGTTCGAATATCGCATCTGTTTTCCAGCGTATAATCAAATGGGCCTTGTTTTCAGCACGATCTACAGTAATATTTANCTCCTGCAACAGCGTCTGAAGTAACTCTTTTCTATCCCTGGGTGTGGTTGTCGGAGCATGCCAGATTTTTTTTATATCATCTCCCAGGTTGCAAAGCAGGGCCTTTTGTTCCCGATTCAACATTTTTGGACGATTCCGTTTCCGGCGCTCAAGATCATGTTCCGCGTCCTGAAGTTTTCTGAGAGCTGTCTCCCATCCGGTTTCTAGAGTACGGACCACAAGCCTGTTTTCCGGTTCCACCGCCCTGAAACGACGTTCCGCCTTTTCAGCCTCATAACGGAATCGTTCAACTTGCAGACGCCACTGTTCAAAGGCACTGTCATGATCAGCCGCAATGTTTTTTTCCGCTAACAAAGCCGCTTCTGTGGCGGCAGGATTTACGGCTTCCAGAAAAGCATCCGCCACAGCGGCATCGATTGCAACACCTCCTACCCGCATGCAATGTTTTCCCCTGTTCTCCATAACCTTATTGGCTGCGCAATAGTAACCGGGAGAGGAGTTCCGCCCCTGATAGTAAACCCTGAGTCGTCTTCCGCATTGGCCACAGGTTGCGAGGCCCTGCAGCAGGGCAGTGCCTTCTCGAACAGCGCCGGACTCCTTATGTGAAACCGGCTTGGTATTTTTAGAGATTCTCTCCTGAATCATCTCATAGGTCTCCCAATCGATATACCCTTGATGGTGGTCATGTATGAATACCGCCCATTGAGATTGAGGTAAACGTTTTACCCGTTTTTTCACCTGACCGTTATTATCAACAAAAGAGACCTGTTTTGTTTTACCAAACGTATAAACTCCGGCATAGGTTGGATTAGTCAAGACCGAGTGAATGGCATGATAAGAGGCGGCAACCCATTTGATTTCCGACGACATGTTTGACTGTAAGGGGAAAAGAAGATCATTGGAGCGAAACCAGAGCCATACCCGGCGAACCGATCCTAATTGAGGGAATTTTTTAAATATAGTCGCAATCGCACCGGTAACAGCCTGATCCGGGTGCATCAGGATCAGGCCATCCTGTTCTCCCCAGACAAAACCCACCGGCAGCCCCCGGCGCAGTTCTCCCCGGGCGGCCTTGTTACGAATGCCGCCTTCCAGTCGTGCCCGTATCACATGCAGTTCCGCCTCGGCCATGGTCCCTTTCATGCCAAGTAACAGCCGGTCATTGAACAGTCCCGGATGATAGAGCCCATCTCCGTCTCCGATCAGGGTGTTGGTAACGCTGCACAGGTCAAGCAAACGATACCAATCAGAATTGTTACGTGCAACTCTCGATACTTCAAGGGATAATATTAAACCAACCCTGCCGAGAGCAACTTCGGAAATCATGGTTGTGAACCCGGTACGCCCTGAGCTCTCGGCACCTGATTGGGCCAGGTCCTCATCGATTATTTTGACCTGTTGCTCAGGCCAGCCCAGGCTGATTGCCCGATCCTTCAATTTATACTGCCTATCCGTGGACTCTCTGTTATGTTCAACCTGGGAAGCGGTTGATTGCCTCACATACACAACTGCCGGTCTTCCCAGATGGGTTGGCTGTATTTTATTATTACTCATTGCTTGCCCCCCTGGTCGGTTTTTCTTTTTTCGGACAGACAATTTTTCGGATCAGTCCGGCAAGAGCCACTGTTATCTGTTGCTGCTGTTCGTGGTTCAGGGTTTGCCAAATCTCCGGAGTTTGCGTGGACTCTTCCTTGGTTGGCCAAAAGTTCAGCTGTTNGAGCATGGTTGTTCTCCNTTCTTGAAGCTGATGATTTTTGCATTGAAGAAAGAAGTTTATCAAGAAGATCATCTACGATCTTGCGTGTATGTAAAAAACCTGAGGCTGTGGCTATAAGATCAGTTTGGCTTTTTCGGGTAGGAAGAGTGAATTTCCGGGGGCATTTTTTGTTTAAATCCGTCCAGGCGGCAGGGATTTCAGCCCTGCTGCCGTCCGGCAATACTAATGTTAACTTCAGAGTATCATGATGATGACGCCATCTGAAAAGCTCCAGATGTTTTCCTTGTAATGGGTGGCGGTCCCGGATAATTTTGACTTTTTTCGGGTAACCGTCGAGATGGGTAGTGTGTCGTGTGTTCCTTCGACCGGGTTAATCATGACCGCCTGATGAGCCGACTCGCTGCAAAAGTGCATGATAAAAGGCTCTTGAAGCTCATACGTAANTTCCTTATATCCGGAGTGATGATCGATGGTTTAGTACAAGCTGCCGATGAGGGTACTCCTCAGGGGGCCCACTTTCTCCGTTGTTGTCTAATATTGTGCTGGACGAGCTTGATAAAGAGCTTGAAAGGCGTAATTCGGAGTCTCACTGCGTTCGCTTACCTGTGTTTCGCCCGTTATGCGGACGATTTTAACATCTTCGTTCGTAGCCAAAGGGCTGCCAACAGAGTTATGGGGACAGTCTCACACTTCGTAACTCACCGTTTACGTCTGAAGGTGAATGAAGAGAAAAGTCACGTCACCCGTCCATGGGAAATGTGCTTTCTCGGATTCAGAATCACCAGTATGATAAACTTCACACGTATTCAGATCCACCCGAAATCAATCAAACGATTGAAAGGAAAGGTGCGGCAGTTGACCAGCAGGTCAGGCGGCAAAAGTATTCATCAGGTTATTTTCAATTTGAACGAGTATCTGCATGGTTGGTGGAACTACTATCGTTTTGCCAAGCTTAGTATCAAGTGGCTTCGCTCTCTTCATGGATGGATAATGAGGCGTTTACGGAGTATCCTCTGGAAACAGTGGAAGAATCCGCGAACCCGTGTCCGGGAGTTGAAGAAACGGGGTATTTATCATAAGTCAGCGGTCAGTACGGGAAATGCCCGTAAAGGATCTTGGCGAATGAGCAGAGTCAAGTGGGTAATAATCGCATTACCGAATATCTATTTCCGAAGAACTCTTGGTCTTTTTCTCCCAGGTATACAACTCCTGTCTTGATCAGCCGAACCGCCTTAGTACGCGATCCGTATGCTTGGTGGTGTGGGAGGGGCGGTCAGTGATGGCCGTTCCTATCCCGATAGCTGATTTAATTGATATACCATTATTGAATTGTTAAATCTTTTTTTTGT
>JAESPV010000012.1 GCA_016765495.1 Desulfocapsa sp. | reverse complement strand
TGCTGGATACAATGGCGGCAATGGGGAATATCAAGATTGGCGATCTACTTGTTTTCAAATTACAGGGAATCCCGTTGAAAGCGAGGGTGACGAGTATACGAACCAGGACGGAGTCAAAGGTACGGCCCTTTTTCTATTTTGTTTTTCAAGAGGACGCATTCAAAGATGCCCCGCAGACTTTATTCAGTGCCGCCAAAATTGACCGGGTACAACTGAGCACAATACAGAACACTCTTACGGCCAGATTGCCTAATATCAGTGTTATTGACATCGGTGCCACGGTTGAGATCCTGGGCGGGATACTGAACAGGATGTCATCCATTATTCAGTTTTTCACCTCGTTTTCAATCCTTGCCGGGGTGCTGATTATTATCAGTTCTATCTTCGCAACCCGCCTGACAAGAATCCGTGAAGCCGTATATTTTAAGATACTCGGTGCNAATGGCTTTTTTGTTTTAAAGGTTTTCACCTATGAAAACCTGATTATTGCCTTTTTAAGCTCCTTACTTGCAACTCTTCTTTCCCATGTTGGAAGCTGGATTATTTGCAGTCAGGTGCTTAACATCTCATACCAGCCGTTCCCTGGCAGCACAGCAAGTATGATTGCAGCAACCTTTGTATTGGTTGTTGGCGTTGGGCTAGGGGCTTCAGTATCAATTTTACAGCAGAAACCTATTTCATATCTTCGAGATGAACGACAGGGGTAAAATATGCAGATACCAGNAAAAANNTAGCATAATTAAAAAANTTATCAGGGCTTTTTCTGTATTATTGGGTACTTTTNTCCTACTGAGTTGTGATCAACAGGAGACACAACCCAAAACAGAGAAGATCGTTNCNCNCCNCGAATACAATGGAACCATTATTGCTGTTGGAGACAGTTTGACCGCAGGGCTGGGTGTAATGGAGAATAAAGCGTGGCCAGCTTTAATGGAGAAGAAACTCCAGAAAACAGGACATCAGTGGCAGGTAATTAATGCAGGGATAAGTGGTGAGACAAGTAGTGGAATGATCTCAAGAGTTAAATGGATACTGGCTCAGCATCCTGACATTGTTATTTTAGAAACCGGTGCCAATGATGCCTTTCGAGGTGTTCCTCCCTCCGTTGTACGAAAGAACATCACAAAGGCCGTGCAAATGTTTCAGAAAGGCGATGTTACTGTGGTACTCGCTGGTATGCAGATTGTCCAGAATCTTGGTGTTGATTATACCAGAGAGTTTGCTGATATCTTCCCGTCAGTAGCTCATGAACAGGATTGCATACTGATTCCTTTTTTTCTGGAGCAAGTGGCCGGTGAGCCTTTCCTGAATCAGCCAGATATGATTCATCCCAATGAAGAGGGGCATAAAATCATAGCAGAAACAGTATATCCATATGTTCTTCAGGCAATTCTTGAAACGACACATTTATAATCTCAAAGAAAGATTCTGGAAGCGAATAATTGCTTGTGATCTGAAAACAGCAACTTTTTTTGGTCAAATTGCTGCCACCGAACCTCAGGTTGGTTTATTTGTAACCGGAATCTAGGGACACGATCCCAATTCAAAAAGAAAAACCGGAATCTGGGGACACGATCCCAATTCAAAAAGAAAAAGACGAATTGGGTCATGTCCCCAGATTCCTACCAGCNGAGTGTTAGTGGTAATATGGTAATAAAATATGAGTAATGTTGTTTAAGCCCCTGTCTTCGCCAGCATATTGCCAATCAGCTTGATATGTGACATCTCTTCTTGAATAATATCTTCCAGACGGTTTTTTCCAAGGTTTTCAGGAACCAGATCTTTTAAACCCATGAAAAAAACAATGGCATCTTTTTCTGCTACCAGCGCAGCTTTCAGGATTTCTTTCATGGAAGAGGTGTCAATCTCTTTTTTGAAAAAGACTCTGGTGTCGACAAGTGCTTTTAAGTAGGCCATTGTCTCTTCTTCAGGATCAAAGGTGCTGCTTTCTTTATCTCTGGAGGTTAAGGATGCACGCATTTCTGCAAAGATTTTTCCGTGTTCATCCTCCATGGCAGCAAGGTCCAGCAGTACTTTCCTGTTTTTTTCGTCGCTTATGTTTGCCGCTGAATTTCGATAAAAATCTGCGCCGTTTTTTTCAAGTTGTTCGGCCATTTCAAAAACTTCATCTGCACTAAAATCAAAGTTCATACTCTTTTCTCTTNCCTTTTTTCTTTTTTTACTGCCCTAACCCGACAAGTCGGAAACTTTTTAGCATCGCTGGATAAGTACCTTGTGGGGATATGTAAGCTAGTAATTTCATTTACGCTCTTTGAAATTCTTGTTTTTTATGACAGGAGTTCAGGAGTGAGGTACTAAAATTCCTTAGGAGTAGTATTGATTTCTGCCAGGGTAAAAACGGGCCCGTCCTTGCAAACCAGTTGCTCACCAATACCGCATCTTCCGCACATTCCTATTCCGCATTTCATCCGGTTTTCAAGGGACAGGATGATGTGGTCATGATCATAACCCAGTTTTTCCAGGACAGGGAGGGTGAATTTGATCATAATTGGCGGGCCGCAGACAATGGCGTAGGTATTCCCTTCACTTTTTGGAGCTTCTTCTTCTGCGATTGGCGGGACAAAGCCTATATTATATTTCCAGTTCGGATCATCGGTTCCATCCACTGTAATATGCATGTTGATATCATCTCGTGCTTCCCACTCTTTCAGCTCATCGAGGTAGAGAAGCATTCCTGGAGATCTTGAGCCATAGACAACATCAATTGTCCCGTATTTATCACGGTTGTCCGGGTGGAGAAGGTATACCACTGAAGAGCGCAGGGTGGTGAAGGCGAATCCACCACCGATAAACAGCAGGTTTTTCCCCTTCATGGTGTCCCAGGGATACGACTTTCCCAAGGGACCCCGGACACCCAGAATATCACCAACTTTCATGTTGTGAAGGTGAGAGGTTACTTTGCCTGCCCGGTTGACTGTAAAGGCGATAAAACCTTTTTCAACAGGGGAGGAGGCAATTCCAATGGGGATCTCTCCCACACCTGCGATGGAGAGCTCTGCAAACTGGCCGGCCCGATAGGAAAACTTTTCCTCATCCTTTGGGTCGAGAAAAACAAATGTAAAGGTTTTTAAACTCCTGTCCTCAGACTCGACAACAATGTTATCTATTCGGACGGGATATGGAAGATATGGGTTGATCATTGCAAGTAGTCTCGCGTTAGCTGTTGTTCATCTGTTTACATACTTCACGGATGTCTATATTTACCGGGCATAAGGTCACACACCTGCCACAGCCCACGCGTAGTATGCCCTTGTCATATTTGGACTGATGATATTTCAGTTTATGCATAAAACGCTGGCGGACACGCATACGTTTCGTGTTTCTTGGGTTATGGCCGGTGGTGTGGATGGTGAAATTGGGAAACATACAGGAATCCCAGTTTTTCATACGTCTGCCATTTTTGTGGGCAGTTTCATCCTGAATATCAAAACACCAGCAGGTGGGGCAGACATAGGTACAGGTGCCGCAGTTGAGGCAGGAAAAGGAAATGGAGTCCCAGTACGATTCGTTGTAGAGCTCAAGGGTTTCCTTTTTATTGATAGTGTCAAACTCAACAGTGGATACGATTTTCTTTTTCGCTTCCTCACGCATGCTGTGGAGTCCTTCAATGCTTTCTGCATCAGCCTCGTTATTAAAACCAGCACTGTGTATCCAGGTGCTGCCCTTTTCTGTCACGACCTCAGCAAGAAAATATTCTCCTGTATCAACAAGCAGCACATCA
>JAESPV010000011.1 GCA_016765495.1 Desulfocapsa sp. | reverse complement strand
CGGCCCTCCGACAAGAGATTGCATGATGGTAAAAATTGTCTTGCCAACAACACCACCGGCATCAATACTCGCCGGGTCATTTAAGGAAAGAGAAGAAAAAAGAGCACATGAAGACAGAACCGCACCCGTGAGACCGACGGTTATTTGTGGTAAACGTTCAAAAGACATCCTGGGACTGAAAAACAGAAACGATAATAGAAGCAGTAAAGTAGCAAGGAGATAGGCACCCCATCCGGTTATTCCGGTGAGGATTTGTGAAATGAGGGTTCCTATTTCTCCCCCCCAACTTCCACCATCTGCAAAATATGGCGACATAAGACTTAAAAAAAGAAACAGGGAAAGAAAAATTCCAACGACAGCGGCAGCCTCCTGTTTCATGCTGGGCCGTGTTTTTTTACTGACTGGTGCCATGATAATGTCACTATACATTTAGAGATTAAACAGAAGAACGTAGTGCCCTGCGGGAAAAAGATATTCGGTAACTGATACCTTATATAGGATACATTCCAACAGAAATTTTGATTTTCCGATCCATTAAGATCATCTGCTCGCAGAATAATACGATCAGCAACAACTAGCAAATTATCTAATCGTGTTTTGAGGAAAATGCAAGATGACAAGAGAATACGGGGACAGAGGGTGGTAAAAGCGGAAACACCGAGCAAACGTTATTTTGATTTTGCCAACCCGGCTTTCACAGCATCAAGGATGCCATTTACAAAAGAGGGTGAACCCCCCGCACAAAAACGTTTTGCGATTTCCACCGCCTCATTAATGGCAACTTCAGGTGGAATATTCTCGCAATGTATCATTTCATACACTGCGATTCGAAGGATATTTCTGTCTGTTATATCAAAACGTTCAATCCTCCAGTTGCTGGCATATTTACTTATTGCCGCATCAACATCCAGACGTTTAGCATAAACACCTTCGAGNAGTTGCACAGCATAGGGACGGGNTTTTTTCTGTACATCATANAGAGAACAAAAATCAACAAAGCGCTTATCCAGATCCTGATCGAAACCTTCTTCAAAACCCTTAAAGTCATCCTGAAAGAGAAACTGTAAAACAGCCTCTCGCGAATTTCGCCGTATACCCATAATATTATCTATTTTAAAGACTAACTAGAAAAAAGAAGCGCTCAAATGAGTCGAAGATACTTAGGTCTCCATCCATCAAACAATGAAACAATCAAACATAGCAAGATTGTTTAACGGGAAGGATAAAAGACAAACCGTCAACTCAACTCAAATTAAATTAAATTAACATCTCATTGAAATTTAGTGATCAAATCAGCCATTTCAATTGCAGCAACAGCTACCTCCGAACCTTTATTACCAGCTTTTGTTCCAGAACGTTCGATTGCCTGTTCAATTGTTTCCGTAGTCAGTACACCAAAAATAACCGGAACCTCAGTTTCAAGTCCAACCTGAGCTGATCCCTTGGAAACCTCATTTACAACGACATCAAAATGCGGTGTCGCTCCACGGATAACAACACCAAGACAAATTATCGCATCATACTTCTGAGACTTGGCCATTTTCTTGGCAATAAGAGGAATCTCAAATGCGCCTGGCACCCGAACCACATCAATATCATCATCAGAGGCACCAGACCTGAGCAGGCTGTCTAGTGCTCCTTCAAGAAGTTTATCACAAATAAATGAATTAAACCGCGCAACAATAATCCCAAATTTCTTTCCATCTGCCTTCAGATTGCCTTCAATATAATTTGCCATATTTTTCTCAGATCCTTATTTATACAAGTTTAATTCTATAACTTTCAGTCTTCGTCAACTTCTATCAGATGTCCCATACGATCACGTTTACACTGGAGGTAGCTTTTATTTTCTTCACAAACCTCCATTTCGATTGGGAAACGATCAACGACTTCAATACCATAGCCCTCAAGGCCAACGATTTTCTTAGGATTGTTAGTAAGCAGGCTCATCTTGCGCACACCAAGATCATGCAGAATCTGAGCACCGATACCATAATCACGAAGATCGGCCTTAAACCCCAGCTTATGATTCGCCTCAACAGTATCCATGCCGCCATCCTGCAAGGTATAAGCCTTCAACTTGTTCACGAGACCAATTCCACGCCCTTCCTGACGCATATAAAGTACAATTCCGGTTCCTTCCTGATCAATCATGCGCATGGCAGCATGGAGTTGATCACCACAATCACAACGAGCCGACCCAAATACATCACCGGTTAAACATTCAGAATGCACTCTAACCAGAACCTTTTTCTCGGGATTGATCTCCCCTTTGACCAAGGCCAGGTGTTCAAATTTATCCACATCATTTCTATAGACAACAGCATTAAATTCACCAGCATGCTCCGTAGGAATTCTCGCCTCAGCTGCTCTGTGAACCAGGACATCCTCACGCAGACGATAGGCAACCAGATCAGCAATGGTACAAATCTTCAAGCCATGCTCTTCTGCAAATATTTCAAGATCCACCATTCTTGCCATAGTACCATCGTCTTTCATGATCTCACAGATCACACCTGCAGGAGTTAATCCTGAGAGACGGGAAAGGTCTACTGACCCTTCGGTTTGCCCCAGACGAACAAGTACCCCGCCTTTTCGGGCGCGAAGTGGGAAAATGTGACCGGGGCTGATAATATCTGCAGGCTTTGCATCGGGGGCAACGGCTGCTTCAATGGTGCGTGCCCTGTCTGCCGCTGAGATACCGGTTGTGACACCGGTGGCAGCTTCAATACTTATTGTAAAACCTGTCCCATAAGGCGACTTGTTGTCGGAGACCATCATGGGAAGTTCCAATTTATCAATCAATTCAGGACTCAGGGTAAGACAGATAAGTCCCCTTCCATGGGTTGCCATAAAATTCACAGCCTCTGGAGTGACAGCAGAGGCTGCCATATACAGATCACCTTCATTCTCACGATCTTCATCATCTACAAGAATAACCATCTTACCGGCTTTGATATCTTCGATTACTTCCTCAATTGAGCTAACAGCCATAACAATCAACCTATTTAAACAATTATAAGTATAAGTATAAGTATATTAACAGCGATTATCCATCGCTTACACAAACCCATTTTCTGCTAAAAATGCCGGATTAATGCCATTCCCCACAACAGTTTCTTTTTCATTGGCTTCCCCAGGCATAAGCATTTTTTCAACATACTTTCCGATGATATCAACTTCAATATTCACTTTACTCCCCCGGGTAAGTAAGCCAAGGGTCGTGACCTGCAAAGTATGGGGAATAATAGAGACCTCAAAGGTATCAACACCACAACTATTTACAGTGAGACTCACGCCATTAATAGTAACAGAACCCTTCTCTATAACATAGCGTCCAAACTCTTTCGGGAAGGCAAATGAAAAAAGAGTAAAATCACCTTTTTCCTGACGCTCACGAACAGTTGCCACGCAATCAACATGACCAGAAACGATATGTCCCCCAAGACGATCCGATAACTGCAGCGCTCGTTCCATATTGACACTTCCGCCAACACTCAAAGTGCCAAGGACAGTACGGGAAAGGCTTTCAGGCGAGACATCAACAGTGAATTTTCGTCCCTTTATATTGTAAGCTGTAAGACAAACACCATTTACAGCAATGGATTCGCCCTCTTGCGGATTACTGAGATCAAAACCAGCTTCAAGATCAAAGGCCATTCCACCGCCCACATTACGCTTAGCACGTAACTTCCCAATACCCTCTATCATCCCGGTAAACATTCTTTTATACTCAACTAAGCCGTTTCTGCTTCCAGCTCTTCTGCCTTGGCATGTAACTTTCCAGCAATTTTTTTATGGCCGTAATTACTATGAATTGAAGCAACGGTACGGTAGGTATCTGCAGCTTTAGCCTTTTCACCTTGAGCAAGATAAATATCAGCAATGGTCTCCATGGTGGCCACCGTACCTTGTGGATTGTTATTTAACTCATAGACCTCCAGCATATCAAGACAAATCTCAAGTGCCCCGGCATTGTCGTTCATACCGCGATGCACCACTACCAGTTGGAGAGATAAAGCCAGCAAACTCATGGGATCCTCAAACCGATCACAAATATCCCAGGCACGCTTATAATGAACTTTTGCTTTTGCAAATTCTCCTTTTTTAAGACACACGTTCCCGAGCTGATTTGAGGCATTGGCAATACCATCCTGATGTTTTTTTTCCTCATAACTGCGCAAAACATTATGAAAGGCGATTGCTGCCTGGGTAAGATCGTTTTCTTTTAAGAACTCAATACCATCATCATACTCTGCCTGAATAGGATCAGAGGAACGTTTTTTTTCTTCCTTCTGACCAACTTTTTTAATATCACTCAATGGCTGTATATTACTTATCATTTTCCTTATCCCCTGCATTTATTTGTTCAAGTGCCACTTGAACCAGTTCTGAAACAGTATATTCCGTAGGTTTTCCAGCTTCCCATATTATTAGTGTCTCATTATCGTTACTACGTTCCAAAAGCTGCATGCTTACTTCCTTTGCCCTGATTCGACCAAGTAACTGAACCACAAGGCCACGCATTTCCGGCTTGGGGTGTTTTAAAAAATGAAACAAATTAAAAAAGGGCGTCTCACGAATCAGATCAGGTCTTTTTTCTGCAATCCTGGAAAGAGCCCACACAACCTGTACCTGAGTGGAATCATCTCCCATATAGTTAAGCAAATGCCGGGTAAAGGCTCCGAAAATATCAGGCCGCCCGGCAATCACTTCGCCCAAGGTTTCAATCATTCCCCAAGGGGTGGCTGCTGAATCGGAAATTGCGCTGAAAAGACGGTGGAGAAGTTCAGAAATCTGCCCCGGCTCTTTAGTAGCCACCCGTGAACAAACCTGACCTATAATCCATGCTGTTTCCCAGCGACGCCCCTCATCAACATCATAGAGTAATCGCTGGAGAAGCCGCAGGGTCTTTTTATTGTCAAAGCAGAGTGTCACAAGAGTATCGATATCTCTTTTGTCTCGTGCCTCTTTCACCCCTTTTTTGGTTGCCTTAATCTTCACTCTTTTAGGGTCAAGTTGAGGCTCAGGGCTTGGCAAACGTATACTCCCGTCAACTCCTGCGACCGGTTCTACACTATCGCGAGCTAGAGTTTCCTGCTTTACTTTTATCCGCTTGGCAATCTCTGCAATTTCCGTGTGAAGTCGAATGAAATAAAGAACACCACGAACAGGACGTCCATCAATATTCCCTATATTTACCACCTGATGGGTGATTTCATCATACGATTCTATACGACCGGTGAGGTAATCATCTTCCGGCATCAGATCCCAGGCAAAATCCCAGTTATCATTGCAGGCAAAGACCAGTGTTTCCACCATTGCAGCGCCCACATTATGTCCGGTGGGTTCACAGGTATAAACAGCACCACACTCGCAGCGGCCAACCTGAAACTCCTGCATTTTCCGTTCAATGGCATCGGTTGCCCTGGCAACTTTCTGACCACAGAAAGGACACCAGGGGTCGGTGGTTATCTTTTGCTTTTTCATACTCTCTTTCTATAACTGTTCAAACACATTTTAACAGTCCCATGCTTACAAATGAAACACCGAACAGTAACAATTTTGCTTAGGAACGGGAGATAAATAACTTGAACAAAAATTAATAGGATTTTTTGTTGTATTCGAGGCGCGAGGATTAAGCATAATGAGTTACGTGAGCAACAAGCAACAAAGGCATTAATTTGTTCAAGTGAGTTATTGTACGTTCCTTAGGCTAACTTTTCTGCCAAACCAGCCTCAAAATCAGGATCGACAGAATAGCCTAATTCCTTGGCCTTTTCTACGTGATTCTTTGCAGCGGCGTAGTCGCCACTAAAAAAGAGTGCCACGGCCAAATTGTTCTGGGCAAGTGCAGAATCTGGTTCAAGCTCGGTTGCCTTGCGTGCCGACTTCAACGCACGTTCGTCCTCTCCTTTCATGGTCAGGACGGAGGTGAGATTCATCCATACGGTGGCAAGTTTTGGCTCATATTGAATGGCTTTTTCATAGGAGGCAATGGCTTTATCCATTTCATTTCGCTGTTGCCAAATCAGCCCAAGATTTGCATGAGCCTGAGCTGAAAGATCAGGTTGAACCTTGATTGCATTTTCGTTTAACTCTTGAGCCTTATCAAGATTACCCTGACCAAAATAAATTGCGCCGAGATTTATCATGGGCTGGTTGGCTTGATTATCTATTTCGATACATTTTTCGAGACATTCGATAGCTTCATCAATCCTTCCAGCTTTCATATAAACAAGTCCGAGATGGTGCCAGGCAACTACATTATCAGGTGCCTGTTTACATTTTTTTTCCATCTCTGCAATAACTGCTGGCAGATCTTCACTCAATTTTTCGCTGTTCTCTATATTTTCCTGAGCCATGATTTCCCTCTATTCCTATATATATTTAAGTGTTAGGTCTTGTCTTTTAAGACAAATTTTTTTACTTGCAGTTTAAGACATACTCCATAACACTTATTCCATACTCTTTCGCTAGAGCGACTACACTATAGACACCATCCGCTTACATGCAAGGAGAAAATCCTCTTAGCCAAATACTATATGACTCAAACCCGGGTTATTGATTAAAGCGTTCCGCGCATGACAAAGCCAACTCGTTCTGTTGTTCTATTAAAACTTCTTTCGCACAAACAACATCTTTTGCGATCTGCTTTGACAATTCTTCAATGCTGGAAAACTTCTGTTCAGAACGTAAAAATCGCAACAAATTGACTTTAATCGGCTTGCCGTAAATATCCTGGTCAAAATCAAAAATATGTGTTTCCGCCACCAATCGCTTTTCATCAAAGGTGGGATTAGTCCCAATATTGAGTACCCCTCCATAACATTTTCCATCACAAATAACCTGACAGACGTAAACACCCATCTTCGGGATCAGATCATCTTCATCCATGTTCAGATTGGCAGTGGGAAATCCGACTTCTTTACCACCACGCTGTCGACCCAGCTGAACTTCTCCCCGGATTTGGTAATATCTGCCAAGTAATTTTCTGGCATCAGCCATCCGACCATCAGCCACCAGCTCCCGAACCTTGGTGGAACTTACCAGCATTTCCTGTTCGTAGTGTGCATCTATAACTGTTACAGAGAATCCTTTCTTCTGTCCCTGTTCCTGTAAAAAATCGATATCCCCCACCCGTCTTTTGCCAAAGGCATAGTCGTGGCCAACAACAAGCTGTTTTACACCAATAGTTTTCAGCAGAATATCATCAACAAAACTGTCCGCACTGATAGCCGCAAATTTCAGTGAAAATGGTATGATGACAAGTACGTCAATCCCTGCAAACTCTATGAGCTCCGTCTTCTGATCACAGGTTGAAATAAGCTTTATTCCATCCGGTCGTAAAATCTGCAATGGATGTGGATCAAATGTTACGGCTACACTGGTTCCACCGCAACGATATGCACGTTGAACCACTTCTCCAAAAAGAAGTTGATGTCCCAGATGGACTCCATCAAAGTTGCCAATAGTCACACAGGCATTGGTAAATTGTTCTGTAATCTGATTCAGGTCTCTATATATTTTCATATCAGTTGGCTGTAAAAAAAATGTTCTTTTCTCTTTATTCTCAAGAAAGTCTTGACAAATCCCCTCAAGACAAGCATATTTACCACCGTTGCCGAAGTGGCGGAATTGGTAGACGCGCTAGGTTCAGGGTCTAGTGCCCGTACGGGTGTAGGAGTTCGACTCTCCTCTTCGGCACCACCATTTTAAAAGGCTGCATCCCGGTAATACTGGGTGCAGCCTTTTTTATGTCTTTCTGTTTTGCATTGGCTATTGCTGTTACTTCACATCCAAGTGGAACAAAATGGATCAAACCAAAAGGATGATACTGCTACTGTTAAAAAGTAGAATCTTTCTTTCTTATGCTGTTTCCAACAAAACACCGGTAGAACAATACACTATTTTTAGCTGGTGGTTCGTTCTTTATTGTTACTGACAACACCTGCAAGGAAATCCCGAGGCATCTGATTTAACTCGACACGAGCAACGCCCTGTTATGTCATTTTATTCGTATTGTGTCCTAAGTCTTATGATTTTAATGACTTCTTCCTTTCGGAATATTTGATATACGAGTCTCTGCTACATATTGATTTTGCGAGAATATGCCCCGGCCCAATCCCCCACCACTTTTCATAAGGTAATGAGTTTTGAAAAGGGTTTTCAGCAATTACTTCGAGTAATATCTGTGCCTTCTTCTTTAAACCTGTACTTGCTAGTTTTTTAACATCTGTTTGTACCTGTTTGCGAACACTAATTCCCAATTCACCAATCAAGTTCCTTAGAACATTCTGACAAATCTAATGCCAACCCTTCTTTAATTGAGTTATGCATTCCGGGTATGGATACCAGAAAAAGAGTCTCAACTATAACGTTCCAGTCTTCCTCAGAAATCAAAACAGCGTTGGATCTTTTCCCCGTAATTACTATTGGCTGGTGGGAGGAAGCTGTTTAGTCAATGAAATTTTATAGCTTGGAACGTGCCTCAGTTGCATTTAATATTTTCATATTGTTACCCCCCAGACAACGTACGTATAGACGAACGGAAAGTCAAGTTGGAACAAAAAATCATTAACTTACATATTTGTTTTATTGTTGTCAATTGCTTGGTATCATAAAAATAAAACTACTCATCAGGAGGAGAAAGGTAGCTCCTTGCTACTCGCCGTTACGCTGCGATCAAGACCGTTACGTCGAATCTGACGGTGAACCTGTCCAGTGCGAGAAGCGGCGCTCTGTTTGAGGAAAGACATAAGGACATGGTTTTCTGTTTTCGGGAGGTTTGGAACCTTACAGAATAATTTATCATGAGTCTGCGTTTGCCTGTGTTTTTTCAAAGGCATTATTCTGACAAGAAACTTATACTGACTGACTGTTCTCCAATGTTAGGACAGATACTGCTAACCGACCTGATATATTATCTGAAATTAAAATCAGGAAAACCCCTTGGGATTTTGTGACTGCCAGCGCCAAGTATCTTCACACATTTCATCTAATCCTCTGGTGGCTTTCCAGCCTAATTCTTTTGCAGCAAGCGCGGGATCAGCAAAACATTGGGCAATATCTCCCGATCTGCGTCCTACTATGTTATACGCCACTTTTTTATCGGAGGCCACCTCAAACGCTTTCACCATGTCGAGCACACTGTAGCCATTACCTGTACCTAAATTGTAAATAACCACACCTGGCTTGGATGCGAGTTTGTCAAGGGCGGCCAAATGTCCAAGTGCTAAATCAACCACATGAATATAGTCACGCACTCCAGTACCATCAGGTGTTGGATAATCATCACCAAAAACTGAAAGCTCTGTAAGGGCACCCACTGCAACCTGTGAGATGTAAGGCATGAGATTGTTCGGGATACCTGAAGGATCTTCACCAATACGACCACTTTTATGGGCTCCCACCGGATTAAAATAGCGAAGCAAAACCACATTCCATTCAGGATCAGCAACATGAAGATCAGATAAAATATCCTCAACCATCAATTTGGTTCTGCCATAGGGATTGGTGCATGACAAAGGAAAATCTTCTGTTATGGGAACTGTGGCAGGATCACCATAAACAGTTGCAGAAGAGCTGAAGACTATATTCTTCACATTGTGTGCTGCCATGACCCGACAAAGATTTAGGGTCCCCGTGATATTGTTTTCATAGTAGCGTTGAGGTTGTTCTACAGATTCCCCAACTGCTTTCAAGCCTGCAAAATGAATGACAGCATCGATATCAGGACAGGTTGAAAAAACCTTTTGCACAGCTTCTAAATCCAACAAATCAACTTCATGAAATTCAACCTTTTTTCCTGTCAATTCTGCTACTCTATGCAATCCTTCCGGACTTGAATTAGATAAATTATCCAAGACAATAACACGCTCCCCTGCCTCTAAAAGCTCAAGACAGGTATGACTGCCAATATATCCGGCTCCACCGCTTACAAGAATATTCATTCTGTATAGTTCCTTTTTTTATTCAGATGCTTCACGTTGACACAACAACATCATTTTATGATGAGTAGCTTATTGTAAACATAGCTGAAGAGCAACGTTTTTTTGAAGTGTTGAAAAAAACAGGTATTTTCACCTATGATGGACTTTTTTTGTACTTCAAGAGAGTACTGACATCAGTGATCGGAACGGTAAGCCGGCAACCCGGTTTTCAAACCTGGAGGCAGAGAAAGACTGGAGTAGCGAGACAAAATACCTACGGATGAAACGTAAAAAAGGAGTTTTTTGGGGTGGTAAAAAAATAATTAATGACAATGAATGGCATCGCAAAAATCCATACATCCCAGACTTCGCAGAACAACAAATTACAGTTTTGTTATTACATTTGTAACTTTTATTGATTCCCACGTTCTCTAACCTGACATACGGAAAACACAGTATTTTCTTTATATCATGCACTCCCCAACAATCTTTTTTTTGTGTCTTTATTACAAGAATAGGTATTTATACTGATTTTCTTTTTTCCTAAACGACCTATAGTTAGTAATATGTTACTCGAAAGCATTAAAATTTCTTACAATTAGGGTAACATCTCGTAAAAGGCCTTTATTTTTTGCAATAGATGCTAGTAAGAAAAGGAGAAAAGAATGAAAAAGATACTTTTAAATAGTGCTTTGCTTGCAGTTATTGGTGTTGGACTGATGGCAGGGGGTGCGATGGCCACAATATTAACTGACACGACCACGTTTGATGCGACAGGTACAAATTCTGTAGAAGACTTAGTAAGCTACGGATGGGGAGACGTAAACATCTTAGATGGATTTGGAGATCATATAACTTGGCAACATCAATATATATTTGACCCATCTTTTGAATCCTTAAATTTTGCCTCTCTTGATCTAACAGTTACAGATAACGACGATGACAATCCCTGGAATCTTGAACTCGGAATCACTTTTTATGCAGGTGGATGGTCGTTTGTTAAGGACACTGGGTTTGATGACCTGGATACAGGAACATATAGCTTTAACCTTGATATAGATACTTTAACAGATGGACTTTTTACTGTAACGCTGGCTTCTGTTGGGGGTGATTTCCAGCTTGACAAATCAGTTTTAGTTATTGATTACAATGCTGCTCCTGTTCCCGAACCAGCAACGATGCTTCTCTTTGGAGCAGGACTTGTAGGGCTTGCCGGTTTCAGCCGTAAAAAATATAAAAAAGCATAAGCAGGTTATCTAAGGATTCATTGGTTCACTCTAACCCACTGTGATTAAGGTCACAGTGGGTTTTCGTCGTTTAGTAACAGGGATATTCTCAAGGACGCTGGTAATATATTATGGAAATGTCACGAAGAACCTGATAGATTAACGTACAATTACCCCACAACCCATATCAACACATCTCGGTGCATACAATGAACAAGTCAATTACTGGTTTCCTTCATTTGAGTCTTCTTTTCTTTTGTATAACACTTCTCCAATCTCCGGTGCATGCAAAGCCGACACCCCAGGGAGCCAATATCATTATAGACAATGGTGATCTCTTATATGTCATTATTCCAAGAGAAGTGACCAGTGAATTCAGTCCAACCGAGAGAAACTATTTCAAAGAAAAAGTAGAAGTTGATCGGCACGGTTACATTTTCCTGCCAAGCCAGGGAAACATTAAAATCTCAGGTCACACCACTACTCAAATTAGTCAGATATTGACCCAAAACCTCCCGAAATATCTCTCTAAAAGTGATACAGCCTCTGTCAATCTCATAGAAAAAAGACATTACATCCAAATCCTCGGCCACGTGACCATGCCTGGTTGGTATAACATACCGGAGTCAGCAAATATTCAGGCAATTTTAAGCCAGGCAGGAGGTACTCTTGAAGGTGCGGATCTATCTAAAGTAACAATATCTCGCAAAAAAAATGGCACGGCAAAGACAATACAGGCCAACATTCAACAATATCTCTTAAAAGGAGATACCAGAATATTGCCATTACTCCATGAAAACGATGCTGTCTTTGTCCCTCTTATGGCTGTTCTAGATGAGATCAGTGGAACTCAACCAGCTTTCAACACTTCCAGAATACGAATTTTTGGTGCTGTTAGCAGTCCTGGAATTTACCCAGCCCCCAAGGGGATGAACCTTCTTGATCTGTTAATTACTGCCCAAGGTGAAGCAGCCGATGCTGACTTAACAAAAATCAAAATAATGCGTGCTGACGGTACAAGGGAGACATTCAATATGCAGGCTCTCCTCGACACCAACGATGCCGGGCAAAACAATTCATTCCCATTGATAAAGGGAGGAGACATTGTCCATATCGCCAGGCTGGCACCCCAGCAAGCTACAATGGGCAATAGCCAGATTCCACAAACCATTACAATGAGTGGACCGGGAAGCAATGGTAGTGGTTTGCGAACCTTTACAGACCCAATGACACCTTTACAGGCGATTGCACAGTCAGGTGGAGTGAACGACTTTGCCGACACCAATGATATCATCATTATTCGACGGGTTGATGGAAAGCAAGTCAACTTGCCTTATAATTATGATAAAGCTCTGGATGGAGAAGAACCTGATGTTGATTTTCTTCTTCAGGCTGGTGATATAATTTATATACCTTAACGGAACGGTTTTAGATTTTCGATGTGCGGTTAAAGAAAAAAGAGAAAACCAAAGACACATGCTGGTAACAGTCTTTGGTTTTTGTTTTTTCCGCAAACCACACACCCAAACCGCAGACCGTTCAGTATCAGTTCGTACGCTCCAATAACAGGTTTTCAATCAGCTCTTGGTCTGCAATAGACAAATTCAGAGCTTTAGCAGTCTCAAACATTTTTATCGCTGCTTCAGGGTCTTCTTTTTTAAGATATACAGCCCCAAGATGTACATACGCAGATCCATAAGATTTGTCTTTTTCAATTGCCTGCTCAATATACTGTTTTGCCATAAGCAGAGATCCCTGGTAATAGTAAACCCAGCCTAAAGCATTCGCAACATGAGGACTTGCAGGCTGTGTATCGTAGGCCTTCTGGGCAAGCTCCAGGGCTTTGCTAATATCTTTATTCTGCTCGGCATAGAGCATGGCAAGATCAGCAGCGGCCCCACTGTTAAATCCTTCAGAATCAAGAATCTCTTCAAAGAGGACAATGGCCTGAACAGCATTACCCTTCTCTTTTTCAGACACTGCTTTCTGCAATTTTTCTTTTGGCTGTCCCAGCGCTGCAATCGCTTCATTGGCCTTAGTCAACTCACTTCCACTGAGACCTTTGTGAATTGCCTTTGTTAACAGTTCCTCTGCTGCATACATATTTTTTTGGTGCAGTCGCAGCATCCCCTTATGGTATAGTATCGTTGGATTCTCGGGTTTAGCATCTATTGCGATCTGCAAATAGGGTTCCGCCTGGGAATAGGCCTTTTTCAGAACATAAATCCAGCCTAGGGTATCAGCCACATCGGGATTATCTGGCAACTTTCTGGAAGCACTGCTGGCAAGCTCCAATGCGCGCTCAAGATTTTCTCCACTTTCACCATAGAGATATGCAAGATTATTCATGGCAGGCAGAAAATCATCCTTCTGTTCTAGAATTTTTTCGTAGTATTTAATAGCCTCAGGATGATCGCCGCTATTCAAATGAGAATCAGCTATCTTCATCAGAATTCCAATATTATCAGGAACAAGTTTAAGTGCCTTTTTGTAATACTGAACAGCCTTTACTGCATCCTTCTTTGCCTTATACAACTCCGCTGTCATGGCAAGGACGGCAACATCCTCTTCCTTATCAGCCACCGGCAAGAGTATCTTCTCCGCAAAATCGATATCCCCCTGGGAAAGATAAATTTTGGCTTTTACAATTACCGCCTTGCTATTATCCGGGTATTTTGCCAAAAAAGCATCCGCCGCTGCAAGAGCCTTATCCTGTTCCTTTTTCAGCATATAAATGCCCACAATTCTATTTAAAACCTGGACACTTTCCTGTTTTTCCTCTTCAAGCTGTTTGTATAAAGACAAGGCCTTATCATATTCTTTGGTAACGAAATAAATCTCTGCTAGTCGGAAAACGTGCCAGGAAACTTCCGGTTCTTTTTCCACAAGGAGCCTTGCATCGGCCAATGCAGCCTCAGGTTTGTTCATCTTCAGAAGAACAGAAATTCGAAGTGCCCTCACCTTGGTATCGGCTGGTTCTTTTTCTATCACTTTATTAAGTTCGTCGAGACTTCCCTGAAATTCACCTTTTTCGGCCAACAACTCTGCTAATGCCAATCGAGCCTTTATCATATCTGGATTCTTTTTGAGTGCTTCACTTATCTCTGTTATGGAAATGTCCTGAGATTCTTCCATAAATGTTAAACCATACAAAAACTGACTCTCTGCAGAATTCGGGGCAAGTTCTTTGGCCTTGGAAAAATGCTCCCGTGCATCAGCCACATCTTTTTCCTGCATCATCATGAGCCCTTTCAGGAAATGCCCGCGGGCATCACCGCTATCTTCTTGCAAAAGTGCATCGACCGAACTTTTGGCCTGATCAAACTCACCCTGTGCCAGAAACAACTCTACAACTTTTGATTTTAAACCTTTTTTTGTCGAATCTTCAGCAATTATGGTCTCAAGAATTTCCTGAGCTGCTTTATAATTTTTGAGAAAGGAATGGTAATCAGCCAAGATAATTTGATTAATTTGACGTTTGTCTTCTGTGGCAGCCTCAACTGCTTTCTGAAAATACTTCAATGCACTCTCACTATCGCCCTGCCGATGAAGAATCATTGCATGCATCCTGAATAATCCTGAATCCAAGGCCCCCGCCTTTTCTGCATTAAGAAGTACCTTCTTTGCCTGATCCGGTTGATTNTTTTTCAATGACATCTGCGCCANCAAANAATAAGGCTTAGCATTTTCAGGATTTTTGTCTCTAATGGCTTCAAGGNTCAGCATTGCTTTATCGTATCGTTCTAACCGTTCATACAACTGAGCNAAAGNGATCTGNTTATCAATATCGTCCGGATTATCTTTTGCAATAGCTTCCAACATGATACGTCCCTTATCAGTATCACCATTAGCAACAAGTATTTTGGCAAAATTTGTTTTCACATCTAAATTCTCAGGATATTTCTTCGTGGCTGTCTCAAGAACTTCCATTGCTTCATCAAACTTTTTCAGATAAGCAAGTGTATTTCCAAGAGCCAAATACACTTCTTCGTCATCACCATTTACTTCCAGATATTTTTCACAGGCTTCTACAACCATCTCAAGAGCACGATTTTCAACAAGAAGAAAAATCATTTCCTTACGAGCCTCTGCCAGACTTGGATCCTGCTGTACAGCCTGATTCAACTGTGAATAAGCGAGTTTTTCTTCCCCTTTTTCATGGTAAATCTGACCCAGTTTATAGTGAGCCAAAGCCATCGTTGAATCCTTCTGCAATGCCTTTTTAAACCAGATCACAGCCTCATCAGGATTACCGGCATCCATGGCATCTATTCCCTGTTGAAACAATTGGTTTGCATTCTCACCAGAACAGCCAAAAGAGCCAACCAACATTGTGAGTAACACCGTCACAACCAGAAAACGATGAAGAAAAAACTTTTGATACGTCATAATAATCACCCGTCTTGGAATTTTTCTAAAATGTTCCCTGAAACAAAAGAAAATATATCTACCAATTTCATTGAATTGTATCATCTTTGATGAATATAAACAACTCAACAAAACGCAATCCATCACTCCTCACAAGCAGCCCTTCCCAAAGCAAAACAATATTTCTTTATATTTTTCGGCAAAAGAGATACAGTTAAAGCAAGTACAGCTTTACAAAGAATAACATTTAAGAATCTTTAGTAACATTTGCGATGACTTGAACATATTCAACACACATTTTCCTTGACTATATAATGCCGTATCTCTTCAATAAATACTACCCTCTCAGAAATCTTATCTTCTGCGCTGGAGAAGGTTTGCTTATCTTTGCAACCTTTTCTCTAGTACAATATTTTCTATTTGCCCATTTTCTATATTTTTATGATTTTCTCACCCATCTTGCCCAGGCTGCATTAGTCACATTTTTGTTTCAGTTATGTCTTTATTTTTATGATCTATACGATCTTAGCCATGATCTGACTCTAGCTAAAACAGCAACTAAGATGACTCAAGCTTTTGGACTTGGCTGTATCATCCTTGGTTTGATTTACTATATCCTCCCATTACTCACGATTTCCATACAGATATTCTGGCCAGGATACTTTGCAACATGTGGAGTAGTTATGCTTTGGCGTTGGGCTTATTATTCCGTTCTAAAAAAACGAATGTTTGTCCAAAANATTNTNGTTCTTGGAACNGGNCCATTTGCCTCTGCTATTGCAAAAGANATTGAAGGAAACCANGACTCTGCNCATAAAATAATCAGCTTCATNGGTGACNNTGANGTNAGCTTCAACCCTCATAATGNTCCTATTGNTGAAAAAATTCCTCANATGGCTTCCTTCTGCCATAAGCATTACATTGANAAAAATAATTCTAGCTCTGGATGACAGACGNAAAANAACCCCAATCNAAGAACTCCTNGCATGCAAACTTGACGGTATCAGNATTGAACANGGAGTTAATTTCTATGAAACCATTACCGGTAAATTCCCGGTGGAGAGAGTNGANCCCAGNAGTATCTTTTTCTCCGATGGNTTTACGCAAGGNAGATGGACCAAAACAATGAAANGATTTTGGGANATATGNCTTGCAATTTTGGGGANAATTTNCTCACTACCNATANCCNTTATTNCNNCCATCGCTATAAAGATCGAAACNCCAGGCCCTGTTTTCTATCTTCAGGAACGTGTGGGAAAGANNGGAAAAACCTTTAAAGTGATAAAATTTCGNTCAATGGGTCAGGATGCAGAAAAAGNAGGAGCTGTATGGGCACAGGGAAAAGATATACGCGTAACACGCGTTGGTGGATTTATCCGTAAAGTGAGAATAGATGAATTACCTCAGCTGATAAACGTACTAAAGGGAGAGATGAGTTTTGTTGGACCTCGCCCGGAACGACCCGTTTTCGTAAAAGAGCTCTCTGAAAAAATTCCTTATTACGCCATCAGACATAATGTAAAACCCGGTATCACCGGATGGGCTCAAGTGTGCTACCCCTATGGTGCTTCTGTGGAAGATTCCCTTCGAAAACTGGAATATGATCTTTACTATATGAAACACATCTCTCTTTTCCTGGATTTGATAATTACTTTCAAAACCATAAAAACTGTTCTTTTTGGAACGGGTGCTCGTTAATAATACTATTTCCCCAGCTCTTTTTCACTTGCGAACATCTCCTTCCACAAAGCCCCAATAGGGGTAATCCACCTCGTATTCAGCCACCAGGCCTGGGCTATGCTCTCGACTGGCTACCAGCCAAAGCTTGTTTTTTCGTTTTTGCCCGTCAAGCCAACTGAGCGGGTCCCAGTCAGGATACAGAACCAATGCATTATCAGCACTATATTCTATATCTCCAGATCCTTTGAACACACCCAGGTGCGGCGTTTCCTTATAGCTTTTGCCATCGCCTCTTGAGAGCTCGGAAATCACAAGAAATGACACATTCAACTCATCACGTATGGATTCCATTTGTCTCAACCATGCATCTATTCCGGTTCTTCGTTCGGAAAAGTCTTTAAAAGGTAATTTATGCAAACTGTCTATCACAACAACAGTATAATCGTTATTGGTTTCATGGCGGATAAAATCAATATGGCGACGCATGATCTCAGGTGTTAGCTGCCTGTCATTAATCACTCTAAAAAAATGCAGCATCTTCTGCAAACGCTCACANGCGNCCTTGTACCGAGCTTNATCCTCTTCANTAAACGTAGCATTCCGTATGGTGTCGNNTGCCAACCGGCTAAGCCNGCATAAAGTGCGCTGATAAATCTTTTGCCGACCATTTTCAAAATCGTAATAGAGAACAGGAATTTCCTGCAAAGCCATCTCCGTAGCCACTTGAATCAGAAAGGTTGATTTTCCAGCCTTTGGGGCACCTCCCACAATATTAATACCATGAATCCCATCAAGCGCTTTATCGAGTAGCGGGAATCCTGATTGAAGTGCCGCATAGGAGCTGCCTCCTTCCATGGAAAGCTGCCTCTGAAAATGATCATATTCCCGGGATGGTGTGGTAAAAGGAGAAAAGGCTCTGGCCCCGCTAATCATAGAGGAAACAGCAGATCGAAACTGTTTTCCCTTATCCTTTGCGAGCTGACACAGAGTATACTCTTCAGGGAGTCCAACAGGCCATCTAAATGGCCGAACTTTATACCCAATACGAGACGCTAGGTTTCGCATACTGATTTCAGATTCGCTATTATTNCGGGTAACCAGAAACAGNGTACGAATAAAAGCAAACTGCTCCGGGTCAATGGCCTCCATTGTNTGATAATCGGGAANAGCNACACCAGGATATCCAAGTTGCTTCAGAGCAAGCAGTGCGTCCTCCCCTTCACAGAGAAACAAACTGCCATTTTCGCAACGCTTAATATCCTGAACATTAAAAATATGATAATCTTCGTTAAAGAAGTCTTCATTTCCGTGCCAGAAAAAATCTTCTACGCGTTCCGGAAAGACACAGCGGGCCGAATAACAATTCCCGTCTCCCTGAAAATAGGGGTACACAAGGTATCGACCATTATATCCAATCTTCATTTCCTCAAGAGCAGCTTTGCCAATTCCGTATTCCTCAAAACGAGCCAGCCGGCCATCTGTCATACTCTCAACGTGAGAGCGTATTTCCCGGTTCAGATTTGCAGCCGGAAAATCCATGTTTTTGAGAAATATTTTGCGATCGGGATCAAAACCAGGGACAGCAGCAGGATCCAGACCTGCAAGACTTGCAAACCAGAGGGGAAAACCACCGGGGACACAGCGATTAAGGCAACGGAAATAACCGTGAAAATAACCGTCCTTTTTAAGAAACACCACAAAACGACCAGTGGGATCAAATCCTCTTTCACGACAGAAAGGACAATCAGCGATCAGAAAGCTTTTTTCTATCTTTGTATTGTTTAAGTGTTTTTGATAGAGATGAGCTATCGCTTCATTTTGATCACTTAGCATTCACAATATCCATCATTTTATTTTGCTCAAGTAATGAATCAAATTGAATATGAACAGAGCGGCCAAGCTCAACAGAATGTAGCTTACGAACAGCAACAACAGTTCCAGTTAACTGGATTGATTTACCGGATGTTTCATCATTCTCAATAGAGAACTCAACCTGTCGCCCTAAAAGAGTACGAGCTTGTTTTCTGTTTGAAATATTTGACACACAAGAAAACCCTCCGCTGGATATGTCACTGCATGCACCGCATATGCTTGTATCTGTGTTCCTTCCCTTGTCATCAAGGAGCATAAGATGAACCGTCCCTGTGAGAGGAACTCTTCCCATAGCTCTACGGTCAGCTCCAGAAGAGATAAAGAATTCATTTACCCGGTCAAAACGCTGGCAATACACCTGCAATTTTCCTTCAAGCGCCGGATACACCTTCCCCCATTCTCCCACACTATCCATAGAGAGTGTAGACAGTTCGACAGCCCCCATGGTTATGGCACTTAATGTCCAGACTGACTCATCAAAAAACGAAGTACCGCCAAACACATTCCCGCGCCGGAGTGTTTTCACTAATGTCTGGTTCTCTTGTTCATTATAACAGAGCTTGACTCGTCCTTTATTAACAAAGCAAAGGCGCCATTGCGGGTCACCCTGTTTAACTATTGTTTCCTCACTTGTGTATGTTTCATGCTTAAGGGTATGATAAAAAACATTAAACTCTTCCGTGGAAAGAAGATCGTACAGGTCTGACCAGATAAAAATATGATCCTGATCAATAGAATCACTTTTAGCCTCTTCTATAAAATCTGCCGCCTTGACAATATCGGACAGGGCCATGGGATCAACTTCAATCAACCTCATGCGTAACAATTCTGCGTCATTGAATTGTTTAAGATATGCTGTTTTGTCTATCAGCTGAAGGAGCATTTGAGTTGCTGTTTTCTTTTTATCCTGCTGCAACAACTTGTACACTTCTTTTTCTTCAGGATATCGTGTGATCAGCTCATACTCACGAATAATAGAAGGTGATTCCGGGTTTGCTTCAGGTGAAACAATTACAGGAACTCCTCTTTTCATCCTTGGTTTCTGCTTTGATTTTCTTTCTCTGTTTTTCTGCTCTCTAATGAAAGAGAGAGCAATCTCTGCTGCATCGATACTTTTTCGGCCAAAATTTTTGTTGCCACCACCAATGACTCCCTGCAGTACAGGAAAAGCTTTTTTGCTTCCACTTGCCCCCAGTGCTCTAATTATTTCCAGAGATACCCTTTTCTTTGCAGAACCACTGTACGACTGACACTCTTCCAAAAGAGTATGAAGAGGGACAACAACTGCGCCAGTCGCAATCCTTTGCAGATGCTTTAAAACCAGAACCTTAATTGGAACCCCACCAATGGGGAGAACCTGGAGTAGATACTTTTCTGTGGATTTTTTCCCAAGTCGCATGATACATTGCAAAGCTTCCTGCTGTACTCGTAAGTCTTCGTGGCAAATATACCCAAGCACTGCTTGTACATTTTCTTCAGTACCGGTTTCAGCAAGCAATCGGATGATATTCCGTTTCCCAAACCATGGCATGGGATCGGGCAGACGCTCAAGAAGAACAGGGATCAGATTTTCTCCCAGCTCACTGAGAATTTTCAACAACCGTATCCGATGAGAACGTTTACCAGAAGCAATCAGTGTATCAAGGAGAAAACGCGCTGCAACAGGCCCCTGCATTACAATTTTTCTGCAAAGCATCTCATCAACTGGTTTTGCAAAACAACGATCAAGGTAATTTTGTAAAAGAGCAAAATCCACATTATCATCCTGAATTTGCCCCACTACTTTGCAAACAGCATCGGTTTTCCCCATGGCTCCTGAACGGATATGATAAAAAACATTCAGAATTTGTTCAGCTAAATCAACATTATCAACAAGCCATGCACGGTTCATCACTGCCTGCATGGCTTGAACAAGCTGCTGAAAACCAAAGTCAGCAATTTCATTTTCCCGTATCCAGGAAAGAGAAACAGGAGTAAGTTTTTCAAGCCATTCCCATCGCTCCATCTGAACAAGCTTATGCACAACACCCCCAAAAACCTGCGCCAGACGATCACGATATCCGTGCCCCTGTTCCGTCAGACCCTTTACCACATTTTGCACAATGACCGCAGCCACCGATTCTTTTCCGTTATTCAGAAGTTTTTCAATTGTGGATGGGAGACTGAGACACACGTCTTCATTTTCAATCTTGGAAAGATCTCCTTTGACAAAGGCTTTGATGGTCGCTTGAAGCCTTTTTTCTTTTCGTATCAGCTCAGTCTTTTGTAATTTCTCTTTTGTTGTTCGCTGGGCAAGAATTTTTTTTCCGCATGAAGTCGACAGGAGTTTATCTGCACCCTGAGTCACAACATGCAGTTGCTTCTCCAGTTCTTCTTTTCCAGCAGCCCCTTTTACCTGTTGAGAGCGTATCCAGGAGAGTATCCTTGTCAAGGTATCAACACCTATGGCTGTCAACAGGGCATCGTAGAAATACTCACCGAACGGACTGGAAAAATCCTGACAAATCAGCATAAGAACCGAAGTCTCATCAAGGTGGGGGACTAATTGAATGGCTGATTTATCACTTACTTTTTGATACTGACTTTGATCAAGAATAATAGTGACATTTTCCAGGACTTTTGAAAAAGCAGGGGCAACGGCAACAACATGATTTTTACTGAGGATCTGAACTAAGGAATAGGTGGTGGCAGCCACGATGTGACCACCTTTCTCAGGCGATTGAAAACTTTGATGAAGAGCGCGTTTTATATTTTCTTCATGGCGGCGGCCAACCAAAAAATGAATATACTCAGCGTCTACATCACCAGCGGACAACTCACGAAGAGTCTGATCGACTTTTTCCTTCTGCTTTTTCTCTTCTTTACTTTCTCCCGGAGCATAATAATGCTCAGGGAATATGTCAGTAAGCCCAAGTTGCTCTATAAATGCCCTTCCTCCACCAGCTGTCTGTACCTGTTCAGGAGTTGCACTGAAAACTGAGAGAATTTTTTTAAACCTCAGCCTGTCAAACCCTTGGGAAAAGATTAATTCATTGAGTTCTAACTTGCGCAACTGATCGCTGAATGTAAGCAGTTGTAACCATTCCCGTGTAGGGTTGTCCACGGGTTCACCGTTCAGCATATAATTTCCACTCAACAAAGAGAAGCGCAACAACTCGTTATTCCGAATAAATTGCTTTGTTCCCCGGTAGGCATTTTCAAAAGAATTCGTCACCTGAGCAGAGTCCCCGGGATACAAACGAAGTGCAGTGGACGCTGCATTAATAAGCTTCAATGTTTTCAGACTTTCCTGTTGCCAATCGCCCTGCACCATAAAAAATACCATTTTGTTGATACTAAGGTTAATCACTTCTCCCGACTCGACACTAGCCGTCAGAAGAGCCTGTTCTTTTGTTACTATCCCAAATATATTTAGCTACACCCTATCCAGATAAAAGTCAAGAAAGACACCTGTCATTCTACTATGTTAAAGCTTTTAACTTATCTCACACTGGTAACTAACCAGCAAGCTCTTGAGGGGAGCCTAGTGGCAGACAAGCATACAAGTATATCAGTACTTTCAAGAAAACAAGTCGTAAAGCATAATGGAAATAATCCTTTCAATCGTATACTCAATTGAGTATCTTACAGATTGATTTCTCGGAGTCCACGCTTACCTGTTTTTTCAAAGAAATTATTTTAAAAAGATATTTATACCCCTCAAGGTGGGGGCTGATAAGAATACTGGCTTCCTTACTGTGCACCAGTGTTAGTATTCTTGTTTAAGAGATACTTTCACCATCACATCACTCAAGAATAATGACAACCGGCGCCAAATTTATCACCAGAGACTTTGCAGAAGGAGAGACACTCTTCTCACAGGGTGATGTTGGTGAGTATATTTTTATCATTGTTCACGGCTCTGTTGAAATCTGTAGAGAAACAAACGGTAAAAAAGAGATTATTGCCCGTCTATTGAGTGGGGATATCCTTGGTGAAATGGCGGTACTCACAGATGAACCCCGTTGTGCTGGTGCCATTGCCGTCGAGCAGACCAGAGTTATCATGGTTAAGGATCGTACTTTACACCTTGCTCTATTAAACAACGACCTGCCAATCTTAAAACCCCTCACAAGCCAGTTAGTCCTCCGTTTCAAAGAAGCTGAACAGCAGGCAAATTATTATCGCCGGAAATTCAAAAAACTTGAAAAAGAAGTCGGAGTATTAAAAGAACAGCTCTTTCAAAACGCTTTACCTGAAAACAATTGATGCATTCGTAAAGACCATCAATTATGGCTGGGAATCCCTTTAGGACTTGGCAAAACAATTCATGCAGCCAGAATTCTTTTCAGGGAACTGCGCAAATAACGAAAAGGTCGAAAACGTACCGGACTCAGTTTTACCGGTGCCTTAAAACCGGACCCGGCAAAATCAGATGGTACATATTGCGGAAAATCAAGATCCTGTAAATTTGCTCCCGCTACACGCTTTTTTGTTGCAGCCATTGCTAAAGGAATGCTTTTCTTCTCAAGCTCAAGTACTTCAAGCATAGCCCTATCAAGTGCAACACCACTCTTCGACGCAGCAAGACACCCAAGCAAAAGCGGAGAACCTTTCATCGGCCCTCTCCGGTTCATCACCTCAATACCATCTGCAAAAACAAAGGTGGGTGGTAAAATATGCTGTAAATCGAGAATCATCTCGGCAAAAAACCGGTGCGATCCACCATGTTTCATGTGCAACCAGGCCTTACGCACTCCAAGCACTATACCGAAGACATTTTTCACAGCCATGGTCACCCTCATCTGATCGTGAGCCTTGATCCGGGGGAGGTTTACAAAGTAATCACACTCTAAAGCTTCGCCAGCAATACCAACAGAAACACCGCAGGGAAGTTTTTTGACAAGACGTGTTTTAAATACCACATGCTCCACAGCTAAACCGGATAATGCAGCAGTAAAGCCCTGCTGTTTTAACACTTGCGCTGCAGAACCAAAACTTGGAGAATCACCAAGCAAAACCCTTGCCCCCCGGGAGAGAAAACAGGCCGCAACTGCTTTTACAAACTGAGGATTTGAACAGGACAGTGCAGGTCCTCCAGCACTGAGCAGATTGGGTTTCAGAAGAATTTTCCTGGAAGAGAGATCGGCTGAGACGCCTAGAATATCCATCTGGTTATTAAGCAATGGCCTAATAACTTCATAGGAGTATGTCTCGCAACGATCCAGGCAGACATTTATTTTTGCCATATGGAGATATTTTTATCGTAAATAAGAAAAAGGCCGGATTCGTCAAAAACGAAACCGGCCTTTTTCCGGAGAAAGAAGAGAAGAGATAAAACACAATTATCAATGCACAACTCATGCCAAAATCAACAAAAACAACAAAAACAACTATTCAACACCAACTCAACGACTTACAATAAACAAACACAGGCTCAAAACGCTGCAAACGATTCAATTTTTTATACTTCTACACACCCGTTTTTCCCAAGTATTACCAACCAGTTACAAACAGCGCTATTCTTAACAGGAATGGCTCCAACAAGTAATCAAGTAGATACCTAGGCTTTGATTGAGGTTAATTAGTAATCAATTAATTATCCACTTGTCAAAAAATTTGAATTTTTTGACAACCGCTTCCCCCGGCACAGCAGTCTATTCATGTATCGGGAAATTAACATTTCTGTGGAGATTTTCCAATCAGGTAAGAATGATACGACGGGTTCTTATTACATCTTCATTGGCCTCAAGCTCAGTGACAATACTTTGATCAAGTGTTGATTCAATATCGATAATATTGTAGCCAACTGTACCATTCGATTCATTTTTGAAACTCACAATATTCACACCATGATTTCCCAGCACCTTGGTCACAAAAGCGATCATACCCGGTACATCCTTATTAATAACAATCAGTCTTGTTTGTACGGTTGACTCTGGTATTGACTCAATATTAGGAAAATTCACACTGTGGGTAATATTCCCGTAATGCAGATAAGCGGACAATTCACCAACGGCCATACGGGAGCAATTCCCCTCAGATTCAGTAGTTGACGCCCCAAGATGAGGTGTTGTTAGCGTTTTGGGATGAGCAATTACAGCAGGTGTTGGGAAATCAGAGATAAAAGCCTCCAGATGACCTGAATCGAGAGCTGCAAGCACTGCCTCTTCATTCACAATCGGACCTCTTGCGTAATTAACAAGAATGGCACCCGGCTTCATCTTGGCTATAAAATCAGCATCAACCATGCCTCTTGTTTTTTCATTCACAGGCAAATGGAGACTGACAATATCTGCCTGGGACAGAGTGTCACGCATGGCACGGGTCACCGTTACCTCTGAGAAAAGCTTGTGGATATTATCAAGACTTGGAAAGGGATCAAAACCGTACACTTTCATAAACCGCTGAATTCCGCCATTGGCCAGTCTCACACCGATTTGTCCAAGTCCTACTACCCCAAGGGTTTTTCCGGCTATCTCCACACCACGAAAAGCAGCTTTACGGCTCTCAACCTCTCCGCTCACCTCGTCCGGTGGCACATCTGCAAGGGACTTACAAAAGGAAATTCCCTGATAAATATTTCTCAGCCAAATCCCGATCATGGGAAATACAAGATCAACCACTGCATTGGCATTGGCACCAGGAGTATTAAAAATACATATTCCTTTTTCGGTGGCTTTATCCACTGTTATATTATTTACTCCAGCTCCGGCTCTTGCAAGTGCGAGCAATTCCGGATAATCATCCACATCCACCTGTGAGCTGCGAACCACAATTCCATGGGGATTATTATCTTCCGGATCAACGGAATACTCATCACCAAGAAGTTCCAAGCCTTCAGGGGCAATGGCATTAATAGTCTTAATACGAAACAACGTCATTCTGTCCTCCTTGTGATCACGCATTGTTTAATGCATTTCACATATTGTGTATAGTCTACTGTTTATATAGTTATTATTAGCTGGCTGTGTGCTGTTCTACCGCATTCCGCATTCTAACACAAATGCTTTTTATTTAGCGGTGCTCAGAGTGGCAGCAGAACGACTTTTTGTAATTTCATAAGGCTCGACTCTCTTTCCTGTAAAAAAGCAAAACAGGCTGGTTCAGTAGCCTTGCGACCCAACTCGGTGATACACTCTACAGTGAATTGATAAAACACAGTCCGCCTAAAAAATTGATTCCTCTCCTTTTTAGAATAGAGATCGGGGATATCTGTTGCTAACTGCTGATAAAGTCTGTCTTTCAGTTCACGCTCATTCCTGGAATCACCGGACAAACAACCGGGAAGGTTGCGTTTCCCACAGCACAACCAATCATAAATGAGCAATTCATGGATAAGCTGCCAATCATTTCTACCTCCCGTTGCTTCAACGAGAAGGGCACACAAAAACTCCTGAGTAGCTGCCAATTGGAAAAGTCGATTTGTCTCGGCCACTCCAAGAAGAGCCAGAAAAAAGGAAGCGATATCCCCCTCTACCCGTCGCAAATATTTCCACAAAGACGGAAAGTATCGATTATTGCAAAATCTTTCAACGCACTCGGAAAACCAATACAGCCTCTGCAAACTCTCTGAATCGAGCCACTGATTTGCCAATACGGAATATGGCGGCCTCTTGCAGAACCTGTAGTCAAATTTTTCAGCATCACGACTTATGGCAGTATCGGGGAGGAGTTTTAATAAACCCATCTGAATATAATGGGGGCCCATGGCAAATATATCAGCAAAGGATTGCAGATAGCTTTCTTCTGTCTCAAAGGGGAGTCCTAAAATCAAGTCAGCATGCAGATGGATAGTATTTAAGGCTGCAAGTCTTGCCACAGTCTTATGAGCAATGGCGGGATCAATCCTGCGATTAATGGCAGCAAGAGTTTCTTCGTTGGTTGACTGAATGCCAATCTCAAACTGAAATCTCCCAGGTGGTACAGTGGCAAGAAAAACAAACATCTCCTCACTGATACGATCGGGTGCGATTTCAAAGTGAAATAATGTGTCGCCGTCGTATTCAAGCACCAATTTCCATATGGCAAGAGCTCTGTCAGGAATATCATTAAAGGTTCGATCCACAAAGCGCAGCACTTTGGTGTCATGACTCATTATCTGATCCAGTTCTCTACGTACCTGCAAAAGATCTTTGTGTACAACTCCATTTTCCGCAGAAGAGAGACAGTAGGAACAGGAAAATGGACAGCCTCTTGAACTTTCGTAATAAATGTTTCTATTTTTTAGATGAAGAGCAAAATCTTCTTCCCGATAAGGTGAAACAAATTTTTTCTGTTTTTCTTTCAGGTGGAAAAAGGATCGTCCATATAGCGGCTGCAACTTAGCACTTTGCAGATCAGTATAAAAATGTTCTTCAACAGCCTCTATTGCACCACGAACAACTGTACATACACCTTCGCCCAGATTAGCACCGACCACCTCAGCCTGCGGCCCGCCCACAACAAGAAGACAGGAAGGCAGGAGGGAATGAAGGTCTGTCAGCAGCCCTTCCACCTGGTCAGAGTTCCATACTGCCGCAGAAAAGAAAATTGCATCAGGCGTGTCTTTACTCAGGCGTAAAAGGACTTCATAAAAAGGATCACGAATGGTCAACTGGACAATTTCGGTGGACACATCTTTGCATCTGTACTCCATTTCATTTCTAACATGGAACAATGCAAGGCTTGAATGGGTATAGCGCCCGTTGATAGCGACAAGTTTTATCTGCATAAAAAAATGATAATTCTGAGTGAGATAATGGTAGAGTGAGTATGAAACACGATTTTTTTTATTTTATTATATTGCTAATCCTACCACATTGTTTAAGAACGGGAACGAAATAAGATGTTCAACTTATTTCATTCCCGTTCCTTAAGGAGAAAAAAGTGAAAAAATCTTTTATATTTGCAGGGATTCTTCTCATTATCAGTCTATTCAGCAGCAAGAGTTTTGCCCACACTCCAAACTACCACCTGGACATCAGCTTTGACCTTGAAAACCACACTCTTCAGGGAAAAGCATCCATCGGGTTTCACGAAGGAGAAAGTTGGCACATTTATACAGGCGGTCTTACTATTCAGGATATCATTCTGGAAGAGGAAGGCAAGGAAGCATTTTCTCTGCCGCTCCCTCTTGGTGACACTATCCATATGTATGGAGGCAGTAAAAGGCAGCAGCTTACCATTACCTACTCTCTTACTGTCCCTCAAAATAGTGTCGACAACCGTATCAGTGAACGCGGAATTGTACTTAGCTCCGGCTGGCATCCGACGATGCAGCAAAAGAGGCTGTTTTCCGTCGATGCAACGTTACCACCCGGATTTAAAGGCATTACAGAATCCGACAACCTGCCAAAACAGATGCAGGGAAACAGAATGAGCAGCTCTTTTTCCCAACCGGTACGAGCAATTCATCTGACAGCAGGGCCTTATCAAATAACTGAAGAGACAGTGCGAGAAGGACTTACTCTTTCCACATGGTTCTTTGTAGAAGACCAGCAACTTAGCAGGGAATACCTGGATGCGGCAAAAGCGTATCTTCTCCGCTACGAAAAAGCAATCGGAACCTTTCCCTATAATCATTATGCCATAGTCGCCAATCGTCTGCCCACGGGTTTTGGCATGCCCACCTATGCATTGCTTGGTCAGATGGTACTCAGGCTGCCCTTTATCAAAGAAAGCTCACTTGGCCATGAGATCCTCCATTCCTGGTTTGGCAACTCCGTTCAGGTATCCGATAACTCAGGAAACTGGTGTGAAGGATTAACCAGCTATCTTGCAGATTTTGCCTACGCTGAAGACAAGGGAAAAGGTGCGGAGCATCGCAAAGCAGCACTGATTAACTACCAGAGCTATGTACATTCGAATGGAGCAATCGAACTTCAGAATTTCCGTTCAGCAAGCCACAATCAACCCATGGCAAAAGCAATACGCGCAGTTGGCTACAACCGTTCCACCATGCTGTTTCATCAACTTCGGGGAATCCTTGGCCCTGAAAACTTCTATCTGGGAGTACGTAAACTTGCAACTTCTTTCAAATGGAACGCCGCTTCGTGGAAGGATATTCAAACGCTCTTTGAAACTGTGTCTGAAAAAGATCTCAGCCGTTTCTTCGCCGAACAGCTTTCCCGCTTGGATGTACCTTCAATAGAAATAAGCAAAATAAGAGTTGAGAACAAGCAAGACCAATCCATCCTCCACCTGACAATTAAACAGACCAGTGAGCAAGCATATATATTAAATATTCCGATTCGCATAACAACAATGCTGGGAGATCTGCAATCTACTCACCAGATTTCAGAACTGGAAACCACCATCACTATTCACGTTTCCAGTTCTCCCCTTTCTGTTGTACTTGATCCTGATTATGATCTTTTCAGGGCCTTGAATCCTTCTGAGTTTCCTCCTGTCTGGTCCAGATTTTCAGGAGCAGAACAAAAACTCCTGATTCTTGGAGAAAACAGTGCAGATACTCTTGCTCCTTTTATTCAATGGGCAGAAAAACAGGGCTGGACAGTTCTTGATGACGAAGAAGTGACAAATACCCAGCTGGCAAAAAGCTCCATCCTCTTTCTTGGATCAGACAGTGACAGCTATCGTTCTCTCTTTGGAAAATCTGTTGTGCCACAGGAGGGATTTACCATGACTGTGCAAAACAACCCTTTAAATACTAAGGAAGTAAGTGTTCTTCTCACCAGTGAAAACAGCAAAGAAACAGCAACGGCTATGTATAAGCTTAAACATTACGGAAAATACTCAAAGATTGCGTTTAAACGGGGAAGAGCCCTGGAAAAACAGATTACAGCAACAGATAGAGGCATTGAATACACTCTTGAAAGCCTGCCATCAGGGGGTGCGACGTCAGCCATTAACTCTTTTGAGCAAATCATCACAGAACTTGCTGATAAACAGGTTATTTACATTGGTGAGACCCATGACTCTTTTTCCGACCACCTTTTGCAACTCCGAATCCTTCAGGCACTCCATAAAAAAGGTTCTGATCTTGCCATCGCAATGGAGATGTTTCCGGCAAGCAGCCAAAATGCACTGGATGAATACCTGCTGGAAGAGACTGAAATGAACGAAGAGGATTTTCTTCGTGCCTCTCGCTATTTTGATGTTTGGCGCTACGACTGGCGTCTCTTCAGACCACTCTTCAATTTTTGCAGACAGTTCAATATCCCTGTCCATGGAATTAATATTGACAGAGAGATTGTGAGCACCGTTTTTGCTGAAGGAAGCACAGATACTCTCAGTGATGAACAGCTGCAAAGCGTTGCCAAAGAGAGAGATCTGGCAATTGACGGCTATGTTGAACGTCTCCGGACAGTCCATGGATTTCATGTCGATGCACCGCATGGAAAAGGAAAGGGAATTGCAGGTTTTATCCAGTCACAGGCCATCTGGGACGAATCCATGGCCGCAAATATTGCAGAAATTCTTAGCAGTAATCCTGAAAAAACCGTAGTGGTTATTGCAGGTTCACAGCATACAAGAAAAGACTCCGGTATCCCACCAAGGCTTTTACGCCGCATGGATGTCAACCAGGCATCGGTGTTGAATATTTATGCATCCAATCCTCCTGCAGCCCCCGTCTCCCAGGCTGACTATTTTTTTCTGGCAGAGCCACTGTTTCTTGAAGCAAAAGGAAAAATTGGTATTATCCTCAGCCCTGAAAAAGATGAGGAAGGAGATGAACACCTTACAGTTACCGGCCTTAGTCGCGCTGGTAAAGCAAAAAAATCAGGAATACAGGAAGGTGACATCATTCTTTCCATTAACGACCAGGCCGTAAAAAATATGGAAGACATTGCTATTACTATGATGGATTCACGAGCAGGAGATATACTTACCATGAAAGTACTTCGAAAGGACGCAAGCGGCGAAGCAGTGGAAAAAGAACTTCGTATAGAACTTTCTGATTTGAGCAAACCAGCAGAACATCCATAGCAATTCTTAAAAATGAAATTCCCGAACAGGAAAACAGTATCAATTCCCCTCAGCAGCTTGTGGGAAAGGAGGCCCTTGTAAAACAATAGTGTTCGTTACTGGATAGATCCGGGTGAAAACTATAGCCATCCTGTTGAAATGCTTTGAGTTCAATGCTTTTCTTCACTCTGTTTTTCACTGCAAAATCAACCATCATCCCACGGGCACGTTTAGCATGAATAGCCACTGTTCGATAAGCATCTCCTTTACGTTCCTTAAAATCTACCTGTAGTACTGACCCCGGTAAACTTTTCATGTTCAGAACACGGCTGTATTCAGTTGACGCCAGATTCACAAGAATTGCTTCTGTATGACCCGCAAGAATTCGCTTCACCTCAGCTGTAATGCGTTCTCCCCAGAATTCATAGAGATTCTTTCCCAGGTGAGTTGCTAATTTACACCCCATTTCCAGACGATAGACCTGCATCAAATCAAACGGCCGCAGAATCCCATAAAGCCCTGAAAGAATCCGCAGATGCTTTTGCAGATATTCATTTTCTTCAGTTCTATAATCATCCAAACGTATCTTTGAATACACATCGCCCTGGAAAACTGTAATGGCAGGACAAGCATTTTGTGTATTAAACGGCAGTTCAAAATCACTCATTCGCTGAAAGGTCTGCAAGGCTAAACGTTCGCTCATCTTCATCAATTTGGCAAGATCAGCAACAGAGTATTGTTTCAGTTCTTCTATCAACAACTGACTCTCTTGAAGCAGTAAAGGTTGAGTAGTCTCTACACCACATGAGCAGTTACACTCCTGCGTCTTTGATGGAGCAATAAGCATTAACATACTATTCCCGGGATTGATGTGTTAAAAGGGATACCATTTGCATCTCGAAATATCTGTGACCATGGCGTCAGAGTCAGCCGATCAACTCCATGGTCTGTGTAGCAATTTCAAATTCCTCATCCGTCGGAACCACTAAGATCTTACAACGACTGTCTGCTTTCTGGATTTCCATGATACCATCGTTCTGCGAATCATTTTTTTCAAGATCAAGTGCCACTCCCAATCTCTCCATACCATGAAGACATTTTGCTCTGACTTTGGTATCATTTTCGCCAATCCCTCCCGTAAATACCACACAATCAGCACCACCAAGAACAGCTAGGTATGCTCCAATATATTTTTTAATTCGGTAGCAGAAAATTTCCAAAGCCAACAATGGTTGCGCATCTCCAGCAGCTGCCATTTTTCCGATTGTTCTCATATCATTATTGCCACAGATACCTTTCAATCCACTCTCTTTATTGAGAAGACTATCAAGTGCGCCAAAATCCATTCCAGTCTCACGGGCCAGATAAAAAAGAATGGCCGGATCAAGATCACCACTCCGGGTGCCCATGACAAGTCCCTCCAATGGCGTGAAGCCCATGGAGGTATCGACGCATTGACCGCAATCAATTGCTGCCGCACTTGCGCCATTCCCCAGATGCAGGGTAATAATTTTCAACTCTTTATAGGAACAGTTTAAGTATGCAGCAGCCTTTTTTGACACATAGGCATGGGAGGTACCATGAAACCCGTAACGCCGTATCTTGTACTCCTCGTACAGTTTATATGGCAAAGCGTATAGATAGGCATGTTGAGGAATGGATTGATGAAATGCGGTGTCGAAAACGGCAACCTGAGGTACACTGGGTGCCATTGCCGTAACAACTTCAATACCAGTTATATTGGCAGGATTATGCAAGGGAGCAAGAGGTACAAGTTCTCTGATACTCCTGATTACTTTATCGGTTATGATGACAGGCTTCCGAAAGTCTTCTCCCCCATGAACCACACGATGCCCGACACCTGCAAGTTCGTTCACGTCGGTGAGGACGCCATTTTCCTGAAGCAGCACTGTCATGAGCTCGATAGCGCTGCTGTGATCCGAAATGACCCGGCTTACTTCAGTCTCCTGCCTGCCACCTGTATCATCATTGCAGGCCAATTTGGCCTGACCGATATCGTTTCCAATCTGTTCAATCATCCCAGTGGCAAGAACTGAAAGATCATCCATGTTAAACAGTTGAAATTTAAGCGATGAACTTCCTGCATTCAGTACTAATATCTTCATGAAAATCCCCTCTGGTATCTAAAAAGCTTACTGCACAAGTATTGACCTTCGCTTTAATCAGCCTTCAAGATGGCCTCTATCATTTGTATTGCATGACGAGTAGCGGCCACATTATGAACTCGGATGATATCAGCATTTGATGCACCGGCAAAGGCTGAGACAACAGCAGTGGGTAAATCACGGTCGTCCACTTCCAGTCCGGTAATATCTCCCAGGAATCGTTTTCGGGAATGCCCTAAAAGGAGGGGACAGCCAAAAACCTTAAAATCTGCGAAATGCTTAATAATGGAAAGATTATGATCAAGAGTCTTACCAAAACCGATCCCTGGATCAAGAGTAATACGTTTTGGATCAACCCCATTTTCGGCCAACCAGACAAGCCGTTCTCTAAAAAAATCAGCTATATCTGAAACGACATTATCATATTGTGGCTTCACCTGCATATCCATGGGTGTTCCATGCATATGCATGATAATCACCGGTACGGATGTCTGCTGGACAAGCCCCAGCATTTCCGGATCTTTACGTAATGCGGAAATATCATTTATGATATCAGCACCGGCATCAAGTGCCTGACGGGCAACTTCTGCCTTTGTGGTATCGATGGAGATGGGAATGGAATGCAGAGAACGAATTTCTCGAATGGCGGGGATAACCCGGTCCAGTTCTTCCTGCTCGGTTACAGGCTCGGCAAAGGGGCGTGTTGACTCCCCCCCCACATCAATAATATCTGCACCGGAAACAACAAGGGCCTCTGCCTGGGAACAGGCAGAGGCCGCAGAATCAAATTGACCACCATCGGAAAACGAATCGGGTGTCACATTTAAGATACCCATTATTTTCGGGAAACTCATATCTATTCCCCGGGTTTTTCCTCAGGTGCAACAGGAGTCTCCTCTTCTCTCTCAGCTTCTTCCAGTACCGTCTCTGTGGGAGCTTCAGGCTCGTCTTCAACAGGAACTTCTGCAGTTTTCTTTGAGCTAGTTTTCTTTGAGGTAGTTTTCTTTGCCTTTTTTACTTTCTCAGATTCTTTTTCAGTACGTTTATACTGACCGGGACGAAGCTCATCCAGCACGTCTTCAATATCCTCAAGAACAATGGTTTCATACTCCAGTAATTCTTCAGCCACCCGTTTCAGAATATCTAAATTATCAGTAAGTATTTTAGTAACGCTCTCATTTGCAGCCGTGATAATGTCATAGACTTCTGCATCAATTTTTTTAGCTGTTTCCTCACTGAAATCACGATGCTGATTGATTTCTCTGCCCAGAAAAATCTGCTCCTCTTTCTTGCCAAAGGCGAGAGGTCCGAGTTTCTCACTCATTCCCCATTCACAAACCATCTTACGCGCCAATTCCGAAGCACGTTCAATATCATTCCCGGCACCCGTTGTGATCTCATTAAAAATGAGCTTTTCCGCAACACGTCCGCCGAAAAGGATACAGAGTGAATTCTCCAGGAATGTTTTTGAATGCGTATACCGCTCATCGGTGGGCAGCTGCATGGTCACACCAAGGGCACGACCACGTGGAATAATGGAAACCTTATGAATAGGATCAGTGCCTGGTAGAAGTCGTGCAACTATGGCATGCCCGGCCTCATGATAGGCTGTAATTTCTTTTTCACTGTCTGTAATAATCATGGAACGGCGCTCGGCACCCATCATGATTTTATCTTTGGCCTTGTCGATCATTTCTTCATCGATCTTTCTGGCACCGATTCGGGCAGCCATAAGAGCTGCTTCGTTCACTAGATTTTCAAGATCGGCTCCTGAAAAACCAGGCGTCCCACGAGCTACTATTGCCATATCGACATCGGCTCTCATTTTGGTTTTCCTGGCATAAATTTCTAAAATCTTTTGACGGCCTAAAACATCCGGTATGGGCACAATTACCTGGCGGTCAAAACGACCTGGTCGAAGAAGTGCCGGATCAAGAACATCAGGTCTGTTCGTTGCTGCAACAATGATAACACCTTCATTTGCTTCAAAACCATCCATCTCGACAAGGAGTTGATTCAGGGTTTGCTCACGTTCATCATGGCCCCCACCAAGGCCGGCACCACGATGACGGCCAACGGCATCAATCTCATCAATAAAGATGATGCAGGGTGCATTTTTCTTACCCTGACTAAACAGATCCCGAACTCGCGATGCTCCAACGCCCACAAACATTTCCACAAAATCAGAACCGGAAATAGTAAAGAAAGGAACATCTGCTTCGCCAGCAATGGCCTTTGCAAGAAGCGTTTTGCCAGTACCGGGTGCCCCCGCAAGCAATACACCTTTTGGAATACGAGCTCCAAGTTTAGTGAATTTTCCGGGATCTTTTAAGAAATCGATGATTTCTTCAAGTTCTTCCTTGGCTTCATCGATACCGGCAACCTCATCAAAGGTCACCTTATTTTCACCCTTTTCCAGAAGTTTGGCTTTGGTTTTACCAAAAGAAAGTGCTCCTCCTTTCCCCCCTCCCATCTGCATCTGGCGCATAAAAAAGACCCAAACACCAATAAGCAGCAACATGGGAAACCATGAAACAAAGAGGGTCATCATCAAAGAATCCCTCTGAACTTCCTTGACTGAAATATCCGTACCGCTGTTTCGCAGAATGGATATCATCTCATCATCATTAACCGGGTAAACCGTTCGAAAAGCAGTACCATCACGCATATTACCAGAAACAATATCACCAGAGATCTGCACCTGCGAAATATCACGACTTTCAACAGCCGCTATAAACTGGCTATAGGTCAACGAGGTTGATTGCCCCTGGGGCGTGTTGAAAAGATTAAAGAGCAGGATCATGGAAAGCCCAATCACCAGCCACATGGAAAGATTTTTATAAAATGTATTCAACTATTCCTCCGAAACTCAAAATTAAAGATAGATAACGCTGCAAACACGTCAGTTTTTTTTAAACAATAGTAATTTACAGTAAGGGTGCCAAAGCACTCTGTCGAGGGCTTCTCTGTTTTTTTCTGCCGACAACAGGAAATCTGTATCACGTCCATCATGGATTGTTGAGGTGAACGTACTGAGTCCTATGATTCTTTTGTAATATTTCTTGTGAAATATTGTACAGGCTGTACACCAATTTCTTTTTCACTCATGGCCTTCATCCCCATTACGAATGCAACAGCACCGGTGGCTGTTGTGGTATAAGGTATGTGTAGCTCCAGTGCTGCCCGGCGGATGGTATACGAATCTTCTGTGGCACGACGTCCCACGGAAGTATTTACTACCCAGGCGATTTCATTATCCTGCATTTTATCCAAAATATGCGGCCGGCCCTGTGATATTTTATTCACCCGTTCGCAAAAAATATCGTTTGACTTCAAAAACTCTGCCGTTCCATTAGTGGCAACAAGATCAAAACCCATTTCAACCAGCGTTTTAGCAGGTGCAAGTATTGTTTCTTTGTCATTGTCGCGGACGCTGATAAAAACTGTACCGGAAACGGGCAGGACTGACCCTGCTGCAAGCTGACCTTTGGCAAGAGCCAGACCCAGATCATCATCAATCCCCATAACTTCACCTGTGGATTTCATCTCAGGTCCAAGCAGGGTATCCACATTATCAAAGCGATCAAATGGGAAAACTGCCTCTTTTACAGCCCAGTGACTAATCTCAACTTCTTCTGTCAGTCCAAGCTCTTTTAAGGTCTTACCCATCATTATTTTGGTGGCAATTTTTGCAAGAGGAATACCTGTTGCCTTCGAAACAAATGGCACGGTTCTGGATGCTCTCGGGTTTACTTCAAGAACATACAACTCATCACCTTTTACAGCAAACTGAACATTCATAAGACCAAGAACACCAAGCTCAAGTGCCATGGCACGGCTTGCTTCTTTTATCTCAGCGATCATATCAGCAGACAGGGTATGAGGAGGCAAAACACAGGCAGAATCTCCTGAATGAATCCCGGCTTCTTCAATATGCTGCATGATTCCACCGATAATAGTATCTTCACCATCACAGAGTGCGTCCACATCAACTTCAATAGCATCTTTTAAAAACCTGTCTATCAGTACCGGGTGCTCTGCTCCAGCAATACCGGGGATATTCATAAAATCACGAATTTCATCATCGTTATAGACAATACGCATATCCCGTCCGCCAAGGACATAAGAAGGACGAACAACTACGGGATACTCGATTGTATTGGCAACTGTGAGTGCCTCTTCCAGAGTAAAAACCGTATCATTCTCCGGCTGACGAAGGCCAAGCTTCTGTAAAAACTGCTGGAAACGTTTTCGATCCTCTGCCCTGTCAATGGAATCAGGCGGCGTCCCGACAATGGGCACGCCCTCTTCTTCAAGAGCAACAGCCAGATTAAGTGGCGTCTGTCCACCGAACTGAACAATAACACCGTCCGGTTTTTCAAGATCAATAATATTTAAAACATCTTCGAAGGTGAGTGGCTCAAAGTAGAGTTTATCTGAGGTATCATAGTCCGTGGAAACTGTTTCAGGGTTGGAGTTTATCATGATGGTTTCCACGCCAATTTCTGCAAGTGCAAAAGAGGCGTGGACACAGCAATAATCAAACTCGATTCCCTGTCCGATACGGTTAGGCCCGCCGCCAAGGATAATGATCTTCTTGTTATCCGTTGCAGTTGCCTCATTTTCCTGTTCGTAGGTGGAATAGTAATAGGGAGTATGTGACTCAAATTCTGCCGCACAGGTGTCTACCAACTTATATACTGGCTCAACTCCCAGATTTTTCCTGAGTTCCCGTACGTCTTTTTCTGATGTTCCGGTAAGGAAAGCAAGTTGATAATCAGAAAATCCGTACTCTTTGCAGCTTCTTAGGAACGTAGGGTCCAACCCCTTAAAGCCCTTTTCCAGAATACTCTTTTCTTTTGCTACAATCTGTTGAAAATTATACAGGAACCAAGGATCTATCCGAGTTAGTTCAAAGAGTTTTTCAATGGAAGTATCACGTTTTAATGCCTCATGGATGTAATTCATCCGCTTGGAATTGGGTTTGCGCAAACCGGCTTCAAGATCTTCGAGATCAAGATGGGTGAGTTCTTCCTTGCCATCTCCACCAAAACCAAACCTTCCGGTCTCAAGTGATCGCATCCCCTTCTGGAAAGCCTCTTTAAAGGTTCTACCCATGGCCATGGTCTCACCCACTGACTTCATAGCAGTGCTTAAGACATCTTCTGCTTCCGGGAATTTCTCAAAGGTCCAGCGTGGAATTTTCACCACACAATAATCAATGCTGGGTTCAAAAGCTGCGTATGTTTCACGGGTGATATCATTCTTTAATTCATCAAGCGTATAGCCAACAGCAAGTTTTGCAGCAATTTTTGCAATGGGAAACCCGGTCGCCTTGGAAGCCAGTGCCGAACTTCTGGAAACACGCGGATTCATCTCGATCACCATCAACTCACCATCAACGGGGTTAACGGCGAACTGCACATTGGAACCACCAGTCTCAACACCAATCTCACGAATAATAGCAATGGAGGCATCACGCATTGCCTGATATTCGCGATCAGTCAGGGTCTGAGCCGGTGCTACGGTTATGGAATCGCCGGTATGCACTCCCATGGCATCAATATTCTCAATGGAACAGATGATGACCACGTTGTCTTTGGAGTCACGCATAAGCTCAAGCTCATACTCTTTCCAACCGAGCAAGCTACGTTCAATCATAATCTCAGTGGTCATGGAGAGATCAAGTCCCGAAGAAGAGAGCTCCTCCAATTCCTGGCGATTATAGGCAACCCCGCCACCTGTTCCGCCGAGTGTAAAACTTGGTCGTATAATAATGGGGAAGCCAATATCATCCCCTGCTTTCATCGCATCAGCGAGCGTATGTACAATATAGGACTTGGGAACATTTAAACCAATGTTCTCCATGGCTTCCTTAAACTCTTCCCTCCCCTCAGCCTTTTTGATAACACTGACATCGGCAGCCAGCATCTCCACATTGTATTTCAGAAGCGCACCGCTCTCTGCAAGCTTAATGGCAGTGTTCAATGCCGTCTGTCCACCAAGCGTAGGAAGTAGCGCATCAGGACGTTCTTTCTCGATAACCTTGATCACCATTTCAGGAGTGATTGGCTCAATATAGGTGAAATCAGCAAGCTCTGGGTCAGTCATGATGGTTGCCGGATTGGAGTTTATGAGGACAACTTCATACCCCTCTTCCGTCAATGCTTTTACTGCCTGAGCACCGGAGTAATCGAATTCACAAGCCTGGCTGATTATAATTGGGCCGGAACCTATGATGAGAATCTTTTTTATATCTGTACGTTTTGGCATAAGAGAAGTTTTCCCGAATTTTGATGGCGCTGTAAAAACTCTCGATCTGCTTCGTTATGCGTCCGTTGGGAGAGTAAACTTTCAGCACGATGTGTATTGAGACACCGTAACAATAGAAATTTTACGCGCATTGCATATGGAGGTTTCTTGTAATTACCACCTGATAACTTAGCTTTTCACAAATTTGTTAATTGTAACGTTTTTTTCTTTCGCCGATTCCTAGCGCAGCATCTCCAGGAAACGATCAAAAAGATACATGGCATCATGTGGACCAGGTGCATGTTCGGGATGATATTGAACAGAGAAAGCCGGATATCTTTTATGACGCATCCCTTCAACCGAGCCATCGTTCAAATTAATATGAGTCAGCTCCACATCATCAGAATTGAGGCTATCCATATCCACACAAAACCCATGGTTCTGGGATGTAATCGCCACCTTACCGGTACCAAGATCCTTCACCGGCTGATTACCGCCGCGATGCCCAAATTTGAGTTTAAATGTAGAACCACCATAAGCAAGTCCAAGAATCTGGTGCCCAAGACAAATTCCAAAAATTGGTTTTTTGCCAAGAAGTGCACGAATTGTATCCACCACAACTGGTGCGCCTTCAGGATCACCCGGACCATTAGAGAGAAAGATTCCGTCTGGGTTCATCCCGAGCACAGTATCTGCGTCGGTTGAAGCGGGAACCACCTGCACCTGGCAACCCTTTTCTGTCAATATGCGCAACTGATTGTATTTAAGACCAAAATCAAAGGCCACAACCTTGAGAGGTTTATCAATTCCTGCCTGCACGGTGCTAAAGTCAGTTCCTGGAACCACGCCATTATCGGCCCAGCCGTAAGGTTCTCTACAGCTCACCTTACTTACCATGTCCTGCCCGACAAGACCTGTCCAGGCACGAGCCTTTTCCACAAGCGATTCAGGATCAAGATCAACAGTTGAAACAACACCCTTCATGGCACCTTTAGTTCGAATATGTCGAACAAGGGCACGGGTATCAAAACCTTCCACGCCAAGAGTTCCATACTCGATCAAAAAATCGGCCAAAGTCTGTTCCGATCTGAAATTGGATGGGTATGCATTATACTCTTTTACGAGAAAGGCCTTAGGATGAACAGAAGCGGACTCCATATCATCCTTGTTCACACCATAATTACCAATGAGAGGATAAGTCATGGTGACAATCTGACCAGTGTATGACGGGTCAGTCAAAATCTCCTGGTATCCGCTCATGGAGGTATTGAAAACTATTTCACCAATGGCTTCGCCGGGTCCGGTAAAAGAACGTCCTTCAAAGAGGGTTCCATCTTCCAGGGCAATCAATGCTTTCATATATTTCCCTTGTTCTTTGCTTCTCAGAAAACAGCTCTTTGCCGAGCTTTATTCGCTATTATTGATGTACTATCCATCTATTCAGGCAGACAGTATAGAAAAAAACCATATTATTAAACTCAAGATATGGATTGGAGTCAACAGGAATCGGGATCATTTCAGGAAAATCCGATATTCAGCCACTACACCCCCATTTTCCTTTTTTTCTTTCTTGTAATTGAGTACTAGTCAGTGTTAAAACTTTTTCACACTTTCCCCCTTTCCAGAAGGAACAATCATGCATAAGATACTACTTTCACTTATTACAGCACTTTTTTTATTATTTATTTCATTTGGAGAATCCGTAATGGCAGAAAAGAAACTGGCAGATGGCATGTACGCAAAATTCGTCACCAATAAAGGCGACATCATCTGTGAACTTGAATACGTAAAGACCCCTATCACCGTAGCTAACTTTGTGGGTCTTGCAGAGGGTACCAAAGAACTTGGGGGCGGTGCCGGCAAAGCAGGAACTCGCTTTTACGACAACCTTACTTTTCACAGGGTAATTAAAGATTTTATGATCCAGGGTGGTTGCCCGCTAGGAACCGGAACAGGAGGCCCTGGCTATACCTTCCCCGACGAAATTGACTCCAGCCTCAAACACAACAAACCAGGCACACTGTCAATGGCTAATGCAGGTCCTGGAACTAACGGCAGCCAATTCTTTATTACCCATGTTCCAACCCCTCATCTTGATGGGAAACACACTGTCTTTGGTCATGTGGTATCAGGTATGGATGTGGTTAACAAAATCCAGAAAGATGATAAGCTTGAAACAATTGAGATTATTCGGGTAGGAACTGACGCAAAAGCCTTTAAAAGTGACCAGGCTGCCTTTGATGCACTCCTTGAAAGCCAGGAATCCAGAGCCAAGGAAAAAGAACTCGCTGCCATGGAAGAAGCCATGGAGCAGATCAAGGGAAAGTATCCCGATGCAATTACCACCGAAACCGGCCTTAAATATGTAGTCACTGCTGAAGGATCAGGTGATACTCCTGCATCCGGTGCAATGGTTAAAGTTCATTACACAGGTAAATTACTCGATGGAACTAAATTTGATTCCTCTGTAGATCGTGGCACCCCCATTGATTTTCCGGTTGGCGAGGGAAGAGTTATTAAAGGTTGGGATGAAGCCTTACTTACAATGAAAAAAGGTGAAAAACGCACCCTTATCATTCCTGCAAATCTTGGCTATGGACCATCAGGACGCGGACCAATTCCACCGAATGCCACTATGATCTTTGATGTGGAATTGATTGATTTTTAATTAAAACTGTTTTTTGACATCACCATAAAGGCCTGATTGGAATATATTTCCTGTCAGGCCTTTTTTGTTTTGAACATTATTAATACTTCAGCCCCACCCTGTCACGTACCAGATCAAGGGTAACAACAGCCTTTTCACGTGCCCGCTCCGCACCTTTTCGTAAAATGACTCGAAGCATCTCCGGGTCAGCAAGAAATTCTGCCTTTTTCTGGCGGGCGTCTGCGTAATAATCACTTATAAGATCAAGCAATTCAAGCTTGATATAGCCATAGGCCGCACCGCCATTCACATACAAGTCACGAACTTCCTGCAATCGTTCAGAAGTCGCAAAAAGTTTAAGCATGGCATAGAGATTACACTTATCGGGATCTTTTGGATCTTCAACGGGTATTGCATCGGTCGTAATGGCCATCACCTTCTTTTTCAACTGTTTGCCTTCAAGAAAGATAGGTATGGTATTCCCGTATGACTTTGACATCTTTTGCCCGTCAAGCCCTGGAACAGTGGCCGTTGTTTCGCTGATAAAGGGCTCTGGCACAACAAACGTTTCACCAAAGACATTATTAAACTTCTGGGCAATATCCCTTGCGACTTCCAAATGCTGTTTCTGATCTTTTCCCACCGGTACCTGATCTGCCTGATAAAGAAGAATGTCTGCAGCCATTAAAACAGGATAAGAAAACAGACCATGGCTTGCATCAACTCCCTTTGCAACTTTATCTTTATATGAATGACAACGTTCCATAAGCCCCATGGGAGTAAGGGTGGAAAGTATCCATGCCAGTTCACATACTTCGGGAACATCAGACTGTGCCCAAAATGTACATTTCTCAGGGTCAAGACCGAGTGCCAGAAAATCAGCAGCAGCCTCAAGGGTTCCTGTTGCAAGTTTTTGTCTATCGTGGACGGATGTAAGAGCGTGGAGATCAACAACAAAGACATAGAGATCGGAATTTTCCATGTTGGCAATCATGGTTTTCATCATTCCAAAATAGTTTCCAATGTGGAGCTGCCCTGAAGGCTGGATACCTGATAAGATTTTCATTATAATATATATTATTGAGTAAGTGTATGATTTCTGGCTTCTGGATTCTGGCTTCTGGCTTCTGGCTTCTGAATCGGGCATACTACTCCAGGTAAAAATGAAAAAAAAGGGGAATCCGAAATTCATCGGATTCCCCTTTTTTAGTACCCGCCTGGTATCACAGACAGCGATCGTTAAAGCAGATTACTTTTTGTCGTCGTCCTTAACTTCTTCAAAGTCAGCATCAACAACATCCTCATCCTTCTGAGCATCTGCATCTGCACCAGGAGCTCCTGGACCAGCAGCTCCCGTGGCACCAGGACCATCTTCAGATGCCTGGGCATACATGAGTTCAGCAAGCTTATGAGAAGCCTTGGTCAGTTCCTCAATTGCAGCGTTGATGGCATCAGTATCATCACCCTCAACAGCCTTTTTAACGTTTGCAATCTCTTTTTCAACATTAGTTTTAGTCTCAGCATCCACTTTGTCACCGAGATCTTTCAGTGATTTTTCAGATGCATGCATCAGCCCATCAGCATTATTGCGGGCTTCAACCAGTGCTTTACGTGCTTTATCTTCCTCAGCATGCTCCTCAGCATCCTGTTTCATCTTTTCAATCTCTTCCTCGGACAATCCGGAAGAGGCGGTGATACGGATAGATTGTTCTTTGTTTGTTCCAAGATCCTTAGCAGATACATGTAAGATACCGTTGGCATCAAGATCAAAAGAAACTTCAATCTGCGGTACACCACGAGGTGATGGTGGAATATCAGTAAGCTCAAAGCGACCGATTGTTTTATTATCCTGTGCCATTTCACGTTCACCCTGGAGTACGTGAATGGAAACAGCAGGCTGGTTATCGGCAGCTGTTGAGAAGGTCTGGCTCTTTTTAGTTGGAACCGTGGTGTTTTTCTCAATCAGCTTAGTGGTCACACCACCAAGTGTTTCGATACCAAGTGACAATGGGGTAACATCAAGAAGAAGTACATCTTTCACATCACCCTGAAGCACACCACCCTGAATGGCTGCACCAATGGCCACAACTTCATCAGGATTCACGCCTTTATGAGGGTCTTTACCAAATATTTCTTTTACTTTTTCCTGTACTTTCGGCATCCGGCTCATTCCACCAACGATAATCACTTCATCGATATCAGCAGCAGACAACCCGGCATCTTTCAGTGCCGTCATACAGGGGCCTACGGTACGTTCAACAAGATCTTCAACCAAAGCCTCATACTTGGCACGGCTCAATTTGATATTGAGATGTTTAGGACCTGATGCATCTGCTGTAATAAAAGGCAGGTTGATATCAGTCTCCGTGGTGGTGGAAAGCTCCATTTTAGCTTTTTCACCCTCTTCTTTTAAACGCTGAAGAGCCATTTTATCAGTTCGAAGATCAATTCCCTGCTCACGTTTAAACTCATCAGCAAGCCAGTTCACAATACGCATATCGAAATCTTCACCACCAAGGAATGTATCACCATTGGTTGATTTAACTTCAAAAACACCATCGCCAATCTCAAGGATGGAAACATCAAAGGTACCGCCGCCAAGATCGAAAACTGCGATTTTTTCTTCGCCTTTTTTATCAAGTCCATAGGCGAGAGAAGCAGCAGTTGGCTCGTTGATAATACGCTGAACATTCAATCCTGCGATCTTACCGGCATCTTTGGTTGCCTGGCGCTGAGCATCATTAAAATACGCTGGAACGGTAACAACAGCATCCGTTACTTCCTCGCCAAGATACTCTTCAGCAGTCTGCTTCATTTTACCAAGAACCATGGCTGAAATCTCAGCGGGTGTATAACTCTTGCCTTCAACTTCAATTACAGCACTGCCACCCTTTCCTTCAACAATTTTAAAAGGGCTGATCTCTACCGACTTCTGAACTTCTGCATCCTTAAAATTTCGTCCAATAAGACGTTTAACAGCATACAGAGTTCGTTCAGGATTGGTAACAGCCTGACGTTTTGCCACCTGTCCAACCAGACGTTCGCCACCATCTGCAAAGGCAACGATGGAAGGGGTGGTGCGGTTTCCTTCTACGTTAGCAATAACTACGGGGTCTCCACCCTCCATTACCGACACACATGAATTTGTGGTTCCAAGGTCAATTCCAATTATCTTTCCCATTTCATTCTCTCCTTATATCAAAGCATAAAAACCGCTTGCATCTTGTCAAACGATGTATTCTATGTTCTCTTTTTAATTGTTTTTTTATTCGCTACAGCACTTGCTACACTGCTCATCATCCTGCTTTTGTCAAGCATGAAGCCAGCTATTCTCTGAAGATTTTTTGTTATTCCTTATCTCCTGCAGAGACAATTACCTTCGCCGCACGAAGAAGACGATCTTTGTACTGATACCCTTTCTCAAACACATTCAAGATATGATTGACCGGCACCGTGTCGCTTGGCTCCATGGTTAATGCTTCATGATTCGTTGGATCAAAAGGTTTGCCCATACTTTCAATGGGCTTTACTTCAAATTTTTCAAGGGTGGTCATGAGACTTTTCAAAGTCAACTGCACTCCTTCAAGAAGGGACGACAACCTCTGTTCTGCCTCGACACCTTCTGCCTGGCCCTGATCAATTGCACGTTCAAGATTATCCACTGTTGCAAGAATTTCACGCAAGACAGGCTCACCTGCATATTTCATAGCCGTGATCTTCTCACGCATCATCCGTTTTTTATAATTTTCAAATTCTGCAGCCAGCCGCAATTTCAAATCTTTCTGCTCTGCGGCGTCAGCTAAAGCATCCGCAAGCTGTTCTTCAAGACTTTTTTCTTTGCCTTCTTCTTTTTCAACAGCATCGGCAGCAGCAATTTTTCCTGCACCAGACCGACCTTCACCGATGGGCTTAACACCTTCCAATTCTTGTTCCTGTTTCTTATCTTCGCTCACCAAATCCTCCATATATATAGTAAACAGTGAACGAGCCACAAGACCCACTACTGCTTTAGTACCTTGCAGAATTTTTTCCAGGAGTCTGCGTTTAGAAACGTTCTCCAAAGAAATCATTCTAACAGAGTACTTATACTGGTTTACTTATTGTTCACCAGTGTTAGACATTCTCTTTTTAATTTTTGGTAACGCAATCAACAATAAGTAGCACTATTTTCCTTGTCAAGTAGCCACAATGGTACTTTTTTGCCTTTCATCTTGGATAAAAACCCAATATAGTATGCACCATCGTTTTCATTTTTCACCCACCGGAGAAGGAGCATAATGGAATTTGAACCCAAATGGATAGCCTGGGAGATAACCAGGCGTTGTAACTTAAAATGTGTACACTGCCGTTCGTCTTCTGAGCTTGCCGTCAAAGGGCATCCGGATTTTTCTTTTGCTGAGGCAAAACGCGTCATTGATGACATTGCCTCCTATGCATCCCCTGTGATCGTTCTCTCAGGCGGTGAACCACTGCTTCGTGAAGATGTGTTTGATATTGCCAAACATGGTGGATCAAAGGGATTGCGAATGTGTCTGGCCACCAATGGAACCTTGGTAACCGCAGATATCTGTAAAAAGATTATAGATGCCGACATCAAGATGGTGTCGCTTAGCCTGGATGGTGCAAAAGCTGAAACCCATGATGATTTTCGTAACCAGAAAGGTGCCTTTGACGGAACCATGAATGCCATTAAACTTTTTAATGAATATGGTATTCCTTTTCTGATCAACTCATCGTTTACAGTGCGAAACCGGGAAGAAATCCCTGAGATTTACAAACTTGTAAAAAGTCTTGGAGCCACCGCCTGGTACATGTTTATGATTGTGCCCACCGGACGTGGTGAAGATATCATGGAAGAACTCATTCCTGTTGATCTCTACGATGAAATCCTTGAGTGGCATTATGAAATTGAAAAGAATGACGATGAGCTTCTTACCCGCCCCACATGCGCGCCACATTATTATCGAATCGTGCGCCAGAAGGCCAAAGAAGAAGGGAGTACCTTTAAACGCCGCAACCTGAAATTTTCCACAGGTGGCTCTAAGGGATGTCTGGCAGGCCAGCTCATCTGTTTAATCGATGTTGACCTTGATGTGCTCCCCTGTAGTTACTTTCCAAAATCTGCCGGTAACTTGTACAAACAACCCTTTAAGGAAATTTGGGAAGATTCCAAACTCTTTGCTGAGATGCGTAACTTTAAAGGATATAAGGACAACTGTGGGGTGTGTGAATATGTGAATGTCTGTGGTGGATGCAGGGCTCGTGCGTATGCCATGAGCGGCGACTATCTGGCACAGGAACCGTTTTGCAATTATATACCACGCAGCATTAGAAAAAAACAACAAACACACACCTCCCAAAGCGAATAAAAACATCCCTCACACATCAAGGAAAAACTGCTTAGCAGTTTTAAACAATTATGAATGATACATTTTTAAAAGCTTGTCGAGGCGAGAAAACTGATTACACCCCAATCTGGATCATGCGTCAAGCAGGTCGCTACCTGCCAGAGTACCAGAAGGTGCGGGGAAAAGTCACATTTCTTGAATTATGCAAGACACCTGAACTTTGCGTCGAAGTAACTCTGCAACCAATTGATATCTTGAATGTTGATGCAGCCATCCTTTTCTCGGACATCCTTATTCCACTGGAAGCAATGGGAGCACCATTGGAATTTCATGAAGGCCATGGCCCTGTGTTTCCAGAACCCATCAGGAATCAGGCCGATCTCGACAAACTTATCGTACCTGATCCCGAAGAGCACACAGGGTTTGTCATGGACACCATTGGCCTCCTGCGTAAAGAACTCAATGTTCCACTTATCGGATTCTCCGGAGCGCCCTTTACCTGTGCCACCTACCTCATCGAAGGAGGCTCGTCCAAGGTGTTCTGGGAAACAAAGAAAATGATGTACACCAACCCGGAACTCTTTCACAATATGATGAGAAAGATAACCGACACCACCACTCTTTATCTGAAAGCTCAGGCAAAAGCTGGAGCCCAGGCTCTGCAAATATTTGATTCATGGGCTGGAGTCCTTGCTCCCTGTGACTTTAAGACCTTTGCCCTTCCCTACGTGCAGGAAATTATCCGTGATCTTCAGGACACCGGACTTCCCATTATCTATTTTGCCAACAATGGTGCCACACTGCTTGAGATGTCCGAATCTTCAGGAGCCAACGTACTCGGCCTGGATTGGCGCATTAACATAGGTGATGCCATCAAACGCATCGGAAACGTTGCAGTACAGGGCAACCTTGATCCGTTCTCTCTGTTACTGCCAAAAGTTGAACTCAAAAAACGTATCGGACGAATCCTTGATGATGCAAAAGATGCAAAGGGTCATATTTTCAACCTTGGTCATGGTATCCATCAGTTCACCCCGCCGGATCAAGCAAAATCTGCTGTAGAATTTGTACATGAGCTGAGTCAAAAATAATACCACAAAACAGTGTCAATTCCCACGATCCAACAGTGCTACTCGCTGATGAATGAGTACGCCATGCTTGATAACATCCGGGCCCATTCCATCATGGTTGCCCGGGTGGCTCAAGTCCTGCTTCAAGGACTGATAGATTCCCCGAAAGAAAAATCCATTGTCCCCTCAGACAAGCTGGTACTTGCCGGAGCTTTACTCCATGATATTGCCAAGACGCCCTGTCTGAAAAACCGCTGTGACCATGCAAAACGCGGTAGAGATATCTGCCTGGAACTTGGCTACCCGGCAGTCGCCGAGGTGGTACGGGAGCATGTTGTTCTCACAGAATTTTCCATAGCCCGCTATGACAAAGGGTATTTTCTCGCCAAAGAACTGGTCTATTACGCAGACAAACGGGTTCGACACGATGAGATTGTTTCCATCGAGGAGCGGCTGGAGTATATCCTTGAACGCTATGGAAACAATGACGCCAAACGTCACAGTCTTATCAGGGAAAATTTTGAACAATGCAGGCAGCTTGAAATGTTTATCTTCTCAGCTATTGAAACCACAGCTGACAGCCTTCAAACGGCCGTCAGAGAGAGTTTGTCTGTTTCCGGTGATCGGCTGCAAATAGTGTAACGCTTTCTCGCATCTGTCTTCTCGGATAAGCTCCTGGTTTTAGTTTGAATGGGGGGGGGAATGTCTCTTTGCGAAGCTCCTCAGGTAAATCAACTGTAAATATAGTAAAAATAGATCTCTCCCCCTTTAGACTTCTCCATATTTTAGCGTCCGAACGAGCACCTTGTTACACATTTCTTGGTGCAAACATAATAATTGCCATCCCAGCTAGAACAACCGAGACCCCGACAACATCCCAGTTGGTGGGTTTGATGCCATCTACCCCCCAGAGCCACAGAATGGCGACAAACACATAAACTCCGCCGTACGCAGCATAGACTCTTCCTGCAGCTGTTGGGTGAAGGGAGAGTAACCATGCGAAAAGTGCCAGACTCAAAGCGGCAGGAATAAGTAAATAGATACTTTTTCCTTCCTTGAGCCACAGGTACGAAAGATAGCACCCTGCGATTTCTGCCACCGCAGTAATTAAGAATAACGTTATGGTTTTTAGCTCAAACAAGTGGATATCTCTCTAATATTGAGTTGAAGGTATGGCTTGCATCACCTGCTGGACATGGATGGAGTCAGGAATTGAGGACATATCCAAATGTGCGATTAACGACAATCATCATCTTGTTTATCATTTAAAACTGTTGTCACGAATAGTTCCAGCACGCTTCCGCATAGACGCAGCCAGTTCATCCCGGCCTGTTTTATAATAGAGCACCGACATGTCCCCGAGCACGATTGCAACATCCGGGTGGTCAGATCCATTTATTTTTTCAAGTGTTGATAAGGCCTGTTGTAAATACAGCTCAGCTTCATGATACTTTCCCTGCTGCACATAAATCTTGCCCAGCATGCTTTTATCCAGGGCGCTTGCCGGATAATTTTCTCCGAATGTTTTTTTATTTATGGTCATTGCCTGCCTGCAAAGGGATTCTGCTTCGTTTAATTTCCCTAAAAGAAAATAAAGCTCTGCCAGGTTAGAAAGAGTAGTTGCCACATCAGGATGATTCTTGCCAAGTATTTTTCCTTCTATTTGAAGTACTCTTTTGCAAAGAGGCTCAGCCTGTGAATATTTTTCCTGGTCAAAATAGAGGCTGGCCAGGCTGTTTAAAGATAAAGCCGTATGCAGATGATTTTCCCCCAGTGTCTTTTCACGAATAGCCAGCGCTTTTTTGAAAAGACCTTCCGCCTCCAAAAAATTCTTTTGTGCAACATAAACCTCGGCAAGATTACTAAGGTCGGTGGCAACTTTTTGATGTTCTTTGCTAAAAGCTTTCTCATCGATGACCAGAGTCTGTTGATACAGCAGTTCAGCTTCTGAATATTTTCCTTGCGAAAAATAGAATTCTGCCAAGTTGCCCTTGGCCATTGCTGTAGCAGGGTGGTCTTCTCCCAGAACTGTTTCATTCATGGCCAGAGCCTGTTTGAAAAGAGTTTCGGCTTTTTTGTCCTGGTGCCGGGCATGGTGCAGTCCGGCAAGATTGTTCAGTGATATTGCCACATCCTGATGTTTTCTACCAAACACTTTTTCTCTGATTTTCAGGGCCCTGTTGAAAACGATTTCTGCATCGTCAAATCGTCTCTGTTCAAGATAGAGCCCGCCCAGGTTGTCAAGATCTGTGGCAACCAATAGGTTCTTATCCTTGTTCGACTCCTTTTCATCAATCGCCAGAGCACGTTTATACAGGGATTCCGCTTTGTCCAGTTTTCCTTGAGAGAAATATATAAAACCCAAATTGTTAAGATCGATGGCAACAACCTGGTGCTCTTTTCCCAATGCTTTTTCATCGACGGTAAGGGCTTGTTCATAAAAGATTTCGGCTTGGGTATAGTCACCTTTTAAATAGTGAAGCTCCGCTAAACTGCTTAAAGACAATGCCACATCTGGATGTTCCGAGCCGTTCTTTTTTTCGGCTAATTGTAAGGCCATGTGGGCGACTTCGATGGCTTCTTCGTATTTTCCGGAACGGTTAAGGGAAAAAACTGATCCATTCATCTCGTCCCACGTTATTTCTCGTGCATGGATAACGGAACCTGCTAAGACAACAACACACATCAGAGTCTGCGCTATTTTTTTCCATATCTTCATGAACTTATTCCTCTCTTTACAAAGTGAGTAATCGATATCGCATACTTGATCAGACCATTATTTCGGAAAGCTTTAGTGTTGGCCTGTGTCAATGTTTGTATTGGAAACGTCGCTTCTGTTGACGATTTCTATGAGGTCTATTGTAGCGATAGTCATTATACGGTCTCCTGTAATGCTGCCGGTATTGATGGCGCTTGCCTCTATAATATCTATTTTTATAGTAGTGCCTTCGGTCGTACCGGTATTCATAGGGATAGCGAAACGAAAAGGGATCGTAATAATAATTCCATTTGTAATGTTTACCGTAGTTGTATTGAAGTTCTCGGTAATCCGTATGATTTTCATAAGGATTACTGGCGGAATAGCATGAAGAAAGAGCTAAACCTGTTACCACTACCATTACCAGGAATGCTTTTTGAAGAACCATCTCAACCATTGTCAATCCTCTTTTGGTGATTAGTGACCAGGTGCTTTATTATTGAAAATGCGCCACATAATAACTTTAACCTGAGGAAATAAAAAGTTTATCTGGCTGCAATTCAACAAAAACAAGTACGCCTTATACCATCTCAAAACATCTGATGATTGGAATAAAAATCAGGAGCAGACCGTCCTTATCCTCAAACAACAGCATGCAGTGCATTGTGCTCTGCCCCTATTTCTATCAGCATTTTTATACAATATTTCTGAGAAAGTACAATTTTGTTATTTTTTTCACCTTCTTCGGTGTAACGGAAAACATCAGTGACATCGCTTTTGATTTTCCTTTTTTCCATTAATACCTCTGGATTTATTGCAGGATCTAGCTGAAGGCGTGTTCGTCTTTCACTTATAGTAGGGATAACGGCCCCCAACCTGTTCTTTTATGATTTAGATCAGTGGTTCTGATTTCTCTTCTATAGTATCACCTGGAACTTCATCATTGAGATAACCTGGCACAGAAGATACTGTTTCAGGATTGATAGAAAGATCAGAAGTGTTATCGAAAGTAATGCTTGACATGATCCAAATCCCCCCAGCCTTTACCAAAAGCAATATAGCTTTTCTCAGCTACCAATAAAAGTCTGATGCACTATTACATACATTCTGAATTTGAGGTTGGAAGAGCTACTAAAGTAAAATTTGAATTAACCACAGATATTACGACTTCTCAACAAGTGAAACTAGTTGTTTTTCTGATATTGTAGGAGATAAATACTGAGTTGTCTTCAGTCAAAGTTGACTTACCAGGAGTTGCAATCAAACAGTTAAAAAATATTCTGCATAGCCTTATTCCTAATGCAACGAGGCAATTGAATTCCTGATTCAATTGCCTCGTCCTGTTCCTGATTGTTTGGTTTCCTGGTTCCTTTTATGCCCACCATATTGATCGTTTTGGGGGATTGCCGTTTTTTTCAAAAACATCGCCAGACTCTTTAAGAATCGCATCAAGTTCCTCGATGGTAAAGTCATATCCTTCAGAGGCCGCCAGGGCAATAAATTCTTCTCTGGNGGATGGCACATCATATTTGGCACGCAGGTGTTTGTCTTCACCTCCGGCAATTAACAATTTTTCGATACTCTCTCTGGACATTTGTTTCTCCTTGATTCAATGGGTTAAAATTACTAAGGAACGTACACGAAATAACTTGAACAGTTACGGAGTCTGCGCTTACCTGGAGTCTGCACTTCACCTACTTGCCCCCTGTTTCCGTTCCTAAAAATTCGATATTGATATTTTCTTCATCTGCCTGGCTCAATCGGTAATAACCTGCCTGACTAAAGACCATCTTGTTTTCCTCTGCCTGCTGCTGTAACAAAGCCAGATCCTGGACTATCTCATCCTCCACGGCCTCCTCATTGATGTGGATCAGTACTTCCTGCTCCTTATCGGTAAATTGGAGCAAAAAGGCGTTATGATCCAGAAAAACCAGGTCTTCATACGCATAAGAAATATTCATTCCTGCAGACTCTAGAATCTCTTTCACAGTACCCAATGGTCTTAGTGGCATCCTTTTCTACCTCCTGTTGTTTCATATACCAGCGTTTGCATCCCCTCTGCCAGAGCGAGCATTTTTGGAATTTCTTCCATGGCAGGAGCTATGATGTTATAAGAGTCAATATCACAAATTTCCTGATAACGATCAAGATCAAGGAGTCCTTCCTTTAATTGACCCATGGCACCAGGAAATACCTCTTCCATGGACTCCACCAGGTCACGCATGGTATGGTTATAGGGGAGAGCTCCCCGCTGCATAAGCGCAGCCATTACAAATTTTTCAATGGCCATGGCAACGATGTTATAGAGGATCTCCGGCGTGAAAGCCTTTCTTCTCTTTGTGTGGGCAGCAATGCCCGTTCGTAAAAAAGCCTCTCCATCGTTGAGAAAGACGTCCCAATCATCGATGGCTTCCGGTGCACTCTTGATATCGCTAAACCCTACTATTGATTGAGCTGTAGTACTTTCCCCTGTATCATACATAACCTTTATTCCTCACTCCTGTTGCCAGTTGGTAGATGTTTACGCAGGCAGATAAGTTCTGTCTTCTGCCAGTTTTGTTTTTGATAAAACCTGAGACCACCATTATTTGACCTGTCTGCCAGGAGCTGAAAACGTGATACTCTCATCTCTTTAGCCCGCTCCTCCAGCCCCTTGAGCAGTCCAGCGCCAACACCCCTGCCCCGCCATCGCTCGCCCACCACCACATCTTCTACGAGCAGTGAATAACCACCCTCTGCTGTTGAAATCATGCGTTGCCCGGTACACATGCCAATCACCCGGCTTTCTGCCTCAGCAACCAGAATAACAGCGCCATCACGCTCAAGCATCATCGCAAGTCCCCGGTGCTGCCTGTCTGCGTCGAAATCAAAGTCCTCTTCGATAGAAAAAAGCAAATGGAGCAGACCTACAAGATCAGCAAGATCTGCGAGCTTTGCCTGCCGAATACGTATCTGTTTCAGGGACACATCCATTATCTGCGTTTCTTTCAGGAAATAAGATACTCGGCAGCAGGCTCACCATCTTCGAGACCATCAAGGATGGTATCAATAACTTCTTCGCTGTTTACTCCCTTGAACCACCAGTTTTCCGGCTGGATAACCATAATGGGACCTTTATCACACTGCTTGAGGCAGGTCGTGGCACTGATGAGACAATCCAGACCACGATCCAACACCTCTTCTTCCAGATATGGCAGGAACCCGTCAGTACTTTTATGACAAATTCCCTTCCTGTCCCCAGCCACACGAAACGACTGGCAAACAAGGATCATTCTTTCCGGTAAAGCCATTTTACTTCTCCTCTATTATTTGCATTTCTTTTTTTTACCGCCGCCGTAAAGAACATCTACCATACCTTCGATATTTTCTTCGGTAAGAATCACCTGTATTCCCAGTTCTGCAAACTCCTTACGGGGTGCATCACCAGCATGGGTTGCCAGCAGAGCAAAACAATCATGGAGACACTCTTTAGCTAAAACCTGCCAGCGGTCGGAACCGCCGCCAGCACCTGGAGTCTGCCGTGCCTTCAAGAGACAGGCAAGACCATCATCTCTTGGGCCGTAAATTAAAACCTGCGACGCCTGTCCAAGATGCATGTCAACATCCATGCCGTTGGTACTGGCCACCGCCACATTAGGCCTCTCCTTAGTAGGTTCAGGCATGTTGATATCTGCCTGCGACCCTGGCATACCAGGAGGTGCAAGAGCAGGCGGGGCCTGATAGACTGTCGCAGGCAGATATGTCGACGCCTGGATAGACAGTTTTTCCAAATCAATTCCCTCTTCTCCATCAACCTCCATGGCAGCAGCACCCAAACCTGCCATTTTTTCGGCAAGGGCTACGATTTCCTCATCATTGACTCCGGCAACCAGAGCAGTTCGTATCACCACTCTGATACCGGCATCTTTCAGAGCCTGTACAGCTTCTGACTGTGCACTGATAAGTATTTCAGAGGCCTGAACCATGGACAAACTCTTTTTAGCGGGTCGAATCCATGCATACAGTTTTTGGGCTGTTTCAGCCATTGCCGTATCCACCAGTAGATTCACTGTTTTCACACCAAGACGAGCCAAATCCGGAGCTACTTGTGCAGCCCCGAAACCAAGAGTGGTCAAAGAAAGCTCTGCATCCTGAATTTCTGGTTGAAGCAGCTCCAGACAATTCAAAGTTGTCGGAATCGATGCCAGAACATCTCCAGGACCACAGAGTTCTATAGTTTTAACCTCTTTGCCACCTTTGCGTAAGGCCTGCACCCAGGCCACAGCCTCGGCTGGAACCAATGCAGGTTCCAGCTTTTCCTCTGCCGATCTCTTCAGCCTGTTATTGGCATATGGTGCAATAGGCAGTGTGACATCCAGCTTCATTAAATGAGTAGTCGTTGTATCATGCATAACTGTTATCCTTACAGAATAAGTTCAAAGGTCTCTTCTGGAGAATCCCTGTCTCTACGATCCAGCAGCATCCCGAGAATCTTCTCCAGCAGACGCAAACCACCCTTATAACCAACCGTTGGAAAATACTGATGACACTGACGATCAAGAATGGGAAATCCCCAGCGCATCAGAGGCACATCCTCGTCTCTGGCAATATATTTGCCATAGGTATTACAAATAAGGAGGTCAACCGGCTCATTCTTCATCCACTGATGGAGGAGAAAAAGATCGCCTTTGGCTTTGACATTGACCTCATAATCTTCCCCGTCGGTCAACTCTTTGATCCGTTTTTCAAACTTTTTACCAGGTGTTCCGGTGACTATATGCACAGGGCACATATCAATGGATACGAGAAACTCCACCATGGCAATGACCTGGTCAGGATCGCCGGCAATGGCCACTTTTTTCTTGTAAAAAAACTGATGATTATCTGTGATTAAGTCAACCAGCTGTCCTCGTTCAGCATTCAGTTCATCTGATACTGTCACACCTGCTATGGTACGCAGAGCATCAACAAAACGGTCGGTAGCCTTGAGACCAAAGGGCATATCCAGCACCTTACATGGTACCTTGCATTTCTTGTCGAGAAGCCGTGCCGCATCTGCAGAACACCACTCACCGAGTGCGAGGGTACCGATGGAATCACCAGTGGATTTTAATTCTGCAATCGTAGTGCCGCCATCCGGGAACATCTTATACTTACCAGTCACCGGGCCATTTAAAACTCCGGAAGTATCCGGGAACATAATGGTTTCCACCCCGATGAGCTTGGCAATACGCTTAATTTCTTCCATGTCAGACGGTTCTACCCGGCCGGGAATAATATTCACCTTACCGTTTTTCTTGTCTGTTTTTTCCGCAAAATCCACTATGGCCTTGACCATGTTGGAAAATCCGGTGACATGCGACCCCGCATAACTCGGTGTGGAAACGCCGATCACATACTTACCAGCTGGAATCTTGTCTTCTGTCTCTGCCTTTTTTATGATCTGCGGCAGATCATCACCGATGGTTTCTGAAAGACAGGTGGTATGCACTGCGATCACATCCGGTTCATAAACGGAGAAGATATTATTGATCGCCTGCAGAAGGTTGGCCTGACCGCCAAAGACTGATGCTCCTTCGGTAAAAGCTGAGGTGGCGGCCGGAACCGGCTCCTTGTAATGACGAGTAAGTGCGGAACGATGATAGGAACAGCAGCCCTGCGAGCCATGACTGTGGGGAAGACAGCCGTGGATGCCAAGAGCCGCATACATGGCTCCGATGGGCTGGCAAGTCTTGGCAGGATTGATGCTGACAGCCTTGCGCTCCACTATTTCTTTTGGTGTATGACGTAATAACATTTTTATAAACCTCTTCTATTTTAAGTGGTCGTGAATACAGCGACCATCAGCTCTTTCCGATGAGTTTTACGGTGTACGATTGTTGATAAAAAGCAAGGAACTGATCCAATCATCCTCAAACCGCACACCGTATGCCACAATCATTCCCAGACGTAGGCAGCTGTAAGCTCAGGGCTCTCCTGCCATGGAGCCTTCAGGTAGGCCCATACCCTGGAATGTGTCAGCCTGTCGATCTCTTGATAAAAATTGATT
>JAESPV010000010.1:105000-107635 GCA_016765495.1 Desulfocapsa sp. | reverse complement strand
AAAAAGAAATCGGCGGTGACCTACTCTCCCACATAGTTGCCCATGCAGTACCATCGGCGCTAAAGAGCTTAACTTCCGTGTTCGGAATGGGAACGGGTGGATCCTCTTTGCTGTTGCCACCGATAAAATCTCGGCTGCGGTTTGCGGTTTACGAAAAGGAAGAAGACAATGTCTTTTACCTGAATCCGTACACCTGATACCGCATTATATAAAAATCGATAATCGAATAGTAGAGTATTCAGTAGCGTCTTAATCAAGAAAAATGAATAAGCCGCACGGCTTATTAGTATCAGTTAGCTCCATGTGTTACCACACTTCCACACCTGACCTATCAACGTTGTAGTCTTCAACGAGCCTTCAGGGGACTAATGTCCCGGGATATCTTATCTTGGAGTGGGCTTCCCGCTTAGATGCTTTCAGCGGTTATCCCTGCCGAACTTAGCTACCCAGCAATGCTTCTGGCGAAACAACTGGAACACCATAGGTTCGTCCATTCCGGTCCTCTCGTACTAGGAAAAGATCTCCTCAAATATCCTGCGCCCGCAACAGATAAGGACCAAACTGTCTCACGACGTTTTAAACCCAGCTCGCGTACCACTTTAATTGGCGAACAGCCAAACCCTTGGGACCTGCTTCAGCCCCAGGATGTGATGAGCCGACATCGAGGTGCCAAACCTCCCCGTCGATATGGACTCTTGGGGGAGATAAGCCTGTTATCCCCGGAGTACCTTTTATCCGTTGAGCGACGACCCTTCCATGCGGAATCGCCGGATCACTAAGACCTACTTTCGTACCTGCTCGAAATGTCTCTCTCGCAGTCAAGCTCCCTTATGCCTTTGCACTCTACGGCTGGTTTCCAATCAGCCTGAGGGAACCTTCGCGCGCCTCCGTTACTCTTTAGGAGGCGACCGCCCCAGTCAAACTACCCACCAGACAATGTCCTGGATCCGGATTACGGACCGCAGTTAGATTCCTAAGATAACAAGGGTGGTATTTCAAGGACAACTCCACAGACACTGGCGTGCCCGCTTCAAAGTCTCCCACCTATCCTACACATGTTACCTCAAAAACCAATGCCAAGCTATAGTAAAGGTTCACGGGGTCTTTCTGTCTTGTTGCGGGTAACCGGCATCTTCACCGGTACTACAGTTTCGCTGAGCCCCTGGTTGAGACAGTGGGGAAATCGTTACGCCATTCGTGCAGGTCGGAACTTACCCGACAAGGAATTTCGCTACCTTAGGACCGTTATAGTTACGGCCGCCGTTTACCGGGGCTTCAATTCAGTGCTTCGCCGAAGCTGACACGTCCTTTTAACCTTCCGGCACCGGGCAGGCGTCAGACCCTATACTTCGTCTTTCGACTTCGCAGAGTCCTGTGTTTTTAGTAAACAGTCGCTCCCCCCATTTCACTGCAACCACGATCAGCTCATGAAGTAAATTCAATCACTAAAAGTGGCACACCTTCTCCCGAAGTTACGGTGCTATTTTGCCGAGTTCCTTAACCAGAGTTCTCTCAAGCGCCTTGGTATTCTCTACCTGCCTACCTGTGTCGGTTTACGGTACGGTCACATTTATAACTAGATACGAGGATTTTCCTGGAAGCATGGAACCAGCCACTTTGTAGTCCATAGGACTTCGTCATCACGCCTCAGTGTTAATGAAGACCCGGATTTACCTAAGTCCTCCACCTACACGCTTAAACCGGGACAACCAACGCCCGGATGGCCTTACCTTCTCCGTCCCCCCTTACCATAACATTATAAAAATGGTACAGGAATATTAACCTGTTTCCCATCGACTACGCCTCTCGGCCTCGCCTTAGGAGCCGACTAACCCTGAGCAGATTAACTTGACTACAGGAAACCTGAGGCTTTCGGCGACAAGGTTTCTCACCTTGTTTTTCGCTACTCGTGTCAACATAAGCTCTTGTGGAACCTCCAGCACTCCTTACGGTGTACCTTCTCAGGCGGCCACAATGTTCTCCTACCATATCAGAAACCAGAAGCCAGAAGACAGAAGTCAGAAAAAAAAACTATTTCCAGCTTCCGCTCAATTTAGAGAGCATTTTTGAGATTTCTTTATATTCATCTCGCCATGCCTTCCACACTTCTTTGTTTATGTAACCTAAATCCAGACAATATCTTACCCAGACTCTCATCTCATCTGAAGATCCAACCGCTATCATGAGATAACGTTTGAATTCTGGACTTGAATAACGTTGCTTGGCAAATCCTTCTGCAATATTTGCACAAATGGATTTGCTAGCTCTACGAATTTGATCAGCTAGACCATATTGTTCACGCTTTGGAAATTCTAATGTAATAGTATGAATCTCCAAAGAGAGTTTATATGCTCTCTGAAAAACTTCAAGATCTTCAAATGATTTAATCATCTGGTTTCTGTCCTCTGGATTCTGGTTTCTGACATCCGTAGCTTCGGTACTGTGCTTGAGCCCCGATAAATTTTCGGCGCAGATTCATTAGACCAGTGAGCTGTTACGCTTTCTTTAAAGGGTTGCTGCTTCTAAGCCAACCTCCTGGTTGTATTCACAATTCCACATCCTTTTCCACTTAGCACAGTTTAGGGACCTTAGCTGACGGTCTGGGTTCTTTCCCTTTCGACCATGGAACTTATCT
>JAESPV010000010.1:0-100000 GCA_016765495.1 Desulfocapsa sp. | reverse complement strand
TCAGATGGAATGGAAGAGGGGAAGTAAGTCTGTATGAAGGGCAGGCACCAGAAACTGCCAGTGCCATTACTGATGGATTATCTCAGTACCTTCTGGTGGAGTAAAGCTGAAAAGCTTTAGCATAAGTTCCATATTAGTCGTATCGAGTGTGTTGACTTTGAGATTGCTAAAATTAAGAACAGTGAGAGTGTCAAATTGATCAAGGATTTCTATGCGACGAATAAGAGAATCTTCGGTCACCCAGAGGTGGATTGCGGCAACTTGAGACTGTTTGGCATTCGGAATCATTTTAATAATAGCGGTTTGGGGAGAGCTCTCTCCATGTGTATCAGGCGGCAGAATTGTGAAATCCTGAAGCAGATTTCCTGAGCCTGTAAAAAAAGAATAGGTGAGGTCCCGCTGCAAAGCTTTAGCCGAAGAAATAATCATCTGTTGAAGAGATTCAAAGTACATTGAAAAATTTACCCCATCACTCACCAGTACTTGCCTGTCAGGAGATGAATAATTCCAACGCATTTTCCCTGTAATTTCTTTCTTGTTGGTATCTTTTACAAAAAACGCCTGACCTCGTCCTTTTTTAGGCCGTCCGCTGAGTTGCCCTCTGGTAGTTTGAGTGAAGTCAAAAGTGAGTGATTCTATTGTGTCGTATCGACTTTGCAATCTTGTGGCCACAGCTTCCGGGGACTCCTTCTTCGCGATAGCAGAACCGGAAAAGAACAGAAAAAACAGAAGAAGACAGGAAGAAAAAAAAGAAACTGTAAGTAAGTATGATCTATTCATGAAACAATAAGCTCCATTGGGCGGGAGAATATACGTTCAGCCACTTTCATGGCTGTTTCTGTCTTGTCTGAGGCATAATAACGATGAGTGACCCGTTTTTGCTTTGATACAATATTCGGATTTTTGCTAAGAAAATCTTTCACATATTGAGCAGTTTCTGTGGAAGAGTCAATGAGTCTCACCTTTTTACCTATTCGCGCCTGGATCAACCCCTGCAAAAGAGGGTAGTGGGTGCAGCCAAGAACCAACGTGTCGATTTGTTTGTTTTTTAAAGGATGCAGGTACCGACGCAGGATCATTTTAGTTTCCCGTTTATTCAGCCACCCCTCTTCTACCAGGGGAACCAGTAATGGACATGCTTCCTGATAGACTTCAAAATCAGGCTGTTCTCTTGTAATTGTTTTGTGGTAAATACCACTTTTTACCGTGGCCCTGGTACCAATAACTCCGATGCGACCATTCTTACTCTTTGCAATGGCACACTTTGCGGCAGGGGTGATTACTTCTATAATGGGGACGTCAAAGCGTTTTCGCAGTGTTTCTGTTGCAACAGAAGATGCTGAGTTACAGGCAATAATGATTAACTCAGCTCCTTTATCCAGCAGGAATTCAGTGTTGCGAATGGAATAATTAATAATAGTTTTCGGACTTTTGGGTCCATACGGGGTTCGTGCAATATCACCGTAATAAGCCAGTGAATAATCGGGCAGCAACTGCTCAACAGCATGAGCCACTGTCATGCCGCCTATTCCTGAATCAAAAATACCTATCATTTGTCGGAGAGATGGTTAATTTTTAGCACCTTACAGAATGATTTCTCGGAGTCTGCGTTTAGCTGTCTTTTGCAAAGAATGTATTCTGTTAGTACTTTCCCTGCTTTCTTTCTTCTTTCTGTAATTGCTTTTGCGCAAAGTGGTTGTCTTAAGGAAAAACCATGTTTAACTCTATATTCACGTCTTGTAAGTCCATGGGTTTCAAGATGTTAAAAGGAAAGACTCTTGAAATCTTCACCACATTCAAGGCAAATGATTTTGTTTTTTAATATCAATTTTTCAGGGGCAATTGCTGGTTTAGAGCCTTCGGCATGTGGCACTTCTTCTCCAGTTTCCATTGCTTGTAAATGCTGCAGGGTTGAAAAAGTTTCTTTTAAGGCATCTTGTAACTCTTCAAGGGTCATACTTTTTGAGCAGTCCTGTGCCTGAACAATGTCAGCAGCCATTTCAACCAATGATTTTGTCATCATGCCCTCCTGATAAGTATATTCTATAGAATTGTGGTTCTCTAACAACTTAAAAGAACAGCTCAGATAGTATATCAGGGGAGGAAAAAGTCAAGTAAAGATGAGGACTTTACAGGGGGAAAGCCCCTGCTGTGATTGAGAGTTGCAATAGATTTTATGAGGGAGTTGACAGGTTGGAAATGGAGCATTACAGTAGCGTTTCGTTTTATTGTATTTATTGGGATACGTTCTAATAAATACTGGAATGTTTTGGCAAGGGTAAATCGAAACCTAAGTTACCATTTAGTATTACTAGGAATAATATAGAAGAATGATGGAGTAGGAAATGCCTGTTTACGAATATGAATGTCCCGCATGTGAGAAAGTCTTAGAAGTTCAGCAACGAATGGCTGATGATCCTTTAACTCAGTGTCCTGAGTGTGAAGGACCAGTAAAAAAAGTAATGTCCAGAAGCTCTTTTCAGTTAAAAGGCGGTGGCTGGTATGCTGATGGCTATTCTTCGGCAAAGCCTGCAGTTAAAGAAGAGTCAAGTCCTGCTGTATCTGCACCTCCCTGTAAAACGGGTGGAAGCTGTCCCTGTGCTGCAGAAAATTCATAGAAAGTACCAATTTCTCGCTTTGGATTAACCACATATGGCCATGGCATCGCCGTAGGAATAAAAACGGTATCCCATGCTGATGGCCTCCTGGTAGGTATCCAGTAATGATTCTCTGCCGCAGAGTGCTGAAACCAGAAAGAGCAGGGATGATTCCGGAAGGTGAAAGTTGGTGATGAGATTATCCACTACCTTGAACTTGTATCCCGGCATAATATAAAGCCCGCACCAGTCATCCCCTGCCAGTACCCGGCCATCACGGTCAGCCATGAATTCAATGGTGCGTACCGTGGTGGTTCCCACTGCCCAGATTTTTCCACCTGCCTTTTTTGTCCGATTGATTTGTTCACTACTTTCAGCCGAAACTGAGACATATTCCTGATGGATTCTATGTTCCCGAATATCATTACAACGAACAGGGGCAAAGGTTCCATGTCCGACATGGAGGGTTATTTGAGCAGTGTCCACCCCTTTTTTTTGGAGGTTCTGCAGGAGGTTTTCGGAAAAATGTAAACCGGCTGTTGGGGCAGCCACAGCACCGGGACTTTTTGCATATACTGTCTGGTATCGTTCCCGATCCTCTTCAGTAGTTCCTTGCGTTCTGCTGATGTAGGGCGGCAGGGGAACCTGACCATGCTTTTCCAGGATGGCAGAGAGGTCTTTATCACGAGGGTAGCTCAGTTTGATTCTAACTTTTCCACCGTCGAGCAGTTCCAGTACTTCTGCTTTTAAATCAGATCCCAGAAAAAGAGTAGTTCCGGGTTTGGGGCGTTTTGAGCTTTTGATAAGTGTTGTAACTTCTGCCTGTTTTATCTCATTGTCCGCGTGTATTTCCACAGGGTACGAGAGTAAAAAAACTTCCACCTTGCCACCACTTGCCTTTTTTCCATACAGGCGCGCCGGGAACACTTTTGTATTGTTCACTACCAGAAGGTCGCCGGGATCAAGCAAATTAATAATGTTGTGGAAGTGGCCGTGTTCCCGTTTTGCTGTTTTCTTATTCAGGACAAGAAGACGTGAATTCTCTCTGGCATCTGCCGGGTGCTGGGCAATGTTTTCTGGAGGAAGTGTGTAGTTGTATGCTTGAAGGGCGAATTTATGTTGCATGGTAATTTGTTTTTACAGTATAAAATATTGGTGATAGAGGAAAAGAACAATTAATTTTATTTATTCTGACTTTAAAAATCGTCTTCCTACCATGTTCCTTGTCGTTTGTGCAACAGAATTTGAAATGCAGGCTCTTACCGATCTTGTCCCTTCTGGACAGGATGCATGGATTTCTCTGCTTACAGGAGTAGGCGTGGTGGAAACAGTACTCACTCTTAGCAGATTTTTAGAGCAGCATGAAAACAAAGGTACGATTCGAGGGGTACTAAACTTTGGAGTAGCTGGTGCATATCTCTGTGATAACAAAGGAAGCGCTGATCTGTTGGATATTTGCCTGGCAGAAAGGGAAGTCTTTGGCGATTTTGGCATTTGTCACGCAGATAGTATAGAACCTCTTGCTGAGCATCTCGTACATCGCACAAGTTATAATTTGGATGTTGAACTATTCAATAAGGCATATACACTGTTATCAAAACAAACATCTCCGGTAAGAGTTGGTAATTTTGTCACAGTTTGTGGAGTAAGTGGAACAAAAAGTCGAGGCAATTTTCTTTGCTCTCAATATAACGGACTCTGTGAAAATATGGAGGGTGCCGCAGTTGCAAGGGTCTGTGAAGAGTTTAATCTTCCTCTTCTTGAAGTACGTACAATCTCAAACTTTGTGGAGGATAGAGATTTGTCGCGCTGGAAGCTTTCAGAAGCCTGTACACTAGCTGGAAAGGCTGCTGCTATTCTACTAAAAGGATTGACTGAAGAATGACAACACCACTAAGTTTTGGCTATTCGCCTTGTCCCAATGACACGTATATATTTTATGCGCTGACCCATAACAAGATTGCATTGAAAGGTCTTGAGCTGCAGTCACCTTTGCTTGAAGATGTTGAGACCTTGAATATATGGGCTATAAATCAGAAACTCGATATAACAAAACTTTCTTTTCATGCACTTGGTCATGTATTAGATGAATATTGTGTACTTTCGGCAGGGTCTGCTCTTGGTCGTGGCTGTGGGCCGCTTCTTGTAGCTAAACCAGGATTTGATCCTGCCAGTCTAAAGAATGCAAAAATTGCAATTCCGGGTCGTTTAACCACAGCAAATCTCCTGTTTCGTATGTACGCCCCAGCCGCTGCCAATCTGCTTGAACTTCGTTTTGATGCAATAATGGATGCAGTTATAAACGCTGATGTTGATGCCGGTGTGATTATTCATGAAAGTCGTTTCACCTACGCAGAACAGGGACTTGTCTGTTTGCAGGATCTGGGACAGTGGTGGGAGGAAACTTCCGGACACCCCATACCTCTTGGTTGTATTGCAGCGAAAAGATCCCTTGGAAAAGAGCGAATTGAACAGATAGATCGGGCCATTCATGATTCCATTGTCTGGGCGGATGAACATCCAAACGAATGTCTTCCGTATATTCAACAATATGCTCAGGAAATGGATAAAGAGGTAATGCAGAGTCATATTGAATTATATGTCAACGACCACTCAAAAGATCTTGGGAGTGAGGGATTGGCAGCCATAGAAAGTTTTCTTCGATTGGGGCGTGAGGCCGGGATTTTTCCTGATTCCTTCAAACAACTACGATTGCAGGTATGATTAAGAAGTTGATTCAACAAGAGAAAATCCCACTGCGAGCCTGTCTTTTAATTGGGGGGCGCAGTTCCCGGATGGGACGTCCCAAACACCTGATCAAAGGGCGAAATGGACTTACCTGGATTGAGAATAGTGTGAATCTTCTGCGACCTTTTACACAGGATATTGTTCTTTCAGGCGCAGGTGATGTTCCGGATGCTCTCAGCAGTTTAACCCGTATTCCAGATGTCCCGGATGTTCAAGGGCCACTCACCGGAATTCTTGCTGCCATGCGCTGGCGTCCTGATTCCTGCTGGCTTCTTCTAGCCTGTGATATGCCAAATATTAGTTCGGAAGCTTTGGAATGGCTGCTTTCGAACAGAACTCCAGAATCCTGGGGAACAGTTCCACGGTTAAAAAAAGACGGCTTTGTGGAGCCGTTACTCGCAGTTTACGAACCCCGGGCAAGAGAGTATTTTGAAGAGCTTCGTTTATCAGGTTGTTTTCGGATATCTATGGTGACCAGGCAGGCAAATATTGCAACACCTGTAATTCCTGAAAAACTTTGCCAGGCTTGGAGTAATATTAATACACCTGATGAGTTGTCTCGTTCCCTCAGATCAAACCGCTCTTGGTAGAAGAACTCCCTGTCATTATCTCAAAAGTACCAGAGGGAGCAAGGCTCCCGATTTCCTTGTACACCGCAGGACATCTGTTTCATGACATTCCGACCCATTTTCCTTCCATAAAATATTCAGTATGCTACACTGTTTATATGCTTTTTAACTGTTTGCTTACAGAGATATTCGACATGTATAAAAGAGAGGGTGGCCATGCGCTTTGAATCCGGAAAAATGATCTCTGATTTCGACCCTCACTTCAAGATCTTCCACGAACTTATGCCCTTTAAGGTTCAGGAAATCTTACTGGTTTCAAGCCCCTACGATGCCTTTATCATGGAGGAAGACGGATCTCTTGCTAGTCGCATTATCAATGAATACCAGGGACTAAACTTAAGCGGTGCGCCACGCATAACTCTTGTTTCATCCGGCCGCGAAGCATTGGAAATTCTGCGTTGCCTGGTATTTGATTTGGTTATCACCATGCCCCATGTCGGTGGTATGGATGCCTTTGATTTAGGCGCTGCAATTAAGAAAATTAATCCCACTCAGCAGGTGGTACTGATTTCTCATAGTCTGCGCGGCATTTATCCTTTACCGAAAAATGTTGAATGCCATTCCATTGACGACATGTACCTCTGGTGCTGTGAAGCGGATCTTCTTCTCTCTCTTATAAAGAACTTTGAAGATCATGTAAATGTGGATGCTGATACTGCACGCGCTATGGTTCGGGTGATCATAATGGTGGAGGATTCTCCTGTTCACCGGTCTTATTTTCTTCCTGTTCTTTATCACGAAGTGGTGCGTCAGACTCAGGCAGTACTTGATGAGAGCTTAAATGAGCCACATCGTTTACTGCGTATGCGGGCAAGGCCCAAAATTCTTACTGCCATCAATTACGAAGAGGCCATGGTTCTTTATGAAGCCTATAAACCCTATATTTTTGGGATAATATCGGATGTACGGTTTCCACGTCGAGGGGAGATGGATTCCAAAGCCGGATTACGATTACTTGAAACCATTCGAAAAGAAACACCTGATTTGCCCATGTTGATGCTCTCTTCAGAGCCGGAAAACAGGGAGCAGGCGGAGGCCATTCCTGCAGTTTTTCTTGACAAGCACTCACCTTTTGTAAAGGATGGAATTCACACATTCTTTCTTGATCACCTCGGGTTTGGTGATTTTGTTTTTCGGATGCCTGATGGAGTTGAGATTGGCCGTGCTTCAAATCTCCATGAGTTTGAACAGCAACTCCGCAGTGTCCCTTCAGAATCACTTAGATTTCACGCAAATCACAATCATTTTTCAAATTGGGTTATGGCTCGTGCTGAGGTCGCATTGGGAACCCGTCTACACCGTGATCATGTGAGTTGTATTGAGAGTTGTTCGGATCTTCGTGAGGATCTTGTTTTTAAGGTACACTCTCTTCGTAAACTGCGTCAACAGGGGATTGTGGTTAAATTCTCCCGTAAAAATTTTGATCCGGAAATTATGGATTTTGTGAGGATTGGAGAGGGCTCCATGGGAGGGAAAGCCCGGGGCCTGGCGTTTATGTGGATGCAGCTTCAACAGTCACGGGGAACCCATAAGGCTCTTGCTGGAAATCATGTAACCCTTCCTAAAACCTGCGTGGTAACAGCCGATGGCTTTGATGATTTTATCGCCAGTAATCGTTTGCGCCTGGACAAAGATGCATCCGATGAATCCATTGCTGATTCGTTTCTGGCAGCAGAATTGCCTGTCTGGTTAAAAGAAGATTTACGGGCATTTCTTTCAAAAATTGACATTCCACTCTCTATCAGATCCTCGAGCCTTCTTGAAGACGCCCATTTTAAACCTTATGCAGGTTTGTATTCCACCTTTTTTCTCTCTAATAATCACCCATCGTTTTCCCGTCGTTGTCAGCAACTCGAAGAGGCGATCAAGCTGGTGTATGCATCCACCTGGTTTGAAAACCCCAGGCTGTATTCAAAAGTGTCTGAACAGGGGCGGGAAGATTCCATGGCTGTCATTATTCAGCAGATAGCTGGCCAGGAGTTTGATGGATTTTTTTACCCTCATATCTCAGGTGTTGCTCAATCTCATAATTACTATCCAGTGATGAATATGAAGGCTGAGGAGGGGATATGTCATATGGCATTAGGTATTGGTAAGACCGTGGTCGAAGGGGAACGCTCCCTGCGGTTTTCCCCGGCTCACCCTAAGCGACTTGTTCAGTTTTCTACGGTTAAGGATATCCTCCAGAATTGTCAGCGTCAGTTTTATGCACTCGATATGGAATTTTCTGCACAACTGAAGCGTGACAGTTCTAATCTGGTGAGACGCCTGGTGCAGGATGCCGAAAATGAGGAACCAGTACAACTTCTTTCTTCTACTTATATCCCGGCCGAGGATCGGATAAGGGATTCTGCAATGCCAGGCATGAAAATAGTCACCTTTGCCAGGGTACTCAAACATAACCTCTATCCATTGCCTGAAATTCTCCATGATCTTCTTGATCTTGGAAGGCGGGGTATGGGCTGCGAAGTGGAAATTGAATTTGCAGTTCGCCTTGATAAACAGATACAGAAAAGTGATTTTTTCTTCCTGCAAATGCGTCCAATGGTTACGGGTGGTGAGCAGGCTGATGTGTCAATTTGCAGCCATGATATTGACAGGGCATTTTGTTTCTCCAGGTCTTGTCTGGGGCATGGTCGTTTTGTGAATATGGCAGATATCTTAGTGGTGAGACCTGAGAGTTTTGATGTGGCTGCAACGAGTAGTATCGCAACAGAAATTAATGGGCTGAATGCTAAATTACAATCTGAAGATCGTCCTTATGTGCTTATTGGCCCTGGCCGGTGGGGATCTGCTGATCCCTGGCTTGGAATCCCTGTTCAGTGGCGGGATATCGCAGGGGTCGGTGCAATTATAGAACTGCAGAACGAGTCCCTTCATGCCGACCCTTCCCAGGGTTCCCATTTCTTTCAAAACATTACATCCCTTGGTATACCATATTTGACAGTTATGGAGGAGAAGAGTGGGGCAAACGGTATCTGCAGCAGTAAAAATGGTGGCAGTGATTGTTTAAATTGGAAATGGCTGCGTGAGCAGAAAGATTTTAAAGATACTGCTTTTGTTCGACATATACGTCTTCCTGAGCCTTTTATTATGAAATGTAATGGCAAGGAAGAGATTGCTGTTCTGTATTCGGAAGAAGTGCAACACACCTCAGAGGAGCCCTGCACGGAAATGCGTAGAAAATAATTAACATATTTATTTTGGAATAAAAAAATAGATTTTATACTATTACGGAGAATTGCATGGACGAGATTATCAGCTTGATTAAGAATAAAGACCCTGAACAGCGCGAGTTTCATCAGGCTGTTGAAGAGGTGGTTGAAACTGTTAAGCCAGTACTTGAGCGTAACCCTGAGTACCGGCAACATGCTGTTCTTGCCCGTATTACAGAACCTGAGCGAGTAATTATGTTTCGTGTTCCCTGGATGGATGACGATGCGCAGGTACATGTGAACCGTGGTTTTAGGGTCGAGATGAATTCTGCAATTGGCCCCTATAAGGGCGGTTTACGCTTTCATCCTTCGGTAAATCTGGGGATAATTAAATTTCTGGCTTTTGAGCAGGTTTTTAAAAATTCACTTACCACTCTGGCCATGGGGGGCGGTAAAGGTGGTTCAGACTTTAACCCCAAGGGTAAATCCGATGGCGAAGTAATGCGCTTTTGTCAATCATTTATGGCTGAACTGCATCGTCATATCGGGCCAAATACCGATGTGCCTGCAGGTGATATTGGTGTTGGTGCCAGGGAAATCGGTTTTCTTTTCGGGATGTATAAAAAGCTTCGGAACGAGTTCACTGGAGTGCTCACCGGAAAAAGTCTTGATTGGGGCGGCAGTCTGATACGTCTTGAGGCAACTGGATATGGAACTGTTTATTTTGCAGCTGAAATGCTTGCTGCAAAGGGCGAAACCTTGGAAGGTAAGAAGTGCCTGGTCTCCGGTTCGGGAAATGTGGCGCAGTTCCTCACAGAAAAGGTTCTTGATCTTGGCGGCAAGGTTCTGACTCTGTCAGATTCTTCCGGGTATATCTATGATGATGAAGGGATTGATCGTGATAAACTGGCCCATGTGCAGCAGCTTAAAAATATCATGCGCAGCCGTATTTCCGAGTACACGGAAAAGTACCCCAATGCTGTTTACACTCCCGTTGATCCATCGCTCGATCATAATCCACTCTGGGATCATAAAGCGGATTGTGCTTTTCCCTGCGCCACTCAGAATGAAATCAATGCACAGGATGGACAGAATCTGGTAAATAACGGTGTCGGTCTGATCAGCGAAGGTGCGAATATGCCATCTGTTCCAGGTGCCGTGGACCTTTTTGTTGAACATCGTTTATTGTATGCACCGGGAAAAGCAGCAAATGCAGGTGGTGTGGCAGTCTCAGGTCTTGAAATGGCTCAAAATTCCATGCGCCTCTCATGGCCGCGAGAAGAGGTTGATGAACGACTTAAGCAGATCATGAAATCCATCCATCGAACCTGTGTTGATGCAGGAGAGATGTATAATGTGCAGGGTAACTATGTGGCTGGTGCCAATATTGCGGGTTTTGTGAAAGTTGTGAATGCTATGCTTGATCAGGGATTGGTGTAGATAAAGGCTGAAGATGAGAAGGCTGAAGGCAGAAGTTTGAGAGATGTGTATTGGTCAATTTTCTGTCTTTAGTCGTATCAAAATAAGAAGTATCACCTTAAAACCTCAACAAGAAAATACAATACAGAGTGTCCCTTTACGACGAACAATGCCAACAGGAATTTGGTTTTCTTGAAGCCAGGATGGAACGTTTTTTTGCGGAGATTGCCGTTGAGTGCCCCTACCATCTCCCCTATGATGCTTTGTTTTACCAAGCGTTATTTTCACCCCTCTCAGAACGAGTAATGGAGCTGTTTCTTGCCTCCGGTTACAGAAGAAACGGGAACTGCCTTTATACCATGCACTGCCCTGATTGCTCAGCCTGTATCCCTATTCGTCTTCATCCACAGGAAATGCGGCTGAATCGGAACCAGCGCCGGGTTCTCAAGAAAAATAAGGATATAGAGATTGAATTCGCTCCTCTGGGTGCAAGCGAAGAGAATATCGATCTTTGTGAAAAATTTCTCCGCAGTCGCTATCCCCAGAAAAACAACGATGGGAGATCATATTATGATGGATTTTTTCTCAATCGAATCATTCCCAGTATGGAGATTCGTTATCGTTTAAATGGTCGGCTGGTTGGCACAGCAATAGTGGATGTTGGGCAAAACTGGATGAACGCTGTCTATTTTTACTTCGACCCGGATGAGGCGTCCAGAAGTCTCGGAACGTTTAATATTTTAACCATGATTGACACCTGTTTGAAACTGGATATTTCGTATCTTTATCTTGGGTATTATATCGAAAAGGTGGGTGCCATGAATTATAAAAGCCGTTTTGATCCTCATTATCTTTATGTAAACGATGAGTGGAAAAAAATAGAAAAGGATCCCCCGGTAAAATCTTAGAACCGTACAAAACATTTTGTACGGTTCTAAGCCCAATCACTGCTTACTGTTAGCTGTGTCAACCGGTTAGAAGTGTCATGTCGTTTCAGTCAGGATCTCAATTTGTCATAGTATTTTTTCAGATCACCATCAAGAAAGCGGCGTATTTTTACCAGGTTGCTGGAATGTGCATGCCAAATGTCTTTGGCACTGCTCTTTTGCAGGTGTTCATCAATGGTCGCGGCCATTTTTTTCCAGAGATGCCTTCGGTATTCATTGTCAAGCTTAACAAGTTGACTGCTGTCTGAAAGTGTGTTCTTGAGAAGCCTCTTAAATCCAAAATTATTGAAGAGAACCACTCCAATCGCCAGGGTGCCGCAAAGAAAGATAAGGGGAATGATCAAATTCATGAAAGAAAAACCTTCTCCTCGCAGTGATGAGATGAGGGTTTGTTTTGGTAGAGAAATAAGGGAATTGGTTAAAACGTCACCAAAACAAAATAAACCAATGGCAAGACCAACTGTTGTTTTCCCAACCTTCCCGAAGAGCTTTCGACCCCTTTTGGTAAATTCGGTCATGGCCTCGCAGACGATATACAGTTCATTCACCTGGCGATCAATATCTTCTAATATGTGATTCAGTCGAAGAGTGGGAGCTGCGTGTATCTTTTCTATGAGCTCTGTTCTTTCCTGAGGCCATAGATTGTCTTCTGCCTTGGTGGAATTTGCCACATCAGAAGAATACGTAAGATAAATGTGGGGGATATCTTTACGGCCTGTCATCTGGGACATATTCCAGCATAACGTACCGTAAGAACGGACAAGATCGCTGATATTGTCACACTCATCAATACGGCTCAAAACAAAAACTATCCTATCTTCACCGGATTTTTCCGGCAGAGTGTTTCGTATTGCTGCGTAGGTCTCTTTGATAGTTCCTGCCTTATGAGGATCAAACATGAGGACAATGAGGTCGGCCATTTTGGCAAACTCACCAAGTACCTCCATGTAATCATAGCCGCGATCTTTTTCCGTTGTGGCATCAAGCATTCCCGGACTGTCAATGATGGCCATATTCTCAAAGTCAGGTGAATCGATATTTTTCAGGCATAGGTGGGAGGTAAGTTTTTCACCATATTTCTTAAATTTAACAAATGGTAAGTTATCATCATTGATGAGTGTGGATCCGGGAACTTCCTGTGGCTTATCACTTCCCTCAGAAGTGATCACTGTAAAGGAATCATCGGTGGGTGCCTGTCCGGTGCGCTGGACATCAGAACCTATTATTTCATTAATCAGAGTGGATTTGCCGGAGGAGTAGTTGCCAATGATAAGAACAATTGGCTTCCATTTCATACTGGATTCAAGGCCGCTGAAATCCATATTGTATTTGGAAAATAACGGTGCTATTTTTTTATTAATTTTGTTCTGAATTTCAATCTGTAATTTTGATTCAAGCATGGGAGAACTCTCTGTGTAAGCGTATTAATAAAACGTGTGACAATTAAGCGTACGTTTCTTAGCAACTGGATTTGCTCTATTTGCAATACAATATCACATATTAACATACTAAGTTTGGAGCCGAAATAAAAAAGGTTAATGAAGTGTTTTTTAATGAATCGGTGGCGGTAGGGTTATTTCGTAGTTTCCAAGGTATGTCTTGACATATATTAGATGAATGAGTTTATCAGACAGCAAATAATCAATATTTTTTTTAAAGAAAGTCCTCCTATTAATGGATACAAATAACTTGCAGGCAGTTATGACTACAGCTCCCAATACGACCAGGCATCAGGATATTATTTCAAAGGAAATGCAACTTAAGGACGGGCAGGTGGCCGCTGTGGAGACCTTGTTGGAAGACGGTGGCACCGTGCCTTTTATTGCCCGTTATCGTAAAGAAGCCACGGGATTATTGGACGAAATCCAGATTGCTGCTATCCGTGATCGATTGGTGCAACTGGCCGAACTGGACAAACGTCGAAAGACTATTATCAATTCCCTTGCGGAACGGGATCTGTTGCAGCCTGCTCTGCACAAGGCTGTTCTGGCTGCTCCCAATTTGACAATTCTTGAGGATGTTTACCTGCCGCACCGTCTCAAGCGGCGTACCCGAAGTCTTATTGCCAGAGAGAAAGGGTTGGAACCTTTGGCTCAGGCCATTTTCCAGCAGGATAACCGTTCTCTTGACACGGAAAAATTTGTCAGCATAGACAAAGGAGTTACCAGCAGTGACGAAGCTTTGGCAGGAGCTCGCGATATTATCGCTGAATGGATAAGTGAAGACTCCGCTGTTCGAGCTGGCCTGCGTCGTCTTTTTGTTGGTAAAGTAATAATTATCTCCAAAGTTGTTAAAAAAAATCAGGAGGCCGGAGCCAAATTTAGAGATTATTTTGAGTGGCAGGAACCAGCGGCTAAGGTAGCAGGGCATCGGTTGCTTGCAATGTTGCGTGGCGAAAATGAAAAAATATTAAAGCTGAGTATGCGGCCTCCTGAAGAGGCAGCGCTGGAATTTCTGGGTAGAAAATATGGTGGAGGCAGTGGTGCAACAGCAACACAGATAAAGCTCGCAGTGGCAGACAGTTACAAAAGGCTCCTTGGACCATCACTTGAAAATGAATTGCGGGCAGAACTTAAAGAACAGGCGGATCGTGAGGCCATACAGGTCTTTGTTGACAATTTGCGGGAGTTGCTTCTTGCGTCACCCCTTGGGCATAAACGGGTTATGGCACTGGATCCGGGCTTTCGTACTGGAGCCAAACTAGTCTGTCTGGACGAACAGGGGCGATTATTGCATTCGACCACGATTTATCCGACGCATTCTGGAGAAAAAAATCATGAGGCGGGGCAGATAACCCGCAAACTCTGTCTGAAATATAAGATAGAGGCCATTGCCATCGGTAACGGCACAGCAGGCCGGGAGACGGAGTCTTTTGTCAGGGGCCTGAGCCTGGGAGAGGGGATAATCATAACCATGGTGGATGAGAGTGGTGCATCCATATATTCTGCCTCGGAAACTGCTCGTATGGAATTCCCTGACCATGATCTCACCGTACGAGGTTCGGTTTCCATTGGTCGTCGTTTGCAGGATCCACTGGCAGAGCTTGTGAAGCTTGATCCAAAGGTCATTGGAGTCGGGCAGTATCAGCATGACGTTAATCAGGGAGCACTTAAGAAAAGTCTGGACGACACCGTGGCCAGCTGTGTCAATAATGTGGGAGTGGAACTCAACAGCGCAAGTGCAGAGCTGCTCGCCCATGTTTCCGGCCTGGGTCCGGTGCTGGCTAAGAACATTGTTCAATACCGAAATGATAATGGCCCGTTTGCCACCCGTAAACTGGTGTTAAAGGTGCCTCGTCTCGGGAAAAAGGCCTTTGAACAGTGTGCCGGGTTTTTACGTATTCGAGGTGCAAATAATCCACTTGATGCCAGCGCTGTCCATCCGGAGCGATATGGAATAGTTGAACAAATGGCCAAGGACTGCAATGCCGGAGTTGTTGATCTCATTGAAGATTCAGAAATCAGAGCAGCAGTTGATATCAGGCGCTATGTTAGTGATGATGTCGGCTTGCCAACGCTCAATGATATCATGGCAGAGCTGGCAAAGCCGGGACGTGATCCTCGTGAAAAATTTAGTGAATTTTCCTTTTGTGAAGATATTAACAGCATGGATGATCTGGAGCCGGGCATGAAATTACCTGGGATAATCACCAATGTAACCAAATTTGGAGCCTTTGTTGATATTGGTGTTCATCAGGACGGTTTGATACATATCAGCCAATTGGCTGACCGTTTTATTAAGGATCCGAGTGAAGTTGTTAAGGTTCGCCAACAAGTCATGATACGGGTTCTGGACGTTGATCTCCAGCGTAAACGAATATCACTTTCTATGAAGGAAGGATAGAAAGATAGTGAGGCAGATGGTTTCGGGTGCGTTTATTTATAGCGAGCAGCCGTCCTTCGGTGTAAGTATACTTCCTCTAACAACCTGAATGCTCAGGCCATCGGGGCGCTGCAATCTACGTTTGCCAATCTTGAAGGACAGATTGCTGAGTTGGTTAAATCCATGAACGTCGCCATCGATTCATCTAATAAATTTATTGCTGACATTAAAAGCTAGTACATTATGCCTATTCAAACTCATTCTATAGTTGCTCTGGTCGGGCGTCCCAATGTTGGAAAGTCCACCCTTTTCAATCGTATAACACGCTCCAGAAAAGCCCTCGTTGATCCTACTCCCGGTGTTACCCGTGATCGCCATTATGAAAAGGTGGTGTGGGACGATAAATTGTTTATGCTCGTAGACACCGGAGGCATTGAAGATGCAAGTGGTGATGCCATGGGCGGTCATATCCGTGATCAGGCACTGCTTGCAATTGAAGAGGCGGATATTATCCTCTTTATACTTGATGGCCGTGAGGGAGTGACTCCTGCTGACAAGGAAGTTGCAAATCTTCTGCGGCGAACCGATAAAACCATTCTTTATGTAGTCAACAAGATTGACGGCCCGGAACAGGAGCTGGAACAAATGTCCCAGTTTTATGAACTTGGGGTGGAGGAGTTATGGGCAGTATCTGCTGAACATAAATATGGCTTCTTTACCCTTATGGATGCTTTGGCGGAACGTCTCCTTGAGAATGAAGATGAACTTGACCTTCCGGAAGGTACGGTGAAGGTGGCATTTTTTGGTCGTCCCAATGTGGGGAAATCCTCCATGATCAATCAGATTCTTGGTCATGATCGAATGGTGGTGTCCGATGTGTCAGGCACCACGCGTGATTCGGTTAATACTCTGCTCACTCACGGCAACTACAGTTATCTGCTTATTGATACTGCAGGTATTAGAAGAAAAGGGAAAACCAAGGAAAAACTTGAGAAATTTTCCATCTTAAAGGCTCTCGCTGCACTTGAAAAATGTGATATTGCAGTTGTTCTTATCGATGCTGAAGAAGGAATCACTGAACAGGACACTAAAGTCATTGGTTATACTCAGGAACAGGGCAGGGGATTGATCCTGGTCGTTAATAAATGGGATCTGGTAAAAGATGATAAGGAACGCCAGCAACAGATCATGGGAGAAATTGCTCTGGCTGTTCCCTTTGTTGGCTTTGCACCGCTTCTTACGGCTTCAGCTCTTACGGGATACGGAATTAAACGACTCTTTCCGACCATCGGTTCGGTGTATAAACAGTTTACCTCTGTTTTTCCCACATCAGCTCTTAACAGGCTTTTACAGGATGCAGTGGATGACCATTCGCCACCTATTTATAAGAATAAGCGGCTCAAGTTTTATTATACGTCCCAGGTAGGGAGTAGTCCGCCAAAGTTTGTGGTCATGAGCAACAGTTCCAAGGGGGTCCACTTTTCTTATGAACGATACCTGACAAACAGGTTTCGTGATGGACTTGGCCTGGATAAGGTTCCTATTCAACTTTTTATCCGTGATAAAAACCGGGACAAAAAAGGAAAGAAATAGTCACTATATCGCCGTTTTTTGCCGCCTTAATTTTTTTTCATTTCATGTCTGAGCAAAGTACTCTCAAGACATGAAATGAAAAAGTTGTTTATTTATTTGTTTATCCACGAGGTGTGCGGATTTGTGTAGATCCGGCAGGCTTTGTAACGGGTTTAGGTGTCGGGTAGTCTGCTTTGGTCTGCTTAATAGTGGACATGGCAGCTGTTACCATGGACGCCACATCCGTTAAACTGGCAGGAATAATCATGGTATTATTTTCTTTTGCCAGGTTTCCAAATTCGTGAACATAGCTTTTTGCAACTTCCAGGTTTGCAGCCTCATATCCACCTGGCATGCTCAGAGATTCTGCTACTTTTCGTATGCCTTCTGCCGTAGCTTCTGCCACCAGGGTAATTTCCTTGGCCTTTCCTTCGGCCTCATTTATTTGTTTAATCTTTTCTCCTTCGGATAATGCAATAGCCTCTGCTCTGTCACCTTCGGCACGGTTAATGGTGGACTGTTTGTCACCTTCCGATCGTGCGATATCGGCACGTTTTTCCCGTTCTGCCTTCATCTGTTTTTCCATGGCTTCAAGAACTGTGCGTGGCGGCTGGATGTCTTTGATCTCATAACGAAGGACTTTTACACCCCAGTTTACAGCAGCCTCATCAAGTGCTTTTACAACCTGTCCATTTAATGTTTCCCTGGCTTCAAACGCTCTGTCCAGATTAATCTTGCCGATGGCAGAACGAAGACTGGTTTGGGCAAGTTGGGCCGTCGCAAAGTGGAAATCATCGATTCCATAAGCAGAGTTCTTGGAGTTAATGACTTGGATATACAAAATACCATCAACTTCCAGGGTGACATTGTCTGCTGTAATACAGGTTTGGGCAGCGATATCAATGGGCTCCTCTTTAAGGCTTCGTTTATAGGCGACTTTATCGATGAAGGGGATCAGAATATGGAGACCGGCTTGTAGGGTCGTCCTGTATTTTCCAAGTCGCTCAACAATAAATTCCATGCGTTGCGGTACAACCACAGCAGTTTTGTAGAGAATAGAAATGATAAGGGCAGTAACGATACCAAGGGCAATAAAAGTTTCCATATTTTTCCTTTAAAGGGAATGTGGGTTAAGAGGGCTTTTTGACGGTGATAAGCAGGTTGTTCTGTTTGACTATTTCAACAACGTCACCTTCTACAAATTCTTCACTTGCTTCAGCTCTCCAGAATGTACCTGCGAATTTAACCTGCCCTTCAGAGGGGGGCTTGATGGCGGTGGTGACCACACATTTTTCGCCACCATGTGCCAGTATTGTGTCTTCTCCCTCATCTTTTTTATCTCCGATAAATATCTTTGTTGCAATACCACGAAGACTAAAAAGACAAACAAGTGACAGTACCAAAAATACAGCAAGCTGTGTGTTGACACTCCATGGAAAAAAATAACAGCCCAAGGCAGTCAGCCATGCAGCGAGCCCGAAAAAGAAAAGGATGAAGCCGGGTACAGCCATCTCTAAAACAAAGAAGGTGGCACCGATGGCCAACCACATCAGACCGGGATAGGTGATTTCCATGTGAAATCCTATGGAGAAAAGGTTAGTATTCTGCTATCGTAAAAGAATGACGGAATACAATTAAATTGAAGTATGAAAATATGTTGTTAACACTATAGTCGAATACTACCATGAAAAAACATTCTAAGGAACCTTCCATTCGTCTTGTTATGCTCCCTAAACACACCAACCCCGACGGTGATATTTTTGGAGGCATTCTTCTTTCCATGATTGATGAGGCAGCAGCAGTTGAGGCACAGCGTCAGGCTCCTCACCGCTATGTTACTGTGAGTATGGATTCCGTTCAGTTCCATCGTCCTGTTCATGTGGGTGATGTTGTAAGTCTCTGGTGTAAAACCTTAAAAATTGGAAGAAGTTCCATGCAAATTCATATTGATGTGTTTGCCCGTCCGCGGTGCACCGGTGAGGAACATCAGGTGACAGAGGCTACAGTGACGATGGTGGCCATTGATGACCTGAGAGCGGCAATTCCTATATATACAGACAACTGTAAGCCTTAGGGTGTGTATGCGAGCTCCAAGGCTCAATTAATGTGAATGTAGTACCTGACTGAGCGTATCGCTTACCCGTTTGTTGAGGCTTGGAGATAGTCTCCAATATTTTGCGAGGCTTATTATTCATACTTCTTGTGATACTGCTTTATAGTATCAACGTCAGGAGTGGCTCGCGGTTATATTTCAGCCATCACTTGTGTTTGATAATTCCTAAGGCATTATTCCTGGCACTTTAATATCATCATTTTCCAGCTCAATGGTGTAGAAGATATCTGCTGCATTACTGTTTGATCCGGTTGTGGTCTGCACATGTATCTTGCGGCTTAGTCGGTAACGGGTGATAAATTCACTGTCGCCTGTTTTCACATCGGTGCCCACTGATACCGAGAGTTTGCTGTTAATCTGGCGTCCAACGGAGAGTTTGGCGCCTTTTTCTTCATCAGCTGGTGAGGAACCGGTGAGGAGATAAGAAATCACATGGCTTTCGGACATGGGTGGATTTGAAAATGTCGTTAATCTGGGTTTGCGGGCAGGTCCAATGGCGTAGATGCCTGCCACAACATCACCGACGGTTCGTGTTGCCCGAAGGTTGATTCCCGGCTGGCTTAAAGGACCGCCAGGGAAGGAAATTACCCCGGTTTCGATATCAAGATCCTGGCCATAGGCTCGGAAACTTCCCTGTTTGATATGAAAAGCACCGCTGCCCATAATCTGCTCCTCCGGTTCCGAGAGTATGGTTAATTGACCGTCAACAAAGGCATTTAGTCCAAAGCCTGCAAAGTGGACATTGTCTCCCAATGTTATTTTAAGCAGCATGCGGAAAGGGGATTTGGGCTCTTCTTCCGTTTGTTCCTGAACAATTATCATATCAGGTGATACCGACTGGCTTCCCGGTGGCAGTTCCCGGAGCAGTATGTCTGCTTTTGGAATAGTTGCCTCTCCAGTGAGGTTCATAAGGCCATCCTTCTTTTCAAAGAGTATATCTGATGAAAAAAACACTTCTATTTCCGGAAGGTGTATCAATCTGAAGTTGTCGGCTTTAAGGGTGAAGCGTGCTGGAAACTTTTTTGCACTGTCCAGGCTTACAGTGCCATCCAGCACCATGTCTCCTTCAGGAGAGATGAGTTTTCCTTTTACTGTTACTTCTTGGTTGTCTGCCAGGATATTGAGTGTGGTGCCCGTCAGGTCAAGCCCTGCCAGTGGGATGAGCATATGAGCAATGTTCACTTGGCCTTTTCCGCTGATGTCAGGTTCTGCAATGGTGCCAAGAATTTTGAAATCCAGATCAATTATACCATCCAAATCCGTCACATCAGGGATGAGTGCTTCAACCAGATCAAACTTTTTGGCATCCACAAAGATTTCACCATAAAGTTTTGCCTTGCTTCCGATGTCTTTTTGCAGAAGATCGGGTGATTGTATTTTGCCACTGAAGATATTTGAATCGACACTGAGAAGAAAGTCCGCATCAAGTGTTTCGTCAACTATTTTCAGGTCGAGTTTCATTCCCTCGTGGGGCAGTGTGCCGGTCTTTTTCTCTGTGATATACTTGATGTTGCCCGGTGTTATCTCAGCAGCAACATCTGCTTTCAGTGTTTCCTGCATTGTTGCAGTTGCTTTTGCGGAGAAGAGTCCCGTCAGTTCTTCCAGTGTTTCCGGAAACCAGGGGGCAAACCACGTTAGAGGTATTTCATTTATCTGAACATCTCCCTTACTGGTATTGCTTTCTTTGTTCCATGAGCCCTTAAGGCAGAGAAACGAATTTTCCCTGCTGAGACAGAGCGTGTCCAATGTTGCGGAAGAAGCAGTGGCCTTGAGCGTTGACGGTTTTTTATCCCTTAACTGCCATGTTCCGAAATCAGTGGAAATAATGTCAAAAGTATCAAGAAAGCCCTGCCATTCCTCTTCCATATAACCACCGTTCAGGTTGAGGATGATATCTGCCATATCATGGCTTGCCTTGAGGTGGAAGGTATGCTTTTCTCTGGTACCAGCCCCTTTTGCGGCAATAGTTTTGATCAGGGTTTCACCGGATTGCAGATTTGCAGCTTCAAGATCCAGGGAGAAAGGAGTGTTCCAGCTAAGATCAAGTGTTACGTCAGCGTCGATCTGCTCCAGGTTGAGATCGGAATAGCTTATGGAAGATCCTGAACAATTAAGAGTAACGAGCGGCATTGTCATTTTTTCCTGTACAGAACCCGTAGCTTTTAGTTGGCCTTCAGCACCGGGAATCAGGTCGGAAACATCAGTAACATCTATCTTCCACTGAAGATTGGATTTTTCACCAAGATTTCCCTGGGCAGTGATAACTGCACTTCCGGATTTTAATTGAAGATTATGGATGTGGAACTCACCAGGCTGCATGACAAGTTTACCGGTTCCACTAATGGGAAGCTCTCGTACATTCCCTGTGAGACTTTCTATTGTAGCGTTGCCGGTAGCACCATTTTCTGCAATACTGCCATCGGTATGAATCAGCCAGTTAAGTTTTCCCGGCCAGTCGGGATAGTGTTTTCCGGGATTGATATGTTTCGCCTCGGTGCTTAAATCCCATTTGACCACAGGAGACCATTGCACGTCACCCTGTAGCTCAGCCGTTCCATCAAGAAGGTCTAGGGTGAGCAGAAGATTCTCAACACTTTTTGTATTACCATCGGTGTTTAGTCGGATAGTTCCTTCAGGAATCTGACTTCCTGCTATTGCAGCAGTTAACAGTAAGTGGAAGGTATCAGGAGTTCCTTTGAGTATTGCTTCTCCTTTAGACGATTCATAGTCGGCATCACCTTTAACGGGCCATTGTAGATCTTGCCAGTTCAGCAGAAGATCAAGATTCTGTTCAGTGCTGGCGGTTCCGGTGAGTTTAACATGAGCGTTTGTTTCTGCATGTTTTAAAGTGAGTTTTCTGATGTCAAACAGCAGACTTTCAAGATTTGCCTGCATAACGAGATCTGCGTCCCAGTTAAATTCTGCAGATTTCTTATCACGAATGTGAAGGTTGGACGTGACTTCTGCCTGTTGCAGATTGCCATTACTTGCAAGGGATCCGCTTACAATACCTGGAGTGCCAGGGGAAAAAGTGGCAGGGCGCAGTTCAGTGATTTCCATATCTCCCTTCCAGGTGAGTTCATTCAGAATCTGGTGGGTTGTCATATCCAACTGAGCTGTGATGTCACCACTGATTTTTTGCTGCACTTTTATCGTTTGCAGATCACCCGAATATATTCCATCAATTACAAGAGATGGGAGAGCGGGAGTCAGGGTTTTGATTGCTGTTGTAAGCTGAAATGGGTAGTTGCCAACTGGATTGAGTTTTCCCACGGCTTGAAGGTCGGCTTCATCCAGGCGAATCGAGAGCTTTTGAATGTTTATGCCATTTGTATTCCATGACAGGTTTAGCTCTGCTTTGTGAACTGCAATTGCGTCGGTATCAGGAGAAGAGTAAAAAAGAAAATTGTTAAGAGTAAGTTTTTCAAGAGTGATTTTAACGGGAAGGTTCAGCTCCGGTAGTGTTAGTGGATCTTCTTTTTGAGGGGCAGGAGCATTTTCCTGTGGAAAAACAGTGTATGAGAGATCATCTGCTGTAAACTCCAGGATATTGAGATGAAGATTGAATAGATCTGTTGTTTTCCAGTCCAATACCAGGTGACCGATTTTTGTTATCCCAGCAGAGTTTTTAAAGAGAATATCACTGAGTTCAAGGCGGTCAAGTACCTTACCTTTTGTTGATCCAATATGCAGGCTGCCATTGAGCAGCTTTTCTGTCTGGGCGATACTGAATTGTGCACCACTTTCTGTGCCAAGTAGATAGAAGGAACCGGAGATTATCAGTAAAAGAAGGCTTAAGAAGGCCATCGCTATGTAAATAAGAGTTTTCTTCATAGCGTTGCTCCAAAACCAACATGAATTCTCCAGTCATCGATCTCCGGATTCTCGCTAACAGGGTAGGCTATATCAATACGGAGTGAGCCAAAGGGCGCGAGCCAGCGAAACCCGGCACCGCTGCCAATGTAGAGTTTGTCCAGCTCATCATTGTATGCATTTCCCGCATCAACAAAAGCTGCGATGACCCATTTTTCAGCAACCCTGTGATCATATTCAAAACTTCCCGACAATACATGTTTATTGCCAACTCTAACACCATTCTCGTTCACAGATCCCAAGGATTCATAGGCATAGCCACGAACTGAGTTATCACCACCGGTAAAGAATCTAAGGGAGGTCGGGTAAATGGCAAAATTGTCAACCCAGGTGGTGCCTATTTCCAGGCGCGAATCAATACGCCCATTTCCCCCTACCCCGAACATGTACCGCCCCTTAAGGTGCAGGCGGGTGTATGATGTGTCTGACAACAGTGCTTCTGCTGATCCACGAAGATCTGCAAATAGAAGATGACCATGTTGAGGGAACATTGAAGCTTCTGTGTCTGAAAAACGAAAAGTTCCACCAGCACTGAAAAGGAGGGTGGCTTCATCCGGCTCATGCTCGATGGTGAACTGTTCATTTGAGGCCAGGAGAAAACCCTTATAAAAAAGAGTGTCTGTGAGGTTTCTTCGGACAAAAGCTGTTTCCATTTCCAGGGTGGTGCTTCTTGTGTCGGGAGTTTCTTCATACTCATAGCTGGTGGTTGAGACCCATCGGTCAGTAAGAGGTTTTATAACGGGAATATTGTATTGAGCCCGTAGAACTCCTTCTTTTTGAGCAAGTTTCATAAGTACTTCAGAATGGTGACCATGGCGGTTGAGCAGGCGATTGTCCCATCGTGCTGAACCACGTATCCCGGTATCAGAATCATATCCTATGCCAAATATAAATTTATGTGGGGAGATCGCCCTCATAATAACATGTAAAGGCAGTTGCTGGTCCACAGTTTCCTTGAATAGAGGGGTAATGGTGACTTCTTTTGCATAATTACTTGCTATCAGGTTCTGTTGAAATTCGAGTAAGGCATCATGGGAATAGGGAGTGCCTTTTTCTAAGGTAATGTATTTTTCAAGTAGATCCGGATCAAGAAAATCCTGTTTAAAAGTGATATCTCCAAAGTAGTATAGAGGGCCGGTGTCCATATGGAGTGTCAGGTCGGCGCTGTTTTTCTCAATATCAATCAGCCATTCACTTTTGATGAATTTTGCCCTTGGGTATCCATTGGAAAGGGCCATGTTCATAAAGGTATTTTTTGCTGTTTCATAATCGGCATGGATTAGAATGTTGCCTGCATTTTTGTGGTAGTTTTCGATGCTCCGTTGAAACACAGGTTGATCACTTCCTTCTCCTGACCATTGAATGTTTCTATCGTTGATAGTTACCGGTGTTCCAATGTCTACTGTGTATGTGGCCAGCCATTTCCCCTCTAGTTCAACCAGGTCAGTCTGGATTTTCGGAATGTAATAGCCGTAGGGCTGCAGGGCTTCCCTGATTTCATCAGGAGCCTGTTTGTGTAGTCGTTTGATCCAGCGTTCAGTGAGATCTTTGTCCTCTTTCATCTTGTTTATTTCAAGAAAAAGAAGGACATTTTTCCGGTATGGATCTTCCAGACCTCTTAGTTGGACTGTAAGGGGAACAGCTGCCAGGGCTGAAAAGCTCAGCAGGGAAAAAATCAGGATAAATGAGAGCCAGACGGTCAAGGATAATGAAAAGAATGGTTGCTTGAGTCTCTTTAAGGGGAAGAGTACAGGCTTCATAGTGTCAGATATGGTTTGCCTCCTGGTGTTCAGGAAGTGATTGTTTGCCTGTAAGACTTTCTATGGTAACTTTGATTACTGCGGTTGCGTGAATCATTTTTTGCGGGAATGTAAATTCCTTACTGCTGTACTGTGCCATGATGATGGCAAGAGCTTTTTCTTTTCTCCGCATGCTAATTCTTTGTTTGCCAGGTTTACCTTATTGTTGGCAAGACTCCCCTATTCCAGTGAGTATAAAAAATACTGGAATAGGGGAGTCTTCAATACGATTTGCGTGAGATTTGTTTCCGGAAGAACAGTACACGCAGGTAATGCATTCCACGGGACAGGCTCCCATTGCTTCCTCGGTGCAATCCTCACCAACTCCGGTGCCTTCGTATAATTATATGGCTTTGTTTTTATCTCCGTTTATTGCTTTGGCCATGGCCCGTTTAAAGGCGTTGGCAGAACCGGCGATAACCGAGTCATCGACACAGAATGCCAGACGGATAAAGCCAGGAGCTCCAAATCCACGTCCCGGAACTGCCAGGATCTTTTCCTCTTGAAGAATTGCACAGAACTCTACGTCATCTTCAATTGGGGATTTTGGAAAGACATAAAAAGCTCCTTTTGGTGGAATGAAGTCAAAACCGGCATCCTGCAAAATTTTACAAAAAGTCCCGCGCCTTTTTTCATAGATAGAGTTGTCAACGCTGACATCCTGAAGCTCTGCAACAACGCGCTGCATCAGTGCAGGAGCATTTACAAATCCTAAAATTCGGTTGGCAAGAGTCATTGCATCGAGCAGTGCTCCCTTGTCTGTAATGTCAGGATGAACGGCCAGGTAACCGATTCGTTCACCTGGCAGAGAAAGATCCTTGGAGTAGGAGGAGAGAACAAGGGAATTCCTGGTAGACTGTAAAACGCTACCCACAACATTGTTATCAAAGATTATTTTCCGGTATGGTTCGTCGGCCAGCAGAAAAATGGTGGTTTTTAGTTCTGCACCCTTTTTGTCCAGCAGTGCGCCCAGTTCGTTGAGTGACTCCTGGGAGTAAATCTGCCCAGTGGGGTTGTTGGGTGAGTTGATAATTATTGCTTTTGTCTTGTTAGTGATGGCGGCTTCGATGGCAGCCATATCAAGGTTGAACTCTGCATCCGTCTGCACAACCTTACTGACTCCGCCGTGGTTATCCACGTAAAAGTTGTATTCCACAAAATAGGGAGCAAGAAGGATCACCTCTTCTCCGGGATTGAGCAGTGCTTTCATAGCAATGTTGAGAGCCCCTGCAGCGCCGCAGGTCATAAGCATGTCACCGTGAAAGACATCAACACCCTGTTCCTTCGACATCTTGCCTGCCAGTGCTTCACGTACCCAGGGGTAGCCGCCGTTTGGCATATAGGCATGCACCCCGGGCGTTTCGTCTTTAACGATTTCCTGAATGATTTTGTTGTACTCCGGTGGTGGCGGAACATCGGGGTTTCCGAGGCTGAAATCAAAAATATTTTCAGCACCATATTGAGCTTTCATTTTAGCTCCCTCTTCGAACATCTTACGAATCCAGGAAGACTTTTCAGAGAAACTACGCATTTTTGTTGATATTGTCATTCGCTTAACTCCTGTATGGTTTTGTGATATCAATTTTTCTTTAGAATGTCATATGCTGCGTTGATTTCTTTCATTTTTTCTTCTGCAACAGCACGGAACTCTTCACCCAGATGTTGTACCTTATCGGGGTGATATTTCATGCTGAGCTTGCGATGGGCTTTTTTTATGGCAACAGCATCAGCACCCGATTCAAGACCAAGTACTGCATAATACCGATCCATTCCTCCCGGTCTGCTGTATGTTTGTTGTTGGTCGCTGTACCCATATTTATATTTTGCTTCAATGGTACGTTTGTCATACTCTTTAATTTCCAAGAAGTTGGCAATATCTCGAGCTAATTTTAGTTCTGCCTCAGGTACCTGTGGATTAGTGTATAAAACCTGATAAATCAGTTCCAAAAGAATGAGTCGTGGTTCGTAGGCAAAGGTGTCGCGGAATTCCTGGAGAAGTGTTTCCATGGATTGCGTGGAGGAAACCGCTTCTTTTATCAGGTCCTTCACCCAGTACATCTTGGTTTGGTCGTAACGCAGCTTGTGCTGGAAAAAATTCTGGATGGTGGAGATTTCTTCTTTACTGACAACGCCATCAATTTTGGCAATATTAATCAGGATCTGAACTAACAGCCACACAAATCGGTTGTGGCTTTCAGTTTGAGATGCTTCATAGGTAGAGACTTTCTTTTGGATCCAGTAGCTGAAACCCCAGAAAATTGCAATAAAAATCAGGATTGCAATGATGCCCGAATAAAGAAGGAATCCAAGAAAATTGAAAAGGCCGGAAAATCCTCCGGTGAGCAGGCTGAAAAGGAGAATAATAAGGATACAACCACCGCATCCTGGTTGTTTGTGTCGTTGGTATTGCATGTTATTGTACTATTGTAAATGTTTAGGGACGTACACTGAATAACTTGAAGATATTTAGTTCTCGTTCCTTATTGTTGGTTTGTGTAACTGTCTTCGCCAAAGAGAGCATCGATAAATTCATCGGGATCGAAATCGCGGAGATCGTCGATTTGTTCCCCAATACCTATAAAACGAATAGGGATACCAAGCTCACGGCAGATATTTGCAACAATGCCGCCCTTGGCTGTACCATCAAGTTTGGTCAAAGCAAGGCCGGTTATCCCCACAGTTTCATTAAATAGTTTAGCCTGGGAAATGGCGTTTTGCCCAGTTGTTGCATCGAGCACCAGTAGGATTTCATGAGGAGCACCTGCAAGTTTTTTTCCCATAACCCGTTTAATCTTCTTTAATTCCTCCATAAGATTAACTTGAGTATGAAGCCTTCCGGCTGTGTCCACAATCACTACGTCATAGTTACCTGCCACACCTTGATCTATGGCATCAAAGGCAACAGCTGATGGATCAGCACCTTCATGTTGATGCACAACATTTACGTTATTACGTTCCCCCCAGATCTTGAGCTGAGCCACTGCTGCAGCACGAAAGGTGTCTGCGGCAACGAGTAGAACGGACTGCCCGGATTTCTTGAATTTGTTGGTTATTTTGCCAATTGTGGTGGTTTTGCCAACGCCATTAACGCCTACAACCATGATCACAAAAGGCCCGGAATCAGGCATTACAAGCTCTGCGGACGTGTCTGACTGGATAATAAAGGAGCGCAGCTGTTCTTTCAGTACTGCTCTTAGTTCTTTCGGATCGGAGAGCGCATCACGTTTGACCCGTTTTCTGGCATCATCAAGTATTTCCATGGTGGTGTTGATGCCTAGATCTGCAGTGATCAGAATTTCCTCCAGTTCGTCAAAAAGATCTGCATCAATCTCTTTTTTTCCGAGAAAAAGGGTGTCTATACGGTAAACCAGCGATTCCTTGGTCAGGCTCAGGCGTGTGGAAAGCTGTCGGAACATTGATCCCAACCCGGGTGTTTTCAATCCTTTTTCGTCTGCAACAGCTCCCTCCACAGCGACTACTTCTTCGACAGGTGCCTGTTGTTCAAGGACTTCCTCTTCTGCAGCTGGTTCCAACGGCAGCTCTTCAACCGGGGCAGCAGTCTCTTCTTTTTTTGAAAATTTCTTTTTAAACCAGCCTAGCATATGCGAAGTTCCTTATTGATAAGGGGATTAAACTATACAAAAGATACGTAAGAAAACTCTCCATATTACGGCCAGATCATGAAGAAAGCAATAAAAACAGACAGGAGATGTAGGCACCACCTATAATATATATAAATCGCTTGATCAAGTGGGTGGCTGTATTGCCAATATTCAATACGTACACTGTGTCATATTTGCAACTTTCTGGTTTCATGTGAAATACAAATTGACATTATTGGAACTTCGGTGAATAATGAGCTTTAATGATAAGTAAACCAACCATAACCTGACAGGTTTAGCCCCATGGATATCCTATCTCCTCGGCAAAACAAGGTTCTTGCTCTTGCTGGAAAGAATGGCAGAGTTGATGTAGATGATTTATCTGCCACCTTCAATGTTTCTCCCCAAACTATTCGAAAAGATCTAAACGTCCTGTGCGACAGGCAGCTTCTGCAACGGGTTCACGGTGGCGCTATCGTGGGCTCAGGCATTGAAAATGTGAGCTATGAAGCAAGGCGTTTGCTGGCGCCGGCTGCCAAGCGGGCAATAGGAAGACGCACTGCCGAATTGATCCCAGACAACAGCTCTCTGCTTATCAATATTGGAACGACCACCGAGCAGGTTGCCCATGCCTTTAAGGATCACCGGGGGCTGCTTGTTATAAGTAATAATGTGAATGCAGTTGCCATCATGAAGGATTTTATGGGTGTCGAGTTGATTATTGCCGGTGGTCAGGTGCGTCGTTCGGATGGCGGAATTGTGGGAGGTGCTGCTGTCGATTTTATTAATCAATTCAAGGTGGACTTTGCCGTTATCGGTGTCTCTGCCATTGATGAAGATGGGTCTTTGCTTGATTATGACTTCCGGGAAGTTCGTGTTGCCAAAGCAATTATTGAGAATGCCAGGCATGTAATTCTGGTGGCAGACACCATGAAATTTGAACGTAATGCACCCATTCGTATTGGCCATATAGCTAGAGTTGATACGATAGTTTTTGATAGCCAGCCTTCGCAAAAATTTCAGGAAATCTGCCGGGAGCACGGTACTCGTATCGTCATAGCCGGTGAATAGCCATTTCCGGTCAAAAAGCATAGGGCAATAAACACTAAAAAATATACTGGAACGTTTGATTTCACTTGAAACTAAATGATATTTCGATTAAGCATTTAACCGTTGTCGGTTGAAACAATTATTGTATCAATGTGAAAATAGTTTTGTAAAAAGTAACTTATTTCCAATAAGGAATAACCATGGATGCTCCTCTATTTGATCTAGCAATAATTGGCGGAGGAATTAACGGATGCGGCATAGCCAGAGATGCTGCAGGTCGTGGCCTGTCTGTTTTTCTCTGTGAACAGAATGATCTGGCCAACGGCACATCATCAGCAAGTACCAACCTTATTCATGGCGGCTTGCGCTACCTCGAATATTACGAATTCCGTCTGGTCAGGGAAGCACTCCGGGAACGGGAGGTTCTCCTCAATGCAGCTCCTCATATTATCTGGCCTCTTCGTTTTATCCTTCCACACCATAAAGGGTTACGCCCGGCCTGGCTGATCCGTCTCGGATTATTGCTCTACGATAATATTGGCGGCAGAAAATTATTGCCTGGTACAAGCAGCGTTAATCTTGTGACCGATGAAGCAGGCTCCCCACTCAAAGGAGACTTCAAAAAAGGCTTCGAATATTCTGACTGCTGGGTCATGGATAGTCGCCTGGTTATTCTTAATGCGCAAGATGCTGCCCGTAAAGGTGCAGATATTCGAGTCAGAACACAACTCATCTCTGCCGAAAGGAGTAAGGGCATCTGGACCTTGAGGATTCTGGACAAAAACAGTGGAACCGAAAGTAGTGTACAGGCCAAAGCGCTTGTCAATGCCACCGGGCCCTGGCTTGATACACTCCTAACTCATATTTCTCACACCAAAACAGCCCAACATATCCGCATGGTAAAAGGGAGCCATATAGTAGTTAAAAAGCTTTTCGACCATAAACGTGCCTATATTTTTCAAAATGGCGATGGCCGCATCATCTTTGCAATTCCATTTGAAAGTGATTTTACTCTTATCGGCACCACAGATGTAGATTTTCAGGGGAAACCAGATGAAGTGGAGATTGATTCTACGGAAATCAGCTATCTCTGCGAAGCCGCCAATGAATATTTTACAACCCGGATCAGTCCTGAAAATGTGGTCTACAGCTATTCTGGAATCAGGCCTCTTTTTGATGATGGTAAAAGTGATGCCAAAGCTGCCACCAGGGATTACGTGCTCACACTTGATCATGATGATGACCAGGCACCGCTGCTCTCGATCTACGGTGGTAAGCTTACCACCTACAGAAAGCTTGCGGAATCGGTGTTGAAAAAACTTAAGGGTTTCCTGCCACAAATGCAGGAACCCTGGACAGAAACAGCCAATCTTCCCGGTGGAAATTTTTCTCCTGATGCTTTTATGGAAGAAGTTCAAAAGTTGAGAGTGGCCTGTCCGTTTATCTCTGAAAAACATGCAACTCGATTGATCAGAACCTATGGTACCTGTGCTCATGATATGAGTAAACATCTCCAGACACCCGAAGAACTTGGTACTCATTTCGGTCATCAGTTATATGGTTTTGAAGTGGATTATCTGCTTGCAGAGGAGTGGGCACAAACTGCGGAAGATGTGCTTTTTCGACGTACTAAAATGGGTCTTTTCCTGAGTTCTGAAGAAGTTGGCCAACTGGAAGAATACATTAATCAGAAGTTACGATTACAGCCAATAACGGCTGAGGAGTAGTACATGCAGCTTGAGTTGCGCAACGTATCAACAAAAGTCGGTGATGAATTTCACATCACCGACATATCCCTTGCCTTTGAAGCAGGAACCCTGAACATCCTTTTGGGGTCTACTCTTTCCGGGAAAACATCTCTCATGCGTTTAATGGCTGGTCTGGATCAGCCAACCTCCGGGAAAATATATGTAAGGGGTAAGGATGTCACCGGGGTTGCTGTGCAAAAGCGCAATGTGGCCATGGTTTACCAGCAATTTATAAATTATCCCAACCTGACAGTTTATGAGAATATTGCTTCCCCTCTGCGCATTGCTAAAGTCGGCAAAAAGAGTATTGAGGGAAAGGTTGCTCAAGTTTCAAAACTTCTCAAACTTGAGAACCTGCTTCAGCGTAAACCCCATGAACTCTCTGGAGGCCAACAGCAACGTACAGCCCTGGCCAGAGCCCTTATTAAGGGCGCAGAACTGGTACTTCTTGATGAACCACTTGCCAATCTCGATTACAAATTAAGAGAAGAACTACGGGAAGAGCTCCCTCATATATTCGCTGAAACGGGAGCAATCTTTGTGTATGCCACCACAGAACCATCAGAAGCTCTGCTACTTGGCGGCAACACTGTTTCGCTGCATGAAGGGCGGGTTACTCAGTTTGGGCCGACAATTGATGTGTTCAGGAGACCTGCAAATCTTATCACAGCCAGAACCCTTTCGGATCCGCCACTGAACACTCTGCCTGTGACTAAACTCAACAACAGAATGCTTTATAAGAGTCATGTTGAAATTCCTCTCATTGGGCGGTTGCCGGATCTTGCCGATGATGATTATACCATTGCTTTCAGGCCGCACCATCTCTACCTTAAGCAAACTTCCGATTCAATGATAGGTGTTAAAGCGAAAGTGGTTGTTGCAGAAATCACCGGCTCTGAATCTTTTATTCATATTGATGTTACCGGAATGCGATGGGTTGTACTGGCTCAAGGTATTCATAATCCAAATATAAATGAAACTATTGAGGTGTTTCTTGACCCCTCAAAATTCTATGTTTTTGACAGAAACGAACAACTGGTTGTAGCACCTGAAATGACACCCGGTGTGTAGCAGGAGAGCTTAATTAATGGCCCATATTACCCTAAAAGATATCGCCCATTCATACACAGGAGAGTCTGAGAATCCTGAAGATTTTGCCTTGAAAAAGTTGAATCTTACCTGGCAGGATGGTGGTGCTTACGCACTGCTTGGCCCGTCCGGTTGTGGTAAAACTACTTTACTGAATATTATCTCGGGTCTTCTTCATCCAACGAGAGGACAGGTTCTCTTTGACGATCAGGATGTTACCGGTCTACCAACAGAACAGAGAAACATTGCCCAGATCTTCCAGTTTCCCGTTATTTACGATACCATGACAGTTTTTCAAAATCTGGCTTTTCCACTGAAAAACAGGGGGAGGAGTACAAAAGAAATTGAACCAAGAGTTATTGAACTTGCGGGAATTCTTGGGTTGGAAAAAGATCTGTACACCAAGGCGCAGCACCTGACCGCCGATTCCAAACAAAAAATTTCCCTGGGGCGCGGTTTAATTCGTAAAAGTGTCAACGCCATACTTTTTGATGAGCCGCTTACAGTAATAGATCCACAGCTTAAATGGGAATTGCGTTCGCAACTTAAATTTCTCCATAAGAAATTTGGCTTCACCATGATTTATGTTACCCACGATCAAACAGAAGCATTAACCTTTGCCGATAAAGTAATCGTTATGTATGAGGGGGAAATAGTGCAGGTGGGTACCCCTGAAGCACTTTTTGAAAAACCGGAACACACCTTTGTCGGCTACTTTATCGGCTCCCCTGGAATGAATGTTTGTCCCTGCGAGTTACAAAAGGATCGGATTATTATTGAAACATATGAGCTGGCCTTGAATAGAATATATGAAGACGTTGCACCATCCTCCAAAATAGAAGTTGGCATACGCCCGGAACATTTGGTTCTTGCACCGCCCGATACAAATGGTCTACCGGTAAAAATCACCAGAGTTGACGATATCGGTCGCCATAAAATTGTCCGTGTTGCTCTAAATAACAGAGAGTTCAATGTTGTTGCCCGGGAATTTTCAGGAATGACGGGTGATCGTTGTGCGCTTCTATTCGACACAGATCACACTAATATATATGTCAACGATCATCTCATTTCAGGAGAACAGATGTGATTGCAAAACAAGTCAATCAAAAGGCGTGGTTCATGGTGTTGCCTGTTTTTCTCGTGGTGGCTTTTAGTGCCATCATTCCACTGATGACCGTGGTCAATTATTCTGTGCAGGACACCTTCGGGAATAATCAGTTTTTCTGGGTAGGAATGGATTGGTTCAGGGATCTTTTGGATTCTGAACGCTTCCATGATGCCTTCCTCAGGCAGATAAGTTTTTCTGCAATTATTCTTGCCGTTGAAATTCCGCTCGGTATTGCGATTGCCCTTGCCATGCCCAAAAAAGGATGGGGTGTCCCGGTCTGTCTTATCACCATGGCTCTACCACTGCTTATTCCATGGAATGTGGTCGGTACCATCTGGCAGATATTTGCCCGTGTGGATATTGGCCTGCTTGGCCATACTCTTGCTGCTCTGGGAATTGATTATAACTATACCCAGGATCCGGTAGCAGCGTGGATCACGATTCTTTTAATGGATATCTGGCACTGGACCAGTCTTGTTGTTCTTCTCTGTTATGCCGGACTCTGTTCAATCCCTGATGTCTACTACCAGGCCGCCAAAATAGATGGCGCCTCACGCATTTCTGTTTTCAGATATATTCAGTTGCCAAAGATGCATAGAGTGTTGCTGATAGCCATTCTCCTGCGTTTTATGGATAGCTTTATGATTTACACAGAACCATTTGTCCTCACTGGTGGTGGCCCCGGGAATTCCACCACCTTTATGTCCATCGACCTTGTGAAACTGGCAATCGGCCAGTTTGATCTGGGTCCTGCTGCCGCCATGTCTCTCATCTATTTTATGGTTATACTTCTTCTTTCTTGGGTCTTCTTCACGGTGATGAGCAATGTCGGTGAAGAAAGATCAAATGGCGGTTCCTGATATGCGCTGGAAATGGATGATACCGACCGTTTATATCTTCTTTTTGCTCCTGCCTATTTACTGGCTGCTGAATATGAGCCTGAAAACAAATTCCGAAATACTCTCTGTTTTCAGTCTCTGGCCGCAGGATGTTACTCTTGCTAACTATCGGGTCATTTTTACCGACCCATCCTGGTATTCAGGTTACATAAACTCGATGATTTACGTGTCGATAAATGTTGTTATATCTGTAGGCTGTGCATTGCCTGCAGCGTATGCTTTTTCACGTTACAGCTTCGTTGGCGATAAGCATTTGTTTTTCTGGCTGCTCACGAACCGCATGGCACCACCTGCTGTTTTTGCACTGCCTTTCTTTCAACTCTATTCATCCATAGGGTTGTTTGATACCCATATTGCAGTGGCGTTGGCTCACTGCCTCTTTAATATCCCCCTTTCTGTGTGGATACTTGAGGGGTTTATGTCTGGAATACCCAAGGAGATCGACGAGACGGCTTTTGTCGATGGCTATTCATGGCCGCACTTTTTTGTGAAAATATTTATTCCAAATATTGCTTCCGGCATTGGTGTTACTGCATTCTTCTGTTTTATGTTTTCCTGGGTGGAACTGCTGCTGGCAAGGACTCTTACTGCTGTTAACGCAAAACCAATTTCCGCCATTATGACCCGTACAGTTTCAGCTTCCGGGCTTGATTGGGGAGTACTGGCTGCAGCAGGTATTTTGACTATCCTGCCGGGAATGCTGGTTATCTGGTTTGTGCGTAATCATATTGCCAAGGGCTTTGCCCTTGGGCGTGTATAGGAGAGGGGAGAGAGACATGGATCTCAGCTGGATGGCATGGACTAAACCAACTGCCACATTTTTTATTATCATTCTCTGTCTGCTTGTTACCATGATTGTCTGGGAGATAAAAATCCCAGGTGGGGCACCAAGGCATGGCATTCTTCGATTTGAAACTACCCGGGGAGATCGTCTTTTCGTCTCTTTGCTCGGCTCTGCTTTTATCCATATCTTCTGGCTGGCTTTTGTAAGTTCAAGCTTGTGGTGGGCGCTTGTTGTTGCCTGTATTTATGCAATTTGTGTATTTATATGGGTGTAATAGTATGTGGTTCTGTCATAATGACGCTTAAGATGGCAGATAAATCGTAAATACATAAAGGAGAATATCTATGATTAAAAATTTTGTTCCAGCAGCAGCGATGGCAGCTCTACTGACAGGTCCTTTATCTGCACACGCCGGGACTTTGGAAGCAAAAAAATGGATTGATGCTGAATTTCAGCCGTCCACCCTTTCCCAGGTGGAACAGATGGCAGAAATGGAATGGTTTATTAAGGCTGCTGAACCATTCAAGGGAATGGAAATCAATGTGGTATCTGAAACGATTACCACCCATGAGTACGAATCTAAAACCCTTGCGAAAGCTTTTGCAGAGATCACCGGAATTAAGGTTACTCATGATCTTATTGGTGAGGGTGATGTTATTGAGAAGCTGCAGACCCAGATGCAGTCCAATAGAAATATCTATGATGCTTATATCAATGATTCTGACCTTATCGGAACGCATTTCAGATATCAGCAGGCGGTTTCTCTCACCGACTGGATGGCAGGAGAAGGTAAAGATGTGACCAACCCTGGACTCGATATTGATGATTTTATAGGTCTTTCATTCACCACCAGTCCCGATGGAGAGCTGTATCAGATTCCTGATCAGCAGTTTGCCAACCTTTACTGGTTTCGCTATGACTGGTTTAAACGTCCAGAACTGAAAAAACAGTTTAAAGATACCTACGGTTATGAGCTTGGTGTTCCTGTAAACTGGTCTGCCTATGAAGATATCGCCGATTTCTTCTCTAACCAGGTAAAAGAGATCGATGGAAAGCGCATATACGGTCATATGGATTATGGTAAAAAAGATCCTTCCCTTGGCTGGCGTTTCACCGATGCCTGGTTATCCATGGCAGGAGCAGGAGATAAAGGTATTCCAAACGGACTTCCCGTAGACGAATGGGGTATTAGAGTTGAAGGCTGTAGCCCCGTTGGTTCTTCGGTTGAGCGTGGCGGGGCAACCAATGGACCTGCTGCTGTTTATGCCCTTACCAAATACATTGACTGGATGAAGAAATACGCACCACCGGAAGCCGCAGGTATGACCTTTTCCGAGGCTGGTCCTGTACCTGCCCAGGGTGGTATTGCTCAGCAGATCTTCTGGTATACTGCCTTTACCGCAGATATGGTTAAACCCGGTATCGCAGTGGTTGATGAGAATAATATGCCCAAATGGCGCATGGCGCCATCCCCGCATGGCCCTTATTGGCAGGAAGGTATGAAGCTCGGGTATCAGGATGCCGGTTCATGGACTCTGATGAAATCAACTCCGGTGGATCGTCGCAAAGCTGCCTGGCTTTATGCCCAGTTTGTTATTTCCAAGACCGTTAGTTTGAAAAAGACTCACGTTGGCCTGACTCCCATCCGTGAAAGTGATCTCTGGCATGAATCCTTTACCAAGCGTGCTCCTGAACTTGGTGGTCTGATTGAATTCTATCGCAGCCCTGCCCGTGTTCAGTGGACACCCACTGGTACCAACGTACCCGACTATCCTAAGCTGGCACAACTCTGGTGGCAGAATGTCGCAGACGCCGTAACCGGCGACAAAACCCCACAGGAAGCCATGGACAGCCTTGCCCGGCAACAGGACAAGATTCTGCAGCGTCTTGAACGTGCAGGTGTTCAGGGTGAATGTGGACCGAAGCTGAACAAGAAACAAGATGCCTCTTACTGGCTCAACCTTCCTGGTTCCCCTAAACCAAAACTTGCCAATGAGAAACCGCAGGGTGTGACCGTTGATTATGACGAACTTGTCAAAAGCTGGGCTGCTGCAAAGAAATAACCAGCTGCACCATGTGTGATCATAGCGGTTCGCAGTAGTGGTCACATTCAGATCACGAGCAACAGGTTGACGATTCCGGTCGCCACCTGTTGCTTTTTTTTTAAGTTCTGCGTCTCTTTCAACAATAGAATTTATCACAATAAACACCAGTTGCCGGAGCCTTTACTCAAGGAGAAGCACAATGTCCACGCATATACTCGCAATTGATCAAGGGACGACCTCCAGCCGAGCGATTATCTTCAATGATCAACTTGAAATAATTGCACAGGCACAGCAGGAAATTGAACAATTTTTTCCGCGATCCGGTTGGGTTGAGCATGACCCTGAAGAAATCTGGTCTACAACGCTTGCAACCTGCAGACTGGCACTGAAAAAGGCTGTGCTCTCTGCCTCTGATATCGCAGCAATAGGCATTACTAATCAGAGAGAAACAACAATCATCTGGGACAAAGCAACGGGGAAAACAATTCATAAAGCCATTGTATGGCAGGATCGTAGAACCGCCGATTTTTGCAGGGAACTCAGCAAAGACGGACATGATCAGATGATCACCTCAAAGACCGGTCTTCTACTCGATTCTTATTTTTCAGGAACTAAAATTAAATGGATACTGGATAATGTAGAAGGTGCAAAAGAGAGAGCCCAGGCCGGAAAACTAGCTTTTGGAACCATCGACACGTTTCTTCTCTGGCGCTTGACCGGCGGAAAACAGCATGCAACAGATGCAACAAATGCTTCCCGTACCATGCTTTACAACATTCACGAGAATATTTGGGACAAGGAAATCCTGCAGCTTCTTGATATCCCGGAAGCTCTATTGCCAGTGGTAAAAGATTCCTCTGCCGACTTTGGTCTATGTGAAAGATCCCTTCTTGGTGCCCAGGTCCCGATACGAGGTATTGCGGGCGATCAACAGGCAGCTCTTGTGGGGCAGGCTTGTTTTCATCCCGGGATGATTAAATCAACGTACGGCACTGGTTGTTTTATTGTTCTTAATACTGGCAGAGAGGCCGTTGCATCGAACAATAAACTACTCACAACCATTGGATATAGATTAAACGGAGTTACGACCTATGCCCTCGAAGGATCGATTTTTGTTGCAGGGGCAGCTGTTCAATGGATGCGGGATACGATGGGACTCATTGAAACAGCATCGGATATTGGCAAACTTGCTCGACAGGCAGATGTAAATCAGGATGTCTTTTTGGTTCCTGCTTTTACAGGGCTTGGGGCACCACATTGGGACCCCGATGCCAGGGGAGCAATATTTGGTATCACAAGAGCCACTGGCCCTGCGGAACTGTCACGGGCTGCACTTGAGTCTGTCTGCTACCAGACAAAGGATCTTCTTGATGCAATGCGTGGCGATGTCACAACGACTGGGGATACTGTACTGCGGGTAGATGGTGGTATGGTCGCCTCAAATTACACTATGCAGTTTCTGGCTGACATTCTTGATGCTCCGGTGGATCGGCCAAAAGTTCTTGAAACAACAGCAGTGGGAGCAGCATACCTTGCCGGGCTTTATGAGGGGATTTTTCCTGTACCTGAGAAATTTAGTGAAAGATGGCAACGTGATAAACGTTTTACGCCATCTTTGGATGAAGAGTTGCGAGCCAGAAAATATAGCGGCTGGCTGGATGCTGTTTCAAGAACATTAAGTACGCGTTGAGTGTACTTTTGTAATATGAGGTGGCATGGCAAGAGTGGACAGATTTATTTAACGGAAAATAAATCTGTCCCTTCAAAACAGACAGAAGTTGTAACCACCATTTATGATATATAAAGATCAATGACTCATGGGGGGGAATTAATTTGCTTTTCCAGGGAACAGCGTTATTGTATGCCTTGGTTGGGAGCACCGTTAAGGCCTTTGTTGGTAACTCTTCAGGTGGCCTGACTTCCATCTAAACGAATGAGTACTTTTTTGTAACTTTTATATATTGTAACAGGAGGATGTTATGTCTAGTTCATGTGATTCAAGTAGTTCCTGCAGTAGCGGCAGTTCCTGCGGTGGTAATACTCAGGAAGCTCAACAGGCCCAGATGGCACAGCAGGACAATGCTATTACCCGGTCTCTTGGGAAGATTAAAAATAAAATTCTGGTAATGAGCGGAAAAGGCGGAGTTGGAAAATCAACAGTCTCTGTCAACCTGGCTCTTAGTCTGGCAGCCAAAGGCCATCAAGTTGGCCTGATGGATGTTGATCTCCATGGTCCCGATGTTATCCGTATGCTCAATCTGAAAGGAAATCTTGATGCACCGGCAAATCCCAATGATCTTGTGGCACCCCTCAAATACAATGATAATCTGAAAGTTGTATCCCTGGAATATATGATGAAAGATCGGGACGAGGCCATTATCTGGCGTGGCCCTCTTAAAATTCAGGCTATTCGTCAGTTTGTTTCCGATATGGATTGGGGCGAGCTTGACTATCTTATTATTGATGCTCCTCCGGGTACTGGTGATGAGCCGCTGTCCGTTGCTCAGACCATTCCAAATGTAAAAGCACTTGTTGTGACCACTCCGCAAAAAGTAGCACTTGCTGATGTTCGCAAGTCCCTGAATTTCTGCAGAACTGTTGAGATCGAGGTTGTGGGTATTGTTGAAAATATGTCCGGTTTTGTCTGTCCCGAATGTAATGCAACAATTGATATCTTTAAGACTGGCGGCGGCGAAGAACTTGCCCGTGATTTTGATCTTCCATTTCTTGGTGCCGTGCCCATGGATCCAAAGGTTGTCATTGCCGGTGATGATGGTGTCCCGTACCTTTCTTCAGATGCAGACAGTCCCGCAACTGCGGCTTTTTCCAAAATTGTGGATTCTGTTGAACTTCGCTTGCCACCAGTTATGGCTCCCAAAACGTTGAATATGGCATCGACTGATTCCAGTTCTTCTGATTGTGGTTGTGCCGGGAGTTGTAATCCTGATACCTGCGATTGCTGATTCAGTAAAAGGTTCATCGGTACGAGCATGTACGTATGAACCACCGCTTAGGAACGGGAAAGAAATAACTTGAACATCTGCAATATGTCCAACTTATTTTGTTCCCGTTCCTAAACTTTTCTGGCAGAAGATTCGAAGGAGTGCGCTTTATATGATTAGTGTTCCTACGGTCTTCAGCCTTTACCCTCTTTTTTGCTAAAAGCTATGTTTCTAAAACAAATTACTGTTGGATCGATGGGCGTGTGTTGTTATATCGTTGGCTGCTCCAAAACTTCCCTGTGTGCTGTGATTGATCCCGGTGGGGATGAAGACAAGATCCTGCAGGAAGTGAAGGATTCAGGGCTTACCATCGATAGTATCATTGCTACCCATGGTCATCCTGATCATGTTTGCGGTAATAGAATACTGAAAGAAGCCAGTGGTGCTGATATTATTATGCACGAAGCTGATGCCGAATTTTTCGCCAAACCTGAAACACAAAACTATTTTTCCATGCTTGGTCTTGAGGCTTCGCCTCCCGTTGATCGCAAAGTGAAAGACGGAGATATTATTCGTATTGGTGAAGAAGAGTTACTGGTGATTCATACTCCAGGACATACTCCAGGCGGAATGTGTTTGTACTGTGCTCCTGATCTGATTACCGGAGATTCTCTGTTTGTCGGGGGCATTGGCAGGACTGATTTTCCCGGTGGCTCTCATGAAGAATTAATCACGGCTATCAAGGAAAAACTTTTAATCCTGCCTCCTGAGACCGTTGTCTGGCCGGGGCATGGTTATGGCGGTAGTCGCTCCACAATTGAAGAAGAGTCCCGTTCCAATCCCTATTTGATGTAATTTTTCTATGCGCGAAATAGTATTAGGCACCGCAGGCCATGTTGATCATGGCAAAACCAGTTTTGTTCGTGCGCTCACCGGCATTGAGACCGACAGGCTCAAGGAGGAAAAGAGGCGCGGAATAACCATTGAGCTGGGTTTTGCCTATCTGGATCTTCCCTGCGGACATCGTCTTGGTATTGTTGATGTACCTGGTCATGAAAAATTTGTCAAAAACATGGTTGCGGGTGTTGCCGGTATGGACATGGTCGCCTTTATCATTGCAGCCGATGAAGGGATCATGCCGCAGACTGAGGAACATTTTGAAATCTGTCGCCTGCTTGGTGTGAAGCAGGGAATCATCATTATCACCAAAAAAGATATGGTGGATGAGGAGTGGCTGGAGATGGTCACTGAAGAGGTTCGGGAGTATTGCGAAGGCAGTTTTCTTGAAGATGCACCCCTTGTCCATGTCTCATCAATCAGTGGCGAGGGGATTGATAAAGTACGTGATCTTCTCGATTCGTTTGTTTCTTCCCGGCAATTTGCTGAAGTCTTTGGTCCCTTTCGTCTCCCCGTTGATCGGATCTTTGCCATAAAGGGTTTTGGTTCTGTGATCACCGGTACTTCCATGTCAGGACGTGTTGGCATAGGGGATGAACTCTGTTTTTATCCTGAAGATATGATTGCTAAAGTTCGTGGCATTCAGGTACATTCTTCCGATGTTGAAACAGTTGAGGCTGGACACAGAACGGCTATTAATCTCCAGGGTGTGGATACCGCCGCAATAAGGCGAGGCATGGTCGCCGCAACTCCTGGTAGTTTGCTGCCTGGATACATGCTGGATTGTGATTTTCTCTATGTTGCATCGAATAAAAAAGCTCTGAAACATCGTGCACGGGTTCGAGTTCATCTTGGCACCGCTGAGATCATGGGCAGGATTTCTTTACTTGATCGTGATTTGTTACAACCAGGAGAAACAGCAGGCGTTCAAATTCTTCTTGAGGAGCCTGTCGCCGTGTGGCCGGGTGATCGCTATGTGGTTCGCTCTTATTCTCCGGTTGCCACCATTGGTGGTGGTGAGGTACTGGGAAATATGCCGCCCCGTAAGCGTAAACGGTTGAATGATAGTGATCGCAGGAAAAACGAAGCAACCTTTGATATTCTCTTTAGTGACAATGTGGAGGAAAAAATCCTTTTGTTTCTAAGGGAACGCAACACACTTGGACTTACCTTTGATGAACTTGCTGTACGTCTTGGAACATTCGGTAAACAACTGAAAAAAATCATTGCAGCACCGCTTTCTTCAAGAAAGATTGTAGTTGTTGATTCAACGACCCAGCGCTATCTCATTAAAAGTGTAAGTGATACCGTCGAGCAATCAATGCTTGCAGATCTTAAAAAATATCATGCGGCATATCCTCTGCAGATTGGCCTGTCCAAGGAAGAGCTGCGCTCGGGACTGGGCAGAAATGTAGATCAAAAGGTTTTCCATTTTTGTCTTGCAGAATTGCTCAAAAAAGAGCAGGTCGTACAGGAAGATTCGGCAGTACGTCTGGTCACTCATCAGGTTGCTCTTCAGGCGGATGAGAAAAAACTTCAGAAAGATCTTGAATCCTGGTACAGCGATAAAGGGTTAAAGACTCCAACCATGCGTGAATCCATGGAGCAGTTCAGTGAGTATCCGGAGTCTCTGGTGAAGGAGGTGTTCTCCCTGCTCCTGCGTGAAGAAAAATTGGTGAAAGTAAGTGAAAGCCTCTACTACGACGCAAATGCCATTGCAGATTTACAGGAAAAAGTTACAGCTTTTATAGTTAAAGAAGGTGAGATTGATGCGCCACGATTTAAGAGCCTGACAGGACTTACCAGAAAATTTTCTATTCCTCTTTTGGAGTACTTCGATCGGATTAAGCTGACTATCCGAGTCGGTGACTTGCGAATACTGAGAAAACAAGCGTCGTGATCGGGAAGTGTCTGCTGCAATTTTTGTATGCGGGGAGAATGTAGAGGTTGCTTTTGTTTCATTTCATTGGAGAAGATCCTTCAGTAGTCCCTGGAAATGATCCAGCGTAACAGGGAGAATCTCAATCTCCACTTGAATCAGGTCATAGAATTCCATGATCTGTTCATCACTTAAGGCATCCACTCCAGTATCCAGAAGCAAAATCTTATTATACCAACCCAGGGCCAAACGTGCATCTGTGACAGTCCATTGACCGTCTTTGATGGATTGGTTAATCATGCTGATCCAGGCAGGAGTCATGAGTGAGGTACGATTTTGCTGTAATGTATTGGCAAACTCTGTGCCAATCAACATATCGATACAATTTCTGGCTTGAGGAATCTTTCCACCACAGCTGTCCACTATCTCGCCAATGTCACGTGTTCCCTTGCAGTGTTTACCAACAAGAAATCGGGCTTCAGTTCCTGTTGTTGTTGCCTGCTTAACACCTGATTGCAGTTCTTCTTCCATTTTTATTGGACTGTTATGGATGGTGTAGTGCATATAATGAATGCGGGGGCTGAGGTTTAACTCAGTTAAGGCATGTTCGAGTTCCTTGCGAAAAATAGGGCAGGCAATGAGGCAATGCTGATCATTTTTGCTGGAATCAATGCTTTGCAGGGAACAGTCTGGGTCATTGTTCTTATGTCTGGTGAATATCAGCTTTTCTGCCATTGTAAAAGGAGTACCTGGCTTGTGGTTTGGGTTATCCGAAATTCGTGGTCGATGCGAATGCCTGCCAGAGCGACATTCTTTTCCCCGGAAAGCAGAAGGGGATAATTATTTCGTTCCATGGTGGGAATTTTCTGATCTGACAGGAACCGCGCAATTTTTTTTCTGCCAGGTGCTCCCAGTGGATGAAAAGACTCACCGGCCCTGATTTGACGAAGATACAGTGGAAACTTGATTGCATTGGCATCCACCACAAATACTGTTCCCGGAGATTTTAGCAGATCAGGGGAGAAGGCAAGTTTTGTAATAGACAATGTATGGGCAAGCCCTGGCACAGGATAGATTCCTGGACTGGGAATACTAACGGGCGAAAACGTTTTGTGGACAACTCCCGGGCCCCGATATCCTTTTTTACTGGAAGGCCGATGAAAGAGAATGGTATCTTTGTGTTTCACAGCTCGTAGCCCATCTGTGAGGTGGATCTCTTTTTGTTCATTGGTCGCAGCAAGTTTTAGCAGACTTTGAATTTTTTTAAATGATGGCTTCGAATGGAGTGTCCAGCAGATATTATCTAATACTCTTCGCTGGATGGCCACCGGCTGCTCTGTGAAGAGTGGGAGTGATAGTGTTATTTTTCCAGGTTCTTTCTGGAGAACTTCTGGGAGAATTGCTTCTGTTAATTGAGTAAGCAGGCTGTCTTCATCGCTTAAAACTGCGGCAGTCTGCAACAGAGTTTGTTGCATCGATGCATTATAATCACGTTCAAGGATTGGCAGCAGTTCGAGGCGGATTTTATTTCGCAGAAAGCGTGTATCAAAGTTAGAACTATCCTGACAAAATGGAATGTGCTGTTCCTGGAGGTAGTGAAGTAACGTCTTTTTTGTTTCATGAAGTAAAGGCCGGATAATGTGGCCACGCAGTTGGTTCATTCCACTAAGCCCTGCACTTCCACTTCCGCGAATTAACCTCAGGAGAACTTCCTCGGCTTGATCATTGGCGGTGTGTCCGACTGCAATAGTGGTGGCTTTGTGTTTGATGCGAATATCTTCAAATGCACGGTAGCGAAGAGTTCGTGCGGCTTCCTCAAGAGAACACTTATTTTTGTCCTTCTCACCTTGCACATCAACTGCTACTGTTTCAAAATCAGCACAACAGATTCCAGCCTGCTCTTGGACCATTTTTTTTTCAGCATCAGTTTCATTCGGGCGTAAACCATGATCCACGTATACAACAATCCGTCTGGTGGCAGGAAACAGTATAGAGAGGATATGCAGTAGAGCTATGGAATCAGCGCCTCCTGAGACTCCGATGATGAGTGATGATTCATCTGATAGTAGAGAGGAGGAGACAATGATATGATGTATGCGTTTCAGCAGTGGGTTCATTCTCAATAATTATGTACTTATAGGGTATGCGGTTTGATTTTTTACTTTTAAATAATCCTATTATTCGTATACCATAGAAAAGAATCGTCTAACACTGGTGAACAGTGGGCAAGCCAGTATTATTATAAGTCCTTGGTGCTTCCATTAACCATTTATGTTTCATGGAAATTTAGTTTTTTTTTGTATATTACAGCTTTTATGAAGTAAAGCAATACGATATAAACCCCTAACGGGCTATTTCCGGATACAACGCATATGACCTATTTATCATTGTCTGATCGAGTAAAAAAACATATCTGTGACCAATATGTATTACCAAATGATAAGGTTCTGTCCATGTTACCAATATTTTTACAAACGTTGCAGAGTCATATGAAAGAGTTGGAAAAGAGTGTGGAGAACGGTGAAATTCAAGGAATTACCACGGTCGCCCATAAGTTCAAAGGGGCGTTGTTAAACCTTGGGCTTGAAGATATAGCTGAAATTGCCCAGCGTATTGAAACTGAAGGAAATGCAAATAATCAGGGAATTGATTACTTTGAGCTTACGATGGAACTTAAAGAGCACTTAAAAGAAATTCTGTAAAATATAAGCAGGCAGGGTACCCTGAAAAAAAAAGACGGTTTGAGATTTTTCTCATGCCGTCTTTTCTTATTAAAGATACAAGCATTTATAATTCAGTGCTTTGGGCTGTTTCCGAGGCTAATCCGAATATTTGCGTTATTTTTTAACAGCAGCTAATAGTTTCCAGATCTTAAATAACTTGCAGCTTTTCCAGGAGTCTCACATGTATATTATCAAAACCACCGTTGGACAGAATGGCCACCACATCGTTTTCCTGGAGAATTGGAAGCAACTTAGTCAAAATAGTATCGGTGTCCGGGCAGGATTCAGCATGGAGTCCACGTTTGTTAAGATCCATGGCAAGTTTTCTCGAAGAGAACAACTCATCTGAAGCCACATTATCCAGGGGAACCGGTTCACGAATAAAGGTCCGTTCGGACGAGTCAAAGCAGCTGATGTAATCTTTTTGGAAAATGGAACGTCGTGATGAATTGGTGCGTGGTTCAAAAACAGTTATCAGGCGTTGTCCGGCATAGGCATCTTTTAGTGCTTTTAATGTTTCTTTGACAGCAGTGGGATGATGGGCAAAGTCGTCTATAACGGTTACTTTGTTCACAATACCACGTACTTCCTGACGCCGTTTAATGCCGCCAAAGTTGCTCAAACCTTCATTGATAACTTTGGGAGCAACACCTATGCGGTGTAATACTGCAGCAACAGCGAGAGAGTTTAAGCAATTATGCGTTCCGGGTAATTGTACTGCAAGCTCTGCCCATTCTTTGCCACGCTGCCTTACTTTAAAATGAGTCATCCCACCATCTGCACGCACATCATACAGTGACCAGTCCAGCGTACTGCTGTGTCCGTATCCCTGTACTTCACAAGGGGCACCCTGCACAACTTCAGCAACGTTTGGATCATCAAGGTGAGCAATAATTAGCCCATCCTCTGGGAGCAGTGAAACAAACTTCTTGAAAGATCGTTTGATTGCATCAAGATCATCAAAGATATCAGCATGATCAAATTCCACTGAAGTGATGATTGCAATATCCGGGCGATAGTGGAGGAATTTTGATTCCTTGTCAAAAAAAGCGGTGTCATACTCGTCCCCTTCAGAAACAAAATGTTTCCCATGGCCTATGCGAAAGTTTGCGTCAAAATCTCGCACTATTCCACCGATCATGAAAGTGGGGTCGAGTTCTGCTCTGTTGAGGCATGAGGCGAGAATTGATGAAGTTGTGGTTTTGCCGTGGGTTCCAGTGATTACAAGAGAAGTTCGCGATTGTATGAAAAAGTGAGCAAGAGCCTGCGGGAAAGAAAGATATGGGATTTTGGCTTCAGCTAAGGCCTGTGCCTCGGAATTAATTCTGGTAATGACATTTCCCACAATGACAAGATCAGGGCGAGGTTCCAGGTTTTGTGCATCGTACCCATCACATACCTTAATACCAATTTCTTCCAGAAAAAGAGACATAGGTGGATAGACTGCTTTGTCGGAACCGGTGATTGTATATCCGGAGTTTTTTAACATCCCGGCAAGGGCTGCCATGCCCGTGCCACATATTCCCATGATATGGATGTGATCAATGCTTTTCGGTGCGTGGTTTAATTCGGTGAGCAGTTCCATCAGGATTTTTTCACAGTTTCTTTTATTGTCGCAAATATTTTTGGGAATCCAGTTTCAAAGGTGACCGGGGTAAGTCTGCCCACTTCAATAAATTTAATAGCGATCTCTTTAGACACCTTCAGGATGACTTCATCTGCAATTTTCTTGTCTCTATTGTCCATAATAATTTTTGATTATGATGTTTTTGAAGTGCATTAAAAAGCAATAGTTAAAAAAAAGTAAATTGGTTCAGAACCGGGAACTAAACAACTTGAGGTGCCTGAATCAATTTAAAAGTGTCCCTGTTGGTTGAAGAAGGCCAATTCTATTATGCCAACAGGGACAGAACTCCAGCAAAAATAACCGTTCAAGCCATCCCCGTGGAGATCGATAAGAATACAGAGAATAAACGATCTGCCCGAATATCGCTAAGGGAAATTGAAATATTGATGGGCTGCTCACGTTTTTGCTCATCCGTTTTCCGTTTAGAAGGTGGAGAGAGATGGTTTCGTCAATTTTGTCGCAGAAGAATAAAGAATGTCGAAATATTCTCTTGTGTGTACTCGGGATGATGATGGCAACAAGCTGATATCGCGAGTATTGATATTTTGTTGTTGGTTGGCACGCCCCTTGCTGTAAAGAGGTTACAAAGTGAAATAACAAGGCATTAAGCCTTAAAACACAGCAACCTCAGGAGGTGCACAATGAAAATAGAAAAATCTCATACGACTGCAATGATTCTTGGAACAATTACTTTTGGCGCAAGTTTAATTCTGGCAGGAAATATTTATGCCATAGGGCCAGTTTCCATGGAAAACTTTGATGCTGATGGGGATGGCATAGTTACCGAGCAGGAATTTACTAATGGACGCGCACAACAGCAGGAACAAATGAAGGCCAGTGGTCGAAAAGGGCTGGGAACGCGTTCTGCCCCATCTTTTGCTGCTATTGATACAAATATGGATGGAGAGCTGTCTTACGAGGAGATCAGAACCATGCAGGCGACACAACAGGCGAACCGTGGTCGCGGAAAAGGTCGTGCTTTGGTTGGAAATACCTCTGCTCGAGGGCCGATGGCCATGGCAAACTGTGATGTCGATGGAGATGGTTTTGTTACCGAGCAGGAATTTAACAATACCCGTGCGCAACGGCAGGAACAAATGAAGGCCAGTGGTCGAAGAGGGCTGGGTGCGCTTTCTGCCCCATCTTTTACTGCTATTGATACAAATATGGACGGTGTACTCTCCTACGAGGAAATTAAAACAATGCAGTTGGAACGGCAGGCAAACCGTGGCTGTGGGTATGGCTGTGGTAACGGCCGTGGTAAAGGAGGCTGGCAGAGAAATTAAATAACGATGAGTTAATCTGTCAGGATAAAAAGAAAGGGGGCTTGTATGGCCCCTTTCTCTTTTCTGAAAACAATAGGGTTCTGCCCGCAGGTATTATGCTCCTCAGTCTGCGAGGCCGGAGCAGTCTTCAATGGGAAAGATGACAGGGGTACCATTTCTATATTCAATCTCTACGGGAACATCATAAACCGCATGGATAACATTCGGTGTCACGCATTCCTGCCCACCATGAGCAAATATCAGGCCGTCTTTTAGGAAAATATATTTATCAGCAAAACGCAAAGCAGTATTGAGGTCGTGCATCGTCATCACAGCAGTCACACGATGCTCTTTTACGATATTTTTCACCGCATGCAGGATCTCCAGCTGATTCTTCAAATCGAGGCTGGACGTTGGTTCATCAAGGAGAAGTACTTCTGGTTCCTGAACAAAAGCCCGAGCGATCGATACCTTTTGTAATTCGCCGCCACTGAGTTGATCGATACATCTGAGTGAGAGATGTTGTAAGGAAAGCATCTTGATGGCTGAGTCAACAATACGTACATCGTTATCTCCGACTCTCCATTTTATATACGGTTTTCTGCCCATGAGGATGGTGTCAAATACGGTGAGACGAGCGGCCTCAATCCGTTGTGGAACGTAGCCGAGGAGCTTTGCTATTTTATCAGAGTTAAGCTTGAAGACATCCTGCTTACTGATGATGACTGAGCCAGATGTGGGTTTATGGATTGCGTTCAAACATTTTAAGAGGGTTGTTTTTCCGGCTCCGTTAGGGCCTAGAATGGCAAGAAACTCGCCTTTTCCAACCTGGAAATCAATGTCCCTGAGCACTGCATGGCCGTTATATTTAAAATTGATACCGTTTACCTGAAGATTCATTATTATCTCCTGCGGACGATAAGCCAAATAAAGATCGGAGCACCAAGAAAGGCCGTAAGTATTGAAACCGGAAGTACATTAGGTGCAAGGATGAGCCGTGCCGCAGTATCGGCTGCCACCAGCAGAGCTCCACCCACGATGCATGAACCAGGAAGCAGGAATCGGTAGTCGTCTCCTATTATTCTTCTTACAATATGGGGGCAGACAAGGCCAATAAATCCGATGATGCCGAGGAGTGACACAATCACTGCAGTCACCAGAGAGGAAATCAGCATCCCGATAATGCGTACTTGCTCAACTTTGACCCCAAGCCCCCTGGCGGTTTCATCACCAGCTTCAATGGCATTAAAATTCCACCGATTTACTGTAAACCAGAGAAATGCGGCAATCGTGACAATGCTGATAATAAGAACATCTTGCCAGGACGCCCGTGCCACATCGCCAAAGGTCCAGAAGACCATGGCGGCAAGCTGTATATCGTCGGCAAAATATTGGAGAAACATGGTTCCCGCGGTGAAAAGCGAACCTAAGGCAACTCCCGTCAGTACCATGATCTCCGGTGTCGCCTGGCGTAGTCTGGAAACACCAATAATGACAAAAGCAGCCACCATGCTGAAGGCAAAGGCTATAGCCGTGGTCAAATATGGACTATTAAGAGTCACAGCACCAACATTCGAACTGGCCATAGTACCATAGTCCAGTATCATGACGGAAAATGCCGCCCCAAAAGCTGCTGCGTGAGAAATTCCGAGGGTAAATGGAGAGCCCAGGGGATTACGCAAGACGGCTTGCATAACTGCCCCGCAAATTGCAAGTCCTGCCCCGGCGACTACAGCGGCAATCGCCTGCGAGAGACGTATATTCCATAGTATCAGGTCAATTTGTTTTGAAACCGTATGACCAAACAAGGTGGATATGACGTCAGTGGCTGAAATGGATACCGGTCCCGTGCCTATGGAAAAGACGAGGAGTATGACGGTAACCAACAGAGCCAACAGAAGAAAGGCAACTTTGGCTCGAATATGTTTTGAGTATTCAGCAGGTATTTCGCCTTCATGAAAGTGCATCTTTAATTCAACTCTATCTGCTCAAAAGCGATTTTGCCAAATGCTGTGTCCATGTGAGAGAATACAGGTTTCCCAACAAGGAAAGAGTAGATCTCATCCGCCTTCATCTTGGGATCCACATCAGCGAACCGCTCAGGATAGAGCACCTTGCCGACATAAAAGGCATTGGCTAAAATAGAGCCATAATTCCTTGTGTACCAGTTGTACGGAAGCAGGCTGTAGATGTTGCCATTATGGACGGCGGTGAGGCCCTGATAGGCTGGTTCAGTCTTAAGTTCGTTAATTGCACCAGCGTTTTTGCCGAGTTGTGTGGTGGCGAGATCGATGAAAATAATCTCGGGGTTCCAGGACACGAGTTGTTCTTTGGAGACATTGGTATGGTGGAGTGGCTTTCCTGCATCCTCTGGTGGGCAGGCAATATTTTTCGCATTCACAAAGCGAAAAGGAGGGTAGGCGGGCTCGGTGGATTGAAAACCATGGGGACCTTTTTTTGCTACCCCGCCAATGTAGCAGGGAGGACGTTGGCTTTCCGGGATATTTGCAGTACGACTTTCAAGATCGGAGATGGTCTTTTCAAAAAATGCTTCTACTTGCTTTGCTCGATCCTGATGGTCGATGATCTCCGCCATCATGTTGAGGGAATCATATATTTTCTGTCGCTCGGAAGCCAGGTTGCCATAGACCAGACAAATGACGGGTATGCCCGTTTTGGCTTGTAGTTCATCAGGGTCATAGCCCATATTTTTGAAGGTCTTGAAGATGACCTGCGGTTGGGGACTCAGTCCTAAAATCAACTCCGGGTTGTCAAATCCTCTAAATTCTCCAAAAAGAGGGAGCTTCTTCAATTGAGGGTTTGCGATGGCGTATGGCCGAGCGTCAAATTTGCTTATTCTTTTCTCAATACTGTCGACTCCAACAACCAGATCTTGTCCTTCAAGATAGGTGAGATACCGTAAACACCCGGGCCCGGAACAGATGACCTTGTCAACGGAGCTGGGAATTTCGACACTCCTGCCCGCCATATCCGTAATTGTTCGAGTCTCGCTTGCCGATACCGGGAGGATGAAACAGAAACTGAATAGAATTGAAATAATCCTTGTTTTCCACATAATTATATTCCCCTGTTCATTGTATGTTTATGATTTCACTTGAAGAGTATTGAGTTGAAGGGGGCTGGTTGAGTCAATTCAACCTTGCCGATTAGTGTTACGTTATTTGGTGTCGTAACATTTTCCGGAAGGTATCAGCTCAGACAATGGTTGTCAATGTTAATCGTAACACGTGTTTCTTGTTTGTGTTACTTGTAGGGGCGGAGGGATATGGGCTCGGCCACGATTGTTTTGTTGGTTTTTACGACAGCAGAATGCACAACTCTAACGAAAAATAATCGTTTCAAATGATCATCTGAAACAAAATATCGAGAAAAAGACAGAGTTACTTGTGTATGTTGTTGTGCGTGTGTATCTTATATTAAGAGATATAGGTAAATCTTTACTTATGAGGTACACACATGCAAGCCGCTGAAAATTTAGTTCGTAAACAATACCTGATTGCCCCACACCAAGTAGATAAACTTAAATCCCTGGCTAGTAAACAAAAGACTTCTGCTGCCGAAATTGTACGAATGGCCATTGACGCATTTAATCCTGATGTTCCTGCCGATCTGAGTGAATCGGAATTGTTTGATCTGGTATCCGCAAGAGTTAAAGAGGCGATAGAAGATACTGTAACAACACGCAAACGCTTAAGGAAGACATTGGCTGTATTAGGGGAAAAATAATGGGTGGCTGGAAAGAGTTGTTAATTGATGTTTTGAAGCTCACCGATGAAACCAAACGATTAAATCAAGATATAGACAGGTTGCAATCTCATGTGGTCGATGTTGACAAAAGAGTTGTACGCTTAGAAACTTTGATTGACATAGCCAAATATACTGCTCATCAAGAGCGAATACTCAAGGATTCAAAATAACGGACAGGGAAATAAAGACAGAGGCCAGAATATTGACCTTAAGCGGCAGTGATTACTATGCACAACTAGGAGCCTGTCCGAGAATGGCCTTTTGCCCAAACTCTTCAGAATTGTCAAAAAATAATGCTCGCAATATCACACATATGGCTGTGCTTATTTTTGGGAAATTCTTCGATTTTGAACAAAATGCCTATTCTCGGACAAGCTCCTAGTAGGACAGGCTCCTGGCGTTATAATGGGGGACTGTCCTCGTTTTTCAATCAATAGAGCTCTATTTTTAACAAGGGTGTAGGGTTTGAATAACAACGGTAGGAAAAAATGTATGTCCACCAATGGATTGGAAGCTATTCAGTTGTGTAAATCGTACAACATAGATTCAAGACAAATTACGGTACTTAATAACATCAACGTGAGCGTCGCTGCCGGTGAGTTTGTCGTTATTGAAGGAAAAAGCGGTAGTGGCAAATCAACACTCTTGAGTCTTTTGTCGGGACTTGATAGGCCAGATTCAGGAAAGATCAACCTTGCCGGCACCGATATCACCAATTTGAGCGAGGATGAACTCGCTCCATTTCGCAACCGGAAAATCGGGTATGTCTTCCAGTCTTTTCATCTTATTCCTTCCCTGACTGCTTTAGAAAATATCTCTTTCCCGGCTGAATTAAATCGGGATCCACAGGCTGCTGCCAAGGCAAAAGAGTTGCTGCATCGGGTGGATCTCAGTAAACGAATGAATAACTTTCCCCATCAGCTGTCAGGGGGAGAGAAACAACGGATTGCCATTTGTCGGGCATTGATTAACAGGCCTCAGATTATTTTTGCAGATGAACCCACCGGTAACCTGGACTCAGCCAATGGGGAAATTATTATGGAACTGCTTCTGGAACTGCGCAAGGAGTTCAAGACAACGCTTGTTCTGGCAACTCACAGCAGAGAGATAAGTGGCAAAGCTGACACTGTTTTCAGTCTGGTTGATGGCAGGATTGAGAACTCTTCAGGTCAAGTGAACCAGTAAATGCTGCATCTTCGTTTTCTCTTCAGACAAATAGATGGTTCTCGCAAACAGGCAATTATTTTTTCACTCTGTGTTGCCCTGTCCCTGCTGATNCTNACCTCGCTTGGNGGTCTNNGCCGNAATGTTCGTTCTTTAATGCTCCANGACGCCAGGCAGCTNCACGGGGCTGACATTACNCTTCACTCCCATTATCCCTTTTCAGATCCCGTACTCAGCACCATTCNTGNATATGAAAAAAATGGANANGTTCAGGGAGTTCTGGTTAACAAGTTTTACAGCATGGCCAGAAATCCNNTGACNGAGAAATCAATNCTCAGTGATTTGAAGGTGGTTGAAANGGGGTATCCTTTNTATGGCACGGTGGAGCTNCTTTCTGGNCGGNAATTTTCAGAAGNACTCCANGAAGGATCAATTATNGTNGGACAGGNACTCCTGGATCGCCTGCAGGCAAAAATTGGGGATACTTTGCAGATAGGATCAGCTTTGTTGAAGGTTGCTGATGTTGTCATCGTGGAGCCGGATCGTCCGGTTTCATTTTTTTCCTTTGGTCCGAGAATTTTTATCGCAGCTTGTGATCTGGAAAAACTTGATCTTATCAAAAAAGGTAGTCGTATCCAATTTGAATATTTCCTTAAAGTACATGACCCTGCCATTGTTGATCAACTTGCCGAAGAGTTTGCCACTAAAACAGTTGCCTCTCAGGAAAGTGTGCAAACGTTCAGAGATGGCAACACCAGCATAAATCATTTTGTGGGGAATTTGCTTTTTTTTCTGAACCTTATCGGCCTGTTTACTCTGGTCTTGGCTGGGATTGGTATTCAGGCATCGCTGTACGCTGTATTTCGTGAAAGTGAGTACACAATTGCTATCATGAAGGCTGTTGGTGCAACAAGTCGGTTTATTTCCCTCCATTTTACTCTCATGGTGCTGTTGCTCGGTGGTGCTGGGGTAGTTCTGGGGCTGGTCTTGAGCTTTCTTCTACAATTGTATTTCCCCATTCTTTTTGCTGATATTCTTCCAGCAAAGGTCAGCATGATAATTACCTGGAATGTTGTTGTTGAAGGAATCATTCTAGGGGCAATTGTGGTGGGTCTGTTTTCTTTTCTTCCTTTACAACGTATCAAGAACCTTAAACCGGCCTTTATTTTTCGCAAAGAGATTGGTCGGGTACCGCATGGGCTTGTTCACTACAGTATTCTTGTAATGAGTATTGTATTCTTCATTGGGCTGGTTATCTGGCAGCTGGAAGATATAAAGATCGGTATCTATTTTATACTTGGACTTTGTACCCTTATTGGCTTGGCAGCACTTGCTACACAAGGATTACTCTTCCTTATGAAAAAAATATCGCCCAGGTCCCTGGCACTTCGGCAGGCTTATCGAGGTTTATTCAGGCCCAACAATGCTACTCTGGCGATTATTGTTACTCTCAGTGTTTCGCTGGCTGTGCTTTTTTCCATCTTTCTTATCAACCAAAATCTCCGTGCTACTTTTATAGAATCGTATCCTGCCGATTTACCCAATGCCTATTTTCTGGATATCCAACAAGAACAAAAAAAAGAGTTTGCGGATATTATCGGAGAAGATGCGGAGTATTATCCAATTATCAGGGCAAGGCTTACTTCAATTAATAATAATCCTATAAACCGAGAGAAGGAGAAAGAGAAAAAACGGGATACTATGGCTCGCGAATTTAATCTTACCCATCGTGATGTTCTTCTTCAAGATGAACAGTTATCAGTAGGGGAAACTCTTTTTGGCAATAGGGTTCGAGAATTACTGTTGCGTGGAGAAATGCCTGTGTCAGTGCTGGATACAATGGCGGCAATGGGGAATATCAAGATTGGCGATCTACTTGTTTTCAAATTACAGGGAATCCCGTTGAAAGCGAGGGTGACAAGTATACGAACCAGAACGGAGTCAAAGGTACGGCCCTTTTTCTATTTTGTTTTTCAAGAGGACGCATTCAAAGATGCCCCGCAGACTTTATTCAGTGCCGCCAAAATTGACCGGGTACAACTGAGCACAATACAGAACACTCTTACGGCCAGATTGCCTAATATCAGTGTTATTGACATCGGTGCCACGGTTGAGATCCTGGGCGGGATACTGAACAGGATGTCATCCATTATTCAGTTTTTCACCTCGTTTTCAATCCTTGCCGGGGTGCTGATTATTATCAGTTCTATCTTCGCAACCCGCCTGACAAGAATCCGTGAAGCCGTATATTTTAAGATACTCGGTGCAAATGGCTTTTTTGTTTTAAAGGTTTTCACCTATGAAAACCTGATTATTGCCTTTTTAAGCTCCTTACTTGCAACTCTTCTTTCCCATGTTGGAAGCTGGATTATTTGCAGTCAGGTGCTTAACATCTCATACCAGCCGTTCCCTGGCAGCACAGCAAGTATGATTGCAGCAACCTTTGTATTGGTTGTTGGCGTTGGGCTAGGGGCTTCAGTATCAATTTTACAGCAGAAACCTATTTCATATCTTCGAGATGAACGACAGGGGTAAAATATGCAGATACCAGCAAAAACGAGCATAATTAAAAAACTATCAGGGCTTTTTCTGTATTATTGGGTACTTTTGTCCTACTGAGTTGTGATCAACAGGAGACACAACCCAAAACAGAGAAGATCGTTTCCCTCCCCGAATACAATGGAACCATTATTGCTGTTGGAGACAGTTTGACCGCAGGGCTGGGTGTAATGGAGAATAAAGCGTTGAAGTTCAGATTAAACATTCCTGATAAAAATCTGTCTATTCTACTGCATTCCCCTCTCTTACTGGACGGCATCAATCTGCTCCTTTAAAATATAGCCTTTCCTGAATACGTGTTTATATTTTCTGATTATGACGAATCGTTGGACGATAGAATAGTAATTTGGGTAAATTGAAATGAAAACTATTCAACTGGGTAGACAGAATAAGCAGGTATCCATTGTCGGTTTAGGTGGTGAAGGTATTCTTCGCACCTATGACAAACAGAATGAGGCACAATTGGTTATCCGGGAAGCATTGCAGCAAAACATCAGCTACTGCGATTGTGCCCGGGTATACTCTGATAGCGAGCTCTACTATGGGACGATCTGGAAAAACAATCCTGAATTACGTAAGACAATTTTTCAGACCTCAAAATCCGCATCTCGAGACAGGGATGGAGCTCTTGCTGACCTGGCTGCTTCTCTGCAACGCCTCCAGACCGACTATCTTGATCTCTGGCAAATCCATGATGTGCGTACCGAGGAAGATCTGACGGCGATCTCCGGGCGCGGCGGTGCACTGGAAGCTTTTATTGCTGCAAGAGAGAGCGGGCAGGTAAAAAACATTGGAGTGACCGGACACCATGATCCTCATATCCTCACCAGAGCTGTGGAACAGTGGCCTGTTGATACTGTCCTGATGCCTGTGAATCCTGCCGAACAGGTAATCGGCGGCTTTCTTACCCATACCATGGAAATAGCCAGGGATAAAGGCGTGGCAGTCATTGCTATGAAGGTACTTGGTGCAGGACAGTACGTTGTACCCAAACTTGGTATAACAGCTGAATTGCTCATCCGCTATGCCCTTTCCTGTGACATTTCATTGGCTATAGTCGGCTGTTCAACACCTGCAGAAGTTCGTGAACTTGCAACGGCTGCGACACTACCTCCTTTACCAGAAGTTGAAAAAGAACAAATAACAGAGTTGTTTACACCCCATGCCAGACAGAACGCATTCTACCGGGGTGTACTTTAAAAATGGATGAGGTCAGCCATGAAATATTGTAACCCATTTACAGACAGGTTGTGCCGAGATATCCGAAACGATCTGTCGAAAGCCTTCGTGACTTCTCTCGATCATCTTGACTTGACTCCTGCACAGGAAATGTCCCAATCTTATTTAACAAGCGATTTGCAACCTATCTACAAACAGTATATCGATGACCGTATGGAAAGATACGCCAAAGTATTACAAAGCATCGCCTCCTTCCATTTAACAGATACGTTCAGCAGAGCGCTGGTACTCTGGGACGAGGAACTGTTTTTTGAAGTCCATGAGCTACTGGAACAGGCATGGCTTCACGCCACCGGTGCATCCAAGCTTGTTTTACAGGCAATGATCCGGGCTGCCGGAATGTATGTTCATCTTGATCATGATAATATAAAGGGAGCTACATCCATAGCCGCAAAGGCAGTTAAAGCATTGGAAGACAATCGGAGTGAGGTACCGGATATGTTAGATCTTGATCTTCTGCTAAGCAAGCTGAAGGATGTTGATCCAGTACCGCCGAAACTTATGAGAATCATGTGAAGAAAAACATGGAATATGTTATAACTTCTAAGGATAACTCGTAGTTGACGGGTTCGTGTAAAGCTTCGTCTTCAAAAACGTTTCCCTGAGGTTCTTGATGCACTGCTTTTTTCTCCCCAAATTTCCCGTAACCGTTTATCACGCCCACAATTCCAACGATAAATCTTATAACGAACCGGGTTGTTCTTATAATAATCCTGATGATTGCTTTCGTTTCCTTTAATAGGATAAAAGGTTGATTTCTTTAGAATCGGGGTGATAACTTTTTTGTCGGGAAATTGATCTACCACTCTTTTCCTGGATTCTTCGGCAAGACGTCTTTCTCGATCATCCGCAACAAAAATTGCAGATAAATAACTTGAGCCTTTATCACAGAATTGCCCACGTGCATCAAATGGGTCGATTTGAAGCCAGTAATAGTCCAGCAATTCTTCATAACTAACCTTGCTCGGATCATATGAAATTTCGACAGCTTCATAGTGACCCGCGTGATTTCCATTGTAGGTCGGATTTTTCACAGTTCCCCCCGTAAATCCGGAAACCACATCGGTTACTCCCTCAAGCTTTTCAAAGTCTGACTCCATACACCAGAAACATCCACCAGCAAATATCACCTCATCAGCTGCAGCATTTGAAGCAAAAAGTAACAGGCTGCTCAATACAATAAAAACGAGTTGATTTTTCATAATTCTGCCCTTTTCAATAGTTTTGTAATACTCTTGACGTAATCCGGATGGACTCGTAGAGTACCGGATTTCAACAAGTATAAAAAATATGTAACTTGTATGCAGCGTGTTTTTTTAACATTTTTAATGTGAAATTCGTCATCCCCGAGGCAGTAATCGGGGATCTATGCTGAAATATGACTGGATTCCCGATTGCTACTTCGGGGATGACGAGTTGCCCAGACTTTTTTATCAAAAAGCTGGAAAATTGCTTCACTTTAAAATAACACTGAATAATTACATACAAAAAATATTTACCTTTTAAAATATTATGTCACGCCCTCAAGCTATCTCCCTAATGATTTTAATAACCCTGCTCTGGAGCATGGCCGGTGTGATAACAAGACATCTGGACTCTTCCCCAAGCTTCGAGGTCACTTTCTGGCGCAGTACCTTTAACGCCCTGGCGCTCGCAGTTGTTCTGACCTTGATACGCGGCCTTGGCCTCTGGCGAAAACTGTTGCATGCGCCCAAAGTTATCTGGATTTCAGGAGTCTGCTGGTCCATCATGTTTACCGCTTTCATGGTGGCAATGACCCTGACCACAGTGGCTAATGTTCTTATTGTCATGGCACTTGGTCCACTGATTACAGCACTCTTTGCACGCCTCTTCCTTCAACACCGATTACCCGTGGCAACCTGGCTGGCGATTGCGGTTGCGTGCCTGGGGATAGTCTGGATGTTTCTTTATGACGATGATTCCACGTTCTCCGTGATCGGGTCGCTGATATCACTAGGAGTACCATTGTCAGCTGCAATTAACTTTACAATCCTGCAGCATGTTGGCTTGAGGAAAGAGAACAAAGTGGCTGTTCCTGACGATGAGCCGATTCAGGATATGCTGCCAGCTGTTTTGATCGGTGCCATACTTTCAGCTCTTGTAACACTGCCTCTTTCCTTGCCATTCCAGGCATCAGCCCACGACCTTGGCCTACTTGCACTACTTGGAATATTCCAGCTTGCTATTCCCTGTCTTCTTGTTATTCGTCTAACCAGAGAACTTTCGGCACCCGAGATTTCATTAATGGGACAACTTGAAGTTATCTTCGGTGTGACATGGGCATGGTTATGGGCTGGAGAACACCTTTCGGTAAACACTCTTAGTGGTGGTTCGCTGGTACTTGGGGCTCTTATCGCAAATGAACTGATTCGAATTATTCGCCAACACAGGGCTAGAAATATGATAGCCTAGGAGTTTGGGCGAAAGGGCATTCTCGGACAGGCTCCTGGTATCGTATCAATGGTGAAGCATACAGGCAACTTCAGTCATTCGTTTGCCAAGACTTTTAGCCGTGTTAATACCTGTTTCATCACCTTCATACCCGTTGGGATGACTTCCCCAGGCAGCACCGCCAAAGTGACCTCCATCACCGACAATAATCATATCGTGGATCATCATTGCCGCATGAACAGCCTGAATGGTTAATTCCTGACCACCATTCCTTGAACCACCCACCGCGATAACACCACCAAGTTTATTTTTAAACATGAAGCCATTGCGCCTGAAAAGAACCGTCCGATCAAGAAATGCCTTGGCCTGAGCCGACATACATCCCATATAAACCGGGGTTGCCATTATGATACCCACGAGTTCGGGATCGGCAAGCTTTGAAATCAATGGTTGAAAATCATCCTCCTGGCTGCACAACACACCTTTCTTGCATTTTCCGCATGCAATGCAAGCATTAATTTTCATTGGAGCAATATCTATCAGTTCAACCTCTAGACTTTTCTCCAGAAGTTCGGCTGCACGTTTGGACTCATTGAGACATTGATCCAGTAGAAAATGAGTAGATTTATTTTTTCTTGCACTCGCCGATATTCCTATAATTTTCATCTTTTCTATCTCCATTATTTTATTGAAATGCCTGGCATAAATTACCAGTTCACTCTTTCCTGCAAATGATAGTGCCACATAACCCGGATTTTGTATTGCTAAATACGATGCCCATGGCTGCACAATTAAACGTAACACCGTGGATACCCCTGCGGCAAGGCAGATACTATATCTGACAAAGAAAACAAAATCCTTTTTGTTGCACTAAATAAAACCGAAATGGTGTACTCTGGAACTGAAATGCAACTTCGGTATGAAATCGGTGCAAAAAACGGGATAACGAAAGGGAAAAGGGTCATTTTGCTTTCCCGCAAGTAAGGAGTTCTGAATTTAATCACAGAAAATCAGCAAAACAGTATTGTTCCCCATATTGTTTCCAGTATCAGTTTTACAGCAGAAATCTACTTTATATCTTCGAGATGAACGACAAGGGTAAAATATGCAGAGACCAGTAAAAAATAGCATAATTAAAAAATTTATCAGGGCTTCTTCTGTATTATTGGGTACTTTTTTCCTACTGAGTTGTGATCAACAGGAGACACAACCCAAAACAGAGAAGATCGTTGCTCCCCTCGAATACAATGGAACCATTATTGCTGTTGGAGACAGTTTGACCGCAGGGCTGGGTGTAATGGAGAATAAAGCGTGGCCAGCTTTAATGGAGAAGAAACTCCAGAAAACAGGACATCAGTGGCAGGTAATTAATGCAGGGATAAGTGGTGAGACAAGTAGTGGAATGATCTCAAGAGTTAAATGGATACTGGCTCAGCATCCTGACATTGTTATTTTAGAAACCGGTGCCAATGATGCCTTTCGAGGTGTTCCTCCCTCCGTTGTACGAAAGAACATCACAAAGGCCGTGCAAATGTTTCAGAAAGGCGATGTTACTGTGGTACTCGCTGGTATGCAGATTGTCCAGAATCTTGGTGTTGATTATACCAGAGAGTTTGCTGATATCTTCCCGTCAGTAGCTCATGAACAGGATTGCATACTGATTCCTTTTTTTCTGGAGCAAGTGGCCGGTGAGCCTTTCCTGAATCAGCCAGATATGATTCATCCCAATGAAGAGGGGCATAAAATCATAGCAGAAACAGTATATCCATATGTTCTTCAGGCAATTCTTGAAACGACACATTTATAATCTCAAAGAAAGATTCTGGAAGCGAATAATTGCTTGTGATCTGAAAACAGCAACTTTTTTTGGTCAAATTGCTGCCACCGAACCTCAGGTTGGTTTATTTGTAACCGGAATCTAGGGACACGATCCCAATTCAAAAAGAAAAACCGGAATCTGGGGACACGATCCCAATTCAAAAAGAAAAAGACGAATTGGGTCATGTCCCCAGATTCCTACCAGCTGAGTGTTAGTGGTAATATGGTAATAAAATATGAGTAATGTTGTTTAAGCCCCTGTCTTCGCCAGCATATTGCCAATCAGCTTGATATGTGACATCTCTTCTTGAATAATATCTTCCAGACGGTTTTTTCCAAGGTTTTCAGGAACCAGATCTTTTAAACCCATGAAAAAAACAATGGCATCTTTTTCTGCTACCAGCGCAGCTTTCAGGATTTCTTTCATGGAAGAGGTGTCAATCTCTTTTTTGAAAAAGACTCTGGTGTCGACAAGTGCTTTTAAGTAGGCCATTGTCTCTTCTTCAGGATCAAAGGTGCTGCTTTCTTTATCTCTGGAGGTTAAGGATGCACGCATTTCTGCAAAGATTTTTCCGTGTTCATCCTCCATGGCAGCAAGGTCCAGCAGTACTTTCCTGTTTTTTTCGTCGCTTATGTTTGCCGCTGAATTTCGATAAAAATCTGCGCCGTTTTTTTCAAGTTGTTCGGCCATTTCAAAAACTTCATCTGCACTAAAATCAAAGTTCATACTCTTTTCTCTTTCCTTTTTTCTTTTTTTACTGCCCTAACCCGACAAGTCGGAAACTTTTTAGCATCGCTGGATAAGTACCTTGTGGGGATATGTAAGCTAGTAATTTCATTTACGCTCTTTGAAATTCTTGTTTTTTATGACAGGAGTTCAGGAGTGAGGTACTAAAATTCCTTAGGAGTAGTATTGATTTCTGCCAGGGTAAAAACGGGCCCGTCCTTGCAAACCAGTTGCTCACCAATACCGCATCTTCCGCACATTCCTATTCCGCATTTCATCCGGTTTTCAAGGGACAGGATGATGTGGTCATGATCATAACCCAGTTTTTCCAGGACAGGGAGGGTGAATTTGATCATAATTGGCGGGCCGCAGACAATGGCGTAGGTATTCCCTTCACTTTTTGGAGCTTTTTCTTCTGCGATTGGCGGGACAAAGCCTATATTATATTTCCAGTTCGGATCATCGGTTCCATCCACTGTAATATGCATGTTGATATCATCTCGTGCTTCCCACTCTTTCAGCTCATCGAGGTAGAGAAGCATTCCTGGAGATCTTGAGCCATAGACAACATCAATTGTCCCGTATTTATCACGGTTGTCCGGGTGGAGAAGGTATACCACTGAAGAGCGCAGGGTGGTGAAGGCGAATCCACCACCGATAAACAGCAGGTTTTTCCCCTTCATGGTGTCCCAGGGATACGACTTTCCCAAGGGACCCCGGACACCCAGAATATCACCAACTTTCATGTTGTGAAGGTGAGAGGTTACTTTGCCTGCCCGGTTGACTGTAAAGGCGATAAAACCTTTTTCAACAGGGGAGGAGGCAATTCCAATGGGGATCTCTCCCACACCTGCGATGGAGAGCTCTGCAAACTGGCCGGCCCGATAGGAAAACTTTTCCTCATCCTTTGGGTCGAGAAAAACAAATGTAAAGGTTTTTAAACTCCTGTCCTCAGACTCGACAACAATGTTATCTATTCGGACGGGATATGGAAGATATGGGTTGATCATTGCAAGTAGTCTCGCGTTAGCTGTTGTTCATCTGTTTACATACTTCACGGATGTCTATATTTACCGGGCATAAGGTCACACACCTGCCACAGCCCACGCATAGTATGCCCTTGTCATATTTGGACTGATGATATTTCAGTTTATGCATAAAACGCTGGCGGACACGCATACGTTTCGTGTTTCTTGGGTTATGGCCGGTGGTGTGGATGGTGAAATTGGGAAACATACAGGAATCCCAGTTTTTCATACGTCTGCCATTTTTGTGGGCAGTTTCATCCTGAATATCAAAACACCAGCAGGTGGGGCAGACATAGGTACAGGTGCCGCAGTTGAGGCAGGAAAAGGAAATGGAGTCCCAGTACGATTCGTTGTAGAGCTCAAGGGTTTCCTTTTTATTGATAGTGTCAAACTCAACAGTGGATACGATTTTCTTTTTCGCTTCCTCACGCATGCTGTGGAGTCCTTCAATGCTTTCTGCATCAGCCTCGTTATTAAAACCAGCACTGTGTATCCAGGTGCTGCCCTTTTCTGTCACGACCTCAGCAAGAAAATATTCTCCTGTATCAACAAGCAGCACATCAAGCCCGCTTATGTCAAAAGGCCCGGTACCGGTACTGGTTGAGAAATCACAGGATTCGGGATCAGTTACAGCCAGTCCGATAAAGGTACATGCCTCATATGCATCACACCAGTAAGGATCCCGGTAGTCCGGGGTGTCAAAATTCATCTTTACGATGCTCATGGCAGCAGCATCAAAGGGTCTGATGCCAATAATTGCCCGTGGAGAGTAACTTTTCTCAGGAACCTTCATGATATTGCAGTCGGGAGATGCACTGTCCGTCGTAAAAGTAAACATCACCTCGGATTGGGGGAACACAACGGATTTTGGAGACATGGTTGTTGTGCTGATGGAAAAATCCGGTTCCTCACCCGCAGCGAGTTCTCTGAATTTACTGATATTATTTCCTTCTTTTACAGGACCGAACAGGGTGTATTCCTGTCGTGATTTCTCAAGCCCTGCTGACCAGTCTGTTTTCTGTATCTGTAGAATCCTCATCTCTATGCCTATTTGAAGTTATCTTCAGGATCGTTTGGAGTGTAGGTTTCAAGGGCAGGACGCATGTCGGGGGTCAGTCCTGCCTCCCAGTCCCAGAGGTCGAGGCAGTCTTTTTCCAATTTCTTGGTAAAGGCTCGCATATTAATGGTCATGGGGCAGGAAGAAACGCAGGCACCGCAATCAGTACAACGGCCTGCGGTGTGAAAGGCCCGCAGGATATGAAAGGTCATCACATCGGGTTCTTCATCGCCTTTTCCCACCCATTGTGGTTGCGCCTCATCTACAAAACAGGTGGGACAGTAGCAGGTGGGGCAGGCATCCCGGCAGGCATAGCAACGGATACAGGTGGAGATCAGATCTGCAAAAAAGTTCCAGCGATCGTCTATTTCCAGGGCTTCGACTTTTTCCACTTCTTCGTAGCGCTTTATATCTTCAGGTACGTCAACAGGATCTGCCACCAGTTCATCGTAGAGAACCGGATTTTTGTGTACGCAAACCCGGCAGCTCTGCCGCAAAAGATCGGATTTCCGGTACTTCTCTTCTCGTCCCTTACCCCGGACGATCACTGTACCGTCATCTTCCTCGACAACTTCTTCTATTTCATCTCCAAATACATTGTTAATAGTGTGTCGCTCCATCATGCCGTTACACGGGACACCAATGATGACCACATCTTCGCGCTTGACTTTGCCCTCTGCAATGTGGTTGACGATGGATCTGCAGTCACAACCTTTGGCAAATACTGCAACTTTGCCTTTAACATCTGTCAGGTAGTTGGCAAGGTTTATACAGCAGTGGCTTGACCATGTGAGCTTTTCTACGTCATCAGCAGTTCGGACACTTATTGGAGGGCTGATCATGGGAATAGTGCCTTCCTGAAAGCCAAGCACCATTTCAATGGTGTCATCTTTTATGAGCCGGGCAGCAATCTCCCTTATTTTGTCAATATATGTTTGCATGCTTCGATTCCCTGATCACATTCTTCACAAGTCTTGTATTGGGGCCGACTTTTCGAACCGCTTCGACCACCTCGGTGACAACATCGATAAACTTGGTTGACTCAGCCGAGGATATCCAGGAAAACTGCAAGCGTTCAGGGTCAATTCCAATATGGCTCAGCATCCGGGTAAACAGGGTGAACTTTCTTCGTGCGTGATAATTACCTTCCAGGTAATGGCATTCACCGGGGTGTCATCCGGAGACCCAGACACCGTCTGCTCCCTGCATGAAGGCAGAGAGAACAAACTTCGGGCTCATGCGACCGGAACAGGGGATACGGATAATCCGGATATTGGCCGGGTACTGCATCCTGCCGACACCTGCAAGATCTGCTGCTCCGTAACTGCAGGAGTTACACAAAAAAGCTACTATTTTAGGTTCCCAGTCGGACATATTGACTCCTTAAACTGTGGCAAACGCCTACGGTAATGGGTTTACAGTAAATGTTGATGCTTCAAACTATTCGTAGATCGCCGCAATCTGCGACATTATCTGATCATTGTCAAAACCAAGAAGATGTATGGCTCCTGAGCGACAGGAGGCCACACATATTCCGCATCCTTTACATAGCGCTGGATTAATCTGTGCTTTACCCGGGAATAACCGGGCTGATTCTTCAATAAAGAATGGCGCAGAATATGGACAGATTGCAACACATCCTCCGCATTCACTACATTCCTGTGGGTTGACTTCGGCAACTGTACCGCTGATGGCAATGGTTTTTCGGGCCAGGAGTGTAACGGCTCTTGTGGCGGCAGCGATTGCCTGGGAGACAGACTCATCAATGGGTTTTGGGCCATGCGAGAGACCACAGAGAAAAACACCGTCTGTGGAACAGTCAACGGGCCGTAACTTGGCATGGGCTTCCATAAAGAATCCGTCGTTGTTCAGGGTGACCTTGTATTGCCGGGCAAGTGGATTCTTTTCTGGAGGGATAATGGCGGTGGCAAGCACCAGCATATCCAGATTGATTGCCATTTTTCTCCGCATAACCGTATCGGTGAACTGTAGCTGCAGGTCATCCCCATCGTAATCGATATCAATACCTTGTTTAAAGGTATAGCGCAGGAAAAGAATTCCTTTCTCCCGTGCTTCCCGGTACAGATCCTCACGCAGTCCGTAAGGCCGCATATCCCGGTAGAGGATGTAGATATTCATCTCGGGATTACGCTTTTTCAGCGTGAGTCCATTCTTTATGGAATGGGTGCAGCAGACCTTGGAACAATAGGGCCGGGCAGGAATTCTGGAGCCGACACACTGGATAAATACAGCGGTCTTTATTTGTTCAAGCGCCGGATCACCAGCAATGAGTTTTCGGTCAAGCTCAAGACCTGTAATTACCCGATCATCCTCATCGTAGAGATATTGCTCGGGTTTGAATTCACTGGCGCCCGATGCAATAATCGTAACACCATGTTCAAGATCTACTGTGGAATCCGTTGTCTGAACAGTTGTTGTAAAGTTACCGACAAAACCCTCAACGTGGCTGATGTGAGCACCCGTATAGATATCTATGTTTGCATCGTTTTTGACAGCAGCAATCAGTTGGCGCACATTTTCAGCAACATTTTCTCCCTGCCAGGTTTCGTGAATATCCAGCCCTTTTCCGCCGAGCTGTTTTTCCCTTTCAATAAGACTTGTATGGTAGCCCTGTGCGGAAAGTGTCTTTGCGGCCTGCATTCCTGCAATACCTCCGCCAATGACGAGTGCCGACTGGTTGATCGCAAGTTCGACTTCGTTCAAAGGCCCCATGAGGGCAACCTTATCAACAGCCATCCGAATCAGGTCTCTTGCTTTTTCAGTGGCAATATCCGGACTGTTTTTATGAACCCAGGAACAGTGGTTTCTGATATTAACCATCTCAAAGACATATTTGTTAAGACCAGTTGCAGCAAGGGTTTCCTGAAACAGTGTTTCATGGGTTTTGGGAGTACAGGCGGCCACAACCACTCTGTTCAAATTCTCGGCTTTGATGGTGTCGGCAAGATTGTTCAGCGCATCCTGAGAACAGCTGAATAGCCCTTGAGTGGAGAAGGTAACATAGGGAAGGTTCTTCACATACTCAACCACCGATGGCACATCTATGACACCTGCGATATTTGTACCGCAGCAGCAGACAAAGACACCAACACGAGGACGCTCGCCCCTGATATTTCGTTCTTCCGGGAGTTCTTTCTGCCTGGTCAAACTCCAGCGTGATTCATTTAAAAAACTGCCAGCACTTCCTGCCGACGCACTTGCTTCAATGACAGAGGAGGGAATATCTTTGGGAGCCTCAACAGCGCCGCAGACAAAAACGCCAGGAGTTGATGTTACTTGTGGAGAAAAACTTGTGGTGTCTACAAAATTATACTGATCAAGTTTCATATCCAGCGTATGTGCCAGTTGAACGGTGGATTCTCCCACTTCAAGACCAACAGAGAGAACCACAATATCAAATGCTTCTTCAGCCAGGTTTCCGTATTCGTCAATGTAGCGGATAAGCTGATTGCCGTCCTCAGTTGGGAGGATGTTGGTTATTTTGGATTTGACAAATCGTACACCGAATTCATCACGGGCCTGATTGTAATACCGCTCAAAATCCTTACCATGGGTACGGATATCCATATAAAAAATGGCTGCGTCCAGCCCGTCTTTGGCGTGATCAACGGCAAGCATGGCCTCTTTCACGGCATAGGTGCAGCAGACACTGGAGCAGTAGCCCTTGGCGCCGATATGTACATCACGGGATCCAACACATTGGAGCCAGGCGATTTTTTTTGGTTCATTTTTACCCGACGGGCGAACCATATGCCCGCCATAGGGTCCCGATGAAGAGAGGATACGCTCAAATTCAAGGCTGGTCACAATGTTTTTAGAGCGGTTATAGCCATACACGTCGTGGGTAGCCGGATTATATGTTTTACAGCCGCTGGCGCAAATAACTGCTCCCACCTGAAATTCGAGATCTTTGGCGCGGTCTTCGTAGTTGATGGCACCTGTGGGACATGTCTCTGCACATTTTCCACACTTTCCTTTTGTCAGGTAAAAGCACTGGGTGTCGTCAATGGCGTATTTCAGTGGAACCGCCTGCGCGTATTCGACGTAAATTGCCTTTCGTTTGGATAGGCCGGCGTCGTACTCGTTTACTACTTTCTTTGGGCACTTCCGGCTGCACGCTCCACAGGCAATACATTTGTCCATATCCACGTAGCGCGGATGCTGTGTCAGCGAGACGGTAAAATTCCCCTGTGTGCCGGTTATATCCGTGACCTCTGAAAGGGTGAGTAGCTCTATATTTATATGCCGGCCGACCTCGACCAGTTTAGGTGAGATTACTCACATCGCACAGTCGTTGGTGGGAAACGTTTTGTCCAGTTGTGACATCAACCCGCCTATGGTGGGGGATCGTTCAACCAGATAAACGTAGTAGCCGGTATCGGCAGCATCCAGAGCTGCCTGCATACCTGCAATCCCGCCACCAACAACCATTACGGCGCCGATTTTTTCCTGAGTCAATTTTCTGTCTCCATCTGTCTATAGGATTCAAGCTTACTGATAGTGTAAATATTCATTTTCAGGCCAAGGGATTCTTCTGAAAGCCCCATGGCAAGCCCGAGCAGCTGGGGATAAACGATGCCCGGAATTTCATGCCTTAGTTTGCGCTCAGATAGCATCATGTGCTGAACCCGATCAAACTGCATCTGGCAGTAGGGACAGCCCACACACACATAATCGGCACCGGCTCTGTTGCAGTCGGCCAGTTTTCTCTCGGCCAGATCCATTGAAAGTGTGTCGTTTATGCCCATAAGAGGAGCACCGCAGCATTCAAGCTGTAAAGGCCACTCAATACTTTTTGCTCCGGTTACTTTCACCAGGTCGTCAAAGAGAGAGGGGCGTACAGGATCATCAAAGCGGGTGACATCACTTGGCCGCAGGGCATGACATCCATAGTGTGTCGCTACGCTGAGATCTGTAAACGGGGTGGATACTTTTTTCTTTATTGCCGTGAGGCCAACGTCGTGAAAGAGGATTGAAAGAAAGTGTTTTATCGTAGATTTTCCAGAATATCTCAAATCTTCTTTTGCCAGAAACGTGTTGACTTCTTTTTGTAATCCAGGGTCCTGCTGAATCTGATGGGCGGCTTTTTTCAAGCTGCCAAAACAGCACTTGCACAGCACCATCATATCAAGGCCATCTTTTTCAGCAAGGGCAAGATTACGGGCTGCCATCAGGAGGAAGGGTTTGTTGTCACTGTTCTGCATGGGATAGCCGCAGCACTTGAACTCCTGATTCTCAACCAGTTCGATACCAAGCTTTACTGCGACGCTCCTGGCAGCCAGTTCGTACTGTTGAACCCTTGCCGGAATATTGCAGCCGACAAATAGTGTATATTTCATCATTTCTTTCCTGTGCTACTTGTGGTCTTCAATGGAGACGGTTTTGAGTGTGTTGAAGATATCCGTCACCTTGACTCCCTGGGGACAGTGTTCCTGACATTGGTAGCAGCTCAGGCAGTTCCACAACATCCTTGATCCTGTGGCCATCTCTTTAAGGCCAAGGGCCACGGAGCGTATTATCTGGTGAGGCAAGAGATCAAGGCTCTGTTGTGAGTCCGTATAATGAGCGACCACAGGGCATACCGTTGAACAGTTTTCACATGAAAAACAGTAACTGAAGCTTTCCATACGTTCTGAAAGACCGAGAACTTCATGGAGCTCGTTACTGCCTTGACCAATAACTATTGGAGCAGCATCCATTTCCGCTGAGAAATCGCCTCCTGCTGTTAACATGCTTTTCACGTTTTCAAGGGGACTATCATACTGTTCCTGATCGATTTGGGGCTGTTTGAGTCCTCGAAAGAAGGAAAACGGGGTCATCATCAGATCCACAGGTGGTTTGTCCCGGAGGAGTTCTTCCCGTGCGGAAAACCAGAGTTCCCGCAGGTTGATGCCGGCAGGGCAGACCACGGTACAGCGGTCACAGTTGGTACAGAGGTAAATTCCCTGCTGAATTGCAGCCAGCTTTTTGGAGCTGATGTTCTTATTGGCAATATATTCTTTGAGAAAGTGCATCCGTTCTGCCGGCAGAATAGTGTCATTGCCAAGATGGTCACAGGCCACAGCGACTGAACAGTGTCTGGAGCAGGTATTGCACCGGGTACAGGCATCAAGTTCCATCACCTGCCTGGTGGCAATGTTGGCCGGATCTGAGTTCTCATCCATCACCGCATTGGCCAGCAGGCTTAAGGGGGTGGTGAACATATGAAACATCTTGCTGAACGGGAGAAAGGCAAGGCCGAATAGGCAGGCAAGGATATGAACCCACCAGATTTTCTGATAGTAGTCATAGGATGTGAGTTTGGTCATTTCCATAAAGAGGCCGGAGAGGGTAATAAGCAGAAGAATAATGATGGTATACAAATCCATGGCGCTGGTTTTTAAGCGTGGAACTTTCAGGACATATCTTCTGTAGAGGGCGATGGAAAGACCGACAAGGAGGATGATCCCGGCAATAATCAACCAGGGGTTCATCGTAAGGTAGAACCTGTCAAATATTGGGGTGACGATGATCTGATCCAGGGCATGAAAAATAAGCAGGAACATAAAGGCCGAAAATATAAGAAAATGCATGATCCAGCGCAGCCTGTCCTGCTTCTGTATATGCTTCTGAAGCAGTATGTCCTGCAGGAAAACGATCCCAAGAAGTGTGAGTTTTTCTTTATTGAAAAGTCCAGCAACACCTTTGCAGGCAGCTCTGATTCGTGTCCATGGTGTCACTCCACCCGTATTGATGCCGACATTGAAACGGAACCAGCTGGAAAGACGATATGTCAGCCCGATTGTAAAAACAGATAAAGCTATATAGACCATTAATGTATAAAACATGGTGGCAGATTTCCTATCAGTCCTGGTCTTCGTCTTTTTGCGTCAAAAATATCCAGAACCCGAGTAAACACACGAGATATATTCCCATGAGAATGTAGGTGTTGCTTTCCGTATGCAGCATGAAATCCTGAAGAGTGTCCATTTTCTGATCTCCCTGCTATTGCAGCTGTTCTTTAAAATCGGGATGTTCGTCAAAAACCGGCATGCGTGTTACAATAAACCTGAAGGCCAGAATCAGACAGGTCACCATGTAAACTGAAAGGGCGATCTCCATCCAGCTGGGAATGTAGCGTTCATCCAGAGGAAGGTGCCAGTTAAAGGCTATCATACTTATATTAAGTCGATTGAGGATGATTCCGATGATTGTCAATACTGCGGTAAATTTGATCAGGCCCGCATCTTTGTTTCTTGACCCCACAGCAAACAGAAAACACGGCAGCGCAACAAAGCCGAGAAGCTCAACCAGAAACCAGATGCCGTATGGTGTGAGCAGCAGGTGCCAGTTGTCTCCTGCAGTGATCCCAACGACTTTGACCATAAAATAGCCAAACAGTACCAGTGATGCAGCCTTTGCATAGCCAAGAATAAGAGGCGGATGCTCTTCAAGATACGCTTTCCCCATTCGGCCCTGGAGCGTTTTGTTTTTATGCGACAGCATGCCTTCAAAGATCACCATGGAGAGACCGGCGGCAATACTTGAGACAAAGAAGAATACCCCAAGATATGGAGAATACCAGAGCGGATGCAGTTTTGAGGGTGCAATAAGAAACAGGGCACCAAGGGAGGACTGGTGGAGAGTGGAGAGAACAACTCCCAGAATAGTCAGCGTAAGTGTCAGCTTTACAGCAATGTTTCGCACCTTTCTCAGTCCCAGCCATTCGAGAGGGATGGGGGTAAATTCAAGAAAAAGAACGGTCAGATATAAAAGTACGCATAAACCCACTTCAAAGAGCAGAGACGTTGTTCCCTGCTGAACAACAAACGGGTAGGCAAGCACAAGACGATCGGGCCGACCCACATCGTAAAGGAGAGACACAACCACCATGGCATAGCCTAAGAAGGCTGTCAGGATGGCAGGCCGTACCGCGGAGTGGTATTTTTTCATGCCAAAAAGATAGCATGCAGCAGATGTTGTGTATCCTCCGGCTGCCAGGGCAACGCCGCACATCAGGTCAAACCCGATCCACATTCCCCAGGGGTGGGTGTTGGTCAGGTTGGTGACAGCTCCCAGCCCCTGGGTAAATCGTAGAACCGTAAGAATGGTTCCGACAAGGAGAATGATACCGGTAACTGCGGCAAGTGGTGAAAATTTTGCGTTGTCATCCCTTATGAAACCTAGAGCAAAGTCAGTCATTCCCGGGGGCTGTCTGTTTTTTTGATCGGACATCAGGCCCCTTCCTCACTGTTAGTCGAACTGCTTTGTTTAAGAGCTTTTTTAACTCTATTTTCCCTGGTTCGCTCAACTCTTTTTAAAATGTTTTCTTTTTCTTTTCTTGCTTTTTCCATAGCCTGGGAAAGTGCTTCGGCCGCTTTGTTTTCAGTTTGTTCTATGGCAATTGCTACAGCCAGTGCTTTTTCTTCATTTGCAATTGTATTCCTTCGTTTTGTCATTCCGTACATACCAGCAAGAAATACCGGCCACAGGGAAACGACCATGGGAATCAAATGCAGTGCGCCTGATGTGAGTTTTGGTGCCGGTGTGTTTCCAAGATCTTCACGCAGGCCTAAATCTTTAAAAGGGACTCCTGACAGATAGAGCCAACTTGTGCCGCCCATCTCCTGTTCACCGTAAATATGATCAATATAGCGATGGGGAAATTTCTCTATGCGCCTGCGTGCAATTTTCAACAGATCCTCCCGTTTGCCAAACAGAAGTGACTCCGTGGGACAGCTTGCAACACATCCGGGAAGGAGTCCTTTCTCAAGCCGTGGAGCACACAGGGTACATTTGACAACCTCGGGAGTGTATGGATCATCATACTCGTAGGTCGGCACTTCAAAGGGGCAGGCCATCATGCAGTACCTGCAGCCCACGCAGACGGATGCGTCATAGACAACAGCACCATTGGGCAGTTTTTGAAAGGCATTAACAAAACAGACAGATGCGCATGCTGGCTCAAGGCAGTGATTACACTGAATTTTTGTGAAGATTTGGCTGCCTTTTTGTACCGATTCATTTACAACCGTATACTCAGTTGTCGTGAGTTTACGCTTCTTGTTCAGAACAGATTCGTCTGTAAAGGATTTTGCGGGTTTGGGCAGGTTGTTGACCGTGTTGCATGCCTCCTCACAGGATCTACAGCCCACACATCTGGTGATATCATGGAGCACTCCATAGCTACCTTTGTGGCCTGCGAACTCTTTGGTGGATGCGGCGTGAGCCTGCTTGTCGACAAGAGAGGCGGCAAGGCCTGCGGCTCCCATCCAGCCAAGAAAGTTTCTTCGTGATATGGACATTATTCTTTCTCCCTCTGCAGCAGTGCTGAGGATTGCGGGCTCTTTTCTTTATGGCAGTCTTTGCAGCCGACTATATTTATCTTCATGGTGGTATGGCATTCCATACATTGGAGATGGTAGGCGCCGACAATTCCGGGCTTGTGCATGTCTCTGTCATTGAAGGCTTTGGCGTGGCAGCTGCTACATCCGGATGGTTGTTTTGTCAGCGGTGCATTGTGATGGCATCCGCTGCAGGTGGTCGCCTTTTCAGCATGGAAATGCAGGGCCAGCTTGTTGTCTCCCATATTTTCTGCGATCTTATTGATTATTTTCCTATGGGGAAACTCCACAGAAGCGTATTTTTTAGAGAGTTTTCCGATAATGATTTTCTCAGGTATCTCTTCCTGGGTGTATGTTGCAGGTTTTTCAGGACGACCTTCAAGGAGCAGTTGGGCTGTGTGATCGGTCAATTCAACACCTTTTGGGATTGGAATGTGACATACCTGACAAGATCTGTTGCTCATTCTGGCAGTTGTGGGAGTGAACTGATGGCAGCCGGAACAATTTCTGTTTTTTGTATACTGGTTTGCATGGCAACCGACACAACTTCGATCGGTATCTTTTTTATGCATGGCAAGTTCAAGACTTAATCCTTTAGCTGCATCTGAGCCACCGAGTGTGTGACAGTCACTGCATTGCTTCATCTCCTGATGATGACAGACCCGGCAGGTATCGTTGTATCCCTCGTGAGCCTTGTGGTTAAAGGGTACAAGGCTCATTTGGATTTTTACGCCGCTATCCAGATCCTTTTCGCCAGTTGTAATCATCACCATATCGGGCTGATTTCTTTCAAGCCTTGGGATGGGATCAAGTTTCTTGATTGTATTCTGGTAAGATGCATCATGGCACTGGGAACACTTTACGGGAGGGGGCAGCGGATTCTTTGCCTGGTTATTGATATGGCAGTTTATACAGGCGATATGGGAGCTTACGCGCATGGATAAAAGGTTGTCCTTCGTTTGTTCTGTGTGGCAATAACGGCAGGTTCCTTCTTTCCCCCTGGCATAAAAAAGTGTCCTTGTTTTTTCGTCATACTCATGATGACACTGGTCACATTTGTTTTCGTGTGCCTGTACATGACGTGCGTGCAGGGATTTATCAAACCCAATGGCTAGATGTGAAGAGTTGTACTTCTTTTTTTCCATGTGGCAATCATCACATTCAACAGGACCTGATTGTTCACCTTTCAGCCTCATTTCACCATGACACCCAATACAGCCGTCATGGTAAATATTCATTACTTCTTCTCTGCTGGTATTTTTCAGTCGTTTAAATCCAGGATAGAACTGTTCTTTTGCAACAGGATGACAGATACCACACGATTCATTATTTTTGGCGAGAGCCTTTGTGTGGGTGTCATGGAGAAATTCAACGGTGGCCTTTTCAAGCGGGCCAAAGGATTTCATATTGTCAATGATGATAAGATCTGCACGTGCTTCGGGGGCAGCTCCGACTCCATCCTGAGCGTTTGTCATGACATTGGTGCCAGAGAAAAGCACCATGGAAGATGATATTATACCGGCCATGAAAAGCAGGTATCCTGACTTCTTCATATCTCAATCACCCTTTAAAGGTAAGCTTTTTGAGTAAAAAAAATGGAGTAGCAGAACACTATACGCTAAGTTGCTGATATTTACAAATCTCAGTGTAAGGAACTGGATATTTCATATAAGAAAAACCATACCGTATCAGGCATGTTGCACATTGTCAGCATACTACATACAGCATGCACATGCAGACAGTTTTCAAACCAAATGATCTTCTATGAAATATCCAGTTAAGGAAATATTATTTTGATATCCACCAAGGCAAAATGGAAATACTTGATCGAATGCGGGGAAATCGTAAATAAGTTCCTTGTGGAGGTGCTCAACTTGGTGTTTTCGGAAGAACTTCCTGAAAGTTTTATCTTTTGTAACAGGAACTCAGGGGTAATGTGCTAATTGTTCTCTGAATTCAAGAAGTTCTATTAAAAAATAATCAAATGTGATTAAATGGACAAGTAAATGTTTAAATAGGTTAAAACGATTCAAACGCCAATGCGTATCGGAAAAATAAGTGTTTCTGCGGAAGTTGATTCGCTATAAATGGTCGGCTATCAGCTGTCAGTTAGTGACAATTTCTGCCTGCAGATCTCCTATTGTTCTTCAGACCCATAGATACGATAATTATCTATGAATAAAATAAGACAGGTAGTAGAAACAAATAGTAGCGTTTACAAATAACACACGGCTCTCTCAAAAATATGACTCTTCCTGATAATTTAAAAATATTGCTGGCAGGCAATGGGCGTCGTTTTAACAAAAGTTTACAAGAACTCCTTCACTTACATGGGTATGAGCCCCATCCTGCCTTTACGGATCAAGAGGCTGTTATTCTTTTGGAAAAGCATTCTTTTGGCTTGATAATACTTGATCTCAGAATGATCGAAAATTATGGTCAGAAAATGATGGAGCAGCTCAAGAGCAAACAGGGCCTGAGTAAGCTAATTATGCTCAGCCATGATGCCATTTTTGACAAGGCTGTCTGGGCACTCCGTCAGGGAGCTGATGATTTTTTCAAGACACCATACTCCCCCGATAAACTGCTTCTCTCTATTCAAAAGCAACTTCGTCACGGGAAAACAAATGAAAAGAATAAAGGTGACCTAAAGCATCTTCAGAGAGTCGATTCTCTTCATCGATATATGATTAGCAACTCACCTGATATTATTTATTTACTCAATAGGGATGGTAAGTTTTCATTTTTCAACAAACAGGTGGAAATGCTCCTGGGGTTTTCAAGGAAAGAGTTGTTGGGAAGACATTATAGCAAGCTGATTCACCCGGGAGATCTCGAAAAAGCACGTTACGTATTTTTTGAAAGGAGAACAGGGAAACGTGCTGCGAAAAATGTGGAACTTCGTTTGCTCCTCAAAAACAACACCATTCAACACCGTTCTCTCAAGCAAACCGACATAGACGTTGAGCTGTATTCCACTGGAGTCTATAAAAAATGTCCCAAGAGTAATGAAAAAATATTTCTTGGGACCTATGGTGTTGTGCGTGATATTTCACAGCGCAAAATATCGGAGAGACAATTTCATCATCAGCTCTATCATGATACACTGACTAATCTTCCCAATCGAAGTTTGTTTCATGATCGGCTTCGTTTAGCTCTTAGTCAGGCGAGAAGAAACAAGACATCTCTTGCTGTCATGTTTCTTGATATAGATGGGTTTAAGGGGATCAATGATTCATTTGGGCATGCTTGTGGGGATGCCTTTCTCCAGACATTTGGTGTTCGATTGAGGTCATGTCTGCGGGAAAGTGATACTCTGGCAAGAATGGGTGGTGATGAGTTTGCCATACTTATTCCCCGGATAACTAGTCGTAAAGATATTGAAAATATAGCGAAAAAGATTGTCGATGAATTTAAAATTCCTTTCAAGATGGATCATTCTGAAGTTCTTGTAGGTGTCTCCATTGGCATTGCGGTGTCACCGGAAGATAGTGATTCTGGCGATGAGTTGATTCAAAAGGCAGATTGGGCCATGTATTACGTGAAGCATAATGGGAAAAATGCTTTTGTGCACTATAAAGACAGCATTCACCAGTTGGATACGCAAAGTCACCTCAATAACTCAGAGAAGAGAAGGTAAGTCGTATAGAGTCAAATGATATGGATAAAAAACAACAAATATATGCCCGCCTGCAAAGGTCAAAAGATTTACCGTCTCTACCACAGGTATTGCTAAAACTCATTGAACTATGTGACAAGGATGACTTACACCTTTCTGAGCTTTCGCAGGTTATTTCCCAGGATGCTCCTCTTAGTTCCAAGGTGCTGAATCTGGTTAACTCTGCCTATTTTGGCCTAAATAACAAATTTGTAAACATTAACCAAGCTGTTGTCTATCTCGGTGCAGACACAATTAAAAATATTGCTGTTACTGCTTCCGTGCAACAGGTTTTCAGTAAGCTTAAGAGGAATGAACACTTCTCCATGAGCAGTTTCTGGTGGAAGTCATTCTGCTCTGCCATCTTTGCCAAAAGAATTGCCGGGCAAACAGGTTATGCTAATATTGAAGAGGCCTACCTTGCTGGCTTGCTGCATGATATTGGCGAATTGTTGCTATGGATGAATTTTGCCAATGAATGCACGGTTATCCCGGAGTTGATCGAAGGTAAGGGGGTCTATCAATGCACGGCAGAAGAAGACCAGATTGGAATTAATCACTGTGAATCTGGGGCTTGGCTGATTAGACAGTGGAAATTGAACTCCTTTATTGCTGATACAGTTCTGTATCATCATTCCTCCTTGGAACAGATTAAAGGTGCGTTCCCATTGGTCAAGATTGTGTACTTGGCTGAGAAATGTTGTCAGGTAAGTAATGATGACTTTACCGATGTTTACGATCTGGGCGATGAGCTTTTCAACCTTAAAACAGAGCAGATTGATGAAATTAGAGTAGGGGTTGAGGAGGAGATATGGGAAGTTGCCAAAAGTCTCGGCATGGAAGTAAAGCCATCGTTGGGAAAAACCGCAGAACAGACCGCAGAACAGACCTCTGGACTGACTGCACCTGATGCTGACTTGTTGCATGAGGTTAAAAATTTTTCTTTACTGTATGGTTTTTTGGAGACTCTCGTTCAGGCAGAAAGCAAGGATGAGATATTTCAGGCCATTGAACAGGCTTTCAATATTATTTTTGACATTGATACGATTTTATTTTTTCTGCATGATTTTGAAGAGCAAAAGTTGTACGGCCAGGCTTCAACTTTGAATCCCTATGCTGAGCAGCTACAGAATCTTTCCCTTTCTGCGGAACAGGGAAGTAGTCTTCTGGTACAATCGATGCTGCAAAGACAAATTGTAACCAGTATGCGTGATGAAAAAGATTCCCTTAATAACCTGGCGGATTCTCAATTACTTGATGCTGTGGGCGGTAAGGGGATGCTCTATATCCCAATGGTTGCTAAAAGGAAAGCGGTTGGGGCAATAGTTGTCGGGATCCCCGAATTTCAGGGTAATGATTTTGCCAATCAGGCAGAATCTAAACTTTTGTGCTTTTTGGCCAATCAGGCTGCCATTTGTCTGTATCTCGGTGAAGTAAAGAGAAAGCAGGCGGAGAAAATTCAGGCTGCACGTATGGATGCAGCATCCATGGCAGCTGCTAAGGTTGTTCATGAGGTCAATAATCCACTTGGTATTATCAGGAATTACTTGAAAATCCTCGAAATGAAACTGCCTGAAAAAGATTCTCTGACACAGGATCTCACCATTATAGATGAGGAAATTACTCGAATTTCAAAGATTGTCCAACAATTGGATACGTTTTCAAGTCCTGTCGATAAGACCTGTGAGTTGACCGATATAAATAGTCTTATCTCTAATTTACTGAGTATTCTCGCAAAATCTGTTTTTTACTCTTCTCAGCTTCAGGTTCACTTTACCCCTGATCCAGAGTTACCAGCCATCCTGACGAATGAAGACAGCATAAAACAAATTATTATTAATCTGATCAAAAATGCAGCAGAGGCAATGAATAGTGGTGGTAACGTTTATATCAAGACCAATTCGAGTTGTAACAATAAATCTGCTACAACCTTTAGTGGTGATGGCAGTTGTGAATATGTTGAGATTACAATTCATGATGACGGTCCGGGGATACCTGCGGAAGTACTTTCTCAGTTGTTTGAACCATTCACCAGCACAAAAGGGAAAGGACATTCGGGGCTTGGACTTGCCATTGTGAAGTCGCTTGTAACAGAATTGAAGGGGACGATCAGGTGTACCTGTGACTGCGAGAATGGAACTCTTTTCACCATCAACTTACCGATAAATCATAGTCTTTCCCGTTGATTTGTCAGGGTATTGCTGAGCGTATTATGAAAAACGACGAAGTTTGTTTGATCAATGTCAACCATATCAGTTCGATGGGTGCAATATGAATGGGCCAATACGGATTCTTCTTGTTGATGATGAGCTACTTTTCAGTGATAGCCTGGCTCAAATTATTCGTCTTGCCGGTTATGAGGTAAGCACTGCCCAAAGAGGAGATGAGGCAGTCGCTCTTTTAGCAGAGTGTTGTTTTGATCTTCTCCTCTTGGATGTAGAATTACCCGATATGTTCGGTTATCAGATAATGGATAGCCTCAAGGGGAAAAACTCTGATGCCGTATCCATTATGTTAACAGGTAATGCAACTGTGAAAACGGTTAAGGAAGCCTTGAGGAAAGGCGCCTATGATTACCTGAAAAAGCCTGTTGATCATGAGCTGCTCTTTGGAACCATTAAGAAGGCTATTAAACATGGTCGTTTGGAAAAGGCCCTGAGAGCAAGTGAAGAACGGTTAAAAACACTTGCAGAGGCTTCATGGGAAGGGATTATTCTCCATGAGAATGGTGTTTTGCTGGATGCCAATAAACAGTTTTTTGATATGTTTGGGTATCGGGAGGAGGAGTTGCTTGGTCAGCCAATACTGAAAAAAATTGTATCCCCTCTCTTCCTTCCTGAAGTAAAAACAAGGATTACCAATGACTTGATTGGTTACCATGAATCCTTGGCTCTTAAAAAGGATGGAACTGAATTTCCAATAGAAACAGCTTGTCGGCGAATGGAATATCAGGGAAGAACAGTACGTGTTTGCAGCATACGAGATATTAGTAGCAGGGTTAATGCTGCTCAGGAGAAATTTGAACTACAAAGGCAGTTAACCATAAATAAGAAAATGGAAACCCTGGGGTTGATGGCCGGTTCGGTTGCTCACGATTTAAATAATATTCTCTCAGGTATCGTGACGTTACCAGAACTGCTACTGATGCAAATGGGAAGTGATCATGAGCATAGCAAATCTATTCAGACCATAGAGAAAGCTGGCAGAGAGGCGGCTTCGGTGGTTGCGGATCTTATAACAGTGGCAAGGGGGGCGACTGTAAAAAAGCATGTTTGTAATTTGAACGAACTGGTGGAAAATTACGTAGTGGCAAGCAGAGAAAAAAAAGATCCTCGCTTGAACAATATTGATGTTAGCTTTTGTTGTGCCCCTGGATCATTAAATATCTATTGCTCCAGAATGCATATCAATAAGGTTTTAATGAACCTGATTGGGAATGCAGCAGAAGAGATTGAAGGGCATGGAACGATTGTTGTAAGTGTCAGAAATGTTATCATTGAAGAGCCATTTTTGGGCTATGAACCGATTGAGGCCGGGGAGTATGTCGTTCTCGGTGTTATGGATGATGGTCCCGGAATTTCACAGAATAATATACAAAAAATATTTGAACCCTTTTATTCAAAAAAGGTGATGGGGAGAAGTGGAACCGGGCTTGGGTTGACCATTGTCTGGAACACGGTCCACGACCATGATGGTTTCCTTGATTTGAAAAGTAATAAAAACGGTACCACATTTAATCTTTACTTCCCAAGGACAAAAGATGCGATCAGGGAAAAGACAGAAATCCTTTCCATCGAAAAATACAGAGGAAATGGAGAAAAAATACTTGTGGTCGATGACCAGGAAAAACAGCAGGAAATTACCAGTAATCTTCTGAACAGCCTTGGTTACAAGACGGATACTGTGGGGAGTGGAGAAGAGGCAATTTCCTATGTCAGGATGAAATATGTGGATCTTGTTGTTCTTGATATGATTATGGGAGATGGTATCAATGGCCGGGAAACATACAAAGAAATATTGAAAATAAATTCCAGCCAATCGGCTATAATTGTCAGTGGATTTGCCGAGGATGAAGAGGTAAAACGGACACTTCTTCTGGGAGCAAAGCAATTTGTTAAGAAACCGTACTCGTTGGCTCAGTTGGCTATGGCGGTTAAGGGAGCACTGTTCGAAGCTGAACAGGCAGCGTTGGCTAAAAAAAAGTGTTCTTGAGTATCCTTTCTTGGACCTTTTTTCACCACCTGCTGTGCAAGGTGCAGGTTTGATAGGAACAAAAAAAGCGGCCAAGTCAAAAACTGACTTAGCCGCTTTTTTTTTATTATGGCTGGGGGACAAGGATTCGAACCTTGATAGACGGAGTCAGAGTCCGTAGTCTTGCCATTAGACCATCCCCCAGGATGTATCTTTATTATCTTGTTGCGGTGGATTATTTAGACAGTTTTTGGGCATCTGTCAAGAGAAAATGGCACTCATGAAATAAGGACACCAGCATAACCCACCACCTGATCTGTGTCTCCTGTGATTTCTCCGGAATCAGTATAACGGATGAGCTCTGTTTTTGTTGCACCAAGTTCAAGGGCAATGATGAGTGCAGCGGTCACCGGCATGATGCCGCACATGGAAATATGATGTCCTATGACAGAGCTATAGAGAAGGTTTGGATTCATGTCGGTAAGTTTTTCAAGAGCATAATGATCTTTTTTTTCTGCAGCACTGCGCGACTCGTAATGGGTCATATCTGATGAGGCAACAATCAGGATATCTTTATCGTTGTTTTTTTTGATGGCTCTAGCGATAGCCAGGCCAATTTCTTCCAGATCCTGGTATGAAAGATGAGAGATGGTGATGGGGACTATGGAAAGCTCAGGCTGTGCCATCTGCAGGAACGGGAGCTGTACTTCCAGTGAGTGCTCGTACTTATGGGCAAGTTCATCTTCTTCAATAAGAGCACTCTCAGCAAGGATTGCGCGCGCAAGATCATAATTGCAGGGAACGTGTCCCATGGGCATATTCCAAGTGGCAGTAGACAGGGCAACGGTTTTCCCTTTTCCCGTATGATTGGGGCCAAGAAGTATTACTGTCTCGGGAATTTCAATCCGCCCCAAAGTATCAGCGGCAATACTCCCTGAGTAGACATATCCGGCATGTGGAGACATCGCTGCCAAGACTTTTTGTTTGTGTTCAGGAAGGTCGCCTGTAAGGTCCTGAATGGCAGTGCGCAATGCACTGTCGTGTTCAGGGTAAAAACGGCCCGCTACAGCTGGTAAACGCGTGATTGAATTCATGTCAGCTCCGTTTTACACTCCATCCCGTACCTTCCGGGCCATCGTTTAATTCAATGCCTTTTTTGAGTAGGTCATCACGGATTTCATCACTTCTAGCCCAGTTTTTATCAGTCCGGGCTTGATTCCTTTCTTCAATACAAGCGAGTATTTCAGATTCACTTATGTTTATTTTTGCAAGCATTTCTGCTTTTCCGGCGGCAAGATAGTCGGCTGCCGGAACCTGAAGGATCCCCATGATCCCCGCAAGTTTTTTGATGGTTGCAGCAGCTGTATGCAGCAGTTTGTGATCCTCGGAGGATGGAGCGTCCGGAAGTGTTCTAAGGACCTTATTAATCGTTTTAACAGTTTCAAAAAGGCTTCCCTGAGCCTGTGCTGTATTGAAATCGTTGTTCATGGCCTTTTGAAACTTTCTTTCAAGTGATTCAATTTTCTTTATATCTTCCGCACTTGCAACAGAATCCACTTTTTCCGGGCAATTGTCTTCCATTGCATCAATGGCTGCAAGGCATTCATACAAACGCTTCAGCCCAGCCATGGAATCCTGCATGGCAGCTTCAGAAAAATCCAATGGATTGCGATAGTGGGTGGAAAAAATAAAAAACCTGAGAACCTCCGGGTGATAATGATGCAGAATATCTCTGATGGTCAGAAAATTACCAAGAGATTTTGACATCTTTTCATCACGGATGGTGACAAATCCATGATGGATCCACATCTTGACATAAGGTTTGTTGTTGGCTCCTTCACTTTGGGCCAGTTCGTTTTCATGATGAGGGAAGATAAGATCCTGGCCGCCGCCATGGATATCAAAGGTGGAACCCAGATATTTACGACTCATTGCAGAGCATTCTATATGCCAGCCAGGTCTGCCGGGCCCCCATGGACTGTCCCAACTGGGCTCGCCGGGTTTGGAAGCCTTCCACAGCACAAAATCCATGGGATTGTTTTTCTTTTCATTAACAGAAATACGGGCACCGGCCTGCATATCTTCAAGATTACGCCTGGAGAGCTTACCGTAATTTGCAAATGAATTTACAGAGTAATAGACATCTCCTCCTGCCGGATATGCCATATTTTTGTTGATAAGCTCAACGATCAAATCAATCATTTCCTGAATATGCTCTGTGGCCTTAGGCTCGATGGTGGGTCTGTCCACACCGAGTTTATCCATATCTACGTAGAATTCATCTATAAAACGGTTTGCAAGTTCTTCGGTGGTGGTATTTTGTTCGCTTGCCCGCGTAATAATCTTGTCATCAATGTCTGTGAAGTTTCGAATATAGGTGACTTTGTTACCGAGATAACGCAGGTAGCGTACTATCATGTCAAAGGCCAATGCTGAACGGGCATGACCAATATGGCAATAATCATAGGACGTAATACCACAGACATAAAGCTTTATATGACCCGGTTCAATGGGCTGCAGCGCTTCTTTTTTTCGCGATAATGTGTTGTATATCTTAACTGGCATCTTGATATTTCTGGTGCTGGATTTAGTGTATGGGTCGGTTTGCTTTTTGCCTTTTTTATTTATAAGGTAGGTCTGAAAGTATTGATACCATAAATTTATTGCGGGGAAAAGGGAAGAATGACGGAAACAAATGGAGTGAATAGCAGCAAAATAGATATGCTGAGGGTTTGGATTCATCCACGTGTGCTAACCATGCTTTTTCTCGGGTTTTCTGCAGGTGTTCCCATACTTCTTATTTTCTCGACTCTTTCGGTATGGTTGCGTGAGGCAGGTGTCAGCAGGTCTGCCGTTACATTTTTCAGCTGGGCGGCACTTGGGTATTCTTTTAAGTTTATATGGGCTCCTCTGGTTGATAAGCTGCCCCTGCCTTTTCTTACCAGAAAATTTGGCAGACGTCGTTCCTGGATGCTGCTCGCTCAATTTTCTGTGATGGCGGCAATTGTCTGGATGGGGCTTACGGATCCTACTCAAGGTGATTCAAATCTTGTCATGATGGCGTTGGCCGCTGTGTTCCTTGGCTTTTCCTCTGCTACTCAGGATATTGTGATTGATGCCTATCGTATTGAGTGTGTGGAAGAATCTTTGCAGGCAATGCTTGCATCCACCTATGTTGCAGGGTACCGGATCGGTATGCTTGTGGCAGGTGCCGGTTCTCTTTATATCGCTTCCTGGTTTGGAACATCACGAGAGCTTTATGATGGCAGTGCCTGGAGTATGACCTATTTTATTATGGCTGCTGTCATGCTGGTTGGCGTAGCGACTACCTGCTTTATTGATGAGCCGGCGGAGGCACGATCTACTCCCTATCAATATAGCGCTAAACAATATATTCGGTTTTTTCTTCTTTTTGTATTTGCTGCAGCTCTTTTTGCGACCTGTTTTTTTCTGACTGCATCTATCAGTGTCTGGTTGAAAGAACTGCTCGCTGGAGGAAGTAAAGGAAATGTGAAACTTATTGGTTTCGCAGTGGAAACAGGACGGCTCTTGTTTGCACTCGTCATGGCAGCGGCGGGGGCATATATTTCTGTGAAGGCAGGGCTTGCAGACAGGGAAATGGTACGAGATAGTTATGTTGAGCCGGTGCGGGATTTTTTTGTACGCTATGGTGGGAAAACAGCAGTTCTGCTTTTGTTGCTTGTTGGATTTTACAGGATATCGGATATTGTTTTAGGCGTTGTCTCCAATGTGTTCTACTTAGACATGGGGTTTAGCAAAAATGAGATAGCAACTGTTACCAAAACGTTTGGTCTGGGCATGACTTTGGCCGGTGGTTTTTTGGGTGGCCTGTTGACCGTTCGTTACGGAGTCTATCGGATGCTGTTTCTTGGCGGGGTACTGGCTGCTGCGACGAATTTATTGTTCATGCTTCTTGCGAGGAGTGGAAACGATATAGTACTGTTAACTGTCGTAATAGGAGTCGATAATTTATGTGCCGGACTGGCATCCATCGCCTTTGTGGCATTTTTGTCAAGCCTTACGAATATTTCTTTTACTGCTGTTCAGTATGCTCTGTTCAGCTCCCTGATGACCTTGTTTCCCAAGTTAATTGGCGGCTATTCGGGAACCGCTGTTTCTGCTTATGGCTATGAAACGTTTTTTCTTATAACTGCTGCCATGGGGATTCCGGTCTTGTTTCTTGTCTGGTTTGCCGGGAAGCTTGTAGATGTAAAAAAACAGATCTGATTTATCGGGTTTGTTTTGTGATGGCATGTTTTGTTTCTTCCAGGTATGTAATCAGCTTTCTGTGCCCCGCTGGGAACCCATATTCCTGCAATGCTGCAAAGGAAACCCACTTGAAATCCTGAGCAGCATGTAAAACAGGGTCAGTGTCGTTCCCGACAAGACGAAGAAAAAAACAGTGGAGAGTTACCTTGTAGCGGGTGTAATGGTGAACAGTGTTTATGATTTTTGATTCCACTTCCACCTCAAATTCTGTTTCCTCACGAAATTCCCTGACCACCGTCTGCTCAGGTTTTTCTGTCAGTTCTATTCGCCCTCCCGGAAACTCCCACAAGGCTCCCCACACATCATCAGCAAGTCGTTGTTGAATAAAGAGCATTCCATCATGAATGAGTATTCCCGTTGCCATTTCAATTGGAATAACCTTTTTACTCTTCTTAGGAACAGGGCGTTCAGGGATAAGATCATATTTGAGTGCCAGGCAATGAAACGCTGCCGGACAGGAACCACAGTCTGGATTTCTGGGCCGACAAATGAGCGCTCCAAGTTCCATCAGGGCCTGATTAAAATTTCTTGCGTGTCCTTTTGGCAGAAGTTTTTCCGCTTTCTGCCAGTTAAGTCGTTTGGCTTCCGGGCTGCCCGGGATTAAATCAATATTAAAAATCCTGGCAAAGATTCGTTCAATATTGGCATCCACAACAGGGACATCGCGATTAAAACTGATGGATGCAATAGCGCCTGCTGTGTATGGGCCAATTCCTGGAAGAGCCAATAACTGTTTGCGGCTGTCTGGTATTTTACCTTGATGGTTTTTGATGAGCAGTTGGGCAGTTTTAAGAATATTTCGTGCTCTGGAATAATAGCCAAGTCCTTCCCAGAGTTTAAGAACCTGGTCTTCTGAAGAGGCAGCCAGTGTCGTAATATCCGGAAAAGCATTCATCCAACGTGTAAAAAAAACAGTAACCCGATCCATCTGGGTTTGCTGGAGCATGATTTCTGAGACCCAAATCTGATATGGGTCGTATGTATGTCTCCATGGAAGATCCCGTTGATTATTCTTGAACCAATCAAGTAGTGCTTTCTGGAGGGTTTGTTGAATGGACATAGCTGTTTGAGGAGAAAGGTTTTTGAACTTTTGCACAATAATCTTGCACAACTGGCAACTGTTTCTTACTGTTACTAAGTAACTATTCGGCTAGGAGCCCATCTTCGTCTGATCCGGCTCGAAGTCTACGCTTACCCTATCCAAACATTTACAACTCAGTGGTTGGGGTTGTTTCTGAGGGAAACCCGAATATTTACGTTAATTGAAATACGAAGAGAGAAGAAGGTTTTTTTAGAGTATATCAAAAAATATGGAGGATGCCTTATGAAAAGTCTTATCGTGTATTCATCTAAAAGTGGTAATACCAAAAAGTTGGCTGAGGCCGTTTACAATCACCTCACAGGAGAAAAAGAACTTTGTGCTGTGGGCGATGCTCCAGATCCTGCAGGGTATGATTTTGTTGCTATGGGCTTTTGGTTACAGGGTGGTCAGCCCGATCCAGCTTCGCAGGAATTTCTTGCAAAAATTGAAGAAGGACAGAGACTCTATCTTTTTGCCACCCATGGTGCCGCTACCGGTTCTCCTCATGCTGTAAATGCGATGAACAGTGCAAAGGCCATCGCTGCAAAAGGTCATATAATTGCAACTTTTTCCTGTTTGGGCCAGGTTCCGGAAAAGGTGTTGGAAATGGCTTCCAGGAAAGATCCCCAACCTCCTTGGTTTGCAGATGCTCCTGCAGCTGTTGGGCATCCGGATGAGAAAGATATGGAAAATGTGGTGCGCTTGCTGGAAGAGCTTGATTTACCGTAGAATCTAGCACTGGTGAACAGTAAGTAAGCCAGTATGGGAACCTTATCAGAAGAATCTCTTTGGAAAAGACAAGTAAGCGTAGACTTCGAGAAATTCTTCTATAAGGTGCTAAAGAAAGAGGAATGGCTCTTTGTGGCCTTTTGCTCTGATCCAGTTCAGTGCTTTTTGTATTGAGGGAAATTTGAGTATCCCATCGATCAGTGCTCTTTTTCCGGGGAAGTCCAGCAGACTGAGCCCAAGGATTATGGTCAAAATTCCCTGACCTGGAAGGAAAATCATTAGAATTCCTGCAAGCAATAGCGCTGTTCCTAAAAAATAGCGTAATCCTTTGAGGAGGATGAAAATCACAGGATGTTCATCCTCTCTTTTTTTGTGTTCATGGAGGTGGATAAAAAACTTGCTGTCCAGTTTGTAAACAATCCAGGGAATGATAAGTAAACTTAAGAAAAAGGTGCAGGTGGAAATAATACCAAGCCAGGTGAGTATGGAACCGTATTGATCGAGAAGATTTTGCATGGTGGATTGCTTCTACTCTACGGAGCTGTTTGCAAGGAGCCAGAGTCTCCAGGTGTCACTTTTTCGTCTTTCAAGGAGTTTTAGCTGATCCATTGGAAGTGCTGCCAGCAATTCTTCCTCCATGGATGGGATAAAACCTGAAATAATATAATATTTTGCGTTCCAGAAGGTGGGGTTCTCAAAGAAATCAAGCAACAATCCTTTGTAAAGATTGGCTACAAGTAGATCGACATGGGTATCTGGCAGTGCGCTGCGAAGATCTGTTTCCATGACTGTGATGTGATTCTCGCAACTATTTAACGCCACATTTTTTTTCGCAACAGAGCAGGCAAAAGGGTTGTTGTCATAGGCATGTATCTTATGGACTCCAAGTTTTGCAGCACCAAGAGAGAGAAGCCCGGTGCCAGTGCCAAGATCTGCCATGGTCTTGATTGAACCTGGATCTGATCCCATGATGTCGGTAATCGTCTGCAGGCAGAGTCTGGTTGTTGGATGAAAACCAGAGCCAAATATTACACTTGGATCCAGTCGAATGGGAATGCTTTTTTCGTGTTCCTTTTTTGTTAGCAGCTCTTCTTCCCAAAGTGGAGCTACAATAAGTGGTGGAACAGAAAAAGTAGTGATATCCAGCCCTGCTTCCCAATCCTGATAATTCAGGTTGGCTTCATAGAGAATCTTTGCTCCACTCTGCGAACAAATTTTTTCAATAAGCTCCTGTTTTTCTTTATGAAAGAAGAGGATAGCGGTGTCATCTTCTATCCATGTACCGATCAGATCAGGATCATCAATTTGTCCGATATCAATCTTATCAAAGTTGTAAACATAAAGCTGGTCGTAATGGGTATGGGGCGGTTTCAGCATAATAGTATCGTGTACGTTCCTTAGTCTGTTGCAATTGCTTTGATGGTGATACGGGCACCATGTGAGGGGGTGTTTCCCGTGTGATTGCTTTCCTTAATTTCTTTTACAAATATTCGATTCCGGGCAATACCAAAGCTATGGATACAGGCATCAAGCACAAGAAGGCCCCGTTCTTTTGCTAGATCAAGCAGTGCTTCATCGGCCACTACAACAGGCTCAGGAAGAAGCGGCGTGAATCCGGCAAGGGTTCTTTTTTCATTTTCCGCACCTGTTCGCTGCTGTTCCCGGGTCTTAAGGTTCGTAAGTAAAACATCATGATCAATTTTCCAGTCTGCCATGCCGGTGATGATCAGGCCAAGCCCGGGATGTTTTTCAAGGAGTTCGGCATATCTGGCCAGTGTGAGAAGGCCTGCTGTGTCGATTTGGTTTGATCCCGGCTCAAAGGGGATGAAATCTTTTCCTTGAAGATCCTTAAACTGATGATCAAGTAATAGGGGCGCATACGATGCTTTTATGGTGGTGGTTTGAAATGAGGCAACACCCTCTTGTAAAAGTACCAGGTTGCTGTCATCTATCTCGATATTCATCGGCAAAGCTCCCTCACTGTTTTTCAGGAGAGCGAGTACTATCGCAGAATCAGATGCCAGTGAAGAAGGTTGAAGATTGTAGATGAATATTTCATTGTTGCTGTTGAAAGCTGACTGATTTTCCGACATATTTATATGCAAATCCAGCGTTGCACTCTCTATCTCAAGGGGCAATTCCGGTATCTGTTTATAAAATGAGACAAGGGGGAAGTCCGTGAGTTTCAAATAGGCGCGGGATTCCAGGGTACTGTTAAAAAGAGTGGTCGAACCTGAGAGCAGCAGGGGGGATTCTTCCATTGTGCCATTCAGGGTAAAAGAAGAAAGGCCGTTTCCGCTGGTGGTGAAATTGTTTATATGACCTTCAAGGTTGGTAATATTCGTTGTCCAGGGCTGGGCGAACCGTTTGTCATCAATGTTCACTGAGCCATTCTTTACAATAATCTTTTTAATTGTAATCGGGAATGCTTTGTTGTGGTTCTGTTTGTTTTGGAAAAGCGTGTGTAGTCCTTTTTGCAGCTGCTGGAAAGGCGAAATCCTCTCTCGCACCCATTGAAAGTATGGATTGTCCAAGCCTGCGGTATCAGCCTCTAAAGAAAAGGGAGAAAAGCTGAGCCTGGTTTTATGAAGTTCAGCACGTTTCCATTGAAAACGAGGCTCTTCATCCATTATGTGTATGCTGGTATCAGTCAACCGCAGGGTACCCAGGAAAGTAGGGTTCGGGAAGTGCAAGGCACCTTTTCCATGGAGTATTGAATGGCTGTTTTTTAAGAGTGGCCATCTGCTTACAAATGGTGTCAGCAAGCCTGAGTCTATTTCTGAAAATGCAATATTGGCTTGTAATCTAATGGGGCCAAGGCTTACGAGTCCCTTTGCTTTTACCATGCCCTCCGGGCCGACTTGTCCGCTGAACGCAAAATTGTCTGTAGAGCCTGCTTTTTCAAGGTTGTTTATCTGTAAGGTGACCGCAGATATTTCGAATGGATTCTTTTCCGTAGCAGCTGTTTTGACAGCAATACTTCCAGAAAAATCTATCCCTTCAATCAATGGACGATTTTCTTTGGAAAAGAGGTGACTAAAGACTGGGGGCAGGTCATCCGGGTTGAGAGCAAGCGCCGCTTTTTTAAGGAAGATATTTCCAAGATTATAGTGGCCATTTGTCCTGGCGAGTCGTGTGAAGCGAACCGATCCGGCTTTGAGCCAGGGATCTTTTCCATGACTGAGTTTAAGGTCATTAATTTCTACAATTCCGCTGTCAACAGAATATGAAAACGTGGAATCATTGCTGACAGGAAAATTGATATCCCCGGAAAATGTGGCAGTCCCCTGAATGGTGTTGTCATGGTTGGGAACGAGGTAATTGAAAAGAGTAACAGCTGGAAATTTTTGGAGGCGTATTGTTCCTTGTAATGTGCCTGTATCTGAAAAATGACTTTGCCAGGAAAAGGAAGCTTGCCGGTCTGTGTGTTCACCGCTCAGGTTAATCACTGCATTTGTATTGCCGGAAGATAGATCTCTAATGGAAAGTTGTATGTTGTTCCATTCGGACGTCACAGATTTTGAGTCATTTTCACTCAGTAGAGTGAACTTTCCATGGTCGGACAAAAGTTGGTCAACTTGTATGGTAAAGGGAGCCTTCTTCTTAGTTTGCAGGTGAAAAAGGACATTTTGCAGGCTGCTGTTTATCTGTTGCCTGTTCCATGTCAGGTGGGTTTTTTTTGTTATGATACTCCTGATATGGAGCTTCCTGCCAATGGGCATGAGTACGGCATCCATTTTCATGGCAGGAACAACCAGCTGTAGTGTATTGTTTTTTCCCTCTATTGCGAGATCAGCAGCAGTCATTTCGATATCGATACTTAACCGGTCACCCTGCCTCCTGTTTGGTGAAAAGGTGATTTGCAACTTGGTATCTGCCTGTCCTTTTGTAAGCGACAAGGGGAAAGAGTCTGGAAGATAGGAAAAATAGGGGGTCAGGTCGAGTGACTCAATGGAGCAAAAGAGTTTCGTCTGGAATCCCCGGTTTTCGGCAAGCTGTACAGCTTCTCCGCTGAGCTTTACAGGACTGCCATTGATGATTGCTGAAAAATGAGGCTCAATATAGTTTTTGGACTGAAAGGAGAAATTGGAGAGTGTGGGGATGGCAAGATGTAACTGCTCAATGTTGTGGGACTTGTTGGCGATTGTGTCTGTGAAGAGGATGCTGCTTTTGTTAATGTCGATATTATTCAGGGAAAAGAGAAATGGCAGTTTTGAAAAAGCTATGATTTCACCCTGTTCCTGAGCCGTTGAGAACTGAGAGAGGGCGGGAATATTATACGTCTTGTCTTGGCGACGGATAAGGTTGAGATGGAGATTCTGGATTGTTAGTTTGTCACAGACAAAAGTATTACGGATGAGGGCTGTGAAGTCAAGGTCAACAAAGAGTGACTTGATCAGGAGCAGGGGACGTTCTTCTGGAAAATCCGGATGAACCGCTATTAGAGTATCAATGTTCAGTTGGAAGTTAAACGGATTAAGGCGAACCTCCGCGATGGATATAGAGAGACCTGTTTTGTTCTCTATGTATCCGGGGAGATACTTTTTTACTGCCATGGGGACCAGGTGGGTGCCTGCTATAAAATAGGATGCGGCGCAGAAAACAACACTGATTACAAAGAGTAAATGTCTGGTGTTTGGGGTTTTCTTTTTTCTCGGAGGAACCGGGTGCTCAGGGACTGACTTGTCGTGTTTTCTGGAGTCAGGTGCAGGCGTGCCTGGGTTGATTGCTATGGAGCCGTAACGATCAGACATTTAAATAGATTGTTTGTTGAAAGACTTTTACTTGCATCGGAGGCATGTTTTACAATAAGCTTAAGGAACCAAGGGGCATTTTTTATACGTTCCTCTTAATAACACCGAAAACAAAAAATTAAAAGCATATGAATAGTTGGCGCGGGATCACTTTATCTCTCACTCTGTGTATATTTACGGCCGATGATCGACCGGAGTTGCATGAAAATGCGTAGAAATCCGGTGTTGATATGATTGTTGTAAAAAAGTTCAGATGCTGCAGAAAGCGTAAATTTTGTGCGTGAGGAAGTGGCATCCGGGGTGTAAAACAGGTAAAAATGAGTAAGTATATGGTAATATCGCATATTTTTTTGGAAAAGTTGTTAAACTAGTGTAGCATAAAGAAAAAAGTATTTTCCTGACTGAGCTGTACTTTTCTTAGTGCCCTCTTGAGGGCGCTGTATTTCCAGATTAGTTTTTTTGAAAGAATAAGAAAGATTTTGTAAGGCGCTAATTTTTCTCTTTTTCTCCTTTTCTCTTTTTTTCTTTTACTATTGAAATGTGAACATCAATGCTTGAAAGCCTGAACATTTTACGCTGGCAGGATGTCCTGGATATTCTGATTGTAGCCTTTATCATCTATCAGCTCATTGCTATCATCCGTGGTACACGTTCGGTTCAGATGGTTTTGGGGCTGATCGTAGTTGGTCTGGTCTATTTTATGGCTTCTATCCTCGACCTTGTTACTCTTCAATGGTTGCTTAAGACGTTTCTCAGTTCACTCTTTCTTATCATTGTAATCGTTTTTCAACAGGATATTCGTAAAGCATTGACACAAGTTGGAAAATCCCCTTTTCAACGAAGCGTTGACATTGCAGAAAAGGATCTCGATGAAATTATCCGTGCAGTTTTTTACCTTAGTAAACGTCGTATCGGTGCTTTGATTGTTATCGAAAGAGAGACCGGATTACGAGAGTTTGTTGAATCAGGCTTTAAACTCAATGCTAATCTCAGCAAAGAGTTACTTATTTCCATATTCATGCCGGTTTCCCCACTTCATGACGGTGGTGTGATTATTCATAAAGGGCGTATCCAGACAGCAGGTTGTATCATGCCCCTCTCTCAGAACCCGTATATCAGCAAGCGTTTTGGAACACGGCACCGTGCCGCAATCGGGTTATCAGAAGAGACGGATGCCGTAGTTATTGTGGTGTCCGAAGAAACCCAGGAAATATCTCTGGTGCAGCATGGGGCGCTCACTGCCATGCATGACGAACTTACGCTTACCAATACTCTGCGAACCATTTTTCTTCCAAAAAACGGCTCATCTACAGGGTGGAAACAATGGCTGGGGATGTCATGAGTATATTTAGTTTTAAATATTGGCTGCAGCTTTCTCCGAAGGACTGGATATTGCGGTTTGTCTCTTTGGGGCTGGCTATAGTGCTTTGGAATTTCGTGGGTGGTGAGGACATAGTTAATAAAAATATCATGGTTCCCGTTGATATTATCAATCTTCCACGCGATCTCGTTATTTCCAATCAGTTTAAGAAAGAGATTGAAGTTTCTGTAAGCGGGCCTCGCAGTCTGGTGCTTGATATGGGAAACCGGGCTATTTCACGACATGTTGATTTGGCAGACGCAACACCGGGCACCATGGTTCTAGAGAATACCAATGATGTAATTAACGTGCCGCGCGGGGTGAAGGTTCTGCGGATTCAACCTAAAAGTGTGATTCTTTCACTCGACAAGATGATTCAGAAGCAATTTGTTGTTAATCCTGTGACTGAAGGTACAGTTGCACCGGATTTTATTTTGAAAGGTATTCGGATGGATCCAGATTCTATTTCCATTACTGGCCCTCAAACCGCCTTGTCACAATTTGATGTATTGCAAACCAAGGCAATACATATTGCGGGATTGCGTGCATCAACTCAAATACAAATCCCCTTGGATCTTGATCCAGTTATTGTTGACCTGATTGGTGCAACCACGGTTACAGCAGATCTTGAAATTGTGGCGGAGACAGTACATAAAAAGATTTCAGCTATCCCCATCGAGGTTGTGAAAGATGGAATTCCCCAGAGGGTGACTCCGTCCACAGTTTCTATCACTGTTGCTCTGCCCAAGGCCTTGCTGCGTGGAAAGGTAGATCTGAGCTCATTGTTTAAGGTCACCGCAACAGATGAAAAGAATGATGGGCAAATGCAGGTGAAGGCTGTTCCAAACAAAGAGTTTGAGTATCCCATTCAAATTCTTAAAATTGAGCCTCAGGTAGTGACTTTGATTGAAAAAGTAATAAAACCTGAACAGCCGGAAGAAGAATAATTGCTGATATAATTTTTATCTAAAGCAGGTAAAGAAACGAAACCACAAGATGCTGATTACAGAGCATATACCATATATAATACAATTAGATAATACATCATGAGACGACTATTCGGAACAGACGGTATCCGCGGAGTAGCAAACATCTATCCTATGACCACCGAAATTGCTATGCAGGTGGGGCGCGCCATTGCCTTTATCGTAAAAACCAGAAACGGCAGGCATCGCATTGTAATCGGGAAGGATACAAGGCAGTCCTGTTATATGATTGAAAACGCCCTCGCTGCAGGGATTTGTTCCATGGGGGTGGACGTACTACTTGTAGGGCCTTTACCAACACCAGGAATTGCCTTTATAACAACATCCATGCGGGCAGATGCCGGGGTTGTTATTTCTGCATCCCATAATCCTTTTCAGGATAACGGGATAAAAATATTTTCTCATGATGGTTTTAAACTTCCCGATAAACTTGAAGCTGATATTGAGGAACTTATCTTTTCCCAGAAAATGGCTGCACTTCGTCCGGTAGCGGAAGAAGTGGGGCGAGCGAAACGAATAGATGATGCAAAGGGACGATATATTGTATTTCTGAAAAATATATTTCCCAAAAAACAGAGTCTTGATGGGATGCACATAGTTCTTGATTGTGCTCACGGTGCAACCTATGGTGTTGCTCCCCATGTATTTGAAGAACTTGGAGCAAAAGTAACAACTTTGGGCGTTAGTCCTGATGGGAAAAATATAAACCACAAATGTGGAGCATTGTACCCTGAACTTGTGGCTGGAAAAGTTAAGGAAACAGGTGCCGATATAGGGCTTGCACTTGATGGAGATGGTGACCGGTTAATTGTATGCGATGAGAAGGGCAGGGTGGTGGATGGTGATCATATAATGGCAATTTGTGCCAAAGACTTGATGACTAAACGAAAGTTAAGGAAAAAAACTCTCGTAAGTACAGTCATGTCCAACCTGGGGCTCGAAGTGGCCATGAAAAATATGGGCGGTAAGATGGTGCGGACTCAAGTCGGAGACCGGTACGTGGTGGAGGAGATGCGTAAAAATGGCTACTCCTTTGGCGGCGAACAATCGGGTCACCTTGTTTTTCTTGATCATATTACAACGGGTGATGGAAATCTTGCGGCACTGCGTCTTCTTTCCATTATGCAAAAACGCAATAAACCAATGTCGGAATTAGCCAAGGTAATGGAATCCTATCCGCAGGTTTTAAAAAATATACGAACGACCGGGCCAGTTAATGTTGATCTGCTTCCTGATTTTCAAAAAACAGTTAGTAAAATGGAAAATAAATTAGGAAAAAAGGGTCGTATCCTTGTTCGTGCATCTGGTACTGAACCGGTAATACGTGTTATGGTGGAAGGTGAAAGTAAGAAACTTATTGATCATATGGCTGATGAATTAGGGGATATGATTGCAAAAGCTAATCCGGTGTGAGACTGCAAACCCCGGAAAATTCTCCTTACGGTATTGGACTATTGCTGTGGCCTTCGCTTTACCAACCCCTTGAAGCGTGGCTAGTTCTTTCTCGTCGGCTGTATTGATGTTGATTGCAGCCAGTGCAACATTTATAGTCAGAAACATCAGGTAAGTAAGAGCAGTAAGGTTTTTTTCATGACAGTCTCCTTGTGTACAGTTTGATGGGGGATATAGGTTTTTGCCTTGGTGTTAATTATGGCTTATCACCCTGTTAGAGTTTTTGTCAAATTAGAAGTGTAGAAAAGATGTTGGCTCTGGGAGGGGGGGGCTGAACGAGGATCTCTTTTTGCCGTTGCGGTTTGAAGTTAATTTAATGGTTAAAATAGTCCAGTTATTTTGGCAAGCAAACCCGTCATGGATATGGCTGAGAACACCATGGCAAAGGAGAAGAGACGGATGGATAGGGAACGTGTCTCACGTAATCCGGATTCCATTTTCGTATCCATGCGTTCTAGAATAGTATCAAGCTTGACATTGACCTGTTCAAAGCGTTTGTCCATGTCTGCTTTAAGATCTTTTTGCCCTTGGTTAACCTGCTCAAAACGTTTGTCAACCTGTTCAAAGCGTTTGTCAACCTGTTCAAAGCGTTTGTCCATGTCTGCTTTAAGATCTTTTTGCCCTTGGTCAACCTGCTCGAAACGCCTGTTGATATCTGCTTTAAGATCTTTTTGCCCTTGGTCAACCTGCTCAAAACGCCTGTTGATATCTGCCTTCAGGTCTTGCTGGCCTGCTCGAAATTCATCCATCTGCTTTTGTAGCATCTCAAAACTTCTTTCAAAATATTGAGATGTTGGGATAAGCTTTGTAATGAGTATTTCAAGGCTCTGTTCATTCAGTGTTACTTCGAGCTCTTTATTGTTTTGATCCATAATGCTACCTGTCTGTATAATTTACCATCACAATACAATTAGAATATGTGAAATATAACAGCACAGACCTATTTAAGCAAGATGAAGCAGTGCTAAGTCGAGGACATGTAAATCAGCACATCACGTCTATGGTCGACACTCCACACAACAATTGTTTTTCTGAGCATCAGCTTTTAAAACAATCCCATATCTTAAAACTCTATATGACTCAAATTCGCTTAATTCCCCCATCAACTCCGAGTGCCCAATTGAGCAACTTCGAAGCCTGACCCCATCCTTCTTTCATAGCAAGAAGAGAGATATTACACAATTAGTCATTTGAGAGATTGAGTCTTAGAGGGCATCATTTCACGTTTTCAGTCAAACATTGTACTCTTATCAGAAAATGTTTTCATTCAAGCGTTTCAAAGAGTATAAACCCTGCAATCCTACAACATGTATAGGAATCCTATCCGGATTATCTCCATCACTTCTGAGTCGCTTCCATAGGCTACTGACAAATTTTCTGCTACCAATGATACCGCTGTCTGTGAAATATCTGGTTCTTGCTAAAAAACGATCTGCTGTATTCGTCTTAGAACCATGCTCTGCCCTTTGGGGAGCGATCCTTCCAGCATTGCTTGCCCTTGTAACTGTGGGCAAAGAGCCTACGTCATAAACAAACTTCTTGTATTGAGTGACCTTTTGTTCGTTTGATAATTCAATAGCTGCCTCAAGACCAAAATCAAGAGAAAGAAAGTCGTCATGGTTAGCATTTTGGAGATGGTTACCAAGTCCATTCCAGCGATAATCATCAGGCTTGTCAACAATACCTGCCCGCACCGGATTGAGATCCACATATGCCAGGCAGTTGATCAGCGTTTCACCATTCTCAACCAGAACACTTTTAAACCTGTCACACCAAAAGAAGCCACGTCTGTGGTGCTTTTTATTATAGAATCTTGAAAAGCTCTGTTTTTGTGTATTCCACTGAATCCGGACACCCAGTCCAGAGGAAACCGGACAGTCAGTCCACGGGAAAGCGGACACCCAGTCCAGTGATTTCGGACACGAGTGTCGGAGCNTAGCGACGCTATTATTTTGTCTTTACTTTGTTCCGGTGTTTCATGTCAAGTTTGCTGTTTTTTTTCTCATAGATTCTCCTGTTAGTTTTATTTTATGTGAGCTGTGAACAAGACGGTCAAGTATGGCGTCAGCCATTGTTGGGTCGCCGATTTGTTCATGCCAGTGTTCTATAGGCAGCTGGCTGGTTACAAGGGTTGATTTGAGATTGTGCCGGTCTTCAAGTATCTCCAGGAAATCATGTCGTTGTTCCTGGTTCAGCGCCATCAGACCATAGTCATCAAGAATTAGTAAATCAGTCTTCGCGAAGCCAGTCAGTAACTTCAGGTAACGACCATCTCCTCTGGCAAGACTTAAATCTTCAAAGAGTTTCGACATTCGCAGATACAAAGCACTGAAGCCATCACGGCATGCTTTTTCTGCGAAGGCACAGGCAAGGAAGGATTTGCCCACTCCTGTCGGGCCGGTAATGGTCAAGTTATTGTGATCTTTGACCCACTGACAATCAGCGAGCCGGAGCCCCAAAGATCTGTCCAGATCCCTGGGGTGGCGGAAATCAATATCTTCGACTGATCCATTTTGTCTGAGTTTTGCTTTGCGTAGTCTGGTGTTCATTCGCCGTGTTTCACGCACTGCCTGTTCGTGATCAAGTAACAGTCCTAAACGTTCTTCAAAGCCCATATCATCAAGGCCGTCCATTTGCATCTGGCTCTCAAGAGCCTCTGCCATTCCAGAGAATCGCATCGTTTTCAGTTTTTCAAGTGTCGGATGAAGCAGCATACGTCTCTCCTTTAATGGGTTGTGGATTTAAAGTAATTGGCACCGCGAGTATTTTTATGTTTAACAGGATCTTTTCCATGGCTTTTCTCTGGTAGCGGTTTCTGGTCAAGCCCATTCTTAAGGATTGATTCTATACTTTTATAAGAGAGCGCATTGATATACAGAGCACGGCTGCAGGCTGCCTCAAGACGACTGTCGCCATACGCCTTACCAAGTCTTAGAATCCCAAGTAGTGTCCGGTAAGCCTGTTGCGGGTGTGCTCTTTTTAACAGGATGAGTTTAGTTAATATGACAGTTTCCTTGCCAATCTTTGCAGCCCAACGGGTAAAGCGATCTGGTGTCCACTCCAGATATTTTTGATGGCTGAGGGGCATGTGCTCTTTGATTGTTGCGTGACGACCCTTTGGCACCTGCCGGAGATGGCTTGCTACCCGCTTGCCACGGTGAAAGCATTCCACTGTCATTTGGGTAAACCGAATATCCAGTTTCTTTTTGACCAAAGTGTACGGGACGGAATAATAATACCCTTTCACTTCCACATGATAATCAAGATGAACAGTAGCTTTTTTCCAGTAGGCGAGTTCGTAAGGCGCTGAAGGCAGTTGCTTTAAGGCAGGTTTGTCAATTTCTTCAAACCAGCTTTGACGACTGCCGCTGAGTTTTTGAAAAGGTTTTTCATTCAGGAATTGCAGGAGTTTTCCAATCTCCCGGTTGAGGCTAGCCAGGCTGAAGAATCGATGGTTGCGGAGCTTGGCAAGTATCCATCGCTCCACCAGCAGTACCCCGGCTTCTGCTTTCGCTTTATCCCGTGGTTTCCTGACTCGTGCAGGAATAATCACAGTTTCATAATGTCTGGCCAGATCATTGTAAGTGGGATTAATGTCAGGTTCGTACAGGCATGCTTTGGAGACCCCGCTTTTAAGGTTGTCCGGTACTACCACTTCAGGGACTCCCCCGAAGAAAGTAAACGCCCGGACATGGGAACCGATCCAATCTTCAACCTTCTGGCTTAATGTGGCCTCTGCATAGGTGTAGTTACTGGCACCCATAACAGCGATAAAGACCTGTGCGTTGTGGATCTCACCACTATTCTGATAAATCAGTTCAACTGTCTGGCCGGCATAATCAACAAACAGTTTTTCCCCTGCCCGGTGTTCGTGACGCATCACCACATCAAGATGACCTGTCCAATCCCTGTAATTATGACAGAACCAGCTGTATTGATAGCCATCAGGATGCTGTTCCTTATATTCTTGCCACAACAGGTTGAGTGTTACATGTTTTTTGGATTGCAGTTCTTTATGAACTTTCTGAAAGTCAGGGATGAAACGTGTGCT
>JAESPV010000009.1 GCA_016765495.1 Desulfocapsa sp. | reverse complement strand
GAATGATCTGACAGCCGTGGCCACGCTCTCTCTCACCGGTTTCAAAACACCTGCCATTGAGGGAACGTTACTTTTTCATCGGGCAGACTGATTTCAGCATCGGCCATAAGACTGATGGCAAGCCTGGATGTTGGCAGCATTGCTCCCTGAAAGAGACCGTCCAGCTTAAAACCATTTACACTGAAGTATTGTTTGGAGAGATCCAAGGTTAATTCAAACCCGGTTTTAATACTTGCTGTGACAGGTTTTTTGTTGTCATCCAGACTGAAATTAAAGTTAGCTGCAACAGGGAAGGGAGCGTTCTCCTGAATATGGCCGATAGTAAGATTGAAGTTGTTTAGGGCGATGGTCTTTTTTGCCTGTTTGTCGTCGTATTGGACGTTTATATCTTTTATTTCTATGCCCCCGATATCAATCGTCGGCAAAGCTTTTTTTGTAGATTGCTTCGGTTGATCCTGCTCTGGTTTCCGGGTTGTTTCAGTATCACCCTTAGCTGTTGTTCTCCCGGCAAGATCTTCCCAATTTGTTTTTCCTTCTCTATTACGGATAAGGTTGAGCTGTACTCCACTGAGAACAATCTTGTTTATCTGCAACTGGTTTTTTGTCAGCAGAGGCCAGATGGCGAGTTTGATTTCGGCAAGCGTGCTCGATGCAAAAGAAGTATCCGGAAAATCTTTGCCTGAAGCAAGCTGAATCTCACCAAGTGAAAAAGCGACATCCAGCTTTGGTGAAATCTGCAGCTTGATGTCGCCTGGAATGGAAAGAACGCGCCCGGTCTGCTCATAGACTATTGTATTAATCTGTTCTTTATAATCGTTTGGATCAATAATAAAGGGAAGGATGAGAAGAATGACGCCAAACAGGACTCCAGTACCGGCGATGATGATCAACAGCCATTTTATTGCTTTGTTCATTGGGGACTCCATCGGGGAAGGGAATAATCATAATGTAACTGCTTACAGGGCGCCGGATCTTTTCACCGCCTGATTGGTTTGTGGCTCCTAATAACAAATATAGCATAGGAGCAATTGGGTGTGGAAGTCAAGCTTGCTGTTGAGTTTTCGTTTCGAAGTTATTTCTGTTTTGACTTTAGAGGGGAAATTGCTTTAGCACAAATGCTTCTTCATCCTCCCTGCTTTTCACTGCATTGTCCAGTTGAGCATCTCTTAAAGCAGAAAATATTTTTCTGAAAGTTTCGCCGGGTGTGTATCCTAACTGTTTCAGATCTTCACCGTTTAACAACGGTTTTATGTTACGCAACGACGTAACATAAAGCGATACAAGCTGTTTGATCTCTTTTTTCCTGGCAATGGCCATCAGATAAAGCAAACCATCATTGGAAAGAGGGGCCAGCATGCGGCGGAGTTCGCTGTTCTTTTCTGGCACATGATGATAAAAACGATTTCCCAGATCATCAGCTGTCAGTTTCTGGGTGGTCAGTTCCTGACAGGTTCTTTGGCGGATCTGAAAGCGTTCACAGAATGTTTCAAGTTGTTTAGGACGTGATCTTGCCATAATGGCAAGAAGGTAGATACGCCACGGTTCGATTGTTTCCTCAAGATAGAGAAGATGAAACCAGGAGATACCACTCTGGGCCTGCCTCAGGATGTGCAGGAAACGTCGGTCGATTTTCAGGTTGGGTAAGAGATCCGGCCAGAGAAATTGAAATAGATTGAAATCTGCAATTCTTTTAATAGCAAGTACTGGGTTTTCTTCAGCAAAGATATGTTGGAGCTCGGTAAACAGGCGGGGATTTGTGGCTTTGCCAAAGAGATCCATTTTGACAGCTCCGCGGATTAATCGGTCTGCGTGTCTGGAAATTCTGAAGTCCAATCGTTTTTCAAAACGAATGGCACGTAAAATTCTGCTGGGATCTTCCACAAAACTTAAGTTATGTAACACTTTGATCAGTCTGTCTTTAAGATCGTTCTGACAGTTGAAAAAATCAATAAGCGTTCCAAACTGTCCAGGATTGAGCTGCAGTGCCATGGCGTTAATGGAGAAATCCCTGCGGTACAGGTCAAGTTTGATGGAGGAAAGTTCCACAGTGGGTAAGGCTGCCGGGTACTCATAATATTCAAGCCTGGCAGTGGCGATATCAAGTTTGAAACCAGAAGGAAGGATTACATTGGCGGTGATAAAACGTTTATGGGTTTNCATTCTGCCGCCCAGTNTTTTAATCAGTTGTTTAGCAAAAACTATTCCATCACCTTCCACCACAATATCAAGATCCAGATTCTTGAGTTTCATAAGCAGATCCCGAACAAATCCACCAACGGCATAGGCTTTAAAGCCTTCTGTTTCAGCAACTTCTCCTACTGTTCTAAGGAGAATAATAAGGTCACGGTCAAGGGTTTCACTCATCAGCTGCAGGACATTTTTACTCTGTTCCCGGATGCNNTGNTTGGGCTCACGATCCAGGTTGTGTGGCAGATGGGAGGGGTCGTTAACCAACATATTGAGAAGATCTGTTCGGGTTATGACCCCTTCCAACTGTTGCTCATGAATAATAGGGATTAATCGTTGTCTGTTTTCAATGATCAATTCCTCAATGTCAGCAAGTGTGGCATNTAAGGGNAGNACTTTAATGTCTGTTGTCATGTAGTCGCTGACAGGACAGAAACCCAGGTTGTGATGGATTGCTTTTTCTGTCACCCTTCTGGATATACTGCCAAGAACTACGGTCGGATGTTTTGACGTGGTCTTGGTCGCGGCCTTTGGGAGTACAGGCAGGACTGTTACGTTATAACGAGTGAGTAGGTCATTTGCCTCACGGATGGTGGTGTTTTCGGGAATGGAAATTACAGGACTGGAGAGCATCTCTTGCGCAATTGCCTGTGGTTTGACATGTCTGTGGAAACTGCGAATAAGTTTTTCCTGGGCTTCTATCAATGTCATGCCACGTACCGTGGCCGAAGAGGCTGTTGCGTGACCACCACCATTGAAGTCTCTGGCTATTTTTCCAGCATTGACTTCCGGAATGCGGGATCGCGCAATGAGGTAAAGTCGACCTTCCATGGAGACGAGAGCAAAGAGTGCATTCAGGTTTTCCATGACCATAAATCTGCTTACAATAAGTGAAAAATCGTCTTCGTATTTTTGTAAGGTAAGATGAATCACAACAATTTTGATGCCGGAAATCATATAACTCCTGGCACTTTTGCTAAGTTTGTGGAGCAGGGCGACCTGCCGGGCCGTGAGTTCATGGGATATAAACTGGGAGATGATATCCAGCTGGGCACCTTTCTCAAGCAGCCAGGCAACGGCAATCAGGTCATCGGGAGTGGTTGTTAAATGGGTGAGAGAGCCGGTATCTTCGTAAATTCCAATCCCAAAAATTGTGGCTTCTTCCTGACTGATTGGGATATCTTTTTTTTGTAAAATCTGGCAGAGAAGCGTGGTTGTTGCACCCACCAGTGCTATGTGTTCAACTTCTCCTTTCATGGTATCAGGATTGTTGGGATGATGGTCGTAAAGATGGAGTGAGATCCCAGGGTTGTCGAGGCATTTTGCAAAATCACCAATGCGTGTTTTCTGCCGGGTATCAACCACAATCAAAGTGTCAACACGGTGGAGCTCGATATGTTTTAACTTTTCAAATGTATAACGATATTGCAAGGTTTCGTTAATAAATCTCCTGACAGTTTTTTCCTGGGAACCGGAGAACACCATCACTGCATCCGGGTAGAGCTTTTGGACTGCTATCATGGGTGCCAGGCCGTCAAAATCAGCATTTAAATGGGTGGTAATAATTTTCATAGTACTGTTATCCACCATCCATTATTTGCTGTCAACCACGGGGATGAAACTTCTTGTGGATGGCTTTTAGCTTTCCTTCGTCAACATGGGTGTAAATCTGGGTGGTGGTGATATCCGAATGGCCAAGCATAATCTGTACTGAACGGAGATCTGCGCCATGTGTGAGAAGGTGGGTTGCAAATGAGTGGCGAAGGCTGTGAGGTGAAATTGCCTCGGTGATTCCAGCCGCGCGGGCTGTTTCTGTTATGATTTGCCAGAACCGCAGTCGTGTCATTCCCCGGCCTCTGTTGGTGACAAAGAGAGTGTTGCTGCGACGGCCTTTGAGGATTAATGGACGACTGGATTCAAGGTAGGATTCAATAGCGTCTTTTGCCGGAATCCCAAAAGGGACAAGCCTTTCTTTTTCACCTTTACCAATAACCCGGATAAAAGATGCACTAAGGTTGCATCCTGTAACGGGTAAAGTAACCAGTTCAGTAACTCGTAATCCTGTGGAATACAGAAGTTGCAGCATAGCGTAGCTACGTTGCAGCAGTGGTGTCGATACGGGAGGCGGCTGCAGGAGCGTGTTTACTTGCTGGGTTGATAATCCCTTGGGGAGGTTTGTGTCACCTTTAGGGGAACTGATAGTGGAGAAGGGGTTTTCCGAAACAAGGTTTTGTTTGTACAAGCAAGAAAAAAAACGTTTAAGAGCTGAAATCCTTCGTGCATTACTGCGATGCGAAATGTGTCTGCTGCGGCACTGCTCAAGAAAACTGTGGATGACCTTGCTGTTTACCTGCTGCAGAGATTTGTTTTTCCGTAAGAGAAAAAAAAGAAAGATGTCAATGTCTGCGTCGTAGGCTTTGACAGTATTATCTGCGAAGCGTTTCTCCGTGATCAGATAATGGAGAAAAAACTCTTTTGCAGCAACAAATTCTTGTGGAATTGGTTTGCGGATAATGGTGAATTGAGGTGAAAAAAAGATAGCGTCTGCTGCATTAACATGCAGCAGACGCTGGGAAAACAATCCTTAACTGGTATCAGCCGCGTCTAATGCGGTTAAACTTACGGAGTTTACGACGAGCTTCAGCTTGTTTACGACGTTTTTTTACACTGGGTTTTTCATAACACTCACGACGTTTGAGTTCTCGTTTGATGCCATCAATCTGCAATTTCTTTTTCAGCTGCCTGATGGCATACTCAAGATCTCCACGAACTTCAACTTCTATCATTTTAAATGGAATATTAATTATTGCTTGGTAATCTTCACCAGCCTCTAACATATCCTCATC
>JAESPV010000008.1 GCA_016765495.1 Desulfocapsa sp. | reverse complement strand
GAGACGAAAGTCGGTCATAGTGATCCGGTGGTTCTGTGTGGAAGGGCCATCGCTCAAAGGATAAAAGGTACGCCGGGGATAACAGGCTTATCTCCCCCAAGAGTCCATATCGACGGGGAGGTTTGGCACCTCGATGTCGGCTCATCACATCCTGGGGCTGAAGCAGGTCCCAAGGGTTTGGCTGTTCGCCAATTAAAGTGGTACGCGAGCTGGGTTTAAAACGTCGTGAGACAGTTTGGTCCTTATCTGTTGCGGGCGCAGGATATTTGAGGAGATCTTTTCCTAGTACGAGAAGACCGGAATGGACGAACCTATGGTGTTCCAGTTGTTTCGCCAGAAGCATTGCTGGGTAGCTAAGTTCGGCAGGGATAACCGCTGAAAGCATCTAAGCGGGAAGCCCACTCCAAGATAAGATATCCCGGGACATTAGTCCCCTGAAGGCTCGTTGAAGACTACAACGTTGATAGGTCAGGTGTGGAAGTGTGGTAACACATGGAGCTAACTGATACTAATAAGCCGTGCGGCTTATTCATTTTTCTTGATTAAGACGCTACTGAATACTCTACTATTCGATTATCGATTTTTATATAATGCGGTATCAGGTGTACGGATTCAGGTAAAAGACATCGTCTTCTTCCTTTTCGTAAACCGCAAACCGCAGCCGAGATTTTATCGGTGGCAACAGCAAAGAGGATCCACCCGTTCCCATTCCGAACACGGAAGTTAAGCTCTTTAGCGCCGATGGTACTGCATGGGCAACTATGTGGGAGAGTAGGTCACCGCCGATTTCTTTTTTCTCTTTCTATAGAGACAAAAAGCCTCAATCAGATTATTCTGATTGAGGCTTTTTTGTGTGTTTCATTTCACCATATCTTTTCCTTTTCCTCTAGTACTTGACAGTTCTTCCTTTTCAGGCTACTACTTTTCACTCTCTTCTTCTTTGTTTCTCACTCACATAAAAGGTTTGAAATGTCTGATAATTCACCACTCTATCTAGTGATCCTTGCTGCCGGGAAAGGCACAAGAATGAAATCAAATAAAGCGAAAGTTCTGCATGAAGTTTTTTATGCTCCGATGGTTCATCATGTTCTTCATGCAACTACGGCCTTACAAGCTGCACAGACTATTGTTATAGTTGGACACCAAAGGGAACTCGTGGAGAATAGTTTGTCTGACTTCCCCATTGAATCTGTTGTTCAGGAAGAACAACTGGGAACTGGCCATGCAGTTCTTTGTGCAGAATCTGCCATTAAACAGATGGAAGGTTGTGTCATGATCCTCTGTGGAGACACTCCTCTGATTCAATCTGCAACCCTTCAGGAAATGTTTGCCCAGCATCTTTCCAAAAACTCAACCCTGACAGTTATGACGACCACACTCGACAATCCAACTCATTACGGTCGAATCATCAGTGATAATGAGGGAACCGTTCTATCAATTGTTGAAGAAAAAGATGCGGATTATGCTCAAAAGAAAATACAGGAAATTAATGCTGGTATTTACTGTATTGACACCAGCTTTCTCTTTTCACACCTTAAAAATATTGATACCGATAATAGTCAGGGGGAAGTCTATCTTACTGATATTGTATCCCAGGCTGTATCCGAAACCCTTCCTGTTCATAAATTTGTAAATCCAAATTCTCAGGATATACTTGGAGTGAACTCCCGCCTTGAGCTTTCCAGGGCTCATCATNAGCTGCNGATGAGAAGAAATGTTGCTCTAATGGCTGAAGGTGTCACAATGATCGGCCCTGAAACTATTCAAATTTCTCCTGATTCCACACTGGCAAAGGATGTTACCATTCACCCCGGGGTGGAAATTTCAGGGTATTCCACTATATCGTCTGACTGCGACATTCAGGCCGGGGCCATTATGCATAACGTCACCCTTGGTGAACGATGTACTATCAATCCTTATTGCTGCCTCACCAATTGTGAAATCCCTGACAATTCAACCATAAAACCATATAGTTACAAATGTTGATTTAACATTTTAATTTCAGCATGATTTTAGTGAACGAACAATCAATTCCTTTTTATAATGGGCTCACCATGACAGATCTGGCTGCCGCTCATGCCCCCGCCGCCGACATCTTTATTCTGAATGGCTTTCCAGTACAGGCAAATACACGAATTAATGATGGCGATTCCTGCTCTCTTATACAAAAAGGTGTCATCCCTACCCCTGATGAAATAGATGCCCTGCTCACAGCACGACATACACCAGGCATTCAAAAGAAAATCAGAGCATCAACTATTGCAATCCTTGGGCTTGGCGGCTTAGGTTCTGCTGTTGCTGGTGCTATGGCTAAAATCGGTATTGGCAAGATGCTCTTATCCGATTATGATGTGGTCGAGCCAAGTAACCTCAATCGGCAGCATTATTTTGTTGACCAGATCGGGTTGTTGAAGACGCATGCTTTACAGCAAAATCTTCTTCGAATGAACCCTTCAGTTTCTCTGAAACTTATTGATGAAAAGCTGACAGAATCCCGGTTAGCCCAACTCTTTGGAAAGGTTGATATCCTTATTGAATGTTTTGATGATCCAGGGATGAAAGCTGCAACACTACGATCTATTCTCACTGAGATGAAGCAGGTTTCCTATGTTGGTTCTTCTGGCATGGCTGGTTTTGGTGATAACAATACGGTGCTCACAAAAAAACTTTACCCCGGAATTTATCTTGTTGGCGATGAAATTTCTGAGGCTCGGCCAGGTATGGGGTTGATGGCTCCTCGAGTTGGTATTGCAGCACATCACATGGCAAATCAGGCACTACGAATCCTTTTGGGAGATGTTCAAGGCCGCTAGAAGCTTCTAGCGAATTATTTTTTTAAAAAAAATAAAAATAAAATTTAGCAATTCACATGAATATCACAGTAAACGGCAGCAACAAAGTATTTCAGGGAATATCCAGCGTTACAGACTTACTAAAAACGTTGCAACTCCCTTCTGAAACTGTTGTTGTTGAGTTAAATACTATAATCATCCAACCTGACTCCTATAATTCAGCAAAGCTTGTTGAAGGCGACCAGGTGGAAATAATACGATTTGTTGGAGGCGGCTGACATGCTGAGCATCGCAGGGACAGAATTTAAGTCCCGACTTTTTCTTGGTACAGGAAAATTCTCATCATCCTCTGTTATGGCTGATTCCATTGCAGCATCTGAATGTCAAATGGTCACCGTTGCACTGCGCCGCGTGAATCTTGACAATCCTGAAGATGATATCATGAAGGCTCTAAGCACTCATGAATACATCTTTCTTCCGAACACATCCGGTGCAAGAAATGCAAACGAAGCCATACGCCTCGCCCATCTTGCCCGTGCAGCTTCAGGTTCTTCATGGCTCAAACTTGAAGTTACTCCTGACCCGCGAACGCTGTTGCCTGATCCTGTTGAAACATTGCTCGCAACCGAGAAGCTTGTCAAAGATGGTTTTATCGTGCTTCCATATATGAATGCAGATCCCATCCTCGCCCTGAAACTTCAAGATGCAGGAGCTGCAGCCGTTATGCCTCTTGGCTCACCCATTGGTACCAATCAGGGCGTACTCACCGACTCCATGATTGAAATAATCATTGAGCAGGCGCGTGTGCCTGTTGTAGTGGATGCCGGTATTGGTGCCCCTTCACATGCAGCCTATGCCATGGAAATGGGTGCCGATGCAGTACTGGTAAATACCGCAATTTCAATCGCTGGTGATCCTGTTGCCATGGCCGCAGCATTTGCAAAAGCAGTCGAAGCCGGACGGACAGCCTTTGTTGCTGGAATGNGACAAAGAAGTAAGCAGGCAAGCGCATCATCCCCTGTCGATGGCAAGCTCTCCTCAGATCTCGGATTTCTGGCCTGATATGTTTCAATCACCCGATTATAAACAACTTGGCAAGCAAATACGATGTTCCACTCCTGCTGATGTTAAACATGCGCTTATCACAAAACGGCCTGACCTTAATGACCTTGCTGCATTAATCTCTCCGGCAGCTGAACCCTATCTGCAGCAAATGGCTGCCAGGTCTTCAGAAATCACTCTTGCCCGTTTTGGCAAAACAACCCAGTTATACGCCCCTGTCTATCTTTCCAACTACTGNACCAACCGATGTGTCTATTGCGGTTTTTCTGCAGATAACCTGATNAAACGTAAATGTTTGACGCTCGAAGAAGCTGAAAAAGAGGCGATGATCCTTCATGATCGAGGTTTTCAGCATATTTTACTGGTTTCAGGAGAAGCTGAAAATGCGGTGGACGTTGAATATATGGAGGCAATTGCCCTTAGGCTGCGTGATAAATTTGCTGCCGTCTCCATAGAAATCCAACCCATGTCCACTGAGCATTACCATCGTCTATTTCTGGCTGGAATTACCGCTGTTGCAGTGTATCAAGAAACATACGATCGTGATCTTTACAAAAAAGTACATTTATCCGGGAAAAAAAGTGACTTTGACTATCGCCTCGAGACTCCAGCCAGGGTGGCAGAGGCTGGAATGCGTGAGGTGGGTATTGGTGCACTCCTTGGTCTTGGTGACTGGCGCGCAGAAGGACTAGCTATTGGTCACCATCTCCACTGGCTTCGCAAAAAATTCTGGTCAACGGCATTTACAGTTTCTTTCCCGCGTATGCGGCCAGCCACTGGAGAATTTGAGCCCCTGGAAAGAGTAAGCGAGAGAAATCTCAGCCAGTTAATTTTTGCTTTGCGCCTCTTTGATCAGGATGTGGGGCTTATCGTTTCCACTAGAGAAGAAGCACGATATCGCGATGGAATGCTTGGGCTTGGGCCCACTCGATATTCGGCAGGATCGTGTACAGCACCCGGTGGCTATGGAGATTCTGATGGTGATGTTGATGCGGAACAATTCAGTGTTGGTGACCATCGTTCTCTTGATGAGGTCAGTACAATGATCAGAGAGAAGGGTTTTGACCCTGTGTGTAAAGATTGGGATTGCGGATTTCAGATTGCTGATATCTAAACCATACGTATGCAATGGATAAGCTGCAGACACCTTAAAAGGAGTAACTATTATGAGTGATATAAAAAAAATGTACACCAGCATTCTTGGTGATAACTTCCCTTCTGAGATGACCATCTCCTTTGGCGACCAGAAGCTGGTTTACCGTAAGCGGACTTGGGGAATCAAAATGGAAGATGGCTCAGTTGCTGAGCGCGGTATCCGCTATGGTGAAAATCCTGATCAGGAAGCAGCGCTCTATGAACTGGTCAATGGCAACCTGACTCTTGGTGGCTGTAAGTTTATCGAACCAGGCAATGGTCTTGTCTCTGCAATTCCTGTTGAGGATATGCTGCAGGTTGGAAAACATCCCGGGAAAATCAATCTTACAGATGTTGATAACGGACTCAATATAATAAAATATCTAGCCGACAAACCTGCTGCCGTCATACTCAAACACAATAATCCCTGTGGTGCTGCAACTAGCAGCACTCTTGCCGATGCCTATAATAAAGCAAACCGCTGTGACCGCATTGCAGCCTTTGGTGGAGCCGTTATCATGAACCGCTCAGTTGATAATGATACCGCCCGAATGATGTCAGCAAACTACCTCGAAGTTGTTTGTGCCCCTGATTTTGAAGAAGGCAGCCTCGAGATCCTTGCAGCTCGAAAAAACCTGCGGGTTATCCAAATGAGTGCGATCGACCGTCTGGCTGATTTTGAAAATTTCCGTTTTGTTGATTTTAAAAGTCTTATTGATGGTGGAATCATCGCCCAGCAATCCGCTGTGAACTCCATCCGCTCCATAGCAGATCTGCAACCTGCCACTGCTACTCGTAAAGATGTAAGCTACAAATGTGACAGAGAGCCCACACAACGTGAAGTTGACGACATGATCTTTGGCTGGGCCGTTGAACATGGAGTAACGTCAAACTCTGTTCTCTACATTAAAGATGGTTGTACTGTTGGAATTGGAACGGGTGAGCAGGATAGAGTTGGGGTTGCTGAAATTGCAGTCCATAAAGCATATATTAAATATGCTGATATCCTCTGTTTTGATGAACACAAAATACCCTATGCTGATCTTTGTCTTGAAATCACACAGGGTAAACGAGACCTGGCCGACAAAGAAGCCATTGACGCAAAAGTCCAGGAAGATCGGGCAAACCTCCCCGGCTCTGTTATGATCTCCGATGCCTTCNTTCCCTTCAGAGATGGTGCTGATGTTGGAATTGATCAGGGATGCACTGCAATTCTGCAGGCAGGCGGATCCATGCGTGACTATGATATAATCAACGCATGCAATGAAGCTGATCCAAAAGTTGCCATGATGTTTACCGGACAACGCTCCTTTAAGCACTAACATCAAGTACAAGGTTCAACTACACGATTGACTCAGCAAAGGAGCGGGATTAGAGCCTGCTCCTTTGCTGCTGGCATGATCAGGAATTATCAACGTTGCTTGATCAGCTTTACCAACAGCTCCTGGACACTAACCAGCCGTACACGCTTCAATGATTTCCCCCGGCAATTTGTCAAAGCCGCAAGGGTTGCTTCATTGGGATGTCCAATCCCTATGGCCCAACCATTCTTTTCTGCACTTTTCACCAACTTTTGCAGTTGCTCACAAATTTTATCCTGAGAATGTACATTATCAAGAAAGATATGACGTCTTGCTGTTGGTACACCCGCAGCAGTGGCAGCGGCAAGCCCCTGGCTCTTTGCAGTAGTGAAACTATCCACAAAAAACAACCCTTGCTCACGTACAAGCTCCATCAAATCATCCATTGCAGCTCGATCTTCGGTATATAATGAACCCATATGGTTGTTTACGCCAACAGCGTGAGGAACAGCCCGAATGTTCTGATAAAACAAACGCTTTTGTTCTTCCTTACTCTGTCCAAGCAGCAGTGCGTAAGGGCCTGGATCCCATTCTTTACTCTTCGGCTCCATGGGCAGATGTAAAAGTATCGCCCGCCCTGCCTGAAAAGCCTTTTCCTCAAGTTCTGTCGTATGTGGTGCTGCGGCCAGAAATGAAAAGGTCACATTCATGGGAAGAGCAAGTAATTGATTGCCTATCTCTTTGTGGTACCCCATATCATCAATGATAATTGCAACAAGCGGTAGACTCGAATCAAAAACAGGTTCAATATCAGGAGGTAATTCAGGAACACTTGTATAAGGTTCTTCAAAGGCTATATCGGGCAAATGTTTTTCCACAGGTGTACCATGGGCAATGGCAGTTCTAAAAAAGATTACATACCCTGCTGCTCCCATTGAAAAGAGTAGAAGTCCCACAAGAATAAGAAAAGAAAATATCTTTACAGCAATCGGAGACGATTTTTTGTTTTTCTTTTTACGGCGTGCAACTACTACCTTTTTCTTATTGTTTTTCCTGATCATGATTTCTTAACTATTTTTTTCTTGCCAATACATACTGTGCCAAAGCGTTTAAAACTGAAAGAACCGGCAGACACTCCTCACCTGAAAATATCCTCAATCCTGCAACAGCTTCTGCAACAATGGATTCAGCTCTTCTTCGACTCAAAACAAAACCATCATATTTTTCAATTAACACATACGCTTCAAAAAAACCTTCCTTACGACCACTTTCATTTCCAAGAAGAAAAAGAAGCCTTTCCCTGTCTTCACCATTTGCAGTGCTGAGGGCAAGAATAAGAGGAAGGGTCATCTTTCCTTCCTGGAAATCATTTCCGACCACTTTACCTGTTTGAGTGGCATCTCCTTGGTAATCAAGTAAATCATCTATAATCTGAAACGCTGTGCCAAGACTCAATCCATATTCTGCCAAGGCTTGCTGTCTGCTATTTATTGCTCCCATAGCAAGTGCTCCTATCTCACAGGTAGCAGCAATAAGTAGTGCAGTTTTCCCCTTTATTGCAGCAAAATAATCCTCTTCAGATAAGGTATAATTTTGGGCATTGCGAAGCTGGAGAAATTCGCCGTCTACCATTGCATTTGTAGCCTGACAAAATATTTTAAGTGCATCAATCCCGCCGTGCTCCCCAACAAGAGACATGGAACGGGAATGAAGAAAATCGCCACCAAGAATCGCTGCAATTACGCCAAATTCCTTATTGACTGAGGGTTTTCCACGGCGCATATCTCCACGATCAATAACATCGTCATGAAAAAGAGTGGCGCCATGGAGATACTCAAAAGCAATGGCTAGTTTATATATTTTGTTTTTCTTTATTTTGTTTTTTGAACTGAGGCCACAGAGACGTGCTGCCAGGACAAGCAACAAAGGACGAAGGCGTTTCCCACCGTTAAAGATCCCATAGTTGAGCACTTCAGTTAAAAGCGGATCTGCACCAGCAGTGGCTTCCTGCAAATCCTCACGCATGATCTGCTCTATCTTTGCAACTTCCGGTGCGATGGCTGCCATCAACTGTTCTTTGGGTGTGGCCATAACTACATCTGCCATTTTTTCAATCCTTTGTATTTTTTTAGGAACGGGCACGAAAAAACTTTTCAACATCCTCAAGCCCTCTCACCACAGGAGAAGGGGGCAGGCTTTCCCGGAAAATACGGCCATAAGCTTTTGAATACAACCTGATATCCATAATACCAATTACTCCCCGGTCGGTGCCTGCCCGCATAAGACGCCCAACCCCCTGCCTGAGAGTGAGAATGGCCCTTGGTATCTGAAACTGAAAGAAAGGTTTCCCTCCACCTTCCTCGATGGCCTTCATCCTTGCCTGAATCACGGGATCACTCGGTACTTCAAATGGAAGTTTGTCAATCAGCACACAGCTTAAAGAATCTCCTGACACATCTACTCCTTCCCAAAAACTGGCCACAGCAAGCAATACTGAATCATTTGTCTCCCTGAACTGATCAAGGAGCGCATGCCTGGAAGCCGTTCCCTGTACCAACACCGGATACGGCAGCCTGTTTGCCAGAAACTCAGCCACCAGATCCATAGCCCTGAAACTGGTAAAAAGAACAAGTGCCCTGCCCCTGCTGATGGTTAACAATTTGTAAATACGATCACAAAGGGCATCGTTATACCCTGCAGCGGAAGCCTCAGGAAAACCCTGCTCCGGTACATATAACAGAGTTCTCTCTTTATAGTCAAAGGGCGAATGCAGGCACAGAGTTTTACTTGTATCATCTATCCCCAGTCGTTCCCGCATATACTTGAAATCTCCACCAGTTGTGAGTGTTGCTGAAGTCATAATACATGACTGCACAGATTTATAGAGGAAATTCTCCAGTTCTTCTGCGACCCGCACTGGAGTTGCAGACAAACTGACAGTTCTTTCACGCCTCTCATACCAGTGAATAAAATATCCGGTTCCAGCTTCCATAGGTCCTGCAATATGGAATAGATCCTTCCGAAGCATATCCGCACGATCAGCAAACAGATTCCATAATTCTCCATGCGAACTTAATTGTAAACACCTTGCACCAAGTTCTTCCAGGCCTTTAAGCAGATTGTCAACAGTTTCTCTCCAACCACTCACTGTCTCAAGAAGTGGTTGAAGAGGATAACGACCTCTCTTGGCTGGGAAAAGAGCCACAAACATATCAAGTCGCTGTTTTAAACCTCGGGCATACCCAAGAAGGTTATCAAACTCGGAAGATGACAGATTGGCCTCAGCCTGTCGTTCAAGATCTCCAATAAGATCAAGAAGTTGATAATGACTGAAATGTTTTCCAAAAAAATTTGTGGCCACATTTTCCAGATGGTGCGCCTCATCAAAAACAACCGACTGATACCGTGGGAGAATTTCTCCATAGCCAGCCTGGCGCAGTGCAAGGTCCGAGAAAAACAGATGATGATTTACAATAAGAAGTCTCGCAGAGCCAGCCTGTTTTCGCAGACGATTGACAAAACAGATTGCAAATTCAGGACAGTCTCCTCCTAAACACTGATTTGACTGAGCCGATATTTTAGGCCAGAGCGGGGAACGATCAGGCAACCAGGAAAGCTCTGCCCGATCACCACTTTCAGTGTGTATCAGCCATTCCTCAATTCGTGTCTCATCTTTATTCTCCACAAGTGAAGTCTGTGAAGTGGAACGATGCTGAAACCAGCGATAATGGCAAAGATAATTTTGCCTCCCTTTCACGCAGAGTGCAGGGATATCCATTTCCAATACATCTTCAAGAAGTGGCACTTCCTTTTTAAGAATTTGATCCTGGAGATTAATGGTGGCTGTTGATATCACAATCCGTTGTCCTGAAAGAAGTGCAGGGACAAGATAAGCAAGAGTTTTTCCAATTCCGGTTTCCGCCTCAACAAGAAGAACTGAGGCCGGTTCATCTGGCCGGTCATCACCTGTCTGCAGTATATCAGCAACAGCCTCCGCCATCTGCAACTGCCCGGCCCGAGGTTCAAAACCTTTTAACCTGTCAGCGAGTTTCCCCCCTTCCGCAAAAATCTCTTTCACCCCGGTTCCTCCAAAACGTCCCTGTTACATTCCTTACATGAGGCGAACTCTGACCAAATGGTTCACACAGCTACAAAACAGCAAAAAAATAGCTCTTACACCTCTTTTATCAGAACAATCATCCATTAATAGGAATTAATACAATTTTATCTTTCATTTTTAAACCAGCCCTGTACAATCTTCTTTGTGGTGTTATTCAACAGTTTTGTCAACACTAAACCTCAGTTTAACTAATACGGCGTCCCATGGTTGCTCCACTGACAACATCTAGTGACAATGAAATAGTTCCATCGAGTACCTTCCTCGACCCGGATGAGTGCATTGTAATTGTAGATGATTCAAAAGAAATTCTTCTCATTTTTGAGAGTCTTCTTGAGGGAGATGGGTTCACTGTTTTTACCGCCTCAAACGGCGCCGAACTCTATCGACTTCTAGAGCAGAAAAAAGTCGCTCTTGTTCTACTTGATATAAGTCTTCCAGACCATGATGGCACTGAGCTCTTAAAAGACATTGCTCCCCGCTATCCAGATCTTTGTGTCATCATGCTCACCGGTACAACAGATCTGGCAGTGGCTTTAAACTGTATGCGACATGGTGCTGATGACTTCCTTACCAAGCCTGTCTCTTTAGATGACTTCAGCCTTTCCGTTCGCAGAACCCTGCAAAAACGAAGGCTGATAATTGACAATCGTAACTATCAAGAACAACTTGAACGTTCCTACTTCCGCACCCAATTCCTTCATCAGCTCAACCTCAAAATGAACAGTGCCTACTTAAACAGCATTGAGCTTGACACTGTACTCCAATCCATCCTTACTGGCATCACCGCTGAAGAGGGGCTGAAATTTAACAGGGCTTTCCTCCTCCTCTTCAATAAGGACAATACTGAATTACAGGGTAAAATGGCCATAGGCCCGCCATGCAAAGCAGATGCGAACCGGGTATGGAACGCCATTAAGGAACACAATCTGCATCTTACTGACATCCTGAATAAAGTCAAAAGCATGAAAGATGATTTAGAGCTTAATGATATTATTCAGGTTCTAAAAGTCCCTGCATCCGAGAAGGATCACATTCTGATCCAGGCATGTACCAAACGTTTGAGTATTCATGTTCAAAATGGACAGTATGATGGGCATAGGATATCAGAGGTTCTCCTAAACAGTCTCCAGGAAAATACCTTTATTATAACTCCGCTTTTCTCACCCACAAAATCACTTGGCGTAATCATTGCCGACAACTTTGTTACAGCGCATCCTATTTCCGAAGATGATATCAACTCATTGGAAATATTTGCGAGTCAGGCAAGCCTTGCCATTGAACACAGTAATCTGTACGAAAATATGCAAAATAAGATTACTGAGCTTGAAGCTGTTACAACAGAGCTTGAAAAAAATAAAGATCTTCTCATTGATGCCGAACGGTATTCGGCACTGGGACATATGGCTGCACAACTTGTACACGCTATCCGTAATCCCATTACTTCAATTGGCGGCATTGCACGGTTGCTTGAAAAAAGATGTGCTGATGAAAAAATTCGAAAGTTCCTGGACATGATGATACTGGAATCGTCCAGAATTGAATCCACACTTGACGATTTGTTTAACTTTGTAGGAGAAGAGAAACCAGAAAAATTTACTCAACCACTTTACCCGCTGATTCGTAAAAGTATTATGCTCTTCTATGGTACAATGAAAAAACAGTCCATTCAATATCGGGAGCACCTCCCCTCTCCTGATCCTGAACTTTTTATAGACCCTAAACTGATACGACAGATGCTGCTCCATCTTATCAGAAATGCTATCGAGGCCATGAAATCTGGAGGTATTTTAACCATATCCTGCATGGAGAAAGAATCCAACATTCATATTAGTATTAAAGATTCTGGAAGTGGCATGGGAGCTGCGACCCTTAAACATGCAGCTGATCCTTTTTTCACCACAAAAACCTATGGTACAGGCATGGGACTTACTCTGGTTGAGAAAATCGTTGAAGAACATCAGGGGAAGTTCGTTCTTAAACATGGTGAAACAGGTAGCATGGTGGCAGAAATAATCCTACCAAAAAACAAGGAATAGTTATTGGGTTTTCATTAAACGTGCCTCATAATAAATATCCCTTTTTATCTTTAGTTACAATTGACACGGTGGCCCACATGAGCCATCCTACGATAAGGAGGTACCATTATGGCAACAAAATCTGCAACAGTAAGGGCTCGCATAGAGCCTAAATTAAAAGAAGAGGTAGAAACACTTTTTCACCAACTGGGTCTTTCTACCACGGAAGCAATTACTCTTTTCTACAATCAGGTACAGCTCCGAAAAGGGCTCCCCTTCAACGTTGTTATGCCCAACAAAACCACAGAGAAAACATTCAAGGAAACCGATACCGGAAAGAATTTAACCCACTGCGAGAGCCTTGGTGATATGTTTGATAAACTGAGTATTTAGATGCTTCATCCGACATATACCAAACAGTTTGCACGTGACCTCAAACGAATGTTAAAGAGAGGGAAAGATAAAGAAAAAATAAAAACAATAATTGCTTTGCTTGTCCGAGAGAAGCAGCTTCCACAAAGCTGTCGTGACCATAAACTGCCAGGGAACTACCAGGGCCGAAGAGATTGCCATATCGAGCCAGACTGGCTAATTATCTATAAATATCTGGATCAACAGATTATTTTTTGAGCGGACAGGTAGCCATTCGGACTTATTTAAAAAGTAAAAAGAAAAGGGGCATTATTTATTTTTCACTAGATAAGACTGTCCCCTTTTTACGTCAATTTTTCCCCAAAAACAACGCATAATTACTGGGTATTCACTAAACGTTCCTTTCCTCTAAATGATGAAAGAACTGCTCCTAATACGGAGAATACAGCAGTAAACAAAAAGGTCATCCGTAAAGCATATATAAAACTTTGTGCCTGATCAGGGGTATACTGATTAAGATCGAGCCCGCCGCTATACTGCCTGAATACTATCCCAAAGACTAATCCTGCAAGTGCCGCTCCAGCCAACATCCCAAGATTCCTGGCCGTAGCTAACATTCCTGAACTTAGCGCTAATTTTCCGGGATCAACACTTTTAAGTACTGTTGCACTATTAGGAGACAGGAAAAGAGCCTGACCACACCCAAGAACTGCAAGCCGCCAGGCAACAGCAAAAGCCGAACTTTCTGCTGAGAGACAACAGAGCAGCAGTAGTCCAAGGGCTGCAATGGACAGCCCGCTGGTGGTGAGCAAACGAGCCCCGATACGATCATAAAAGTAACCGGATAGGGGGGATACAAAAAATACCGAAATGGGTACAGCCATCATAACCAGACCAATTTTTTTCGGTGGCAATCCCAGAACGAAGTCAAGATAAAAAGGCATGAGAATCAGAACGACAAAAAGTACAGCAAAAGAGAGTGCTGCACAAAACATGGCTATGGCATAAGAGCTGTTACGAAAAAGAGAAAGAGGAAAAAGAGGATTCTGTTTTCCTCTTTCTGTTTTAACCAGCAGGAGAAAGAGGGTCAAACAGGCCAAAACTTTAATGAGAAGAATTCCTATGGCAATTCCGGAATGGTGGGTTGCTATCAGTACAGATAAACTTATCATTCCAGTCCACAAAGCCATTCCTGCCCAATCGAATGGAAAAGTTTCCCGTTCAGATACAACAACATTTGAGAAAGGCTTCAAGAAGAACAACCCGGCAATCGTGACAAAGAAACTTATGGGTGCTGTGACCAGAAATAACCCTCGCCAGGAAAAATGCTGAATAAGGATACCTGAGATAACCGGGCCAAGCATAAGGCCAACTGAAGTGGCAACACCCACAAGTCCCAGGGCTTTCCCTAAATCTCCCGGCAGAAAAACAACTTTGATTATCCCAGGTCCGGTTGCCATCATCATGGCAGCCCCCAGACCTTGTACGAAACGGAAAGTAATCAATTGAAAAAGTGTTGCAGAAAAATAGCAGGCAACAGAAGCAATGGAGAAGACAAGCATTCCAGATAGGTATATACGAGTTAAACCAACCCGATCTGCAAGCTGCCCCCAAAAGAGCAGGGATACCGTAATGGTCAAAAGGTAAATCAACACCACCCATTCGGTTTTGGCCAGGCTTGTGCCAAAGCTTCGCATAATTGAGGGGAGCGCCACATTGATCATGGAACTATCCATGGTTGAGAGAAAAACCCCCACTGCCACCATTAAAAAAACTGCCGAGGGATTTCTCTTTCTCAAGTGGCGATGCAAATTGAAACCTCTTTCTTTCAGTATCCGTAACTTCGCAGTGTAGCCATCCTGTTTGTTATCGTCCCCCCAATGGAGTGAGTTATATTCACTGCAAGGTGGTAATTTGGTCAAAGCCTGTCATCTGTTTGCTTTCCTGTAAAAGAGGACAAAAAAAAACGAGCCCATAAAGGACTCGTTTTTTACTACATCTTTTGTAACGTCTAAGACGATAATGTTACTTTATGTCCTAGAATTTAACGTCGACTCTTGTTACAGCAGCAATCTCGGTATCGGAATCAGCATAATCCAGCGCACCAGCTTTAAAACTCAGTTTAGCACCTTTGATGATTTCATAACTAACCATACCAGAAAGTTCAAGAAGCTTATCATCCAGGCCACTAAGAGTATCTACGTCCATATAGACAATGTTTCCCTGAAGGTTAAGTTTCTCGGACAATGCCATATCAGCAGTTGTTCCGATAAAAATAGTATCCCCACCTTCACCGATGTTAGTAACCGCACTGGTAGCCCAACCATCACCAATCATGATATAACTGAAATCGCCATCAACCAAGAAACCATCCTGTGTGTAACCAAGTGTAACTGTTGGAGTTATAGAGCCAAGGGCCGCACTCCATGAAACATAACCACCAAGCTGGTCATCAACAGTTCCCATTGCATCGCCGTCTTTCCAAGACTGCTCAACAACGATTGTGTTAGCACCAAAATTCATTTCAAGGTTTACGGTTCCAAGCAAACCGTCCATATCTGTAGCAGCAGAATCTTCCTGATAAAAGGCTTGAGCTGTTACTGTAAAAGAATCATTAATCTTTTGGTTGTAGAACAAACCGTGCATAGACAAATCATCCTCTACCTCTTTGGTTTCGATAAACTGATCATAAGTATACGCAAAAGTCATACCACCAGTACCATAGGCAATCTTCAAACGATCAGAACGCTTATCATTTAAAAACCATAGGGTTGTGGTAGCTCTTTGCCGTCCAGCGCTCAAATCAAAACCGTTTGTTTTAAAACCTAAAAAGGCATAATCAGTTTCAACAAGACTGTCGTTAACATCAAAAGGCCCATCACCCATATTAGCGCCCCATCCTTCACTGAAGAGCAGTACACGAGCCTTCATATAAGCACCACTCTCTGTTGTTCCTATAATCCTAAGACGGACACGAGAATTCCAAGAGGAATACGAGTCATCACCATCATCCGTATAAACCAGACGAGCACGGGCATCTCCACTCAAACTTACTTCTGCAGAAGCAACAGTTGCAATACCGGCAACCATGGCAAAAGCAGCAACAGCACAAATAACTTTTTTCATCTCTTTATCTCCTTTATTATTTTACTCCACACTTTGGAGCGTATTGTTATTGCCTCCCAAGAAAGGCGAAACAATAATTTATGCACAACAATTACGAGGAATAATATCTGCGTGCCCGCCACCTGTCAAGTTTTTTTCACAAAAAGTTAAATTTTTTATACTTGTGATGTTTTATTCTGCTTCTTTATTATGTTTTGTTACAAAGTCCATGCCATAGACAAACAATCTGCTTCCACCGCCGCCAAGCAGCACCTGTTTCAATAAATCACTTGTTTCTGGCTCCAGTACAAATAATCGTCCTCTCATATCAATATCGGTACCCGCGGGAGAGGGATATGACAAGAACTGAAAATCGGCCACAGAGCTTGGGAAAAGGTTGGTACTCCACATCTCCATAAAAGTGTCCACATCCCACACCAGCCCACGAACCTGTCCATTTCTATACCATTTCGTTTTATTCAGTATTTTTGGTGAAGATAACTCATTGTCAACGACCAGAATATCCTCTTTCCCATCATTGTCAAAATCAGTGGCAACCAAGCGAATGGGAAAAGTCACCCCATCGGATAATTCTCTGCCACCAAATCCACTTGGAGAAGTATAGAGTAATTTTAAAGCGGAATTATACACCTTCAACTGCTCTTTTTTATCAAGAGTCACAATTTCAGGAAGCTTGTCTCCATCAAGATCAGCAAAAACGAAATCAAATAAATTTATCGATTCAGGCATATAAAAAGTTTCATTACCGGTAATTTTCTCATCCGATTCAAAAAGCATTCGATAAATTCCCGGCTGAGTCCCGCCTGCCACCCCACCTTTCTGCCCCGCAAGAACCATACCTTCACCCGGGATATTTACAGGCCTGAGATACCAATATACATTTTCGTACAACCATTCCACACCAGTTGCAACGCTCCATTCCAGAACAAAAGATCGGGGTTCGTTATCTCTTGTACTGCTAATATAAATCTCCATTAATCCATTCTTGTTTAAATCTGCAACGTTTAAGGCATGAACATTTATATTCCCCGGTAAAGAGATGGTTTCAAGATGTTGAATTTGCAGATCATCTAATTGGTAAATATAGAGTTTTCTATTGGTGGCAATCAATACCTCATCCCTGGAATCACCATCTATATCTCCTGCTGTCATGCCCTTGGACCGAACAGGTAATACCTCACTCTTAAAACGCTCGGTTGTTCGTACTTCAATGGCCATCTGAGCAATAAAATCATCCTGCTCGATGGAAAGCCCCAAGCCTTTTCTCACTTTAAATATTTTATCAGGGTGAGATGTGCTTAAGTCAATCTCACCAGCCACCTGTTCCGCCAGTTCTGTCTTTGTTTCAGAAGAATCGGGCATGGAGAAAAGCGATTGACCCATATCGGCAACAAGCATATCCAAGGCGTCTATTAGACCTAACCTACCAGCAACGGACTGAAAATACATTGGCTTGTCATCATACGGCCTGAATGCTTCCACAGAAATTTCCAGCCCATTTGCTGTACTGACGAGACGACTTTTCACCCTATAAAAAGTCAAATCCCGTTCCTTTGACATTTTCTGTTCCAACCGAACCTCTCCGCCTGCAACAGAAGCAAGCCTGCTTGCAAGCATAAGCCGCAGGCTATCTCTCAGATATGCCATATCTTCTGCTTCAGTGACATCTGTCGGGTAAAAAACAACCGAGCTGTCTTCTGTTACCTGTTCAGCGTTTGCTGCCATTGGCAGCAAAAAGAAAAGAAAAAGGATTACCAGATTTTTTTTCAAAGAGTGATACATCACTAACCTCTATATGTTATCGGACTCGATTCAATACAAATCTCTATCTTTGTTGGTTTCATAAAAATCATTTTTGATAGATGAAGAGTTCTATGCGGTTCCATCTTTATTTAAAAAAATAAATTGACAATTGTACTGTACTTCCACATTCATCGCAATCGACAATATATTCCTGACATGAAGCCCCCCTTGTGGCTTAAAACATCCCATAAACGGATACAACAAATCTTTTCCTCTTGACTTATAGTGCAAAAAAACATAAATTGACAATAGGTAAAGTTTTTTGTACTTAGCAACTTTCAGACCTCAGTAAAATATGAAAAGAACATTCTCCATACTACTGGCTTTAGTTTGCCTCTGCATCGCCATGAATGCGCATGCTGATGAAAACAGGTTTTTACCTGGAGAGTACAAACTCATTGCTTACACTCTCAGCAATGGAAGCTCAGACATCCACCCCGAGAGTAACTCATCAAAGAGTTTTAGCTTCCACAGTCTTTATATTTCCCCTGATGCCATGAGCACTGTCCTCAACAGAGAGGAACTATTACTTGGCGTCCCCCAAGAAAACATCAACAAAAGCAACTATCAGGGGTTTGCCATTCGCGCGGTATACTCACCAATACCTGCCATCACTTTCCATAGTTCCTTTGGTTTAAGAGATACCATGGAAAACAAAGCCATTGATTACACGGATCGTGTCGGCTGGGAAGTAGATCTTGGGCTTGCTTATAAATTTCTCAACAATTTTGCCTATGAAGTTCATTTTGGGTATATGGATACTGGTGAGCTTTTCAGAGAAAGTAACAGCTTGGCTAATGTTGATAACATTAGCATTGTTACCAATAAATTAACTATGAGCTTCTAAGGCTCCAGATTAAGTTTGATACGTTCGTAAGAAAACAACTTTTAATCTGCCCCTTCACACACATCCCCCCCCGATATCCGTGCGATTCCAAAGTGCCTCACAAACAAAGCGGGAGCTTGAAACATCGCTCAAAGAATGCCGTCGCAGACCCCACTCTAACATTAATAAAGGCAAACTCATTCTTGCTCCAGGTGTTTTCAACACTCCCGGAAGTGAAACAAATGTGGTTATCAGCCGTTTTTCAATTCTTGACAACACCGGAAATATTCATATCGGTCCGTGGTGCATGATAGGAGCTCGGGCAAGAATCTACACCCACGACCATTGCCATCAGGGAAGAGATCCACTTCTTGCAGTACAGGAAAAGAATGGTATTCTCTGGCAGGACAAATACCTGGGCAAAGATGTGTGGATTCATGAAAATGCCATAGTCCTGTACCAGGCATCCATTCTTCCCGACGGTTTTGTTCTTGGTGCCGGCTCTGTTTTGACCAAAAACCCCGGTGCCTATGAGATATGGGGCGGTGTTCCCGCGCGAAAAATTGGTGACAGAAAAGACCTCTCTCCAACTGAAATCAAAGCCTGCTTTGACAAACCCGCATTCAGCCTGAAAGAATATCTCAAGTTGGATGAATTAAAAGATACCAGTTTCTAATTTTCCTTTCCCCTGTGTTGCTAATAGATTAATAATCTATTCAACAGATTGTGAGAATTCCCGTTCCTAAGCTCTCAATTATAACTGTCCATGGATCACACATTATTGACATGACTCACGCCCCAATATACAACATCCTCATGTACTCCCATGACACCTATGGGCTTGGACATATCCGACGCTCCATGGCCATTGCCAGGCACTTGTCCGGGCAAGAGGTTAATATTCTCATTCTCACCGGTTCTCCCATTGCCGGGCGATTCACCCTGCCTGAGCAGGTTGATTTTGTCCGTATTCCCGGGATGATTAAGAAAACCAATGACGAGTACCACTCGCTTTCCATTCGTATTGACCCAAATCAGGCACTCAACATCAGAAAGAGCATAATACTTGCCACTGCGAAAACCTTCAAACCTGATCTTTTTATTGTTGACAAGGAACCTCTTGGTTTAAAACGAGAAGTCCTTCCAACGTTAAAATGGATCCGTAAATCCCTGCCGGCCACCCGCACAATCCTTGGGTTGAGAGATATACTGGACGAATCAAGTGTTGTCTGTAAAGACTGGAGCGCTAAAGATGTTTACCGATATCTGGAAGAGCTTTACGATGAAATATGGGTTTACGGGAACCGTGAAATATACAACCCCATCGTTGAATACAAAATTCCACCCATTCTGGAATCAAAAATTTGCTTCACAGGATACATTCCACGAAAACAATGGCCACCGGGTGTCCGAAAAAAAATCAGAAAACGCTATCGTATCCTCGATGAAGACATATTTATTCTTGTTACCGCAGGAGGTGGCGGGGACGGGTGTGAGCTCCTTGAACATTACCTCTCCATGCATGATTTTTTCCCCACTTCTCTCCCATTTAAATCTCTTATGATTACGGGGCCATTCATGCCCAAAACAAGCAGAGAACGTCTCAAGGAAAAAGCAAAACGTTTTGGAATTAAATCCCAGCCATTCCACCCGCAAATGGAACAATTGATCGCGGCTGCCGACCTTGTCGTTTCCATGGGTGGATACAACACCATCTGTGAAATCCTCAGCCAGCAAACGCCAGCCTTAATTATTCCCAGAGAAACACCGCGAAAAGAACAATTGATCCGCGCTGAAAAATTGACGGCACAGGGGCTTATTGACTTTCTTCCCTGGAAAGAGGTCTCTGCCCAATTACTTCGGGACAAAATTGTAACTATCCTTGGTAAAAGCGAATTATATAAGAAAAAAATGGCGGATTTTCAACTCTCCGGACTCGACACCATGCGAGAACGAATTGAACACTTTAGAGATACTCCATGATGTCATCCACTACAAATTTCACCCTGGGATATATCCTCAAAGGCTACCCACGCATTTCAGAAACATTCATTTCCAACGAAATATTGCTTCTTGAACAACTTGGTTTTCGTATGCGCCTGTTTCCCATGCGTCATCCCAGAGAAAGTTTTTGCCACGATTCTGTTAAACAGATTACAGCCCAGGTTGATTATCTCCCCACCGAACTTTTACTTGAATTTCCACGACTGCTTCTGCCAAATATTTTTCTGGCAGTCAAACGACCAGCTCTCTATAAATATGGTTTACAACTGGCAGGGAATCGCTACAAACGAACGGCAAACCTGGCCACCCTGAAACACCTCCTTCAGGCAGGGTATCTCACCAATACCCACATTCTGAAGGATGATTCCCTTACCCACCTTCATGGTCACTTTGCCCACTCCCCCACATCGGTTACCATGTTTGCTTCGCTTTTATCAGGAAGAACGTTTAGCTTCACAGCACACGCAAAGGATATTTACACCTCAAACCCTGAACAACTTCGGGAAAAAATGCGACTTGCCGAATTTGTTGTTACCTGCACGGATTACAACCGTAAATATCTTGAAAATATTGCAGAGGGACTCGACACAGCAATTCACTGTATTTATCACGGAATCGACCTGAAGCTTTTTTCACCGACCACCGACCATGTCCAGTGTACTCCACCGTATAAGCTTTTAACCGTGGCCCGTATGACGGAAAAGAAAGGTCTGCCAACCCTGTACAAAGCATTCCGCATCCTCAAAGACGAGGGTTTTCTGTTTAACCATAATCTTATCGGAGATGGAGACGACCGGGAAAAAATCATCAAGCTTATCGCAGAACTCGACCTCCAGGATTGTTGCCGATGCCTGGGAACCAGAACCCACCAGGAAGTACTCAAACAATTTGAAGACAGCGATCTCTTTGTTCTTGCCTGTGAGATTGCTGCCAATGGTGATCGTGACGGTATTCCCAATGTACTTGTGGAGAGCCTGGCAATGGGTGTTCCCGCACTTTCCACCACTGTTTCTGCAATCCCTGAAATTCTTCTCCATAATAAAAGTGGTATTTCCGTTGCCCCGTCCAATCCTGAAATAATGGCTGCTAATATTAAAGAAATTTTAGAAAATCAAACACTCAGGAAAACTATTATTCAGGGTGGAATCAAGCACACCAGTAACCATTTCGACAATCGTGAACTCGTTGCAAAACTCGGTGACATTTTTAAGGCGCAGCAGAAAAGCAAAAAACGAAAAACGAAAAAATAGTGCTTGTTAAAATCAATGCGAATCTGTTTCTATGCCCCTTTCAAACCCCTTGGCCACCCACACCCTTCCGGGGATCTTATAATTGCCACGGGGCTTTATGATTTTCTTGTTTCCCGTGGGCATGAGGTGCTTATTGCAAGTACACTTCGCTCAAGATGGATCTTTTTAAAACCCTGGCGTTTTCCTGGGATAATTAAAGAACGGGTGCAAACAGCAAGACGTATCCGAAAATTTTCTCCTGATCTCTGGCTGACCTATCATTGTTACTACAAAGCCCCGGATTTACTTGGCCCGGGACTTTGTAAAAAATTTAATATCCCCTACTGCATATTCCAGGGAATCTATTCCACTAAACAGCGACGGCGCCTGAAAGGAGTGATTGGTTTTTACCTCAATCGCTACAGCTTACTGCATGCTGACCGGCTTTTTACAAATAGACATATTGATCTTGTCAATTTACAACGGATCATTCCCGCAGCACAGCTCTCATATATAAAACCGGGTATTCTCCCAGAATCATTCACTTTTGACCAACGGGCCCGCGCCCAAATACGCAAAGAATGGCGGGTTGCAGATGAACCTGTTATTCTCAGTGCAGCCATGTTTCGTCCCGATGTGAAAACTCAAGGGATCAGCTGGATGATTAAAACCCTGGCAACACTCGCAGATGAAGATATCCCCTTCAAACTGATCATTGCAGGAGATGGCAGCCAACGCGAAACACTGCAACATATCGCAGAGGAATTTCTCCCCGGACGGGTGATTTTTGCAGGCCAGATTGAACGAAAAAAAATGTATCAATTCTACTCAGGAGGCGATTTTTTTGTTTTTCCTGGAATACGAGAATCTCTTGGAATGGTTTTTCTCGAAGCTCAATCTTGCAGCCGACCTGTTATTGCATTTAACAATGGTGGCATTCCCGAAGTTGTCAGGCAAAATAAAACAGCATTCCTCACCACGCCCTTTGATAAAAAGGCGTTTTGCATGGCCGTCAAAGGCTTGCTGCAGAATCCAGAACAACGAAAGACAATGGGTCGGGCAGCGGCAAGATATATTCGTGAAAACCATGACCTACAGCAAAATTACCTTCATTTTGAACAAATCCTGAAGCGCCATGCATCGACTCCTTAACAACAACAATCACAAGACAGAACAAATGGTGCTTGCCCTCCTGCGACATGGAGAAAGCATCTGGAATGAAGAGGGAAGAATACAGGGACAAAAAGATTCTCCACTTTCAGGAAAGGGGAGGAAGCAAGCTCACAACTGGGGAAAATTCTTAAGGAATCACACCATTGATCTCATTATTGCCAGTGATCTTGGAAGAGTACGGGAAACCGTTGCTATTATCCAACAGCTTTGTCATTCCATACCTGTGGAGTGGCAAAGGGATCTACGGGAACAGTCCTGGGGGAAATGGGAAGGAAAAACATTTCAGGATCTCAAAGGAGAACAAGCAGACGAACTTGCCAGGCAGATACGTGCAGGCTGGGATTTTCGGCCTCCGGAAGGAGAAAGCAGAAAAGAGGTTTTACAACGTGCCTTAGCGGTGATGCAGAACATATTGCAGACATATCCCAAAAAACGAATACTCATTATCTCCCATGAAGGGGTCATCAAGTCGCTTATTTACCACCTTGCGGGCCGTGCCTTTCTGCCTGAAGAGAAAAAACTCCTGCAAAAACGCCAATTGCATCTCCTTGTTGAGAAGAACAATACACTCTCCCTTGGCCCACTCAATATTTTCCCGTCTTTCATGGATGAACAAAAATGAAAATCGCCTGCTACTGCCAGCATGTACTCGGTATTGGACATTTCCACCGCTGCCTTGAAATATGCAAAGCCCTGACCAAACATCATGAAACGGTGATGATTCTTGGTGGTCCGGACCTTACTCTTCCCGAATCTGATATTTATTTCTTACAGCTGCCAGGACTGAAAATGGATGCAGAGTTCACTGAACTTTTACCCTGTGAGGCCGGGAAAGATATTCATCGGATCAAGCAACAACGGCAGCAACAGCTCTTTGAATTCTTTCTCTCCTTCCAACCGGATGTTTTTCTTGTTGAGCTGTACCCCTTCGGGCGCAAAGCCTTTCGTTTTGAGCTTGACCCTGTACTTGAAGGTATTGCAACGGGAACACTAAGTCCCTGCATCCGTCTCTGCAGCTTGAGGGATATCCTGGTGGAGAAGACCAACAGGAAAAAATATGAATCCAGAGTGCTCAACGTTTTAAATAATTCCTTTGACGGATTGCTCATCCATTCTGATCCTGAGTATATTCCACTTGAGAAAACTTTTTCACAGACGGATTCCATTAGTATTCCATACAGATATACGGGATTTATAAGTCCGCCCCCCACAGCAAAAGAAAAAGGGCAACAACTGCGGGAAGAGTTGGGATTATCCCAAAGTGACAAGCTCCTTGTTGCCTCCATTGGCGGCGGGAATGTGGGTGCTGAGCTTTTGCAGACAACAGCTGAGGCTGCTCTTCTTCTAAAGAACATGACGCATCTGCATATTCATCTTTTTACGGGCATATATAGTGACCCTGGGCTCCAGCAGGAACTTACACGGATAAACGATGAAAATATCACGATTCACAATTTTTCATCCAACTTTCAAGACTGGCTGACTGCTGCAGATCTCTCCATTTCCATGGCTGGTTACAACACCTGTATGAATCTGCTAAGTGCTGGCACCACTGCACTGTTGTATCCCTTTGCGCAAAACCGTGAACAGAGTATGAGGGTTTCCGCCCTTTCCAAAACATCAGCTTTTACTCTGCTTGCTCCTGAGGATCTTGTACCTTCTAATCTGGCTGAAATAATCAAAAGCCACCTCGGGCGATACAAGCAAAAATATAGCGTACAACTAAACGGTGCTGTACAAAGCCGTATACTCATAGAAAACCTGACAATCTGGAACAGAGAAAAACATGATATCCGCCCTCTATAAGAATCTTCCCGACAATATTGAAAAATTGCTGACAAGATCCATGGCCAAAGGTCTTGCAAATGGCAGCGGAGAGGCAATGCTGTTTTTTCGCGCAGACGACATTGGTGTCCCCGGAAAACGATTTACTCAACTAATAGAAAGATTCAAAAAACACAATATTCCCCTTTGCCTCGCAGTGGTTCCGAGCTGGCTAACGCATGCACGTTTTGCAACACTCCAAAGAATCACCGACATAAACAGTTCTCAATGGTGCTGGCACCAACACGGGTGGCTACACCGAAACCATGAACAATCCGGTAAAAAACAGGAGTTCGGGCCTGGAAGACCAGCTGACAAGCAAGTCCGGGATCTCCAGCGTGGAAAAGATCGCCTGTTGGATATCATGGGAGAATCTTTTTCTCCCTTTTTTACCCCTCCCTGGAACCGCTGCTCCATGGACACCTTGACTGGATTATACAATTTAGGCTTCCAGGCAGTTTCCAGAAGCAGCAACGCAGCGCCCCCTTCCCCGCCTGAGCTCCCTGATATACAAATAAACATCGACCTTCATACCAGAAAAGAAACGGCCCCCGACCACTGCCTGGACAATCTGCTTAAAGAACTGGAGCTTGGAATCAGCAATGGTTCCGGTGGGATTATGATCCATCATCAACGAATGAATCAAGCCAGTTTTGATTTCCTTGATCTCCTTCTTAATAGTGTGAAAACTACCCCTCAGGTACACCCCGTGCTTTTCCAGGCCCTTATATAGGAAAAATTGCCACATAGGAATAAAAAACGATATACTTTTCACTGAAGATCCTGTTAAAGTAACATTCATTCAACTGCACGTTACTTTAAATTCAGGCACCACAGAGAAGCAATGAGACATTTGGTGGTTTTACCATGGAAACAGTCCTTCGCAATGTCCTGCAGATCCATCAAGGCACGATTCTTTCGTTCGCTTATCACAACCCTCACCCTGGTTCTTGCTGTCTCCTTTCTCGCCTTCAGCCTGATCAGCATTGATATCGCCGATAAAATGCTTGCCACAGGTAACCCGGAAATCCGACACTACCTTTTAAATTGCGGATATGACGTTCTTCCGGGAGGAACAAGTCTTGCTGCCTCCCCTAAACAGCGCTGGATTGTTATCCTGTCACTTCTTGTCTGCGTAGTCGGAATCATCAACGCTCAACTTATGTCAGTCACTGAACGATTTCGTGAAATCGGCACCATGAAATGCCTGGGTGCACTTGATAGATTTATTGTCCGTTTTTTTGTTATGGAAGCATCTATTCAGGGATTTGCCGGGTCTGTAGCAGGAGCATTTTTCGGTGCCATCGCAGCCTTTCTTGTCGCCCTTCTTCGTTTTGGCTCAGATACCATATATTACATGCCCTGGCAGGCGACTTTGATCTCATCCAGCCTTGCCATACTCACCGGTATTGGCCTGAGTCTGCTTGGAGTGTTATATCCGGCAGTTATTGCTGCGAAAATGCAGCCGGTTGAGGCCATGCGTGTGGAACAATAGTTGAGAAAAACAAACAAACAAAAATGACTGAAAAACAAATAGTTCGGGTAACAGATGTCACCAAGGATTTTAATCTTGGTAAAATTGTGGTCAAAGTATTGAAGGGTATTAATCTTGAGATTGAAACAGGTAAATATGTCTCGATTATGGGACCGTCCGGCTCCGGAAAATCCACTCTTTTCAATATGATTGGCGGGCTTGATAAGCCATCCAGCGGAAAAGTATTTATTGATGAAGTGGATATTGCTCAACTTGATGCCTATGAACTGGCCTGGTTACGCTGTCGAAAAATCGGCTATATTTTCCAGACATTCAACCTGATTCCAGTCATGACGGCCCTTGAAAATGTCACCCTTCCCATGACATTTGCCGGAACGCCAAATGAAACAGCCATCCAACGGGGAATGGAACTTCTTGCCCAGGTAGGCCTTGAAGGAAGACATTCACATAAACCTGCGGAACTCTCTGGTGGCCAACAGCAACGAGTGGCCGTGGCTAGAGCCCTTGCCAACTCACCATCCATTATTTTAGCAGATGAACCCACAGGAAACCTTGACCTCAAGACAGGTGAGGAGATCATTTCACTTTTAAAAGAAATGAGCATTGATCAGGGGGTGACCGTTATCTCTGCGACCCATGATTATAAAATGCTCAATGTTTCGGATCAGGTTATCTGGATCCGTGACGGACGGGTTGATAAAATTCAGGATCGTGATGAACTCGAAATTAATACTGGAGGAATGAGTAGCTGACCCCATGGTATCCCTTCGTCCCTGCTCTTTCTTTGTTTTCCTTTTTATCCTGATATCAGGTGGAGGATTTTCTCTGTCCTTCGCATCTGAACCACTTTCTCTCCAGGAACAGATCACAGAACTCAGCCGCTATGAAGAGCGAACAACCGGCAGTGAGGGTGCAAAAGCCGCAAGCATTTTCATACAGAAACAGTTTGAGGCCATTGGTATAAAACCTGAAATATATCGTTTCCCGATCCCTATTCGTATTATCAAAGGTGCAAATCTACAAGTCGGTGAAAAAAATATTCAACTCAAAGCTCTTCGCTATAATGCCATTACCCCGCAAACCACCAATGGCACATTAACTGGCCCACTTTACTACGTAGGAGCGGGAAGCTGGGCTGATATCAAGAGTATGCAGATTAAAGATGCTATTCTGGTACTCGACGCAGATTCCGGCCAAAACTGGCAGCAATTGGCATCTCTTGGGGCAAAAGCAATCATTTACCTCAACAAGTCCCGCAATGCATCAAGGTATATTTTCGTAGAAAAAGAAGAACTTACGCCCATACAACTTCCCTGCTTCTGGATTGAAGAACAGGAAATTAAACAAATCTTCAAGCAGGTTTCTTTTACTACTCCTGAATTAATAGCATCCACAGCAAATCTTAAAGCCACGGTTCACTGGAAAGAAATTATATCAGAGACAATCTACGGTCTAATTCCGGGAACGGATCCGGAGTTAAAAAAAGAACTTCTTATACTCGATGCTTTCTACGATAGTTCAGGATATGTTGCAGGAAGAGCACCAGGTGCCGATGAAGCAAGTTCCATTGCCACACTTCTCCAAACAGCCAAAAGACTGCAAAACAGCCGCCCAGCCAAATCAGTGCTGATTATTGCCAGCAGTGGGCACAATGAAGCACTGGCTGGTGTTCGTGATCTGATCTGGAGTATCAACAGTAAATCAAAGCATTTACGAAAACAGAAAAAACAACTCAAATCAGGTATTAAAGAATCAAAAAAACAACTGGCACTCCTTAAAGATATCAGCTGGCCCCTGCTACCCGACCCGGAACGAGATAAAATCATCAGCCTTGCCATTTCAGATCACCTGAAACTGTCAGTGGATTCTATTTCCAGAGAACTCAACACACGCCGTCTCCAAAAGCTTGCAACTCCTGAGGCATACGCAGCGATTAAAGAACTCTCAAAAACCCGTCTCCTCCATCGACGTATAGGCTGGCGTAACAGCTTTCACGATCTAAGTGCAGGAGAAGAAGAATTATTTCGGAAGGCGATCCCCGCATCAATCCAAATGCTTAAGAACCGAGTAACAGAACTCAAAGTTCACTCCAGCTGCTTAAAAAGTGCCTATGCATTCAGGAATTTACTGGGGGACTATACCATAGCAGCCTTTGTCTCCCTGCACCTCTCAAGCCATGGCAATGGTCTGGGTGCCTTTCATCAGGGATTTCTCTACACCCTGAAAAAAAGAGTGAACCGAACAGGTATTTTTTCAGTTATTGCAGATCTGCTCGATGCCAGTGCCAAAACAAGTATGAGCAGTACTCCTTATATAAACACCCTGCGTCCCAGTCGCCTTCGTTCCTGGGATTCCTGGTTTCTCGATAAACCTCCACTTGGCGGAGAAGTTGCATCCCTTGCAGGAATGCTTGGCATCACTCTGGCAAGCACTGGAGATGCCAGAGCATTATGGGGAACACCTTGGGATACCACTGAATATATTAACTGGGACAAACTTGAAAATCAGGCACTACTGGTTGCTGATATGGCTGTTGCCATGGCAGGAACGGCGGGACTCCAATCAGGAAGACTTCCGCGTGATGGTTTTGCAACGGTCACAGGACGTGCAAATCTTCTTCTTCAGGGTGAACTTTTTGCTAATTACCCGGCAGCAAAGACCATCCTTCTGGCCTATCAGGGATCTCAAAAACACTATGCTGCCGTGGATTCTTCAGGAACCTTCCGGGTAAAAGGCATTGCCGACAAAAAACACCAGCTCGACAAACTGATTATCGAAGGCTATCGTTTTGATGCGGATACAGGTCAGGTGCTCTGGGCTATTGATAAAAAGAATACGGGAAAGAATAATTACCGTCTTAAAATTCTCAGACGTGACATGAAAACAGACCTCATTCTTTTCAGTTGCAAAGAAACCACCATCTTTGGCCTATTGGAGCCACGTAACTTTAATTACCTTACAAAAATACAACTCCTCGATGGGCGAAGAGATGCCCCTCCTGCTCACTACTGGTACAGCCGGATTGACACCCGCAACTCGACCATGGCCACCATCTACACAGAACCGGGAACATGGCTCAAGGTCACCCTGTCCGACAATGTGCTCACTCATAAAATGATTCTCACCAATGGAACAGAAGATAATTCCATGGGTTTTGGCTATCCTGTGGATCAATACAATGCCATACATAATACCGTGTATCGGGCGGCACGCGATGTCTGGACAGTTCTTTCTCCGAGAATCAAGAATCTCGAAAATCATGGTATCTATGACAACAAAATAAGTCTGCTGGAAGAGCGGGGCCTTAGCTCACTCATGCGAGCAGAAAAAAGTCTCCTCGAACATGACTATAAAACCTTCAGCAGTGCATCGGCTGAGGCTCTCGCCCTGGCCAATCGTGTCTATGTACAAGTTGAAAGAACTCAGAAAGATGTCCTGTTAGGCGTGCTCTTTTATATAGCTCTGTTTGTTCCCTTTGCCTTTTGCATGGAGCGTTTTCTCTTTAATTTTGCAAATATTTATAAACGAATCCTTGCTTTTTGCGGGATTCTCTTTGTTCTCATAGCAATTATTTATAATGTGCATCCCGCCTTTCAACTGGCATACAGCCCAACCGTTGTGATCCTGGCCTTTTTTATCCTTGGTCTTTCACTGATGGTAAGCCTAATCATCTTTTTCCGATTTGAAGAAGAGATGATCCTCCTGCAGCGACGTGCCAGCCATAAACGACCCGCCGAGATCAGCCACTGGAAAGCATTTACTGCCGCATTTTTCTTAGGGGTTTCCAACCTCAGACGCAGACGGATACGCACCATATTGACCTGCCTCACCTTAATTATTCTCACCTTTACCATCATGAGTTTTACCACGGTAAAGTCCGGACAAAGACTATCCAGACTCTTTTTCCAGGAAGATGCTCCCTATCAGGGATTACTCTTAAAACGTACGGACTGGAAAAGTCTACCGGTGGAAGCAGTTGATAATCTTATGGGTGGAGTTCAGGGTACAAAAGGTGCGGCACCACGCATCTGGCTTGAATCCCGTGATGCCACACAGGCCGTACATGTCCCTCTGCAAAACGGTAAGTACAACGCCGAACTTGAAGGGCTGATTGGCCTTTCTCCTGCCGAGGCCAATATCACTGGGCTTGATGCAATTCTGACAACGGGCAGATGGTTTGTAAGCAATGATATCCGGGCTATCATTCTCGATCATAATATGGCACAGAATCTTCACGTCAAAACCGATGGCACTGAAGCCATTAAGGTATGGGGCTATGACTTTACAGTAATTGGCAGTTTTGACGGGGCTGCCTTCGATCAGACACTGGATCTTGACGGTGAGCCATTAACGCCTGTCATCTTTCCTGCAGAATCAGGGGCTGAAATCACAGAAGTTGAACAGGATGCCATGGAATCAGGTGACGATATTCGCTCATTCCAGAGCCGCTATCACCATATCCCTGCCTCACAGGTTGCAATCATTCCTGCCAAAACGCTGCTCACCATGGGCGGGAAGCTGAAAAACCTTGCTGCTCTACCAGAGGCTGGCGAATCCATCAATGAGACGGCCGAGGCACTTGTTGATCGCTTTTCCATGTCTATTTTTGCAGGACAGGAAGATGGTGTCTGGCTCTATAACCAAAGTGATTCCATCAAGTACAGTGGTGTGCCCAATATTCTCATCCCGCTTCTTATTTCAATTTTCATCGTTTTGAATACCATGATCAGCTCCGTATATGAGCGTAAAAACGAGATTGCAATTTACACATCTGTGGGCCTGGCTCCGTCTCATGTTTCTTTTCTTTTTATTGCCGAGGCACTGGCTTTGGCTGTTATTTCCGTGGTACTTGGATACCTTCTCGCCCAGGTTTCAGCAGCTCTTTTTGCCGACACAAGCCTGTGGGCAGGGCTCACCGTCAATTATTCCTCCATGGCAGGCGTTGCAGCCATGGTACTGGTTATTGGTGTGGTGCTTCTTTCGGTCATATACCCCTCACGAGTGGCAGCACGTATAGCCATTCCTGATGTGAATGCCAACTTCAATCTGCCTAAGGCTGTGGGAAATCGTATCACCATAACCCTTCCCTTCTTTATGAAATATGAAGAAATTGACTCCATTGGCGGTTTTATCTTCAGTTACTTCAAATCCCACCAGGACGTCTCCCATGGACTTTTTTCAACGGGCTCAGTTGAACGTGTTTCCAGCTGTTACAATATCGACGAAATACGTACAATGGTAAACAATGCAGCGTGTCCTCATGGGATGCACTGTACCCATATTCGATCAAAGGTGTGGCTTGCCCCATTTGACTTTGGTATCATGCAGTGGGTTGATATTCAATTCTGTCCTGTTGACGGGGACACCAAGTACCTGGAAATCAAGGTAACCCTGGAAAGAAGATCAGGTGAAGAACAACTCTGGCAACGGATTAATATTTCCTTTCTTCATGACCTTCGTAAACAACTGCTGGTATGGCGATCCATTGACGACGCCAGCCACACTTATTTTGCAAAACAATTCCAAGCAATTGACACTGAAAACCAGGACACAAAAACCACCATGGAGACAAGTAATGCCTGATTCACTGCACACGGCTACTCCTATTCGCCTGCGTGGAATCGTGCTGGGTATGGTGTTAGCCGTAGGGATTTGCCTCCTTACCCCGTTCAACAATATCTATCTGCAGGCAACACCTCTTGGCGGTGGTCATTTTCCCCTGGCACCATTCTTTATCTTTCTGATTCTCACCATCCTTACTGCAATTTCAGCAAAGGTTTTCCCCGGAAGATCGCTGTTTTTCACAGGAAGTGAACTCTTGATAGTCTGGATTGAGATGGTTATTGGCTCAGGAATTGCCTACACCGGAATGGCTCGCACCCTGCTGCTCAATCTCACCACTCCTGTTCATTACGCAACTGTCAGCAATCAATGGCAGGAGAGTATTCTCTCCACTTTACCCCAGGGCATCACTCCCACTAATCCCCACGCCATTGAACTGCTCTACACAGGAATTCCCGGTGGACGCGGCATGACCTGGTTTGAGGTAGCCCGTGAAATTCCGTGGAGTGCATGGATTTCCCCCCTGCTGCTCTGGGGTACTTTTATTCTTTTAGCCTATGGTTTTATGCTTTTTATCATCAACATTCTTTCCCGTCAGTGGATCCATAATGAACGGCTAAATTTTCCACTGCTCCGCGTTCCTCAAATGTTAAGCAAATCACTGGACGAAGGAAAGGTTGGAAGTTTTTTTGCTAACCGCTTTCTCCTGGCAGGCCTTATGATCCCTGTATTTCTTCATCTCTTAAATGGATTGCATTATTATTATCCATCTGTTCCACAACTCTCGACACTTATTCTCGCAGGTCCTTATTTCCCCAAAGAAGGTATCTTCTCAGGTTTTCATAAACTGAAAATCTATATCTATCCTGCATTTATCGGCTTTGCTTTTCTCGCCTCCAGACAAATCTCTTTCAGTTTCTGGTTTTTCTTCATCATGGGCGGGCTTCTTTTTGGCATTCTTGGAGTTCTTGGTTATACCATCCCGGCATCAGAGCTCGGTATAACCTTTGGCCCGACACTGGCAAGGCCAGAGGAAACGCAGATGATAGGGGCATACGGGGTCTTTTTTGTCTTTATTATGTGGCTGGCTCGTTCCCATCTCATTGAAGTCACCAAAGAATCCCTCTTTCTTACCAAACCAAGGCAGGCACGAACCGAATGGTTTGATGTACGCGTTTCCTTCTGGGGAGCTGTTTTCTGTTTTTGTGCCCTTTTATTCTGGGCGGTTTCACTTGGCATGAGCCTTATAAATGCCATGCTCTTTTTCAGTGCATCATTTATGATCATGCTGGTTGCCACAAGAATTATCTGCCAGGGCGGGCTTGCCTATTTCACCCTCACAGCCGCCCCGATGGATGGATTACTTGCAATTGGTGGAACAAAACTTTTCAGTGGAATAAATGGATTACTTGCCGGCATGACACAAAAAGCACTTTTTGTTGACCTGCGCGAATCCCTTATGCCATCTCTGCTCCATGCACGAAACCTGAGCCATGGGAGACGTCCAGGATTACTCATCTTCTCAGGACTTTTTTTCACCATTCTTGCAAGTCTTGTGGCCAGTATTCTGGCCATGATGACCCTTTATTATCGCTATGGAACACGGGAACTCCAGATGGAGTGGGCGAGCAGAACCACTGTTACCGTCTTTGAAAATGTGCACCGTCTGGTTACCACCCCCGTGGAAACAGGTAGCTGGATCACCCTTTTTGCCATTGCGGGGGCCATCGTTATGCTGATTCTGGTGGTCTGCTACCATCGATTTTACTGGTGGCCAATTCATCCTCTTGGCTATCTTACCGCATACAGTTCGGCCATGCGTATTCTCTGGGTCAGTTTCTTTATCGGTTGGGCCTGCAACGCTATATGTATGCGCTATGGAGGTGTCTCACTGTTTAAAAAGGTTCAATTTTTCTTTATTGGCCTCATTATTGGAGACTTCCTTATGGGAGGAGGCTGGGCAATTGTGGGAATGTTTACTGATTCTGGTTATCAGGTACTACCTGACTAAGGAACGGGAACGGGAACGAAATAAACTATGTATGACGACAAAGAACTAAAAGAATATAGAGACCTTCTCAAACCTCCTGATCATTTCGAAGAAGGATTTGACTGGAAGACCATAATAGGTGCGGTATTCATCGGTTTTCTCATGATGCCGGGGTCCATGTATCTGCAGTTGGTTATTGGCCAGGGCATTGGCCCCGCTGCGCGCTGGGTAACCATCATTCTTTTTGCAGAAGTGGCGAAAAGAGCACATTCTGAACTTAAACAGCAGGAGATTTTTCTTCTTTATTATATGGCGGGAGCTGCTCTCGCTTCACCCTTTTCCGGGCTGTTGTGGAACCAATATCTTGTCCAGTCCGATGCCGCACAAATGCTTGGGCTTACCGAATTTATCCCAACCTGGGTAGCTCCGGGAGCAGATTCCCTATCCTTGGTGGAACGAACTTTTTTTCATCGGGACTGGATGATTCCCATTCTCCTGCTCGTCGGCTCGCAAATTATTCAGCGTATCGATCACTTTGGTCTTGGCTATGCCCTGTACCGTATCACCTCAGACGTGGAGAAACTACCCTTCCCCATGGCTCCCGTAGCTGCTTTGGGTACCATGGCACTTGCCGAATCCACTGAAGAGAAAAAGAAAAGCTGGAAATGGCGGGTCTTCTCCATTGGCGGGGTAATCGGTCTTGTCTTTGGAGCTTTTTATGTTCTGCTCCCCATTGCATCAGGACTCATTTTCAACGAACCGATCCGTCTTATCCCCATTCCCTGGATTGAGCTGACCAGCCATACAGAAGATATACTTCCAGCAGTGGCTACGGGCATTCAACTTGATCTGGGTCTGGTTTTCATTGGAATGGTTCTTCCATTCTGGGCAGTAATTGGCGGGCTGATCGGGCTGATCATCACTATTATTTTAAACCCCTTTTTGTATGCCCAGGGTATTCTGCAACGCTGGCATCCCGGTATGGCCACCGTGGACACAGTCTTTGCCAACAACTTTGATTTTTATATGAGCTTTGGTATTGGCCTGGGCCTTGCTATCGGGGTAATTGGCATCTGGTCCGTTGCAAGATCATACCGATCCACAAAAGGGAATATGGGAACTCTGCATGATCTTTTCCATCCACCTGCTGGACGAGGAGATTTTAATTTTTGGATATCAATTGCAATCTATTTTTTCTCAACCCTTGCCTATGTCGGCCTCTGTGTCTGGTTAGTGCCAAATTTCCCATGGATATTTTTCCTCGGGTATGGATTCATCTACACTCCCATCATCTCTTACATCAGCGCACGAATGGAGGGAATTGCCGGGCAATTTGTAAGCCTGCCACTGGTGAGGGAAGCAAGTTTTATCGCAGGAGCACGTTTTTTTGGCTATCAGGGAATCGAAATCTGGTATGCCCCGATTCCCATACATAACTATGGGGAGGCTACGGTACAGTTCAGGCAGATTGAACTCACCGGAACGTCCATCCGGGGGATTATAAAAGCAGAGATTGTGGTCTTTCCCATTGTGATGGTGGCAAGTTTACTTTTCTCCCAGTTTATCTGGAGACTCGCTCCCATACCATCAAGCCACTACCCATTCGCCCAAGAGCTCTGGCACCTCCAGGCCTTAAACACTCTGCTTATGCAGACATCTACCATGGAAGGGAATTCCATGTTCTATCAGGCTCTCAACAGTACCACCGTATTTTCAGGCCTGGGCTTTGGACTGCTTATGTATTTTATACTCAGCCTCTTTGGCTTGCCTATTCTTCTCATCTATGGAGTCGTGCGCGGTCTTGGCCAATCAACACCTCACGGCCTGATTTTGGAAGTGCTTGGCGCATTTCTTGGACGCTATTTCTTTTATAAACGCTACGGTCCCATGTGGCGACAGTATGCTCCGGTGTTGCTTGCCGGATTTTCCTGCGGCATGGGACTTACAGGAATGTTTGCCATGGGACTGGCGCTTATCATGAAATCACTGGGACACCTGGCTTACTAATCCCTCCAATCAATCCGCTCAATCCGCTCACATGGAGATCCCCATCGATAACGAAAAGGAAAGACCTCAACAACCCCAGGGGACGGCTGACGCACACTGGCAATATCCCTCTTGGAATACCAAGCACCTATTTCCTGTCCATCCGGCGCAAGTAATACCCCCCCCTTAGCTTCACAAAAGTCAGATTCAACAAACTCCACCCAGAATACGGCTTTTTTTAATTCCTCAGCTGTCCAATCTCTTTGCGACCAAAGTTTTGTCTGAAGGCGAAATTCATTGGAAATAGCTATTATTGCTTCAGGTTCAACATCTGAACCGTAGATATAGTATGTATGATCAGGCAAAAGGGTTGCGGATTCGAAAAGTTGTTCAACCTCCATACGTTTTCGGAGGCCACCCGTTGGAGCAGATAATGCCGCACAACCATATGAAAATAGAAGAAAAAAAATAACGATTATATAATATAATGGAAATATTTTACCGGACATAATACTCTCTCTTTTGAAAAATTTTATTCTTCACCCGGCTCTTCCCGCCAGGCCTCTGGTGAAATGTGATGCATCAAATACTTTTGTTGATCAACAAAGCGATGAATCCGCGAATTAATTATTTTTTGAACCATACTCTGATACGACTCGGGATAGCGCTCCATTACTTTAGTGAATGCTTCACGACTAATGCTGAGCAAACGTACATCTGTCCATGCTCGTGCCGAAAAAAACCAATCGAATTCAGCAAGAAGAGCCAGCTCACCAAAGTAATTAAAAGTATCGCTACTGAGCAGTTGCAAGTGGAACCGCCGCCCATTAAAATTTTGAAAAATATCCACTTTCCCTGACACTATCAGAAAAATACGGTCACAGCGATTTCCCTGACTCAGAATCGTTTGACCTTTTGCAAAATCCTCCTTTTTAGCAAGATAAGCAAAAAGACTCACCACAGCTCCGGGCGCACCAGTGAATATATGGAATCTATTCAGAAACTCCTGAGTAACGGTCAGGTGAGTCATAGCTTCGGGATCAGAATTCTGCTCGGGCGAGTTCATAGAAATCTCCTTTCCGTTCCATGAGTTGGTCATACGTCCCCTGTTCAACAATCCTTCCAGCCTTCAGCACAATTATACGATCATACGCCGGGGTGAGATCCAGGCGATGGATAACAGCAATAATAGTTTTTTTGCCCTTAAATTCATTTTCGAGCAGGCTCTGAATACGAGCCTGAGAAGTATTGTCGAGGCTGGCCGTGGCCTCATCCATAATAAGAATTGGTGCATCTTTTAAAAATGCTCTGGCAATGGCAAGTTTCTGTTTCTGGCCACCAGAAAGCCTGTCACCTTTACTTCCCACTTCGAAACTAAGACCAATATCCATTACCTCATCGAGAAGTTTTTCATCCTGGAATGCTTGAGTGGCCAATATACGAAGATGGTCACCAAGAAACTGTTCCGATTTTACAGCACCAAATAAAATGTTATCAAGCAAAGTGCGAGTATATAAATATTCGTTTGGGCAGAAAGGAACAAAGTCGCTCTCATCACCACACCTTGGAAGTTTTCTACATGGTATACTACTACCATATTTCTTACAATGAGCCATATCAATATGAAGAATTGTCTCTTGAAAACGATGCCGCGCAGCAAGAATCTTTCGCTCAATGGCAGAAGGCAAAGAGACAATAGAATGCTTCCCGGGGATAAAGCGAAGCGCAAGAATAAGCAACAACCTCCGTGCTTCTTCGTCATTTGGTTGTGGGCTGCTTAGACGAGCAAGCAATTCACTGTATGCCCCAAACTCCTTTGACTCCATTGGGTTATCACGGAAGAAAAACTCATCTTCCTGAAAATCAGCGAGTAGATTGACTGTCTGAGTGGCAATGGTAAAACCCAGGGTCACAAGGGGTTTCTCAAGCTTCACTTCACAAAGCAACTGTATAAAGCGGGGATGATCCGGCAAACGCTCAATAATAAATTCACCGTTTAAACTATCACCAAAAACAATATTATCACGAATATTGGAATAATGGAGGTATTTAGTAGCGTCATAAAATTCAATGGCAGACGCAAACTCATCCCGTAACGCAGTCTGGACAATCTCCCGCATACGCAGAAACTTATCTCTAAACGGACGGCACTCTTCAGGAGAAAGAACTGCTTGTAAACCAAAGCGGATAATATCATCTTGAAGCCCGACATCACGGATTACCGAAAGGATCTTTGCACGATCAGGGATTTTTTTATCACAATCATTTGCAATAGCCTGAATACCATAAAGCAGGTTATCTGAAATAGTTCCTGAAAAGATAAAAGGATGCTGGGAGATCATGGCAACATTCTTTCCAATATCCATCTTGCAAAGATCCTCAATTGAAGATCCACCAATATCAATACTTCCCTGACTGGAGTCATAGAGTTGGGCAATGAGAAGTGCCAGGGTAGACTTACCCGACCCGGAGTACCCAACAAGTGCTATCTGCTCATTGGATTTAATATCAAAATTTATGTCTTCAAGCAGCCTGACTCCACTTGAAACCGTAAATGTAACATTCTTTAAGCTGATATCACCCTGCAGGGTAAGGGGTTCACGCCCTGGAGGTAAAAGCAGATGAGGAGGATCCATATCGAAAATCTGCATTATCTGACGATAGCGAATCTGGGCATCCTGATAACTCTGATAATACTCTATAAGCTCCTTCCAGGGATCATAAACCTTTTCATAGGCAGACAGAAAAGCAACCAGTGCACCGAGTGTAAACTGGCCATTGATAGCCATATAGCCACCCACAAGAAAAAGGATAAATGGCCCCAATGACTGAAAAAAGTTATTCACAAACTTAATACCGTACTTAACAATAAACAGTTTTTTCATCAAAGCGTATAATTGCCTGATATAGGAGCTAAGTTTTTTCTCCTCCAGCCCGTAACTGGTGTTTCCGTGAATTTCATGAATCCCTGAGATGGATTCATTCACCACATTAGCCATGGAACGTGTAGTTTTCACACGTTTGCTATTGAGTTTATTGTATTTTTTCTGAAGAAAAGGAATAACCACAAGCTCAAAAGGATAAATCCCCATGCTGAGAAAAGCCAGTAAGGGGTTTAGATTAAACATAAAACCTACAAAAACAGCAAATGTTAGAATACTGGTAATGGGAATGGCAATTGCGCCGCCGAGGAAAAACCCAATGGCATTCAACTCTGCCGTCATCGCAGAAATAACAGTACCCGCCTGCATCTTCCTGTAAAACTGCAGCGGTAACTGCAAAACATGCTGGTAGAGTTCCTCTCTCATCTCTATCAGAATTTTCTGACCAATATATACCTGCAGCACATTGATACCATATTTCAGCAAGCCAGCGATGGTCACCGCGCCAATGTACAAACCGCAATACAAATACAGCAGGTGAACATCTTTTAGATAAATGGCTTCATTAATGATGCGTTTCTGCATCTCAAGGGGAAAGACTTTAAAAAAGAGACTGACGACAATAATCAACAGCAAAAATAGCTGCATAAGGCGATGCCGTCTGAGTATCCAGTAAAAAAGAGACCGTTGCGTAATACGAACACTGGAATCTATTGCTGTTTTTTTCATACCCGACAAAGAGAGTGAACGAATTGGCTGATTGAATCAGTTCGAATAAGGCTCGTATCCAACACACATAAAAATGAATTCTCACCGGAAGACTGGAATAAAGCGTAATTCCATGATACAGAGTAATATAGATGAGAGCTACAAATTATTTTATTCAGCACTAACAGGAGTCCATTGTGAACAGGCATCTTTTAACCAGTGGTATCATTTTTTTACACCTTCTTTTCCTTCTTCCGGTCACTGGCTCAGCAACAAATGTGCCGCATGAGGTAGGTGGTTTTGTTCTTGGTAGTAATGTCACGGATTACCCCGACATCGAACACTCTAATTTTTTAAAAGAAGTCGTAATCTACGACTGGTATGGATTTGACAAAGGAATCATCTCTTATGGCGTTTGTGAAAACCCCGGAGAAATCGTCAAAATAAAATTCAAATATGCAGACCCCAGTAAAAAATATTTTAAACTGCTGCTTAAAAAGTTTAAAAAGAAATTCGGAAAACCTGCGGAATGGAAAGGCGATTCCTTTGGTATCCTCCACATCTGGAAATGGAAATTTGTTGATGAAAACAAGAATCGGGTTCATCTGATCCTGCAGCACAACACAAAAAACCCTAATGAAAATATCGGCAACATGGTCAAGCTTTTCTATCCTGACAATATCGCACGGGAACAGGCCTGTTTTACGAGACAATGCACCATGAACATCAGTAGCGATGACAAGGAGCGACTGCTGCAACGCAAGAAAACAGGCTGGAAATATCTGATCCCCAATTAATGTCGTGGTAATGAATTCCTGGCAGCATATTAGCTGGAACAGCATTCGTATTTCCTGCCCCGCGGAGTGGGAAACTATTGTTTCCGGCGCGACCCTTCTTCTGTTTGAAAAGGATTTTCAACCTCTTTTTGAACTGCGCTGGCAAGAAGAAAAAAGACATGGCAAGAAATCCATCGATACGACTCTGCGTAAAATCGCTAAAGAAACCGGCCTACTTGTGCAGGATTCCCTGCCACCATACTGGGAAAAGCTACAGGAGCAGTATGCCCTAAAGCTTCTTGTTAACAAGGAGACACGAGAGCTTACAGCTGCAATCCTTATCTGCAAAGAGTGCAGAACCACTCTCCTGCTCTACTTCTTTTACGATCTTGCCACAAAACATCACCGGGACGTAACACAAATTATTTCTTCCATCAGTTGCCATACTGACAAGAATAGCGAAACACGCCTTTGGGCTATTCAGGATTTCAGGATCCTCCTGCCAAAAAGATTTAGGATGACCGGACATAACTTTGGTGCAGGACTCACCAGAATTTCTTTTGTAGATTCCGGTCTCACCATGCATCTCTGCAGGATTGCGGGAGCAGAACATCGTTTAAAGACATCATCCATGACCACTCTCATAAACCTTCTAGGTGACTTAGATATCAAAGAAGATGAAATGACACATCTGGAAAACTCCATCAGCCACCGTTCCTTTCCATCCATTTTCCAGCAAATACGCAGCAGGCTCAAGCGAAAACCGCCCTTCCATTCGGTTATCCTGCGCCATCACCCTGAACATGACCGCATAAGCGGGATCTTCTTCTTTGATAAAAAACCCATTCCCGAAGAATTGATTACAAGTATCGTTGACAGTTATGAAATCTTCTCGCTCTAGCATCCAGGAGACTCTCAGCCGAACAGAGTCTCTTGCTTGTATCCCCCTGAAAAATGACGAAATCAACTGGCAGAAGTTGGACAATGGTGAGATCATTTTCACTTACGCCATTCCGTTAAGTCGTTTTTTCATAGCTCTGCACCAGAAATTCAGGAGAAAGCAGGATGAAATGCCGACCAAAAAATTACAACTTGACCAGATGGGTAGCTTCGTCTGGAATCTTATTGATGGAAAAAACACGGTAAAAGACATTATCAGGATTTTTGCTCATGACTACAGGGTGACAAGCCAGGAAGCTGAGACTGCTGTGGCTGCTTTTTTAAAGACATTGGGGCAGCGGGGATTTATTGCCTTATATGATCCGCGGGAGGCACAAGTTTTAAAGTAATCGTTTTTGCAGCAGTTGCAAATCCTGCCAGGTGGCATTCTTCATTTCAGGATTCTGAAGCAGATATCCAGGATGATAGGTGGGAAGTAACGGAATTTCAACTCCATTAGCAGCCTTATATGGGTGAAAACGTCCACGAAGCTGTGAAAGGGGCTGAGACCTGCGAAGCATGGTTCTGGTGGCCACCATCCCCATGGTACAGATACATTCAGGGGAAGCGGCATTGATTTGGCGTTGCAAATAGGATGCACAGGTAGCAATATGTTCCGCCTGAGGCCGAATATCCGGCCTGAGACCACACTTGATCACATTGCTTACAAAGACTTCTTCCATTGGAAGATTAATCGCAGCGAGCATGCGCACCAGCATCTGATCTTCTTCAAGTCCGAAAACAAGCTCTGTATTGTAATTTTCCAGGACAGATAGCCAGTGACCAATAATAAAGAGACGAATCTTGTTTCCACCGCCTTTGCCTGCTATAACTGTCTTTCGATTCACACTGAGTGTACAGCTCCTGCACTGTCCCACTTCAGTTGCAATTTCAGCAAGCCTGGCATGATCACTATGCTTTACTTTCAATATGGGCTTGTCAGGTTCAGACTCTTTTGCTTTTATGGGAATATCTGCTGAAGCAGGCGTCGGTAGGGGCCTTCGGAGATTAAAAAAAGTTTTCAGTTCATCGCTGGCAGGATAATGAGTAATTGAGCTTGCCTGGTGAGCTTCCACAACGCCACGAATATCAACAAGCAACTCTGTAATATCTTCTTCTTTTTTCGTATCCCGGATCACTGTATTCTTCTTCCTTTTCCAGAGCAGCTCTTGACAAAATCAACAAAAGACAAATCGTAACTAGTCACAGGGCACCCTGTAAGCAGTTACACACCTTTTTCATTTTTATACATTTTTCTTTTCAGGAGTACAAACATGCCAATTTATGAATTCCATTGTGAGGACTGTGGTAAGAACTCTGAGAGTCTTGTTCTGATAGCCTCCGCACTTGACAATATTACCTGTAAGCACTGCAAGAGTTCAAACATTAAAAAAATGATGTCTGCAACAAGTAGTCAACCTGTATCGGGCAATACTATTCCGGCTGGTGCTCTTTCTGGTTGTTCATCCCGCTCAGGATTTTCCTGAGCATAGAGCCATGGGAGCCCGTGTGGTTCTCAAAACAAACTGGGGGTTCTTTCCGTACCCCCGGTTATTTTTTGTTTTTCTTCGCAAAATCAAAGACCATTTCATTTTCTTTCAACATACCGTGCTTCTCTCTGGCCACCTGTTCAAGATACTCTTTGTCATTTTGCAGACGTTCTATATCCTGTTTCATCTCTCTGTTCTGCTGCTGCAATGTCTCTTGTTCCGCAACGAGTGCTGCAAGATGTTTGTTCTGCTGACGAAGATGATACAGACCGCTTCCCGGAGCAAAGACAAGCCATACCAATGATAGAATAGCAATGACAAGGGATAAGCGAAGCAGCTGGTTTCGTTGCAATCCTGACAGAGGTGGTGTTCTAAATTTTTTCTGTTTTGTTACCATGTTATTCTCTTATTACTGCACAACTCACTTATACTTTCATACTACCCTATGAACAACTCAACACCAAAATCAGTCTTTCTTGTCAGTGCCTGTCTCATAGGACTCTGCACCCGTTATGATGCTGCCATAAAACCTGATGCATCGTGCAGTAAATTCCTTAAAAACCATATTTGGATTCCTGTCTGCCCCGAACAGCTTGGCGGTATGCCAACACCACGCCCTGCAGCAGACATTACAAATGGTACAGGCCTGGATGTCTTACAGGGCAGGGCTCAAGTTTGTACCAAAGCAGGCGATGATGTCAGTGCCTCTTTTATCAAGGGTGCCCAGGAAGTTTTAAAAATTGCCCGGAGCCAAAGTATCACAGGTGCCTGCTTAAAAGCCCGAAGCCCATCCTGTGCAGTTTCGGGAGTAACAGGTGTTACGGCAGCCTTGCTCAAACAAAACGGTTTCAAACTTTACGAATTCTGATTCGTCCTATTTAATCCGCATCATACGAAGGATAATAATCCCGGCCTCGTATAAAAGATACAACGGCCCACCCATAAGCAACATATTCACGACATCGGGAGTTGGAGTCAATAAAGCTGCAATGATTGCTATCACTAAAAGTGCATATCGCCTGTTTTGCTCATAAAAACCTCTGCTCAGCACGCCAACTTTAGCCATAAAAACCATAAACACTGGAAGCTCAAAAATCACTCCAAAAGCCAGAATAAAAAGAGTTGTGAAATTCACAAACCGGCCAACGGAAATCACCGGCTGAAGATCTACTGAGCCAAAGCCAAGAAGAAATTTGATACCCAGTGGAAGAGTTATAAAATAACAAAACAGAGTTCCTGCGTAAAAAAGCAGGCAAGTGAAAAGAATAAAGGAAAAAAGCTGCTTCCCCCCCACCCCGAAAGGCTTTCCTACGGCACGCCAGAGCACCGCCATAACCCATGGCATAATCAGATACAATGCAGCAAACAGGGCGAGTTTGACATGCGCGAGAAAAGGGCCTGCCACTGAGAAAAAGTACAGTTGATCCGCCAGATGCCCCTGAACAAAACGTAACAATTCAGGAGATAAAAAAAAGATCACAACAGTGGCCAGTAAAACAGTAATACCAAGAGTGCGAACAGACCTTCTCAACTCAGTAATAAAGATAATCAGTTTATTATGACGACTTAATGCTTCCAGGGTGTACTCCCATTATTAATATTCACATATACGCTTGTTATAAAAAAATCTTTAGGGACGAGAACTACACAACCTGGAAATAGTACGCGCAATTTTTTTTCGTCACCTGTACTTTAAGAAAAATTGTATACTACTGGTATATAATGTTTTTAAAAGTACCGGTTGCGGAATAAAGGGCAACTAAGATGTTCAAGTTATTTCGTGTACGTTCCTTTACCTAACACTGGCCTACTTACAGTTCACCAGTATTCGCTAAGATAGCAGATGCCTTTTCGAAAAGCAATTTGATAGAGGTTGATTTCGACTTTCAGCCATGCTAGAAAAGATGGTCAAAAAGACAGGATGAAGACTAAAGACTGAAGGGGGCTTCTCCCCTCATATATATTGAGAACCAATCCGCCATGCTAGAGCTCCGTTTTATTAGAGAAAACATTGATCTTGTTCGTAAAAAAACAGCCCACAGAGGCTTAGCCACAGACATAGTAGATGAATTTGCACTCGTTGACCAAAAACGTCTAAAACTGCTGGGAAAAGTTGAACAGCTGAAAAATCAGCGCAACATAGCCTCCAAGGATATTGCCAAACTCAAACAGGGCAGTACTGAAGAAAAAAACCAGGCTGATACACTGATCCCTCAACTGCGCAAAACTTCGGACACCATAAAAAAGCTCGACAAAGAACTTGGTGAAATCCAAAACCAACTACAGGATCTGGTTCTCTCCATTCCAAATCTTTGCAACGATGACGTACCAAAAGGTACGGACGATGCCGACAATGTGGAGATCAGAAAATGGGGTACTAAACCTGAATTTTCTTTTACTCCCAAACCTCACTGGGAAGTGGGCGAAGATTTGGGTATTCTGGATTTTGAGTGTGCGGCCAAACTCTCTGGAGCCCGTTTTGCACTCTTAAAAGGTCTTGCAGCAAAGATGGAAAGAGCACTCGCCAATTTTATGCTTGATCTGCATACCCAAAAACATGGATACTATGAAGTTTTGCCGCCATTTTTAGTCAACAGCGCATCCATGACAGCCACCGGACAATTACCTAAATTTGCAGAAGATCTTTTTGCCATAAAAGACTGGGATCTTTACCTCATCCCCACCGCTGAAGTACCTGTTACTAATATTCATCGGGATGAAACTCTGGACGAGAATGATCTTCCCATAAAATATACAGCCCACACCCCCTGTTTTCGATCCGAAGCCGGATCCTATGGCAGAGACACCAAAGGGCTCATGAGGCAGCATCAGTTTGACAAGGTGGAACTCGTCAAATTCACAACTCCTGAAACGTCTAACCAGGAATTGGACAGTCTGCTGGCTGATGCTGAAGAAGTTTTACAATTACTGGGACTGCATTATCGGGTGGTCACCCTCTGCAGCGGCGATCTTGGTTTCTCTTCAACAAAGACCTATGACATTGAAGTGTGGCTGCCGGGACAGAATGAATATCGTGAGATATCCTCCTGCTCCAACTTTCGTGATTTCCAGGCAAGGCGTGGTGGAATCCGCTATCGCCCAAATGGTCAGAAAAAAAGCAAACTGGTTCACACACTGAACGGATCAGGGATGGCTGTGGGCAGAACGCTGTTGGCAATCCTTGAAAACTATCAGCAGGAAGATGGAACTATTATCATCCCAGATATCTTGAAACCCTATTTCGAGAAACGCTTTTAAAAGGATTTACCAGCATCCCGTGCTCAAGCATCAGGGTATGATGCGCCAATCGTCTGATTTGTGAAAGATAATGGGTTGCCATGACTATTGACGTTTGGTTTTCTCTGTTGATTCTCTCCAGAATATCCAGGATAATCTTCTGATTTTCCTCATCAACATTTGCGGTGGGTTCATCACAGAGTAAAACTTCGGGAGCAATGGCCAGAGCCCTGGCCATTGCAACACGCTTACTTTCCCCGCCGGACAATTTATGGGCATCAGCCGACCGGAATTCCTGCATGCCCACAAGCTCCAGAACCTCATCCGCCCGCCTCTCACGTTGCTTTTTTGACATTCCCCGAACTTTCAGACCAAACTCAACATTCTTCCCGACAGAACCTGTGAAAAGAATGGGATATTGATCAACAAGCACCACCCGCCGCCGTAAATCCAGAAGATGCTTCCTGCGATATGAGACATTTCTGCCGCAAAATTTCAGGTTCCCGGATACGGGTTGAACAAGAAATGCCAGAATGTTCAAAAGCGTTGTTTTCCCGGCACCATTGGCTCCAATAAGCGCATAAATTTGCTGCCTCTCAATTTCAAAGTCAGTAAGATTCAGAACCTTGCGCCCCTTGAATTCCTTTATCAGAGTGTCTGCCTTATAGAGCATCTATCCCGGCCCTTCCCTGGAAGAAATGAAACAGCATATTTATGCCAAATGCGATTGTCATCAAAGTGAGTCCTAGAGCAACAGCTAAAACAAACTCCCCCTTATCATACTCAAGAGCCATGGCTGTTGTCATGGTACGGGTGAATCCCCTGGCATTGCCACCAAGCATCATACTGATCCCCACCTCGGCAATGACCCTGCCAAAAGAGGCAATTACGGCTGCTCCAATTCCATATCGAGCTTCCTTAATTATCACCCACGCCATCTGTAGCTGGGTTGCTCCAAGAGTTAGAGCCGTGTTCCGATAGCGCTTGTCAATTCTGCTGACTGCGGCAATGGTCAACGATGTGACAAGAGGAATAATCAGAATCACCTGACCGATAATAATAGCCTTCTGGGTATACAGCAATTCCATTGATCCCAATAACCCCTGTCTGGAGATAAAAGAATAGACCAGCAGACCAATAACAACCGTGGGCAGTGCCAGCAAGGTATTCAGACATGTCAGAAGCAGTCGTTTTCCATAAAAGCTGGAATAAGCAATCAAAAATCCGCAGGGAATCCCGACCAGTGATGCAACCAGTGTGGAGATGGTGCTGACTTTGAGTGATACTGCTACGATATCCAGTAGCTCGGGGTCACGGGCAAGCAACAATAAAAAAGCAGATTCCAAACTATCCAGAAAAATATCCACTACCTCCTGTTGGATTGTGGATAAAAAAGCTGCTTTCCTTCAAGCCTGTAGTCAGCAATCAATTTCTGGCCACGCTCGCCGGTAATCCAGTCAACAAACTCCATGGCCATTTCATACTGGACATGTGGATGTTTTTTGGGGTTTACAGGGATAATACCGTACGGATTTGCAAGATTTGCATCTCCTTCATTTAAAACATCAAGTGCAATGGCAGGGTTCCTGCCGAATTTATATTTGATATAGGTTCCGCGATCAGCAAGAGTATACGCCTGTTTTTCATCAGCATAGGTAATGACCTTGCCCATACCCTGCCCAATGGAAACATACCAGGTGTCCGAATTAGCAGGACGCTTCAAGCTGACCTTACTCTCTTTGCCTTTTTTTATAATTGTCTGGCTCACTTCCATAAGATCAACGCCACTGGCAGCCCACAGTGCCTGCTCTTTTGTATGCGTACCACTGTCATCCCCCCGGGAAACAAACATCTCTTTTGCCTTTGCAATTTTACCAAGAGCCATGGCCACATCCTTTATTCCTTTGATACCGGCCGGATCTTCTGCAGGTCCCAGCAAAACAAAATCATTATACATCACCGGAAAACGTGCAGTTCCAAATCCATCTGCCACAAAAGCAGTTTCACGATCTTTAGCATGAACAAAAATGACATCAACATTGCCATCCTTGCCATCTCGTATAGCAGCCCCTGTACCTTTGGCAATTACCTTTATTTTGATTCCACTATCTTTCTTAAACTCGGGTAAAAGAATATCTAACAGACCGGAAGACTGTGTGCTTGTGGTTGTGGACATTTTTAAAACCCTGTCTTCACTCCATCCATACCCGGCAAAGAATAGCACCAGCAAAACTGCTCCAAGTAGTGCATTCATACAAACCTTCATTTCTCACTCCTCCGTAATAAAATTATCGGGAAATAACATTTTCCCACACATTGATACATCATAACCGACAAACGATTCTGCCAGCTTCCTGAATTCCTCTTCATGGAGCAGGCTTATAAAACTTTGCACACCTTTCTCAAAAAATCGTTCCCTGCTGATCAGCAGATCAAAACGCTCCCAGCGCAGGGGAATAAAATCAATGCCCAGCATCCCTGCTACGGTGCGGATGCCCGGCGCGGCATCAGCACGCCCTGCCAATACTTCCAGCCCCGCATCCAGATGGCGTGATACTTCAATGTCGTATCCACCAATTTGTTCTGTTGCAATTTTGGATCTTGCTATTTCATAATCAAGCAAGAGCCGTGTTCCTGTACCCAGTGGACGGTTCACTATCCTGATATCATCTCTTGCAAGATCATTGATTGATCTGATGTTTTCAGGATTCCCCTTTTGAATAAGTAGCCCCTGTTCCCGTTTGCTGAAATTGACAAATACCGGTGGTTTATCGAGCTCCTGCTCGGCAATGCTAAAATTATATCCGCTGTCATCATCCTGCAGCAGATGACACACTCCGATATGACACAGCCCCCGTCTCATACTTGTCAAGCCGCCCATACTTCCCTGATTGGCAAAAAAAGCCACCGTATCCTTTATTTTAGCATGAAAAAGCGACAGCGTTTTCTGGAACAGAGGGTCGTCACTACCTGCAAGTAGCAACAAACCATTGTCGGAGGAAAAATCACACGTATTCGACGTGTAATTAAGAATATGCGCTTCAAGCCACTCTTCCACCAACCTGTGTGGGAAAAGCCATTTTCCTGTGACCTTAGTTGCAGGTAAGCCCTTATCGTTCACGAGAGAGTAGATCATTTTCTCGTTCACATTCAGTAACTCTGCAACGTTTTTTGTTGTTAAAAATTTATTATGCGATCCTGTTATCATTCTCTTTCTCCACTGCACTCAGCCATAGCCAAAACCAGTCAGTGATTACCCCACAGGGGAAAATAAAACCATACAATATCACAAATCGACCATAACTGACAAAGAATAACCAGCACAGACATGGAACTGTCCACAATGGAACAAAACAAGAGTCTATTGGGTACTTGAAAAACGACAAGGGACTGACGGGTTTTCGACGATACTCAGGAATTCAAATTAACTTGGAGGGAAAAGGGGATAAAAAGAAAGAAAGAAAAATCAATCAATCAATCAGGATACTTCTCACGAATATCAATAATTTCATCGAGACAATCAAAAAAGACATCAATAAGTACGGGGTCAAAATGGCTGCCGGACTCCTCCTTCATCAAGGCAAGGGCTTTCGCAAGCGGCCACGGTTCTTTATAGGGACGTGCTGAAAGCAGTGCATCAAACACATCACTTATGGCTGCAATCCTTGCAGCTACAGGAATCTCTTCACCCTGCAGGCCTTTTGGATATCCACTTCCATTCCATTTTTCATGGTGCCCCCCTGCAATAGCGCCTGCCATCCAGAAAATATCTGCAGGATACTCACCAATAATCCTGGTACCAATATCCACATGACTTTTCATTATTTCCCACTCTTCCTTATTGAGCTTTCCTTCTTTCAGGAGAACCCTGTCAGGGATGCCGATCTTCCCGACGTCGTGCATGGTGCTTGAATGCAAAATCAGTTCACATGTTTTTTCATCGAGTCCGGCACCCCGGGCAATGATTTCTGATATCCGACTCATTCGAATAACATGCGCTCCGGTTTCATTATCCCGAAACTCGCCAGCCATTCCCAGACGACGAACAATCTCGAGTTGTACCGAACGAATTTCCTGTGTTCGTTTGTTGACTTCCGTCTCTAAAAGATCGCCACGGAGTATCTGCTTCTTATAAAAATATCGGGTTTCAAGCTGATTTCGGATGCGAAGCAGGGCTTCCCAGTGCATAAATGGTTTGGTTAAAAAGTCCTTTGCGCCAAGTGATAAGGCTTTCTGCCTGGTCTCTTGATCAAGCTGGGCTGTCAAAACAATGATGGGCAGGTAATATCCTGCGGGAAAAAAGTTTTCCAATGCCGTCATCACCTCGAAACCGGACATATGAGGCATACGAATATCGAGTAAAATAAGGTCGAATTCCTCTTCCCGACAAAGGGAAATCACTGTCCGTGGATCTGCTGTGGATGTAAACTCATCATAGCCCTCATCTTCCAGAAGATTCTCCAACAAAGCAATATTCGCAACATTATCATCAACAATTAGAATGTTAGACTGCTTTATCTCATCATCCATCTTTTCCCTTAGCGTTGCAGACACTTCTCTATTTCCTCGCGCAAACTTTCAATTATTATCGGCTTTGTTAAATATGACACAAAACCGAGTTGAAGACATTCTTCAACTGTGGTTGGCAGGGCATCAGCACTTAGCGCAATCACCGGAATATCTTTTGTTTTCTGATTCTTCTGTAACTCTACAAAAGCTTCCTGCCCCGTCATTCCAGGAAGATGCAGGTCCATAAATATGATATCAGGATTCAACATGGCTGCTGCCTTAATGCCCTTTTCTGCATTCTTTCTGACAACCAGTGAATAGGTCGGCCATTGCTCAATAATAAATTTCATTAATCGAATATTGCAGGGATTATCCTCTATGTACAAAAAGGTAGCCGTACGCTCAGTGACTACTTCATTGTCACCTTCAGCAACAATTGGATCCAACGTACTATGTTCTTTACCTTCTTCTGCAGTCGGGAGTCTCACACAAAAAACAGTACCGACACCAGGATCACTTGTTGCTTCCAGAGTTCCATTCATGAGTTCAACAAGTTGTTTACTGATCGTCATCCCAATTCCAGTACCCTCAATGCCCGAATCATCCTGCCCGAGACGAGCAAAGGGAACAAACAGATTTTTCATCTGTTCTTCTGAGATACCGATGCCATTATCAGAAACTTCAATATGTACAGTATCTCCTCTTTGCTCTCCACTAAGCGACACAGACCCACCAGGGTGGCTATACTTAATGGCATTGGAAAGCAGATTAAGCATAACCTGTTTAAACCTGGTGAGGTCAGCCCGTATATGAGGCACCCCCCTTATGCTCTGATCCACATCTATGGTGATTCCGGATTCATTTGCAAGAGATGCAACAAGAGCGATACACTCTCTCACAGTCTCTGCCACACTGATTGACTCAAGAGATAAGGTTATGCCACCAGATTCGATACGAGATAAGTCAAGAATTTCATTAATAAGCTCAAGTAAATGATTCCCTGCAGTATTTATCTGGAGTACTTGATCGCTTTGCCGTTCATCGAGTGTATGATTTTTGTTTTTCTTTAAAAGAAGTTGAGAAAAGCCATTAATTGCATGTAGAGGTGTTCGTAATTCATGACTCATTCGTGACAAGAACTGGGATTTGGCATTATTTGAAGCCTCAGCAGCCTCCCTGGCCTTTTTCAGCTCTGTGATGTTTTCCTTAATGGCCACATAATTAGTCAACTCCCCTTTATCATTTTTCAGCGGTGCCAACAGAACGTTTTCGTGATATATTTCTCCGTTTTTCGCTCTGTTGACAAGTTCGCCGGTCCACATCTCCCCTTTTTGAAGAGTTTTCCACATATTCTCAAAGGTTTCAGGAGGAGTTAAGCCACTGTTCAATATCCTCGGATTCTGTCCTAAAGCTTCTTCCCTGGTATAACCAGTTATTGTTTCGAACTGTTTATTCACATATTCTATATTGCCATCCAGATCTGTAATAACAATACTACTTGGATTCTGCTCCACAACCAGTTGGAGTTTTTCACGTTGTTGAGCTTCCTTCTCAAGACTGATGGTATATGAGCGAACCATTTCTTCGCGGTTTTTATTGGAGACCTGAAGAGCGTCCTGAATAACCCTACGATCAAAAAGAATCTTTCCCACATTACGAAGAACAAGCCAACCCAAAAGGAGAATAACTCCTCCAGCTGCCATAAAAATCCATACTAAACGCTTTTGGAAGGTACGTTCCACTTCCCGTGTTTTCTGTTCCAGCTTGCGCTTTTCCGTATCAGCATCAAAATATATTTGGAATGAATTATCCATAAGCCGATCAAAAAAAGGATCAAGTCTTGCGTAGGCACCAAGCAATTGGGCATAATAGCCTTCTCCGTCCTGAAGCCTCCGTTCTCTAACAGACATCTCCTGCTGCATTATACCTGCCAGTATTTCCCAGAAATCAGCGATAAAATGTTGCATTTCAGGCAAATTGTTCCGAATTTGTATCACTTCAGTGTCAATGCGTCTTTCGTTATCATGCCCATAAATAAACCTTCGTACGAGTTCCTCCTTATCAAGAGAATGTGCCTTATAGACATGGCGTAGCACACCACCATTCTCCATGACAAAAAGAATTTCATCCAATTTCTTCAGTGTATTATTAATGCCCACGGTAAGCGATTGCAGTTCATTTTCAGTGCTGGCCATTGACATTTTCTGGAAAGAGGACTGTACGGCATGAAGTTCTGTATGAACAAGGTTGCTCAATTCAACTCTTACCTGCTCATTGTCCACAAGTGAACGAATAAAAGCCATACGGCTTTGCATATACCGATGAGTCATCAGTAACGATATAATGGATAGACTGGAAACCACTAGAAGAAGTAACACTTGCCGAACAATCGGCTCTTTCAGGTAACGAATTTTCATTTTATTATCGTCCATACCGGGAGGAAATGCCCTTGCCTCGACTCAAAACAGCCACAAAGGCGTAAATCTGATTTTATCCTCTCATTTGATGAACAAAAAAACAAGGGTGGGAAGTAAAAAAAGTGAAGGGCGTTAAAGTGCAAGCTGATAGCGTTTGATTTTTTTCAACAAGCCCTGTCGGGTAATATCCAGAAGTTTGGCGGCCTGTGTTTTGTTACCGCCGGCTTGTTTCATTGCCTTATGAATGAGACGTTTTTCAAGAGATTTTACCTGATCAGGAAGAGAGTAATCGTCATTCCGCGCACGTTTTTCCCCTACATAATTTGAATCGGCAAAGGCACGTAACTCACGGGAACAGGTTTCAATCTGCATAAGAAGATCATCTTTGGTGAGTGCAACCAGTCGTTCCACTTCTTTTAACAGCTGACGGACATTGCCTGGCCAGGGATATTCTTCAAGAAGAGCCAGTAAATCAGGGCTGAATCCGGATATATTTTTCTTGAATTTCTGATTTGTTTTTTTCAGAAAAGAGAGCGCAAGGGGGAGAATATCTTCCCGTCTCTTTCGCAATGGAGGCATTTCGATGTCTACGGAAAAAAGCCTGAAAAAGAGATCTTCACGAAAATCACCTTTCTCAACATTTTCAGCAAGGTTACGGTTTGTTGCTGAAATAATACGAACGTCATAGGGAATTATCTCGCTGCTGCCAAGCCTGGTGCCTTCCTGTTCCTGAATGGCACGAAGAAACTTTGGTTGAACAAGCAATGGCATCTCCCCTATTTCATCGAGAAACAGCGTTCCCCCGCTAGCTTCTTCAAAGCGCCCCTTCCTCCGTTTATCAGCTCCTGTAAATGCACCTTTTTCGTGACCAAAAAACTCACTTTCCACCAGTGCTTCAGGTAAACAGGCACAATTCACAGGAACAAAGGGACGACCTTCCTTACCTGCATTTTCATGGATCATTTTTGCAACAAGCTCCTTACCTGTTCCGTTTTCTCCATGAATCAAAACATTTACGGGTGTATCACGTAAAATTATTACGAGATCAAGAACTTCCCGCATGGCAGGGCTTTCTGCAATAAAATCCCCCTTGCGAACAGAATCAAATTCCAGACGAGCCACTTCACCATCTAAGTCTTTCGCTAAATCCAGAATCTGCTCATTTAGAATAATTGATTCAAGAGAGATTGATAAGTATTCTGCTATTTCCTGCAGTTCTTTTTTGTGATCATCATTAAACGGTTTTTTATCGAGAGTATTTAATAACTGGATAACACCAAGAATTTCTTCATTAGCTGTTTTTGTGATGGGGATACAGAGTGTGTTGACACTATCAAAGCCTGTCTGCTCATCAGCTTCAAGATGGTACCCACTTTTAGAGTGCAGATCATTTTCAATTACACTTGCACCCGTGGCCATTACCCGACCAACAACGCTTCCCTCAAGAGGTGCCTCTATGACATTTTGCTCAATTTCAGTTCCGTATCGGGACAAAAGCAAATCACCACCACGCTCTTTCAGAAAAATAGAACAACGCTCCACCTGCATAAGTTTTGGCAACACTTCAACATAGAATGTTAGCAATGACTGAAATCCACTCACTGACCAGCTCGCCCTCAAATGAGCAAGACGCTGTCTCAGAGAGTGGATGTTTTTCACCGATGTCATATGTATCACAAGCTCCGATAAGTAAACTTCTTTCCAACATTATATTATCATCATACAGGAAAACAATAAAATGCTCAAATTTGAACTGATCCTTCTACATCAAAAAAAGCGGGAAAACTCCGGAACATTGTTTCCTTGCGACAAATATGGTTCCTATTGCCCCGTGTGGCGGTTGTTTATTTTCCTTTTCCACTCCTCTAGCCGTTGGTTTTCGTCATAAATCAACCTGCTTCCCCTTTTAATTACGGTCACAGTGAGTCAGGAGATCAACTCAAACCATCCACCGTAAACAAACTTGTCACGTATACTGCTGCCCCTGTCTTCAGATACTCCCCCCAAAAGACTACATCACACATAGTACTTTGATTTTAAAAGAAAAGCCCCAAGACAATCCCCACTGGTAAGATTATTGCAAGAAACCAAACAACTATCACTTTTACGCCATTCAGATAAGAGGAAAAGCAATGCAAGAATCAGCCACAGTAGGAGATACCAAAACATTCCGCAGCACTAACTGGGACCGTCAGCCCCCCTCCTTGATAAACCAACAACTGCAAGCTGAAAAACTCCTCAGCCATGACGATGAGATGAAATATGCAAGAATAATTCGAGATAATTTTTGCATGATTATTCAGAGCGTTAAAACCATAGAGTCGCCTTCACCCAAAGTGGCTATCCTGCAAAAAGCCATAACGGAGTGGGAGAAAAAAGATACCCCCATAAAACCAGGCAAGCGTAGACTTGCTCTCATGCTGAAAACCCTGAGAGCAGTTTGCTGCAAACAACCCGACGACAAAGAGACCCACCTTCTCTGCTCACAGTTTGAAGTACTCGCCAGGGAAATCGAAGAAGCTAAAGACACACTTATCAGTGCGAATCTGCGACTGGTCTCTTCCATTGCCAAACGATACACTGACAGAGGGCTCAGCCTTGCCGATCTCACCCAGGAAGGATGCCTCGGACTAATGAGAGCAGTTTTTCGTTTTGACCATAATACCGGAAAACGTTTTTCAACTTATGCCTCCTGGTGGATCCGACAAGCCATCACAAGATCAATTCCGGAAAAAACCAGAACCATCAAGCTTCCAGCTCATTTTCTTGTTTCTCGTAACCATTTCAATAAAACATATAGCGGTTTGCGCAAACAACTTGGCAGAAATCCGACAATGAGTGAGCTTGCCAAAGACACCTATATGGATCATAACAAAATGCTCTCCATCATTGAAACCAGCATGGAACCAGCATCTTTGGAAGAGCCCATTGGAGAAAACAACCAAAACCTGATGGGACTTATTCGAAACGAGAAAGCAACTCTCCCCGATGAGTTTGCCATAACAACCGACCTTCATAAACAGATAGATAACATTCTTGGAACATTAACGGAAAGAGAGGCGACGGTTCTTCGCCTTCGTTTTGGGCTTGGCGGCAAATGCGAACGCACACTTGATGAGGTTGGAAAACAGTTCAAAGTTTCACGCGAACGCATTCGTCAGATCGAGCAGGAAGCCCTGCAGCGATTGAGACATCCTGCACGCAGTGACCATATGCGCTGTTTTTTGGAGACAAACTAGAACGTTTTCAGTTTTGACAAATTCGTAAAAACTCTTTTTCATTCCATCGCAAGCTGCAGAAGCCTATCAATAAGCCCTGTAAAATTGATGCCAAACACCTTTGCGGCATGAGGCAAAAGACTTGTGGGAGTCATACCAGGGATGGTGTTCGTCTCCAAGAGATATAAAGCACCATCGGGGGACAGCATCATATCAGTTCGAGAGTATCCCCGTAACTGCAGAACCTTGTGAGCTGCCAGCGCAAGTTTTTGTGCTTTTGCAGCAATCGACCTATCAACCTGAGCTGGACAGATTTCCCGTGTAGCGCCTATCTTATATTTGGCAGTATAATCAAAAAAAGCATACTCATCACCGGGAATTACTTCTATCAGAGGAAGTGCGGTTAACTCATTATTGCCCAGCACTCCCACTGTAAGTTCCCTTCCTTCCACGAATTGCTCGACCATGACCTGAGAATCGTACTCATAGGCCAGGCTGATTCCCTTCCGAAGTTCTTCAAGATTCCCCGCAATACTCATGCCAAGACTTGATCCCTCACGAATCGGTTTTATGACCAATGGAAAATGCAGGGTTTCGAGAAGTCGTTCAGGGTTTTCCTTATCTGCAAACCCGGCCATTTCCCAACCAGCAACGGGCAAATCATTTAAACGATAGAGGATCTTGGCCATATTCTTATCCATTGCCAGGGCACTGCCAAGAACGCCCGTTCCCTGGTAAGGAATACCGAGCAGATCAAGATACCCTTGCACCGTACCATCTTCACCATATGTGCCATGCAAAAGGATAAAAGCAACATCTATGGAATCAGCATCCTGTGCGAGTAAAGCCAGATCAGTTTGCGGATCGTAGCGGGAGAGTGCATACTTTTCACGATCAATTGCCTCTTCAAAGCAGGCAGCACCTGCCAGAGAGACTTCACGCTCTCCCGATGCACCACCTGCGAGTAGGGCCACTCGAATTTTTGTCATAACAATTGTTTCCTTATTACTCTCATCACTGTTGCAGCCCCCAGGCCTTCTGTTATTCTACATCATGGATACAGCAACATCCATCACCAGGATCAAATCCTTACTGTTTTTTTTACTCCTGCAGGGTAGTATATATAAATGAATACAACTCTTTTTCAAGAAATAATCAACATCGTTGGTCAGGAACACTGCAGCAGGGATCTCGAAGAATTGCATTGCTATTCCTACGATAGCAGCAAACAGACATTCCTCCCCGATGCAGTGGCGCTTCCAGACAGCACAGACCAGGTTGCAGCCCTTATACGGCTTGCCGGCACCCATCAATTTCCAATTATTGCCAGAGGTGCCGGGAGCGGCACCACCGGAGGAGCACTTCCTGTCCAGGGGGGCTTGGTGCTCAGCTGTGCACGCCTAAACCGGATCCTTGAAATTGATACCGACAACCAGATAGGCATTGTTGAGCCGGGAGTGATCACAGGCGAATTCCAGCAACACGTAAAAAAGCATAAACTCATGTACGCCCCAGATCCTGCAAGCCTCAAATTCTGTACAATTGGCGGCAATGTGGCAGAATGTGCAGGAGGCCCATCTGCCATTAAATACGGAGTCACCAAAGACTCCATTATCGGCCTTGAAGTGGTGCTGGCAAATGGTGAAATACTTACCACCGGCACCAGAACCGAGAAAGGGGTTGTTGGTTATGACCTCACCCGGCTCTTTATTGGATCCGAAGGAACCCTTGGCATTATAACTAAAATCATCACCAGACTTCTGCCCCTGCCGGAATACAAAGAGACATTCCTTCTTGTCTCTTCATCTCTCTCAAAAGCCACGGAACTGGTTGCAATTATTCTGCAGCAAAACATTCTTCCCTGCACCCTTGAATATATGGATAAAACTGCCCTGGAAGTTGTCTCAGAGCTTTTGCCCAACCCTCCGGCGAGTGACACCCGCGCCATGCTTATCATCGAAATTGATGGGAAGAAAGAACAGGTAATAGAGCAAAGCACACGCCTCAAAACGCTTGCAGCAGAGCAAAACCACTGTAATTTGCAGCAAGCCAGTTCAGCAAAAGATATTAAGGATATCTGGCTGGCCAGACGCTCCATCTCACAGGCCAGCTACAAAATCAGCCCCAATAAAACAAGCGAAGACATTGTGGTTCCAAGAAGCCTTATTCCGGAATTAGTTCATTTTTGCGAAGAACTCAGTAAAGATCTTGATATCAGAATCCTCACATTCGGGCATGCCGGTGACGGAAATATCCATGTAAACATTATGGCTGCAGACCCCTCCCCCCAGGAGACAAAAAAAGCGATAGAGGCCAAAACAGCGCTCTTTAAAAAAGTAATCAGCATGGATGGTTCTTTGTCGGGAGAACATGGCGTGGGCATTACCAAATCCCCCTTTATCGATCTGGAACTGAGTAAAACCAGCATCACGGTTATGCGCCAGCTTAAACAACTCTTTGACCCAGACAACATCCTCAACCCCGGAAAAATTTTCCCATAACCATATCTTGAACGACAACTAAGGAATCCTGCGAAAAATCCATTGACATACATAGAAGTTTTTCTTATATAAGCAGGATTACTGTCGTGATTTTTTATAAATGCAATGAATGTTCGGGGTAATATCTTTATTTACACTGAATTTCTCAAATATTATTGATTTAACGGAGCCCCTTAAAATGATAGAAGTTGAAGTTCGTGGAGATCTTGAGTATGCCATCAGGCAGCTGAAAAAGAAATTGCAGATTGATGGCATCAAACGAGAACTCAAACGTCGTGAGTGTTATGAAAAACCCAGTGTAAAAAAACGTCGTAAACAAGCTGAAGCTCGTCGTAAACTCCGTAAGTTTAACCGCATTAGACGCGGCTGATACCAGTTAAGGATTGTTTTCCCAGCGTCTGCTGCATGTTAATGCAGCAGACGCTATCTTTTTTTCACCTCAATTCACCATTATCCGCAAACCAATTCCACAAGAATTTGTTGCTGCAAAAGAGTTTTTTCTCCATTATCTGATCACGGAGAAACGCTTCGCAGATAATACTGTCAAAGCCTACGACGCAGACATTGACATCTTTCTTTTTTTTCTCTTACGGAAAAACAAATCTCTGCAGCAGGTAAACAGCAAGGTCATCCACAGTTTTCTTGAGCAGTGCCGCAGCAGACACATTTCGCATCGCAGTAATGCACGAAGGATTTCAGCTCTTAAACGTTTTTTTTCTTACTTGTACAAACAAAACCTTGTTTCGGAAAACCCCTTCTCCACTATCAGTTCCCCTAAAGGTGACACAAACCTCCCCAAGGGATTATCAACCCAGCAAGTAAACACGCTCCTGCAGCCGCCTCCCGTATCGACACCACTGCTGCAACGTAACTACGCTATGCTGCAACTTCTGTATTCCACAGGATTACGAGTTACTGAACTGGTTACTTTACCCGTTACAGGATGCAACCTTAGTGCATCTTTTATCCGGGTTATTGGTAAAGGTGAAAAAGAAAGGCTTGTCCCTTTTGGGATTCCGGCAAAAGACGCTATTGAATCCTACCTTGAATCCAGTCGTCCATTAATCCTCAAAGGCCGTCGCAGCAACACTCTCTTTGTCACCAACAGAGGCCGGGGAATGACACGACTGCGGTTCTGGCAAATCATAACAGAAACAGCCCGCGCGGCTGGAATCACCGAGGCAATTTCACCTCACAGCCTTCGCCACTCATTTGCAACCCACCTTCTCACACATGGCGCAGATCTCCGTTCAGTACAGATTATGCTTGGCCATTCGGATATCACCACCACCCAGATTTACACCCATGTTGACGAAGGAAAGCTAAAAGCCATCCACAAGAAGTTTCATCCCCGTGGTTGACAGCAAATAATGGATGGTGGATAACAGTACTATGAAAATTATTACCACCCATTTAAATGCTGATTTTGACGGCCTGGCATCCATGATAGCAGTCCAAAAGCTCTACCCGGATGCAGTGATGGTGTTCTCCGGTTCCCAGGAAAAAACTGTCAGGAGATTTATTAACGAAACCTTGCAATATCGTTATACATTTGAAAAGTTAAAACATATCGAGCTCCACCGTGTTGACACTTTGATTGTGGTTGATACCCGGCAGAAAACACGCATTGGTGATTTTGCAAAATGCCTCGACAACCCTGGGATCTCACTCCATCTTTACGACCATCATCCCAACAATCCTGATACCATGAAAGGAGAAGTTGAACACATAGCACTGGTGGGTGCAACAACCACGCTTCTCTGCCAGATTTTACAAAAAAAAGATATCCCAATCAGTCAGGAAGAAGCCACAATTTTTGGGATTGGAATTTACGAAGATACCGGCTCTCTCACCCATTTAACAACCACTCCCGATGACCTGATTGCCGTTGCCTGGCTGCTTGAGAAAGGTGCCCAGCTGGATATCATCTCCCAGTTTATATCCCATGAACTCACGGCCCGGCAGGTCACCCTGCTCCACAAACTTAGCAAAAGTGCCAGGAGTTATATGATTTCCGGCATCAAAATTGTTGTGATTCATCTTACCTTACAAAAATACGAAGACGATTTTTCACTTATTGTAAGCAGATTTATGGTCATGGAAAACCTGAATGCACTCTTTGCTCTCGTCTCCATGGAAGGTCGACTTTACCTCATTGCGCGATCCCGCATTCCGGAAGTCAATGCTGGAAAAATAGCCAGAGACTTCAATGGTGGTGGTCACGCAACAGCCTCTTCGGCCACGGTACGTGGCATGACATTGATAGAAGCCCAGGAAAAACTTATTCGCAGTTTCCACAGACATGTCAAACCACAGGCAATTGCGCAAGAGATGCTCTCCAGTCCTGTAATTTCCATTCCCGAAAACACCACCATCCGTGAGGCAAATGACCTACTCACTCGTTATAACGTAACAGTCCTGCCTGTACTCCCAAAGGCCGCGACCAAGACCACGTCAAAACATCCGACCGTAGTTCTTGGCAGTATATCCAGAAGGGTGACAGAAAAAGCAATCCATCACAACCTGGGTTTCTGTCCTGTCAGCGACTACATGACAACAGACATTAAAGTGCTCCCCTTACATGCCACACTTGCTGACATTGAGGAATTGATCATTGAAAACAGACAACGATTAATCCCTATTATTCATGAGCAACAGTTGGAAGGGGTCATAACCCGAACAGATCTTCTCAATATGTTGGTTAACGACCCCTCCCATCTGCCACACAACCTGGATCGTGAGCCCAACCAGGGCATCCGGGAACAGAGTAAAAATGTCCTGCAGCTGATGAGTGAAACCCTTGACCGTGACCTTATTATTCTCCTTAGAACAGTAGGAGAAGTTGCTGAAACAGAAGGCTTTAAAGCCTATGCCGTTGGTGGATTTGTTCGGGATCTGCTTATGAAACTCAAGAATCTGGATCTTGATATTGTGGTGGAAGGTGATGGAATAGTTTTTGCTAAACAACTGATTAAAAAACTGGGCGGCAGAATGAAAACCCATAAACGTTTTATCACCGCCAATGTAATCCTTCCTTCTGGTTTCAAACTTGATATCGCCACTGCCAGGCTTGAATATTATGAGTACCCGGCAGCCTTACCCACTGTGGAACTTTCCTCCATCAAACTTGACCTGTACCGCAGGGATTTCTCCATTAACGCCATGGCACTGCAGCTCAATCCTGGACAGTTTGGAACGCTTATTGATTTTTTCAACTGTCAGAACGATCTTAAAGACAGACTGATCAAAGTGTTACATAACTTAAGTTTTGTGGAAGATCCCAGCAGAATTTTACGTGCCATTCGTTTTGAAAAACGATTGGACTTCAGAATTTCCAGACACGCAGACCGATTAATCCGCGGAGCTGTCAAAATGGATCTCTTTGGCAAAGCCACAAATCCCCGCCTGTTTACCGAGCTCCAACATATCTTTGCTGAAGAAAACCCAGTACTTGCTATTAAAAGAATTGCAGATTTCAATCTATTTCAATTTCTCTGGCCGGATCTCTTACCCAACCTGAAAATCGACCGACGTTTCCTGCACATCCTGAGGCAGGCCCAGAGTGGTATCTCCTGGTTTCATCTTCTCTATCTTGAGGAAACAATCGAACCGTGGCGTATCTACCTTCTTGCCATTATGGCAAGATCACGTCCTAAACAACTTGAAACATTCTGTGAACGCTTTCAGATCCGCCAAAGAACCTGTCAGGAACTGACCACCCAGAAACTGACAGCTGATGATCTGGGAAATCGTTTTTATCATCATGTGCCAGAAAAGAACAGCGAACTCCGCCGCATGCTGGCCCCTCTTTCCAATGATGGTTTGCTTTATCTGATGGCCATTGCCAGGAAAAAAGAGATCAAACAGCTTGTATCGCTTTATGTTACGTCGTTGCGTAACATAAAACCGTTGTTAAACGGTGAAGATCTGAAACAGTTAGGATACACACCCGGCGAAACTTTCAGAAAAATATTTTCTGCTTTAAGAGATGCTCAACTGGACAATGCAGTGAAAAGCAGGGAGGATGAAGAAGCATTTGTGCTAAAGCAATTTCCCCTCTAAAGTCAAAACAGAAATAACTTCGAAACGAAAACTCAACAGCAAGCTTGACTTCCACACCCAATTGCTCCTATGCTATATTTGTTATTAGGAGCCACAAACCAATCAGGCGGTGAAAAGATCCGGCGCCCTGTAAGCAGTTACATTATGATTATTCCCTTCCCCGATGGAGTCCCCAATGAACAAAGCAATAAAATGGCTGTTGATCATCATCGCCGGTACTGGAGTCCTGTTTGGCGTCATTCTTCTCATCCTTCCCTTTATTATTGATCCAAACGATTATAAAGAACAGATTAATACAATAGTCTATGAGCAGACCGGGCGCGTTCTTTCCATTCCAGGCGACATCAAGCTGCAGATTTCACCAAAGCTGGATGTCGCTTTTTCACTTGGTGAGATTCAGCTTGCTTCAGGCAAAGATTTTCCGGATACTTCTTTTGCATCGAGCACGCTTGCCGAAATCAAACTCGCCATCTGGCCTCTGCTGACAAAAAACCAGTTGCAGATAAACAAGATTGTTCTCAGTGGAGTACAGCTCAACCTTATCCGTAATAGAGAAGGAAAAACAAATTGGGAAGATCTTGCCGGGAGAACAACAGCTAAGGGTGATACTGAAACAACCCGGAAACCAGAGCAGGATCAACCGAAGCAATCTACAAAAAAAGCTTTGCCGACGATTGATATCGGGGGCATAGAAATAAAAGATATAAACGTCCAATACGACGACAAACAGGCAAAAAAGACCATCGCCCTAAACAACTTCAATCTTACTATCGGCCATATTCAGGAGAACGCTCCCTTCCCTGTTGCAGCTAACTTTAATTTCAGTCTGGATGACAACAAAAAACCTGTCACAGCAAGTATTAAAACCGGGTTTGAATTAACCTTGGATCTCTCCAAACAATACTTCAGTGTAAATGGTTTTAAGCTGGACGGTCTCTTTCAGGGAGCAATGCTGCCAACATCCAGGCTTGCCATCAGTCTTATGGCCGATGCTGAAATCAGTCTTCCCGATGAAACAGTAACGTTCCAAAAAATTATTATTAAGCAGAATGAGCTGACAGCCGAGGCCACACTCTCTCTCACCGGTTTCAAAACACCTGCCATTGAGGGAACAGTTACGATCGCCGAATACTCTCCCAAAAAACATCTTAGCCAACTGGGAATTCCTCTGCCGCAATTCACAGATCAAAATGTACTGGATCGCCTCTCTGCAACCCTTGGCTTCAGCCTGACCAGTGACCAGCTCGAAATAAAAGAACTCCAACTGCAACTTGATGACACAACGGTTCAAGCCAATGCATCTGTGAAGAACCTTCAAGAGCCAGCTTATGCGTTGAATCTTCATATCAACCAGCTCGACCTTGACCGATATGCGATGCAAAAAGACAAAACAGCCCCCCTCATAAAGAAAGAGACACCACAGAAAACAACTGAAAAACAGCAAACAATCATCCCTGTGCTGCTGTTAAGAGGTCTTACTTTTAATGCTGACATCAAAATAGATACCCTTAAAGCTGCTAAACTTACCCTCACAGAAGTAACCTTAAAAGCAGATGGAAAGGATGGCCTTATTCAACTGCAAGCTTTGGCAGCAAAATTATATGAAGGAAGTCTTACTGTGACAGGACAGGTTGATGCCCGCTCGGATATTCCACAAATGCAACTGAAGAAAAGTTTGCAGGGTGTGCAACTTGGCCCAATGTTTATCGATATGGTCGGAAAAGAAGAGCTTAGCGGCAAGGCAGATATTCATGCAGACTTTATCACCAAAGGAATTGACAAAGCTGAACTGACTAAAAACGCAAATGGTACGGTGAAGCTCTCTCTTGCCGACGGAAAAATTGCTAAATTACAAATTCTCCAAACCATCCGCCTGGCAAAATCACTACTAGACAAGGAATCTCTTACAGACAATGCGGCATCGCAGCCAACCGGTTTTGCGACATTAACAGCCAGTGGTAAATTAACAAACGGAGTTTTTATAAACAATGATTTGCTCGCCGCATCCGATTTGATGAAGGTTACAGGCAAAGGAACAGTGGATCTGGTGCAGGAACACATTGACTACCTGCTGACCATCAATCTGACCGATCGTATCGAACGAAAAAAGGACACAGGACTTGTTGATCTTGGAAACACCCCTATTTCCTATCGAGTCAAAGGGAACTTCAACGAACTCCAACAATCCGCCGCCATTGAAGAATTGGTCAAAGCTAAGGCAAAAGAGGTTTTATTTGATGCTCTAGACAAACAATTTAACAAGAGCAAGGATGGCAAGGAAAAATCGAAATCGGATAACGATGTAAACTCACTAATCAATGAAGGCCTGAAGGGACTCTTTGGAAATTAAATAAAACTGCCAGGAGAAACAATGTTTGAGGAAAAACGCAAATTCAAACGTGTTGCAAGTAATGTTCGTGTGGGATTCAACAAGCAGCAAGTAGATAAAGAAACAGAAGAATATTTCCATGGAGTAGCCGAAGATTGTGGACTCAGTGGAATGTTTCTTGCCACTGAACACCTGATGCCGAAGGGAAGTGTTGTTTCACTCAGGTTTCAGTTTATTGATCAGGAAGGAGAAGAAGTAGCCATCCAGGCTCAGGCCATTGTTCGATGGACACAACGTTTTCGTAAACCAAAGGGTATGGGACTGGAATTTTTTGAATTCTCCGGGCTTAAAGATCGTAATTTTGAAGACTGTCTGAAGCAGTTGCTAAAATAAAAAACCATGTGAATGTTGGGTCTTATCAAACAATTTAAGAAATGTCTCTTGCACATCATTCCTTGAGCGTAATCTTTAATTGCCCGTCCTGAGTTTCAATGGACTCCACACCATCTGCAAACAGCTGCCAAAAACCTTCGTCTCCACCAAATTCCCGGACAAGATCAATATTTTTCAATCCTCCAAGCCAGGCATTTGGGATGGGGACCCCCATGAGCTTAACCCCCTTTAGGATCACCACTGGCTGTCCATTCCGGTAAGCAAGCTCTAAACCGGCAGCTGCCCGCAGAGTCTTACCACCAAACATGGGGAAATCCTGGTCCATGGGTATTCGGAGCCTGGCACTGACAAGATCATCGGCCAGATCAACGGCCACCTTTGTTGCCAAATCGGTATTTTTTGCTATCATCGCATTCAGTTCACGTTCTGTGAACAAAATGTCCCTGCTGACGCCCTGTTCCGTATAGGATTGAGGTTTAAGAGTCGAGTTAAGATCTTCTTTTACATCATCCCCTGCCTCATGACTTGCTGCTTTTCCTCCAGCAACTTTTTTGGGAGATTCTGCTTCCTGTGAAAATCCAAAACTCTCAAGCTTGGCGGATAATTGTTGTTCTTCCTGAACACTCAAAACAACAGGCTCAAACTGTGAAGGGAAAATATAGGTTTTCGCAACCCAAAGCGTAATGCCTGCAGTCACAACGACAGTCACCAGAACAATCCCCAGAACATGCAAACACCCAACTTTACGTACATTTTCGTTACTTCTGTTAGCTTCTATTTCGTGCATCGCATTCACACATATTGTCTTTTAAGAATATCCTTATCCTTCAAGCAGGATCGGATTACTGCCATTGCAACATGATAAACAAAAGTTGGACAAGCTCCTGTCTGATTTATCAGTTAGGAATTTGGAAAAACGTAATCCATCCCAAAAAAAAGGCTTCTGTATGGTACTCAAATGTTCCTAGTGCCTAGGATAAACCAAGGAATACAGAAAGTCTGTTTTTTAATACTGATAGCTGCTGTTGCAAAGCAGATTCTTTTTCATCACCTTCCCTGATTTGTTGCCTTTCAAGCCTTTCCGCCAATGTGGCCAAATGGCTGCAACCTAAATTCAGGAGCAAGCCTTTTATACTATGAGCCGATTTGCTTAAAGCATTCAGATCTCCGTGGGTCAAATTCTCTTCAGCACTGGCAAGATCCGTTGCCAGTGTCCTCTGGGAGGACTGCAGCATTTTTTCAAGCTGTTCTCCACTAATTTTATAGCGTTTCTGAAGGTTGTGACGAACAGCATCCATGTCAAGGTTTAGAGAGTCTACTGAATGTTGATTCTGCTCTTGAAGCTCACGCCGTTCCGCTTTAAATGAAGATGTGATATTTCTTGCAAGCACAGTAAACACATTTTGGGGCAGAAAAGGCTTTGATACATAATCATCCATTCCAGCCTGAATACACTTTTTCTTATACCCACTCATCGCATGGGCAGTCATTGCTATTATCGGAACAGCAGCAAACTCGTGCTGACTGCGGATTATTGCCGTTGCTTCAAATCCATCCATCTCCGGCATCTGGATATCCATCAGAATGGCGTCAATGTCTTTATCCAGCATATCAACAGCCTCCCGTCCGTTATTTGCAATTCGCACAGTTACCCCAACACTGGCCAACACGTCCCTGGCCAGTATCTGATTGAAGCTGTTATCTTCTGCAAGAAGTACGGTCACCCCCTGCAATTCCGTGTACTTGTCACATCCTGACGTTACTGGAGCATTCACGTCACCAGCATCAAGTTGTAATAAAGTTCTGATCGTTTGCAAAAGAAGATCCGTTCCCACAGGTTTAAAAAGGATACTATGCCTACCTTCTCCCATTACCACTTTTCTTAAGAGGTCATTGCTGAAGAAGTCTGTCAGTATAACTACAGGAGTAGCTGCAAGTAAGGGCTCATTGCCGAGCATCTTCAAGTCGGAAATATCACCTTCCTCCCTTATCATGTTAGCAATGACAATCAGATCAAAGGGAATTCCCCGGCTGTTATTTGCGCGCAATTTTTCTGAAATTCCATTTGGTTGAGACCATGTTTCAACATCAAATCCAGCCTCGTTAAGTGATTTTTTCATCATTGACAAAGTGACGGATTCATCATTGACAATAAGAATCCGCCTACCAATATATTCCTGCACAAGGTTTTGCGCTTCACAGGTCTGTATTTCACAGGGAACCGAGAATGAAAATGTGGAACCTTCTCCAGGAATACTGGACAGAGAAATCTCTCCTCCCATTAACTCCACAAGTTGTCTACAGATGGTCAAGCCAAGTCCGGTACCTCCGAAATACCTGCTGGTTGTGTTGTCGGCCTGGGTAAATGGCTTAAATATTTGTTTTGCTTTTTCAGTGCTGATGCCGATCCCACTGTCACACACAGAAAAAACAATCTGTACCTGTTTGTCCGAAATAGCTTCACTCGCAACCCTCAATACCACCTTTCCCCTGTGAGTAAATTTAACAGCATTGGCCAGCAGATTTACCAGAACCTGCTCCAGACGAAGCGGGTCACCTACCAGGTTATCCATCAATACATCTTCTATTTTAAGATGAAGTTCTATCCCTTTATCCACGGCTTGTTTATTGAAAATATCCCAAGTATTTGCGAGAATAGTATGAAGGCTGAATGGTCGTGTTTCGATGTTCAACTTACCCGATTCAATTCTTGAAAAATCCAGAATATCATTGATCACCCCAAGAAGAATATGGGAAGAGCTCTTAACAATGGAAAGGTGTTTTTTCACAGCATGAGATACACCGGCCTGAAGTGCCAGATCCGTCATCCCTATAATCGTATTCATGGGTGTACGTATTTCATGACTCATATTGGCAAGGAAAGTCGATTTTGCCTGATTAGCAGCTTCAGCCTGTCTTCTGGCTTCGTCCAGAATCCTCTCTATTTGCCTCTGCTCCGAAATATTCCGAAAGTACCAGATCCGACCATAATAATTTCCTTGCTTTCCTATAACAGGGGCAGAATATCGCTCAAAAACTCGCCCATCCACAAGCTCGATTTCATCCAGACTTTCTTCCTCTGTACTCTGATACAGGTATTGCACTTTTTTTATAAAATGATCCTGATCTTTTACCTTACTCAAGACAAACTGCAATGTTTTCGCATGGGACTGCAAGGCAAGAACATCAGAAGGTATCCCCCACATTTCAATGAAGCGCTTATTAGAGGAAACAATTTTCTTTTTGCTATCCACAAATAGCATTCCGTCAAAGGAGGACTCCTGCTGCGCAGAGAGAATGGAATTTTGAAGCTGATAATCATCTTCCATTCGCTGTTTTTCCAGCAAATTCTCCTTGAAACCTGCAACAGCACGAGCCACTTCTCCCAATTGATCGCTGCGCTGCACCTCCGGAATTTCCACCGACAGATCCCCTTCAGCCAGCGACAACACGGAGCGGGTAATCTTCTCAATGGGACGGATTATGGCTTTGATCCCCCAGGCACTGACAAGGAGTATGGCAATAAGTTGTGGAATCCAGACCAATAGTGCCGACATCAAAGCTTCCTGCCGATCTCTCTGCAATTGAAAAGTGGAAAACTTCAAGGTTAACTGACCAAGAGGCTCAATCTCCCCATCCAGTTTCATTTCGACCGGCCACACTTGTTGTTTAACAAACTGCCCTCCCTGGGAAAAAGGCCTGGACACGGTGGCCACAGTCTGCCCTTGCGTATCTTCAACAACGGCGGAGATAAAACCCTGTCTATGAGTTAGATCTGTCAGAACACGCTGAACATTTTCATGTTTCTTCTCCCACAGGTGGGAAGCAATACTGTCGGCCTTTAATTGACAGATTTCCTGTACGTTATCTATTAAATTCTGCTCTTTTTTTTGCGCTTGTTGGCACACACTGATACAAACAAAAATAATAGTGACAACTGACAATATAGTACCATTCACAATCAAAAATTTAGCATACAGGCTGAATGACTGAAATCGTTTCAACATACATTCTCTCCAGTAGCAAAATGCTGCTTACCTTTCTCCATTATTTATATTTTAGCAACACAGCCTCAATGGCATTCGGCAGAAATGGTTTCGTAAGATAATCATCTGCTCCGGCATTAAAACATTCCTGACGATCACCAACCATGGCATGGGCCGTAATAGTTATAATGGGAATATGTTGTCCTTGTAGACGCGTTGCAAGGACTGACAGTAACGCCCCATATTCAGGGTGCAGCGGCGCTCTCCCATTCTCGCATTTGCGAATAAAACGGGTGGTGGTCAAACCATCCATTTCGGGCATCTGCACATCCATAAATATAATATCAAAATGCAATTTACTCAAGAGTTCTAATGCCTCAACACCATTCGCAGCGGCCGTAACCTTATCGCCGCCACGTTCCAGGAGGATTGTAGCCAGTTCCCGGTTTGCTTCGTTATCCTCTGCCAGTAATATTTCCAGATTCTTCCCGGATTGTTTACCCGGGATTATTTCCAGTCCTGTTCCTTCCGGTACGCCGGAAGGAACAAGGGCTGCGAACAAAGAAGAGATGGCCGTAAACAGCTCCAAACGGAGGACAGGTTTTAACAAAAGTGTACACGCTTCTATTTCGTGGCACCGTTTAGCGACGTCATGGTCTGCGGAAGAGGACAGTAACAAGAAAGGTGCAAGAGCAGAATCAAGCTCAGCAGTCAACTTGTCTACAAGTTCAATCCCTGTCATGGAGTGCATTTTCTGGTCAAGAATCAGAAGACTATATGGGGTTCCGTATTTGTGCGCCCGTAATATCTCACGCAATCCTTCCTCACCAGAAGCAGCTTCGGAGACAGGAAAATTCCATGACCGCAGCATCTCTTTAACAATATACCGGTTGGTCTCCTTATCATCAACGATCAGTACCTTGTTTTCCGCTGGCTCCAGAGGAAATTGCAGTTTCTGTTTTTTCAATTCAGCCTGTTTACAACATACCGTAAAGTGGAAAACTGCTCCTGAGCCGATCTCACTTTCAACCCCTATTTCACCACCCATAAGCTCAACAAGCCGCTTAGATATGGTAAGCCCAAGACCAGTACCACCGTGCAGCCTGCTCACAGAACTGTCTGACTGACTAAAGATAGTAAAAATTTCTTTCTGTTTTTCTTTCACAATTCCAGGACCGGTATCACTGACACTGAAATAGAGGAACGTTTGCCCATGCTGTGCATTCATTTTTCCCCCGGTAATACCAGCACGAATCACCACTTCGCCAACAACTGTAAACTTCACAGCATTGCCAATAAGATTTAAAAGGATCTGACGCAGGCGCATCTGATCACCAACAAAGCCGGTATCAATCTCATCCTCAACGTGACAAAAAATTTCAATGCCCTTTTCATGGGCCTTGAGGGCCATGGTCTGGGCTGCATTTTCCACAACCTCACGCAAATCAAAAGTACTCTCCTCCAGCGCCAGCTGACCTGCATCTATCTTTGAAAAGTCCAGAATGTCATTGAGCAGTCCCAGGAGGCTGCTTGCCGAATCATTTACAATATGCAAATATTTCTGCTGTTCGAGATCAAGCTTCGTGTCAAGAGCGAGAGAGGTCATCCCCATGATGGCATTCATCGGTGTCCTGATCTCGTGGCTCATATTGGCAAGAAAAGTACTGCGTGCCTGCATTGCATGCTCTGACTCCTGCTGAGAGATACGTACCTTCGTCAACATCACGGCTAGTTCAATATTTTTTCCCTCCAACTGTTTTTCATATTTCTTTTTCTCACTGGTATCCCGCCAGGCTGCATGAATGACTGTTTTCCCTTTCATCTCCAGGCGGGTTAATACAACTTCAACCCAGAAATTATCACCATCGGCTTTTTGATGCATCCATTCAAAACGGTTGGAGCCGTTTTCCAGACAGAGCTTCAGCAGCTCTTCAGCTTTTACATAAGAACTTTGACCATCCGGTTGCAATTCTGGTGAAATATCAGACGGGTATGCCTGTAATACTTCATCTTTACTTGAATACTTGAGCATTGAGACTACCGCCTCATTACAGTCAACAATTTGTGCCCCTTCTATCAGTAGAATTCCATCGGATGATTTCTGAAATAAGACCTGAAAAGCATCCATACCATCGATGTGTTTAGCTATGGCAAAACTGGTTTTTCTGGTGCGATAATAAAGGGAAAGCAGAAAAAGCAGGGTGAAAATCGCAACCCCGACAATCAACATCCAGCTTATTTTTTGAATACGATCTTCCAACTTGTCAGCGACTGCTAAAATATTCTTCTCGGGAACCATGACAAGGAGTTTCCAGCCAGTTTGTTCAATGGTTCCCCATCCTGATATTTGTGCTTCATCCGAAGACAGGAACGGGATGACACCATGTGCTGTTGCAAATAGTCGCGGGGAAATATTCTCAAAAACACTCTGATTATGAATATTGTACCGTTCAGGTTTAAACGTATCCTGTTTAATTTTTTCATCATAATGCTTATCTGTCAGCGCCTTAAGACCAAGGAGTTGTTCACCCTCGGTGGACATGGCCATAATATTTCCATTCTGATCAAGGAGGAAGACGGAACCACCCCAGGGAATGGATATATCCAATATATGGTCAATAATCGTTTTCACTGTCACATCAAGCCCTACCACTGCCTCAAGGACATCATCCACATAAACAGGTGCAATACAGGATGTTATCCATCCCTGTCCTGCGGGATCTTTATACACTGCTGTCCAGACCGTTTTCCGTTCAGGATTATGGGTACTGTCTGCATCATAATAGAAATTATATTCAGGAATATTCATACCTTCCCCAAAGGTTGTACGCGGATCCAGATAAGGATAAATCCGGTTCAGGGAGTCATGGGTATTCAAATAAATCTGTGCCACCAGGGAATTGGACTGATGGATATCCATCATAAGCGGGTCAAGCTGAGAAAGTTGCAATGCTTTCTGTTTTTCCTTTTCACCTACTTTGCCAAGCGAGCTGTAATACGCGGCACTCCCACCGCTATCAACAACAGTAAGCCAGGTACCCTTAGCGGTTGTGGTATAGCGTGCAAGCTCTCCTTCTTCCGGGATGAAAGGTGTGCGATAGGCACGTCCTGTCTGCTGACGAAAGAGCTCCGTCAGCTGCTCAACCGAATGAAGTTCCTGCTCCACTCGTCTGGATTCCTGCTGAACAAGCAAACCCAGCTTGTCCTGGACAAGGTCATGGACAGCTTTCATATTCTCCCTAGCCACAAAGCTGTTGGTTGTCAGGTAGAAGACAAGGAGCACTATTTCAATGAGAATCAATGGCAGTAAAGCACTGCGGATATACGAACTCCAGATATATCGCCACAGAGGAGTAGACCGTTTTTCTTTTGTTTTCATTTGGGTGTGTTACTCCATTCCAGCGATGCTAAAATGTATGGTTAGTGGTTTTTGGGGCTGAGACACACTCTTAACAATGTATCTCGGGCAAAATCGTAAGAGCCCCCTCAAAATCAAACCTATTCAGGCAATTTTCTATTGTCTCCAGAGTTGCTGATGGCTGTTCCTGCAACTGCATTTTGAGATCCTGCCATTTATTCACTGCCTCAAAATCATTGTTTTTCAGCATGACCGACAATTGGGCCAATTCCTTAGCCACCCTATCCCGGTCATAGGGGATGTTTTGTTGTACTGCGGATTGCTCTTCTTCACCTGCCGCCAAAAGAGTAGAAAAAGAGGTCACAGCCACCTGTAGTGCGGATTGAAAGTGAGAAAATGGCGCAGCTCTCCCTGTCTTTGTCTTAGCTGCCTGCTCAAGCGCAAGAGAAGCCGCCGCAAGATCTGCTGCGCCAAGGGTCCCAGCCACTCCTTTAATCGTATGCACAAGCCTGTCACCGCCTTCCTGATCTCCACTCTCAAGGGCAGCAAGAATCTCCTGATCTACTGTCCTGTAATTATCCACAAATTCTTTTACCAGTCGCAGATACAGTGCAAGGTCGCCATCGACTCTGCCAAGCCCCTGTTTAATATTTATTCCGGCAATACTTTCCGGGAGTGTGGGGTTTCTGTTTTCTGAAGAACTGTTTTGTAACTCCCTGGCATCGACGTTCAAATGAGTCGCCGGCTGTTTATTCTGCATCTTTCGCTCATTCATGTTTTCTGGTATCCACCTGGAAAGTACCTCGAAGAGTTCTTTGCGACTAATTGGCTTCGCCATATAATCATCCATACCAACAGCCAGACATTTATCTCTGTCACCATCCATGGCATTGGCAGTCATGGCAATAACAGGAAGAGTTATCTCTTTTTTTCGAATCTCCTCTGTGGTCTGAAATCCATCCATTACCGGCATCTGAATATCCATAAGAATTACATCATACCCTTCCTCTGTACTACTGAGTTTTTTCAAGGCGGCCTGACCATTTTCAGCAGCGTCAATATACAGTTCTGCCTTGCCCAGCATCTCTTCTATCACCTGACGATTAATACTGTTATCTTCAACGAGAAGAACACGGGCTCCTTTAATTCTGGTCATGGCACTGCTTTGCTCATGCGTCCATTCATCAGGCTGCCCATACTCCCTTATAGACTCGTAGCCAAGGATTGTCGTGACAGCGTCAAAAAGAGGAGAGACGGTTATGGGTTTAGCGAGAAAGCCCTGAGCCAGGGAACCGGCGACACCTTCCAGCTCTTCCGGATTATAACCGGTTGTCAGCAATATGGGCAGAGAGCTTATCGTCTTATTCCGCCGTATCGCCTCACAGGTAGCAACTCCATCCATACCTGGCATCTTCCAGTCAATAATGGCAAGATCGAAGGTATTTTCCGGTTCATTCAATAAAGCAAGGGCCTCTTCACCGCTTGATACAACCGTGGGTACAAAAGAAAAAGAACTCAAGATGGCACTGACAAGCTGACAATTCGCGTCACTATCATCAACCACTAAAATACGCAATTCCGGTACTTTCCCGGCTGCCGCCTTGAGAACGTTTGCCGGTTTATCTGCACTCAGGCCAAAGTGAGCGGTAAAGCTGAAAACGGCGCCCATCCCTTCAGGGCTGCTCACATCAATATGCCCACCCATCATTTCCACCAGTTGTTTGCAAATGGCCAGTCCCAAGCCCGTGCCTCCATATTTACGAGTGGTGGAACTGTCTGCCTGGGTAAAATGATCAAAAAGAGTATCTAGGTTTTCCAGGTCGACACCGATACCGCTGTCCCGCACAGTGAATTGGAGAATAACTTCATCCTGTTCCCGGGATTCCAGTGTTACCTGGAGAGATATTTCCCCTTTCTCAGTAAATTTAAGGCTGTTGCCAACCAGATTAACCAGAATTTGATGCAGCCGCAGAGCATCTCCCACAAGGAATACGGGGACATCGGAATGATGATGAACCAGAAACTCAATATCTTTTTTCTGGATTCTTGGGCTGAAAAGAGTGGCGATTCCTTCCAGGACTTCCTGCAGGCAAAAGTCCTTCTTCTCCATGGTCAGTTTACCGGCCTCTATCCTTGACAGATCAAGGATGTCATTGATAATTCCAAGCAGAGAACGTGAAGAACTATGGATTTTTTCCAGATAGTCCCTGTGTTTCCGGCTCAGATTACTGTCCAAAGCCAGTTCACTGAGGCCGATGATCGCATTCATTGGAGTCCTGACCTCGTGGCTCATATTGGCCAGAAATTCGGATTTGACACGGTTTGCATTTTCAGCAAATTCTTTGGCTATAATCAGTTCCTTCTCCGTCTTTTGCTGTTCAATAATTTTCTGCCCAAGTTGTTCGGTAACTCCCTGTAATTCCTGCATCAGCTTGCTGTCCCGCATATCACTTGCGATAAAAAGAAGTCCCTGAACAGCACCGTCCTCACTCCGCATAATTAACCCGGAAAGAAAAACAGGGATTTCCATGTTACAGCTAGATCGGCAATCCACCTCCAACTCCGTGAAAGACTCTCCTTTGCTAAGGTTTATCAGTTTTTCATTAAGAATCCCATCATTGTCTTCTACAAAGAGTTCTTTGACCTGCCTCCCTGACAACTCTCGTTCTGTGTAGTCAAGGAGTTTGCAGGCTGCATAATTTACTTTTTCAATAACACCGTCCTGTGACGTGACAATGAGAATCTCATCCATGGAGGAAATAATATTATTGGTGTAATCTCTAGCCTTAACAAGCTCACTGCTAAAAGAATTCAGCTTTGAGGCCATGGTGTTAAATGCTCGTGCCAATACGCCGAATTCATCATTCGAGCGTATTTCGATTCTGGCATCAAACTCACCCGCACCGACTTTCTTTACTGCCCGGATCATTCTATTCAAATGCCTGGTAATCCAGTAGTGAGTCACAAGCCATCTACCTGAGAACACTACAACAAGCAAGAAAACAACTATAAATATGGCAATTTTTTTCTGCTTTTTAACATAAGCAAAAATCTCTTCTGTTTCGTATTCGAGAACCAGGATCCAATCCATACCCTCAACAGCATCATCTCCAGAGCATAGATAGATAAATAATTCCTCTCCCTCACCTTCAGTATCACCTTTAGCGATATTCCAGTGAGTAAAACGGTCCTTCTGCCAGGGTATATTCAGCGTACTTTTCAAATCATCCCCAATGGAAAACTCTTTTTCTGAGGCGTAAATAATCCTTCCGTCATGGGTCAGAAGTTTAAGATCTGCAGTGCCATTTCTGTTCGCCGTGTCTCCAGCATACTTTTTCAACTTCGTCCCCATTTTATCTAAAAGCGAGAAAAACGCCTGTACGTTCACGACACCTTTGACAACACCCAATAGGTTTCCATTTTCATCATCCCTGCGAATACAGATACTAAATGAATAGCCCCCTGTGCTTTCATCATGTTCGAGAGCAGAAATATAGGCTCCCGTTTCGACGGACTTTTTCCACCAATATTCATCTGCATGAGAGTAGTCTGAGGTAGGACTGGTGAGAACGGTTATGAGACCATATTTATTGGTCACAAAGATCTCACTAAAGGGAGGTGTATCTGCATCACCCTGCCACAGAGAATTTTTTTTTCTTAAAACAGTAGAAAGTTTATGTGTCAGCAACTGATCCATAAGTGGCGTTGCTATACCGCTGAGTGTGGCAGTTTTCCAGAGTGCATCCTGTTTGTCAATGTAAGCTGTTTGCTCCGTTTCAGTCATTCCGGAAAACAGCTCTGTAAATTTTTTATTGGATTTTACTATTTCCCCGAACACCCATCCACCCGAGCCTAATCCTTGCATTTTTGTTACCAAATGACCCATCTGGAGACCCAGTAATTCCAGTGTTATTCCAGCCTCCCTCTGAGCCTGCTCAACCCTCACTGTCACCAGAAGTTTTTCCGTTTGATGGAAAAACAGCACACCTGCAATTCCCACCAGAGCAATAACCACAACGTACGTCAATAATAGTTTATTCCCGATTCTCATTCTTCTTTTTTGTAGGATATTGGCATGTCAAGACACTTCATTTTGTAGAAAACCACTGCTAACAATACGTTTCAGTGGAGCAGACCTGTCGGAAGACACAAACTTTCCAACTTGTATGCAGAAGGATATTACGGACGACGTTACTTCTCATCACTATATTTCAGAGCAATTTCCCTGAACACCTCCTGCTCTTCAATAAAGGCATCCACAAGTTCTGGATCAAAATGTTCTCCTCTTCCGTCAATAATTATGGCCACGGCCTTTTCATGGGAAAAAGCTTCTTTGTAAACTCGCTTGCTAATCAGAGCATCATAGACATCAGCCACAGCCATAAGCCGGCCAGACAATGGAATAGCATCACCGCAAATCCCTTCCGGATAGCCCTGACCATTCCATTTTTCATGGTGGGTATAGGCTATTTCACGAGCCATGGTCAGAAAGGTGGTGCTGCTTCCCACACCAATCTCCTGCTCTGCCTTGACTATGGCATCACGACCATAGCTGGTATGTTTTTTCATCACGGCAAATTCCTCCTCTGTCAGTTTCCCAGGTTTCAAAAGGATACTGTCTGCTATCCCGACCTTGCCGATGTCATGCAGCGGAGCAGATTTAAAAAGAAGATTAATTCTGGCAGCATCAAGATAATCACGATATTTTCCTGCCTTTATCAATTGTTCTGCCAGTACTCGTACGTAGTGCTGGGTACGCATAATATGTTTCCCCGTTTCATTATCACGTGTTTCGGCAAGAACAGCCATGCTATAGATTGTCACATCCTGAATATGAAGAATTTCCAGGGTACGTTCCCGGACTCGTTCTTCCAGTACCCGGTTCTGGTCATACAGAGCAAGGTGCGTCTGCACCCTGGCTCGAACAAGAACCGGATTTATGGGCTTGGTAATATAGTCAACACCACCAACTTCAAACCCTCTGGCCTCATTTTCATTTTCTCCCTTGGCGGTCACAAAGATAACCGGAATTTTCCTGGTGACAGCATTGTTTTTAAGGCGCTCGCAAACTTCAAATCCGTCCAGGCCATGCATCACGATATCAAGAAGAATGAGATCCGGACACGGTGACTCCTGAGCCACACGCAGAGCATCATACCCATTGGTGGCCACAATGATGTTATACCGATTTTGCAATGCCTTCCCCAGCAGGATGATATTTCCGGGAGTATCATCGACAATCAGAATTTTCTGCTTGTCCAGGGAGAATGGTACTTCTTGTTGATCCATAACTGTTTCCACTATGTACGTTACGAATAATTGATGATGGGTGGGAAACGTACACTCTCCCCCTCCATCGCTGTGCATCAGACCTTAAATTGATTCACCATCCCGGTTAATCGTTCTGCCAGTTTGCTCAACTCTTCAGCGCTGACATTCACCTGGCTGCTGCTGTTGCTCATTTCAGCTGAAGCCTGTCCCACTTCTGCAATATCCATGGCCACTTCTCCTGTTACAGATGATGCCTGAGCCACATTCTCATTCACTTCCTGAATACCTTGAGAAGCCTGGGCAATGTTGCCGGATATTTCCCTGGTGGCCTCAGCCTGTTCTTCAACGGTTACGGAAATAGAAGATACCATTTTATTTACTTCACTTATAATTTCTGAAATTTTGGATATTTCTGCGACCGAATCATTTGTTACACTCTGAACCGTTAAAATCTTCTCTTTTATCTCGCCCGTTGCGGCAGATGTTTGTTTGGCAAGATCTTTAATCTCATTGGCCACAACAGCAAAGCCCTTGCCAGCCTCCCCAGCCCGTGCTGCTTCAATGGTCGCATTGAGTGCAAGCAGGTTTGTCTGTTCTGAAATTTCCGTGATTACCTCTGTTACCTTCCCTATTTCCCGAGCTGCAATGCCCAGCTCATTGATCTTTCGGGAGGCATCCTGAGACTGGCTGACAGCATTTCCAGTAATAGAGTGTGTTTTTTCAGTATTAACTGAAATTTCTGTTATTGTTGTGGACATCTCTTCCGCGGCCGCTGCAACCATATTTACATTCACTGAGGTTTCTTCAGAAGCTGCGGCAACAGAGTTCATATTTACACTCATCTCCTCGGCGGCGGCTGCAACACCATTTGCCTTCCCGGTTGTCTGTTCAGCATTGGCAGACATCTGGTTGGAAATTGCTGAAAGTTCAGTGGATGCAGACGATAATGTCTGGACACCGGTTGTAATATCCTTAAACATCAGGCGAACCTTTGCAACCATCTCATTTAATGCCTGCGCAAGTACACCAATTTCATCTTTTTGCTGAATATCCAACTGTTGGGTCAAATCACCTTCTGAAATTAATCTTGCAAATGTAACACCTTTAGCAAGTGGCCTTGATATATCCCGAGCAAGGAACAGAGCAATACCCACACCAGCAATAACAGCAATAACAGCTATAATAGCGACCATTCTTTGGGTACTCTGGGCTGCTTGCAGCATGGCCTCATCACTCATACTGTTCTTCCTCGCCTCCTGAAGTAACTTAGCAAAATCTTCCTCAATCTGCTGCGAACTTGGCAGGAAATTGTCTGTATAGATAGCTTTGGCTTCGGCCATACGGTCTACCAGCAAACCTGACCGTTCCTTCATTTTATCTAGAATGGCAAGTGTCTCGCTCAGTGCCGGAACGATTTCAGATTGTAAAACATGCATGGCATTGCCAGAAAGCCTTTTATTTATTTGTGCAAGACCACTCAGCCCGGACTGCTCCTGCTTATCTGCTTGCTGGATGTTAATAACAGATGCGTGCAGTTTTTTATGTGGCTCCTTTAACTCTTCAATGAGGCGAGCCAGTTCCGGATCGTAAGCCGCAATCTCTTTTCCTTTTTCCCCATAGAGAACCATACCTAACTTACATTTGCGATGATCTGTCTGTATGTCGAGTTCGGAATGGTTGTGGAGAAAATAATCCTGGATTTGATTAAACCACTTCAGATGGTCTATTTCCTTTTGAAGAAGAAACTCTGCCAGATGAAGATCAGCCTGCACGAATTTGTTCTTTATTGCAGCAGCCGATTTATATAACTCAGCATGAGATTTTTCCAACTCCCTGAAGAACGGGGCAAGAGACGGTACGATCCTTTCAGCTTCGTCCCTTCCTTCACCGTACAACCACTGGCCCAAGGCAGACTGACGTACATCAGTCTGCACAGTAAGCTCCGTCACCCGATAGTCCGTGAACAATCTACTGACTTCATGCCCAAAACTAAGACGCTCAGCCTCTTTTTGAGATAGAAGAGCACCAAGCTCATTCCCGGCAATGACCTGCCTGGCGTTAAACACAATATTTCCTATACCTGAAAAACTGATTGCTCCTGCTGCACTGAGTAAAACCAATACCAGTCCAAAACTAAGGCCCAGTTTTTTGCTAATTGATAAATTTTTCCACATTGTTCTTTTCTCCTGTTTTGCTTTTGGGAGATTATACTTATGGTACGCCCCCTTGATTCAGCGTTCTTTTACTTTGACTTCTTCGAATAAGAAAAGAATCACACAAAATTAGGAGCTAAGTCAACGAACAGACACGTACTAGTATACGTACTACAAGTACGTAGTTCCCCTGCTGTCCCAATAATTATTCCTACAAATAAAACGAGTTACACTGTTTCAGGCACAGGAAAACGAATGATAATAAAAATGATTATCAATTCCTTGCTTGTAACTATTCATCATGGCATTACGTTATCCTAACTTCTGAGCTGTAAGCTTTGGTTTACATTTTTCTTTGATATGGAAACACTGGGTGCAATACAATAAAGTGACAAATAGCGTATGTGTATTTTGTTGTGATTAAGGTAAGCGAGCTCGAAATCTGCGCTTATCTGTGAGAGGCCGTGATGTAAATTGAATATCGAATGTGGAATGTGGAATGTTATCAATACCCCGAAGGGGTAATGTCGTAAAGCCGGCGGTTTTAACCACCGGGATAAGGTGTCACCGTATTATAGTCCTGAAGGGACGGCGTTTGTGAATGCTCCATATTCCGATTGTTTCTCCAACATCGTCCCTTCAGGACTAATATCGCCTTGTTGTCATCAACAAAACCACTATCATAGCCATAATTAACAACATGCAAAGCGTATCACTTTTTTGTATTGCACCCGGAAACACTTGAGGGGGGGGGACGTTATGAAATAAACTGGTTGTTCAGATGACGAATTACAAATATGAAAGCAGATGTTCACGAAGACTAGCCGTTCTTTTTGTCAATCCTAACTTTTTCCTGATTCTGCTGCGATGAACTTCTACGGTACGAAGGGAGATATCCAGGAAAGAGGCAATTTCTTTTGAAGTCTTTCCCATTTTAATAAAATTTGCCACCTGCATTTCTGCCGGTGTCAATTGAGCAAGACTTGCCAGGTAGCCACGGGAGAAAGGATCCACTATTTCATTGAGATTCATAATAGCGGCTTGGAGAATAACCTTATATTTTTCTGCGCTGATAACGGACTCAAGCTTTTCAAGATAAGGACGAACAAGTTTGTTAACATTCGACATAATCTCATTTTCAAACTCAAGCTTTTCCCGATCTCTCCGGCGCAAGAGAACCTCCAGAGCTGTATTTGTCTCCTGCAGATTTCTCTGTGTCTTCAACAGCTCACCGGTTCGCTCAGCGACCAGTTTTTCTGCACTGTATCGAGCCTTTTGCAGAGAAAGATGCGTATGGATTCTGCTTTTGACTATGGCTAAATTGAAAGGTTTTCTTATATAGTCAACTGCTCCGAGCTCTAGTCCTTTTGATTCATCCTCCAAAGTTGATTTTGCAGTAATAAATATTATTGGAATTTTGCTGCTTTTCTTTTTTTCCTTCAATCTTCGACAAACTTCATACCCATCCATCTTCGGCATCACAATATCGAGCAGGATCAAATCAGGCGAAATCCTCTCTATTTGTTTCAGGGCATCATTACCACTGGTAGCAATAAAGACCTGGTAATCGTGGGAAAGAGACTCCCCTAACACACTGATATTTACTGGTGTGTCATCAACAATTAAAATATTTTGTTTTGCAGATTTACTATCCATGTATGGCTCTTTCTCCAAATTAATCTCTAAACCAACACTGGTGAACAGTAAGTGAGCCACTACCCATTTTCCAAGACTCTACCGAACATGAATTGTCATGAATTTCCCATCAATGGGACTTTTACAACGAATGACAGCAGTAGCCTTTCTGCCCGAAAGCGGTTTTGCATACTGGAGATAGATGCGTTGCACACCTGGCCGTGGAGCCTTTAGCAACCACGTCACCTCTCCTTTTCCGGAGGAGAATTTCGTAACAGAAGGAATGGCTTTTGCAATACGGGTTTTAGGAGGTATATGTTGTTTAACAATGACAGAACTTGGTGCAGGATTCTCGATGATGATCTCCAGGACACTGGCCAATTCACTATTTTCCAGATATCTCGCAGTTAAGGCTTCGGCCTTCGATAAGGCAGGTAAAAGCAGACAACAAAACAGTCCGAACAAAAAACAGTAACTCCGATTATCACTCATGATTCCTTTCATATGTATACTCCTGTTTGTAGCATAATCAGGGAATAACATCGAAAACTGATCGTTGTTCATTCCAGCGATAAGCAGAACCCATCCAGATAGATTCAACTTCCTCCATATCCTCAAAAAGCCCTTCTACATTGCCATAATCATCATACACAGCAAGCAATTCCTCGTCATCAATACTGCTATCTTTATTACTGTCGGCCCAATGAAAAACCGATAGTTTATAACGATTCCGTCCATTCACCAGGAATTCCTGTCTACTGGACTGGCGAACAAGCAGAGTGCCCTCAAAAGAAAAGATCTCTTGCCCTTCCTCTTTGGCAATACAACTTGCCAGATATGAAAAAGTTCTTTTTCCCGATGCTTTTTTATCTATCCATTTAACATATCCGCTGTCAGCCACTGTGGCAACGGGTGTGGTTCGTAAAACCTGACATCCAGCTGGCAGTTGCTCCTTTAAAAGCAGTGATGAGCTTTTATCGGATAAAAAATCGACAATGATAACCACTGGAAAAGGATGACCGGCAGTACCATGAGCAGGCATTAGCCTTTTCGCTGAGAAATTTATAACTGCACTCTTTTGCAAAAAAAGATAAAAAAACAGAAGAACTCCGGCCACCAGCATACCAATAATCACATTTCTCAGAGTGTTCTTTTGAGGGAGAAGATCGACAACTGCCTCTTCTTTCTTTGTAACTTGATCATCTGGAGCAAGAATATCCTGCAAAGAAACAGCTAAGGACTCAGCCAGTTTCAAAGCATTTTCTTCTTTTATGGTCGGCGCCCCTTTCCGTTCCCAACGGGAAATAGTCTCGGTGGTCACACCTACTGCAGTGGCCAGGTAGAGCTGTGTCAGGCTCTGTTCTTCACGAAGAGAACGTATCCTGGCACCGCTGACACGAACCATGGCTATTCCTGATTTCATCCCTTTGCTTCCTGACTGATTAAGGAACGTACACGAATTAACCTGGACTGTTCCTGATTTGACATCTCTGAATGTGTTTTTCAACAATCTCCTAATTTACGCATTTTCCCATATTTTACAACTCTCTTTTGCATCTGACAGGAGAACAACAGCGAAAACGCGCCCCACTTAACACACTGATATAAGGTTATTGCCCACACCACAAAGCCCGACATCGCCAGATATCGGGTTTTTTCTCCGAGAAAAAGGCTTTACATTAAAGACCAAAGAAAGGGCATGGTGCCCACAACAGAAACCCCATAAATGGAGAATACACATGAAAACAATCACCACTTTGATAACAGTCCTGGCCCTCACCGCAATGATCAGCATCAGTGCTCAGGCAGCTACACTTCGATGCACAGTTGAAAAAGTTGAGGGAGACATCGTAACCATGAATTGTGGAGACAAAGCGGAGACTCTGTCTGCCGGTGTAAAAGTAAAAGTAAAAGTAAAAAAAGTCAAAGCTGCTGCTGCCATAGAAGGCTGCTAAAAGCAACCCCCCCAAAAAAAATAGAAGGCAGGACGGCTCAACCAAATGAGTTTCCTGCCTTCTCACACCTCTTCTCCGCTGTGAGAAACCGTTTTATTCCAGCTTACTTTAGAGAAAAGAGTGGTAGCTAATCGCTTTTCCTGATAGTGTCTTTCTATTTTCCACTAAATACAAAATATACAAACGATGCAAACAAGGAGTTCAGATGAGTTTCGAACAGTTTCAATTCATAGCACAGATTAACACCAACATCAGTAATTGCGGCTATGAACACCCGACACCCATTCAGGAAAAAGCGATACCAGAAGTAATGAGTGGAAAAGATATCCTGGGTCTTGCCCAGACAGGAACTGGAAAAACTGCGGCCTTTGCCCTCCCCGTCATCCAACGGTTGTCCAAGGGACCACGTGGCAAGGTTCGTGCTCTTATAGTTGCTCCCACCAGGGAACTTGCTGAGCAGATTAACACCAGTTTCAAAGAATTGGCTATCGGTACCGGACTGCGAAGTATTGCAGTATATGGCGGCGTTGGCAAGAACCCACAACTGGAAGCGTTCAGACGTGGAGTAGAAATACTTGTAGCATGTCCGGGCCGTCTTCTTGACCATCTGAATAACCATGATCTTAAACTGAATAAAGTAGATACTCTGGTTCTTGATGAAGCAGATCAGATGTTTGACATGGGATTTTTCCCCGACATCAGACGCATTTTAAAACACTTGCCGCAAAAGCGTCAGACTCTGCTTTTTTCTGCTACAATGCCAGCTGACATCAGAAAACTTGCCGACGAAACACTCACAAATCCACAGGAAATTCGCATTAAGCTGGAGCAACCTCTGGACTTGATCACTCAGGCAGTCTATCCGGTGTCAAAGAGACAAAAATCAGCTCTCTTGCTCCATCTCCTCAAAGAAGAGCCAACGGAAGGGTCGACCCTGATTTTTACCCGCACAAAATATGGTGCAAAAAACCTGGCTAAAAAATTGGTGAGCAACGGATTTTCAGCCTCTGCACTACAGGGGAACATGTCGCAAAACCAGCGTCAAAATGCACTCACCGGGTTTCGAGATGGTACATTCAAGATGCTTGTGGCAACAGACATCGCCGCACGCGGAATTGATATATCAAGAGTGGCACAGGTTGTAAACTTTGATCTTCCCTCAACAGCCGAGGCCTATACCCACCGGATTGGCCGTACCGGACGCGCCAAACGCAGCGGACGTGCCATCAGCTTTATGTGCTATGATGATCAGGCAATGGTTAAAGCCATTGAACGGCTTCAGAAAAAAACCATTGAACGGATTACAATTGACGGTTTTGCCATGGAAGAGACCGGGGAGCAACAAACAAAGCAAACTGGACACCCACGGAAGCAAAACCGGAACCAGCGGAAGAAGGCAGGTTCGCACCGCTCTGGAAAACAACAGAGACAACAGGCAGGCAATACCAGGAAAAGCCCCACCCCCAAACGTTCTTCCAATATCTTTGGCCTTGGCCAAAAGGGAGACTAGTCTTCCCACTGCAGTGCCTATGACAATTTGCAACTATTCACTCAACTCTTTTCCATAAAAAGAGCATCGGTCTTGGCAGCAGCAACAAAGTCATTTACATGCAGCCCCCCGATGATATGAGACCACCAGAGAACCTCAACCTTCCCCCACTCAGTAAGTAGAAGCGGATGATGCCCCTCAACCTCTGCCATTTCACCAACCTTAAGAGTAAAAGCCAGTGCCTGTTTAAAATTTCTGAAAGTAAAACCACGTCTTAACTGCTTCACACCATCGCTCTCAACAATATCCCATTCAGGAATCTGGCGTTTAAGAGAAACAATTTGATCTTCTGTTGCCAGAGGCGCTTTTGCGTTACAGGCCTCACATTTCTGGTTTGTTAATATAAATTCCATATTTTCCGTTCCTCCATAGGTTTTTCCTTCTTTTCTGCAACAAAATTCTTTAGTACATAAAATTAGAGAGAAGGACTTTCATGTTCACTGGACAGGTCAAAAAAAATCATTCCCGTTCCTGACAAGTTTAGACTCACACAGAGCTGGCAATCTCCCAAAAAGCATTCACCTGCGGAAGACGCATATTATTTTTCATTGTGCAAATCCCGATGGAAAAGGATTCCAGTTCAGGAGAGACCGAAAGAACATCAATCTGTCCTTTTAAGGGACTTTTTTCAAGCACCAGTCCCGGAACCACCCCTACCCCGCACCCCAATGCAACCATTGCAATAATTGCCTCATTTCCGGCGACCTGGGCATAAATATTGGGTACAATATCTTTTTCGTAAAACCAGCGATCCGTCCGTTCACGACTCAGCCCAAAATTAGCCGTAATGACCGGTGTTTTAAACCAATCGACCTTCTTTTGCCGATACCGTACTGTTTCTGGAAATGCTGACGGTACAATAAAGACCAGTGGTGTTTCCAGAATCTTCAGAAATTCCACCCTTTCCGGTAAGCTATCCGGAAGTGCTGCCACTGTAATATCAACTTCCCGATTTAGCAGTTTTGTGAGTGCCAGGGCCGCATCACCTGTCTGGAGAGTAATATGAACATCGGGATGTATAGTACGAAATTTCTGAAATATTACCGGCAGAATAGAATATGCCGCAGTAACAGAACAATACAGGGAAATCTCTCCTTCCAGCACATTCTCCCTTGAAAGATCTCCCTGCATCACGTCATAGCGCTGGATCACATCGTCTGCGTAAGACCGAAAAATCTTGCCTGCCGCTGTGAGAGTGACGGATCGATTATCACGAAGAAAAAGAGTTTCACCAAGTTCTTCTTCAAGCCGCTGGATTATTCTGGTCAGCGCCGATGGCGTAACATGGCAGGCACGGCTGCTTTGCCCAAAATGCAGTGTGCCGGATAAATGTTTGAAGAGTCTTAAATTTCGAATATTCATGCTACGGTATGGTGATGGGTGTGAAATTAAAAAACAAAAAACATTTGTTTCGTTTTACGCAACACTATATTACGAACAAATCACTTTACGCAATAAAAAATCATACTATTATAATAATCAATAATTCATTGTTTCATCGTTTATTTTTTTTATTTAGTGCCGGTGCTCAGCATTCCTTTTTTTTTAGAATCTACTCCGGGCTGGATGTTCATTCTTTTAACAAGGAGTATTATCATGTCAAATAACTATTTTAACAGTCTTCCCCTGCGTCTGCAGCTCGAAGAACTTGGCCAGTGCCGTTTTATGGATATTTCCGAATTTGATGGCGTTGACGCCCTAAAAGGTAAGAAAATCGTAATCGTTGGTTGCGGTGCTCAGGGCTTAAATCAGGGCTTAAACCTTCGTGATTCCGGTCTTGATGTCTCCTACACCCTTCGTGATATGGCAATTTCGGAACAACGCCAATCCTGGAAAAATGCCACTGAAAACGATTTCAAAGTTGGAACCTATCAGGAAATGCTTCCCGCTGCTGATCTTGTTATTAATCTGACCCCGGACAAACAGCACACAAATGTTATCGAAGCTGTTATGCCGCTCATGAAACAGGGTGCATGTTTATCTTACTCCCACGGATTCAACATTGTTGAAGAAGGGATGCAGATCCGTGATGATATTACCGTTGTTATGGTTGCGCCAAAATCTCCTGGAACTGAAGTTCGTGAAGAATACAAACGCGGCTTTGGTGTTCCGACTCTTATTGCTGTTCATCGTGAAAACGATCCCCAGGGAATCGGCTGGGACGTTGCCAAGGCCTATGCAGCAGGAACCGGAGGACATCGTGCAGGTTGCCTGCAGTCTTCCTTTGTAGCAGAAGTAAAATCGGATCTCATGGGTGAACAAACCATTCTTTGCGGAATGCTCCAGACCGGATCACTTCTCTGCTACGATAAAATGACTGATCAGGGAATAGATGCCAGATATGCCGTAAAACTTATCCAGTTTGGTTGGGAAACCATCACCGAAGCACTGAAACACGGCGGTATCACCAATATGATGGATCGTCTTTCCAATCCTGCGAAAATTAAGGCGAATGAGCTTTGTGATGAACTAAAAAACATCATGGAACCGCTCTTTCACACGCACATGGACAACATCATGTCCGGACAGTTTTCCCAAACGATGATGGAAGACTGGAGCAATGATGACGTAAATCTACTGAAATGGCGTAAAGAAACCGGTGAAACCGCTTTTGAGAAAACTGACGCTGCCGACACTGAAATCAGTGAGCAGGAATTTTTTGACAACGGTATCCTGATGATCGCCATGATCAAGGCCGGCGTTGAACTTGCCTTTGACACCATGGTTTCAGCCGGGATTAAAGAAGAGTCTGCCTACTACGAGTCTCTTCATGAGGTACCTCTTATTGCAAATCTTATTGCACGAAAGAAGCTCTATGAGATGAACGTCGTTATCTCAGATACCGCTGAGTATGGCTGTTACCTTTTCAACCATGCCTGTTTGCCGCTGCTGACTGATTTCATGAAAACAGTGAACACCGATGTTATCGGCAAAACCCTGGAAGTAAAAGATAATGGAGTGAATAATGTTGAGCTCATTGAAACCAATGAAGCAATTCGTTACACAGGTGTTGAAGCTATCGGTGAAGAACTTCGTTCTTATATGAGTGCGATGAAACAGATCATCTAAACTGGGAATACCCAGTATTTGCTGGAAAGAATTCTCCTTCCAGCAAATACTGGCTTTTACTTTCCATGAAACACCTTTTTCTTCCTCTCGGCCTTATTCTGGCTGTCACGACCGGGTTCTTCCTGCCTGCAGGAGGAATCTTTTTAACAGACAACAACGCTCTGAAAATTATTCTTTTTAGTATATTCTTAGTGAGCGGCTATCAAGCTGGCGCCAAAGAACTTACGATTGACAGAAAGCTGCTTACTCTATTTCTTGTTGCATCCACCATTTCTCTTTTTCTTGCCCCGTTTCTTGGCCTTCTGGTTAGTAAACTCCTGAACTTCCCACTCCATCTGGCCATGGGACTCATCATTATCAGCACAGTCCCGCCCACCATCTCGTCAGGTGTTGTTATCACTGAAGTGAGCCGGGGAAATACGACACTGGCACTGTTTCTCACCATTTCATTAAATCTACTCGGCATATTCACAATGCCATTTATGCTTGATTTTTGTCTCAAAGCTGCAGGTCCCATTGACATTGATCAAATAGCCCTGTTTTATACAATGCTCTTTTTTGTGTTACTTCCTTTTATTATAGGAAAAACAACACGCAGCATGAGAAACAAGATACGTGTCTCGTCTCTATGGAGTTACCTGAACTCCAGCTGTGTAATTCTTATTGTCTACGCATCCATCAGCACCTCGAAATATGCTTTACTTCGGTTGGAACCAAAGGATTACATGCTAATTCTTGCAGGTGTTACTTCTGTCCATATTCTACTGCTGGCCATCAATACATATGCTGGGAAGATTCTACAACTCTCTCCTGTAGACAATAAAGCTATGATTTTTGTCACATCACAAAAAACCATGGCTCTGGCTCTAGCAGTACTTGCAAACATACAATTTGATACTGGCAATGCCATTATTGTCTGCCTTATGTTTCATTTTTTTCAACTCTTCTTCGATTCATTTCTAGCCTCAGCCATGAACAGAAAATAAACTCATTCTTCCCCTTACGTTAAGATCCCACCTCAGACTCCTGCGCATTTTTTTCTTTCCTGATGAGTTCCTCAAGATAACTGCCTTCGATTTTTTCTTTTTCAAGTAGTTCCATGGCAGCTTCTTTAAGGATTTTTCGTTTCTCGTCCAAAAGCTTCATGGCTACCACATACTGTTGGTCTATGATGCTACGTACCTCAAGATCAATGATACGTGCTGTTTCATTACTATATTCGCCTATTGCATTTCTGTTCAGCCCCTGCTGCAGGAATATGGCCTGCGGCTCATTCTTGTAATACACTTGGCCCGCTTTGTCGCTCATTCCATATTCCGTAACCATGCTGCGGGCAATGTCTGTTGCTTTGGCCAGGTCATTGTGGGCACCGGTGGAGATATCTTTAAAAATCATTTCTTCGGCAGCCCTGCCGCCAAGGAGTGTGGCAATTTTTCCAAGCAGTTCAGTTTTTGTCATCAGAAAACGATCTTCAATGGGAAACTGCATAGTGTACCCCAGAGCTGCAATTCCACGGGGGACAATGGTGATTTTTTTTACCGGATCCGTACCCGGTATAGAGAGAGCAACCAATGCGTGGCCCAACTCGTGGTATGCAACAATTCTTCGTTCCTTGGGATTGATCAGTCGATTCTTTTTTTCAAGTCCGGCAACGAGCCGCTCAACAGCCTCTTCAAAATGTTCTTTTTCAACAGATTTTTTGCGATTTCGCACTGCCAGGAGAGTTGCCTCATTGACCAGACTGGCCAAGTCAGCACCCACCATCCCCGGAGTCATGTTTGCAAGTTCCTCTACATCAATATCCCCAAGCTTTTGAACTTTTTTGAGATGTACCTGCAGAATTGCAATACGACCCTGTTTGTCGGGCCGGTCGACAAGGACCTGACGGTCAAAACGGCCTGGCCTCAAGAGTGCCGGGTCAAGAACTTCAGGACGATTGGTTGCGGCCATCAGAATAACACCGACATTCGGATCAAAGCCATCCATTTCAACAAGGAGCTGATTTAAGGTCTGCTCCCGTTCATCATGGCCGCCAGTCCCCCCAAATCCCCGGGCCTTGCCTAGAGCGTCCAGTTCATCGATAAAAACGATGCAGGGTGCATTGGCATTTGCCTGGTCAAAGAGATCGCGAACCCGGGCTGCCCCCATACCGACAAAGAGTTCCACAAATTCTGAACCGCTGATGCTGAAAAAGGGTACATGGCTTTCGCCGGCAACGGCCTGTGCAAGAAGTGTTTTACCGGTGCCCGGAGGGCCAACGAGAAGGATCCCTTTGGGAAGTGATCCGCCAAACTCAAGATATTTATCAGGATTATTTAGGAAATCAATTACTTCCACAAGCTCAGTGACAGCCTCATCCACTCCTGCCACATCTTCAAAGTTGACATTAATGTCCTCTTGTTTGTGAACTTTGGCCTTATTTTTACCAAGAGTCATAAAACCTGGCTGTTGTGCGCTAAGGCGTTTCATGAGAAAAAACCAGACTCCAACAAAAAGAAAAACTGGTAATATCCAAGATAAAAGATCTCGGATAAACGTTGACTCGATCGTGGCAGCATAATTGACTTTGTGCTTTTCCAGGAGTTCAGATGTCTCCGGATCTACCCGAAGCGTACGGAAAGCGGTTGGCTGGTCAGAGCCTGTTTCCGATTTCATCAATCCCTGAATTTTCTTTTCGGTGATGGAGACCTCAATAATTTTTCCTTGTTTTAATTTTTGGACAAACTGACTGTAAGGGATTGTTTCTATGGTATATGTGGATGCAAGGTAATTTTGAAGGATCAAAACGACCCAAATACCGATAATAACATACCAGATTGAAACCTTATGGTGTTGTTCAATATTCATGTGTCACCCTGTTACGTAAAGTGTTTTAGCTCTTTTCCTGTTTGGGTCTATTTATTAGCGATTCAGTGAGCTTGCTTGTTTTCTTCATTTCAGGTCAGCTTGTNCAGTTNTGTTTTTTTATANTATTTGTTCANGAAGTTTTTAAAATAGTGCATGTCCCAGCCAGGATCGTCAATCAAGTGTTCTATTTGATCCATNCTGATAAAAANCTATCCAGTTCCTGNGTATACGTTTTTCCAGCCAGGAGGAATCCTTCGTTATGGCCACCGCGAAGCTCCAGGAATTGCTTAGGTGCATTGGCTGTTTCGAACAGTATCTGGCCGTGTTGGAAGGGGATAATTTCGTCATCTCGACTGTGTACCACTAGCACCGGGCACGACACCATCTGCAACTGCTGCTGCACATTGTAACTGAATCGGGTCAACCATCTGGCTGGCAGAAAAGGATACAATTCTGCAGCCAGATCGGGAACAGAAGTAAAGGAAGATTCAACAATCAACGCCCCAGGAATGTCCACAGTGGCTTGATGAGTTGCAACGGAAGCCCCAAGCGAACGCCCAAACAGAACAATGCGTGAGGACGATATGGAACGTTCTTTAATCAGATAATTCCAGGCAGCCTTCACATCGAGATAGGTACCTGCTTCAGAAGGACGCCCCTGACTTCTGCCATATCCCCGGTAGTCAAAAATCAGGGTGCTATAGCCCAGTTTGTGGAACAGTAGCAGCGACTCAAGGCGGTGGGAGATATTTCCTGCATTACCGTGGCAGAAAAGAATCACCCCCCGGTTTTCAGGTGCGGAAATGAACCAGCCGTCCAAGCGGATGTTATCACTGGTAAGCAGATTGACCGATTCATAAGACAGCCCCACTGCAGACGGAAATCTTTCCACCACGCGAGAAGGAATGTTGGAAAGAAAGAGCATCCGATCCTGGAAGAAATATAAAACAATCAGTAGAGAACCATAGCCCAGCGTGACCAGCAACAACATGTTGGTCAATGTTTTCATTGATTATTTTCCAGTTTCACTCTAAGTCATTATCTTCCTTCAATGACACTTTGTCAAACACGCCCTTGATCGTCTCAATGGGCAATGGAAAAACAATGGTGGTCGTATTCTCATTGGAAATATCATTCAGGGTCTGCAGATATCTGAGTTGCAGAGCCTGTGGGTTCTGGGAAATGACATTTGCTGCGGCAAGAAGTTTTCCAGAGGCCTGAAGTTCCCCTTCGGCATGGATAACCTTTGCCCGCCGCTCACGTTCCGCTTCAGCCTGCTTGGCAATGGCTCGGATCATACTCTCATCAAGATCAACATGCTTGATCTCAACGTTGCTCACCTTGATCCCCCAGGCATCAGATTGTTTGTCGATGATCTGCTGAATATCAAGGTTCATCTTATCCCTTTCTGTAAGCATTTCGTCAAGCTCGTGCTGCCCCAGTACCGAGCGCAGAGTAGTCTGTGCCAATTGACTGATGGCATTGTAGTAGTCCTCTACCTGGATGATAGCCTTTTCCGGATCAACAACCCGAAAATAGAGTACTGCATTCACCCTAACCGTAACATTATCTCGCGATATGACATCCTGACTGGGTACATCCATGGTGATCACTCGCAGATCCACACGGTGCATCTGCTGAATCCCAGGGACAACTATTCTTAACCCCGGTTTTTTTACGGTTTGAAAACGGCCAAGAAAGAAAACCACGAGCCGTTGATATTCCGAAACAATCTTAAGTGAAGCTGCTAACACTGCGATTACTATAGCAATTGGGAAGATAAGAAAAGGTACATTACTCATAATCATTTCGCCTCCTGTAAAGGTTCCACGGAAAGTTGCAGGCCATCCTGGGCAATAACCCTGACCTTGTCTCCTTTTTTCATGGGACTTGTAGTGCGAGCCTGCCAGGATTCACCCAGGATCATGACTCGTCCAGTTACTGTAAAATCATCCATAACTTCACCAATTGAATCGAACAGTTGTTCTCTGCCGGTTCTCACCCTTTTTTTCCGTAGTTTTAAGATCTTGCCAACAAGCCAGAGGATGCAGACCAAAGAAAACAAAGCAATACTCCCGATGAGTATTAAAGAGACCCGCATACTCTCTTCATCCATAAGGATGACAGAGCCGAAAACAAAGGCCGCAAGCCCCCCCATTCCCAGAATCCCGAAACTTGGGGCAAAAGCCTCCCCAACCATAAAAGAAATACCAAGAACAATGAGAGCAAGACCAACGTAATTGACCGGGAGTATCTGGAAAGCATAAAGAGCGAGAAGTAGTGCGGTTCCTCCCACCACTCCGGGCAGAACATAGCCGGGGTTGGCCAGTTCGAAAAAGAGGCCATACATACCGAGAAGCAACAGCATATAGGCTATATTAGGATCCCCTATCACCATCATGAGTTTGGTTCGCCAGTCTTTTTCCATATAACTCAGACGGAGATTGTTTGTTTGCAGGATTTGAGAGCCGGAGGCCAATACCACCTCCCGGCCATTGAGCTTATCGAGCAGGTCATCGATACCGTCTGCCATCAGATCAATAACGCCAAGGCGCAAGGCTTCTTCGGCGCTGATGCTTACCGCCTCTCTAACCGCTTTTGCTGCCCATTCCCTGTTCCTTCCATGTTTTTCTGCAAGAGATATTATGTATGCCTCGGCATCATTCACCATTTTTTGTTTAAGAGTATCCTCCTGTAATTTTGTTTCTTTCTCCCCTTCCCCGTCATTTCTATCCTTGTTTTTATTATCCATTCCCGGCAGATTGCCGATGGTTATCGGAGTTGCAGCACCAAGATTTGTGGCAGGTGCCATGGCCGCCNCATGGCTTGCATAGAGGATATACGTTCCTGCACTGGCTGCACGTGCACCACTCGGGGCGACATAGGTCACAACAGGCACTGAAGAGGCCAGGATATTTTTAATGATANCGCGCATGGCAAGGTCGAGTCCGCCCGGGGTGTCGAGCTGCAGGATAAAAACACTGGATTTGGCGTTTTCTGCCTCTTCAAGTCCCCGTCTCACAAAATCACTGACTCCCGGGCCAATGGCTCCTTTGACTTCGAGAATAAATGCGGAGGATTCGTTTTCGACAGCCCAGCCACTTGGTGTAGAGTAAAGGGCAGGGAGAGTTATTGGAAGGGTGAGCAGAATTGAAAAGACAACAGCGAATGAAGTATGTTTAAAACGTGTGGCAGGATGATTTCTCGTCATGGGCAGTACTCCCTTTCTGATTATCTTTGTGTTCCTGTACCCCTTGTTCCAGGACGGTTACCCGCACCAAAATCAGTTCGTAGTATGTGCCCGCCTCCTTGTATAACGAAAGACCTAACACTGGTGAATAAGTAGGTTAGCCAGCACTCTTTCCAGTGTCTCCTTGAAGGCACTGAAAAATCACAGACCACTCAACAGGAGGCAACTCATTAAATAAACAATAAATTGTTTTTCTATGCTGGTCAAGAGAACTATCAGTGACCCTGCTCAAATAGTTTTAAAAGGGCTTGTACTTTTCTTACTGTTCTCTTCTGAAGTGATGTCTTTCTGCAGCCCCAGTTGTATCCTCAGCAAGGATTACAAACAATGGATAATGACACAAACAGCAGGATTAAGGTTCATCCGCCTAAAGCATACTTCGTTTCATGAAGAGCCACTTAATTGCAGGTGACTAGAAACAGCTTTGATGGCCATAAACCTCAAAAGTCCCAGGAAATATCGTCCCAAGGATTTTGTGAAAGTGCACCGTGAATCAGCAAACCCTGTTTTGATTTGACGATTGGTTGGACAATCTTTACATTCCACTTTTGGTATATGTGCTTTTATATATGTTGTGCGGCCGCCAATTGGCAAGGTATGAAACCAGCGCAATGACGTTCCATGCCTGACTACATTTTTTCCATGGCAGCATGGACATCGCATGTCCACTTTTTTTTTACAAATTGTTTTTCAAAAGTACGCTTCAGTCGGATGAACCAGAATTTTATAGAATGATATTGTCAATGCCCCCGTTGTATTAAAGTAACTGTTCACTACGAATGTTGATTTACGATAAACTTGGACTCGTAAGCATTCACCAGTACCCCCGATCGGACAAATCCGGGGTGCTGGTGAACGCTTACGTATTAAATAAACATCCGAACTGCTAACAGCACAAGCAAAAGGCCAAAAACCTTATCCAGTTGCCCTGCTCTGCGACGTAAAACACCAAGAACCCTGGAATGCGACAAAAACAGAACCACAAGCAGATACCAAGCAGCATCAATAAGAGCAGCAGTTAACGCCATGATTATCTTTTCTCCCAACTGAGCCTGGGCAGAAACAAACTGGCTAAAAAGAGCAGTAAAAAAGATGGCTAGCTTGGGATTCAAAAATGCGGTGAGAAAACCGGATCGAATCCCATTGCCATTGTACGAAGAATTAGCTTCTGTCCGGGCAGCCTCAGCAAGCCCAGCAGTTCCCAACAAAGCCTTGAGTCCAAGATACGTCAGAAAAAAGGCTCCCAGCCACTGAATTATCATAAAAGCCATGGGGCTTCCAGTGAGTAACGCTGCCAGACCAGCAGCAGTGGTAAAAGCATACGTCCCAACGCCAAAAGCATGAGCCAGAGCTGTTTTCACTCCTTCTGAACGTCCACCAGACAAAGTGTTTTTTAAGACAACAGCCAGACTTGGTCCGGGTGACATGGCACCAAGGGTACAAATGGTGGCGAAGGAAAACCAGGCAGCCAATGTCACAACTCACTCCTTGTTCCGTAACTCACTGAAAGAGAAGAAAAATACAACATTTAAATATCGTATTTGTTGATATATTTGTTTTTCATACCCAACAACAGCTTCACATATTTATTCATTTCAAGAAATGCTATTAAATCATCACTGTCACGTCAATGGTGAAATGTCATCATAGCATACCGCATTTTTTTCTTTGAGTTCACTGACCAATGATTGTAATATATCTATTCGAAAGTCTTATTTTTATTTACTCTTTTTTATAAACATAACGCTCTAGCAGCAGGCGCCCACTCAACTAACATACCGTTTCTTAAACAAAAGAAGAAACTACAGAGCACAAGAAATATCCAACGACAATTATGTCCTCTTTACTTAAATCAATTCGTGGTCATGTATTTTTCTACATGATACTGCTGGTAACCAGCTATTCCGTTGCCAACTATTTCATTATCAAGCTGATTGTCTCTCCACGCCATCTCCAGATTGAGCGTGAACTTGCCCAACAGGAAACAGATCGCTTTACCCAGGCATTATTGCGAGAAGGCGAAGCCCTGGAAACCATTGCCCATGATTGGTCTGCATGGAATGACACCTACAACTTCATTCAAAATCAAAATCCTGAATACATCATATCAAACCTTACCAATATAACCCTCACTGACGGTGGATTCAATCTATTATATTTTTTCCGCCTTGATGGCTCCATTGTCTGGAGCCGAATACTCGATCTAGAAACAGAAGAAGATATGTAACTATTCAGCGAAAAAAATGAAATAAAGTACATTATTTTCTTGACACGGTTTTTGGCATTTTTTTTGAAAACTGGTATGGCCTCCATTCTGCGACAAGACGGCAATAAGCGGAACACAGGTTG
>JAESPV010000007.1 GCA_016765495.1 Desulfocapsa sp. | reverse complement strand
TTAACTGTGTAAAGTAGATCAGAAAAATGACTACGCAGTTCCTCGTCAACAAAAGTATCTTTGGACATTTTGAGTGTGTCCAGATTGATATGTTGTGTTATCTCATCTGGCAGGTACATTGACAAAAAATCGGTGGCAACTTCTTTTCTACTGAATGTTTCACGAAAGAAACTATCATGTGGGTTTGATATCTCACTCATGCTGACAATATATAGTTTTTTGAGAGAAATGGCAAGTGTGCTCGCCTGCTGATGTTATCAGATTATTTCGATTTGGCCAGGGGCACATAAACAAAGCTGGGGTATTTCTAAATGATTTTGTCAGCTAGTTAAAACCATTTCCTACGATGTCTAACCCTAAGATTTGTGTAATTGTTCAGCGTAATTTAAAAATGAAGCAATTTGCCAGCTTTTTGATAAAAAAAGTCTGGGTAACTCGTCATTCCCGAGGTAGTAATCGGGAATCCAGTCATATTTCAGCATGGATCCCCGATTACTACCTCGGGGATGACGCATTTCACATTAAAAACGTTTTTAAAAACACGCTTCTAAGTAACAAAACTCATAACCTGCTGATTATTAAGCAAATGTTATTTTTGTTGCTTTGAAAATAAATGCCGGGGCACCCGGTTACTTTGCTGAAGTTACAGATTTGTTTGCTATTGTCATTGCCACATTTTCCACTCCCATGCAGATAGATGACTAATGGGTATTTAGTCTTTGTCTGCTCTGTGAAGTTTTCAGGTTTTGCCAGGCGGCAACGGTTATCCTTGTAACCTTCTTCAATGAATGAATCTGAATTGATTTTAAAGATTTTAGCAAAAACGACCAGCGGCCATTCCTTCCCAAAGGACATGAAGGAAAGTGCCGACATGTGCAAATGTCGTTGTCTGATTTGGTTCGTTCTTTCTTGATTTTTCATATGCACTAATCTATTATTTACTTATGAAATTTCCATACGGTATATCTGATTTCAGGAGTATAATCCTCGAAGATTATTTTTATTGTGATCGTACGGATAAAATCCCTCTTCTTGAACAAGCTAAATATCAGCTGTTTATCCGTCCTCGTCGCTTTGGCAAAAGTTTACTACTTTCCATGCTGGATAATTATTATGATATCCTGCGGAAGGATGAATTTGAGAAGCTTTTTGGTGGATGTGCCATAGGTGATAAGCCGACTTCTCTTCGCAATTCCTACTTTATCCTTAGATTTGATTTCTCCTGTGTTGACCCAACCGGAACTGTTGCTGAGGTAAGGCAGTCTTTCTGTAGTCATATTAACAATTGCATTATTCGGTTCAAGCTTCACTATGAGGAGTTTGACCTGGTTGGGATTGATGTTCACGAACATGATGCACTAAGTTCCATGCAATCATTGTTGAATGTTGTTTCGAAGAAAGAGTACCCGGTTTATTTGCTGATTGATGAATATGACAACTTTGCCAACGCGGTGATGATGGGGGTACGTACTGAGGAGGCTAGATATACTGTTCTGGTTCATGAAGAAGGCTCCTTGAAAACCCTGTTTAAAGTGTTGAAATCAGCCACTGCATCATCCGCTATTGACCGTATGTTTATTACCGGTGTCTCGCCGGTGGTTATGAGTGATATCACCAGTGGTTTTAATATTGCAGAAAACATTTACCTGGAAGCAGAGTTCAACGATTTATGTGGATTTCTATTTGAGGAGTTGGAGACCGTAGTTGCGCAGATAGCTTCTGATTGTGATGCCGGCCAGGGGAAAGTCGTAGAAGCACTGGGTCTGCTGAAAACGTATTATAATGGATACAATTTCTCCTTTGCTCTGCCGGAGACACCACGTTCTCCTGCAAAAATACCGATGCAGGTGTACAATCCCACCTTAAGTCTTTATTTTCTGAAGCAATTTCAAAAAACATGCAGTTTTCCGCGGAACATGCTTGATTCCAACCTGGCGGTGGATTCTGCCAAGCTTGAATTTGTTGCTAATCTTCCCAAGGGGCAAAAATTGTTGCTGGATCTTATGGAGAAAGATCGGGAAGTTGTGATCTCTGAAATGGCTGATCGGTTCGGTATACAAGAAATGCTTTCTGATAATTCCAGGGATAATGCCTTTCTTGCTTCGTTTTTATATTACTCTGGCGTGTTGACACTGCAAGGTGAGACGGATGATCTGGAAGTCGTTCTGCGGGTGCCGAATTTGGTGATGAAGAAACTGTATATTGAACGAATCCAGCCCCTGTGTGATTTTGTTGAGCAGAAATATTTTAAAGTATTTGATAATCGTGATTATATCACTGCCAATGAACTCACCGTTAAAACGGCTTTTTTGACTTTGCTTTATAATGACCTCATTTATCTGATGGATTCCGAAACTGAAAATGATCGACGTTATGCGGATCTAACCATGATTATCAGGCCGGATAAACGGCATGGGGCGGTTTTTGATATATTGATAGAATTTAAGTTTGTTTCTTTGAGTGCAGTGGGGCTCAGTGGTGTTGAAGCAAAGAAATTGTTTGTGGCGGATTTGTATCAGCTGCCCGACATGGTGGAACAGTTGGAAAACGGTGTTAAGCAGGTAAAAGAGTATGGACACCAGCTGGAGCAAAAATACAGCAACTTGCGTTTGAAGAAATTTGTGGTGGTGGCTCTTGGCTTTGACCGGTTATGCTTTGAAGCTGTAGGGTAACTCTTTATTATTTCGTCAAAGATTGGGATTGCCTGATAGCCTGGGTGGTTGTTTGTTTCGAATGTTTGTTGGTAAATCAGGTTGTAACAGTAAGGTGGTATTTGCATGCGTTTAATGATATTAGCCTCTGGAGATCTGTGGGCCGGAGCAGAGGTTATGGTCTATCAGCTGGCAAGTGGGCTTGCTAAAATTCCTAATCTGGATCTTCTGGTTGTTCTTTTGAATAAGGGACGGCTTGCAGAAGAATTGCAAAAGATTGGAGTAGAGGTGCAGATGGTAGACGAATCCATACATTCGTTTGCGGTTCTTTCTCGTGCTATCAGAAAAAAAGTTGCTGAATTTTCTCCTAATATTATCCATTCGCATCGTTATAAAGAAAATTTACTGGCCTGGCTGTCGGTTTTGGGAAAAAAGGGTGTAGGTCTTGTTTCCACTCAGCATGGGATGCCTGAAACAGTTGGTGGTGATATCAGTTTGGCTGGTCGTCTGCGCACTGGCTTTTTTTTCAGGTTGTTATCTTGTTGTTTCGATTGCACTGTTCTGGTGTCTGAAGAGATGCGGTTGCTTCTGATTGGTAGCTACGGATTTTCGAAAAATAATGTAGCTGTAATTCATAATGGTATCTCGATTCCGAAAGATAGTAGTCGTCGATCTGCTGAAAGGCTAGTTGTCGGTTCTGCTGGTCGTCTTTTTCCGGTAAAAGACTTTACGCTATTTGTTGATGTTGCAAACTTAGTGGTCGCTCAAAATGATATGGTTGATTTTGTGATTGCCGGTGATGGCCCACAGCGCATAATGTTGGAAGATATGGTCAGGTCGAATGGTCTACAAGAGCATTTTAGGTTTTTGGGACATCAGGGGGATATGGATGCCTTTTATAGAAGTCTTGATGTTTATATCAACACATCTGTTCACGAAGGGATCCCCATGAGTGTGCTGGAGGCAATGTCCTATGGCTTGCCTGTTGTTGTACCTGAAGTGGGTGGGTTTCCTGAAATTGTGAAAGATGGTGAGCAGGGATTTCTCATTAAGGGGCGACAAAAGAAGGAATACGCTGATCGTGTATTGGAGTTGGTTGTTAACTCAGAATTACGGTTGCAAATGGCTACGTCTGCTAGGAAGAGGGTGGTGGATTTCTTTTCCAGGGACGCAATGGCTCAGGCATATTTTGATGTTTATTCTAGAGTTAGACGGAGTTGATATTTTTTTTAGACAAGTGGGCAAATGAACTGGAATAGTGGGTTAGCTGAATCATCAGTACTTTATTGCCGTTGCTTTCGACCTGTTAATGGGCTATAATTGGGTCAATGGAGGTGTCGTGTGAAATATTCTCAAATTGTAAAGCCGATTAGTTATATTAAAGCTCATGTTTCAGAAGTTGTCCGTGATGTTACTCGAAACCAAAATACTATGATTGTTACTCAACATGGCGAGGCAAAAGTCGTTATACAGGATATCCGAATTTTTGAACAAACCCAAGAGAGCATGGCCATGCTTAAAATTTTAGCACAAAGCAAAAAGAGTCAACAACAGGGTAAGTTCAAACCAGTAACTCAGGCCTTTGCTGACCTTAGTAGTCGTATTAAGGAATGAGACTGAAAAGGTGACGCAGTATAGCGTCTTTTTGGTTGCTGAAGCCGAAGAAGATATTTTTGCCATATATAATTATGTCGCAAGGTATGTCTCTGTCGAGCACGCCGATAACTTTTTTAGTAACTTGCAAAACACCATTACTAGTCTTGACCAGCAACCACAGAGGGGACATTTCCCGTCAGAGCTTGAAAGGATAGACGTTTACGAATTTCGTGAGATCCCTTACAAGCCATACCGTGTAATTTATCAAATAATGGGTGAAGATGTTTTTGTACACTGTGTGCTGCATGGGCGACGAGAATTGCAGGAACTTCTCCAACAAAGATTATTGCGGCAATAACCGGCCATAGGTGTCATTTTCTTTACTTGATTTTTCCGAGTTGATAACTTACCGTTTTACATGGGATAAAGAACATTATTCTCCCGTACTCTTGTTTGTTTTTCTTTTCAGGCATGTCCAGAGTTGTGGAGGATTCACTGCGGATTTCTAATCGTGTACTTGCTGAGAAAGTTGCGGCTTTGGTGGCAGGTCTGGATTCTATGTTTTAAACAATTCAACTTCCATCAGGAAGTAATGGTCGGTAGATGATTATTCTAACAATTTTGTTTCTTCTCTCACTCTTTATGGTGTTTCACGCCTATTTCGGCTACCCATTGTCCCTCCTGGTTTTGCAAAAGATTAACAGAAAAGAGTTAAAACGGGAGCCTATATCATTAACTGTTACCTTTATAATTACCGCTTTTAATGAAGAGAAGCGAATTCGAGAGAAGTTAGAAAACTCGTTGCAACTTGATTATCCATCCGGCAAATTACAGATTATGGTTGCGTCCGATGGATCTACAGATCAGACCAATGAAATTGTTCGATCCTATGGTGATAAAGGGGTTGAATTGCTGGAGGTACAAAACCGGGGAGGGAAAGAGGCTGCCCAGAAAGAGGCTGTGGCCCATGCTAAGGGAGAGATTATTGTTTTTTCCGATGTGGCTACAATATTGGAACCTCAGGGGGTGTTGGAAATTGTCTCAAATTTTGCCGATCCTTCAATTGGATGTGTAAGCAGTGAGGATCGTTTACTTGGTCAGGACGGGAAACCTTCTGGCGAAGGATTTTATGTGCGTTATGAAATGTGGCTCCGCCGTCTGGAATCAGAGGTGAATTCACTTGTTGGCTTAAGTGGATCTTTTTTTGCTGCCAGGAAAGAGGTGTGTCAGGATTTTTCCGGTGATGTGCAGAGTGATTTTCGCACTCTGCTCAGTAGCATGAAGCTTGGCTTGAGGGGAGTGAGTGATCCAAAAGCAGTCGGCTTATATTTGGATATTGCCGATGAGAAACGGGAGTTTGAGAGGAAAGTTCGCACGGTTTTACGAGGTTTAACTGTTTTTTTTAAGCATCTTGAGTTTTTAAATGCTTTTAAATATGGGATGTTTGCATATCAATTTTTTTGTCATAAATTAATGCGCTGGTTGGTGCCTTTTTTTCTTGTTGCTGCGTTGGCAAGTAATGTGTTGCTGTTGTCCTCTTCGACTGTGTTTGTTGTCTTGTTCGCAGGGCAAATTTGTTTTTACGGGCTTGCTTTATTTGGTTGGGTCACTCAGTCTTTGAAAGGTGTTTTGAAAATACCAATGTTTTTTTTGGTTGTTAATTCTGCTATTGCTGTTGCCTGGTGGCAATATCTTACTGGTAAGCGGGTTGTTATCTGGACACCTTCTGTCCGGTGATTGGTCACTTTGTCGTAGTTGCTTGGCATATTGGAAAGAAGTTCTTTGTTTGCAAAAGGGGCAGGATTTAAAGATGCATTGGAGGATAAATTCTCTTCTGCGTGAGAATGACAAAAGAGGTGATGCGTAGTTTTCACGAGACCATCAAAATCTGGTGGATTGAGATTTGATGGTCTCGTAGTTGTTAATGACGTTAGTTTAGTAGTTTAAATCCTGTTGGGCTGCTTATTCCTGTATCGTTAACAGTATATGTCACTACCAGCTTTGGCCTTAGGTTTGCATCGCTTCCTTCAGTTGATATAAAATTTCGGTAACTGTCCGCTGCTGCAACATTATCTGAGTTTAGCAACAATCCATAATTAGTTGCCGGGGCTGCCTGCCAATCACGTACCAATTCAGTCACATCCCAGCTCTTGTATCCAGCTGATAAGTCAAGGTTGTTCACAGCTACTGCTGCATTGATATCAGCTTGAGCCAGTGGGATGTTATTATAACAGCTTGTATTAGCCGTCCATTCATTTAGGCCATCATAGGTGTAACCAGTACAGGCTGACAGGTTCGGATTTCTATTAATAATTTTGTGGGCAGAAATTGTATATATACTATCACCACCCGCCTCATAGGAATATAATTGCAGACTTGCGTTTTGAATTTGTGCATTTCCAGGTAATTGAGACAAATCAACTTTCATAATAATTGCATTGGCAGCCATATTCTCTGGCCAGGTATATGTGTTGAGATACTCGAGGGGGCTGGATGTGGTTGTGTTAAGATTAAGAAAGGTATCCTGGATTGTCCCAACATAGTCAGCTTCGGCAGCAGAACCAAAAACTTTTGTAATAGTACCAGATACAGGCGGGGTTTCATAAGCAGGAGCTGATGCTATAAGATCAACCTGGTCTGAAAAAGAACTTTCTAAACCGGCATCATTAAGGGCTGTACATACAAAGTAGTACTGTTCATCGCAAACAAGACCAGGCACTTCTCCCCAAATTCGACCATCAACAGGCACAGGGTTGCCAATGGATACTTTATCGGAATACAATCCACCATCTGTTAGCCCGTAATGAATGACATATTCTGTAATGTTGCTTTCGGAGTTCGGTAACCACGAAAATTTTTCTGTACAATCTGCAGCAAATGTGACTGTTGCAGAAAAGAATATTCCTAGAATCGTAATAGTATAAGATTTCATTTGACACCGTTAGTTTAGTTTTGAGACATAATGTTTATTGTAGGGCTCGGGAATGAGAGGGGTAAAACAGATACAATTGTTGAGTAGTCACTTTCTCCTGTATCGTTATAAGCCGTAAGGGTGAACTGATAAGTCTCATTCGGTGAAAGCCCAGTTACCGTCGTTGTGGTAACGTTTCCTAAAAATATGGGTGAACCCTCTGCGTTGAGACCAGTTCCGTCGTAGGGCGGGCTACTGTCTGTTCCTGTTTTATAATAGAGCTTATAACCAGTTGTTGGCTGAGGATTTGCTGTCCAGGAAAAAGAAACGTCACGGGCATGCGCTTGGACAGGGGCTAATAATAAAAAGAAAGAGACTAATGCCAATTTTGCAAGATTCGGCAGATGTGTGTGGAGAGTTTTCATGGTTTGGTATCCCTTGTTGGTTATGAGATTAGAGGGTGGAGTTGGAGAAAAATAGAAAGTAACCAACCGTTTCCGAAGTGTGCCAGGTTTCATCGTCTAATGATTGTTCTTCTTCAATCATGATTTGAACTTTAGTATTTGTTTTATTGGTGTAACGTACTGTCGATGCCTCGGATCCGTCCTGGGATTGCATGGTTCCAAAAAATATAGGAAGCTCTGACAGCTCTTCACCATAGTCTACAGTGTACCAACGGCTTCTAACTTTGTCCTCAGTTTTATCTACAATAATATTTATGGTGTCAATACTGTTATTGGAAGGTTCCCAGGCAATATAGGTGCCTGTTTCGTTTCCGTGTGCATTTAAGGATTCCTGCTGTTGCGTTTTGTGTTCAAAGGATGTGGTGGAAATGTTGCGTAAACGGCCTGTAACGGCATCTTCCTCGTTGAAAGTTGCGATTGAGGTCATGACAACAGGCTCGGTGGTAAAGGTTGTGTTGAATTGGATTGCCTGAAAGTTGCTGTCGGTTGAGGTGAATTGTCCTGCCTCTATCATTGTGCCATCGTCAAGGGTGAAGTTACCTTGTTCCATTACAAGGTAGGCCACTGTTTCTTTAGCGTGGGTGCCGTCCAGATAGTCCCATTCCTGGATACGGATATCAAATCCGGTTGTAGTTATATTGCGTATTCGAACAACACATGGATCACTATCGTTTCTACTCGGAGGTCCGGCAACGACCACTGGATTGATAAATGGGTCAGAAAAATCAATTCTTAACCACTTGTGGTCAATTTCTACTTCACCTAGTTCTATTTGAAATACAGGTGTTTCGTCTGTTGTAGTTATTGTGGTTGTTGTGCTGGAAGCGGCTCCAATGTCATCAGTTACTGTGAGGGTAGCAGTGAAAATTCCTGTGCTTGTGTAAGTATGGGTTGTGGTATTGCCTTGTGCACTGGATCCGTCACCAAAATTCCAACTGTAAGTGAGTGTAGAGTTTTCAGGATCAGTTGATGTGGATCCGTCGAAAACTACCTGGAGAGGTGCCGTGCCGCTTGTTGTTGATGCTGTTAGTCTGGCTGTTGGCGCCTGGTTTTCCACTGTTTGGCCCGTGATAATAACAGGAGTTGATGTTGTGTTTGTGGCTCCCTGGCTATCAGTAACCGTCAGTGCTGCGCTGTAGGTTCCGGCTACGGTATAGCTATGTGTAGCTGTCGATCCTGTTGTTGTTGGGCTGCCATCGCCAAAATTCCAGAGNTAAGAGCTTATCGGCNCTTCGTTATCGTGGGATCCGGATCCGTCAAATGANACAGCAAGAGGGGCATCTCCCATGGCAGTTGATGATTCTATGATTGCTGTTGGGAGAGTATTTTGGGTGGAAGTTTCATTAACTGTAACAACCACATTTTTTGCAGTTATAAGCCCCTGTGCATCTGTGATTGACAAGGTTGTCGTAAATGTACCGGCAGCTGTGAACGTATGGTTAGTGTGACTGCCATTTGCTGTGTCGCCATCACCAAAAGCCCATGCGTAAGAGACAGCGCCGATAGATGTTGAGCCATCAAAAGAAACTGTAAGGGGAGCATTACCTGATAGGACTGTAGGTGCTGTAACGATGTTCGCAGCAAATGCCGGATCAGATGGAGAACTTAAGGTAAATGTATAAGGGGAGGAATGGGAACTCTCATAACCGTCAGTATCGAATGCAGTAAGGGTGAAGTTAAAGGTTCCGGCTTGAGATTCAAAGCTACAGTTCATTGCTCTATCCGTGGGATTATTGTTGGTGCAAACTTTAACTCCTTCTTTATAGAGATTATAGCCGACCAGGGTTCTTCCTTCGGCAGGCTGATAATCATATTTCCATTCCAGGTGAATATTATAGTTACCTGGTGGTGTTAGTGGAGTGGTGGCATTGATGGTAACAGTCTTTTGGCTGGTGGTGCCATTGCTGCTTGTGGTAGTAAGTACGGTGTTGAACGTACCAGCAGTATTGTATGTATGGGTGGATAGAGAGCCGCTACCTGAACTATTATCTCCAAAGTCCCATGCAAATGAGGTGATATTGCCTGTTGAACTTGACGCATCATAGGATACGGTAAATGGTATGTCCCCTGTAAGTGATACTGGGTTGGTAGTGAAGTCAGCCAGCGGAGCATCCAGTACGTTCACTGTAACGGATTGTTGGCTGGTGCTACCGTTTGTACTTGTTACAGTGAGAATTGTGTTGAACGTTCCAGGAGTTGTGAATGTGTGAGTTGTTTGACTGCCACTGCCAGAATTATTGTCACCAAAATTCCATGAATACGAAGAGATGTCGCCAGTTGAGGTCGATGCATCAAGAGAGACTGTAAATGGTACGTTTCCTGATAATGTAGTGGGCGTGGTGGTGATAATTGCTATAGGTGCCGGGGTGACGGTGACAAGTACAGATTCCTGACGAGTGGTACCATTTGCACTTGTAACAGTGAGTGTCGCACTGAAAGTTCCTGGTGTAGTGTAAGTGTGTGTTGTTTGACTTCCGCTGCCTGAGCTATTGTCGCCAAAATTCCAATTATAAGAGGTAATATCCCCGGTTGAAGTGGTGGCGTCAAAAGAGACAAAAAATGGAATATCACCTATGAGGGGAGTAGGATTTGTATTAAAAACAGCTAGTAACTCTTGTTCAGGGGGAGTGGTCAGTGTAAAGGTGTAAGGTGGCGAATGTGGGCTTTCGTAGCCGTCAGTACAGAAAGCAGTAAGGGTGAAATCAAATGTGCCAACTTCAGATTCAAAAGTACAATCCATGGTTCTGTCAGTTGGGGTGTTGTTGGTGCAAATCTTTACCCCTTCTTGGTAAAGAGAATACCCAGCCAGAGTTCTTCCATCTGTGGGCTCGTAATCATATGTCCATTCTATATGGGTATTTTGCGTTGCAGCAAAAGAATATCCAGGAATAAAAAAACCTAGAGAGATTAGGAGGAGGATGATTTTTTTCATAGCAGTCTCTGGCACAATAGTTAATGGGAAAAGTTCTGTGAAATATTTCGATGTTCTTAGCAAAAGATGTGCCAATTTTAAAGTAGGGTTGTTCGTTGAATGTTTTGAAGTGCAGTCGTCTCTTCTTGTGGAGAGTTTGTTAATGACTGTAATTGATGCTAGAAATGAGAGTTGGCGGGTTTAATGAGTTTGTTTTACATTCAGTCTTTTTTTTATTACATGTGACCATGGCTCAGTAGAGTTCCATTACAATTATGTAGTTACAAAATATTCCATTGTATGCCGAAAAGCTGTTTTCTAAGGGCGTGATTTTGCAATACTGGAATGAAATGAGTTATGGCGCCTTTGTTTATATGGTTACTATTACAGCTATTTGGGACTTGTTGTACGTTTTATTTGAAGAAAAAATATAGGTAAAGACACTTATTTTGTGGTGGTTAAGGGAATGGAAACCGTATTGGCGCTGAAAAGATGTGATAACTTGTCGAAATTAAAAATAAAAAGGAAACTAATTTTATGTTTACTAGGAAAGGGGAAGCAATGTCTTTTTTTACTGTTTGGTGAGCAGCAGAGACTTGATGTGGGAGAGAACACTTACTAGCCTATCTTTTTAAATGTAATTGTAGACGCTGTCTTACTGTGTCAGGTACCGGAATCATCCGTGACAGTGGTGTTGGTGCTGGTAACTTTGTTTACGGAAAGAGTGGGCGTATCGTGTGAACCAGTCTGAAAGATACTGCTACCAAATTTCCAGACATAGCATGATATGTGTTCATCAGGATCGATGGAGGTGTGCTTTTCGTCAAGTTCAATAATGAGTGTGTTGACCGGTGGTGTAGTAGGTGTGGGGGATTGTTTTTTGATTGGTTCACTTTGCAGAGCAATCTCCAAATGGCCATAAGTCCCTGTTATTGCTCCTTGGAACCTTCGGCGTTTAGCACTACAGTTAATGGAATCGCGCCAGATATAATGTTGTGCTGAGTATGCTGGAAAAGAGGGGGGGGACCTTCAGGGGGCAATAAGGTGAAAAGGAGTGAGGGAGATGTTGTCGGCCCATCCTGAGACAGGTGCAAGCCTATTTGCGGGTTGTTCTGGTTGTCTCCATAAGTTCATTCAAAATGAATATTGTGAGCAAACGCTGAGCTTCGTTATGCAACAATCTGTAAAGGTGATCAGTAAAAAACAGGCACTTCAAATAATAATGAATAAATCTCAAAAAATAGATAATGAAAAACTAGGTATAAATACCTGGTTGTTGGTATGGTAGGATTGTTTTATCAACAGATAGTCTTGAAATATCGTAAGAAAAAGTGTCTGAGTGGAAAAAGTAATCTGTCTTAGCGGGTGAGGGTACAGTTTTGAAAAGCAAGTAACTTCCTTCAATTCCTGATCTGGATCGTTTCTTCAAAAATCCAGTAACAGGCTGAGAACTGCTACCGGTATCATGGATGTCCTGGGAACTTCTTCTTTGCCAAGTAGCAAACGAAATGGTGCTGATTTCTGACTTTCAAGCTTGTTATCAAAAACAGCTGTCAGGGTAAAATTAAAATAACCATTGTCTGATACAAATTCACAATTACCTTCAAAATCATAAGGGTAGTCGAACTGGCATACCTTGATCCCATCCTTGTAAAGACGGTAGGCCGTGAGTTCTGCATCTAAGGGGACAGAATTGTGATCAAAATCCCATTTAAGATGAATCGAATGAGTTTCCATTCCAAGTACATTGTTTGAGGGAAGAATGATCAGCAGTGTTGTTATGATTATGAGTAATAGTCGCATTTGTTGTTTTTGGTACCGATGTATTATCACTGAATAAAAAATAGTGTTGTTGATAAAAGGAACTGGGCGACACAAAAAAAACAGTAAAATAGCGTGGCTCTCATGTTATTTTGCGTGGTGTCAATATTTCTTTCGTACCGTCCCTCTATTTAATGCTCAAGGCAATTTTCCACAAAAACTATGCAAGTAGTATGCCATTTGTTTTATGTTGGCGAATGTTGTTGCTGGTGGCATGTTAGTACGTGTTTGTTGGCTGATAGTTTTATTGTGATTAACATTTCGTGTGGGTAATAGGGTGTTGCCTTTGGCTGGGGGTGTGGTTTGTCGCAATATGGATACGACTGTAAGTCGTTGTTGTGTCGATGATCCTGGAGGGACTGTTTTGACTGGAGATTTCCTGGAAAGCATCAGAAATTGCTTAGATTTTTTAAAGGTACATTATTTCAATGCGGTATGCGTATTTTTTAAGCTCCGTAGTTGTTTGATGGATACTGGCTGCTCATTTTCCGGTAACTGGGTAAAAATACCTAGTCGCAAATCGGAGACAAAGTTGACATGCTGAAATTACATAGTATGTAAAGCAAAACAAGGTTTTTGTTGCTCTGAAGGAAAAAAAGTGTGGAGGGGAGTCGGTAAAAAGAAACAGCTGACTGTGTATCTTTTTGGGAAATCAGTCAGTTTTTAAAGAGTGATGGAACAATGTTGTGCCTATTAAGAATTTTATAAAAATCTGTCCTGTTGCGATTGGCAATTCTTGCTGCCCAGGCAACATTCCCTCTGGTGGTCTGGAGTAACTGAACCAGGTAACGTTGTTCGAATTCGCGTTTGGCTTCATCAAAGCCGAGAATTTTTATTGGTTCCTCTTTTAATGTGTGATGAAGTAGATCTGAAGGAATAAGAGGAGTTGTAGAGAGGGCTGTGGCTTGTTCTACTACGTTGAATAGTTGTCTGACATTACCGGGCCAGGCAGCTTCCAGCAGGATATTCATTGCATCTGGAGAAAAACCTGTTATCTGCCTTTCATTTTGCTGGTTCAGTATTAAAATAAAGTGATTCACCAGCAAGGGGATATCTTCGCGGCGATCTCGTAATGGGGGGAGTTCCAGCATGACAACATTGAGCCGGTAGTAGAGATCTTCCCTGAATGTTTTCTGTTTAATGGCATTTTCAAGATTCTGATGGGTGGCTGATATGATACGAACATCAATGGGAATATCTTTTGTGCCTCCAACCGGACGAATTATTCGTTCCTGAAGAACTCGAAGAAGCTTAACTTGCAGGTGCTGGGGCATGTCACCTATCTCATCAAGAAACAAAGTGCCTCTTTGGGCTGCCATAAAGAGTCCCGGGTGATTCTTAGTGGCGCCGGTGAAGGAACCACGTACATGTCCGAATAGTTCTGACTCCATAAGTGCTTCTGGTATGGCACTGCAGTTGACGGGAATGAACGGTTTGTCTGCCCGATTACCGGCTTTATGTATCGCAACTGCCAACAGTTCTTTCCCTGTTCCGCTCTCTCCACGGATGAGTACACTGGACATGCTTCCTGCTATTAACTGTACTTTGGCAAGCAACTCTTCCATTATTGTGCTTTGAGAGATAAGGCCCTGTCTCCAGCTGGCTAGATCCGAGTTTTGAGGAGGAACTGTGGTAACAGCCAGTGCTTTTTCAATTTCCTGAAGCAGCTTCCGACCATCGATGGGTTTTGGCAGGAATGAATATACGCCCTGACGGGTTGCGTCAACTGCTTCCGTGATTGAACCATGGGCGGTGATGATAATTACCGGAACTGTCTTGTTTAGTTTCCTGATTGCATCATACAATGCCATGCCATCCATTTGTCCCATCCGTAAATCTGTTATTACCAGATTAGGAAGAACAGCCTGGAATAATCCCATGGCTGCTTCACCGCTTTCTGCTGTGACAACATTGTATCCTGCACTTTTCAGGCGGAGAGTCCAAAGGCTCAGCAGATCCTGTTCATCATCGACAAGGAGTATGGTTAGTTTGTTCATGAATTCTGGTGGTACAGCTATATATGATGAATTATTGTGAAGTCTTGTTGTCGAGCATTGATTCGATCTCTTTCAATTTCCGTACCTGTTGTTCCAGGTCTTCAATTCGGCGCTGGTAGGAAATGGTTTCATATTCAAGCTGTTGCTTGACCGTTTCCTGTGTTTGTAAGGTTTTTTTATTCTTAAGATAGAGCGTCCAGTTTTTATCCAGGCATTCTTTCTGCTGATCAATGTTTCCCTGAATGATAAGAAGCAAGCCTGAAAGGTTCTTTTGCTTGCATTCAGTTTTTTTGAGGTTTTCTACCAGTATGTTTTCTCCTCCTTGCAGCTGTTCTCTGGTTGCACGGTTGTGGAGTGAAAGACAGAGCAGCTTATTTAATTTTGTCGCGTTTGGTTCTGAATTAGTTGAATTTATAAGTGACTCAAATTTGGAGGTGATTTCCTCGGTTGAAAGATGAGCAGAAGAGGCAACGCAGGAAAGAACTCTGTCGGTGTTGATCGGGCAGATGTTTGTTTCGACATGTGGATGACAAGCTGAAAAAAAGAAAATACCTAGAAGACTTACTATGTTTTTTGTCATTTACTCAGGACTCTTTGTCGATTTCTCGTTTATTGTTAATGGAAAGGTGACCATGAAATGTCCGCCTGATTTGTGATCGAGGACAGAAACAGTACCGTTGTGTTGCGAAACATACTCCTTTACAATAGCGAGGCCAAGACCGCTTCCCTGCGTGTGGTTTGAGTCGTTGTTTTTGACCTGATAAAAAGGGGTGAAAATTTTGTCACGTTCTTTGAGAGGAATGATTGGTCCCGTATTAGATATGAGACATTGTACTTCCCCATCTGTTTGCCTGAGGTTACAATAGACAATTCCTCCATTTGGAGAAAATTTTACTGCATTTGAGAAAAGATTGTCAAAGATTGTTTCGATTTGGTTTTTATTACCCAGAATTGTAGTATCTTTTAGGTTGAGGTCAAGACCAATGTTTTTAGCCAGCATTTGAGTTGTCTGTTCAGATGCGACCTGTTCTATTAAAGGCTTGAGTGCAAGATCGGTTTGGCCTTTAGGCTTGCCTCCTGCCTGGGCCATGTTGAAGTCTATTATGTTGTTAATTAACTTTTGTAATTTAACGCTATTCTTGGTGAGTATTTCCGCCACAGCTAATTGCTGTTTATTTAATGAGCCAACAAGCTCTTCCTGCAGGAGGCCAGAACCTTCCATAATGGAGGCCAACGGAGTTTTTAAGTCATGAGAGATGTGGGCAATAAATTTTGTTTTTTGTCGCTCAAGGCTGGATAATCGTTTTCGTAACCAGTTGATTTTTGCTCCAAGAAGTTCTAGATCCTTTGGGCCGGTAATGAGGACTGGAACTGAAAAATCTCCTTTTCCGAGGCGGTCAATGCACTGATTGATTTGCTTGATAGGTCTGGAGATAATGAGAGCAAGGATGAGAATCATTACAACTGTTAGAATTATGAAGCTGAGTGTTTGCCAGAGAAGTGATTTTTGAGCGACTAATTTTGATGTTTTAAGATTGGCTAGTTCACTGTCTATGAACTCATTGATAGCAATATTAATTGATATGGCTTGTTTGTCCAGAACAGAAAAAAGGTGGATCGCATTAGTAACATGAGTCTTTTGAGCTTCAGGACCTTGGTGGGCAAGTTGTAAAGATCTTAGAATCTTTCCTTCACTGGCATGGAATTCAAGGAGCAGGTTGCGAAGATTTTGATCCACTGGTAATTGCTGCAATCGTTCAAGCAGATTGTAGATTTTATCTTGCCATAGAGATACCTCTTCCAGATAACGGCTTTCTCCCACAATATCAAAGAGTCTGATGTTGCGTTCCTGATTTTTTGTGAATTCCGATAATTTTTGTGCATCACGAGTAGCTGAAATTGAATGTTCAATTAGTTCAACACTTTGTGAAACCAGTTTGTCCAAATAAGTTCTTGTCGTGAAAAGTCCCACAATAAGAGGTAGTGAAACAATAATCAGTCCGCCTGTGACCAGATTGAGAAATGACCTTGGACGGATGAATTTCATAAGAGCAACTGTTCAGGCATGATTGGGGAATCTTTTAGTTGTGTGGCTATGATTTGTTAATTATACCTGTATGCAAAGCTCTTTGGTATCAAAATTTCTAGGTTTGCAATGTTTCTATGGAAGTCGAAGGGGGCTGTTGTACACAAAAAAAAGGTTGCTTTGGATAAGGAAGAAAATTTAGTCAGTCGAAGCGTTCGGGTGCAATGGGTTCTGTTACTGTTACTCGCCGGAGTACCATGGTTTTTTTTCGGAGGCCCGGGAGCCTACGGTTCAAGGTCATTTGTGGCTCTTTGGGATTTGGGACATGTATTGTTTTTTCTTCTGACATCCTGGCTATTATGTAAGACGTTTCGCTACCGTTTTCAAGAAGCCTCTGCTGTGACAGTTCAGGGGGGGGTGTTTCTAATAGTGTTAGTCTCTGGAATTGTCGTCGAAGGATTACAAATGTGCTTTGATGGTCGTTCACCTGACGTCCATGACATCTTAAGGAATCAGCTTGGCTCTTTAATCGCCCTTGCCTTTTTTGATTCAGGAACCATGAGATTGAAAAGATGGGGCGCTGCTTTGTTTCGGGGGGCTGTAGTTATACTGCTGGTTGTTGCTTCATATCCTTTGGCCAGGGCTGTTGTAGATGAATGTATAGCATTAAGTCAGTTTCCTTTGCTTTCAGATTTTGCAACACCCTTTGAAGCTGATCGTTGGAAGGACGAAAAATTGGTAAGTGTACAGGATGATATTGCCAGACACGGGAATCATTCACTCAAGGTAGAGTTAACAACTGATACATATTCGGGGGTATCACTTTGCCATTTTCCAGGAAACTGGAAGGGGTTTGAGTATTTGTCCATAAGTGTTTTCTTGCCAGAAGAAGAGCCCTTGAAGTTGGTTTGTCGTATCCATGATTCTGAACATAATAATGAATATGCTGATCGTTTTAATAGAAGCTTTGTTTTAGAAAATGGATGGAATGACCTGGTGATTCCTCTTAATGATGTTCAAACTGCACCAGTTGATCGTTTGATGAAGATGGATAGAATTGAGAATATAACACTTTTTGTAACTCGTCAGGATAAAGGGCGAGTAATATATATTGATTATGTTTTTTTGAGATAAGCGTAGGTTGAATCACCAACGCAATAATTCCTTCTGGAAGGAAAGTGTTAGAAAGGCTCTATGTTCGTCATAACTGTCATTGATGAATTCAGAATCTTGATTTCTGTAAGTGTACCGAAGGGATGCTGTGTACCATCGTAAAAAAGTATAGGTAAGAGAACCACCTGCTTCGTAGATGCCCTTTTGGAAAATACTTTCTTCACGAAAAGTCTCACGATCAGTTGTGTCTAAACCACTGTCGCTCTCAATAGTATTGATGAAACCGTGCAGTATGTTCTCTTGTTCTTCATCCCGGTATGCTCCGAAAAGACTGACTGTGAGGCCGTTGGTTAGTTGATGAGAAAAAGTCAAATTATAATTCCAGTATCCTGTCAGCCCCTGATCTCTACCGATAACGTTGTTATTTGCGGAGAAATTTTTCTGGTCGAAACCCTTTTCAATACCAGCAGTTATATTTGTCCGTTTAGCGATATCATAGTTTAGATTGACGTGGCCATTGTAACCCCAATTTGGATCAAAAGTTTCAGTCTTCTCATAAGATGGACCGGCGCCAAGTTCAAATGAGAGGTGCCTGGTATGTAGATATTGGGCACCAAAAGTAAGGTTGTGCAGGTTGGTGTCATAACGGAGAATGGCATCGTAGTTACTTGCAGAGAAATCATAATTGACAAGAAAAATTTTCCTTGAGGATAATATCCAGTTGAGTGTACCACCAAACCGATATTCGGAAAGATTATTGGAGAGATCATCTGAATTTACATCATCCGTAATACCTGGAGCTGTGTCTTCAAGTTCTCCTTCTATAATTTCAACGAGTTCGGGATCTGGTGGATCAAAAAGTCCTCGTGTGTAATTTGCAAACAGTGAAAAATTCCATGCAGCATCTATTCTGTGTTGTAAAGAGAGGTCTGCCATGTGTCTATCATAGTCTTCGTAGCCACCCGGGCCTGCATCTTCATTCTGTAATATGTGGTAGGAATAACCGGCAGCAAAGGAACTTTCTATATCATATGTATAAGTGGAGTTGATGTTGAAATCATTGGTCCAGTAACGTCTTCGTCCTCTGTTATAATCTGAAGAAGTTTCTGCTTCCAGGAGAACCGGGTCGTCTGAATAAATGAAGTTGTCACTCAATTCAATAGTTAAGTTTCTTGTAAAATCACGATGGGCAGAAAACGAGAAGTTGTGGTCAGTATCACTTTGGGAGTCTTCAAGATCATAAACTAAACTTGGGTTGAAGCTGATGGTCAGGCCATCAGTAGTGCTTGTTGTTTCAAAAATAAACAAAGGAGCAATGCTAAACTGTTGTTGAAAAGTGTCCTGGTTTGGCAGTAATTCCTCAATATCTTCTCTTTTGTATTGTGTGTCATCATAATCATAGCCGATTGCTACCCCACCGGTAATGGTGTTTAGGCGTGCCTGAACTGAATGACTCAGGAAGAGGGTGGACAGCGGTAGCAGAAAAATGAATGATGATAGTTTTCGCATAGTACAATACCTTTAAGAGAAGATTAGATAGGGGGTGTTGATTTTTTACTGTTTTTTCCATAATGGATTTTCCTATGGTACCACCAATCCGGAGAGGAAAACCTGCGGGGTATCGCCTGTGGATTCAGCTTTGTGGGTTAGGTACCATGGGTCCACTCTCGCACAATGTCTATCAACCAGCAGAGTCGGTCTGAATGGGAATCCACTTGGAGACGGCTGCTTCAAGAACGCTTAATGTGGCTATATTTAAACGGTCAAAGATGATGGCGAGCTCATTAATAAGCCGATGTTGAGACCGCACTGGGTATGCTCAATTGCCTCCGCTTCTTTAATAGAGGGTGCTGAATAAATACCTGTTTCGATGATGTATTCATAAATCCCGCTGTCTCGACTTCATTAGTCTTTAGCAATCCCTGTGGTGTAATTTTGAATCACATTATTGTTCAGGGTATAGCATATTGTTTTATGAAATTAACCCAAAGGAATAGCTAGTGGAAGTCCAACGTAACCAAGACCTGAAATACCGACTTGAGAGGGGCATCGTATTTTATTTTCTGAAAGATTTATTTGATGGTTGGCAGCTTTCCTATGATCGGAATATCAACGGCGCTATAGACATCTTTTTTATGGCGAATATTGCCCTTATAGTAATCCCATGCCAATATCGGAGCAATGCCAGTAGCAGCACCTATTATAAGTCCTATAAGTATAATGGGGATTCGCATGTTTTTTGATGGATTCAGAGGCGTTTGCGGTGGATTAATTACTTTTATGTTGTTAACCACTGCTTTTTCTTTTCTGCTTAAATCGAGAAAAATATCATCTATTCGCTTGTAACGTTCCTTGGTATTGGCCAGCTTGTTCTGAAGTACATCAAGTTGTGACTGGAGTTCCATGTCAGTAACAGATGTTAAAGCTGGTGGAATCTCATATTTTTGCTTGAACAGTCGGAGCTCATTTTCTGCAACTTTTAACTGTTTATAGTAATCATCCCTTTGATCTTTGGTAAAGTCTAATTCATGACGAATTAAGCTTTTGTTGGCATCCATGTTCATGGCGACCCAGACATCAATGTAACTCTTTACAAGAACTGCTGCCATTTCCCGCGCAAAGGTTGTACCTGTTATCTCAATAGTGCCTTCTCTTGTATTTCCTCTTATTTCTATGCGGTTAGCGAGGCTGATGAGCCGTCCGGGGGTGATCCTGGTGTTGTCTTTCGGGGCAGTTACATCTTTTTTGAGTATTTTTTTAGCAAATGGAATTAATTTGCTCATAATTTGTCCTTTAGCACCTAACGGTGTTTCAAGGTCATTTTGAAGAGCCACAGGAATTACCTTGAGAACTTCAGTATGAAAGGCTGAACTATGCATTCGCCCCACAGCAGCAGTGATGTATGCACGGTTTCCGGTTCTTGAGCCAATCTCCTCAGTAACCTTGGAAATCATTTTTGCTCGGGGAGTTTCCACTTGAGTAATGGCTGTACTGGTGTACTCGGGGTTTACAAGCAGGCTTATTGGAATTGCAATAGCCAGTCCAATAAGGGTAGTGAACAGAACGATCCATTTATGTTCTATTACGGGAAACAGATACTTTGCTATATAAAACTGTGCATCAATCTGACTTGCATTGTCGTGTTGAGTGTTTAAGTTCATGTGAAAACTATTATTTTCTGTAAGGATTAGGTTTCTTTTCAGGTGTGTGTTCGTTTAGGACAATACCATCGATTTTTCCATTTCCCGCTTCAATGACGTTTTGAGCTTCTTTCAAATGGTCTTTGGTCGTACCTGATTGTTTGGTGATCAGAAGAAAAAAATCAGCTTCTGATGTAAGGGAAACGATATTTACGTTATTCCGGTTTGGAGCCAGAACAGGAGATGTATCGAAAATAATCAGATCATATTGGGGCCGAATTTGTTGAACTAGTTTGGAAATATGAGAATAACGAAGGAATTCTGAAAAATTTTCGGAGGGATCACCCGCAGTAATAACACTTAGATTTTCAATCCCTGTTTCCTTCACCACTGCCTGCCATGGCAGGTTGTTTTGGATGAGATTCGTGAAGCCATATGCTTGGGGAAGGCTAAAGAATTCATGTAAACCTGCTCGACGCATGTTGCAATCAAGGAGTAGAACAGATTTCTGACAGGAGCAGGCTGCATTATAGCCAAGAGCAGCTGCAAGGAGGCTACTCCCGGTATTGTCGTGGGGACTGGCTATGAGAAGTACATTCCCGCCGATCTTTTCAAGGTGTGCAAATACTTTTTCCCGTATTTGGGTAAGTTCGGCATAGTGATATGCTTTTTCAATGATTGGATTTAAAAAAGTGTTTTTTCTGCTTTACTGGAGGATGTGAGATATCTGTAGAAAGAGAGCGTATAGGTCTTGTGGGACGTCTGTTCTCTTTCTGATCTTTTTCGTCGGATTCTTTATTTGGAATAATGACAAAATCAACAATCCCTTCAGTGGCCGATTCGTTTGTCTCTACTCTTTGAGTTGAGGAAATTGTCTCTGGATTAACCGCTATATTTTCAAAATTGATTCCATCCAGTGGGTTTAACTCAAACAGTATATCATCGTCGGTTTGATCACTCTCAGTTGGCACTGCCTGTAGAGTCTGCGGAGAAACGCAGATATTTTGGAGATCTAACCCCTCGAAAGGATCAATTCTGTCTCCTGAGCGGATGGTGCTGCAGATATCATCGTCATTTGTTTTTTCTTGTGACATATCAACCGATGGCGCAAAGAGTATATGCAAATAAATTATATTGCAGGAATTATTGTGTTTTTGAAGTTTCAGTATAGCATAAAAAAGTTACCCTTGCCAAGGTGTATAGGGGCTTAAAATTATTTTGTGAACGATGGTAAGGGGAGTATCGTAAAAACGTATCGTAATCAATTGGTTAACGTGCATTGTGGTTAAAAAAGTTTTCTTCCGTAAATGATGTTGAAGATTTCCAGAAGTTCTCTGCCAAGTGCTGAATAATTAGCGGCACCAGTACTTGCTGGGGCTGTTTCAAAGATTGGTTTTCTCGCCACGTGAGCCATGTCAATCTCAGGACAGTTATGGATTTGGGTGTGGAAAATACTAATCCCCTTTTTGGCGAAATAATTAGTTATCTGCCTGAGATTGTTTGCTGAATTGCCCCATTTTGAGTCGTATTTAGTAATTAAGACAGCAAGTAGTTGCAGCCTGTCATTATGTTTCCTGATGCTGCCGATAAGATCAAGGTATGCAGCCAAACCGTCTAGAGAGAATTGATCAGAGGGTGGAATGGGAATAATGACATAATCTGAAGCCATGAGTGCATTATTCATCATAACCCCCAGGTTTGGAGGGGTGTCAAAAAAGACAAAATCGTAGTTGTGTAAGTCAGGATCCTGGTTGATTAGTCGACTGATTCCGAGAACTGCATCGGGCTTCTGAGCAATTTTTCGTTCCCAGAGCATACAGCGTGCTGTGTTGGGTATGATCTTGATCCGTGGATTGCTGGTATTACAGGCGATCTTTGAGAGTAGTCCTTCACCTTCCGGGGCTTCTAATGCATCAATGAGGGAATATTTAGTTTGGTCAGCAAAATTATTTAAAAGAATGGAAGAACAGTTGGATTGGGGGTCAGTATCAACGATCAGGATTTTTTTTCCATGGCTTGTGAGAGTGCTTGCCAGATTAATAACAGATGTTGTTTTGCCCACTCCTCCCTTTCGGTTTCCAAAGGTAATAAATATAGGTGGATCTTGATGTGTCATATGGTAATACCTTTGAACTGGACGTATCAAATTATTAAGAATATTTTTTATTTACAAAAAGAGTATAATACAAGCCCTGAAATAGCAAGTTGGAATACAAGGTTTTTGATAGAATATGCCATGTTTTTCCATAGGTGCGTGTGAAATCATATACTTCACAACAAAAGGAATTAAAGAATGAGAAATGCAATAAAAGGAATACTTTGTTCGGCTTTGATTTTCCCTGGTGCAGGACAGATCATTTTAGCGAAATATTATCGTGGTCTCATGTTCTTTGTTGTCGCTTTTGTGAGCGGTATTCTTTTTTTAACTGCTGTTGTTCGTCAAGCAGTCTTGAGCTTGCAGGACACCGTTGCGCAGGGCGTGGTTGTCGATGTTTCTAAGGTTATGTCAATTCTCACAGAGACTTCGACCTATGCATCTTCTGTTTATCTGCAGCTTTCTTTTCTGGTATTCTTTAGTTGCTGGCTGTTTTCGGTTGTTGATGCCTGGCGTCTGGGAAAGCAGCTTGACCAGAAGCCCTCTGGTGGTTGATTCATATTTTCCTTATCGCAGTGCCCGCCTTTTATCTCCAAGTAGCTCCAGTTCTTTAATTGCATTATGATAGCGGACACTTCTGCGGCATTCACCAAGGATCAGTAAAGCAACACAGATGTGAACAATACTAAGAACACTGCCATAGGGTGAAGGCCCGTGGACCGCTTTATATATGAGGTGAATCGTAAGACTGCCAACGGCCAGGATGCGGAGCGGCAGCACCCAGCGCAGGCAAAAAACTCCACGGTTGGTGTCGGAAAAACGATGCCTGAATCTTCGACAACAGCTCATCTTTGCTCCATTGTTACACCGGGGCCCTTGATGCTACTTGTTCCTCTGTTCCCGGGGATGATTTCAATTTGTAGTGGAATTCGTTCTTTCAGGGCGGCCACATGGGAGATGATTCCGATGAGTTTGTTCTCATCACGAAGTCCGGCAAGTGTTTCCAGTGCCGATTCGAGTGCTTCTTCATCGAGTGTTCCAAAGCCTTCATCAAGAAACAGAGAGTCAACTCTGACATTCTGAGAGGCCATTTTAGACAGGCCGAGTGCGAGTGCCAGGCTCACAAGAAAAGATTCACCGCCTGATAGATTCTTAGTGGAGCGAATCTCATCTGCCTGATACACATCCATCACGTTTAAATCAAGAGGATGGGTGTGATCCCGGATCAGAATATAACGGTCATTCATTTTTTGCAGATGCTTATTGGCATGGAGAACCATCATCTCAAAGGTGAGGCCTTGTGCAAAATTTCTGAATTTTTTTCCATCTGCCGAACCAATAAGCATGTGAAGACGGTTCCATCTGCCAGCTATCTTTTTTTGAACTTCTATCGCGGTAAGCTGGTCTTTTATATTGTCTTTGTTTGTCTCGTTCGTTTTTAATTGTTCTTTTGCCGTGATAATTTTTTCCTGAAGAGTCAGGTGGTGTTTTTCAAGTTTCTCCAGTTCCCTGTTCAGTTCTTCAACGGGCATGCTACAAAGCTGTTTATCTTTTTCAAGTTGCAGGGTGAATTCCTTGTCTTTGAGCAGAGCCTGCAATTCTGTTTTTTTTCTTTGTAACGTGTCATGTAACTTCTGTAAAGTATCCAGTTCTGAGCCAGGCAACCTTGCATTAAGGAACTCTTGAGAATCAGAGAAGGCGGAAGTGAGAATGGCTTGCTGGAATAGATGTTTCTGATTTGTGATTGTGACTTTTCTCAAATTACTTTCTGTTTGAAGACGATTGAGTAAGGTTTGGGAAGCAGTAACTTTCTTTTCTATATCAATGCATTCCTTTTGCAGAAGATCATGTTTCTTTCGTGCATTTTTCACATTCTGCTCCAGGCGTTCAGATTCAGATATGGTTTCTTTTTCACCAAAGAGTTGTATTCGTTTTGTAACGGACGTTTCGATTTTTTTCTGTAGTGTTTTGCATGTTTCCTCACTTTCCTGTATCTGTTGTATGAGGTGTGCCTGGAGGGTTTTTTTATGCTTAAGCTCTGAAGTCAGGTTGATGATTTGAGGACTTATATGTTTCTCTTTTTCTTTGTTCTCTCTCCATGTACTGACTCTTTGATTCAGTTCTTTCAAGATGAGTGGAAGGTTTTCGGTGTTAATTGTACTTATCCCGTAGCTCTTTGTTTTCGTTGAAAGATCTGTGCTCAAGGCCATGTGTTCTGCTGAAATCTTTTCGGCCTGCCCGTTAAGAGTGTATTCCTCCTGTTCAATGGATGATGCATTATGACGTGCTTTTAGGAGATTTTGTTCCAAATGCTGCATGGAAGTTAACAACTTGTCTCTGTTAACTTCTGCAAGTTTTAGTTCTTTGTTTTGTTTTTCCAGATGATCGCAATCATCTTCAAGCTGTTGTTGTTCTGTAATGAGTCTTTGGCACTCTTTATCCAGTTGTTGACGGTTAGTCTTAGCTAGTGGCGGGAAGCCTAAGTCTGCAAGAAGTTGTTGAGCTTTTTTTTCAGACTGGCAGGTCAGCTCTTTCGTCTCGTTTGCCTGGATAGAATGATTCTTCAGTTTTTCCTCAGATATGATACTCTTCCGGGCGAGTTGAGTGTATTCTTCTATAATGCTCTTGAGTTTCCTTTTCGCATTTTGCAGCAGATTTTCTTCCTTTGATATCTCAGGGACGTTACCATCAGTATATGGATGGTGTGTGGATCCGCATAGAGGGCAGGGCGCATTATCCTGAAGTGTATTTCTCTCTTCTTCAAGGTTTTGAATGTGTGTCAGGAGTCGCAGGTTCTTTTCGAGGAGATCGACTTCCTTTTGTTTACTGCTCTGTTTTGTTTCACTTATTTGAAGTTTTGCTGTAGTCTCGACTTGTTGTTTCGTTAGATTTACAGCCTCTTTGAGAAGTCCATCCAGTTTTTTTGTCTGGATATCCAACTCATCAAGCACCTGTAAAAGTTCCTGTACATTGTTTTGTCTGTTCCGGATTTGAAAAAGAGTTTGATGGATACTTGCAGCTTCTTTTCCTTTAAGAAGCTGGTTGATTGATTTTTGGAGTTGATCAAGATGCTTTTTTGCGGTGAAGACTTCCTGTTGTAATTTTTCCTTATCCCGATCAAGTTGTTTTACAGTTTGTGTGCTTTTTTGCTTCTTTTTATTAATTTCGGCTTGTTTTTTTGCAACTATTCGTTGCTGCTCTTGGAGGTTGCCAAGAGTTGTTAATTGAAGTTGAATTGCACCAAACGCTTCAATTAATTGTGCATCACAGGCTCGTTCCTGGAAAAATTTCTCCAGCAGTTTCTGACTTTGCTGCTTTTGCAGAAGATTCTGTTTAAGAATAGTAATCTCTACAGCTTCTTTTTGCTGAGCTGCTCGTTTTACAGAAAGTTCAGCTATCTGTTCCTGAAGAGTATTTTTAGCAGCCAGGATTGCGTGATCCAGTTCTTGAACATCTCTAATGAGCAACAACCCGGTTTCCCTGGCTTTTTCCGTTTGAACGATTACTTTTTCAGCGGTCTCTGACTGAGTGTTCGTTGTTTGTAGTGTCTTCTCAAGGTCGCAATGTCTCTTTTCGAGTATGGAGCATTCCTTTAAAACATTTTTTTCACATTCCAGGAGAGTTGCAAGTTCTTTGTATATCGGCTCTATGGACTTTGCTGCAAGCGCTGGTTGCAATGTGTCGAGTCCGTCCTGGTGGGCTTCCTTTTCTTTCTTTAAAAGATCAAGCTTTTGCAGATAAACATTCTTTTCAGCTGTGAGCCGGTTTATCGTTTCAAACCAGCTCTGCCAGGTTTGCAGACTCTTGATCTCTGCTTTACACAGTTCCCCTTCTTTTTCTGTTTCGGTTATGGTACGGCTCAACTCTTCTACAACTTCCGGTGGCAGAAGATTAATATGCGCAAGGCTCTGTTCAAAATCAGTTAGTTTCTGCTGCTCCAGGCTCTGCAGCTCATGTACTTTCATCGACAGTTGTGAGTATATTTCAGTACCGGTGATCTGTTCAAGAATTGGTGCTCGCTCATTGGCCGATGCCTGAAGAAATGCCGCAAAACCACCCTGGGCAAGAAGAGTCGAACGGGTGAAGCGATCAAAGTCCATCCCGGTAACTTCTTCAACCTTACTTGCCACATTACGTATTCTGCTTTCAAGAATGGTGCCGCATGCGGCATCAGCAATTTCATGTTTAGGCTGTTGCAGTTCGCCATTGCATTTTTGCCGGGAACGATGTTGGGACCAGTGACAGCGAAAGGTTCCTTTTGTTGTTGCGAATTCAACTTCAGCAAAACAGAGACCGGTGTGACGGCTCATGATTTCATTTGAAGTTTTTGTGATTTTTCCAAGGCGCGGGGTTGCGCCATATAATGCCAGACAAATCCCATCGAGCAGAGTGGTCTTGCCGGCACCTGTCGGGCCTATGATGGCAAAGAGATTATGTTCAATGTAGGCAGGCTCTGTGAAATCAATACACCATATACCATTAAGAGAGTTGAGGTTCTGAAAACGAATCCGCAGGATTTTCATCTCTTAGGCCTTTTGCTCACTATGGTTGAGGGCACTGAAGGTAGCTGCAAAATCAAGGGTCATTTCTTTCTGTTGTTCAGGAGGGATTTCGCTGAGATCAAGGCATTGCTGAAAGACCTGGTACGGACTTAACTCTTCAAGCGTTTTTATTTCAGAACTTTGTCGTAGAATATAATTATAGATCCGTTTGTTGCTAATCCGAAGAACTTCCAGTTGTGTTTCTTCCACAGCAGCAACAATTTGTTCCTGCAGGCTATCAATCAATGTTTCGCCTTTATAGTGAATTTCCAGAAGTATTGACTGCCTTTGTGCAGCAAGGATTTTAATTGTCTGCAGGATATGTTCAAGATTACCGGAAATGTTAAGAAGCTGCTGAAAGCATGGTACTGGAATCTCCTGAACACTCATCTCATCTGAACTATCGACCAGCAGAACCATTTTTTGTTCACCAGCCTCTGAAAAATTCATGGTTAATGGAGAGCCGGAGTAACGTCTGTTTTCCTGTTTGGCAACCAGTTGCGGGAAGTGGAGATGGCCAAGTGCCAGATAATCAATTTCTTTTGGAAAACAATCAAGGCCAACTCGTACCAAGGTCCCTACGTAGAGTTCGCGCACCCCATCGCCTTGTCTGGTGACGCCTCCCTGGCAAAAAAGATGTCCGGTGGCAATTATAGGGAGTTTCTTTCCATTTTTCTCTACCAGCTGTTTTTGTTTCTTTAGTGCCAGTTTTACAAGTGCAGAGTAGTGATCACAGATCCCCTGAAGCATTTTCCGGTGTTTGTCATCCAGAGTTTCCTGGGCTGTTGATACTCTGATATCTTTATCACGAAGATAGGGAACCGCAAGAATCAAGGCATCCGGTTCGTGGTTTTTGTCATAAAGAACAATAAGTTCATCTTTAATGTCTACTGGAACACTGCCAACAACGTGAATATCCAGAGAATGGAGCAGCTCGCGGGGAGCGTTTAGCAGTGTTGGTGAATCGTGGTTACCGCCAACAATGATAATATGGCGACAACAGGAATGAGAAATCCGTGAGAGAAAACCATAATACATTGCCAGACTTCTGTTTGAAGGAGTCTGGCTGTCAAAGATGTCCCCTGCAACAATGAGTGTTTCCACACCATGCTTTTCGATACATCTTTCCAACCATTGAAGAAAGCTTGTAAACTCTTCATAGCGTTGTCTGCCGTAGAGCTTATGACCAAGGTGCCAGTCAGAGGTGTGCAGTATCTTCATTTTTTGCTGCAGCTATCGTAAGGGAGCTGCGATAATCTGTTTTAACTTTGTGTTAAGTTTAAATCGTCGTTTACTGATGGTGTTTTTTACCAGCAACCGGCAGTTCCCTATTCTAAGTTCCGTACCCGCAAAAATGGTGCCTTGAATATCCATAAAAATATTTTCAATCCGGCACTCTTTTGTCACGTTGTCATCTCCGGTTGCGTCTTCATATGCAGGCTCAGTTTTTAAGTCACCTACTCGGGAATAGAGTCCTGTACCGGGGATTAGGTTGAGTTTAAGAAGCTTCATTTTGCTTTCATCAACCAGTGCTTCCATTTTTCTGATTTTTCTTGATTTGGCATTTCCGCCATAGCGTTGCAGCGACTGTATAACGTCATCCTGCTGTTCGATAAGTTGCTTGGTGAGTTTTCTCTGCAAACGTAAACGTTCAGCGTCAACACCTGCAGCAAGTCTTGTGGTTTTTCCATTGAGAGAGCCTACGTTATCAACTGTGAGGATTCCTCCTGCTACAATATCACCCCCGATAATGGTGGTGCCAGCGCTACAACTGATATTTCCTTTAGCCAGAATGTCACTGTAGTATGATTGCTTGCGGACGATCACATTGCCGCCTGAATCTATACGTCCCTGTTCAATAAATCTGAAATCGACATCACCAAGGGCTTTAATAACTGTTTTCTTCCCTGTGATGCCGCCTTTAATTACGATGTTTGCATCACTTGAAAGAGTGGCAGACATAACTTCCTGCTTAATTTCAAGGTCACCCCCGGTAATAACTTTAAACCCCGGTTGAACGGCGCCGTGAATAATGACGCAGCTTTTAGAGTCTATATTGCCAGTTGTAAAATCAATATCTCCGGGTATTTCGTGTTTGGAAGAAACTTTAATCTCGCAATCATTTACAACGCTGAGAACACCATCTTTGCTTGCTGTAATCTGACCGGTTTCTTCAGAGAAGATCACATCCTCTTTGAATGTAACTTGTAGTGGAGAGCCTCCTTCGGGTTCAATCTCCTCACCCAGAACATCGGTTCCGGGAATTCCTGGAATTGCAGGGATTTTGGTGGCGAGTAATTCGCCTTCTGTGACACCGATCATGATTCTTCGTTCACGAAAGTCAATGGTACCATCCTCCAGGATTTTTCCGGCAATTGGCCCGATCTCAAAAGCAAATTGCAGATAAGCGTCTTTTCCAGATTCTGCAGTGGTACCGAAGGCTATGGGGATGTTTTGGTGGTCGTTATAGCCATTATGAATGAGTTTTTGGGCTTCCTGCAGGGCTGATTGGTCTATTCCAAAAAGAATTCCTGCTTCTTTCAGAAGTTCAGTGAGCGGTGCGCTTCCCGGGGAAAATCCGTCGGGTATGGGAGGCTGAAGGATGAGGGTCGCCTTCATTTTGTCAGCAGAGATCTTAACAAAAGGTGTAACGGAAATGAGTAGAGTGGGTTCTTCATCTGTCTCCAGATTCATGGTGTCGACTCTTGGATATCCTATGATATCGGAGAGGAGCGTTTCACCATCCTCTGAAAAATGAGTGTTTTTTCCAGATCGTATGGGGCTTTTTACAAATCCTTTGGCTGAAAACTTCTCAAAATCGGGGAATGAGAGAAGGGGATGGTTTTTTCGAACCAGTTCTGAGATTGTGGCTTTTTCCATCCTGTCTTCATGTTCACCCACCAGAATACGTTTTCTGGAAAAATGAAATGTAGGTTCCAGGTACTTCTTTTTTGAGATTTTTTTTTTGTCGTTGTTTGTCATACTTGGTGCAACCTTCTATTAGTCCTTTTGTAGTCTACGCTTTTGAGTGAATCAGGATATAAGCAAATCAGTCAGACAACTTACATTCCTAATCATATCGGTATATTCAGGATAAGTAAAGAAGAATGAAAAGACTAATGACTGGCAATGAGTTTAACAGATGTGAGTGTGCTGGTAGAGTGTTGAAAAAACAAAAGGTGGATAGCAGGAGTGCTATTCACCTTTTGTCGAGGGATGTCGATCACAAGTAATCGACTCAGGAGAGAAAACAAAAAACAAACTGTGTGAAAAATGTAAATCTCAGGCAGTTTTAGAGCTTTTATTAATCTTCTACCTCACAGTCATTGCCGTCACACTCAACATTGGCAACCAGGAAAAATGCTTTATAGCCATTTTTGTTAAGCTCCTGAGCGGCCATGTCAGCACGGGCACCAGTAGAGCAGTGAACATAGATTTTTTTGTTCTTTGGAATTTCGGCAAGCCGAGAACCAATCTGGTCAAGAGGGACTAAGATGGCACCTCTGAAACTACCAGCACTTGTTTCATCAGTGGTTCTGACGTCCAGGATTACAGCGCCGGCATCGGCTCCACTTACCGCTTTCATAAAATCAGCTTTCCCAACTTCGTCTTTTCCAAGTTTTCTAACCCAGTTGATTTCTGTGGTGACTGGGCCTGTAACAGTTTTCCCGCCAGCTTTTACCCAACCGGCATAATTTCCTGATATCAGTGCAAGCTTTTTGTATCCTTCATCACGAAGGTCTTCGATTGCATCGGTAGTCTCTTCAGTATTATCACTGTATAAAACGATAGGTGCTTTTATGGGAATATCATCAATACGGTCGTCAAGAGAGTCGTAGGGAATGGAAACAGAGCGGGCAATGCGTCCAGCTTCTGATTTTGTTTTGGAACGTAGATCGATGATAATTATATTTCCTTTTTCTACGTTACCCTTGCTGGCATAAACACTGTTTCCAGCTTTGATCCATGCTGGGTTTCCGTCAAGATAAACTTTAACGTTTTTGTAACCATCTTTTTTCGCCAGACCGGCGATTTTAGTTGACATGCCTCATGTGGGCCCCCCGCAATACATAACGAGTAAGGTGTTTTTATCTTTTGGTAGTTTCTTGGCTGCTGTCTTTTTATATGCTTTAGTGCCAATATTTATAGCACCTGGCATATGAGCTCCAGCGTATATTTTTGCAGGTCGAGCATCAACAAGAGTGAAATCAGTTTTTGCATCAATGAGTGCTTTCAACTCATCGGTTTTAATTTCAGTAACCCCTTTAGGAAGTTTTGCAAGTTTTGGTTTAACAACTGTGGCCCATGGCTGACCATCACGCATCTCATAAAAGATAATTGACGCNTGACCTTTGGAGGCGTGCTCAACACCTNTAGTCTTGTCGTCAAATTTGACCATAACGGTCTTGGCTTNTTTTNCNTTTCCAACAACAATGGAAATNCTTTTAGCTTTGTNTGATTTNCCTACAACTTTTCCTTTATATACANGANNNTCTNNCTTCTTCTCCNGGGTNCTTGNTNCNGGTTTGGCNGCAGNGGTGGTGGAACTTGTATCCTGAGTACATCCGGTCACCAGAAATGATGCCATGATGAAAAAAGGAATAAATTTGACCATGCTTTTCTTCATACTTCCTCCAAAGGTTTTAAAAAATTGCTTTTGAGTAAGACAGAATTCCTTGCGTATTGCTGGCTTACCCGCTTTATGATGCAAAATATATACTCTCTTTACAGAGGATACTATTTTACTGAATTCGAGCTGAGAAATAAATAGGTCGTAGGTCATTAAAACATTAGGGGGCAAAAGGATTATCCGTTTATATTATGTGCAAATGAGAGCGAAAAAGCAAGCTTTTACGTTAAATGGATACATTAAATACTTAAGAGGTGGTGTGGTAGTTGGCCGGGAATAGGTTGTAAGGTTCAGTAATGATGTATGTTTTGAGTTTTGAATAAAAATGAATGGATATTCATTTCTCTTGAGGGGAGTGAGAAGATAAGGTCTCACTGAAGCAGTCGATACTACCTGGTGCCACTTGTCAGCGAGTGTTTATTGAACTGGTATGCTGGTTTGTTATTGTCTGTAGAGGACTTTCAGAATACTATCTCTGCCATTTCTTTTTTGATTAAGAAGAATTACAAACGGGTTCTGAATTGTTCCTTTTGTGATGTATCCTGCATAACAAAATACACCTGATTTTTGCAAAGTACCCGATTTCATCCGCACACCATATTTGATAGGGACTAGAGACGCATAGGGGGTGAACGCATCCAATATATGAATCATGGCTTCAGGGCTGATCATATTGTCTTTCGATAATCCAGATCCTTCCACCATGTTTATCTGCTTATCTGTTAATCCAAGAAAGGTATGGGTAAAATCGTTCATGGCTCTTTGGCTCTTTTTCCATGTTGCAGGGAACCCATATTGTTTAACTCCAATTGCCAGGTAGAGTTGATTGGCCATAAAGTTACTTGAAGAGAGCAGGCATGCCTCTACCAGGTCACTTACACTTTCTTTTGCGATATAGTGATACAGAAGCGGAGTCATCGGTGGAACGTGACCTTGTTTGATTTCACCTGTGACCTTCATTCCATGCTGCGTTAAAAGTGTTTTAAAGAGCTGGCCGCAATAGAGAAGGCTATTGGATAGGGAGCTCTTTTGGGCAAAGGCATCAACGTTCACACGATGGTATCCGCTTGGAAGTTCTTTGCCGATTTGTCCCATGATTGGCAAATAGGGTGTTTGTTGTTCTGGAGATTTTACTTTTGCTTTATGGAGAACGGTAAGAGGCAGGGCATTGAAGTTTACAGCAAGGGCTGAGCAGTTTGCATTGTAAGGTTTTTTTGAGTCATCGGAACCTTTGGTTCTTGAGTGTTCCAGGGTGAAGGCAGAATCATCGAGAATGATATCACGAATTTCCAGTATTTTTTTTGCTGCAATACTTTTTGTGATCTCGTAGACCTTTTCAGAAACAAGATAAGGATCACCTGACCCCTTAATATAGAGGGTTTTAGTCTTCTGGTTGAAATAAATTCGGGTGTGGAAACGATACTCCGGTCCAAGTATTTCTAATGCAGCAAGGCTTGTGAGGAGTTTAATTGTCGATGCTGGAATAAAGACATCTTTCAGGTTCTTTGAGAAAACAGTTTTACCGTTTTTGTTAAGTGCATANCCTCCTTTNGAAATATANTNGNTTATTTCCTGAATTTCCCTGGCCTGGCAAGTGATTGAGAGAAAAAACAGGAAAGAACTAAAGAAAACTGCTCCGNCAACAGTTTGCGAAGAGGGAAATCGAAGCAGTTTATGCAGTTGATCTGCAAGCATTTGACCAATTTATATCTTCGGAAGTTTTGCCATGGATGCTTCAATGGCTTCTTTAGGGTAATCGTAGTTATGCAGATCACCTGAAAAGTACTTATCATAGGATGCCATATCGATCAGTCCATGTCCTGAAAAGTTAAAGAGGATGGTCTGTGGTTTGTCAAGTTCTCTGGTGGCTTCAATGATAGCCCCGCGGATGGCGTGACAAGTCTCAGGTGCAGGGATGATTCCTTCTGTTCTTGCAAAAAGAACACCCGCTTCAAAGCATTCAAGCTGATGAACTTTGATTGGATCAATAATGTTTTCACGAACCATAGCTGACACAATTGGAGCCATTCCATGATAGCGAAGTCCGCCTGCATGGATTCCAGGTGGAATAAAATCGTGTCCCAGGGTGTACATATTTAAGAGTGGCGTAGTTTGAGCAACGTCACCAAAGTCATATGCCAGTTTGCCCATGGTAAGTGTTGGGCAGGAAGCAGGTTCCACTCCGACAAACCGAATTTTTTTGCCATCAAGGTAATCGGGTACGTAGGGGACTGCAAGACCGGCAAAGTTTGATCCGCCACCACAGCAGCCAATAATAACATCCGGGTAATCGCCGGCAATATCCATCTGCTTTTTAGCTTCAAGCCCGATGATGGACTGATGCAGAACAACATGATTTAAAACCGAACCAAGTGCATAGTTGGTGTCATCACGGCTGGCTGCATCTTCTATGGCCTCAGAAATTGCAATACCAAGGGATCCGGCTGTATCCGGGTATTGTTTGCGGATTTGGCGTCCGATGGTCGTTTCAGTGCTCGGGCTTGCCACAATGGATGCGCCAAAGGTGTGCATCATGGATTTTCGGTATGGTTTCTGGTCAAATGAGATACGAACCATGTAAACCATACATTCAAGACCAAATTTCTGGGAGGCAAAGGAGAGGGCGCTTCCCCACTGTCCGGCTCCTGTCTCAGTAGCCAGTCTTTTGATGCCTTCCTTTGCATTATAATATGCCTGAGGAACTGCAGAGTTTGGTTTATGGGATCCAACGGGAGAAACACCTTCATTCTTGAAATATATTTTGGATTTGGTACCGAGTGCTTTTTCCAGACTATATGCTCGAACGAGCGGGGCTGGGCGCCAGATCTTCAAGACGTCGAGAACTTCTTCAGGGATGTCAATAAATCGCTCCTGTGACATTTCCTGCTCAAGGAGTGCCATTGGAAAGATAGCACCAAGTTTTTCAGGCCCCATGGGTTCTTTTGTTTCCGGATCAAGGGATGGAAGAAGGCCGTTTGGGATATCAGGTCCCACGTTATACCATTGAGTTGGCATCTCATCATCGCGAAGAACAATCTTCTTTGTTGTCATGGGGTGTGACTCCTTTTTAGTCTTAGTAACATTCTATTAATTTGCAAATAATCATTTTTTATGAGCTTTAGATTTCTACCACAAAGGTACTGGTATAATCAACAGGATTTACTGCAATTCTTTCCAGCCTGTTTTTATTACAACCGATGTCAGGAAATCATCAGGTTCTTTGCCAAGTATTGCGGCCACAGCTTCAAGGGGTTTTACTCCTGCGGTACTTGCTATGCTGATGAGTTCCAGAGCCAATGTGTGTTTATTAATGACCTGAAGACTTGTCAGCAGTGGTCTGATATTGATTTGCTTTAGCTTTCTCTTGCGGATTCGTGAGACGAGAAATTCTTCTTTTGTCAAAAAGTCTTTAAAGCGATTGTTGTCATCTTTTGTGAGGGCATGTTTTAACGTGATACGATAGGAACTCACAATTCTTTGTGGAACAGAACCATTACTGAGTGTAATATTTAATACTGTAAGTCCCGGAGGCATCTGTTTGTTAAGCCGTGTTGCAGCATCTTCGAGGTTGTCAAGAGGGACAGGTAGGTCCATAATAAAGTACTCGGCAAGACTCTGGGTACCCACTGGCATTGCAGGGCCAAAGGAGATCTTTGGTGAAGGGTTGAACCCTTTTGAAAAGTTTGTTTTTATTTCAGCACGTCGTAGAATACGAAAAACAATCTGTAAAATTTCAAGATGTCCGAGATAACAGATGTCACCTATTCTGGAATAGTTGACGACATAATAAAAATGAGGATCTTCATTGTTTTGTTTTGTGGAGCTATTCGATCTGTTTTTGTCACCCTTATGACCTGCTGCTTTAACACTCTGGCTGCGTTTTCTGTCAATGACAATGGGCTTAATTGTTTTGAAATCACATAAGCCACACTTTTGACAGTCGTGATAGCGACAATCAGGAGTATAAGTTTCAGTGTAGGATTTTTGGAGTTCTTCTTTCAGAAAAGACTCATCGACCCCGCAGCTCAAATGATGCCAGGGGAGGATCTCGCCCAGATCACGCTCTCGCAGAAAATCTTCAAGAACCAATGAACACTCTGCTGCTGCTTCATTCCAGCGGGTAAGGTTGAAAAATTCCGACCAGCCATCAAGCCGCGCACCTTTCTTCCAGGCGCTTTCCAGGAGAGAGGACAGACGTCTGTCGCCCCGGGAAAAAACGCCCTCCAAAAAGCTCATTTCAGGATCATGCCATTTCAGGTTAATACCCTTCCGTGGAAGTGCCTTTTTGAGTTGCCTGATTTTTTCATGACTTGCGCTCTGGGAGATTTGTGCGCTCCATTGAAAAGGGGTGTGAGGTTTGGGAACAAAGGTACCTACGCTCACATTAATTTGCTGACGCCCTCTTCCACCTGATTCGTTTCCAATCTGTTTTGTTTTCTTTGCAAGATCTGCAATGGCGCAGATATCGTCATCTGTTTCACTGGGCAGGCCGATCATAAAATAGAGTTTCATGACCTTCCAGCCCAGACCGAAAGCATCCTTGCTGGTTTTGAGCAGATCTGCCTCTGTGATCCCTTTATTAATTACCCGGCGTAAACGTTCACTGCCAGCTTCAGGAGCCAGGGTGAACCCTGTTTTGCGAACCCGTTTGATCTGGTCCATAAGATCCTGAGTAAGTGTTCCAACACGCATGGAAGGCATAGAGACTGAGATTGCCTCATCGGCAAATCGATCCATCAGTTGAGGCAGTACGGTTCCCAGGCATGAGTAGTCACCGGTGGAAAGAGAAAGAAGGGCAAGTTCATCAAATCCCGAATTTTTAATGCCGGTGTTTGCAAGCTTGAAGACCTGCTCGGGACTCCGTTCCCGGACTGGGCGATAAGTCATTCCTGCCTGACAGAATCGACATCCTCTTGTACAGCCTCTGGCCACTTCGACCCCTAAACGGTCATGGACAATCCTGGAATTTGGAACAAGGGGATGGAGGAGGTGATCGAATGCGGATAAATCACTGAGAACCCGTTTTGTGACGTTTGGGAAATCAGGATTTAGAGCTTTGATTTCTCTAATAGTACCAGTTTCATCATAGCAGGGTTCAAATAAGGATGGGATGTACACCCCTGGCAAGGCCGCAAGCTTCAGTAAGGTTTCACTGCGCGTAAGGGTATCTTCTCTGGCAAGCAGCAGGCATGCAGCAATTTCAATAATTGCTTCTTCGCCATCACCAAGCAGGATGGCATCAAAGAAGTCGGCAACCGGTTCCGGGTTCATGCTGCATGAACCACCCCCAAGAATAATGGGCGTATCTTCATCACGATCTGATGAACGAAATGGAATGTTCGCCAAATCAAGAATGGTAAGAATGTTTATATAACACAGTTCATAGGGCAAAGTGAAACCGATAAGGTCAAAATCAGATAGGGGACGACTATTTTCAACTGAACAGAGAGGAAGATCATTTTCACGAAGAAGCTCTTCCATGTCTTTATCCGGGCAATAACATCGCTCGGCAAGCATGTTTGCCTGACCGTTTAATATATGATAGAGTATCTGCAATCCTTGATGTGACATACCTATTTCATAAAGATCGGGAAAAATAAGTGCGCAGTGGAGTGGTGTCGTATCCCAATCTTTTACAATACTATTGTATTCATGACCAAGGTAACGCCCTGGTTTGTTGACAAAAGGGAGGATTTCTCTTTGTTCAAGTTTTTGTTTCATCTGGAAGTGTGTTAGTTGTTGGTAAGTGTTTTGTAATACGGGAAAATTGTTCGAAATCTTGTCTGTCTTGTCTACCCTGATTTCTCTGCTACTCATTTACTGAAAATTAGTTGACTTTACAAGAGGGGATGATGTATTCAAGAAAGTATCTGATTTGTCCCTTATAATATAGAAGGTTATCTAGGTGTTTTTTATGTTGAATCATAAAGCTGGTTTTTTCTGTGTTGTTCTGTTTCTGTTTGTTTTCTTTGCAGGATCGCTCCATGCTGCTGATGGATTGATCGAAAAAGTAACTTTTCATGGAAAAAATGGAAAAACTGAATCGGTTATGTTTCATTTGAATGGTCCATGGCTTCCCAGAGCATTTGCTCTTAAGGGAGAAAAGCCCCGTGTGGTTTTTGATTTTATGGAAACTCGCCTGGCTGGGAGTGTTCCATCTTCCATCGATGCTCAAGGGGAGATGATCCGTAAAGTCCGTATTGGTCGCCATGCCAACAAAATTCGAGTGGTGGTTGATCTTGCTGCAGGTGAAGCTTTTAATTTCGCTCAACAGTTTGATGAGAATGAAAATATTCTCACTATTCAGATTTTTCCCGAAGAGGTAGCTCAAAAAGAAAAGGTAGTACTAAAAGAAGTAGCAGAAGTAGCAAAAGTTGAAGAAGTTAACGAAGTTGAACGGGACGTAGTCGTTGCGCCAGAGCCGGAAGAAGTGGTAGCGGTTACTGTTGAAGAGGTTATTGCGGTAGCAGTCATAGCTGAAGAACCGGAGCGGAAGATTGTCGAAGTAATTGAACCTGTAGAAGAAGTTAAAACAGTTGAAGTGGTAGAGCTGCCACAGGAAACGCTGTACGAACTCAGTCCCGTTGTTGATGCCCTGCTTGTTGATGTCTCCTTTGAAAACACGTCCAACAAAGGAGAAATGGTTCTTTTCAAATTAAACGGGTTTTACCCCCCCACGGTAAGTGGACAAGAAGAAGGTACGCCGCTTGTTATCTGTGATTTTGTGGGAACACGATTGGGGGAGGAGGTTATAAAGGAGCAGGAGACTCGTGGTGAATTTGTAGAACGGGTGAGTGTGGAACAGGTCGATGATACCGATTCAATCCGGGTAACACTTCAGCTTGTGCCCAATAAAGATTACGATCTGCAGCAGGTTTTTTTCAAAGAAGATAATCTTTTTGTTATTATTGTGAATTCTTATACCTCTTCAGATGAGGAAAAAGAGTAGTTTGAGGCCGCCTTCTATGGTTGTAGTTGTGTGGAGTAGGTCTCTGGAACCGGCAGGGTAAAATCAGACTGGTTAAACTGCGTTGCAGTACTTATATCCTGAAGTTCTATTCGCATTTCTGATCCCCAGGGAAGCCCTGTAATCATTATTTTTTCTTTGGGCTTACAATTGTCCCCGTTTCCCTCCTGCTTTTCGTAGGAAATTTCAGCAAGCGTTTTTCCACTGGCATCAAGAAACAGATAACCCAAAATCGTTTGCTGTTGCAAATCGATATGAACCCATCTTTGGTCATCTGTTATGCTGAATTGGGACCTTGCAAGGAGAACCCAGACCGTCTGGTCTGAGACATCTCTGGTAACCTGCTGTATTTTAATCGGATCGGAAGGAAGACGACCGCTTAGGTAGTTAAACCAGTCTCCTTCAGCAAGAAGCAATGGTAATTTATGGCGGATTACAAGTGAGCGTACATTTCCTCTTGTATGCCGATACTTGAAGGTATCTAAAATTTGGAAAGTTTTTCCATCGCTGGCAAAGGCATATATCATCATTCCTAAAGGGTTTGTGAGTATATATTTTATATAGGATGGTGACGAGAGTTGGAGGTAGCCGATCATTCCAAAATCAGTGCTTGGGCTTTTCCAGAAGATACTTGCATCTGCATCAAGGCTTTCAGGGCATGATTTATAAGTCTCTTGTAAGACGTTAATACGTGATATTATTTCAGCACTTTCCTCTTCTGCTAAAGGTTCTTTCCACCGTTTCCCGGCGCAACCGGATAATAAGGAAAGAATAAAGCAAAGAAACAGAAAAACTCCTGTCAGCTTTTTCAAAACACTACTTGAGTGCATTAATTTTTTCCTGCACACGGGCTTTATTGTTTGTTGTGCTGAAAAGTTGTTCTGCTTTTTTAAAGGCTTCCTTTGCCTTCTTTTTGTCACCTTGTACCATGTAAATATCGCCTAAATGTTCGTGGATATGCGGATCATCGGGCTCCAGTTGCAGGGCTGCCAATATTTCCTTTATGGCAAGATCCAGTTTTCCCATACGGAAGTAGACCCACCCCAGACTATCCTGAATATAGCCGTTTCCAGGGTTTAAAAGCATTGATTTTTGGATGTATTCCAGTGCTTTTTCTAAATTGACGTTATTGTCAGCCCAGGTGTAACCAAGATAATTTAATGCCTCGGCATGATTCGGTTCAAGTTCCAGGACTTTCTCCATATATACAATAGCCTTCTGTTGCAAGGTGTCCTGTTCCAGAAGAAGGCCATATTCAAAGTAAATCTTCGCATTGTCAGGGTATTTGATGAGGGCAATATCTAGAATATCATATCCTTTTTGTGGCTGCTTTTGTTCCATGTAAAGAGAGGACAGGAGAGTATAAAGTTCAGGAGTTGCAGTATTCTCATTGTCAAGGGTCTGGTGGATGAGTTGAAGGGCTTTGTCATTTTTCTTTTGCTCCAGAAGGATTCGTATCTGGAGAAGAATACTATCCCCAAAATTGACATAGTCCTCTTTGATGGTTTGAAGCAGATCTAGAGCAACTTCGAAATTTTTCTGCTGATAGCGAATAACAGCAAGCATATAGGCGGCTTCTGCTGATCCCTGCGGGGTTGCAATCGGTTCCAGGATGGCAGCTGCCTTTTCAAGATTTTTAGAACGTAGATAGAGCCTTGCCGCTATGATATCTATTTGATTGGAATCGTCACTGCTTTTCCGTAAGTCGGCTAGAATCTGCAGGGCATCTTTCTCTTTATCTTGTAGTAATAGCGTATGGACAAGTCCAAGACCTGCCGGGAGGTCGTCAGGCTGATTTTCAAGTATTGCTCGGTACAGAAGTTCAACCCTTTTGTAATTTTTCTGCATGTTGTAAAATTCGGCAATCTCAAGAGCCAGATCTGTGGACCAGTTTATTGCCAGCGCTTTTTCGTACCATGTTGCAGCCTTCTCCATCTCTTCTGTCTGGATAGCTAGACGTGCCAGATAGAGGTGAGCAAAGAGAGAACCATTGTTTATGCTGAGAGCTTGATGAAAGGTCTGTTCTGCCTCTATAAAACGATTTTGCTCAGCGTAAAGAAAGCCTAAGCGAAGGAGCATTGTTTCATCCAGAGGATTGAGTTCAATGAGTTCAGTGTATAATTGAATAGCCGCATCAATTTTACCACTGCGAATCTTGAGGCGAGCGAGAAGCAGTCTGTCCTGTGTATCATTCGGGAATTTTTCAATTAAGGTTCTTAACCACTTTTCGGCACCATCCTGTTTTCCCATCCTGATGAGAAGAATGGGGAGTTTACGAAGAACATAACTGGAGTCTGGGTCACAAATGAGAGCTTTCTCAAAGGCCTCTTCCGCTTCATTGTAGAGGGTGTTGTTTTCTGCGTGTGTGCCCCATAAAAAATAAAAATAGGAGCAGGGGCTGTCTGATTGGTCGGTGAAAACACCCGGATCGGATTCTTCGGGTATCAGGTGCTGATCAATGGCGAGCTCTTCCCTGGGTATGGAACTGCAGCCGCCACAAAAAAGCAGGGCAAAAGTAATAAAGATAAGAAGTGACCTGTAGAAAGTCTGGTGTTTCATGGCGACCGAAGGATGGGATTAACAAGAGCAAGGACATCCTGATGAATCGTCTCGATGTCACGTGTTGCATCTATGCGTTTGATACAGGGAAGTTGTAATTGTTCAAATTGGCTGGCAACTTTTTCTAAATAGTCTTCTTTTTCAAAGTCATTGAGAGGCTCTCCCCGTCCCTCTGTTATACGTTGAATTCCTGTTGTAAGGGGAGCGTAAAAGAGAAGTGCAAGGTCAGGAACAGGAGCGAAATCATTTCGTGCAAGGATGTGAGCCGGATCAATCCCGGCAGCACCCTGGTAGGCAATGGTTGAAAGATAGTATCGATCGCAGAGGACGACTTTTCCACTTTTTAAGGATGGTGCTATCAGGTTGTCCACATGATCTTTCCTGTCGGCTAAAAACAGATCAAGTTCTTCTTCTCTACTGATTGTTTCTCTGTTTGTGAAGAGTGCACGAATCTGCTTGCCGTATATTCCATTGCTTGGTTCAAAGGTGGACACCACAGCAAACCCTCTTTCTTCAAGATCTGTAGCTAGAAGTTTCGTCTGGGTAGATTTCCCGGTTCCATCTGTTCCTTCAAAAACAATCAGCAGGCCGGGTTTGTTTTCTGACATTCTGTGTCCTTGAATTGTGCTCTATTTTCAATAATAGTATGGGCCATCTCTATTGCAGCGGCAAGACTTGTTGGGTCGGAGACCCCTTCTCCTGCAATGTCATAAGCTGTTCCATGATCAACCGATGTTCTGACAATGGGCAGGCCAAGTGTGCTGTTAACCCCATCTTTAAAATGAAGAAGTTTGAAGGGGATTAAGCCCTGGTCATGATACATACATATAACAACATCATACTCGCCTTTCGCTGCTTTTACAAAAATTGTGTCAGGAGGAAAGGGACCCTGTACGTTTATACCGTGTTTTTGGGCAATTGTAATGGACGGCGAGAGTATATCCTGTTCTTCTGTTCCAAACATGCCACCTTCGCCAGCGTGGGGATTGAGCGCGGCGACAGCCATTTTAGGATATGGAATATTGAAATCTTTTAGAAGGCTTTGGTGTGTTGTCCGGTACAGCTCACACAGCGATTCAATACTCAGTAAAGCAGGTACCTGGGCAATAGCACAATGGATAGTTGCAAGAACTACCCGTAAAGAGGAACCCGCAAGCATCATAACCTGATCGGTGCTATTGGTGAGATCCGCGAGCATTTCTGTATGACCAGGATAGTGGTAGCCGCTTTTCTGAAGAGCTTCTTTGGAAATCGGGCAGGTGCAAAGGCCTGAAAAATGAGAGTTTTGAATCTCTTTTACGGCTGTATTGATTGCTGCTGCCATGGCAACTGCAGTTTCTTTCGAGAATACGCCGGGCCGAATGGCATCTTGTGAGAGTTTAGATGTTTCAAAGACTGGAATGACTCCAAGGTCTGTAGAAATAGGATCACCAATTTTCCATGGGATAATTGAGCAATCTATCTGCAGTTTATTGACATAAAAATCGAAAACATTCTTATCGCCAGCTACGATAATTGGTGAATCGGGATTGTTGCTAAACTCCGCAAAATATTTGAGGATGATTTCCGGGCCAATTCCTGCGGGACATCCCATTGTTACAGCAAGTGGAAGCATGATGATTTTGAGTAAAATTGTATAAAATTAGTTATCGCGTCAGAATTCGGTTGGATGCTCGTAATTAACTAATATATCGGAATAGTAAGTGCCACAGTACGGCATGCTGTATCATTGTGGCCAATTGATCCGCAAAACATCTCGTTGAGCTGTTTAAAAAGCATAAGGCGATTACGTTTGACGAGATGCAGAAAAAAGAATTTGATTATGCATCTTGTCTTACAATGTATCGGTATTTACAGCAAGTGTCGTATATGCGTAGTTGTAATTATAATGGAGGTTGGCCTACTGCTTTTGAGGTGTGGGTGAAATCTGTTATTTGACATGAATGTCCAGGCCCAATTTGACTTTATTAATCAACAGGCTCATAACAGTGTCGTGCATTCTTTTTGTAAGCCGTTTGATCCATGTTCTGAAATTTAGATTTTTCCGTTCCTTACTGTTGTGGTACCAACGCTTGTTGGTTCCGTAGGGTTCCGACCATTTTAATTAACAAGACTGCAAGGGATGCCAGTGTACATCGGGCCGTGGTCGCATGGTGTCGACTGCGTACCCGAACAGTTTCTTCAGGGTAGTGGAGGGAGTGAAAAATCGGGTAGGGTTGATGTAAGGTAACCATTAGGTCCTGAACGCATAGTGTTGTGCAGTGTCGCCATGTTGTCCATCAGTGCCTCTTCCATTTCTTTTTTGAAATACCCAATAGCTGGGTAACTTGCACAGAGAGTTCTTCTATGGATCTGAAGTCGGATTGTATCGTTCTTATAGCATGCTGCATGCACAGTTGCTCCATCTGCTGCAGTTCTGTCGTGCAGGTTGAGAGTTTGGCATAGGTGCTGTTCGGAAATCGTCTTTCCCGGATTTTGTGCAGGGTTTGCGGGAAAATAGTTAATCCTACGGTTTTTTTACTGTTGCGAACAATGTCGCCAGGCATCTTGTACTCATTGAGATGATCCGGGGTTAGGGGGAAATTTGCTGTTTTAAGCCCCATGTGAGAGGCCAGGTAGATGCTGACCGGTGTCTTTCCAGAGCGGGAAACCCCGACCAGGATAATATCCGCTTCATCGTATTGTCTGGTTTTTTGGCCGTCATCGTGCTCGAGGGAATAGTGGATGGCATCCACCCGTTGTGCGGTTTGATTGTCAAGGTCAAATCCTTTCCTGAAGTAACAGGGGTCCGGCAAAGCCTTTGTCTCAAGTGTTCGTTCCAGCTTATGTAAAAAACCGCCATAAAGATCCATCATTTCAACTTCCGCAACGTCAAGGAGATCGCGAGCTTCCTTGTTTTTGATGGTGCAGAAAACAATCGGCAACAAGCCGGCTGACTGTTCAAGGATATGGGCAATGGCTTGTTTGGCTTCGGCTTTGGAGCGAACAAACGGTATTTTTTCTTCGTTAAAGCTGATGTCAGGAAATTGACAAATGAGTGATTTTCCTATGTCTTCAGCTATTATAGCCGTTGAATCAGATACATAGTATACGTCTTTAATGTTCCACATGGTTTGTGTTTCCTAGTTGACCCGTTTGTGACAGAACAGGCAGTGGTATGTTGAATGGTGATCGTTAGAGTTCCAAGTATTGAAATATTTTGTGAATATTTTCATAATGCTTACGGAGACAATTTATATAAACCTTGCTCTTGCCATAATGTCATAACAGGAGCGCCTAACATAAAACAACCAGATTTTAGGCTACAGAAAACAACTCAGTACTTAAATATCGTTCTCCTGTGTCCGGCAGGATGACGACAATTGTTTTGCCTTTGTGTGTCTCGTCGCATGCGAGTTGCAACGCAGCCCACATGGCAGCACCAGAAGAGATACCAACCAGCAACCCTTCATGTTTTGCGAGTAGCCTGGCTGTTTCCATGGCATTGTCATTTGTCACTGGTATAATCTGGTCAATAAGATCTGTTTTTAAAATTGTAGGGATAAAACCAGCCCCAATTCCCTGGATTTTATGCGGGCCGGGTTTTCCTCCTGATAAAACAGGGGAGTCAGCAGGTTCCACTGCAACACCAATGATGTCAGGATTTTTTTCTTTTAAGGCCTCCATCACGCCAGTAATGGTTCCACCTGTTCCCACGCCTGCAACAAAAATATCGATTTTGCCATCGGTCGCCTGCCATATTTCGTTAGCTGTGGTTTTTTTATGGATTGCCGGGTTTGCCGGATTGTCAAATTGTCTGACCATAAAGCTGTTTTGGGTCTTTTCAAGAAGTTCTTCCGCTGCTTCAATGGCTCCCTTCATCCCCCCCGTCGCAGGAGTCAAAACCAGTTGTGCTCCCAGGTGTTTTAAAAGTGCTCTTCGCTCAAGAGACATGGATTCCGGCATGGTAAGAATCAGGGGAAGATTTTTTTCTGCACAGACAAAGGCCAAGCCAAGTCCGGTATTTCCGGAAGTGGCCTCGATTATAGTGGTGCCTTCCTGGATTTGTCCCTCATGGATACCCGCATTAATCATGGCAAGTGCGATACGATCCTTAACACTACCCATGGGATTACGGGATTCCTGTTTTGCAAGAATCTGCGCAGAGCAGTTTTTGGTAATATTACTAAGAGAGGTAAGCGGGGTGTTTCCTATGGTGTCAGTTGCGGATTGTGTCATGATGTGCCTCCTTTTCTGCCAGAATAAAGAAGTTCCGGACGCTTGAGAATAACTTTGGTATCTGAAGGGACAGATTCGGTGAGCCATATATTGCCACCAATCACGGACCTTGCTCCGATTGTTGTGTCGCCTCCAAGGATGGTTGTACTGGCGTAGATGATAACATCATCTTCAATACTTGGATGGCGCTTAACATCCTGCATTATTGTCCCGGCATTTTTAGGTAAAGAGAGGGCACCCAAAGTGACCCCCTGGTACAACCGAACATTTGATCCTATCGTCGTGGTTTCCCCAATAACAACACCTGTCCCGTGGTCAATGAAAAAATCGGATCCAATGGTTGCACCTGGATGGATATCAATTCCAGTCACACTGTGGGCGTGCTCAGCCATGATTCGTGGGATAATCGGAACTTTCAGCAAATACAACTCGTGAGCCATTCTGTAAATGGAAGTGGCAAGGAGTCCGGGGTAACAAAAGATCACTTCATCGGTGCTTGCTGTTGCAGGATCTCCCGCCAGAGTTGCGCGAATGTCAGTGGAGAGCATGGCTGATATTCCAGGCAGGCTTTCAATAAATGACAAAGCCATGCGGTGCCCCCGTTCTTCACAACGGGTGCAGGGGAGATTGGAGCGTCTGCAATCATGGCGAATGGCCATGATAATTTCCATGCTCAGTTTTTCGTAAAGCTCCGTGGTTTCTTTGCCCAGGTAGTATTCCAGGTTGGATGCATGAAGCTTGGTTTTAGTGAAATAGCCCGGGAACAATATCTGCCGAACCTGGTATATTATATTAATAATGGAGGTGTGTGAGGGGATAGGAACAGGCCCCACATGATCAAAACAGTCCTCGGTTTGCCAGGCGGCAACCAGTCGTTCCACCACAGCAGGCAACTTGGTGTGGAGACCGCTTGCGCTATTTATCTCATGCTCACATTGTTCTTGGATGTTAATATTGTCGGTTGCCATATAGAGTTTCCCTTATTGTTGAGAAGGAGTTTCTGAATTCATTGCTTTTCTGAGTTTGTCTATTTCCTGGGTTAACGGCACACCATTGTTCATTTTTGCATTGGGGTCGATAGCCAGTAATTCCTCCCAGGCAGCAATAGCTTCCTCCGGTTTATTATAATCATAAAGCAGGACGATTCCCTTGTTCAGGCGTGAAGGAGCATGGCTTGGTTCAATAGCGTATGATTTCTCAAAGGCTTCAATGGCTTTCTCAAACTGTTTGGTTCTTCTGTACATAACTCCCAGATCTGTCATTACGTTTGCGTTGTCAGGCTGTAACTCCAAGGATTTGGTGTAGGCCTTGATTGCTTTTCCCGGCTGGTCAGAGTCAAAATAGAGGTTGCCAAGCTGGATCCAGGCATCAACATTATGCGGCTCTGCTGTGACTTCTGCTTCAAAGTTGGCAATGGCAGCAGCGGCCTGTTTTTGTAATAGTTCAGAATTGTCTGGTGCTGCCGGGGTTTGAACAGTCTGCATATCTGAAGTGGAAGGGGTGAGTTTGTTTACAGCCAGCACGACGCCGCTAATAAAACCTATAACAAGTCCAATGAACAGAGCGTAAATTAGAGTTTCTTTTTTCACCATATTACTTTTATCTGACATTATAAGCGGTTCCTTTTTTTGAAATATATGAGGGGTGTCGGTATTAATAATTGATAACGGAGAACTTTTATAGGAAAAATGCCCGCAGAATGTATTTTTTTCAATACAGAAATATCTGCTGCGTTTTTTTTGGAAAATTGTTCTGTATTGAACAGAATGTGTATTCTCGGACAGACTTCTCCTATTTGAGAAAAATATATGCCGAAAATATCTCCTGTCAAACTCTAACTTTGTGGTATCCCTTCATCGGAATATTTTGTCACCTTTTTTGGAAAAGGAAAGGGGTGCTGGAATAGCTGTTTTATGCTATACAGGGTTGTTTTATTGAGCGGAGTGCAGTTGCCTCTGTTTTTTTATGCCAATAAAAAAAGGTGATATCCTGAAAATACTCAGAATATCACCTTGAAAGTACTGGAGGCGGCGAGCGGATTTGAACCGCTGAATCATGGTTTTGCAGACCAGTGCCTTAGCCGCTTGGCTACGCCGCCGTATATGCCCCGTTGAGGCATGAGCAACACTTTATACCATAGTTTGTATTTTTAACAAGAGGAAAAATGATCATGGATATTGAAACACTGGTTCGACGAAACAAGGAGGATCTGGCCGTACTGGAACAACGCCTTGGGTATCGTTTTACCGACCTGCGCCTGCTGCAAAAAGCATTGATTCATTCGTCATTTGCTTTTGAACAGGCGCAGAGCGATAATAGCAATGAAATACTCGAATTTTTAGGAGATGCAGTGCTTGATCTTGTTATTGGGCATACACTCTGTAAAAACTTTCCTGAGATGCGGGAGGGTGAACTGACCCGGCTGAGATCATCACTTGTGAATGAAACCCATTTGGCGATAACGGCTAGAGAGTTACAACTTGGTGATTATCTCTGTCTTGGGAAAGGTGAGGATGCTTCCAATGGCCGCAATAAATCTTCTATCCTTTCCTGTGCCTATGAGGCGGTGATCGGAGCGGTTTTTGAAGACAGTAACTACTCGACAGTTGAATCGATTATCATTAGATTCTTCGTTCCTGATATGGAAGCTAAAAAAGAAGAATTGTTGATGGCAGATGCTAAAAGTCGACTACAGGAGGCATTGCAGGAGAAATTTAACGAGGCTCCTTCTTATAGGGTGGATCGTGATGAGGGGCCATCGCATCAAAAAATATTCACTGTTTCTGTTCTGTTTAAGGGGGATGCCCTTGGAACAGGAACGGGAAGTTCAAAAAAAGAGGCAGAACAGCGAGCTGCATCAGCAACTCTTGATATACTGAGTGATGTGATAGATAAATTTTCAAGGTAATACCTTTTTATGCCTCTTGTAATTCCAGTTTTTATTCCTCATCAGGGATGTCCACAGCATTGTTTGTTCTGTAATCAGGTTTCCATCAGTGGAAAACATTCGCAGAAAGAAGATGGCTCCGTGCTGGTGCACAAGACCATAACCGAGTGGCTTGGTTTTTCCAGGAAACATACCGGAGTTCAGGTTGCATTTTATGGTGGTTCTTTTACCTGTCTGCCCCTGAAACGCCAGGAACTGTTGCTGGATGCGGTACAGCCTTTTTTAGAAAAGGGTGATGTGGATTCCATCCGTCTTTCCACTCGTCCCGACTGTATAGACGATGAGATCTGTGAATTTTTACTTAGACATGGCGTGAAAACAGTGGAGCTTGGGGTGCAGTCCCTTGATGATCGTGTGCTTGCTGCCACAGATCGTGGACATTCCAGCGCAGATTCTTTACAAGCCATACGAATTCTGCAGGAAAAAGGTATGCAACTGGGTGTTCAACTTATGCCGGGCCTGCCCCATGAAAGTACTTTGTCATTTCTTGCAACGCTTCATCGGGTGATTGAATGTAAGCCTGATTTCGTTCGTCTCTATCCCACACTTGTTATTTCCGGGTCAGGGTTGGCCCGGGAGTATGCTAAGGGAAGGTATCAGCCCATGAGTATGAATAGGGCAATTGCTCTTTGTTGTCTTGCAAAAAAACGGCTTGATCAGGCAGGAATACAAATCATGCGAATGGGTTTGCAGGCATCTGAATCTTTGGAACAGGAATTGCTCGCCGGCCCCTATCACCCATCATTTGGAGAATTTGTGACAGCACGGCACTGGTTTAAGCGTGTTCGACCTTTGCTTGCCGGGTGTCCCTCTGATAAACAGCTTACTCTACAGATTTCAAACAGAGATGTGTCAGCTTTTGTGGGCCCTAAACGCGCTAATATGAACCGTTTGCAGGCATTGGGACTTGATGTACGATTACAACTTACAACGGATAAAACCTTGAAACGAGGCACAATGAACTATGTTATCAATTAATCATCTGGATATCCGTTACGGAGACAAACATCTCTTTAAGGATCTGTCCATTCAGGTAACTGATGGAAAACGAATTGGTTTGATGGGCGTTAATGGCGCCGGGAAATCCACGCTCTTGAAAATTATGGCAGGTGTTGATGAGTGTGATGATGGTGTTGTCAGCCGTTCAAAATATTTTTCAGTGGCCTATCTTCCTCAGGAATCCAGTGCGCTTATTTCTGGTCAGACCTTGTATCAGGAGGCAGAGAGTGCCTTCGCTGAGTTGCTTGAACTGCAAAAAGAAGTTGATGCTATAAATGAAGGGCTCGCAGATATTGATCCGCAATCGAATGAGTTTTCCAAAATGCTTGATCGTCAGGGAGAAATCCAACATCGCCTGGAAGGGAGTGGTATTTATACTATGCGGGCTCGGATTGAAAAGATCCTGCTCGGGCTTGGTTTTCATCAGGATGATATGGATAAGCCGGCATCGTCTTTTTCCGGTGGATGGATCATGCGCTTGATGCTTGCCAGGATGCTGCTGGCAGCGCCTTCACTTCTGTTGCTTGATGAGCCGACTAATCATTTAGATCTAAGCTCACTTACCTGGGTGGAAGATTTTCTTCGTTCCTATAACGGAGCCATGGTGATTATCTCCCATGATCGGGCTTTTCTTGATAAAGTTACAACAACTACCTGGGAGTTAAGCCTCGGGAAGCTTTCGGTTTACAAGGGTAATTATTCGTATTACGAGAAGGAAAAAGTTGAGCGTAAAACCATCGAGAAAGCCGCTTATGATAATCAGCAGGCACAGATTAAGCAAAGTATGCAGTTTATCCAGCGATTCCGTGCCAAATCAACCAAGGCCAAACAAGTCCAGAGCAGGGTGAAACAGCTTGAAAAGATGGTGCTTCTTGAGATTGGAGACGAGGAGAGACAAATCCGTTTTAGCTTTCCGCCTGCACCGGATTCGGGCAGGGATGTGCTCACTGTCGAAAATTTATGTAAAAGTTTTGACGGAAAGGAGGTTTTAAAGAATGTAAGCTTTCAGTTTCAGCGTGGCGATAAAGTCGCAGTGGTGGGAGTGAATGGTGCCGGTAAATCCACCCTTGTGAAAATTATTGCAGGTGTAATTGCAGCAGATTCAGGAAAGGTAATGCCTGGTCATAATGTTCAGCTTTCCTACTTCGGCCAACATCAGGCCCAGGAACTCACTCCTTCTCTTACGGCTCTTGAAACGCTTTCGCTCTCTGTAAAAGATATGCCCATCACGCGAATCCGTTCACTACTCGGTACTTTTTTATTCCGGGGTGAAGAGGTGGACAAGAAAGTGTCAGTGCTCTCAGGTGGCGAAAAGAGTCGTCTGGCGCTGGCTAAGATGATAGCATCGCCTGCAAACTGTATGCTGCTCGATGAACCTACAAATCATCTGGATATCAGCTCTCAGGAAGTTTTGCAGGAGGCAATGTCGCAATATGATGGTTTTATTCTGGTGGTCTCCCATAATCGTTACTTTCTGGATAGTTTTGTGAATAAGGTGGTTGAGGTTAAAGATGGGCATATATCAGTGTATGAAGGAAATATTAGTGATTACCTGCTGAAGATCGAGGCGGATGAGGAAAAATCAAAGCAGGCGGGAAAATCAGAAAACGTGAAGGTAGTACAGGCAGCCGTAAAACCAGAACAGCCCAAGACACAACGTTCTAAAAAAGAACAACGTAAACAGGATGCAAAAAAACGTCAGGAGCGGAATAAAAAAGTAGGCCCCTGGAAAAAGCAAGCAGCAGAAGCAGAGAAAAATGTGGAAAACCTTGAGGCTCTTAAGGTGGAGATTGAGACTAAGATGGCTGATCCTGAATTGTATCAGGATCAGGTGGCATGGGTGGCAACCTCTACAGAGTATGATGAGTGCAAGCACAGGCTTGAACGCTGGTATGAGAAATGGGAGACTGCCCAGGAAAAGATGGAAGCTCTGGATGGCTAAGGAACGTACACGAAATACCATGTTGGTTGTTGCTCACGGCTCGAAAAACGCTTGCATTAAAACCAGACAAAATGACCATACTTGACTCAGCTCTGTCACTAAATAAGCCTTTCGCCACCGCTTATTATATGAAGGAAGGCTTGCGGCAGCTGTGGAGTTTGGATGATAAAAAAAACAACATCATGGCATATGGTAAAGTGGGTTATACATAGGCATTGCCATCGTTAAAATCGAATACAATGCGCCAGTTTTTGTTAACATCAATGGCCCATAAACCGTTGCGGTTGCCAGTAAGATTATGAAGACGCCAGCCTGGAGTGTTCATATCTTCAACGCACGTTGCGGTGTCAAGGGCTGTCAGTCTGAGACGTAGTTTTTGTTTTTGTTTATGTTTTGGCTGTACACCTGCTACACTGCCAGTTTTGAAAAATTTTCGTAAACCTTTATGCTTAAACGATTTAATCATAAATATAATACATAACACGTATTGCGTAATGCGCAACTAGCCGTTGCAAAGTGGCAGAAGAGTAATCTATACAGGCATATATTTTGTCAGCGGGCAGTTTTTACATCCATTTGCAGGCAGGTCCGTATTCGTGTGAATCTCAGTGATGATATCAGCAACGGCCTTTTTAGTGTCTGGATAGATGTTTTCCATACCAATCTTATCAAGAAGGTGTGTCCGTTCCATTACAGCCATAACTTGCCCCTTGATGCTGCACATTGCAAAACCTATTTTTGCTGCACGAAGCCTGTCAACAATCATGGAAAGAGTTGCTTCACCGGATGCATCCATGTCATTTATTCCTCTGGCATCAAGGAGAATATAACGCAGATCGGGGTGGACTGTTCTGAACTTAGCGACCTGTTCGTCAAGATAGCTTGCGTTGGCAAAAAACAGTGCGCCATCAAAACGAACAACTGAAATATGATTACATCCTTTCAACCGGTAATGTTCTGAACTTTTCAGTATTTTGTCTTCATGCAGGGAGAGCTCGGCGACAACTGGACGCATGGATTTATAAAGGAAGACACCCATGGAAAGAACAAATCCAACCATGATACCTTTGTCCAGATGCGGAGCAAAATAGAGGGTAACAACAAAACTTAAGACAGAGATAATTCCATCATATTTTTGTGCATGCCATGAATGGATAAACCCTTTAATGTTCACAAGTCCGATAACGGCCATCATGATAACCGCAGCAAGTGTTGCCTGTGGAAGATGGTAGAGTAAGGGAGTAAAAAAGAGCAGGGTGATAACAACCATAACTGATGTGATTACGGATGAAATACCTGAAACAGCACCCGATGCGAGGTTAACTGCAGAACGGGAAAATGATCCGGAAACCGAGTAGCTGGAGCCAAAAGAACCAAAGATATTTGCAAGTCCCTGACCAATCAACTCCTGGTTGGCATCGATCTTCTGACCGGTTTTTGCCGCCATGGCTTTGGCAATGGCAATGGCTTCCATAAATCCAAGCAGAGAAATGATGATTGCAGTTGGCAGAAGCTTGAGGAAGCTGTTCGTTGTGAGTTCTGGCATCGCAATTGTCGGGAGTCCCTTGGGAACTTTTCCGACAATTGCGCCACCACCCATCATAAGTAATTTTGAGCTGTCCAGGGGCTTGTTGTTGACTTGTAAACGCCAGGTTTTTCCATCGGTTTCAATGCCAGCCGGAATGGAATCTTTCGGATAGAAGGTGTAGTCGTTATCATTTAGTACCCCTTCAAATTTCAAGTGCCGGAGGTCTTTACGGAATAGATGTGCCTCTTCTTTCGCCTGATTCATATAATTAGTGAGAATTGCAATTTCACTCTCCATTCGTATCAGTTCAACGGATGGGCCACCATTCGCTCCTGATTCTTTACTGCGTAATTCATCGGCGGCGTTGCCAATTTCTGCACGTTCGCCGCCATACGTTTCGATGAGTGTGGTCGCCTGATTAAACGCATGTATTTTTTCGGAGAAACCAGGTAATTGAACAGCAGAGACATCAACTGTGGTGTCTTTGTTGAATCCTGTAAAGTATGAAATTACAGTGGTAATGAGGACAGCCACCAGCACACTTGGAACTGTTGGCGCGAATTTTTTTAACAGTGCCATGATGGTGATTGCTGAGATCGCATAGGCCAGGGTTGGCATGTGTGTATAATCCATCACAGCTTGTGCCACTCGAATCATGGTTTCGTAATGGTGGGGGGCTTTGTCTACATATACGCCGAAGAACTTCGAAAACTGGGAAGATGCAATGATAATTGCCGCTGCATTGGTGAAACCATTGATAACGGGATGGGAGAGAAAGTTTACCACCATTCCCAAACGCAGAACTCCTAAGGAGAACTGGAAGATACCGACAACAAGAGCCAATACGATTGAGTAAGCAATAAACTCAGGAGATCCTGCTGTGGCAAGGGGTTCAAGGGATGCCGCTGACATAAGTGAGACAACAGCCACAGGCCCTGTACCAAGCTGGCGACTGGAACCGAATAATGCTGCCACCATGGGAGGCAGAAATGCAGCATAAAGACCATAATAGGCTGGCAGGCCAGCAAGTTGGGCATAAGCCATTGATTGAGGAATTAAAACCATGGCGACCGTTATGCCGGCTACCAGATCCAGTTTGAATGATTCTCTCTTGTACCCTTTAAACCAGAGTAAAAATGGAAAAACCTTTGCTAGATACATCATGTGTGGTCTCTTCTGTAGAGGGTTGATGGCGTACGGGGCTACAAAAAAAAGATGGTTACAATAGATTTAACAGTGATTCAGTTATACTTCTTTGACAATTGGTAGCGCTGTAGTTGCCAGTCGTCAAGTGTTTTTTATTATTTAGTTAAACACTTATTTGTCTAATTTTACGTTAAACCCTTAAACATCAGGTAGTTGGGTTTTATTTCACTTTGCTTCACTGGTGTGTGTGGCAGGTTGTGTTGAAAAAGGTACACATGCTACGATGGCTCCGGTCTAAAAAAACCTTGCCTGATAGCAGGCTCTTGGAGTAGTTTATCATGTTTTACATGAAAATTCAGGCCTGTTTTTTTTTTATTGGACAGGAAGGTACACGAAATAAGATATTCAAGTTCTTTCGTGTGCCTTCCTTAATGTTACACTGGGTATACACTTGCAGCGGACAGAGCATTAGCCGTTTAATCAGGAACGATAAAAAGAGGGTGTTATGACATTATATTGGGAAGAGGAGATGGAAACCCTGCCGCGAGTCGGCTTGGAATCTATTCAGTTGAAACGCCTGCAAAAGCTGGTGGCCCGTGTTTATAAAACCGTGGCTCCTTATCGTGAGAAGATGGACGCTGCAGGAGTAAAACCTGCGGATATTCAAACTCTTGACGATCTTGCAAAACTCCCCTTTACAGTAAAGGAGGATTTACGCGAGAACTACCCCTTTGGACTTTTCACTGTTCCCATGGATCAGGTTGTTCGTGTTCATGCATCATCCGGTACCACAGGGAAACCAACGGTTGTAGGGTATACCAAAAAGGATATCGAAACATGGGCAAACCTTATGGCACGGGCTCTTACTCTTGCAGGAGCCACTGCTAAGGATATGGTGCACAACGCCTACGGGTATGGACTTTTTACAGGTGGTCTTGGCGCTCACTATGGTATTGAACGCCTTGGAGCCACAGTAATTCCTGTTTCCGGTGGAAATACCAAGCGTCAGATCACCATTATGAAGGATTTTGCCTCAACGGTTTTACTTGCCACTCCTTCCTATGCCTTGAATCTTGCTGAAACCATGGAAGCTGTGGGGGTTGATCCCAAGTCTCTCTCGCTTCGTGTTGGTGTCTTCGGTGCGGAGCCCTGGAGTGATAATATGCGCGATGAAGTTGAGCGCAAACTGAACATCAAGGCTGTGGATATCTACGGTCTTTCCGAAGTAATGGGGCCGGGTGTGGCCATGCAGTGTCTTGAAGGAGAAAAAGGGCTGCACATTTTTGAGGATCATTTCCTGCCTGAAATAATTGATCCTGATACGGGCGAGGTGTTGCCTTGCGGTGAAAAGGGTGAACTCGTTTTTACAACGCTTACCAAAGAAGCTTTTCCCATTATTCGCTACCGGACAAAAGATATTTCAAGACTCATGTACGATACATGCGCGTGTGGCCGAACGTTGGTTCGCATGGAAAAGGTAACGGGGCGAACCGATGATATGCTGATTATCCGCGGCGTCAATGTCTTCCCATCCCAGATTGAGCATGTGCTTATGGGAACCGAAGGTGTTGAACCTCATTACCAGATCGTTGTAAACCGTGAAGGGAACATGGATACCATGTCTGTTGAGGTTGAAGTCAGTGAGGATCTTTTCTCCGATGAGATTAAGGTTCTGGAGAATATTACAAAACGTATCCAGATGGACATCAAGGATATGCTTGGCGTAACCTGCAGGGTGAAATTGGTTGAACCAGGAACTATCCAGCGCAGTGAAGGGAAGGCGCAGCGAGTCATTGATAATAGAAAAGTATAAGGGGATCTAAAATGCGAGTAGAACAGATTGCAGTATTTTTAGAAAATAAATCAGGTCGTCTGGCTGAGATCACCGCAAGACTGGCAGAGGAAAATATCAACATTCGGGCACTATCTGTTGCTGATACTGCTGATTTTGGGATCCTGCGTCTCATCGTTGATAACGTTGAGAAGGCAAAAAGCACTTTAAAATCAAATGGCTTTACCGTTGGTGTAACAAACGTTATTGCCGTTGAGGTGGCCGATAAGACTGGTGGTCTTGCAGCAGTCTTGCAGACCATAAAAGAAGAAAAACTGAATGTTGAATATATGTACGCTTTTGTTAATAAAACTGGGGAAAATGCAGTACTTATCTTCCGTTTTGATGACATTGATCAGGCCATTGAGTCCTTGCAGCGAACAGGATATACCATCTTAAGTGGTGAACAAATCAGTGCTTTGTAGCCTCTGGAGTAAGACCGGAGTGATTTTTGAGCAGAATCACGGAGGTTCTGTCGCAATGTTTTTATTTATAGTTGAACGGGGGAAAAGATGAAAAAATTTGCATCAAAACTTCTTTTGGCAGTTGTAGCCGTCAGCCTTTCTGTGGCGCCTGCTTTTGCTGAGACAATCAAAATCGGAGCTATTCTTGCTGTTACCGGTGGCGCTTCTTTCCTTGGCGGTCCTGAAGCCCGCAGTCTGGAAATGGTGGTTGATGAGATTAATGCCAAAGGTGGAATTAACGGTAACACGATTGAACTCATTATCAAAGATTCTGCAGCGAGTCCTGAGAAAGCAATTTCCTTTGCTAAACAGCTGATCGAAGAGGACAAAGTTCTTGCAATCATCGGACCTTCCACAAGTGGCGAGACCATGAAAATCAAGAATATCTGTCAGCAGGCAAAAACCCCATTGATCTCCTGTGGTGCGGCTGAGGTTATTGTTAGCCCGGTTGCATCCTATGTTTTCAAAACTCCTCAGAAAGATTCCTTTGCTGTGAAGAAAATCTACATGGAAATGAATAAAATGGGCATTTCCAAGATTGCAGTTCTTGCAGGAAATACCGGCTTTGGTAAAGCTGGAAAGAGACAGCTTTTAAAAATAGCCCCTGAGTTTGGCATCGAGGTTGTGGAAGTTGAAGTATATGACAAAAAATCCAATGATCTTTCAGCGGTTGTTGCCAAAATTAAAGCTAACAAAGATGTACAGGCTGTTGTTAACTGGTCCATCGTTCCTGCTCAGGCCATCGTTCCTAAAAACATGCGTCAGTCCGGCTGGGATGTGCCACTTTTTCAGAGCCACGGTTTTGGAAATATTAAATACGTAGAAGCTGCCGGTGCTGCTGCTGAAGGAATTATCTTCCCTGCAGGACGTCTTCTTATTGCAGGTTCGCTTCCCGATGATAATCCACAGAAAGCAGTGCTCATGGCATATAAGAAAAATTATGAGCTCAGGTTTAACGAGCCTGCTTCCACCTTTGGTGGCCATGCCTATGATGCCATCACTATCCTTGCTGCGGCCATCGCCGAGGTCGGTAATGATCGTGATAAAGTACGTACAGCAATTGAAAATCTGCAAAACTTCCCTGGAACCGGTGGTGTTTTCAGTTTCTCTCCTGAAGATCATAATGGTCTTGGTATTGATGCTTTCCAGATGATGACTGTTAAAGATGGAAAGTTTGTTGCGTATACCGGAAAATAAAACTCCGGTTTGCAGACAATGGAGAATTTGCCGGGCTGGAGGAATATTTTCCAGTCCGGTTTTTATAGTTATTGAGTTATCGGTGTTCAGTTTTTATCAGGGACATTGCGTGACGGAAAACTGAACACTGAAAACTGAACACTGAAAACTGTTTTTATGACCACTGAACTCTTCATTCAATATCTGATGGCCGGGATCACCTATGGCAGTATCTATGCCATTGTCGCCATTGGATTTAATATTATTTATAACACCACAGGCATCATTAATTTTGCTCAGGGTGAGTTTGTCATGCTTGGGGGGATGATTGCGATCAGCCTCCTGCAATTCGTGCCCATGCCTATTGCCATTATTCTGGCAGTGTTGATCACCATGCTTATTGGGGCGTTGATCGAGGTCTGTTTTATTCGCTGGCTTCAATCTCCTTCTGTACTGCGGATGATCATTATCACCATTGGTATTTCCATCCTGTCCCGTGAAACAGCAGCGCATATCTGGGGTGAATCTATTCGTTCCCTGCCTTATTTTGTCGGGAATGAGATCAGCTCTGTGGAAGTGCTGGGTGCGCGTGTTTCACCGCAGGTTTTTTGGGTGGTTGCAGTATCTGGCCTGATGGTGGTTTGTCTTGGTATTTTCTTCAAGACCACATCGGTTGGCCGGGAAATGCGAGCCTGTGCATCGAATCGTACGGCCGCCACGCTCTGCGGTATTAATACCCGGAATATGGTGACCCTTTCTTTCATCCTGAGCGCCGGTATTGGAGCACTCGCCGGCTGTGTCATGTCTCCCATTACCTATAGCCAGTATGATATGGGTACGGGGCTGGCTATTAAAGGATTCACCGTGGCCATTCTTGGTGGCCTTGGCAGTTCTGGGGGCGCGGTGGTTGCAGGTATTCTCCTGGGCATTCTCGAAGCATTTTCTGTTTCTGTTGTGCCCCTTGCTTTTCAGGATGCCATTGCCATTGCCATTCTTCTGATTATTCTCTTTGTGCGCCCTCAAGGCTTGTTTGGGTCAAAAGAGGCAGCAGGACTGTCGGAGTTTTAAGATTATGAAAAAACTGCTATCCGTTCTGCCACTTCTTGCTGTGGTAATCGGAATTCATTTTCTGACCAGTGCCACAGATACCATGTATTATCTGACCCAGCTGACCATGTCAGCCTATTACGCACTGCTTATCATTGCTCTTTGTGTTCTCATGGGCTATGCCGGTCAGATTTCTCTGGGGCATGCAGGATTTTTTGCCATTGGTGGGTATCTTTCAGCGGCTCTTACCACGTGCAATCTTATTCCCTATCAGGATAACGCACTGGTTGGTTTTCTGGATTCTGCCGGTTTGCTTCTTTTGGGACATGACCTTTATGGTGAAACTCTGCTTGTGGTGTCACCCTGGGCAGCATGTGTTGTTGCAGTATGTACTGCCGCAATGATAGCTGTGATTATCGGTATTCCAGTTCTAAAGCTGAAAGGCCATTACCTTGCCATGGCAACACTTGGTTTTGGTATCATCATTTATCGGGTTGTTCTGGCGCTCGAATATTTTGGTGAAGCCGATGGGATCTCAGAGGTTCCCGCTTTTGTCCTTTTCCCCGGCTTAAGTGTCAGTGGAAATTTCAGTGAACGGGTTCAAAATTACTATATCGCCTGGGGATTGCTCCTTTTTGGTATGGTTCTTCTCTTAAATCTTATTGATTCTCGGGTGGGCAGGGCTCTGCGCGGTATTCATGGTTCTGGTGAAGCAGCTGATGCCATGGGTGTGAACACTTCCCGTTTCAAGCTGCAGACATTTGTACTTTCTGCTGTTTTTGCAGCGATTGCCGGAGTTTTCCTTACGCATTATAATGGAGGAATCGGGCCTTCTGAGGCCGGAGTAATGAAGTCTGTTCGTTATGTGGCCATTGTTGCTGTTGGCGGCATGGCGCATCTCTGGGGAGCATTGCTTATGGGGATAGTCCTCTCCTTTCTTTCTCTGCGTGGCGTGTTTGGTTCCTATGATGACGCAGTTTTTGGTTTGATCCTGATTCTGATTATGCTTTTTGCTCCCAATGGAATCCTGAGTTTGAATATCCGCCATCGTCTGAAACAGTTTTCAGGACGATGGAAATCGGATAAGAAAGAGGAGGTGTAACGAGGATGGCACTTCTTGAAATAAATAAGCTGAATAAACGTTTTGGCGGGCTCCTCGCTGTGAACGATGTCTCTTTTCAGGTTGATCCCGGACAGATCAAAGCTGTAATCGGGCCAAATGGAGCTGGTAAAACAACCCTGTTTAATATGATTTCCGGTACTTTTCCTGCGACTTCCGGAACCGTCTCTTTCAAGGGGCGTGAGCTTAAGGGAAAAAAACCGTTCCAGGTTGCAACTCTTGGCATGGCCAGAACATTTCAAAATATCAAAATGTTCAGCGGAATGACCGCCCTTGAAAATGTGATGGTGGGGCGTCATGTACTAAGCAGTGCCGGTTTCATGGCGTCCATGTTTCGGATGCCCTGGGTCTGGAAAGAAGAGAAGGATATTCGCGATAAATCCATGGAGCTATTGGCACTCCTTGAAATTGAAGAGCATGCTCACACCGATGCACAAAGTCTGGCTTTTGGTCAGCAACGTGCAGTGGAGCTTGCTCGTGCTCTTGCCTTGGAACCGTCCCTTCTTCTTCTTGATGAACCCGCAGCGGGTCTGAATATGTATGAGACAGCAGAGGTTGGTCGTTTGATCACCAGGATTCGTGATCTTGGAATCACTGTTCTGCTGGTGGAACATGATATGTCGCTTGTAATGGATATTTCAGATGAGGTTGTGGTGCTCTGTTTTGGTGAAAAGATTGCTGAAGATACACCCAAAAACATCCAGCAGAACCCTGAAGTAATTAAAGTTTACTTAGGTGAAGAGTGAAAAAATGCTGAAAATTCGTAATCTTGCATCCGGATACGGAAAAATAAAAGTCTTAAAGAACATTTCCATGCATGTGGATTCCGGGGAAATCGTCACCATTATCGGAGCCAACGGGGCAGGGAAAACCACTCTTCTATCCACCATCGCAGGCCTTGTGAAGGCAAATTCCGGTGAAGTGGAATTTAAAGGTACAAATATTTTGAAAAGCAAAGCCGCTGCCATTCCCGGTTTAGGGTGTGTAATGGTGCCTGAAGGAAGGCAGGTTTTTGCGACCATGACTGTGGAAGAAAATTTGCTCCTTGGCGGTCATGTTGTTCAGAAAAAGGGTAGAGAGTTCTTAGCTGGATTAATGGAATATCAGTACGAACTCTTCCCCATTCTCCGTGATCGCAAAGATCAGCTTGCCGGAACATTGTCCGGTGGCGAACAGCAAATGCTGGCCATGGGAAGAGCACTTATGGCAAAACCCTCGCTCGTTATGATGGATGAGCCGTCAACTGGTCTTGCTCCACTCATTGTAAAAGAGATCTTTCAAATTATTGTTCGATTACGAGATGAAGGGAATACTGTTCTGCTTGTTGAGCAAAATGCAAAAGCAGCACTGGGGATTGCCGATCGTGGCTATGTACTGGAAACAGGTAAGGTCATACTTCAGGGTCCGGCAGATGATTTGCTGGCCAATCAGGATGTACAGCGGGCTTACCTGGGACGTGAGAAAACAGATTGATTTTGTAAACACCAACCTCAAACACAAATTTGAATATGTATTGGGAATCTGAAAAAGAATGTATGGCAAGGGAAGATCTTGAGCAACTTCAGCTCGAACGTCTGCAATCCACTCTCTACCGTGTGGGTACTCACGTACCGTTCTATAAACAGCAGTTTAATGAAATGAAGCTTGATTACGAAGGCTTTCATTCATTGGATGACATTCGCAAACTGCCCTTTACCTGCAAACAGGATCTGCGTGACAGTTATCCATACGGGTTATTTGCGGTACCCCTTCGTGAGGTCGTTCGTCTCCATTCATCGTCTGGTACCACAGGTCAGGCAACGGTGGTTGGATATACTCAAAACGATATCAGGAATTGGTCTAACCTTGTGGCACGCGTTTTGTGTGCCGCAGGACTTACTGCCGATGATGTTATTCAGATAGCCTTCGGTTACGGGCTTTTTACCGGAGGTTTTGGTTTGCACTATGGTGCAGAACGTCTCGGGGCTTCTGTTATTCCTATTTCTGCCGGAAACACCAAACGTCAGATTCAGATCATGCAGGATTTTAAGACTACTGCTCTTGTCTGTACACCATCCTATGCTTTGAATATTGTAGATGTTATGTTTAATATGGGCATCAATCCAGCCGGACTTTCTCTTAAATTCGGTCTTTTCGGTGCCGAGCCATGGTCCGAGGCCATGCGCTTGGAGATTAATGCAAAACTGGGCATCCGGGCAACGGATAATTATGGACTCTCAGAAATTATGGGGCCGGGGGTTGCCGGAGAATGCAGTGAATGTAACGGCCTCCATATCAATGAAGATCATTTTCTGGTTGAAATCCTTGATCCGGAAACTCTGGAACCAGTCGAGCCGGGTGAAGTGGGAGAGCTTGTAATTACCACACTCACCAAAGAAGCTTTTCCCATGATTCGCTACCGTACAAGAGACCTGACCCGGTTTATGCCTGAGCCGTGTCCCTGTGGCCGGACATTCAGGCGTATGCAGAGAATTCTTGGCCGCACCGATGATATGCTGATTATTAAGGGCGTCAATGTATTTCCCACCCAGATCGAGTCTGTCCTTTTTAATATTGATGGAACCGAGCCGCATTATCGTATCGTTGTTGAACGTGAAAATCATCAGGATAGAGCAACGGTGCTGGTTGAGGTAAAAGATTCTCTCTTTTCAGATCAGATGAAAAAGCAGCGGGAACTGATAGACACCATTCGAGGGCAACTCAGCTCGGAACTTGGCATAGGTGTAATTGTAAAACTTGTGGAAGAAAAAACTCTGGAACGTTTTGAAGGAAAAGGCCAAAGAGTAATAGATATGAGGAAAATATGAATCGTTTTCAAAATAGAACAGAGGACAGTCTTCGGGATGTTTCTCTGGAGTGGGATTTTCAACCCGGTGCCGATGCCTCTTTGCTTATTCGTATGGGAGGAACACATGTAATTTGCGGTGTCAGTGTTGAAGAAAAGGTACCTCCTTTCTTAAAAGATACAGGTAAAGGCTGGATAACAGCTGAATATGGCATGCTTCCCTGTGCAACAAATTCACGTTACAGGCGTGAAATTGGTGGCAGGTCTGGAAGAACCTATGAAATCCAACGTCTCATTGGCCGCAGTTTGCGTATGATGGTAGATCTTGAAACCATTGGAGAACGGACTCTACGGGTGGATTGTGATGTGTTAAATGCCGATGGTGGTACCCGTACCGCCTCAATCACCGGTGGAGCCCTTGCGCTCCGTCACGCATTGCAGAAACTTGTTGATAATGGCAAACTCGCTGAGATGCCTGCTCTTTTGCCCGTGGCTGCAATCTCAGTTGGAATAATTGAAGGTAAGGCCTGTCTTGATCTTGATTATTCAGAAGATTCAAGAGCTGAGGTGGATGCCAATTTTGTTATGAGTGGAGATGGTCGTTGGATCGAAATTCAGTCTACTGCAGAGGGGAAACCCTTCAGTTCAGAATCATTTATGGCTATGACAACCCTTGCTGAAAAAGGAATCCGGGAACTCTTTGAACTTTGGTAGTAGAGAATTTAAAAACCTGGGGAAACAATGTATATTTGCATAGATTTTGACGGAACCGTTGTAGATCATCGCTATCCCTATGTGGGCGACCCGGTACCCTTAGCCGTGGATTGGCTGCAGCGATTTGTGGAACTCGGGGCAAAACTTATTTTATTCACCATGCGTTCAGATGATGCAGAGGGCAAAGAATATTTAAGGGATGCAGTCCAGTATTTTGAGGAAAATAATATTGAACTATTTGGAATAAACCACAATCCTGATCAGGATTCATGGACCAACAGTCCAAAAGCCTACGGAAAGATTTATATTGACGATTCGGCTTTTGGTTGTCCCCTGATTCATCCTCCTACCTTTAATCGACCCTGTGTTGACTGGAAGGTGGTAGGGCCCGCGGTTGAAGCAACACTTCTGGAACAATACAATTAAATATCAGTCCTGATCACAACGTCCAAATAGAACTCAAATCCAAGCGCAGTACCATCCATGTTGTTTCTTCGCAAACCCTGCACTGGCATTCCCAGCCCCTGAGGAACATACACGAAATATCTTAAACATCTCGGAGTCTGCGCTTACCTACCTACTTGCACTTTGTTGCGCCACCTGTGTTGACAAAAACGTTACATACTGCCTGGATTATCATAATATCCATTGATGGTGTTCAGTTTGTTCAATACTTCATTTTCCAGGTTCAGTAAAAATACTTTTTTATCCAGTCCTCCTGCATAGCCGGTTAATTTACCGGATTTCCCGATTACCCGGTGGCAGGGAACAACAATGCCTATGGGGTTGAGTCCGTTTGTTCTCCCCACGGCCCGCACAGCCTTGGGATTGCCTATTACAAGTGCCTGCTCTGAATAGGAGCGTGTTTCGCCATATGGTATGGTTAATAGAGCACGCCATGTCTGATTCTGGAATGGAGTTCCGGTAAAAGCAATTGGCAGATCAAATTCAGTTCGAATTCCGGAAAAGTATTCTTGCAGTTGGGCATGAGTTTGTGTTATTATTGGGTTTCTTTCATGTCTGAACCGGCTTAGTGTCGCGCGTATTTTTTCTTCGTTACGGTCAAATGTTATTGCTCTTAAATAGACTTTGTCGGCAGCAATAAAGATTGAACCAATTGGAGATGTCATTTTCTGATAGTAAATTGTCATGATTCTTTCCGTTTAGAAAGGGTTAGGAGGAAATTCATACAAAATCGAGTTGGTCAGATCAGTTAGTTGTTTCATGAGAGGTATTGTAACGTATCATATTATTCGATAGTTGGCGGTATTCGTTCCCGTTCGTAACATTTTTCTTTTTGCCATCATGGCTGTGGAGTAAGATAATTATGAAAAAAAGATGCAGCTGGTGCAGTGATGATCCTTTGTATCAGGATGATCATGACAATGAATGGGGGGTGCCGCTTCATGAGGAACGTGCATTGTTTGAACTATTATGTCTGGAAGGAACTTGCTGATGTTCCTGTTATAAACACATAAAGATGAAATCATGAATATTTTGTATAAACTGTCTGGCCGTATCCTTATCTTCTGTTGTATGTTTTTGTTTGCAAATGTTGGAATGGCATCTGCCGTACCCATTGAGCATCAATCATTTAAGGAATTTTTGAATTCTTTTTATGCAGAAGCGGCAAAAAAAGGAATTACCCGCTCAACGTATGATAGTGCCTTTGCTGATGTGAAAGAACCCTATGCAGACGTATTGAAAAAGGCGGAATATCAACCGGAATTCACAACTGAAATCTGGGATTATCTGGATGCCCGGGTTAATCCACGATCCATTGACGATGGGCGTATCATGGCAGGAGTGTATGGAAATCTTCTGCAACAGGTTGAAGCAAAATTTGGTGTGGAGGCACCTGTTATACTAGCAATCTGGTCCTTGGAGACAAGCTACGGGGCGGCACTTCTTCGTACCTCACGTCTTTATTATGTCCCAAGAGCTTTGGCAACCCTTGCCTATGCTGATAAGCGACGTCAAAAATTTGCACGCTCCCAGCTTATTGCAGCACTTCAAATTCTCCAGGCAGGAGATGTGAGCCTTGATGGGTTAAACGGTTCCTGGGCTGGCGCCATGGGGCATACCCAGTTTATTCCCACGAGCTTTCTTGCCTATGGTGTTGATATGGATGGGAATGGTCGCCGTGATATCTGGAATTCCATTCCTGATGCCTTGGCTACAGCTGCCAATCTGCTGCACAAAAATAAATGGCGTACGGGGAAAACATGGGGATATGAAGTAAAAGTTCCAAAAAACGGCGCACGATTAAAAGGAGAAACAAAGACACTTGCTCAGTGGCAACAGCTTGGTTTTGTTCGTCCTGGCAGCACTACGTTTGAAGATCTCCAGGAAAAAGCGGAATTGAAAATGATTGGTGGTGATAATGGCCCCGGTTTTCTTATGCTACGTAATTTTTTCGTTCTTAAACGCTATAATAACTCTGATTTTTATGCACTCGCTGTTGGGTTACTTGCAGATCGGCTTATGGGAAAGAAGGGTATGGTACAGTCGTGGCCAAGACCAGCAGGATCGCTCTCTGTTGATGAAAAATTTGAGTTGCAGGAACTGCTCCAAAAAAAAGGTTTGTATGCCGGAGAGATTGATGGTCGCCTGGGCTCCAATACAAAAAATGGAATAAAGCTGTTTCAGCGTAGGCATAATATGGAGCCGGATGGTAAACCAACCCTGAAAGTTCTCAAAGCACTTCGACTGTGAATCGCAAATAAGTTCAAAATTGTAAATCTGCGTAAGCCGGGAAAAGCCCCCAGTTCTCTTTTGATGTATCGTGAAATTAGATTTTCCGCGGGGATGATGTTTCAAGGTTTTCTTCAGCCGTATAGCTAATTTTGCTCGGCAAGCGGAGGCAGCGAACAATGAAAAGGGTATTTTTATTATTTGTTTTCTTACTGCACTCCGCCTGCCAATCGAAGCCCTATGTGGTGAAAGAAACAGAAGAGAATACTGCGGAAGAAAATGTGGCAATATATGTAGTAAGCCATGGTTGGCATACCGGAATTGTGGTACCTGCTGGAAAAATTCAATCCAATCTGCCACAGTTGTGGAAACGATTTGGGAAAACACCTTATATTGAGTTTGGTTGGGGGGATAAGGTGTTTTATCAAGCAGAGGAAACAACAATATTTTTGACCTTAAGAGCTTTGTTTTGGCCAACGGAATCAGTCATTCATGCGGTGGCTATAGCTGAAAAAGTAGATCTGCTTTTTCCAGGCAGCCAAGTTGAAAAACTATGCCTCAGCTCCTCTGGGTACTCTTCATTGATACGTTTTATTACAAACAGTTTCTATAAAAATGAACAAAGCGACATAATACAGCTTCAGAGCGGCATCTATGGAAATAGTCAGTTTTATCAAGGTGAAGGTTGTTTCTATTTAATGAATACTTGTAATAATTGGACAGCTAAGGCTTTAAAAAGCGCAGGCATGGATATGTCACCAGCCTTTAAACTAACCTCTGCCAGTGTAATGGATTATATCGTGGAATATAACCAAACACTAAAAAGTGGATCGAGCGGAGAGGCAGGCTCTGCGGCTGCCTGCCCCTAATGGAATCATTATTTTAAGACAATTTCCATCTGCCGGTTTTTTTTGTTGCTGTTCAATCTGGGTCTGTGCCCGATTTCTGCACTTCGGTTCTGAAAAATTACTTGGTATCGAGCATCCCTTCCCGTTCAATGAAGGTTAATATCTCATCAACGCCTTTCCCGGTTTTCATGTTTGTAAAGATGTAGTTTTTTTCACCACGCATTTTTTTTGTGTCTTTATCCATTACGGCTAGAGATGCACCCACCATTGGGGCCAGATCAATTTTATTGATCACCAGCAGGTCGGAGCGGGTGATACCGGGGCCGCCCTTGCGTGGAATCTTGTCACCTGCTGCCACATCGATGACATAGATTGTCAGGTCAGCCAGTTCTGGACTGAAGGTGGCACTCAGATTATCGCCACCACTTTCAATGATAATGAGATCCAGATCAGGAAAAGTCTCGATGAAATCGGCCACGGCAGCCAGATTCATGGAAGCATCTTCGCGGATGGCCGTATGTGGACAGCCTCCGGTTTCCACGCCCACGATCCGTTCTGCAGGCAGAGCCTGGCTGCGGGTGAGAAATTCGGCATCTTCGCGAGTGTAGATATCGTTCGTTACAACAGCAACCTGATAGTGGTCACGCATTTTACGGCAAAGGGCGTCAATGAGAGCAGTCTTGCCGGAGCCCACCGGGCCGCCGATGCCAAGGCGTAGAGGGGATGGTTTTTTTGGTGTTGTCATGGTTTTTCCTTTAGGATCGATAGAGTCGGGTGTATTGAGTTTCATGCAGGCTACAGGCAAGAGCTAATGCCGGATTTGCTGCACCTATATCTGTATCTTTTGTTTGCAGGCCCTGGCTGACAATCTTCGGGATTTCCGCGCTGAGTTGAAGAAGAAGGCGTTGCCCCTCTGTCTGGCCCAAGGGAACGATCTTGATTCCGGCTATGATCTGGTTTTCAAGCCAGGCCCAAGTATAGCCGAGAGCTGCTTCCTGCAACTCGATATTCCATTTCACTGCAGCCAAAGAAAATCCGGCCAGCTGGCTGCGGTTCAAGGTCTTTTCAAACTGCTTTGTTCCTTCAATCGTAAGGCCTTGCAGTAATGTCAGCAATGCCCGGCCACGGACCCGCTCCTCCTCACGCAATTCGGATGATTCACGGCAGGCGAGGAGCACGGAGCACCACTCTTCCAGCGCCTCCGGGTTATTGTTTTCTATGGCCCGTAACATTCGGTCTAAAATCGGGATATCGACAAAAGCCAGGGACTGTTCGAGTAAATCACCCAACCACTCCTGCAGGCTTGGACCATTATGAATCCATCCTGCTTCCACCGCCCATTCCAGGCCTTGGGAATAACTGAATGCGCCAGTGGGTAAGGTGGGGCTAACAAGGTGCAGTAACCGCAGCAGTGAATGGGGCTTATCCATGGCTATGGCCATGTCCTTCTCCGTAGGCACCGGTTTCCGGTTCAAAGGGGGCTTGTTCAATTTTTGGTGTCAGACCCATTCCCAAAAGCATGGAGTCGAGCACATGATCATGTGGATAACGAACCTGCTTCGCGCTGATTTCCAGATCCACATGGCGGTTGCCGAGGTGGTAGCAGATGCGTGCAAGTTGCAGAGGGTCTTCACAGTAAGCGCTTGATACTGTTTCTGTGGCTGCACGTATCTTGATGATTCTACCGTCTTCGGAAGCCAGGCAATCACCATCCCGGAGGATAACGCCACGCTCTAAAAAAAGTCCGGCCTCTTCACCATTGTCAAGCTGTACACGCTGTCGGCTTTTTGTGCGCTGTGACCAGGGCAGGGTGATCGTGCCTGTTGCTTCTGCACTGGGCTCAATTTTTCTCGTGAATTGTATCATATCAGAAAAGAAAATACCGCTGGGCCATTGGCAGTACAGATGCAGGTTCGCAGGTGAGGAGCTCTCCATCGGCCCGCACCTCATAGGTTTGTGAGTCAACCTCAATCACTGGCAGGTAGTCATTTAATATCATATCCTTTTTTGTGATATTTCTGCATCCCTTGACCGCAGCGATGATACTGCGCAAACCGAGTCGATCAGCAATACCTTTGTCCACGGCTGTCTGGGAAAGAAAACTGAGCGAAGTTGCATTCCTGGCACCGCCGAGAGCGCCGAACATGGGTCGGTAGTGTACCGGCTGAGGCGAAGGAATAGATGCGTTGGGATCTCCCATTGGTGCGGCTGCAATCATCCCACCCTTGAGGATGAGGCTTGGTTTGACGCCGAACAGGGCTGGTTTCCAAAGAACCAGATCGGCAAATTTTCCGACCTCAACAGATCCCACCTCGTGGCTGATACCGTGGGCAATTGCAGGGTTGATAGTGTACTTGGCTATGTAGCGTCTTGCCCGCAGGTTATCATGACGGGCAGGGTCACCACTCAGGCTACCGCGTTGTGTTTTCATCTTGTGTGCTGTCTGCCAGGTGCGGATGATCACCTCGCCAACCCTGCCCATGGCTTGGGAGTCTGAGGCGATCATAGAGAATGCACCAAGATCATGAAGAATATCTTCTGCTGCAATCGTTTCCCGACGAATGCGTGATTCGGCAAAGGCCACGTCTTCTGCAATTTTGGGATCCAGATGATGGCAGACCATGAGCATGTCCAGATGCTCGTCAACGGTATTGATGGTATAGGGTCTGGTGGGGTTGGTGGATGAGGGCAGGACATTGTTTTTCCCGCAGGCCCGGATAATATCCGGGGCATGGCCACCACCAGCACCTTCGGTATGGTAGGTGTGGATTGTTCGATTCTTGAATGCGGCCATGGTGTGTTCGACAAAGCCCGACTCGTTTAGGGTGTCAGTATGGATGGCAACCTGTACGTCCATTTTGTCTGCCACATTCAGGCAGTTGTCTATGGATGCTGGTGTTGTACCCCAGTCTTCGTGCAGCTTGAGTCCCATGGCTCCGGCCTCAACCTGTTCCTCCAAAGCTTCCGGCAGGCTGCTATTGCCCTTGCCCATAAAGCCAAGATTCATGGGAAGTGCATCGGCGGCTTGCAACATGCGGTGAATGTTCCAGGGGCCGGGAGTGCATGTGGTGGCATTGGTGCCGGTGGCCGGGCCGGTGCCGCCGCCGAGCATGGTCGTGATGCCGCTCACCAGGGCTTCTTCGATCTGTTGAGGGCAGATGAAATGAATATGGGCGTCTATACCGCCGGCAGTGATAATTGAACCTTCTCCGGCAATGGTCTCTGTGCCAGGTCCGATAATGATGTCAACACCGGATTGCACATCAGGGTTGCCAGCTTTACCGATGGTACTGATGCGACCGTTTTTGATTCCGATATCAGCCTTGATAATCCCCCAGTGATCCAGGATGAGTGCATTGGTGATAACAAGATCCACAGCATCTTTACTTTGACGCTGGCTCTGTCCCATTCCGTCACGGATGACCTTACCGCCTCCAAACTTTACCTCATCACCGTAGGTGGTGCGGTCTTCTTCTACTTCAACCCAGAGCTCTGTGTCTGCCAGACGTACTCTGTCACCGGTTGTCGGGCCAAACATCTCCGCATAGGCCCTGCGGCTAATTGTTGTCATTTGCTATCCTCGAGTTTTCCCATGATTTCACCATTAAAGCCGTATACCTTTCGCTCGCCTGCGTAGGCAACGAGCTCGACTTTACGATTCTGGCCGGGCTCGAAACGAACAGCTGTACCAGCTGCAATGTTAAGACGGAACCCACGGGTTTTTTCCCGGTCAAAGATCAGGGCCGGATTGGTTTCGAAAAAATGGTAATGGGAGCCGACCTGGATGGGACGGTCGCCACTGTTGCCGATGTCAATTTGTATGGTTTGCCGACCGACATTAATTTCAATGTCACCATCGGCAGTGATAATTTCACCTGGTATCATGCTAAATCTCCCTACACAATAGGATTATGAATTGTGACCAACTTGGTGCCGTCGGGGAAGGTGGCCTCTACTTGAATTTCGTCCACCATTTCCGCGATTCCTTCCATGACATCTTCAAAGCCTAGCAGGGTGCGGCCGTAATCCATGAGCTCAGCCACAGATTTTCCGTCCCGTGCTCCCTCAAGGATGGCTGCACTAATAAAAGCTACTGCTTCAGGATAGTTCAGCTTCAGGCCCCTTTCTTTTCGTCGTTCGGCAAGCAGTCCGGCGGTGAACAGCATAAGTTTGTCTTTTTCTCTTGGTGTCAATTCCATGGGGTTCCTCTATGCTTTGCACCACAGGAATGTGGTTGTATTTTTTTCAAGTTGCCCATATACGTGGAGGGCAGGCATTTGTTTTGGTAATTTTCGGTCGTAGAAGTTTCCATATATGGGTAAACAGCCCCTGTGCTGCAAAGGTTGAAAATCCGAGATATCTGACCACTAGTAAACCGTCCATGAGAGTCACACCGTATAGTGCCTCTTTTTCATGGGGCGTGAGACTTCGCAGCGGGCTGAGCGTTTCACTCGTGCAATCGGTGGCAATAAAAGTAGCAATAATTGGAAAATCGCGCAACCCGGCACAACGCGATAGTTCTTGATGCTCATGTACACGAAGTCGTTCGATCAGCAGGGGAATTTTCTGGCGACGTACGACCAGACTTGTAAAAAGCTTCCCGTGATCAAAGCGCTGGTTGTTCACTGGCAGGCCAAGACAGAGAATCTCCCAGCCCATAAATTTTGCCCCGGCCGCAAGGTCAATGGTGGTGTTGATTTCCGCATTTGCACCGGGAAATATTATGTTACCCTGGGGCAACCATTCAAGCATTGCTCCATCTTCTATGCAAAGGTGTTGCTCCTGGACTGCTGTTTTTCCTGCGGAGCGGTAGAACTTGGTTGCACCGGGGGTGGTAATAAGAGTGGATGTTTTTTTTTCTGCAAGGATATCCATTTTCAGGTGGTCACCGCCGACTACTCCTCCTGGTGGATGAAGAATGCAGGTGTGACACACCCCGCCTTCCGGGTAAAGTGGTCGCTGCACGACAAGGGGGCCGCTGTGGATGTTGCGGGCAAGAACTGTGCGTCCCCGGCGTTGTATGTACTTCAGTTGCAGACTGGCATTCCAGCCCTTACTCTGACCATTCTCCATGCCGGTTTTGATTTTCCTTATACGGTAAGATATTTGCGGATTAATTGTTCATCAAGGGTGTCCATGGTGCCCGTTGCCACTGACCTGCCACGATCCAGTATGACAAATCCATCAGCAACAGCTCTGGCAAAAGGTAGTTTCTGTTCCACCAAGAGAACGGTTATACCAAGATCATTTTTCAGTTTGTTGATAATGTCACCAATTTCTTGAACAATATTGGGTTGGATTCCTTCCGTGGGTTCATCTAAAATCAGTAGCGAAGGATCCAGCACCAAAGCACGTCCTATGGCAAGTTGCTGCTGCTGGCCACCAGACAGATCGCCACCCCGGCGACTTAACATCTCTTTTAATACAGGAAAGAGGGAAAAGACAAGGTCTGGAATGTTTTTTCTCTTTGTGCGACCGGTACTAAGCCCGATCTCCAGATTTTCCCGGACAGTAAGAAGGGGGAAGATCTGCCGTCCCTGTGGAACGTAGCCCACACCAAGGCCAGCCCGTCGTTCTGCGGGTAGTTTTGTTATTTCTACGCCATCAAGGCTTATGTGGCCGGAACGGACAGGGAGAAGTCCCATGATGGTATCCAGAAGAGTTGTTTTGCCCACCCCGTTTCTCCCCATCAGGCAGGTGCATTGTCCTTCTGGTACGGTAATATCTATGTCCCAGAGGGTATGGCTCTCGCCATAATACTGGTTGAGTTGGTTAGTTTGCAACATCTGTTATTCTCCGAGATAAACTTCAATGACTTGCTGATTGTTTTGTACGTCATCCATGGTTCCTTCAGCCAGCACGCTGCCCTGATGCAACACCGTCACTTTTTTGGCAATGGAGCGGACAAAGCCCATGTCATGTTCTACAACGATGATGCTGTGGTCGCCGGCAAGGGAAGTCAGCAGTTCTGCGGTACGATCCATCTCCTGATGGGTCATTCCGGCTGCCGGTTCATCCACCAGCAGCAGTCTCGGGTTCTGCATGAGTAGCATACCTATTTCCAACCACTGTTTCTGTCCATGAGAGAGAGAGCCGGCCTGTTCCTTGTATTGCTGATTCAAACCAATGGTGTTCAGGATTTCGTCAACACGGTTGCGTTGTTCTCCGTTCAGACGGGCGTTGAGCGTTGTCCATACACCTTTGTCTCCTGCCATGGCAAGCTCCAGATTTTCTATGACGGCATGGTTTTCAAAGACCGTGGGCTTTTGGAATTTCCGGCCAATTCCCGCGGCTGCAATCTCAGGTTCATCCATGTTTAAAAGGTTAATCTGCTGCCCAAACCAGGCTGATCCTTTGTCCGGTGTGGTTTTGCCGGTGATGATGTCCATCATCGTGGTTTTTCCGGCACCGTTGGGGCCGATGATACAGCGTAATTCGCCATCATCAATGTAGAGGTTCAGGTTGTCAATTGCCTTAAAGCCGTCAAAGCTGACACTGATTTCTTCAAGGTAGAGGATGATCCCATGGGTCAGATCAAGATCCGGTGGAGTTTCCGGGACAAGAAATTCAAAGACTTCATCCCGGCTTAAGGCAGAACGTATGGATTCACGGATATTCATTTGGTCACCTCTTTTTTACGCAGTAATCCGGTTATTCCTCTGGGAAGGAGCAGAGTCACAAGAACAAACAATGCGCCCAGGGCAAAAAGCCAGGCATCCGGCATAGCAGCGGTAAGGTAGCTCTTTGCGTAGTTAACAATCATTGCACCCACTACTGCACCATACAGAGTTGCCCGTCCGCCAACTGCGACCCAGATTACTATCTCGATCGATACAAGGGGCGCGAATTCTCCCGGGTTGATGATTCCTGCCTGGGGGACATACAAGGCTCCGGCAACTCCAGCAAGCATGGCGGAAAAGGTGAAGATCCATAGTTTGAAATTTTCCACACGGTAGCCGATGAACCTGGTTCTGTCCTCCTGATCTCGTATTGCGGTACACACCTTTCCGAGCTTGGAGCGGGTGATGTACAGGCAGCTCAGGTACCCTGCGCCAAGGGCAATAGCTGAGGCGATAAAGAGACCAGCTCGAGTGGCATTGGACTGGAGGGAAAAGCCAAGTATATCTTTAAAATCAGTCAGGCCATTATTGCCGCCAAATCCCATTTCATTTCTAAAAAATGCCAGGAGCAGTGCGTAAGTCAGTGCCTGGGTCATGATGGAGAGGTATACTCCGGTGACCCGGGAACGAAATGCCAGCCAGCCAAAAACCAGAGCCAGTAGCCCCGGCACCAGCACCACCATAAGCATGGCAAACCAGAACCAGTTGAAGCCGAGCCAGAACCAGGGGAGTTCCTGCCAGTTGAGGAATACCATGAAATCGGGCAGTATGGGGTGTCCATACATCCCGCGGTTACCAATCTGCCGCATCAGGTACATTCCCATGGCGTAGCCACCGAGAGCAAAAAAAGCTCCGTGGCCAAGGCTGAGTATGCCAAGGTATCCCCACACCAGGTCAACGGCCACGGCGAGCAAGGCATAACAGAGATACTTGCCGAGCAGGGTCATGGTGTAGGTGGAGATATGCAGGGGGCTGCTCTCTGGTACCAACAGGTTACAGAGTGGCACCAAAACAGTTATCAGGGTCAATAGACCAAGCATAACTGTTCCGCCGCGATCATCTTTCAGGAGTTTGTGGATAAGCATGTTTTCACCCCGCAGTGCGGCCCTTTTGCGGGAACAAGCCCCGGGGACGTTTCTGGATAAAGAGAATTATGAAGACAAGGATCAAGATTTTGGCGAGCACTGCCCCGGCCCATGGTTCAAGAAATTTATTGGCCACCCCAAGTGACAGCCCGCCAATCAGTGTGCCCCATAAGTTGCCGACACCGCCAAACACCACGACCATGAAGGAGTCTATGATGTAGGCCTGACCAAGATTGGGTCCAACGTTGGTCAGCTGGGAAAGAGCAACACCTGCAATCCCTGCAATGCCGGAACCAAGGCCGAAAGTCAGGGCGTCCACCCTTGCGGCTCGAATGCCCATGGCTCTGGCCATCTTTCTGTTTTGCGATACTGCACGAACTTGCAGGCCGATGGAACTCTTTTTTAAGATGAGGTACAGCCCTGCAAAGACCAGCAAAGAAAAGATGAGTATTGCTATGCGGTTGTTGGTCAGAGACAGAATCGGGTTGATCTGTAAAGAACCGCTCATCCAGGCAGGGCTGGCTACGCTGCGATTAAGTGGAGAAAATATTGAGCGTACGGCCTGCTGCAGGATAAGGCTGATACCAAATGTTGCCAACAGGGTTTCCAGAGGACGCCCGTAGAGAAAACGGATGACCGAACGTTCAATGATGATGCCTGTCAGGCCGGAAACAAGAAATGCTGCCGGAATGGAAAGGAAGAGCGCAAGGCCGATAGATCCAGGCAAGAGCTGTTGGATCACATAAGTTGTATAGGCTCCAAGCATGATCAACTCACCGTGAGCCATATTGATCACACCGATGACACCAAAGGTGATAGCAAGGCCAATTGCGGCAAGCACCAGTACCGAGCCAAGACTGAGGCCGAAGAAGAGAGTCTCCAGCAACCCGTAAAAAGAAGTTTTTGACTTAATAGAGGCAAGTACTGATTCCGCCTTCTTGCGAACTTGTACGTCCTCTTCCTCTGACAGGAGCCGATTGATTTCATTGCGTACTGCCGGTTTTAGATTGCCCTGCAGTTTGCTTAGTGCCAGCAGTTTTTGTCCACTGTCGGGGCTGCGCAGATTGACAATATTCATGGCAATTGTCAGTGCCTCGCGCACATCTCTGTTTTTTTCTGTGTGCAGAAGCTCTGCCAACAGGATGGATGACTCATCGGTCAGGTTTTTTGTCAGCTTATTGATTGCATTTTCGCGCACTTTTGGGTCAGGATTGCTGAGGTGGATTGTTGCAAGCGCTACTTTAATCTTGCTGCGTAAGGTATTGTTGATGGTTATTTTTTTAAGTTTTCTTTTCTTTACAGATCCTAAAGAGTCTCCAGTGAGGGCATCTGTGATATGTGCTTGTGAGTTTTCAATGGTGGCATGCACCAGGGTGTAGTCTTTTTTCAGGCGATACAGTTTTCCGCCAAGTAGAGCCGTTAGAATCGGTTCTGCTCGTTTATCACCACTGGTTGCGATTTTGTGGATACCACTTTGTTTCTGGTTGAAAGTTTTCTGGAGAAGGAGGGAAATTCCTTCAGTGAACTGCGCTTCTCTTTCTGCAGCATGGCAAAATCCTGTTAGAAAGAGAATTAGGGTGCCAAGAAAAAAGATGAGGAGTGGCTTAAAGTTGTAGGGGTTGCTTTGTGCCTGATGCATGAAATGTTCTCGTTAGGGTGCGATAATTCAGAGTAAAAGAAAGTGGCCGGGAATCAGCAGGAGCTGCCGATTCCCGGTAAGCGAAGGGCTGGCCTATTTTTTACCGGAACATTTGCCAGTCTTGACGTTATAGTTACCGCAGGAAAGGGGCTTCCTCCAGTCGGAAATCAGATCTTTTGAGCCTGGGAGAAAGTCGGACCAGGCATCTCCAACTTCCATGCCGGCTGTCTGCCAGACAATTTCAAACTGGCCATCATCCTGAATTTCACCAATAAGTACAGGTTTGGTGATGTGGTGGTTAGGCATCATGGTAGAGTAGCCACCGGACAGGTTTGGTACAGTAATACCAATGATGGCGTCCTGCACAGCAGCAGGATCAGTGGTCCCCGCTTTTTCAACCGCCCTGACCCACATGTTGAAACCAATGTAGTGAGCCTCCATGGGATCGTTTGTCACTCGTTTTTCACTTTTGATGAATTTCTGCCAGGATTCGATAAAAGCGTCATTGGCCTCACTGTCTACGCTCATGAAATAGTTCCAGGCGGCAAGGTGACCAACAAGAGGCTTGGTGTCGATACCTGAAAGCTCTTCTTCGCCTACTGAAAAGGCAATGACAGGAATGGTGTCTGCGGTGATACCCTGATTGCCAAGTTCTTTATAGAAGGGAACATTGGCATCACCGTTAATGGTGGAAACAACGGCCGTCTTTTTACCTGTAGCGCCGAATTTTTTAACGTCGGCAACAATGGACTGCCAGTCGGAGTGCCCAAAGGGCGTATAGTGGATCATGATGTCAGTATCAGCTACACCCTTGGCCTTGAGATACGCTTCGAGGATTTTGTTGGTGGTGCGTGGGTAGACATAGTCGGTACCGGCAAGAACCCAGCGTTTTATGCCCATATCATTCATAAGGTAATCAACCGCAGGGATTGCCTGCTGGTTCGGGGCCGCGCCTGTGTAGAAAACGTTTAATGAAGATTCCTCTCCTTCATATTGTACCGGGTAGAAGAGCAGACTGTTCAGCTCCTCAAAGACAGGAAGGACTGATTTACGGGAAACTGAAGTCCAACAGCCAAATACTGAGACTACCTTTTCTTTTTCAATCAGCTCTCGTGCTTTTTCAGCAAAGAGCGGCCAGTCAGATGCAGGGTCAACGACCACAGCTTCGAGTTTTTTGCCAAGAATTCCGCCCTTTTTATTCTGCTCGTCGATGAGCATGAGCATGGTGTCTTTCAGGGTGGTCTCACTGATGGCCATGGTGCCGGACAGGGAGTGCAGTACTCCAACCTTGATGGTTTCTTCGGCTATGGCCTGACCGCTGACCAGGGAGCCAAGGATTAAGGTGCACCCCAATGAGAGTGTTAATAGCTTCGATTTCATTTTTTTCTCCTTTTATGGATATTGGTTTGAAAACATTTCTTTTGTGTTCTGTAGCTGAGCCGTCTTTGGCTGTCTGTCCAATATTTGCACATAGCATGCCATGTGTGTCTCTTGTTTTTTTATTGTCTTAACTGTCTGAAGTCGCATGTGTTCAGGCGTGCTGGCGCTGCACCCCACAAGATTGTCATTATTAAAATATTACAATAAGGTAAGAGTGGGAGGGCGGGTTTGTCATAAATGTAAAAGTGAGAGGCGTGGTATGTGGTTTTCAAGCCTGGTGAAGTTCTTTCCTGTAACAAAAGAGACGGCACCTTTCCATTTTGTCATATTTTCTACAATTGTTGTGGTGTCGAAGATGTTGTGTTTCTTTTGGCGCAATCGTTGCTTTTGACTTAATCAAATCAACAATTAGCAACGGGGACAGTATGGAACTTTTAAAAGAACGAGAATATCAGGTTCGTCGAACAGGTAAACAGCCCTCACTTTGCCATGTGATAAGGAATCTCTTGCCGGTGCGGTGAGCCCAGCGAGCTTGTGTGTTCTGTGGTTCAAGGGGAGTGTTTATGGTGAAAAAAGCAGTAAGTTTGCAGAAAAGATTGCAGAGGTCGCTGAAGATCAATTGTCTGATCTTCTGGTGGGCAACGTATTCTTCATCCCGGTTATTCGTATATGCGATTGTACTGGCTTGCAGCCACTTCGTCTACTGGTATAAACAGCGAGAACAATCATAGCTTCTTCATTTATTCAGGTTGAGCCAGGTCAATCAAAAATCTGCCGGTAAAGCTTCATGTTTTTTGGACGACAAAAGTGGGCAAAAGTTTTCTCAAAATGAGCCCTGACCCGATGATGCTGTACGGCAAGAGCTGTCATTAAACCACCGATGGATGCTGCCAATTCCAGTGACTTCCTGGATCCCGGTTTGGTCTTTGATAGATAATCGGCAAGTATCTCCTGTTGTACAGAGAGGTCGTTGAAGTCTCCGAGGTTATTCTGTAATATTTTTAGCTGTTTAATGAATTGCTTCATGTGCTGTGGCTCGTAGAGAGTGGCGAAAAATTCCAGGCAGTAACGAAGTTTTTTGCATTGGAGGCGCAGTTTGTGCAGCTCGCTGTCCGGGCTGCGCTGATGAATCTTCGCTCCATCATTCAATATTCTTCTAAATCGTTTGTGGATAATTTTTCCGGCAAGAGTCCCAATGGGAATAGCACCTTTTTTTCCAGCTGGCAGCATGTCTTCCTGATCAAGCAGTTGAGACCAGTCTGTCAGTATTTGTTGATAACGCATGCTGCGCAGAGATGTGATGAGTTCTCGCTGTTCTTCTTTTCTTCTATCTGCAAGGGTTTCAAAAAAATAGGTCAATCCTTGTTGGAGACGTTGCGGAACACTTTCCTGGTATTTTTTCTCGTTGAGCAGGTAAATATCCAAATCACGAACCGGGTTGGTAATTTGACCAATATAACGAAAATCTTCTTTGAAACGATCCGTTACATCGGCTGTCAGCACTCCTTTGAGGAGGCTCAGTGCTGAACGTGTTCTTCGTACCGCCACTCGCAGGTCATGGAGGAATTCCGAGTCGAGATCATCGATGATCCCCTCTTCATTGCGGCGTATACAGGATAGCAGGAATACAAAAATCCTTTGAGTTGCATCAACACTGCTCATTTCAGGCGTCAAAGGAACAGCATAGCCGGAACCATAATCCAGAGGCTTGCGATCAGTTCCCTCAAGAATAAAGGGGAACAGATCACCAATGCTACCAAGTTTAACAGCAGCAGTGTCAAGAACCCTGGCAACTCGTTTAAACCATTTATTGCAGCCACGCACCTCTTCCATATGCACGGTAATTCGCTGTTTTCCGTTTTGGCTGTTAGTAGACTGCTGGATATTCAGAAAGACAACAATCTTTTTATCCTTGTTGAAAATCTGTACAGAAGAAGACTCGAGCTCTTCAGCAGCAATTGGTAGAACAGCTCGAACATCCAATGAGTTTTCAAGGAATTGACGAAGAGGTGAGACGGGGAACTGCCAGGCAAAACGGAATGATTTTTCAGGGCTCTTCAGGACAGCCAGCTGCCGGCCCTGAAAGTCATCAAGGATCCAGTTGTTTCCCTCACTGGTCAGTCTCTGCTTTTTACGAAAAAGACGCCAGTCAAAAGTGTCATACCAAATTCGACTGCTTTTTTTCACGGAATCGAATTGCATTGTAAAGTGCACAGAAAGGAGTTTTTCCAGGTCTGAAAGCACAAAGTCTTCTGGAAATATCCAGGAAAGGTGCTGCAATGACTGCATAGTCTGTTTCCTCAACAAGGTGTCGATAGAAGAGCAATGCTATTATTTCACAAAAGGTAAAATATATAAATGTTTTCCCAGCAAATCTGAACAGTTTAATACAAGTAGTAAAACAAGCAAAACTTTAAAATTAAAAAATAACATAGTTCAACCGGTAAGGCATTGTTTTATTGGGCAACCGAGCCATTGCTCATTTTCCGGTGGTCTCAATTTTTGGTGTAAGGCTCAAAAACAGTCTGTCGGGATGCAGTTCTATGCTTGTGATGTCCATGGAGATGGATAGAAATTTATTCCCCATATCAGCTACAATGGGTTTGAGTTTTTCTATTTGCAGCGGAAATTCCCGATTGTTGAAAAGCAGGGCAATAGTTGCGGCGACATTTTTCTTCGCCTCGTCTGTAGATTGAAGGTCAGTAATAATTGGTTTGATAAACAGTGTCTGGCTTGAGCTGTCAAACCGTAGGGTGGCATCACATTGAAAACCCATGGTGAGTGAGCCGATTTTCATGCGAAGGTTATGTCCTGCAATGGAGGTTACAATATTTAATTCACGTCCGGTTAACGTGATGTGACTTGAAAGTTTATTCAATTTAAATTGCAGGTTCTCTATTTTGTCAATTGCGATTGATCCAAGTAATGTATCGGAATTTATCGGAAACTCCAGTGGAAGGCTTTTGGCGATTGCGTCTTTGACGACACTGCTTGGCAGAGTCATGGTAATGGCTTGCTTGTCAGGGCTTGCAAAAGAGAGAGTTCCCGCTAACAGCATTAAGAAAAGAGCTGTAAAGAAAGGTTTAAGAGTCATGTGGGGTTCCTGTTAGTGTTTGGGGTGGTTTATAGTAGTGATAGAAGAATGTGTGGCTCCAAAGGAATAGGGCGAGTAATAATCCTATATATGATGAATAGTCTCGTGAAATCTTGTGAATATGATATTCTTCCAGATGAAGAGTTTCTTCGTTGAGGAAACGCCCGCGGATGGTGATAATTCCTGACTCTATTTCTGGTGGATTGGCAATCCGTAAATTAGTATCAATGTAGCACTCCAGGGAGTTTGTTGTTGCATTGTATTTGGCTCTGTCTATTTCAATTGTTTTACCATGTCGTGTTGTATGTTCGCTAAGTGTTTTTCCGTAATGAATATTGGCGTCATAGGCAGTACTGAGGAGCAGGGCCGGGCTGCAAAAGTAGAAAACAAGACAGGTTGTAATGCATATTATTTTTGTTCTGTTTGGCTTTTGCAGTAACTGTTTGACTTGAATTGCCTTGGGCCATAGGACAGCAAGTGTGATAAGTCCTGTAAGTATAAAAAAAGAGCTTATCAGATGTTCCGGCCAGATTACTCCAAAATTTGTCACTTTCCAGGAAAATGGAACAAATAAATTTATGCCATTTCCCCATTTTTTTTGAGTTGCATCAAGGAGCAGATGAAAAAGGCTGTTTGATGCAAGGATCAGGAAGATCTGCTTGCTTCTGCTGGCCAGCATAGCCAGAGCCAGAGAAAGTATCAGGCAATAGACAAGACTTGCCTGGGTGGCGCTGTAAAGTCGCAGGTCTAAAGAATCAATTCCCGGAAGATACGTGAAAATCCGCTGGACAATCCATGGAATGTCAGGGATAATGCAACCCACCACAATCCACTGCAGCGGTGCCTCTTTGATTCCAAGCCTTGTCAGTGGGGTTTGTATCCCGATATGGATGAGAGTATTGGGCATAGAGTGAAAATGCCACAGACCTGTCAGATAATCAATTGAATAGTTGCGAAAAGTGTGTCTATGTCACGTCTTACTGTTGCTGCAGATTGTCTTCTTGAAGATATCCCCCTTGATCTTGAACGTGCTGTTAAAGCGCGCCTCACAATTGATAATCCTAAATATATATCAGCGAAAAAGTATGGTCGCTGGATTGGGAAGAAGCTCAAGCCAACATTGAAATACTATGATTCGGCGCCTGACGGTTTGCGGTTTCCAAGAGGTTTTGCCAATCAGGCCGTTCTGTTGTGCCGCGAGTTTCTGCAGGAAACACCGGTAATTGTTGACAAACGTTTGCTGCTGGCAGAAGAGGATTTTGTGTTTCAGGGAAGCTTGCGTTCTTATCAGAATTCAGCACTGTTAGATGCGGAAAATCGTTCTCTTGGAGTGTTGGAAGCTGGAACCGGAAGTGGAAAAACTGTGATGGCACTTGCAATTATTGCTGCCCGAAAACAACCTGCGCTCATTGTTGTCCACACTAAAGAGCTGTTGTATCAGTGGCAGGAGCGCATAAAAGAGTTCCTGCATTGTTCTTCTGGTCTTGTGGGCGATGGGCATTTTGATGTGCAGCCCATCACCGTGGCTATCGTAAATACAGCCAGAAAACGGGTGCAGGAACTGGCTCCTAATTTTGGCCATCTGGTGGTGGATGAATGTCACCGGGTACCGGCAGCCCTGTTTACAGATGTTGTGAGTAGTTTTTCCGGTCACTATCTTCTTGGTCTTTCAGCCACAGCTTTTCGTAGTGATGACGGTTCAACAAAGCTGATTAATTTTTATATGGGTGATCTGTTTCACAAGGTAGATCAAGAAGAACTGCACGCAACGGGTGCTGTCGTAAAGCCTGAACTTGTGCGTTGTAAAACCACTTTTCAATATCATTACTGCGGAGATTATCAGCCTCTGATAACTGCGCTTATCCAGGACGTAAAAAGAAATCAGCAGATTATTGATGATGTTGCCCGTGAAAGCAGAAAGAAAAACAGCGGGATCCAGCTGCTGGTTTCAGATCGTGTCAGCCATTGTCAGGTTTTTGAAAAGGGACTTAAGACGCGAGGTGTTGATGTTGCCCTGCTTACCGGACAAACAGCAGCGGATCAGCGAGCGGCCATTGTTGAAACAGTTCAGTCCGGCCAGATAAAGGTTTTGGTTGCCACCTTGCAACTCATTGGTGAAGGTTTTGATTGTCCGGGATTGAGCAACTTGTTTCTTACTACCCCCATCACCTTTGAGGGGAGACTTTTACAGGTGTTGGGCCGAATTATGCGTCCTGCAAAGGGGAAGCAGGCAAAGGTGTATGATTATGTCGATGAGGCTGTCTCTGTGCTGAAACGTTCCGCTGATAGCCGAAAAAAAATCCTTGATTCCCTGTGATTTAATTTTCTTGTCAAGTCGGTGAGGTTTTGTTATTCTGTTGAGTTTTTCAACCACAACACCAAAAATAATTTTAAAGCAACCGCATATGGCTGGGTGCTTTTTTCCTTTTTAGAGGCAAAAGATGGAACAGGATAAAATTCGAAATGTTGCGATTATCGCCCATGTCGATCACGGCAAAACAACGCTTGTAGATGAGTTATTTAAACATTCCGGTATGTTCAGGGAAAACGAACGAGTTTCCGAACGTTTGATGGATTCCGGAGATATTGAGCGGGAGCGTGGAATCACCATCACTGCCAAAAATGGATCTTACGAATATAATGACCACTGGATCAATATTATTGATACCCCAGGTCATGCAGATTTTGGCGGCCAGGTCGAACGTGTACTCCGAATGGCCGATGGTGCAATGCTTCTTGTCGATGCTCAGGAAGGTCCCATGCCTCAGACATATTTTGTTCTGAAAAAGGCTCTGGAAAACAATCTTCCGGTAATCGTCGTAATCAATAAAATTGACAAACCTGCTGCCCGGTGTGACTGGGTTGTTGATCAGGTCTTTGACCTCTTTGTAAAGCTGAATGCCCCCGATGAGACACTTGATTTTCCGGTGGTTTATGCCTCTGCAAAAGAAGGCTATGCTCTCAAAGAACATGATGAAGAAGTCGTGGATGGCGGCAATATGCACGTCATTTCAGAAATGATTGTTGACCATATTCCAGCTCCAAGCGGTTCACCCGATGCCTCCCTGCAAATGCAGGTAGGAACCATTGACTACAACCCATATCTTGGACGTCTTGGCATTGGAAAGGTTGTAAATGGCACCTTGTCCATCAATCAGCCGGTTGTTGTTTGCCGTCGGGACGGATCAATTAAACCGGTTCGTATTACAAAAATTTATCGTTTTGCCTGTGATGAAAAAGTTTCCACAGAAACTGCCACCACCGGTGAGATTGTTGCCGTGGCTGGAATGGAAGATGTTACCGTTGGAGTAACGTTTACCGATCCGGATGATCCTAAGCCCTTGCCACTGATCGATATCGATCCCCCAACCATCTCCATGAATTTTATCCCCAATGACTCGCCGTTTGCTGGAAAAGAAGGGAAATATGTTACCTCCCGTCATATTGAAGAACGTTTGAAAAGAGAAACACTTTCCGATGTTGCGCTGCAATATGAGCCACTTACTGATGCCGTGGGCTTTAGAGTTTCCGGACGTGGTGAGTTGCATCTTTCCATCCTTATTGAAAACATGAGAAGGGAAGGTTATGAATTGCAGGTTACCCGTCCCCAGGTAATCTTAAAAGAAGAAGATGGTGAGACCCTCGAACCTTATGAGGCGTTGACCGTTGATGTTGATGAACAGTATCAGGGGGCGGTAATAGAAAAACTTGGCAAACTTAAAGGCCTGATGGAAGAGATGACCAATCAAAATGGTATGGCTCGCCTCAAGTTTAAAATTCCAACCCGTGGACTGCTTGGGTATCGTTCGGAATTCATGACTGACACCAAGGGCATGGGCATGATGAGTTATGTGTTTGCTGAGTATGGACCATGGGCTGGAGAAATTGTTAATCGTGTGAGTGGGGTACTGGTGGTTAAAGAACCGTGTACATCTGTTGCTTTTGCTCTGTTTAACCTGCAGGAACGTGGTAAGCTTTTTGTGGGGCCGGGATCGCCAATGTATCAAGGGCAGATTTTGGGTGAACATTGCCGCAGTACTGATCTGGTTGTGAATCCTGCAAAAGGAAAAAAACTTACTAATATGCGTGCCTCCGGATCGGATGAGTCTGTGGTTTTGACACCTCCCGTTATGATGACTCTTGAAGATTGTATCGCCTATATTAATGATGATGAACTGGTTGAGGTTACACCTCAATCAATTCGTCTTCGTAAGAAAACCGGTGTTCGGATTAAAGGGTAAAGCAGGGATATGCAGGATTTTACTTTTCTTTATATACTCATTGCGGGAGTGGCAGCGCTTGCTACTTTTACTGTTATTAAAAAAAAATTTGGTAGTAATTGTACCCCCTGACTGCTGATATACAGTTCTGCGGGCGCAGGGTTGGGGATGTTTTTTCTGCTAAAATGGCTTATGCAGTAGGGGGGAAGCGCTCAGGGCGCGAAAGATTTGCACGATCACCTCTGTCCGCATAGGACAGACTATGGCGGACAGAGGTGCTGGCACAAATCTGCAGCACCCTGACCACTTACGTTGTTTACCTGAGTTTTTGGCTTACATCTCTTTTTTTAGGGAAAAGTAGTCGGCTATAATTTTGCTGTGATCAAATACCAGTTCTGGTAAGTTTTCTTTTGTGAATAGTTTTGCTTCAGCAGCATCGTCTCCTGCCGTTGGTTGTGTGGTAGCTTGAGCAATGAAAACTGTTGATGCTGTGTGTTGTCTGGGATCACGATTCGGATCAGAGTAGGTTCTGAACTGTTGAAGATTCTTTACCACAAGTCCTGTCTCTTCTTTTGCCTCTCTTGTCGCTGCAGTCTCGTAAGATTCTCCGTAATCAACAAAGCCGCCCGGTAATGCCCAGCCATGGGGCGGGTTCTTTCGTTTGATGAGTACAATGGCCCCCTTCAACTTCGATGATTATATCGACGGTTGGAACAGGGTTTCGGTACACCTGGATTTTTTGCTGGCAATGAGGACAGCGCATATTATTTTTGATTCTTGAGAAGGTCTTGGATTTCCTGCCAGTTGCTGACACTGTGCAGGCTGTGTTTGTTGTGGTTCCACGGTTGATTGAAAACAATGGGAGTAATGTTTGTTTCGGCAAGTTGTAAACAGGTTTCCACTCGATCATCCACAAAGTAGTTCAGATTATGATCTTTTATGTAGCGGGCTTTGTCATCGTGATCACCCATGGCTACAAGTTTTATCTGCTTACATGTTTCGGAAGAGAAAAAGTGATCCAGCCAGTCGGAAACAGGTTTTTCCAGAGGTCTTGCTGTAATGATGGTAACTGGAGCCTGTGCGGCCATGCCTGTTATCACATCCACTGCGCCGGGGAACGGCTGTAACCCTGTACCTAAAGAGTCTTTAAGGATGGCGTAAAAAATTTGTTCCACCTTGTCGGTTGGGATGCTGAGACAGTCCTCAACCTGAAAGCTGGTGATATCTTCCAGACGGAATGAGCAGTAATCAAACTCCTCACAGGCAAGACGGATAAAAGCCTCACCTGTGTCTGCGATAACCCCATCCAGATCAAATCCTATCTCATTGTGTCGTATATTCATGGTAAGTCTTTTCAATGGTTTTTATTTGAGCGATGGTTTTGTCATTGAGAGGTGTTGCAATGTTGTTTTTGTGTCCATGCACACTTATCGCTCCATTTATTGCATCAATCTCAGTGGGGCGATGCCTGCGAACGTCCTGCAGCATAGATGAAATATTCTTTGCCGTATGTTCGCAGACTGCAAGAGTTGCAGCAACAGGATCTTCCCTGATTGTTATTCCTGATGCAATTGCAACCTGTTCAGCTTCTCTCACCAGTTGTTTCATTGTCTCTTTTATAGCAGAAGACTTGAGGAGTTGGCCATTTGGCAGATTGTGAATCGCAGTAAGTGCATTAATCCCCACATTGACAAAAAGCTTGGCCCAAAGTCTGCTGAGAATATCGCTGGAAACACTGCAGGTAATATTTGCCTGTTGAAGAATGGCGGCTAGCTGTTGGAGACTTTTTTCTGCTGTTTGCTGCTGTTGCGAAAGAAATCCTAAGTATGTCTGTCCCTTCCCCGCATGTTTTGTATGGCCAGGGGCCAGAAGAGTGGCTCCTTCTGAGCTTGTGGCAAAAACAGGAATCCCCTGACCGTTTGCTCTCTTATTGTACTGCAGATGGCCGATACCATTTTGCAGAAATATAAGGAGCGTGGCGGAAGATAGCAAAGGGGTGGCGAATGTGAGACTTTTTTCAAGGTCGTGAGATTTAACACAGGAAAAGAGAACATCAATGGGGCCAATCTCAGATGGGTTACTACTCAGCGGAATAGCCAGTTTCTGTTTAACACCATCCGCTTCAAAAACAATACCCTGATTGTTCAACATGGCAGCTCGATCAGGGTTATGATCAATGAGCACTATTTTATTCTGCTCACTGGCTGCGAGAAAGAGTCTGGCAGCCAGGAGGCAACCGAGGGCCCCAGGGCCAATAATACCAATCTTCACCGGAATCTCCTTCTCGCAGTGTTTACAGAAAATCAGGAATGGGAACAAAGGGCAACAAGATGTTTCGTGTACGTCCCTTACTGAACAGCTTTTGCCTCTTCAACAATGGCCACATATTTATAGCCGGCTCCAAAATCCTTATTGGCAGCAAGGACCCCTTCCATGGTGAGCACGGTATTAACCTTTATCTGCTCGGATGTGGTTAGAACAAGATCGTGGGTGCCGGCCTCAGGATCACCGGTACCATCCTGAAGGTGAACCCAGTTGCGTCCCATGATAGAAGGGCTGTATTTAACAACTTTCCCTTGAATACGAACTGTCTTTCCATTCAGGGCTTCTGTTTGTGCAAATATTTCACTTACACTATAAGCATTATCACCCACTGCTTTGTCCACTGATATTCCGGAAAAAGGAGCCGTGGCACCAAGGCTTCCTCCAGACCCTGCTGCTGGCTTAATGCTGGTGGCAGGAGCACCGCCTTCTGCCTGAACTGCGCTGGCAAAAGAATCATTTGCGTCTGCGGCGGCTTTTTCTCCGTGGGGGTTTTGCATTCCGCCCATACCCATACCCATACCCATACCTTTTCCATGTGGAGCAGCACTGCCTCCGTCAATCCCGGAAGAGAACACAATGGAGTCAAAGGTACGGTTCAGGCTTTTGGAAGCAAAGTTTTTCATGACCATACCGGGCTGGTAGGTTACTTCCTGTCCAACTTTTACCTGTGACTTCGGGATAGCAACCCATGGCTGGCTGTCACCGGTATCAACTTGCATATAGGTGTATCCACCCGAATCCATGGTTTCAAGAACTTTACCAGTGATATTTTGGGAAGCACTGGCAAATGTAGCGAGGCTGATAAAAAGACAGGTTATGATTCCTTTAAAGAGTGTTTTCTTCATGTGTTTAATCCTTCCATGTTAAATAAATGTATAGTGCTATGTGCACAGGTTTTGAATAGGTTGTTCGTCTTCAATTAAAAAGGAGACAAATTCCAGTATGCATTTTGACCAGATGTCATACGCTTTGTCTGTTAAGTGAATACCATCACTTTGGAAAAAGTAGGAATTGGGCTTAAGTTTGCTGAACATGTCCAGATAACAGGAACCGGTTTGGCTGGCTATATTTTTGGTTTCTGCATTGATGCGCTGAAGCCTTTCCTGGGAAACCCAGGGGAGTTGACAGGGCAACAGGCTGTTTATGATCACTTCAGCACACGGGTAACGGGAGGTGAGCCTGACTATGATTTGACGCAGTGAATCCATAAACCTGAAATCTTCAATAATAAGGTTGTTGGTGCCGATCATTAGCAAAATAAGATCTGGAGATGCAAGGTCTTTAGTAATTGTTGGGATTCGATTGCGGAGTCCTTGTACAGTTTCTCCGGGAACGCCATAATTGAGGATTTTAAACCGGTGCATTCGTGCCTGCCAGTTGAAATCAGCAATGAGTGAATCGCCAAGAAAAAGAAAGTTACTTTGCATCATTTAAAATATCCCTTTCGGGGGGTTGCATTGTTTTGTGTTCTAACGCCGATGTTGAACGGTAAGCTGGTACTTTTTTCAGTCCCCCTTGAGGAGGGTACTACCTCAGTAAATTCGTTTTGAAGTTTACACTCATCTCAAAAAAACACCAGCTAAGTGTAGGCGGCGAAAGAATGTATAATGGTACTAAAAAAAAGATCTGTAAATAATAAGTATTCGAAGCAATCTTGACAAGCATACCATAAGGAAAAAGTGCTGCCAATCGGCATAATGGGAATTTCTGATTCTTCATGTAAATTATACAACAAATAAAAAACCACTGTTTGTTCTTGGATCGTCTCGGCTGTGTTGTTCCAGATTAATGGTAAGAATCGCGGTTGTGGCATGTTTTGAAGAGGGTGCTGAGGGTATAGTGTTGTCCTGGAAATGCTGTACCACTGAGTGGTAAGGTGATCTGCCAGTGAAGAGGGTTTTTTTTGCTTGATCATTTTAATAATGGTAATTATAATCAAATATAGCTGTGGTTGAAATTAAGGATTTATACTGTCTATTTGATGGAAAATTCGTAGAAAACAGCATAAATATTACCTGGAAATCGAAAGGTGGAACCTACAAAGAGGAGTTTTTTATGGGCATGTTTCAGAAATTGGAGATCGGCGATACTGTTACCCCGGAAATTGATTGGGAGATGACACCTGATATGACTTTTGGAACATTTGAGTCTTGGGGGGGGCGCGAACAGATGCGCAGCAATGTCAGTGCCAGCGATCGGGTCTACTACTTTTTCATCGACAACTGGGAAGATGAGCCAAAACTTTGCCTTATGGAGCGTGGAGTTAAACACGCAAGAGTGGCTGCTGAAATCAGAATACCTCTACAGATGCTTGCCGATTGTATTAAAAGTGGGGGCACCTCGTCTGTTTTTGAAAAAAGTTATGCCATCAATGATGAAATTAAAGCATGGCTGATCGGCAATGTTCTTCAATCGGATGATGCTTCTGCTGTTATTCCTTTGTATGAAGAGCAGGAAGTGGAGGATATGGGATCCTCTTTACCACTTCTTTCTGAAACGGATTTTAAAGGTGAAAAGGTTTCTCTACCCGTAGAACACAGTTTTATCAATGATGATGAACTAGCTGACTTTCTGGGAAAATGGAATTTTTATGATGGTGATCTGAACAGTGATGGCAGTTTTGAGAATTCACTGGTAGATCCCAACGACGGCCGGGTGGTTGTGGATCAGCGAACCGGTCTTATGTGGCAACGTGCAGGTCTCGATATTACCGCAGTGCGAAGCATGAAACGCAAGATTGAACAATTGAACAAAGATGGATTTGCAGGTTTTCATGACTGGCGGATGCCAACCATGGAAGAGGCCATGTCACTTATGAATAAAGAAGTGAATAGTAAGGATATTCATCTCAATCTCTGTTTTTCTAAAGAGCAGCCGTTTATTTTTGTTAATGCTCAGCGAAAACCTGGTGGATATTGGTATGTGGATTATAAGCATGGTCGTGCTTTCTGGTCTTCAGGGACTATCCCCGGAGGATTTGCGAGGCTTTGTCGTACTGTGTAATTGTTGCTTACAAAAAAAACTTTAAATACCCGAAAGAGAACGATCTTTTTCGGGTATTTTTGTGTTTCCAGATCAATTGTTATTGAAAAACAGGGCAATGGTTGATATTGATGATGACATGATATTGCCGGTATCGCCTTTAACAGAGAAGTTGCCCCCCCCTTCCAACGGAAAACACAAAACACTTTCTGGATTTGCAGGTGGCAGTTGTTACTCCCCAGGGGGGGCGGTTATGAAAATACCTACAAGGTTTATCAGGAAGGATGAAGTTAAGCGTACACTGAGTACTTTAATACTTTTCGTGGCAGTCGGTCTAAGCTACCGGAGACAAGACCTTTGCTATAATATCAATTCATTAAGGAGGGAAGTACAATGAGGAAAAAATTTTTAAAATCTGTTGTAGCTGTAAGCTGTTTCCTGGCTCTTACCAGCACTACTGTTCTTGCCAGCGGCAGCAAAGTGGCCAAACCAAGTCCAGATGAAGCAATAGCCATGCTGAAAGCTGGGAATGAGCGTTTTGTAACCGGTAAATCTATTCATCCCCATACTGATGCTGCCCGTCTTGCACTTGCTGGCAAAGAAGACCAGGGAGATCACGCCTATGCAACTGTAATCTCCTGCTCTGATTCCAGAGTACCGGTTGAGATTCTGTTTGATGCCGGCATTATGGATATTTTTGTTATTCGTGTTGCCGGAAATGTTCTGGATGTTGATGAGGCAGGATCTGTTGAATATGGCCTGGCTCATGTAAACACCCCTGTATTTGTCGTGCTTGGACATACTCAGTGTGGAGCAGTAACCGCAGTGACAAATGCTGTCCAGGGTCACGGTCACCCGCTGGAAAGAAATATCCCACCCCTGGTTGATAACATCATTCCAGCAGTTAAAAAGGCAATTGCAAATAATCCCAAAGCCCATGGTGCTGACGTAGTACCTTATGCAATTGAGGAGAATGTCTGGCAGGGAATGGAGGATTTGTTTATGGAAAGCCCTGTTTCTCGTGATCTCGTGAACGCTGGGAAGGTCAAAGTTGTTGGAGCTATCTACGACGTATCAAATGGTAAAATCAACTGGTTGCCTGAAGCAAAAACTATAGAAATTCTGAAAAATGTTGAGGCTAATCCTAAGAGAGCTATGGAAGTAATGGCAAATTAATTATACCTTAAAATTCAACAAAAAAACGGCCAAAAGAGGCCGAGCAAAAGAGCAAATAAAGGGCAACTCCTGATATTAATTGATGTTCTGATAGAGGGGAGCGGAAAGATCATTGGGGGTTGCCCCTCCCTCGATTGTCACATGCTTTCAGACTGATTCGGTACGCTGATAACTGAGGGGGTGATTGTGATCTCGTCACCATTGCTGTCGGTGTGGCCTTTTATGCAGATCTGTTGTCCAGCAAGACAAACATCTAATAAACATCACCAAGGGAAACTCCGAGCTGATCAAGAATAGCATAGAATCCTGAGAGGATCTTTGCTGATGCTACGTTAAATTTCACTTTAATACAAGCGATTCCGGCCGTGGTGTCGCCTACCACTAAAACTTGTTTTTCCACTTCCTGTCCCTGTTCTTTTACTCTTACAACGAGTGTCCGTGGAGGATCTCTGTTTTTATTAGCTGATTGAGGATGCCTTCTGAGGGCTCAACAAGCTAATTGTCATCTAATATCCTGCGATACAGGGCGTTAACAGGAAGAAGGTTCCGCTGGACAATGTTTTGTTTTCATCTGTTTCATACGCAGTTGAGAGTGGAATTTTTTGTGGAGTAAAACCAATCTATTATTCATTCAATGGAGAGTGTAACGGAAAATGTACATTGACATTATCCGGTGTGTTGAGCTATTATGGTAATTGTACATGGACATTTGCGGAGAGAGAAAAATATGAAACTGACCAGAAAACAACAGCATTTTTTTGATTATCTGGAGAAGAAGCTGGTTGAATGTGGACAAACACCTAGTTTGCGGGATGCTGCGGATGATCTTGGTGTCAGCCGTAATGCTGTGGCGCAGCTTATTGGACAGCTGGAACGGAAAAAGGTGATTGAACGTGAAGGGCGCTATAGTCGTTCTATCCGTATTTTGCAGCAGTTACCTGAAAAACAAGACAGGGAAGACCGGGTCAGGGAATTGCCCGTGGTCGGGCAGATAACAGCGGGATTGCCCATGTATGCACAACAGGAGTGGGATGGGTCGATACTTGTAGATAGAACGGTTTTTCCGGGCAATAATTTGTTTTGCCTGCGTATTTGTGGAAAATCCATGCAGGATGCAGGAATACTGGATGGTGATCTGGTGGTGTGTGAGCCTCGGCAGTATGCAGAGAATGGAGAAATTGTGGCTGTTCTCATTCAGGGAGAAGAGGCCACGGTAAAACGATTTTTTCTGGGAGAGGATTACATAGAGTTGCGGCCGGAAAATAAAACCTTCAGTGCTGTTCGCTATCCTTTTTCTGATATTCTGGTGCAGGGAAAAGTGACGGGTGTGATCAGAAGTTATGCCAGCAGATAATCTTTGTCCGGTTTTAATCGGAACCAGCGGTTATTCCTATACAGAATGGGTGGATAGCGGGTTTTACCCTCAGGGCACAAGAACTCCGGGGATGCTTTCTCTCTATGCAGATGTCTTCCCGATTGTTGAGCTGAACTATACCTGGTACCAGATGGTTCGCGCGTCAGCTATCAGTCGGATGATTGCAAAAGCTCCAAAAAGTTTTCTTTTTGCTGCAAAGCTCACAAGAACACTGACCCACGAGCGGGGCCTGAACTGGCAGCAGGAATTGAAACTGTACCTGGAGGGAATCAGGCCTCTGGAAAAACAATTGAGTGTTATTTTGATTCAATTGCCTCCTGATTTTACCTGGAGCGTACAAAACCGATATTATTTGGCACATTTGCTGGATGGTTTGCATGGATTTCCTCTGGCTGTTGAATTTCGCCATATTTCCTGGGCCAGAGATTCTGTATTTAAAGAACTTGAAGAGAGGCGGGTAACACTGGTTACCGTGGATGCTCCTTCCATGCCAACACTTTTCCCCTGTTTGGATGTGGTCACCAATCCCGATCTTTTCTTTGTTCGGTTTCATGGTCGTAATATACAGGGGTGGCAGTCCGGGAATATGCAGCAGAAGTTTGATTATTCGTATTCAAGAGAGGAGCTTGACAGGTGGAACCTGCAATACCTGCAATCTTTGCGTTCTCAGGCCAGACAGGGGCTGGTCTTTTTTAATAACCATGTGCGTGCCCAGGCACCAGCTAATGGAAAGCTTCTGCAGAAGCTTTTGGAGCAGAAAGAGTGATGCAGGAGAGAGCCATTATCCATTTCAATGTCACTGATTTTGCCGTGGCAGTGGAGCGGATAAAAGACAGTTCTTTAAAGCATGTTCCGCTTATTGTTGCCCCTGCTCAGGCTTCACGCGCCCTTGTGTATGATATGAGTGAAGAAGCCTATAAAGACGGGGTTCGTAAGGGGATGCGCTTAAGTCTTGCCCGTAACTATTGCAGGCGGGCACGAGTCCTTATGCCGCAGCCCGCATTGTATCGAAAAGCTATGATGGCCTTGGTGAAACGGGCTGTGGTGTATACGCCACTTGTGGAACCGGGTGCAGAAGATGGACATCTTTTTATGGATGTTACCGGAACTCACAGACTTTTTGGGCCTCCACCGGACATTGCCTGGCGCTTGCGTAAACAGTTGCGGAAAGAGTTGGGGCTTGATCCTGTCTGGAGTCTTGCTTCAAATAAACTGGTATCCAAGGTTGCATCGAGAATGGTGCGGCCTTTTGGTGAATATATTGTCGGTTCGGGTGAAGAGCATGCTTTTCTTGCTCCCTTGCCTTTATCCATGCTCCCTGGGTTGAAACCTGATGAGATACGGATACTTGCAGATTTTAACCTGTCGAGAATAGGACAGTTGGCAGAACTGAGCCGTGAGCAGTTACTGGTGCCTTTTCAGAAACGCAGTGCATATTTATATGATGCAAGTCGTGGACGGGATAGAACCGCTGTATTGCCGGGGAAGGCTGGGAATCTGCAAATATCAGAGGAACATACTTTTGCGCAGGATACTGGAACCTATAAAGAAGTACAGTCTGTTATCACCATGCTTATCCATCAAATAGGAAGAACCCTGCGACAACGAGGACTGCTTGGGAGACGTATGGGAATTTTTCTGAGCCATAGTGATGGAACAAAGACAACCCGGCAGGCTACTCACAAGGCGGGGAGTAATAATGATTTTCTGTTGCGCCGTTTAGCTCTTGCGGCACTTGACAGGGCCTGGGGACGTCGCATCCGTGTTCGCAGGTGTACGTTGATTTGTGATCGCCTTATTCCCGAATCACGTCAGAAACTTCTTTTTGTGATGGCAAGCCGTCGGGAACAGCAGCAGGAACAAATGTTATCTGCTATGGACAGGGTATGCAATCGTTTCGGAAATGGAATGATTCGATTAGGAACGTCTTTCTGAGCCGTGTTTCCTTTATCTGTACGTTCCTATTATTCCCTGATGCAGGGATGCAGTTCACCGGGAAAGCTTTGTCAGCGTGCCAGAGATCTTGGTTATTCCGGTCTTGCACTTACTGACCTGGATTCCCTTGCAGGACTCTGGTCTTTTCTTGCTGCCTGCAAATACTATAAACTGTCTCCTGTGATCGGTGCAGAACTCACTGATGTTAAAAATAAAAACAAAGACTCTTCGGGAGTTATTTGCTTAGCTGTTAATGCTACAGGGTATAGTAATTTATGTAACTTGCTGACTAAAAGCTTATGTGATAAAAAGTTTCTGTTAGAGCAGGAGCTTAAGGAACATTCCGATGGTCTTGTAGTACTCTCCTCCTCTTTCTCACTCCTAAGAGCACTCCAACATTCGAATGTGGATTTAGTTGCAAACCTTGGTGATCGCCCAACGGAGCAGGCAGGGAAGCTCCGCAAATGGGCGCAGCAAAATGGCTTTCCCGCTGTGGCTGTTCCGGCAGTTGTTATGGCTGAAAAAACCGAAGCATCCCTTTTTCATCTTATAAGGGCGATTCGTAGCAACAGTCGTGTGGAAGATACACCATATACTCTAATCGATATTCCACCTGTATGCCTGGAAGCACCCACTGTCTACTCTGAACGTTTTGCAGTGTGGCCGGAAGTTATGGCAGCAACAGATCATCTTGCTGCACGCTGTAGTTTTAGAGGCCCCGATTTTGGACTTGTCATGCCCCCTTGGGACGGCCAAAAAACTGGCAATAAAACTGGTGGCAGAGCGGTGGGCTCTTTGCGTATTGCAGCATATAAAGGAGCCTGTATGCGCTATGGAACCGACCTCTCGGAAGCTGTGGTTGAACGGCTTGAACATGAGCTCGCTGTTATCGATACCATGGGCTTTTCCTCGTATTTTCTTGTGGTAAGAGATATTGTATACCAATCTCTTAACACCACTGCCATGCGATCTCGCAGAATATGTGGGCGTGGCTCCGGTGCAGCTTCTCTTGTCGCCTATTGTCTTGAAATTACAAATATATGCCCAGTAAAACATAATTTGTATTTTGAGCGGTTTCTTCATCCGGGGCGCACAGATCCGCCAGATATAGATATTGATTTTGCCTGGGATGAGCGCAATGCTATTCTTGAGCAGGTATTGGCTGAACATGCTGGGCATGCAGCCATGGTTGCGACCATCATACGTTTTCAGACGCGTATGGCTATACGGGAAACGGCCAAAGCCTTTGGCATCCCCTCTGGAGAGATTGCACGTATCAGCAGGGGACTCTCCGGCAATTGCAGCCTTCATGGAGACTCGCTTCTTGCTTCTTTGCAGAAGATGCCAGCTATGGCAAAAGAATCACTTACAGATATCTGGCCTGAAATCATCACTCTTGCTGCAAAATTAATAGGCATTCCACGTCATATTTCCGTCCATCCGGGCGGGGTGGTTATTACTCCTGGATTAATAAGTGATTATGTGCCGGTACAGTTTGCTGCTAAAGGTGTCCCCATTATTCAGTGGGATAAGGATGGGGCGGAAGAGGCGGGCCTGGTTAAGATAGATCTGCTTGGTAATCGAAGTCTTGGAGTAATAAGAGATTGCATTGCCTCCATTGAAAACAGCGGTCGCAGTTTTGATGAAGAATACTGGCAGCCGGAAGAGGATGCACAAACCTGTGCAACTATTGCGGCCGGAAAAACCATGGGATGTTTTTATATTGAAAGTCCAGCCATGCGTCTGCTTCAGAAAAAGGCGGGCAGTGGAGACTTTGAGCAGCTTGTCCTTCAATCATCTATTATTCGTCCGGCAGCCAATGATTTTGTGCGTGAATATGTTCGGCGTCTCCATGGCGGCAAATGGGAGCACCTTCATCCGCAACTTGCACTGGTTCTGAATGAGACATTCGGACTTATGGTGTATCAGGAAGATGTGTCACGGGTTGCGGTGGCACTTGCCGGTTTCAGCCATGCGCGGGCAGATGGTTTGCGAAAGGTGATGTCTAAAAAGGACAAGCTGTTACGGTTAAAGGATTATCAGTGTGAGTTTGATAAAGGATGCGCTGAGCGGGGAGTGGATAAAGAAACCCGCATGCAGCTCTGGCAGATGATGATGAGTTTTGATGGCTATTCTTTCTGCAAACCGCATTCTGCATCATATGCACGAGTTTCCTACCAGGCGGCATATCTGAAAACCCATTACCCGGCAGAATTTATGGCGGCAGTTATTTCCAATCAGGGAGGATATTATTCGACATTTGCCTATGTTTCAGAAGCAAAACGTCTTGGTGTCTCTGTTTTGCCGCCCTGCGTGAATAGAAGTGAGCTCAGATGGAAAAAAGAGAAGGGAGAAAAAAGTATCCGGGTGGGATTGATGTCTGTAAAAGGATTGGCGGTGGAGACCATGGAGCGGATCGTTGCAAGGAGAAAGGCCGGGAAATATGTCTCCAGTGTTGATTTCTGGCAGCGCGTTTCCCCGCATAAAGATGAGAGCCGAGCGTTAATTCAGGCCGGAGCCTTGGACAATGTGTGCCCTGATAACAACAGAAGTAGACTTTTCTGGGAGTTGTCCCAGTTTCATTGTCTTGCAAAAAATCAAAAAAACAAAACCCGTTCTTTGTTTGGACTACATCTTCCACCGGCTCCTCTGTTACAGCCCTGTGAAGAGCGAGAGTTACTGCGCCGGGAGTACCATGTTTTAGGCTTTCTTTGTCGGGAACATCCGCTTTTGCTGTATGGAGAGAAGTTGCAGGGGCGTACCCGGGCATGCAATCTTGAACAACACAAGGGAAAACGGATATGTTTTGCAGGATGGCTGCTCAGTGGAAAACTGGTTTCAACAAAAACAGGAGAGGTGATGGAATTTTTGACCTTTGAAGATGAGACAGGAGTGGTGGAGACCGTCTTTTTTCCTAAGATATATCGCCGCTATGCCCGCATGCTTGCTTCAGGATGTGCCTATATGCTGCAGGGGATAGTGGAAGAAGAGTATGGGGCGCTGACCCTGACGGTTCATGGCTTGCGGAAATTATGCCTCCCAGCTGTTAAAGCTCGGCCACCATCTCTATTTCAGCTCCCAGGGCATCCAGTTCATAGGACAGTGTCACTTTCTTGTTAAAACCGAATGTAACCAGACGTTTAATATCAGACCACATGGTTTCACTTCCCATAATAGCCACAATAATTTCATCTTTACCGCGTTTAAATTTTCCAACGTAGGTTTGTCTGGCGGCATTAGTATAACCGGTTTTCCCACCTAAGGCACCTTTGACCTGCCACAATGCTTTATTGTGATTGCGCAGGAGCTTTCCTTCGCTGGTGCGTGCTTTGACTCTCTTCATTCTTTGTGAGAATTCAGGATCACTCATTGCATGGCGAAAAATAGTGGCCAAGTCTCTGGCAGTGGATTTTTGACCTTTTGCAGTAAGGCCTGTGGCATTTTTACAAACAGTATTTTTTGCCCCCCAGAGGTTTGCCCTGAGCGTCATCATTTTTGCAAAATCTTTTTCACTTCCGGCAATTTTTTCAGCAAGGGCAACACTTGCATCATTGGCAGAGGCAAGCAACACAGCATTGATCAGGTCGTTGGCCTTATATTGTTTCTTTCGATCAAGGTATACCTTGGATCTGGGCTGTCTGGCAGCTTTTTGGCTCACTGCAACCTGTTCGGCCTTGGTGAGCGACTTGAGAGCAATCATTCCGGTGAGTACTTTAATGGTGGATGCCGGTTGACGTTGTTTGTCGGGATTTCTGGAATAGAGAGTTTTACCGCTGACCGCATCAATAATAATTGCACTTCTTGAAGAAATTTTTCTGTTTAATTGTCTGGTGGTGGCTTTTGTGACAAGGGGGCCGACCCGTTTTTTCTTGTCTGAGAAGTTCCCGGATTTGCCCAAAGTTACAACTGCAACTGTGGTTCTGGCAGCAGGTCGCTTGTCTGTTTGAACCGTTTTCCATTTATAACTGGTAGTAAGAACTGGAATTCCTGTCCCGCAGACAACGGTGCTCGAAAAGAAGAATGTGATGAGAGCAAAAAGAAAAATGAAAGCGAATGGGTGTGATCGAGTCTGCATAAGAGTTATTTTTGGGGGGGAAAGGGAACGATCCAGTCTAATTCCTGTGAAATATAAGAACCAATACTATTTTTTATAAGCTCTACGTTGAACTGTCAAGGATATTTAACTGTCTTTTGGGAAAAGAGCAGTTTTTGGCCTGTGAAAGGACATTTGTATTCTTAATTGACCAAAAAACGACTTTTAGGTAGTATGGCCACCTCATTAGAAAAACATACTTGTGGCCCCAATTGCCCAGAGACGAGGTTTTCCATGCCGGAATCAAATGATGTACGGATGACACTGAATTATATACTTGATCGTAGCGTTGAGCAATACGCAGAGCTTCCAGCCATAGGAATGGCAGCAGAAGATGCTCTCACTTATCAGGAATTTTACGATCGCATTATTGCACTTGCTCATCATTTAGCCGGAGGCGGAATTAAAAAAGGTGACCGGGTGGCAATTTTATCTGAAAATTCACCTAACTGGGGTACCGCTTATTTTGCGATTGTGCGTTTGGGAGCAATTGTTGTTCCCATTCTTCCAGATCTTCCTGAAGCTGATTGTCATCATATTCTCAATGAGATGGAGGTTCCTATCCTTTTTATCTCCCAGCGACAGCTTGAGAAAGTGTACGAACTGAATCAGAAGAAATTACGTCGGATAATCACACTTGATGATTCTGTAGCAACTCAGGGAGTAATTGAGGTAACACCGTTTTCCGTATATCTGGAAGAAGCTTTTTCCGCACAAGAAGAAAATAAAGATATAAAGAAACAAGCATTTACCGAAGTAGAGGAAGATGATATCGCCTCCATTCTTTACACATCCGGAACGTCCGGATACTCAAAGGCGGTGATGCTCAGTCATAAGAATTTAACAGCAAACGCGTATAGTGCTGCAACCATGCTTGAGGTTGATAAAGGGAATGTTTTTCTCTCTGTCCTGCCCATGTCTCATACCTATGAGTTTACTCTGGGTTTTCTCACACCTTTAATAAAGGGCTGTAAAGTTGCCTATGCCGGTAAAACCCCGACTCCTGCGATCCTGCAGAAGTTGTGCAATCATGAAAAGCCTACGGTCATGTTTACCGTTCCGCTGATCATGGAAAAGATCTATAAAAAACGAGTCTTGCCGCAGGTTGAGAAGAGTGTACTGCTTTCTTTTCTCTGCAGGTTTTCCTTTGGCCGGAAGTTTGTGTATAAAAAGATTGGTGCCAGGCTTTTGGAGTTTTTTGGCGGAAAACTTGAGGTTATGGGAATCGGCGGAGCAGCATTAAATCCGGAAGTTGAAAACTTTTTGCAAGAGGCAGAGTTTCCGTATCTCATCGGCTACGGTTTGACCGAATCAGCACCAATGCTAGCGGGTGGGCCACTGGGGGATCCTACCATTGCAGTCGGGTCAACGGGAAAACCATTTCCAGGAGTACAAATCAAAATTGTTGATCCGGATCCGGACACCGGAGTAGGAACGATATACGGCTGTGGACCAAATATTATGAGAGGATATTATAACGATCCCGATGCTACAGCAGATACGATTACTGAAGATGGATGGCTTAACACCGGTGATCTTGGTTATTTTGATGATTCCGGGAATCTTTATATCCGTGGACGTTCAAAAAATGTTATTGTTATGGCGAATGGAGAGAATGTATACCCTGAACCCATTGAACACAAAATTAATGCGTATTCATGGGTGGTAGAGTCGCTTGTTGTAGAGAATAACGGAAAACTGGATGCCTGGGTGTATCCGGATTACGAATTTATAGATGATGCAACTAAGGGGAAATCCAGAGTTAAGCGTCGTGAGTTTATTGATAAGCTGTGTGCAACCATGCGTAAAGAAGTTAACGCACAGGTGGCATCGTCATCCCGGCTGGCTCGGGTAGTTGAAAGACGGGAGCCTTTTGTCAAAACAGCAACACATAAGATTAAGCGGTATTTGTATGCTGGTGAGTAATAAATGTTCTGTCCGTCTGTTGTTACAGGGATGCGAATCATAAAAAGTATTATCCTTTTGTCCTTGATTGTTGTTTGTGCGTTGCTCGCCGTGCGATTTGTATTTCTCGATCAAATTGTAAGCTATTCACTGCAGAAAACAGGGGCCAAGGCAGTTTCTATTCACATTTCAGAGATTGATTGGAATCAGGCTCATATCGATATGCTTGAAGCGACATATCTTTTGGCGGGCGGCGATACCTATTCTGTTCGATTTCGTGATGTTTCCTTTTATTTTGGTCTGCCAAAGTTCCTTACAGGTGGTCAAAACAACAGAATTGATATTGAACAGTGTACTATTCAGCGGATCCGGTCAACAGAAAGAAACGACATACCTTTTGCACTGCCGGATCAGATTGAACTCCTTACCGACGAGCTTCGTTCCAAGCTCCATTTGGGCAGTTTTACGATTAAACGCTTACGACTCCAGGGTGATTTTCCACGCCAATTGATTGATAGATCCATACAGGTAACTGCTTCCTCGAAAAGTAAAGCCATTCATGCCGAGATCAGTATGGATGTGGCAATTGACACAGAGCTCACTCTTGACCTGCAAAGCTTAGACTCTCTTCATGGAGAACTGAGAGTTGTTCTGCGGAAAGGGGACAAAAATGGTCTGGTGCTGCATGTTTTATTGGAACCCGAAAAGCTTAGCGGGAATATGGAATTAACGGTGGAACCGCTGCGTGACTTTCTGCTGGAATCCGGTGTGCTGACGGAGTTTCCTAAAAGTGATGCAAGCGTACTGGCAGATCTGGCAATTTCCTTATCCAACAATTCCGGAAAACCCTTTTTACTACATGCAACAGTTGTAGATCCTTCTTTTCCTGGATTGAAAGCGGCTAAAGTGCAATTACAGCTGGCCGGCAGGATTGTCGGAGATTCTCTGCTATTTAAAGAGAGCTCTTTCCTGCAAATATCTGGGTTAGTCACTCGGAAGGTGAAAATTCCTGAACTTAATTTGTACCTGGATACTCCTGTACAACTGGTTTTTCAAAGGGAAGATGTAACTCTTACGGCCGGTGCTTTACATTTTGATCCGATGCAGATATTGGAAGGCGAGCGTATTTATGATATTGGCGGGTCGAGCTGTCGTGATTTTTATCTGAATAAGTCTGTAGCTGGCCTTGAATTACAAACAGACTTTACTCTATCAACTCTTGCCATAAATACCAAGGGTCAGCAACTTCCACTTAAAGAGTTGTCGGGCATCATTCAATTGAAAAAAAGGTATTTTTCTGGAAGAATACAACTTTCTCCGGAAAAAATCCCTGCTGGTTTTCTCTTGGATTTCTCACATGATCTCCCCACTGCCTCAGGAAATATTCAGATAAAAACTGAGAGAGCGATTGATCTTGATGGTGCTGGAGACTCTCTTGCAGACCTGCTTATACCTTGGGCGCATCCATTTAATCTGGATGGAGGGAAAGTAGCTTTTCAGGCTGATGGAGCATGGCAGCCAGATGAAAAACCAAAACTTTCAGCCTTTATTACTGTGACTGAAGGGCGTGGCTATTACAAAAAGATGTTGTTCAATGGTTTGGCAATGGGACAGGATCTTGGGCTGCTACCAGAGTTGTATTCCAGAAATAAAGGGAGTTTTACCTTGGGACAGCTCATTGGCGGTATTGATATTTTTGATATTAAAACAGAGGTGGAGTTACTTCCGGTGGAGAGCGGACCCTTGCCACAGGTGCAACTGAAAAACCTCAGTGCAGTTTTGTTTGATGGTATGGTAAGGTCCGGGGAAGTGCATTACGATTTGAATATGCCGGATAGCACATTCTCTGTAGAGATAGAGTCCCTGAACCTTGAGAAACTGGTTGGTCTTATTAAGATGGATGCTCTTTATGCTACAGGATCAATCAGTGGCTCTATTCCGGTGGAAATCAAAGGAAAAGATGTGTCTGTTGATGCGGGTATTTTGTACAGTGATGAACCTGGTGGTGAAATACGGTATACTCCTGGAAATATGAATCACTCGGGGTTGACGGGCTATGCTTTGAAGGCCGTGGAGGAGTTGCAGTACCAAACGCTTCAGGTGACTGCTGGTTACTTGCCTTCCGGGCAGCTTGATCTTGACATAGGGCTTACAGGCGTGAGCCCCGGTCTTGGAACCACCCGTCCTGTACATTTGAATATTCATGCTGAACAAAATCTTCCGGCACTTTTGCAAAGTTTGCGATTTAGTAAAGGGTTGACTGAGCAACTGGATAAACGGGTTGAACAGCATTACAACTGAAACAGTTTGAGGTTTCAGGCTGTGGGTAAGAAGAGCTGACGGTTGATGTCTTTTTATAAAGGAGATTGTTTATGAAATATAATGGTGTTCTGTTACTTCTGATGGTGGTCGTGTCAGGTGGTTTTGGGTGTAGTCCGACTGTACAATTGGCAACACCGGAGCAACCAATTACGATCAATCTGAATGTCAAAATACAACATGAAATTCTGGTTAAAGTGGACAAAGAACTGGAAGATGTTTTCAATGAAGAAAGTGGTCTTTTTTAATAAGGGTTCATTCAATACTAACTTCGCAATTAAGAATCCTAAGTACGATACAATTGACAATCCAGTAAAGGAGAGTAGTTATGAAAAAAATAATCCCCCTTATTCTTTTGGGTCTGTTACTGACCTGTTATTCGGCTATGGGGCTGGACTTGTCTGGCGCAAAGGCTCAGGGGTTGCTCGGTGAGACAGATAGTGGGTATCTGGAACTTGTTGTCGCAGGCGGTGAGGCTCAAAAATTGATGGATACGGTTAATGCTAAACGTAAAACGCTTTATCAGCAGATTTCCAAGCGGAATAATACTGCTCTTAGTGTAGTGGAGCAGCTTGCCGGGAAAAAAGCGATTGCCAAGACTCCTGCCGGGCAGTTTATAAAGGTAAATGGAATCTGGAAAAAGAAGTAACAAGACTCTTGTTTGCATGGCAAGATTGAAGCAATAAAAAATCTCCCGGCTGATAGTGGTCAGCCGGGAGATTCTTTTTTATTTTCATCGTACATAACTTTATAATAAGATGTTTCTGGCAAAAGAAATAACCGGCAGGATCATTTTGGAAAGTATCCCGGAAAAAGCCAGAAGTAGTATAATCACAAAGCCATACCGTTCCACCGATGCGTACTTCATTGCTGCATCATGTGGCAATAATCCTGCCAGAATCTTACTGCCATCAAGTGGAGGGATAGGTAGAAAATTAAATATACAGAGAACCAGGTTGATCCACACGGAGGCCATCAAAACTTCATTCAAAGGAACCAGAATAGCCTCGGCCATGGGAGAGTAGGGAATAGAAGCAGCAATAAACCACACAATTTTTGTACATATTGCACTTGCTACTGCTAAAACAAAATTGACAGCAGGCCCTGCCAGTGCAACCCAGAGCATATCTTTGCGTGGATTCTGAAAATAGTTTGGATTAACCGGAACCGGTTTTGCCCATCCGATTTTGATGATAAAAAAGGCCAATGTTCCAAGAGGATCAAGGTGTTTTAACGGGTTCAGAGTTAGTCTTCCCTGATCCTTTGCAGTTGGGTCACCCAGTCGATACGCCACATAACCGTGGGCAAATTCGTGCACAGTCAGTGCGAGAAGGATTGGTGGAGCCAGGATAATTATCTGTAAGATGATATCGTTCATAGTGTCATTGCTACTGTTTAGTTATGCATAATAAGAGTAAATGTAGAGAGTAAATGTAGAATGCGAAGTGTAAGCACTGAAAGATGAAGACGCAAGCAGTTGATAATAACCTTGGAAAATAAATGTATGTCAAACGGGGTCATGTGGCTCGCCTTCCTTGCTGTTACGGCAGGTATATAACCTGAGGTGTGAGACAACAAAAATATAGCTATTTCCTCATAGTCACTTTATTCTGTACTGCATGAGCAACGTAATAAATCCCCATGATGTTTTCTTTCGTGAAACTTTCAGTCGTAAGGAGGTCGCTGCCTGCTTCCGCTCCATGACCTTTCAGCCCTTTCGGATAAACAAATTAAAGGCGAAGTGCTTGAACGGATCACCCTGCTTCTTCTTAAACATATTTTTGACCCTGATCTGTCAGAGAAGCTTCCTGAAATTCTTATGCTCTTGCAGGAAGTTGATCAAAAAGAAAATGTATTGGAAATTCTTGAAGTATTGTTACGTTATGTTGTGACAGCCACCAAAAAGATTGACGAACATGATTTAAAGGAAATTCTAAGCAAAAGTTTTATCGAGGAGGATATTATGCAAACGTTTATCGATAAGTACATCGAACAGGGGAAAAACAGGGATTACAGCAAGGATTACAGCAAGGAGTACAACAAGGTGTACAACAAGGAATGCATGAAATTCTGGAAACCCAATTACGTTGGCGTTTTGGAACCCTGTCGGAACAAATGAAAATAAAACTAAAAACTGCTGATGAGGATTCTATAAAAAGATGGTCTCTTAAACTTCTCTCCGCAAACACCATTGACGAGATCTTTCATTGAGAACTACTTTTTGTTCTGTACATGAGGAGAAGAGCGCTTCCGTCGGATGAGTTGTTTATTTCTCCTTAACGATAAAGGGGGCGGCTAATACATTACAGTATTTTGGTGTGTCATTTGTTGGCAGCTTGGGAATTCAAATCATAATGAATAGGATGGGTTTCTTATGGGAAAGTTTTTGTTGAATAGTGTTTTTTGTGCTTTTTTCATTGCTTTTCCTGGTCAACTCCTTGCCGGTGTACAGGAAAAACTCGATGTCTTTGTTTCTATACCGCCTCAGAAATGGCTTTGTGAACAATTGGGGCAGGGGCATGTTGAAGTTAAATTACTTCTTGCCAAGGGGCAGGAACCTCACGGTTTTGAGCCATCGCCCCGACAGATCAAAGCACTGTCCTCCGCTAGTCTGTTTTTTACCACCGGCCTTGTTTTTGAGCAGGAAATCACCCGACGTTTGCAAAGTGGAACATCTAATTTACAGATAATTGATACCAGCAAAAATGTAGAAAAAATTCCAATGGATTCTTATGGGCATGAACATGGACATGAGCATGAGCATAATGCCACACTTGATCCTCATGTGTGGCTCTCTCCCCCGAACCTCAAAAGTATGGCGGTCATTATGGCAGCAGCATTAATAGAGCAGGATTCTGATAATGAGCCGTTTTACAAAAAGAATCTCTGGCTTTTGGAAGCTTTGCTTGATGATCTTGATGAGAGTTTGAAAAAAGAACTTGCACCCTACGAAGGTGCATCATTTTTTGTATTTCATCCGGCTTTTGGTTATTTTGCCCACAGATATCATCTGCAACAGATAGCTGTTGAGACAGGTGGCAAGTCCCCGACACCAAAGCAGTTGTTCGCATTGATCCGGAAGGCTCGGGAGAGAGGAGTCAAGGTGATTTTTGCACAGCCTCAGTTTGATTCAAGAAGTGCGATGAGTGTGGCCAAGGGGATTGGTGGAAAAGTTGTGCCATTGGATCCTCTTGCCGAAAACGTTGTGGAGAATATGGGGAAAATGGGTGTGGCCATTGCAAATGCCTTGAAGAGTCAGGAGAACTAATGGGCAGTGACCCGACACAATCTGCAATTTCCATCAACAATCTTTCCTTTTCTTATGAATCCCAGGTTGTGCTTACTGATGTGAATCTGACAGTGCAGCCTTTTGATTCTATTTGTGTGGTGGGGCCAAATGGTGGAGGAAAATCCACACTTATTAAACTTATTATAGGATTACTGAAGCCGGATTCGGGTTCAGTTCGTATCTTTGGTGCATCGCCTGAGACTGCCAATCTTAGAATCGGCTATGTACCGCAATACGCCCAATACGATCCTCAGTTTCCCATCTCTGTTTTTGAGGTGGTATGTATGGGGTGTCTTAGTGGGTCTCTTATTGGAAAGTATAGTGAAGAGGCCAGGTCACGGGCAATGGCAGCTCTTGCAGAAGTCAGTCTTTCCGCAATCGCTGATCGCTCTTTCTCTGCAATTTCAGGCGGTCAGCGACAGCGTGTGTTGATTGCCAGGGCTTTAGCATCCAATGGTGATATTTTAATCCTTGATGAACCCACGGCAAATATTGACCATGAATCAGAACAACATTTTTTTGATATTCTGACGGAGTTAAATCAGCGCATGACCATTCTTATGGTGACCCATGAAGTTGGTTTTGCCTCCACTTTTTTTAAGCGTATTGCCTGTGTCAATAAACAGGTGGTTATTCATCCAACGAGCGCTCTCACCGGAGATCTGATTCGGGAAATGTATGATGGTGATCTGCAGTTAATCAGACATGATCACTTTTGCAGTGAGGAGGGGCATCAGCATGACTGAAATTCTGGCTGCATTGACTGATCCAGAGCTGTCATTCTTCCGCTATGCATTGCTTACCGGAATTTTTGCCTCCATCCCATTTGGAGTTATTGGAACTTTTGTTGTGGTTCGAAGGATAAGCTATATTGCCGGTGCTATAGCTCATTGTGTTCTCGGTGGGATTGGCCTTGGTCTATATTGTGAGAAGGCGCTAGGCATTACCTGGTTTGGGCCGATGCAGGGCGCCGTGGTGGTGGCACTTCTTGCTGCTGTAATTCTAGCTCTGGTCAGTCATTATGCCAGCCAGCGTGAAGATAGCGTAATTGGGGCACTTTGGGCGGTCGGCATGGCCACGGGACTTCTTTTTATTGCACGTACTCCCGGCTACGTGGATCCCATGAGTTATCTTTTTGGCAATATTCTGCTTGTTTCCAAAGGCGATTTTCTTTTTGTACTAGGACTCGACGCTCTGGTGTTAATACTGGTCTGGATATTTTATAATAGCTTTCTTGCAGTCTGTTTTGATGAAGAATTTGCCCGTCTGCGTGGTGTGAAAACAGGCTGGATCTATCTGCTGCTTCTTTGTCTTGCCGCACTTACCATTGTTTTGCTCGTTCGTGTGGTGGGGATAGTTATGGTTATTGCACTTCTCACTCTTCCCAGTTCAATTGCCGGGAACTTCTCCAAAAGTATTCTCCAGATGATGGTGTACTCAGTTTTGTTGTGTGCCGCTTTTGTGGTGGCAGGGCTTGGCTTGAGTTACGAACTGGATCTGCCGAGTGGGCCGGTTATTATCGTTATTGCGGCGATTATGTATCTGTTGGTAGTGCTTGGTGGGTGGTTTAAGCAAAAAACAAATCTTTTTATCCGATCAGGTCAGTGAATGAAAAAAAGGGGTCAGACGGCAATACTCTCCCTCCTCCCGTAGGCATTTATGCGTTATTTTCTTTATCAAACCACAGCAAATGAATCACGGCCAGTGTTGTTTTGGGTGTTTGTGCCGCCAATAGTGGTCTGAGTCCAATTTTGTGCTGCTGAAGGTCAGGGCTCATCACCGATAATGTTGCCGGTTCACTTACGTTTCCTCGTACACATGACTGCGCTCGGGAAAGCCACTGCTATCAAGCACCAACCCCAAGGTAACAAGGGGACTATCTGTTCGTTTTTCCTTGGAGTTGTTTTTTGCAAGATAAAAAACCCCACTATTGCAAACAAAAATCCTCCGTTGAAGGTGGGGAATTTATAACGATAAAATAAGGGTAGTGGGGAAAACCTGTTATTGTGTGTAAATATCTATTCCAAATTCAACTTTGTTTATCAACAAGCCTATTGCGCCTCCCCCCATTGTTCCAAACTTTCTAACAGGTTACTTTTAATAGTGGTCTGACCCCTATTTGCTACTGTCAATGGTGGTCTGACCCCTATTTTTTTTATTGTTTTTGTATGACAAGGAATAGGTAACGTGTCCCCGGAATTTCCATGTCCCCGGAATTTTCCCCGGAATTTCCTACGCAACAACCATAAGAACAGTTCTGTTCCCTTTCTCCCCTTTTTTTTATCATTTGTAAAAAAAGTTAACAAAAGAATGTGTTGTTTATATATTTTTTATTATTGCTCAGAGATTTGTTAGTAACTATTAGCTGTATGCTGAGGGAAGAGATTGTTGTATGCGTCTGATAATATATCTATTTGTTCTTTTATATTCAGTTAGGATCGTGTGTTGCATGGAAGGTGGCAGCAAAACCGGAATAACAGGAGAATTATTTTTATGGCAAACAAAAAAGAAGATGGTTTTACATTAATAGAATTGATTGTTGTTGTTGGTATTGTAGGCATTATGTCAGCAGTGGCTGTGCCGAGTTTTCTGTCTTGGTTGCCAGATATTCGCCTTAAGGCTGCTGCTAGGGATTTGTATGGTGCCTCAATGCTCGCAAAGGGGGAGGCAGTTAAGCGTAATCGCAATTGTGCACTGACGTTTAATCAGCAAATAGGTGCAACGACATATGTTTATATTGTGTTCGAAGATTCGGATGGAGATTGTGAATATGATGCTGGTGAGATTCTTTTGAAGCAGGTTCAGCAATGGCCCCGACAAGTTATGCTTGATTTGACGATGGGAGGAGGTGATGGGGTGTCTTATACCAACAATGATGACGGAAATCCAACCATTGTATTTCGTTCGAATGCTATCCCCACTGGAAATGGAGGAGGATTTGCAAACGGATCAGCTTTTCTGACAAATACGAATAATAGATCTTTAAGTGTTGTAATTAGTCGTTCAGGAAATATTTCTATTCAATGAGTACGTGAACATGAAACAGAATAAATCAAACAAATCATTTGTTACAGTTGCAGAGTCCCTAGGATTTACCTTGGTCGAACTGATGATTGCCATGTTCATTTCTGGGATTACAGTCAGTGCTATTTATTCGGCCTATATTGTGCAACAGCGTGTATATACTAGCCAGGAACAGGTTGCTGAAATGCAACAGAATCTTCGTGCAGGTATGGATATTTTAAGAAGAGAGCTTAGGATGGCTGGTTTTGATGGGGCACAAAATGTTACACATCCTTCTTGTGATGTCGGAGCTGTTAATAGTGTAGCTCCGGGCATATTGACACTCGCACCAGGGCAGATTGATTTTTCCATGGATTTAAACATGGATGGTGACTGTGCTGATATCAATGAGAATTTAACGTACTCTCTGTATGTGACAGCTAGTGGGGTACCGGCGCTTGGGAGAAGAGATAATAATAATGCTTTAGGTAGACAGGCAGTCGCAGAGAACATTACAGCACTAGAATTCCAGTATTTAGACTCATCTGGAACTGTTATACCCCCCAGTGGCACTGCTGGTGACGTGAGGGAGGTACAGGTCTCTTTGTTAGCTCGTGCTGGTAGAATTGATCGGAGTTATACTAATACAGTAGTTTACACTCCATATTCCGGAGTTCCATGGGATTTGAATGGAGCTGCTGTTGGCAATGCTGCAAACGATAATTTTCGTCGTCGCTTACTTCTAACTACAATTCGAGGACGAAATCTTGGGATATAAACCGATGGAAAAGATAGCTGAACAAGATGGATTTACTCTTATTGAAGCTTTAATAGCCATGCTGGTGCTGACTATAGGAATTTTAACTCTTTCTAGCATGCAGATTAGTGCTATTAAAGGCAATTCTACTGCAAATAGCTTGACCATGGCTTCATCTGTAGCTACGGATTGTTATGAACGTTTGATGAGTGTCGAATATGATGATGCAACAATGAAAGATACTTCTAATCCTCATAGCCATACAGAATTTTCTACTACTCTGACTCTGCCACCTGGAGTCACTTCTATTAGCTGGAGCGTGCAAGAATGGGTGGTAGGAGATGGTGATAATGATGGTGATGGACAGACGGATGAACCCGACGAAGTCGGGGTTAAGGCTGTCACGCTCTCTGTCAACTATAATGATAAGGCTATTGCCAAAGTACTCACTGTGAATTTCTACAAACATAGGCTTTTCTGATGGAGAATAAGACGATAAAGGTGGAAAAAAATCAAGATGGTTTTGCCCTTATAACTGCAATGATCATGATGGTTGTCTTAACGTTACTTGGCATGGCAGCAACCAATACAGCCATAATGGAACTTAATATTGCCGGCAATGAGAGACAGGCGTCTCAGAGATTTTATACCGCTGATAGTGGTTGGAAACAGGGAGGGTCGTTTTTGAATAATACTGCCACTCCACCACCGACAGTAAATCAAACAAAAAAACCTGCAGATACAACGATAGATTGGGGAAGTGAATATTATCAGATTGTTCGGAATTTTGGAGATGGAGCTGATACCGAACTTAATGATGATTTTCCTGCTAACTCACAAGATGGCACGATTGCAACTGTTCCGTATTGGTATCGAGTACTCTATCAGAAAGATACGAAAGCTATACAATTTGGAGCAAATTATCGTGATTTTCAATATGGCATAAACTGTAGTGCTGAGGGAACCGTTGAAGTAGAAACCCAAGTAAAAAAGGTTTTCCGAATCGGTTATTGAGAGTGGCGCTAAGAAAATAGAGAATAAGGAGTAAGCAATGATGAAGAAAACAAAATTACAACGGGTTCTGCTCTGTTTTTGTTGTGTGGCATTGGTTATTTGTTCAATTGCGTCAGATAAGGCTGAAGCACTTTGTCCTATTGATCCTAATGGGACGTATATAGAGGCGGAGCATTTTACTGGTTCATATAATTTGGATGCTGGCGCTACGTCTGATGATGAGTTTAACGTGGTTAGTGATGCTAATGCCATCAATGGCGGTCAGGTGCTGGAAACCGGCTCTGGTGGGTATGCTAGTAACGATCATCCCGGTAAAGAAGTAAAAGAATATGAAGTGACTTTTACTACAGCAGGTGATTACAAATTCTGGATGCGGGGTAAAGGATATAGTGTAAGTCAGGACTCTATGTTTTTCTTTGTCGACAATGACAATGACAATACCAATGATGTAGACTGGAGAGCATGGAATTTTGGAAGTAGTTATAATAGTTACATCTGGACTTCATCAATGCAGGTACGTGCAAATGTTATTAATATTCCTGCAGCCGGCACATATAGAATTAAAATTGCCATGCGGGAACCTGGCACGAGAATTGACGGGTTTTATTTAACGCAAGGCGGTGAAACTCCGACGGATGCAACTGTTCCTGCAATGGTAACTACTTTCGATCCTCGGACTAATTGTCCGGGACCATATTGGACATCGAATCCGCAGTCACTTGGCCCCACCTGTTTCGTTGGATTTGACGCAGCATCAATGTCTTTTGATTTGACTAATATCGGGGAACCTGACTTGGCTGATGCAACGGTCACCAGTAATCAGAGTTGGGCTGTGGTCGGAAATGGTACTGTACCGGTGTTGAATACAGATGGTACCTATACCGTAAATGTGAGCTTTAATACTTCTGCACTTGCCATAGGAACCCATCAGGCAGAATTGACAGTAACCGGCGTTGCTCATAACTCACCTTTTAGGATTCCTGTGACCCTGTTGGTTAAAGGTGCTCCTACTTCGGCTGCCTGTGGAGAGATTCCACTTTATGCACAAAACCTGGTTAATCCTGCTATCATGGTGCAGCTGGATACTTCAGGTAGTATGAGTACTTCTATGACCATTGCTCAAAGTGCAGATCAGAACACACCAGATTTGCAAGCAATTGTTCAGGAGATCATAGATCTTAAAGGTTGGGTAGAGAATAATGCTATAGCTTTTATAGTCAGTGGAACAGGAGTGCGGCGTGCCTGGTCTTTTGACGGTGATCCTGCTGACGCACCAAAACTGACAATAAAATATAATGATGCTTCAACAGGAAATGAAGTGACAGTGGAGAGAACCATTCTCTTTTCTGATGATGATGTACAGGTTGGTAGTAGTAGCCTTAACACCAACGAAAATTTTCTGGAATTAGGCCGATCTGGTGAACCGGTTGGCTTGCGTTTCGGAGCTATCAGTGTCCCTCCTGGCACTACTGTTTCAGAGGCTATATTGAGCTTTACTGCATATCAAGGCGATACTGCTACTACCTCTTTAACTATTCAGGGTGTTAATGAGGATGATGTGCTTGATTTGACCGATCTGACAACTGCCTCCCCGACAGCAACTTCAGTAGCATGGTCTCCAGGGAGTTGGGCGGAATCCATGAGTCGAATAAATATTGCAGAGGACGTCCTGAAGGAGGTTTTTCTTGATCGCAGTATTGCCTGGGGTTTTGCTACTTGGGCTGGTGGAACTGGTAATTCTGGAGACGATAATGATGCCCCTGATTACTACACCAATTATCGCATTGGAGTTCACGAACATGATCAGGCTCATCAAGATGACCTCCAGGCGATAGCAGATGATGGCTCTCCTTCAGGATGGACTCCTCTTGCCCCTTCAATGAGGGGAGGTTTGGAGTACTTCAAGGGCAACAGGTCAGATGGTCATTATAATGAAACGTATTCTGCGCTTTCCTGTCAGCCTCGTATTGTAATTATGGTTACTGATGGATTTGGAAACACTGGCACCGATAATACAAAGATTGATGCTGTCGTTGATGACTTGATCGCAGAAGGTGTGAGTGTGGTAGCAGTTGGTTTTGGTTTGACCAATGCTACGCAGCTACAACGAATAGTTGATAAAATGCAGGCGGCAGGAGAAGCAGATGATGAGGATTATCTCTACCATCTGCATAATGAAGATCCTACTGATTTAACCAAGTCGATTCCGTTTATGGCTCAGAACCGGAAAGAATTTATTGATGCTATGAACAATATTGTCAGCAATGTAAAGGCTCAAGCATTTCATGGTTCGTCCCCGGCACCAACGACATCAGCAGATAATGGAGAGGTTTTATTGATTGCTTCTTTTGATGCATCTGATTGGACTGGTAACATTTCGGCTACTAAATTTGATCCTTTTACAGGGGCACTCGAAGCAACTCATCTTTGGGAAACCAGGGATGTGATGCCAGCCTCAATTAATGGTTTTATTTATGACAGTACGGCCACCGGGTATGTCAGCCCTTATACTGATGCTTCAATTGTCAACGATAACTTTCTTTGCAAACCAATGGGGGATATTATTAACTCTACTCCTGCAATAGTAGGTAATCCGCCCTTTTATTATAACTTTGATTCATATTTAAATTTCAAATATAACGTTGAGGTCAAGACTAGAGATACAATCGCTTATGTGGGAGCAAATGATGGTGCTCTGCATGCGATTAATCTAGCAGATGGTGTAGAGAAATGGCGTTTTTATCCAGGTAGTGTTCAAAGTAAAATGTCATTTACGGAATCAAAAGATGATATGTGCTCACCTGCATATTGCCATAAATTCCTTCTGGATGGTTCTCCGGAACCTGCGGATATTTTTGTGGATTCAACAAATGGCTGGAGAACTATCCTAACTACAGGACTGGGCAAAGGAGGAAGCGCATTTTTCACACTGGATGTAACATATGGCGAAGATTTTGATGAACCGGATAAAACTGTTAATAGTAGTCTCTTAAAGGTGGCTTCGACATTTCTCTGGGAATTCACGGCTACAGATGATTCTGAGTTAGGTTTTGCAACTTCCTTGCCGACTATAGCGAGGGTAAATGCTGCCAGTGCAGGTGCTACTGATTGGGCAACGTATTTTGGTTCGGGGCGTGCTTTAAATGAGATCGATCAGATTGATAAGGAAGCATATCTTTTTGCTGTCAAAAGTTGGGATAAAAGTTCACTTTGGCTGGATGCTTCTGATGCACCAACCTATCATGTTAAGTTGTCTGCAACTGAACTGAAAAATGATGTACCGTCACCACCCCTTGTTGTTGATAGCCAGGGCGATGGTTATATTGCAGACAGAGTATATCTAGGAAATTTGTATGGCGATATGTACAGGATAAAAGACATTGGTTTTGGTGACAAACCAGTATCCGAGCTATTATTTGACTCAAAAAGAACTGACCACAAGTCACCTGTTACGGCTAAGGCGGGATTTGCATATGCCGAAAATGATGGAGATGTCTGGATTTATTTTGGAACAGGTAAGTATGTTGATCAGATTGATAAATTTACGATTGATCAACAATATTTCTACGGTTTATTTGATGCAGGGGCTGCCACTTCAACTGCTTATATACAGACTGATCTAGTGCAGATGAAGACTCATATTGTAGAGGCCTATGCCGTGGATGAAGAAGGGAATAAGGTGGATTTAGATGGTAGCGGGACAGCAGGCGACTCTGGTGACCTGAGAAAGTACCGTACACTTACTTGCTCATCCAATAATACAGATATTACTGAAGGACGATGCAATCCAAGCAATCTTTCATGGGTGAATGAACTGGTAATCCCTGGCACAGGTGGAAGCGAGCGTGTAATCTCTCAACCATTGATCGTTTCTGGAATTACATTTTATACTACGTTCATTCCTGATGGTGATGTATGTGAAGGGAATGGTGACACATGGCTTCTTGCTGTTGATTCAGAGAGTGGAGAATTTCTCGATAAACCGGTTTTTGATCTGAATGAAAATGGCGATTTTGATTCAGGGGATACAGTAGTTGCTAATGGAGGTGGTATCCAGAAAGTATCTGGTATTTATGTAGGATCTGGTAAACCATCCGGGGAGATTGCCATACATAATGACATTTTATTTGTGGGAACCACAGGACAGGCTCCTAAAGCAATTAAAGTAAATTTACCTTTGATGCGGGCAAAATTGAAATCTTGGCGTCAGGTGTTTAATTGACAGGTAAGAGGTAGAAGCTTCTTTTTTAACGCTTGAGGTTTTAAATTTCTATTATGAGGACTATTATGATGCGATATAGAATAATTACTTTCCTGTTGCTATTCTTCACTCTGTTACCTCTAGGAAACTCCTTTGGTGATGAATTACCAAAAGGGTATACTGAAGTTGTTGATCTTGTGCTCGAGTGGAGCCCACAAGGGAACGCAATTCAGGTTGGAGACTATATGATTTCTGATTTCGGTAGTGTCTGGTCGGATACAGGTGATGGAAACGTGGTTCTGGCCAGTAAAAGTGCTATAAACCAGGGTGGCTTGGTAAAAGCTTTGTTGATAAATAAAGATGAAAATGGTTTTTGGCTTGCTGATAGAATTATAGTTTTTTCAGGGAAAGGGGTGGATTCTGCAATGAAGGGATTATCCGAGACTCAAAAGGAACAAATTGTAAGCACTCAAGAAAGTAGTGTTGAAACTAAAGATACACCTCCAGATCGTCCATCAGGAGAGCCATTTCTGGAAGATGGAGTTTGGAAGAATTAATTTACCAGTTTCCTCAGGTGTTTGTCTTTTAGTACACCTGGGGAAGCTTATTCGTTGGCAACTTCAAGACCAATTCTGGCAATTCCCTCTTTCATAACCTCTGTATTATCATCCTCTTCATAGCTAGCCTCAGCATTCTCAAGAGTTACTTCAATGGTTATATCTCCAGGATTTCTTCCAAAGGTTTTTGATTGACGCTACACAATGTTGATAGCTCAGGCCTCTCATTGAGACTATTGCCATTGTCTTTCTCCCCAGGTTGAATTATTGTTTCTCAAAAGTTTATTCATCCTTCATTGAATTTCAAGAGTCATATTGTGTTGAGGCGTTATTTCGATGAAAGAATTAAAATTAGCTGTAAAAGGAATGCATTGTGCCGCATGTTCGAGCCGTATTGAAAATGTTGTGGGCGGCATGAATGGTGTGGAAAAGGCAGCTGTAAATCTAGCTTCTGAAACCATGGAACTTCACTGGGATGATACTGCGCACAGTTTTGCAGAAATTGCAGAACGTGTCAGCGGTCTGGGCTTTGAGCTTGAGCCCATAAGTGCTCAGCAGGATCTTTTTAAGAAAAACAGAGCTGAGACTGCGGCACGTCTGGCAATTATGAAGAAGAAGCTGATCTGGTCAATGCTTCTTGCCATTCCTTTGTTTGCTATTTCAATGGGGGAGATGATAGGCTTAACTCTTCCCGGTATTATAAATCCACACTCTCACCCGAGGAATTTCGCTTTTATCCAGTTTGTTCTTGTTGCCCTCATAATGTTTCTTGGGCGTAATTTTTATATCAATGGTATCCCGGCACTTCTTCGTCGGGTGCCTAATATGGATTCTCTCATCGCTGTTGGAACAGGAGCTGCTTTCATCTATTCAACCTGGAATATGATAGAGATATTTCTCGGAGTTGATATACACATGAAGGTCATGGATCTATATTTTGAGTCTGCCGGTGTTTTGATTGCCCTGGTTTCTCTTGGTAAATATATGGAGACCCGTTCCAAATCACATACCTCCGATGCCATATCAAAACTCATGCAGCTTACACCCGAAACAGCAATTCTGCTGGTGGGAGCTGAGCTGACACAAAAAGAAATTCCTGCTGAGAAACTTAAGGTGGGGGATCTGTTCCTGATTCGCCCCGGGGATCGAATTCCTGTTGATGGTAAGATAATAAAAGGGGACAGTGTGGTTGATGAATCCATGCTCACAGGAGAGAGCCTGCCGGTCTCTAAAAAGGAAGATGATACAGTTATTGGAGGTACACTAAATAGTAATGGAGTGCTTTATGTTGAAGCACAACAGGTTGGGCAGGACACCATGCTGTCGAGGATAGTGAGGCTTGTGCAGGATGCGCAAGGATCGAAGGCTCCAATCGCAAACATGGCCGATAGAATCAGTCTCTATTTTGTGCCTGTTGTAATGTGCATTGCAGTGCTTACAGGGCTCACCTGGTATTTTGTCGGTGGTGTTGATTTCTCGACGTCTCTTCGTTTCTTTATCGTCGTTCTGGTGATTGCCTGCCCATGTGCCATGGGGCTTGCGACACCAACTTCTATTATGGTTGGTACCGGAAGAGGTGCTCAACTTGGAGTCCTTGTGAAGAGCGGCGAAGCACTTGAACTCGCCGAAAAGGTCGAAGTTGTGGTTTTTGATAAAACTGGAACGCTGACCCACGGAAAGCCAAAACTTACCGACATTCTGACTGTGGAGAAAACAGTAGATGTTGATGAACTTCTTTTTCTTGCAGCCTCCTGTGAACAGAATTCTGAGCATCCTTTAGCTGAAGCACTTGTGACAGGAGCGATTGACAGAGAACTCAAACCGGTGCAACCCCACTCTTTTGATGCGATACAGGGGAAAGGTATAGAGGGGCAGGTGGATGGAAAAAGTATATTGATTGGGAATAAACAGTTATTGGAAGATAAAGGTATCGGTGTCACTGGCATGGATGCAAAAGTTGCTGAGCTATCAGCACAGGGAAAAACAGTCTTGTTTCTTGCGGTTAATAAGAACTTCGCAGCCATCTTTGGCGTTGCGGATACTTTGAAAGATGAAGTACCGCAAGCAGTTGAACGTATGCAGAATATGGGGTTACGGTTAATAATGCTCACCGGCGATCAGGAAACAACCGCCCGTGCCATTGCCGACCAGGCCGGTTTAACGGAAGTGATTGCAGAAGTCTTACCTGATAAAAAAGCAGATGTGATTAAAAAGTTACAGAAAGACGGCCTCAGGGTTGCCATGGTTGGAGACGGTATCAATGATGCCCCGGCACTTGCCCAGGCTGATATCGGTATTGCCATGGGAACCGGCATTGATATCGCCATCGAATCAGGTGATGTGGTTATTATGAAGGGTAACCTTGACGGGGTAATAACGGCTCTTGCACTTTCGCGGGCTGTAATGCGCAATATACGCCAGAATCTTTTCTGGGCCTTTGCCTATAATGTAGTCGGGATTCCAGTCGCCGCAGGAGTGCTCACCCTGTTTGGAGGGCCTGCACTCAACCCAATGATTGCGGGGGGTGCAATGGCGCTCAGTTCTGTGTCTGTAGTGTCTAATGCCTTGCGTTTGCGGTTCTTCAAAGCGTGAAAAAAGCTTGATTATGACTATGGTTATGACTATAGTCGTGATATGGTTGTTAAAAGTCGAATACATTAGAGGAGGGAGTACTGTGCAAACAATGAAAGCATCTGAATTTAAAGCAAAATGCCTGCATTTAATGGATCAGGTAAATGAAACCGGAGAGGAAATTGTTATCACAAAAAACGGTAAACCGGTTTCCATTCTTAGAGCCTACAAAGAGGTTCCTGAGACACTCTTTGGTTTGCACAAGGGAAAAATTAAAAGTAATGATGATTTGATAGCTCCTGTTGATGTGAAATGGGATGCTGAATAATGTTGCTTATAGATACCCATGTTCTTGTCTGGCTGGATGAGGCTAACAATAGGCTCGGGCGGGTGACAAAAACTGTTCTTGATGATGCCTTGCAGGCAGGCAGTCTTGCTGTGGCATCGATTAGCTTTTGGGAAGTTGCCACGCTGGTGGCAAAAGACAGGGTTTCAATTGGGCTGGAACTTGATGTGTGGCGAAAGGAATTGTTGCAGAAAGGATTGTGCGAATTGCCAATGCACGGAGGTATCGCTATTCGCGCAGGGCAACTCGAAGATATGCGTGGCGATCCGGCAGACCGTATAATTGTGGCAACAGCTCTCGAAGAATCTGCGACCCTTGTTACCGCAGATCGGAAAATTCTTGAATGGGCGGGTTTACCCAACAAATTAGATGCTTCCCGCTGACCTTTCAATTTGATCTAAAATAGAATTTTCACTTGACTTTTCACTCCACAGATTTATATATAGAGACGATTAACTGAATGGATGTTCATTTTATTACTGTTTCTAAAATCTGGAGCAGTACATTTTGAAAATTAACTTAGAGGGAATCATTATGGCTTCAAAATTGGTTGCTCCACATGGTGGAAAAGGTCTTGTTTGCGCGCTGCTTACCGGTGCTGATCGTGATGCAGAGCTTGAGAAAGCAAAAGGCATGAAGCAGGTTGAAATATCTGATCGTGCCAAAGGCGATCTGATCATGATGGGAATTGGTGGTTTTTCCCCTCTTACCGGGTTTATGACCAAAGGTGACTGGAAAGGTGTTTGTGAAAATTTCGCCATGGCTGACGGAACCTTTTGGCCTGTACCCATCACCCTGGATGTTGACAAATCTGAAGGCATCAATGTTGGAGATGAGATTGCTCTCGTTAAAGATGGTGAGACTTTTGCAACCATGCACGTTGAAGAAGCATACGAAATGACCGCTGATGATAAAAAGTGGGAATGCGAGAAAGTGTTCATGGGTGAAGGCGAAGAATCTGTAGGTGGAAATTTCTGGAAACTCGCTCCTGAAGACCATCCTGGCGTTATCATGGTTCAGGCTCAAAAAGATATGAATATTGCAGGTCCTGTTAAAGTACTCTCCGAAGGCGAGTATCCTGCCGAGTATCCAGGTGTATATCTTACCCCNGCTCAAACCCGTNCAATGTTTGACGAGCGTGGATGGGCCAANGTTGCNGCACTTCAGCTTCGTAACCCAATGCATCGTTCCCATGAGTTCCTTGCAAAAATCGCTGTTGAAGTATGTGANGGTGTTNTNATTCANTCTCTTATCGGTAACCTNAAGCCAGGNGANATNCCNGCACNTNNNCGTGTNAAAGCTATNGATATNCTGATTGAAAACTACTTCGTAAAAGAGAACGTAATNAACGCTGGATATCCTCTTGATATGCGTTATGCNGGNCCNCGTGAAGGTCTNCTTCATGCTACNTTCCGTCAGAACTACGGNGTTAACAACATGCTGATCGGNCGTGATCATGCTGGTGTTGGTGATTTCTATGGTCTGTTCGAAGCTCAGGAGATTTTTGATCGCATTCCCGAGACCGGTGATGATGCAAAAGATCTCCTTTGCAAACCAATGAAAATTGACTGGACCTTCTACTGCACTGAGTGCGACGGTATGGCTTCTCTTCGTACCTGTCCGCATGACAAAGATTCTCGTGTAATCCTGTCCGGTACCAAACTTCGTAAAGCCCTTTCTGAAGGCGCTGAGATCGTAGACCATTTTGGCCGTGATGAAGTTCTTGATCACCTGAAAGAGTACTATGCTGGTTTGACCGAGAAAGTTGAGGTCAAAATGCAGGGTGCCGCTTCTGGCGACGATATGTAATTTGCTTGACGGACTTGCATAAGTCTTATGGGGAGATACTGCTTTTGGTGGTATCTCCCTTTTTTTTTAGAAAAAAACTTTGAAATATAAATTCCTGATATTTACATATAATCCTATGTCTGAATATACTTTAACTGTTGGTCTTGGAGAGCGCAGCTATCCCATCTTTATTAAAGACGGCATCATGGAAACCATTGGTGCTGATCTGGCAAAGAGAAATATTGCTTCGCGTTATGTAGTCATATCTGATGAGTATGTGGCAAAGCTCTATGGGACAACATTGATGGCTACCCTTGAGCAGGCTGGAATTACAGTTGAAATGCTCACTTTTCCAAGAGGAGAGGCTTCAAAAAATCTCCAGGTTTTTGCAGAGCTTTCAAGCAAACTGGCCCAAATGGGGGTTGATCGTTCGTCAGGACTTATTGCATTTGGTGGCGGTGTGACAGGTGATCTCGTTGGATTTCTTGCTGCAACCTATATGCGTGGTATCCCTTTTGTGCAGATTCCAACCACATTGCTTGCACAGGTTGATAGTTCTGTCGGTGGTAAAACCGGGGTTGATATCCCGGAGGGAAAGAATCTTGTAGGTGCTTTTTATCAGCCAAAAGTAGTTTATATAGATACTGCAGTGCTCACCACTCTTCCTGTTGAAGAACTCCTGGGCGGAGTTGCTGAGGTGATCAAATACGGTGTGATCAGGGATTATCAGTTTTATTGTTTCCTGGAAAAAAATCTGGATGCTATCCTTGCACTCAATCCTGTGGTTATCCAGGAGATGATTCGAACCTGTTGTAAAATCAAGGCCGAGGTTGTTGCAGAAGATGAACGCGAAGCTGATTTGAGACGTATTTTAAATTTTGGACATACCATTGGGCATGCAGTAGAAGCTGCTTCAGATTTTAGTCTTATTCACGGGCACGCCGTTGCAATCGGCATGGTTGCGGCTCTTCGGCTTGCTGTATCATCAGGGTTATGTAAACGAAAAGAGGCGGGTAGGGTGGCAACACTTATCCATTCTTTTGGTCTGCCAACAGAGATTCCGGAAGGAATGGATCGTGAACGAATAAAATCGTATATAAAAACTGATAAGAAATCCATAGCTGGTTCTGTCTTTTACATACTTCCCACAACAATCGGTGAAGTAATTATCACAAACGAATTAACAGAAGAACAGATTGATGCTGTCCTGCAAAAAAAATGATAAGAATGATCTTCGGTATTTGGAAAAAACCTAAAACCGATGCCTTATCCTTTGAACTATCAACCGTAAACCTAAAACCGTAAACCGTTCCCTTATGCCAATTTACGAATTTTACTGTAACCACTGTAATATCATTTTTAATTTCCTCTCCGGTGGTGTCAATACCAAGACAAAACCAGACTGCCCGCGATGTGGGAAAAAAGAAATAATCCGTCAGATGTCCACCTTTGCGACCATTGGGAAGGCATCGGCAGAAGCCGATGATATGATGGCTGGCATGGATGAATCAAAAATGGAAGAGGCGTTTGGATCACTTATGCAGGAAGCAGAAGGCCTGAACGAGGAAGATCCAAAGCAGATGGCCACGCTTATGCGTAAGTTCACCGAAAAAACCGGGATGAGCCTTGGTGATACCATGGAAGAGGCCATTTCCAGAATGGAAAAAGGAGAAGACCCTGATGTTGTTGAACAGGAAATGGGGGCTCGTTTAGATGGAGATGATCTGTTTTCTTTTGATGGGATGAAAAAAAAGGCGCTGTCTGTGGCAAAACAACTTCCTGGCTATGATGAGAAGTTGTATAAATTGTAAGAATTTCTTCTATTCAACCGTATAATTTTTTAACTTCTCCCATAAGTTTTTTCGACTAATACCAAGTAGGTCAGCCGTTTTAGTTTTATTTCCACTGCAATAATTCAAGGCTTTTTTCAAACAGGCAATCTCAGCCACGGCCATGTTTTCTGCAAGATTGAACCCAATATCAGCAGTACAATTCAAGGCGCAGAGTTCGGTAGGTAAGTCTTCGGGATATATCACGGGGCCACTACTTAAAACAGATGCCCGTTCCATCAGATTGTGCAGCTCTCTTGCATTTCCAGGGAACGAATAGGAGCTAAGGCAGGTTAACGCTTCTTTGGACAAGGAAAAAGGAGTGTCATACGGAGACCTGAACTCTTTCAGGAAATGGGCGCAGAGATCGTTGATGTCCTCTTTATGATCTCTTAATGGAGGCATGGTTATAGGAATTACCTTGAGTCTGAAGAGGAGGTCTTGTCTGAATCGTCCTTCATCTACTTCTTTCTGGAGATCCTTTGCTGTACAGGCAAGAACTCTTACGTCCACTCTAATTGTTTTACTTCCTCCAACCCGTGTGAATTCACCTTCCTGTAATACACGTAACAATTTAGCCTGTAGAGGGCCTGGCAGGTCGCCAAGTTCATCAAGCAGCAGGGTGCCGTTGTCAGCAAGCTCGAATTTCCCTTTTCGTCTTTTGTCAGCACCGGTGAATGCTCCACGTTCATGGCCGAATAATTCCGATTCCATCAGGCCATCGGGAATTGCAGCACAATTTATGGAAATAAATGCCTTGTCACTGCGAAGGCTTGCCTTATGAATTGCACGTGCCGCAAGTTCTTTGCCCGTTCCGGATTCACCTGTGATGAGAATAGTCGCATTGGTCGGTGCTGCCTGGTCTATTATTGAATATATCTGCTGCATTACAGGCGCATTACCTATGAGGGTCCTCTCGCCAATTCGACAATTTTCTTTCAGGATTGCAACCTGATCTTTAACTCTCTGAAAATCCAGAAGTCTGTTGCAACGGATAATAAGATCATCCATGTCAAAGGGTTTCAGGATATAGTCCGATGCACCTTTTCGAAGGCAGTCAAGTGCATCATTAACCGAGCCATAGGCGGTCATGATAATGATGGCGGTTTCAGACGAGTGTTCTTTGATTTTCGCAAGAAGTTTTAAGCCATCCATTCCGGGCATACGAATATCAGAAATGACCAGGTGGTAATCATTTTTCTCCAACATCTTGACACCATCAAGGCCATTTTCCACTTCATCAACCTGCCAGTCAAATTGCTTCAGTCTGTCAGAGACAGAAATTCGCATTATTTCATCATCTTCGGCGAGGAGTATTCTGACCATTTGTACCTATATCTCATTCGTATGTTCAGGATGTACAGGGATCGAAATTGTAAATTTTGTTCCTGCTCCAAGTTCACTTTCTACGTCAACAGTTCCTTTCATTTTGCCAATGAGGGAGTAGGTTACCGACAAGCCAAGGCCTGTGCCAACACCCACATCCTTCGTTGTAAAAAAAGGATCAAAGATATGACTGATTATATCTTTAGCAATCCCCGTGCCTGTATCTTCAAAGGTGAATGTAAGTTGCTGGTTGAGCATTTTAGCCCCAACACTCAACGTACCACCATTGGGCATGGCCTGAATCGCATTTAACCCGAGATTTACAAAGATCTGTTTCAATGCTTCTGCATCAACATAGTATTCCTGGTCAATTACGATTTCCTGAATAATCTGAATACCTTTTAACTTGTAAGATAGAAGTTCCAAGCATTCATTAAGCAATGTCCCAACATCAATTTTACGCAACTGCAATGGTTCTTGTCTGCCAAAGTTTAAGAGCTGACGCATGGTATGTTCTATTCGTTTGAGCCCTTTGTCCAGAAGAGGCAGGTAGCGCTCACGCATTTCACTGTCTTCCGGGTTTTCCCGCATGGATTTCACACAATTAAGCATTCCACCCAGTGGGTTGTTCACCTCATGGGCGATGCCTGCAGAGAGGATACCCATGGAAGCCATTTTTTCATTAAAAAGAGTTTGTTGTCTTGTTTTATCAAATTCAGTTTGGTAGCGCTCCAGACGATTACAAAGTTCTGTAAAATGCTCACTGAGATTGCCAATTTCATCGTTGCCAGTTGGCAGGAAAGATTGATCCGGTACTATTTCCGGAAATGAATTTATCGCGTTGGAGAGTCTATTAATTCTATTGACAACCAGGGTATTGAACATGACGAGCAGGGTTATTGAAACCAGTACAAAACTGATAAACCCAATAAAAAAGAGCGATCTGTTATTGGTGCGAATTTTTTCATCAGCCCATGCAATGGGAATCGTGATTGAAAGGGCACCGCGGATGTCTCCCTGGTTATAGCCGTGACGGGCATGGCAGCCCAGGCATGAATCTCTTACTTCCAAGGGGGCCATATAGTGCACAACTCTGCCCTGAGGGGAGTCTCTAATCTCAAAGGATTCAGCAGAACCATGACCAAAAGTAATCATACACTGTCTTTCATATTCATCTGGCACATTGGCAGGGTTTATGGGATTGAGGCTGGTAACTCGAAAGCTGCCAAGACCGTTGTTCCCGGAGTATTCAGAAAGTTCTCTGGTGACCATTGCCGGGTTACGCATCACATATTCATTTCCTTTATTATCCCAAATACTTGGGAGGTCGAGAAAGGGATTGCTGTCCACACTTTCTGATCTTTTTACAAACAGTCCATTATGTTCCGCGACCCATTGGCGGGTAATCAGGATTTGATGATAGAGCATCCGTGCCTGTTGCTTGGCCTGCATGATGATCAATTCATTATTCACAACGGATGCCCTATACAGAAGAGTCATGTAGGAGACGGAGATAATAGCTCCAATGGCAACTATGAATTTCCCTCTGAGTGAAAATTTAGATTCAAGCCAAAGATAGAAATGTCTGAAATCAGATATTATTTTCATGTGATACCCACGACAAGAGTTGTACTGATTGCTCAATTTTCTTTTCCGCTACTCAAAAATAACATTTTTTTTTAAGGCTGTCGAATTGGCCAATAAAACATCTACCTGATTAAGGGCTGATTTAGCCTTGTTGTGTTACCGATTGGTATCGTTTCAGTTTTGATTTGTTACCGTTAGGTATCGTGCTGATTGTGGTGTGGGGGTAACTAGCTGATGTCACAGGCCTCGTTGTTTTGGAACGCTATTTGCTAATTATTCTTCATTGAAGAAGCATTTGACTTTCCAGGGATTTGAGTGACGGGCTTTTCGAAGTATCTGTTTGTGTCACCAAAGAAGAGAGTCAAAAGGATGAAAAACCAAGGGGAGGTTCAGGTGGAGAAGAAGTATAAATCAGCGTATTACAGCCATGTGATTAAGATCGCTTTGATTTTGATCATAGGTGGTGTTCTTGCTGTTCTGGCACGCAGTATGTTTTTGCCGGAGACCATGGGACAGTATGGATATTATCGTGGGGACGATATTAAAGACCAGAGAAATGTTGAGCTGAGAAGTCACACCAACGAATCCTGTTATGAGTGTCATCGTCCAATCAGGCTTATTCATAAGGCTGGTATTCATGAATCAGTGTCTTGTGAATTTTGTCATGCTCCTTATGCGGATCACATAACAGAGGGCAAATATGTCGCAAAGATGCCGGTAATACGTGATATGGAGATTAAAACTCTTTGTCTTCGTTGCCATAACAAAATCATTCGGGCTCGCCCTGAAGAATCCATCAGAGTAGTTGCAATGCCGCAGCATCTTGAAGAGAAAAAAGTACAGATAGATCATAACTGTAATCAGTGCCATATGGTTCATGCTCCGTTGCTCTGGATAAAAGCTGCTTACGAGATGATGGGTATGGAGATGAAGGAGGATAAGAAGTGATGATGGATATGACAGAGATAAAGAAAGAAATAAAGAAAGATCGTCGAGCCTTCATCAAGAATGTTCTCAGTGGAGCCATTGCCGGTTCTCTGCTCATGGTGATTCCTGCTGGAGCAGCACTTGACCAGCGTCTTCCGGAACAAATTCCTGGTATGAGGGGAGATGATTCGCCTTTTACTAAAAAGAAATTTGCCTTTATTGTGGACGTAACGGCCTGTATTGGTTGTGGATCATGCTGTGTAGCAGATAAAAATGAATACAATGTTCCTGACAGGAATTATCGGACCTGGGTGGAACGGTATATTATTGATGATCATGATGGCGTCTTTGTTGATTCTCCAAATGGTGGTCTTGACGGGTACACAAAGCCGAGAACTGATATTCCGTATCCGGTACGGGATACCTTTTTTGTCCCCAAGCTTTGTAACATGTGCGAGAAACCATCCTGTGTTCAGGTTTGTCCTGTTGGGGCAACATATATAACAGAAGATGGTTTTATTTTGGTTGATAAAAGCCGATGTGTTGGTTGTGGTTACTGTATTCAGGCATGCCCCTATTCAGTGCGTTTCCTGAACCCGATAAGTCGAACCGCTGAAAAATGTACCTGGTGCTATCATCGTGTACGTCAGGGATTACTGCCAGCCTGTGTGAGTGTTTGTCCTGTATATGCCAGGAGATTCGGTGATCTGAACGATAAAAATTCAGAAGTGTATAAGATTCTGCATGAACCCCATGTGATTTCTGTGCTCAAGCCGGGTATGGGTAATCAACCAGCGCTTCATTACCTCGGTCTGAGAAGGGAGGTTGTATAATGAGTGTAGCAGCACATGGCGACGCCGCCGCAGCAGCAGCAAATTTTATTTTTCCAAACGATTTTCATGTTCACTGGAGCCTGATGATCGTACTCTATCCCTATATTACCGGTCTTGTGGCTGGTGCCTTTATTGTGTCATCTCTGTATCACGTGTTTCACATCAAGGCCTTGAAGCCGGTCTCCCGGTTCTCACTTTTATTTGCACTGGCCTTTCTCATCTGTGCAACCTGGCCGTTGCTCAATCACCTTGGACGTCCGGAACGTGCATTGTCAATGATGCTCACTCCGAATCCAAGCTCAGCCATGGCAGGGTTTGGGTATATCTATTCAGCGTACTTTATCGTTCTGCTGCTTGAGATTCTTTTCATCTTCAGGCCGGTTGTTGTTGCGTTGAGAGAACAAGCTACAGGAGTTATGAAAGCAGTGTACGGCGTACTAGCCATTGGAAGTGATAATGTGTCTGATAAAGCGCTGAAACTTGACCATAAGATCATTGCATTTCTGGCAGCTATTGGTATCCCCATGGCATGTGTTCTTCATGGCTATGTTGGTTTTATCTTTGGTGGTATCAAAGCGAATCCTCTCTGGGCAACACCACTTATGCCACTCATCTTTCTTCTTTCTGCCTGTGTTTCAGGAATTGCGGGAATTATTCTCTCCTACATCGTGATTATGAAGTTCTCAGGAAGAGAAATTGATGTGGAATGTGTGCAGACTCTTATCAAGTTTTTATGGGGATTTTTTATCCTGGATTTCGTGTTTGAGATGCTTGAGCTGTTCTCGCACTTCTATATGGCAACCCATCACTGGCATACTCTTGAAACATTGTACTCAGGGCCGTTGTTTAATACTTTCTGGGTTCTCCAGGTTGGAATATTTTCTGTGATTCCATTCTTCCTGCTGATGCTTATGAGCCTTATCCGTTTTAAGGATAGTCTCCTGATATTCTTTGCACCCATTGTTTCCGTCATGATCCTTCTTCAAGTACTTCTCATGCGCTGGAACGTTGTTATCGGTGGGCAGCTAATGTCGAAGAGTGAACGTGGCGCTACTACGTTTCATCCAATGTGGTTTGAGAAGGAAGGTATTCTTCCAGCAATCATTATCATGATTGCTCCCATCGTTATCTTGTGGATTATTGGAAAGGTACTTCCCTTCTGGCAGACAGAGGAAGCAACTGAAACAGTTTAGTTCAGAAGGATTTGGAGGAACAGGGCACTGTGTCTCTTCAAGTAATTGAAGTACTTGTTTGCAAAGTGTGAAGAGTCGGATAATCCGGCACGTTACTTTTTTTCTATGGGAGGAAAAAAATGCAATATTGGAAGACAATTCTTTCAATGGCAGCCCTTGGTCTGGTGATTGCGAGTCCCTCGTTTGCAACCACCAAAGCATCCATGAATACAAATGACGAGGCGGTTAAAGAAGCCAACGTTAAATGTATCAACTGTCATCAGAAAGAGAACTACTCGCTGGTTATGCAGTGGAAGAACTCTCCACATGCTGCTGCTCAGGACGGTTCTGTTGCTTGTTTCAACTGTCATGCAGCCAACGAAGGTGATCCGGTGGGCTATATGCATGAAGGGGCGTTTATTAAAACGGTTCTGAGCCCGAAAGATTGTGGTTATTGCCACGCTATTGAAGAGAAACAAATGGCACCATCCCACCATGCCTCAGCTGGTCAGATTATGGCTTCGCTTGACAACGTGCTCGGTGAAGTTATTTGTTCCATGGAAGACAAGGCCGATGCTGCAAATGGTTGCTGGCAGTGTCATGGATCCATTATTACAGTTTTAAAAGATGAGGCTGGTAAGCCTCTGTTGAATCAGCATAAAGCAGTTATGTTTGACCCAATGACCTATCCAAACAGTGGTATTGGTCGTCTCAATCCTGATGGGACCAAAGGTTCATGTAATGCTTGTCATGGCAAGCATTCGTTTAAAGCCTCCACGGCTCGTCAGCCGGAAAACTGTGGAAAATGCCATCTTGGACCTGATCATCCACAGATGGAGATTTACATGGAGTCAAAGCATGGTATCGCTTACTATTCGGCTACTCGTGATCGTGGGATGAACGGTATGAATATTCATAAATCCGGTAGGTGGGTTCTGGGTAAAGATTACTACACTGCACCTACCTGCTCTACCTGTCATATGGGTTCGTTCATGAAGTCTGACGGATCTGTCGCACCGAATACCCATAACATTGGTGATCGTATTTCCTGGACTCTTCGTCCAAAAATATCTGTGAAATTGAACCGTGTTGAATTTGAGGACGGTACTCAGAAAGATATTCCGGGTGATATCGCACCACAGGTTGGACAACTCATTAAGTACAAAGAGTTCAAATTTGTTGATGGCAAATGGAAGAAAGTCCCTGTTGAGAAAGAAGCAATGTAACTATTCAGCGAAAAAAATGAAATAAAGTACATTATTTTCTTGACACGGTTTTTGGCATTTTTTTTGAAAACTGGTATGGCCTCCATTCTGCGACAAGACGGCAATAAGCGGAACACAGGTTGCGCCACACCAAGCGATTGGCGGATGTGGCGTCACCACCCGTGATGATTTTCTCAAAGTTTTACAGAGGGGCATTTAGAGACAAAAAATCCGTTTTCAAAACCTATGGTATAATAGTGTGTAACAAAGGACGACATTACTTACCACGGGAACCGGATGACAATAGACCATATCGATATCGACTCAACTCTTAAGAACGCTGCAAAACTTATAGCCGAAGACAAAGGATTGTCACCTGCGACCAAGTCACTGCTTGAGGTTTTGGTCTTGATAATTACCCTAATGGTGAATCGTCTCAATTTGAACAGCAAGAATAGTAGCAAGCCACCATCAACAGATCCACACAGGCAGAAGACCAGTAAAAAGAAAAAGGGTAATAAAGCCGGTGGGCAGACAGGGCACACAGGTAAAACCCTTGAGAAGGTCAAGAACCCAGACAAGGTGAAGGTCATCAACGTTGATCGTTCGGAGTTACCTCCGGGAGAATACACGGAGGCCGGCCATGAAATCCGACAAGTCTTTGATATTGAAATTTCGAGAATCGTAACAGAATATCAGGCTCAGGTTCTTAAAGATGCCAAAGGTAAACGATTCACAGCACCATTCCCGAAGGGGGTTACAAAAGCAGTACAGTACGGGGAGAGCATAAAGGCGCACTCTGTTTATATGTCACAATTTCAGTTGATCCCCTATGACCGGGTACGAGATTATTTTGCAGATCAACTTGGAATCCCTGTAAGCGTGGGATCTATCTTCAATTTCAACAAAGAGGCCTTTGGTTTGCTGGAAGGTTTTGACGATCTTGTGAAAAAGAAGCTGAATAGTTCGTCTCTGGTCCATGCCGATGAAACAGGAATAAACGTCAAAGGCAAAAGATTCTGGCTTCACTGTGCGTCAAACAGCTTGTGGACGCACTTCTTCCCTCATCAGAAAAGAGGGACTGACGCAATGAATGCTATTGGTATCCTCCCCACGTTTAGCGGGACATTGTGTCACGATCATTGGAAGCCATACTATAAATATGATTGCACCCATGCGTTATGTAATGCTCACCATTTGCGGGAATTGACAAGGGCATGGGAGCAGGATAACCAAAGCTGGGCCCAAAAGCTCATCGAGTTGCTTGAAGAAATAAACAAATCCGTAAATGGTGCCGGTGGCAAGCTGGAAAGTAGTGACTCGAAGAAATATCGCATAAAGTATCGAAAAATTCTAAAAGAAGCAGAAAAAGAAAGTCCTCCACCGGACGAAGCAAACAGAAAAGGAAAACGGGGACGGCTCAAAAGGACTAAATCACGAAATCTTCTGGAAAGACTTCAAAACTTTGAAGAGGATACGTTGAGGTTTATGGAGGTTGAGATCGTGCCGTTCACCAATAATCTTGGTGAAAATGATATCAGAATGACCAAGGTGCAACAGAAGATTTCTGGGTGTTTTCGTTCAGAAGAAGGGGCACAATTCTTTTGTAGAATCCGGAGTTATATTTCTTCTTGTCGCAAACAAGATATCCCGTCAACGATGGCCTTCGCGTTTTTGTTTAAAGGTGAGTTGCCGGATTTTAGGGATTAAAACTGAAATGCGTAGAAATTACGCTGAATAGTTACGAAGCAATTAAAGTTGTTGCCTGGGAAGAGCGTAGAGATAATATGAAGGCTGTTTGTAGCCAGTGTCATAGCGAACAGAAGGTTGATAACTTTTACACTCAGTTTGACGCTCTCGTTGTAACGTACAATGAAAAGTTTGCTAAGCCTGCCAAAAAACTCTATGGAATGGCTAAGAAAGACGGTTTGGTCCATGGTTCAACTTTCCACACTGAGCTTGGCTGGCACTGGTGGGAACTCTGGCATCACGAAGGACGTCGTGCCCGTCATGGTGCTTCCATGCAGGGGCCTGATTATACACATTGGCATGGAATGTATGATGTGGCTCACAACTTCTATTTCAAATTTATCCCGGAACTTATGCATCTTGCAGAAAAGAAAGGTATGAGCGAGAAATATAAGAGAGAAGTCGGTGCAATTTTGGCGAGACCTGAGCATCAGTGGTACGAAAAAGGCTTTGATCAGGACGTTATGAAAAGCATCAAGGCAGAGGAGAAATCACGTTATAAGCAGTAAGNCATTCTCCAGTTAAGCATGCGCTCTGAAACCATTTTGGTTTCGGAGCGTAGTTGTATTTTTGTATCCCACCTGAACCGTAAGTATGACTAACTTTTTTAAAGGGAAAATAGATGAAACCCACTGTCATGCAGCAAAGTAAAGTGCTTCTTCTCTGTACAATAGTAATGTTTTTCTCAAATGGGGTGGCAGTCAGTGAGGCTGTTGATTTCGAAACAATGTCTAAGAGTGCATTACAGGAAAAAATAGCGACGTTAGGTCTTGGGTTTGGGGACTATGTGGTTGGGAAACAACTAACTGCCGCTCAACAGTTTGCTGCTGAAAAAAATCATGATTACAAGGCATACCCGGGTACGGTTAAATTTAAAGATGGCGAAGTTTTTGTTATTGTCGATAAAGAGACAAGTGCCGTAATAGCACTGTATAAGCGGAATAAAAAAGCCAATAAAAATGATTTTAAAACCACAATTGCTGAGTTAATGATGCAGTACGGTGAACCAACAACCGAAGCGCACGGGAAAATAATATACTGGAGTTACGGTCCAGAGGGGTTAATAACTGAAGATTTCTATAGAACAGTTAAGTCTCAAGGGAAACTTAAAACACTGGACGTCATTGCAACGGTGAAATTCACCTCATCGGAAAATGTTGCAACCATCACTGATCTGGTTGAAATGATGGATAAAAAAAACCAACAAGGGGAAGAGGTGAAAAAAGCTGATGTTACCAGCGATAATTATGTGATGATTCAATCAGATGTACTCACAAGAAAATATATGAAGAATTAACCGATGTCTTCTTCTTAGGGTAGAATATGATAAAAACAATTATTGGAGCCTTGCTTCTCCTGCATTTTAGCACTCTTGCAATGGCAGTTGATCTTCCTGATAGCTCAGAGTTACCCCGAATGCCAGATGCGTACCGCAACAATGACTACAGAGATTTTAGTAAAAGAAATCCTTACGGTATGTCAATTTACGATCGGGCAGAGATAGAAGCAGAGAATGAATATTCTGAGACTGTGGTTGTTCCTCTTGAAGAATCCCAAAGAATATTAAAAAAACGCAGGGAAATAGCGAAGGAGAAACAGGATATAATTTTAAACCAGGGAGTTAGTAAATGAAAAAACACTATTTGGTAAAATTTGCAGGAACGCTTTTAGCCTTTGGCCTGGCTCTTGGCAGCACCAGCTCTGCTGCGGACAGGCCGGCTGTTGAAGAATGTATGCGTTGTCATGACGTAAAACAGTATCAGCACGAGTTGAAAAATTCAGCCCATGCCTTTGATAAGGACAAGAAAGAAATCAGCTGTGAGCAGTGCCATATTTTTCATTTCAGTCCTCTCACCAGTTATTATGCACGTGACAAGTACTACGATAAAAAGATCTTTGAACCCGGCACCTTTGATCGTCGCAAGATGCAGGAGAATGCCCGCCTGACAGATCTCACTGAAAAATGCATGGAATGCCATAAAGATCTCAGGATAAATGGTAAAGGGGAGCCCATCTCTGTAATTGGGGGCTTAGCACATGATGCCTTTCTTGGAAAAAATGGAACCACCAGAAAGACCTGTCAGGGATGTCATATAAATATTGCCCACCTACCTGATTTTGATAAGGATTTGATGATTAATGCTGAGTTTGCAAAAAGCCTTGCTGATAATCCACGAGTAGATGCAGGGAAGGGAGGAAAAGAATAATGAAAACTATCAATTTACCTGCAATCATTTTTGCTGCACTTTTTTTCTGTTGTGCAGCTGGTAATGTTTCTGCTGTATCAATAAAACATCTTAAAGCTCCCGACGATGCTGCAGATTGTTATACATGTCACCAAAAGGTAACACCTCGTGTTGCCCAAAACTGGTATGAATCCAAACACGGTGTTGCCCTGGTGAAATGTTTTGTTTGTCATGGACAGCCAGATGGAAAAGGCTCCATTCCCTTTGCAGTTGTGCCAGATTCTGTAACAGTTTGTCGAAAATGTCACGAACCGGCAATGATCAGAATGGAAAAGAAATTTGGTATAGATCCCAATTGTTACGAATGCCATCCTTTTCATCAGAACTCAGTGCATCACGATGCGTATAAAAAATCAGTGTCTAAAAGTAAGTAACACAGACAAGAGTTAGCTTGTAAGGCGACGATCTGTGCGTAGTTCTTCCATTGGTTCGCAGGGACAACTAAAAAACCTTTTCTAAAGGAGAACGAAAATATGAAAGTAACCAGAAGAGAAGTACTGAAAACGGCGGCGGCAGCTTCTGCTATGGCGGCCATTGGTGGTTCTTTGACCAATATGGCAAAGGCTGCTGATAGTGAGCCTGAAAGATGGGTGAAATCAGTTTGTCGTTTCTGCGGAACAGGCTGCGGTGTAATGGTTGGTGTCAAAGGTGGTAAAGTTGTTACTGTTAAAGGCGATCCAAATAATCACAATGTTGGCTTTCTTTGTTTGAAAGGTGCTCTCATGCCGCCAATCGTGTATTCGAAAGACAGGGTAACCAAACCTTATATTCGTAAGAATGGTAAGCTTGAGCCTGCAACCTGGGATGAGGCTATGAGTCTTGTTACCACAAAATTTAAAGCAGCTCTTAAAGATCACGGGCCTACTTCCATTGGCTATTATGGTTCTGGTCAGGCACTTACAGAAGAGACGTATCTTGCATCCAAAATATGGAAAGCAGGGCTTGGCAGTAATAATGTTGAGGGGAATCCACGTCTTTGCATGGCATCTGCCGTTGGTGGGTATGTTACGACTTTTGGGAAAGATGAGCCTTGTGGGTCCTATGATGATATTGATGCGGCAACCTGCTTTTTTATCATTGGTTCCAATATGTCCGAGTGTCATCCAATTCTTTTTAAACGTGTTGCGGCCAGAAAACAGGCTAATCCGAACGTAAAAGTAATTGTTGTTGATCCCCGTAAAACAAATACTGCCCGTATTGCCGATGAGCATGTTTCTTTTATACCTGGTACCGATCTGGCCATTCTGAATGCCATGGCATATGTCATCATTCAGGAAGAGCTGGATAACCAGCGTTTTCACAATAAATATGTAACCTTCATGACCAACGATAAAAAGAAGGTTGATTTTGATGCGTATATGAAATTTCTGGAAGAGTACACTCCTGAAAAAGTAGAGAAAATCTCTGGTGTTTCTGCGGATCAAATCAGGCGTATTGCACTTATGTTTGCTGAAGCGTCAGGTACGACATCGTTCTGGTGTATGGGGCTTAATCAACGTATCCGTGGTGTCTGGGCGAATAATCTGGTGAGTAATCTCCATCTTCTCACCGGACAAATTGGGAAAACAGGTGCAAGTCCATTCTCACTCACTGGACAACCAAATGCCTGTGGTGGTGTTCGTGATACCGGTGGTCTTTGTCATTTACTTCCTGCTGGACGTCTGATTAAGAAACCTGAGCATCGTGCAAAACTTGAAGAGCAGTGGGGACTGAAACCCGGAACCATCGCACCGAAACCTGGTCTTCATACAATTGCTCTCTGGAACGCATTTTCCGAAGCAAAAGTAAAAGCAATGTTTGTTCTTTGTACCAATCCTGCACATTCTCTTCCTAATGTGAATATTTATCTGGATGGTATGAAACGTAAGGATAACTTCATGGTGCTAAGTGAACCTTTTATGGACGCTGAAACTGTGAAATACTGTGATGTTCTTCTTCCATCTGCGTTCTGGTGTGAAAAACGTGGAACCTATGGATGTTCTGAGAGACGTTATGCGCTTCTCATGAAATCCGTAGAACCCATGGGTGAGTGTAAACCTGATTTTGATATTTTGATGGATTTTGCAAAACGAATGGGTGTAGATCCCAAGGTTGTACCGTATAAAAATGTTGATGATGTATGGAATGAGTGGCGTGAAGTGAGTTCTGTTACATCTTATAACTTTATGGGAATTACCAGGGCTCGCATGGAAAAAGAATCCGGTATCCTCTGGCCATGTCCGACTGAAGATCATCCGGGTACAAAAATTCGTTACGTCCGTGGTCAGGATCCAAACATTCCCAAAGATTACAAATCCAAATATCACTTTTACGGGAAGAAAGATGGCCGTGCAGTGATCTGGTTCCGTCCTTATAAGGGGGCCGCCGAAGAGCCGGATGCTGAATACCCAATGGTTCTTACCACTGGTCGTGTAATTGATCACTGGCATACCGGAACCATGACCATGAAGGTTCCTGAGCTGAGACGTTCTTTCCCTAAAGCCTATGTCGAAGTGAATGTGGACGATGCCAGGGAAAAAGGCATCAGGAACGGTGATGATGTTCTTCTGGAAACCCGTCGTGATAAGATGGTATTCCAGGCAAGAGTAAGTGATGTTTGTCGTCCGGGGCTGGTGTTTGTGCCCTGGTATGATGCTAATCTGATGATTAATAAACTGACTCTGAATGCCTTTGATCCGGGGTCTAAACAGCCTGAATATAAAATCTGTGCAATTCGGATTAAGAAGGCATAACTTATGGCTATCTCGGGAATATTAGTACACTGTCTTGAGGATGATCTTGAAGTTGTTGAGCAGCAGGTGAGTTCCATGGAGGAACTGACGACTTATGGCATTCATGAGGGTGCTTATGTGGTTGCAGTGGTGGAATCCCCATCTGATGTCATCGAAAAAGTGGTTAAAAGAATAGGGCGTCTGGATGGTGTGTTGACCGTCTATACAACCTATCTAACCATAGAAGATGAGATTGATGACGATGGCAATCTCACCACAAATCTTTCTGCTACTCAGCATATGAAGATGGAACCGAGACAGGACGGTTGAGAGTTTAACGCCGGTGATGAACGGTAAGCCGGCACTCTTTTCAGTTCCCTCTTGAGGGGTGAAAAAACACGAAAAGAATTTGTAAGGCACTAAACAGTCTGCCTGGCTGTTGATCTCTTTTTTTTAAGTGGTCAACAGCTGGGTTTTTTAAGCGCTTGCTTATTGACATATACTCACAACGTGGTGATAGAGGTTTTTCAGAGGTTGCGAATATGGCAGGATCAAATACTTTTCTTCGTCCGCCAGGAGCACGTAGCGAGAAGGAATTTCTTTCCCGCTGTCTGCAGTGTGGGCAATGCGCCCAGGTATGTATATTTGATTGCATCAAAATGCGACGTGGCTTTAATTTTTTCATGGCTGGAACGCCTGAAATTGATCCTAAAGTTGCCCCCTGCTATCTCTGTATGCGCTGTTCGGAGATTTGTCCCTCGGATGCCCTTCATGATATAGATATTTACGATGTTCGCATGGGGTTTGCTGAGTTGGATCGTACAAAATGCACCACTTGGACAGAGGGCTTGCTGTGTAGGAGTTGTTATGAACGTTGTCCCATCAAATGGAAGGCAATGATCCTCGAGAGAGGGGAATATCCTGTGATTACAGATGAATGCGCTGGGTGTGGTCTGTGTGAGCATGTTTGTCCTGCAGATGCCATAGTGGTGATTCCAACCAGATTCCAAAATAAAAAGAGAGGCCCAAAGGGAGGTGCATAATGAAAAAGGCAAGTCTCAAAACCTACAGGCGAGCCTTTCAGATTTTCATAGCCCTTGCCTTTGTCATTATTCCATTACTTAATCGTTCACGGTATTCCATGGTGTACGGTAACTTCCTTTCTTTTCATGCTTTTGGTATTCCGTTTGCTGATCCTCTTGCAGTTTTGCAGTTAACTATCAAGAATTGGTATTTTACCCTCGATAATTTTATTGGTGCCTTGCTACCGCTAATTCTTGCCTTTGCTCTGGGAACGGTTTTTTGTTCCTGGGTTTGTCCCTATGGTTTGTTTTCTGAATGGGCACATAAGCTTAGCAAAAAAGTATTTCCTCGAAGGTATAAGGGACTTCCATTACAAAAAAATGGTTTCCCCTTTAAAATGAGCATTTTGGCTCTGGGTTTTATCGGCTTTTTTATGTTGTCGACAACACCGGTTCTGAATCAGCTTTCTACAGCGGCATGGTATTCACGCTTTTTTCAATATTACTTTGGGCAGGATTTTATATCACTCTGCTATCTCTTTCTGTTTGGATTATTATTTATTGAATTTGTTGCAGGAAAACGACTTTGGTGTCGGTATGTTTGTCCTCAGGCGGTGTTGATTGTTTTTGCAAAACTTCTGAATAAAAAACGGATGAAGGTTGTTTTTGCAGAAGAGAAATGTATATGTAAGCCTGGTTACGAACGATGTGATATGGCTTGCACACTCACTCTTAAACCGAAAATTTTAACAAACACCCTGGAAACAGAATGCAGTAACTGTGGCGATTGTGTTGTTGCCTGTAAAAAGATGGGAAAAGCCCTTTCTTTTGAATCGCCTCTGACTAACGCTCTGTTCTCCGATATTCGCATAGTGGGAAAATATGCCTGTAGGCTAGTGGCTGTAGTAGCTATTGCAGGCCTTGGGTTTCTTGTGTACAGCCAGGTTGATTTTTCATCAGAGCCTGCCAGGATCAAACATACACTTCTCGCTGATAAGCGAATTGTTTTGAACCATGAGAAGTTTCGAACGCTGGATCTTCTTGCTAACGGTATGATCGTTGTCAGTGGAATTGAATGGCCTTTGAATGGATCTGCAAATTGGAGATGGCAGCCTGAAGGGAAGCAGGGATCATTTAAGATTATTCCTGACCCAAGGCATCCCGAGAATTTTTCTCTTGTTCGGGTTACTGAAGATTTCGCAAAAGGTACAAGTCTGCAATTTGAACATAATGGAAGTGCTCTTGCTGGCTATTTCCCCAAAGAGCAGTATCTGCTTACCGAACTTACAGATATTCCACAAAGGAGAGATGTCCCGTTTGCAAGTGTTGAAGGACGAGTGCTTTTATATCAGTACGCTAACCAGACATATGTGTTAACCCTTGAAGTGAAAGATCCGGCTGGAGTTATCAAAAAGATCGAAACCAATGGTGAGCACATTGGCATGGAAACCATGCTGACCAATGTAAGGAAGTGGATAAACAGTCCTCAAATTATTGTTTCTGAAGGAACTGTACCTGCACTGCCATTCTCGACTTACATGAAAGTCTTTTTTCATGACGGAGACACAGAAGAAATGCTTTTTGAAACCAGCACCATTGTAGATCGTAGTTCTGAAGAGTTTGATGACCCCTGGTTCTAGAGGTCTTCAACCGTATTAAATATCAACAGTAGATGCCCGGGTGGTACCAGTGCGAAATGCTAATAAAGAGTAGTGATTTTTCTTTAAATTGGATACTTTTCGCCGATATGTAGAAATGTTACAGCGTCTTTCTCTGAAATCATTTTTAAGCGCTGTTCCGGTTCACTCAAAGGTTCGTCACTTAGATCGAAGGTTCCGTAGTGCATGGGAATAAGCCTTCTGGCTTTTAAGTCTTTGAACGCCTGCATTGCCTCTTCCGGGTTTATGTGGCTGGATTTCATAAACCACCGGGGGGCGTAGGCGGCTATGGGCAGAATCGCCGTATCAATTTTACCAAATAGCTCTCCGATGTCTTTAAAGTGTTTGGAATAAGCACTGTCGCCGCCGAAATAGATACTGGTTGTTTCGGTTTTGATAAGAAAGCTTCCCCACAGAACTTTGTTATAATCGTGACTGTTTCTTCTGTGCCAATGATGTGCAGGCAGAAAAAGTATTTGAAAATCTTCTTTGTTATCGAATTGTTGATACCATCCCGCTTCGTGACACCGTATGTCAGGATTGATATTTCTGATCAGCCCGCTCATATTCAAGGGAATAAGAGCAGTTGCTCCGCTAAAATGTTCCAGAGTATCGGAATCAAGATGATCAAAATGACCATGGCTTATGAGAAGATAATCCGGATTTATGGCTTCGATGGGAATAGGGAGTTTGGTGCGTCTCTTTACAAACGGTGGTGACGTTAAACATGGATCTGTGACAATCTTTTTTCCATTTATTTGAATCAACCAGGAGGCATGACCAAGCCACAAAATATAATCATCATTATTCTGTAACACATTCCGGGCCTCGGTTACGGGCAAGGAATAGTTTTCGCCAGCCTTGATATCTTTTTGTACATTTTCAGAAAATCGCCATTTTAGAATCTTCCATAGAGAACCACCGCCGGATTCTCCATAAAGGTTTTGAAAAACTCCGTTTATGATCTCATTGCCTTTAAAATTGCTTTTCACACTTATCAGGCTTGGATTATTAATGAATTCTCTTTTAGTGGCATGTCCACTTCGCATAAATATGGTCATGGTTCATACGTTTGGCAGGAATGATGGTGGGCTATTTGGAACGAGGATCAGAAAAAACAATATCCCCATACCATGCCACGGCTTGTCCATCCGTATTGTCGGTATCGGTCATTACAGCCACTCCGGAAATCATAGGAACTGATTCAGTAGCAAAAGCTGTGCGATAGTCCGCAAAAACATTGCGTTTCTCGGACACCCATGTTCCCGTTTTATCCGCACCCGATTCCAAGACAATGATTCTCACCCGATCGCTATAGGGGCTTCTTGTGATTGTTCCCTGTTCAAGGTGGCTGGCCCACACATAACATAGGGTTGTAGCAGGAGGATATTTCCCGTAGAAAAGTTTGCTGGTCTCAAATTTCACTTTCTCAAACCAGCTTACCTTGTCAGAATCATAAGCGAAGGTGATAAAGACTCTGGCTGGTGCATCGTTTCTATCTTTGTCTGTTAAATCAGCTGATTCTATAATGTTTTGAATTTTCCAGCGAAAGGAAACCGTGGGATAGATAGCAGGGTCAATAGTGATTTTGCGGATTAGGCCGGAGGAACTTCCTATGCTCCTGGCCTGAATAGCATAGATGTTTTCATCTAAAATGTGAGTGTAAACAGTATGTCTCTCGATGTCATTAAACAGTAACGGTTTCCATCTGTCCGGGAGTATGCCATCCTGTAGTTTGGCGGAAAAATCACCTACCACAATCTGGTCATCTGCACAGCCCGTGCCTGGAAAAGAAAATATGACTAAAACATAAATGGATATCAGCAATCGATTCATGTATTACCTGGCAAACAATATGCAAAGTTAGCTAACACCGGTGAACAGTAAGTAAGCCAGTACTCTTTTCAGTACCCTCCTTGAGGGCTGAAAGTACCTTGTCAGAGTAATATGCCCCTTAAGGGTCTTGCGACATTGTAGCAGCATTCTTCAAAACAAACACAGTTTTTTGTTTTTGAGATAGTGAGATACGCCAAGGGCGTTTCATTGAAGTTGTCGGAACGTACCGGACGTACGACGGTTTATCGACTAAGGCGTACTTTTTGCCAGCTCACACTATTATATGATTCCCGCTGGACAAAGTGTGTTTACGATTGTGCTCCCTTGCCTCTTTTTGAAAAAGGGGAGGGAGACGCAAAACACAAATAGCAATCATGTAGGCTGGGAAATGGATCGGTTGCCCTAAAATCATCCTCCCAAATCCACAGATGGGTACTGATCATGGGGAAATACAGTTCAGTCGGATGAGCTGTTGCAAAAGTGAATGCTCTGTTTTTTACAGCTGTTACCTTGACTTTCTCTTAATCCTTGATGTAAATTAAGTATAGTTCATAGATACATTCAGCTTATTTTATTTGAGATAAAGCCAAACCTGCCGCAAGCCAGGGACGGAAAGCTACGGGTCTTAACAGATAGCCGGGCTACCTTTGTACAAGGTAGTTCGGCTTTTTTTATTTTATAGGCGTTGATGTGAAATGTATTTACTTACAATGGGTTAGGGAGGTGTGGAGATGACAGAAAAACAGAAAAGAGGCACAATACCTGACAACTGCAAATTAAACATGGTACCGGACTCACCGGATATCCGTGATTGGATTTCATAAAAAAAATATTGATGAATCCTCTTTGGATGGACAATAAGTGCAAAAAATATACGGTGTGGAATGGTTAATAAAACTGTACCGATGACATTGGTTTCTTCGGCTTCTCATTCTTTGTGCAGGTCACTGTATGATAAGTTGCTGTCTCTTGGTTACGAGGATATTGAACTGCTTGATTGCAATGAATTTTTAAGTACTGATTTTCATCGGGCCAGAATTCTGGTCATTCCATTAAACTGGCATCATAAATCTCAATTTCACGACAATATTGATACCGTTTGTAAGCAAATTCATCATGAAGCGGTTCTTGGAATTATTTCGACTTCTACAGATCTGCTGAATAAGGAAGCCCTGACATTTTGTAATGAATTTCTTAATTGGCCGTGTGCGGAAAGGGAGATTGATCTACGGATTGAACGTTTAGCAAAGTTACTTCAAGGTGAATTCCAGTTGGATTCTGAATGTCAGATAATTGACGAATTTCTTGCCTTGAACATGGTTGGACGTTCTTCATCATTTCTACATGTTCTTCAACAGATAAAAAAAATTGCGCACTGTGAGGCACCAGTTTTAATTGAAGGGGAAAGTGGAACAGGTAAAGAGTTGGCTGCCCAGGCAATACATTCTCTTAGTGAGCGTCGTGACTATCCATTTATTCCTGTAAACTGTGGGGCAATTCCTGATAGCTTATTAGAAAATGAATTGTTCGGTCATAGACAGGGGGCTTTTACTGATGCAAAAACCAGCCAGGAAGGACTCGTCTGCCAGGCAGAAGGAGGAACTCTTTTTCTTGACGAAGTGGAGACTTTTTCACCAAAAGGGCAGGTGATGCTGCTGAGATTTCTCCAGGATCAACAGTATAGACCTCTGGGAAGCAATAAGTACACTCAGGCAAATATAAGAATAATTGCGGCCAGTAATGTCAAGCTGCGGGAGCTGGTAAGGCAGGGTGAATTTCGTATGGATCTGTATTACCGGTTGTATGTAATGTGGGTTGAAATGCCCCTGCTATCCAAACGTGGTAACGATATTTTACTGTTGGCAAACTATTTTATTAATAAATTCAGGATTCAGTATAAGCAGCCGGAAAAACAGCTTGATCGGGCTTCGATGAAATGGTTGATGGAGTCTAGCTGGCCAGGAAATGTCAGGGAGCTGGAAAACCTGCTTCACCGGGAGTTTCTTATGGCTACTGGGGAAAATATTAGTTTTGGCGAAGAGCCTAATGCGCAAAGAGATCGTCGGAGAACTCCTTTGGATCGTCGTCACAAGGCACTACTAAGCAATACATTTAACGAATCAAAGGCAATGATAGTCTCCCAGTTCGAAATAAATTATTTGACTCATTTGATTGGACAATCAAGCGGCAATGTTACACTTGCTGCCAAAAAGGCCGGCATGGAACGAAGGTCACTTGGCAAGCTTTTAAAAAAACATAGAATAGAAAAAACAAAAACACATTGAATCCGACTTTTTTAACTACAGCATATCGTTCTTCCCATCCTTTCTTTTTTCACTTCCTGTAACACTGGGTCTCATTTGACCCACTCACCTGTATTCGTGACCCGGTAGTATTATAGCTGGTACCACCACATTGTGGGGGAGAGACTCCATGGTCACCAGGGTCTGTTTTAACCCGGTAAAAAATAATTACCAAAAATAAAATCCGTAAAGTCAATTCGTTAGGTTTTTGCTAAAAATGGTCTGTTAATTGCTATCAATAGTAATATAAGCGGGAGAATGAGCAGTGGCTGGATATCACCATGATAATGAAGGAATTGAATAAAAAAGGACAAGTAATCATCCCATCTTTATGATGGAACCAATAAACGTATCATATATAACGTACTGATTTCAACTCACTATCCAGTTTTATGTTTTTTGCTACAGGGTTAATGGAGTAAGGCACCAAAGGCCTGGAATGTATTACCCGGTAACTCATGACTCACTTAGTTGGTATTGATCTTTAATCATAGTCATAATTAATCAACGGTTTATTAAAAAGAGGTGAATTATGGTTCAAACGACTCAGAAGCAGACCATTCGAAATCTTACTCCAAGACTTGTTTCCTTTCGAGGCAACAGTGGACAAACATGGCATCTATCACCAAACTCATCCCTTGAAGTTCTGGGCTCTGAAATCGTGAATAATGCGAAATGCGAAAAGCTTAAGGCGAAGAATGTAATTGATATTTGTCTTCGTAAGCGTGCTAAAAGCGCTTCGCCAAAAAACCCCAAAAGTACTCCTCCCAAAAATAAAAATGGCAACAAAACAGCTTCTATAACAGACAAAAAACAATAATTCCAGACAAAGGAGAATTCCTATGGTTCAGGTAGCCTATCCTGGTGTGTATGTAGAAGAAGTGTCCAGTGGTGTTCGTCCTATAGCTGCGGCCAGTACTTCAATCGCTGCATTTATCGGTGTCGCAGAAAAAGGTCTGCTGGGTAAAGCCGTAAGGGTATATAATTTTACCGAGTATCAGAATAAGTACGGAGGGTTTCTTGGCAATTCTTTTCTGAGCCACTCTGTCTATCAGTTTTTTAATAACGGCGGGTCTCAATGCTCCATTATAAGAGTATCTGGAGAAAACACAGAATCTGCAGCCATCACGTTGAATGACCGTGGTTTAAGCGCCCAGGCGAGTTTGATCATCACCGCAAGCAGTCCTGGTGTATGGGGAAACAGGTTAGCAGTGCTCATTACCAACGGAACAAATGATACTGGTGACAAAACAGATAATTTACTTGGCAACGAGTTTGATCTGACTGTTTTTATGGAAGGAGAAACATCTCCACTGGAAAGGTTTCAAAATTTGACCATGGTTCCGGGTGCTGCAAATTTTGTTGAAACAGTCATCTCTGCGTCAAAATATATCAGAGTCGCCGTAAACCAGGCTACTACCAATTTTCAGGCTGGAACCAGTCGTGGCTCAGGTGTCCCGACACCGTTGGCAGGCACTGGAAGAACCTGGATGCGTATTAATGTAAACGGTGACGGGTACCAGGAAATACATCTGGAGGATGCTCTTGGCGCGGGACCAGGTCAGGTTGCCGATTTGGCAACTGATGCAAATATTGCAGTGGCCATTGTCTATGTGGTCACTCGTCTTACAAAGCAGCGTGCTTCCACTAATCAAAACGCTTTTGATAATTTCGCCTGTGTTGTTGATAGCGGTGTTCTGCTTTTGACTTCAGGACTTGCTGGCCTGACATCAGCGGTAAACATTGCCCCTTCGGTCAATGGCAGTCAGAACTGCACCGCTCTTCTCAACCTTGGCACACTCGAAGAAGGTGTTGAGACTGGAGGAGCCGCAATAATTCGGCCAAGAAATAATCCGGCTGGTACTCCTCCTGACAATTTTTTTCTTGTTGGAGACAATGCTGCACCAACTGCAGATGTTGCTGCTGTTACGGCAGGTTCTGACGGGGATCCGATCAACAATGATCAAGCATATATTGAAGCATTGCAACTGCTGAATGATGTTGATGATGTCAGCCTGATTTCAGTACCCGGCATTGGTTCCTCTGCCGTGGTGGGAGCCGGAATAAATTACTGTGCAAATCGTTCATTGAGTGATTGCTTTTTTATAGGTGACATGAGTCAGGACGATGACACAGTTGATGAAGCCAAAACGTTCATGGCAGCTATTTCTCCAAAGAACTCATATGGTGCAGTGTATCTTCCCTGGGTAAAGATGCTTGACCCGACGGGAATTTCTCCTGACCCGATACTTGCGCCACCGTCAGGGTTTGTAGCAGGCTTATACGCTAAAACAGATGGCCGGCGCGGTGTATGGAAAGCTCCTGCAGGAACAGAAGCCGCTTTGGGTAACGCCTTAGGATTAGCAGCAAACTTTACTGACGTGCAACAGGGTAACCTTAACCCACTCAATATAAATGTCATCAGACAATTCGCGTCATCCGGCATTATCCTCTGGGGAGCACGGACGATATCAAGTGACCCTGAATGGCATTATGTTCCTGTTAGACGTATGGGGATTTTTCTTAGAGTTAGCATATACCGCGGGATTCAATGGGCTGTTTTTGAGCCGAATGACGTGGAGTTATGGAGTTCCCTCCGTCTCAATATCAGCTCGTTTATGATGACTCTCTATAGGCAGGGAGCTTTTCAAGGTTCGATGCCATCAGCAGCATTCTTTGTCAAATGTGACGGCGAGACAACGACTCAGGATGACATAAATGCTGGAATTGTTAACGTTCTTGTTGGTTTTGCACCATTAAAACCTGCAGAGTTTGTAATCGTTAAAATTAGTCAGAAAGCAGGACAGACAGTATAAAATAATGAACCAAATCCGTAAGGAGGATTCAATATGGCTGTACCACAATTCACCGTAAATGTTCATCGGTTTGATCCGTATAGGAATTTTAAGTTCCGGGTGAAATGGGATGGTAAGTATGTTGCCGGACTTAGTAAGTGCAGCGCTTTGAAAAAAACCGTTGAGAGTACAGACTGGAGAGAAGGGGGAGACCCGAGCTCGAGCCGAAAACTCCCAGGAAAAACATCGTATGAAGCAATTACTTTAGATGCAGGTGTTACTCACGATACCACTTTTGAGGAATGGGCTAATACGGTGAATGATTTTCAAGGCGATTCCGGCATGTCTCTTAAGAATTTCAGGAAGGATATCACTATTGATGTGTTCAATCTTGCAGGGCAAAAGGTGTTTTCATACAATGTCTATCGCTGCTGGGTTTCTGAGTACCAGGCACTTCCGGAACTTGATGCCAGTGGCAATGCAGTGATGATTCAGACAATCAAGCTTGAGAATGAGGGGTGGGAGCGTGATACTGCAGTAACTGAGCCAACTGAAACATAACAGAGGTAATAAATGTCAGAAAACAGGCAGCCTGTTATTTGTTTATTACCTGGAGGGTATGTTGATGATGACGGTGAAACGTATAACGAGGTGGAGCTTTATCCTTTGACGGGTCAGGAAGAGGAATTTCTTGTTTATAAAAACAATACAAACACCGCATCACTGATATCTTCTATCCTGAGTCGTTGTATCAGCCGGATCGGGCCAATGAAGATCATTACAGAGGATATGACCCGTCGTCTTCTTGTTGCTGACCGACAGTATCTCATTCTAAAGCTTCGTGAGATAACTTTTGGAGATCGTATCCAGGCCGTAATTCGTTGTCCGTGGCCTGATTGCGGCCAAAAAGTAGACGTTGATTTTTCAACACATGATATCCCGGTAATCAATTCTGATGAAAAAGGACCCGTCTACAGCATGAAACTCTCTGAAGAGGCTGCCTGGAACGATAGTCAGGGGAAACCGTATAGAAACATTAGATTTCGGCTCCCTAATGGAGGGGATCAGGAGATTGTCTCTCCAATTGTTATTCATAATGAGGCAAAAGCATTGTCCATGCTGCTTGAACGCTGCATTCAGGCAATTGGGCCTGTGGCCACACCTGGAAAAAAGGAAATAAATAGATTCAGCCCCAGGGCCCGCATGGAAATAGAGAAAAAAATGCAGTCAGTAGCACCAAAAATTGAATTAACAATGGAGGCAAACTGTCCTGAATGTGCTCGGGGATTTGCGATTCCTTTTGATCTCCAGGAGTTCTTCTTTGGAGAGTTGGAATCCAGTCGAGAACTATTGCATAGAGAAATTCATTACCTGGCTTACAATTATCATTGGAGTGAACGGGAAATTTTGGCAATGCCCAGGGAAAAAAGAAGAAAATATATTGAGATCCTGGCAGATGAGATTGAGAGGATGAATGATGCCATTTGATAAAAAAGAGCAGTTCAATGGCTATTTATTCAATGTCTTGAGTGAAGGGGTAAAACCGTTCCGATACAGAAGTACTGTGCGCACTCTTCTGGGTTTGCCAGTAGAGAACGAAGGTGGGTTGAGTTTTGTGCAAAATTTGCCTCCAGTTGGTTTCAGGTACAGCAATAATCCGCCTGTCGGTGATCATTTTTTAAGGGATTCATCATCTATTCAGAGACAAGAAAAGTTTTGGGCTTCTTCGAATAATGATATTTCAGGAACAGGTGATGTTGATTCGATTAAAGAATTTGATTTACCCAGGAAAAAAGTGCTCGCAACATCCGAAAGTTTTAGTCGTCATGAAGATCCTGGCAAGGGTGTAATCGTAAAAGAGGAGTCGAAACAGCATGTTGCGCATGAACGCAGGCAGCGCAAAGGAAAAGCATTGAATACGAATTTTGGCAATAGAGAGGATCGTGAGCACGAAGCCTCAAGTGTGGATTTTGCTATTCCTGGAAAATCTACACAAAAACAGTTTTTTCCTGCTTTAAAACCGTCCAGGAACAGTGGCGTCAATACTCCTGATGAGAATATGCCCTTAATGAATCCATTAAACGCTCAAGCATCTGCAGAGAAAAATGCAGATTTTATCGAAAGTACTCCTCCTGCCCATCAACAGGACGAATCCTCCAGTCAACTGGAATCGTCTCGCCAAAAGAATCAGCAAAAAACGCTAAGAAGCACAATTAAAAAACAACAGTGGGGTGAAACGACTTTTTATTCATTCGGAAAAAATAATGATGAAGCAATTCATGAAAAAGAGACTTCTGTAACGAGATTTGAAAGCGAGCAGAATTCCACTGGTTTTAGTGCTCCGATAAAACACGGTTTAAAAACAAGTATGCCATTGCAGGAGAATGACAGCCGACTGGCAAGTGCTACCCTGGATCAACTTCGTCAATCGGTGCACACCCTTGTTTCAAAGGTGACAAAGCCGGAAGAAAAAGTAGAGGCTCAAAATCAGCAAATTGTGCAACCCCCTGTTTTTACGCCCTCTCAGGAGCGTGTCATATTCAGGCAGCCTACAAATCGTTCCAGAGTTCCACGCGCCTTCTGGGAAAGGAGTTACCTGGGACGTTTGCACCTGAACATTTTAAGGTAAGGAGGAGATATCTCAAAATGAGTACTGCGAGGGCCATAGGAAAAATAAGTGAATCGCTTAGAAATCTCCTGTCAGGTGAGATGGAGGTATCACCAACACCTCAGGTTACTATTTTAGCGCCTGATGAAAAAGGTCCAGAGAAGAGGATTAATTTATTTCTCTATAAAGTACAGGAAAATCCCGTATTAAAGAATATGGATTGGCAGGTAAAACCTGGGCAGCCCAACCAGCTCGTTCCGCCCCCCTTGTCATTGAATCTTTTTTATCTCATGACGTCGTATGCAAAAAATGACCAGCAAACTGGAAATTCTACAGCGCATGAGATTTTGGGGGATGCGATGCGGGTCTTTTATGAGAATCCATTAGTGCCTGAAGAATATCTGGTTCCAGGAGTAGAAGGCACCAGGGAGCAGATAAAAATCATGCTCAACTCTCTTGATCTGGATGAATTGAGTAACGTCTGGAGTACTTTTTCAGAACCTTTTCGTCTGTCTGTCCCTTACGAGATAAGCGTGGTGCAACTTGACATGCTTTCTGAAAACGAGCGTGCCATGGCAAGGCGGGTAAGACGGATAGGCATTCCAGATGTTCGCGCTCCATTTAATCCTCCTTTGCTTGCATCCATGGACCCCTTGAGCGGTCCTGCTGGAACGGTAGTGAGCTTTCAAGGAGAAAATCTTTCCGGATGGATGGCGTATGTTTCGGTTATGAGAAATTCAATTTTAAGCAGCCACGAACTCTCTTCTGATGTTTTTACGGTAGCCCTTCCGGGTGATTTAACGCCAGGTTTTCACGAAATCAGGGTTGATATTTCACATCTCTACAGAAGAACATTCAACTTTGAGGTAACCGTATGAAAGATCGTCTGATTAGGGATATAAACACCTCTGTAACCGTTTACTCCAACAGTTACGAGCTGTTGTCAGATGAATTGAAAAAACTTGACATACTTATTCGGCGTAGAAAAACAGCTTTTAGAATGGAGATGCAGTCCAGGCACGAATCGGAGATATCTGAAAATTTGTATATCTCCCACGAAGAAGTGGACTGGTTACTCAATGACAACAAAGCAGCAGACTTCAATCATCCTGAATGGCTGCGAGTAAGCGAAGAATTAGAACTTCTCCAGAGAGACATTAACAAAAAAGTCGCTGCCACTTTAGAGACAGGGCTGTTGTTGACGCCTGTCAAATTAGCTCAGATATTCAACTTGTCCTTATTTGAGATGCAGGTGCTTATTATCTGTATTGCCCCGGAACTCAATCACAAATACGATAAACTTTTTGCCTATCTGCAGGATGATATAACTCGAAAAAAACCCAGCATTGATCTGGCGCTTCAGCTTCTATGCAAAGACGAGTCAGAACGTTGGGCCGCACGGGTGTTTTTTACTGAAAACAGCCCTCTTTTTCGCAATGGGATTCTTCAGGTTATACATGATCCCCAAAGTCCTTCCGGGTCCAGCGATCTGGCAATGTTTTTGAAAATAGAATCCCGGTTTTTAAATTTTCTGCTCGGCAACAATGCAGTTGATGTGCAGCTGTCACGGCTTGTTCGATTCTGTCAACCCAAGACATCCATGGAAACTGTTCTTGTCGGAGAAGAGATAAAAAAGAAGCTGCTTATTCTTACAAAACATCATTTCAGTGAGAAAAACCAAGAGACTAAAAGTTTGATTCTCTATTTAAGTGGTCCATACGGAGTCGGTAAAAGAGAGCTTGCCCTTGGCATAGCCGGAACGCTGCACTGTTCTTTGATGGTTGTGGATGTAGAACTGCTTCTGACGCACGGGCTGGAATTTGAAAAACTCTGCTCTCTTATTTTTCGTGAAGGGTTATTGCAGCAGGCGGCAATATATTTTCACAATATGGATGTTCTGCAAAAAGAGGAAAAAGCCAATAACTTAATGAAAAAACTAGGAAATACTATTGATGACTATGGTTGGCTTACTTTTCTTGACGCAGAAAATCCATATGCAGGAAAAGCATTTTTCAATTATTCGGAATTACATTCGGTTGAGTTGCCTGTTTCGGACGTAGCTCTAAGAGAAAAGGCCTGGAAGAGAGTCCTTGAAGAGCTTCAACTGGCACAACATGGAAGATGGGCAGAGCTTCTTGCAAGACAGTTCCTGCTGACCAAAGGACAAATTAATGATGTTGCACAATGCATAACAAACAACAGGAAAGCCAGTGAGCAGAAAGAAATAAAACTTGAAGATATGTACGCTGCATCCCGGTTGCAGTCGAACCAGAAATTAAGTGAATTATCCCGTAAAATAGTCCCACATTACAATTGGAAAGACATCATTCTTTCCAAAGAAAATAAGGAACAACTCAAGGAGATCTGTTCCCAGGTAAAGAATCATTACCGGGTCTTTACAGAATGGGGTTTTGATCGAAAGTTCTCTTATGGAAAGGGATTAAGTGTTCTTTTTACCGGCCCCCCGGGAACCGGAAAAACTATGGCCGCGGAGGTCATCGCCAAAGAACTGTCACATGATATGTATAAAATCGACCTTTCCGGCGTTGTGAGTAAATATATCGGCGAGACAGAAAAAAATCTTTCAAAAATATTTAAGGAAGCAGAAACCAGTAACGCCATTCTTTTTTTTGATGAGGCTGATGCACTCTTTGGAAAACGTACACAAGTGTCCGACGCCCATGATCGATACGCAAATATTGAAACAAGTTATCTCTTGCAGAGGATGGAAGAGTATGAGGGGATGGTTATCCTTGCGACCAATTTGCAGGAGAATATGGATGAAGCCTTTACCAGAAGAATTCGGTTCATTGTGGATTTTCCGTTTCCTGACGCGGAAAATCGTCTGCAGATTTGGAAAAAGCACATCCCTGGTGAGACGCCGGTAAATGATAACATTAACTTTGAGATACTCTCGAGGCAGTTTGAAGTTTCTGGAGGCAATATAAAGAATATAGTCTTGAATGCTGCATTCTTAGCGGCGGAAAACGGTGGCATGATAGGTATGGGGCACATCATGCACGGAACAAAAAGAGAGTATGAGAAAATTGGAAAGCTGTGGTGTGATATAAGCTAGAATAATAATGCTTAACGAGAAATGTGGAGGATTCGCTATGGGAAAAATACGATCAGAATTACGTCCTCATACAGTTGATCACGGTTTATTGAAAAAGAGCTCAGTTATCTATGGGAAAGGAAAGACACCTCAAATCGATACAAGCGGTAGATTAACAGAAATCAATGTTAAGCCATGTGGGCCAGAGCTGGCTGCCAAACACCTTCAATCAATTAAACGTATATATGGTGCTTCGGGTGTTCAGAAAACGATAATTGGTTTACAGGCGACGCGTGGAAATCAATTCGTTTCACGTATAATGGAAATTAGTATAGGTGCTAACGCTGTAATTTCAAATGAGATGCAGAAATCGACAAAGGCGCCTGTGCCGGATCAAGTAGAAAATATCATTAACTCAAGTAAAAGTGGCATTCCGTTAAGGGCAAAAGAGCAAGTGCTTATGAAAAACGCTACAAGAAAAGACCCGAAGAACGTTCGGCTTTACAATAACCAAGATTCCCATGAGGCGGCAGAATCTATAGGGGCTAGAGCGTTTACAGTAGGGCAAAACATATATTTTGGGAAGGGGCAATATAATCCAGAAAAGACATCAGGCAGGGAGCTGCTCGCCCATGAAGTAGCTCATGCTTTTCAGCAAGAACGTGCACCTATGCCACCTGTAGGATCAATGAAAGTCTCATCCCCTGGTGACCATCTGGAGCGACAGGCAGACCAGATTGCAAGGTCAGTGATTCAATTTGATAAAAATAAGGCAGCAAACACCGGATTAAATCAGGATGATGAGGTAGCAAGTAATAACTTAACAACAGTTACACGCACAAATGTAGCCCGGATACACAGGGCAATTAGTTTCACTACAGCAGAAGGAGCTTTTACGACTAACAATATGTCAAAAGCTGAAACAGCGGCTGGGTTTCGATTCCAGGCAGATGTGCAGCCACTATTCCAGTGGCAGCCAGATGTCACCATCCACGGGAATGCGGGCGATTCATTTGCGGACTGGGAAACGGCGCACCACCAAGTAGGAAAATCCTTTTGGAGAAATGTTTATTGGGGTACTGGAGGGAACAGAACTCGACGTCGCTTTCGTATAAACGGTGGACTTCCTATGCGTGATGCGACGGCTGCTGGCAATACCTGGTACCACGATCCTTTGGCACAAGGTTTCGCAGCCTCTGGGGATACGAGAAGCCCAAATATTAATGATAGTCCTGCTTCAGCCAGGCATCCCTGGAATAATCCAGTTGCCGGGCGTGTTGGCGACAGTGGCTGGTTTAATTATGGTTTTGGATTTGTCGCAACGCTTAGTGCGCGTCATACACCTACAGGAACAGCTGCTGCTGCTTTTCGCCATCTTGACAGTGTTCATTGGAATTTTGGAATTGCTGGAAATTTTGATGCCAGTCGACCCCTTGGGACACGAGTTAATATCACTTCCGGTGGGCCAATTAATCGCAGCGGAGTGTTTTCTGGACATGATCCCACTAATCCACCGATGCACGGTGGAGATATTATAAATAATAATTTTGCACATACAGATACTTAAGTGTGCAAAGGATCTAGCTTAAAGTTCAAGGGCACAACATAAAATACGAGGTGTCTGTGAATAATTACACAGTTAAATGAATCCCTCCTTTAAGCAAAAGAGGGAGATTTGACTAGTTACCATAATTTGGAGAAAATTCCATGCCAGGCGGTTTTAAAAACAAACCTAAAATTTTACGCGGCGCTTTCGTAGAATACGGCCTGAGTTTACCTCCACTCATTGTGCCGTTTCAGTTTAACCCTGTGCAACTCACACGAAATCGCAATATATCATACACCGCACCGAATGATGTTGTTCCAACCCAAGAAGGAGAATCAGAAGACTCAAGACAGCGGAGGTCCACAAGGAGCCAGACCTCTCTACGTCAGTTTCATCAGGGACCATTTCCCGATCAAGATGATCTTATAGCTATACGGGATCAGCAGCGGGTGAGTGTCCAGGAGGAATCCATGAGCTTCGAAATCCGACTTGATGCGACAGATAAACTCAACGACGGTGATGCTATTACCGAACAGTTTGGAATAGCTCCGCAACTGGCAACTCTGGAACTTATGACATACCCGAAAGAAGAAAGCCTGCTCGGAGAGCTCTTGAGTATGTTGTCTTCCAGTGGATTCAGTTTTACCAGAGGCGATAACCCTCCCATGATTCTTTTCATCTGGGGGCGGAAAAAAATTATGCCCGTGAATATTAACAGCATGAATATTACAGAGACCGAATTCAGCACAGATTTGAATCCTATTCGAGCTACTGTTTCCGTAAGTCTTACAGTTATCGAAGGGAAAAATACCCCATATACGTATACTAAGGCAATGAAAGAAGTCATGTCGGTTTTAAATATAGCCAACTTGGTCAACATTACCGATGTAGTAATTCCTGGGTGAAATTATGTTTTTTAAGATATCACGCTATAGAAAACTTCCAGATATCGTAACGTCAGACGCAAAGGGACGAACCCTGCAGTTGAAACCTTTGCGGCTCCTTCCCGAGGTGTCTGGCACTTTTCGCCACACAATTGAGGAAGTGGATCGGCTCGATCATCTGGCATATAAATTTTACAAACAATCACGAAAATGGTGGCGCATCTGTGATGCAAACCCGGAATTCATGTGCCCGCAAGCGCTTTTGGGCAAAGATTCAATCCCAACTATTATTTTCACACTTTCACGTGAAGGTGCTATTGCTCCCTGGTCGGAGTTAACTCGAGCCTTATCTAACACGGTTGGAATTGAGAACGTACAATTAGGCACAGACGAATATTCCTGTGCGGATATCCAGAAAGTTGCTGGGCCATTTTTGTTCATGATTAATTCAGGGCTTGTCCCAGAGCTTGAAAATAGTGTTTTATCTCAATCCCTTTCTGCACTGTTGACTCAAAATTTTGTTACAAATGGTGTCGTCTTTGTTGAAGACGTCAGCATAGCCTTTGCCGGAAATGATGAATGGTCTATTCAGGATATGATGACAAAGGAGGTCTATTCGATCAGGCTTGAAAGTGGACAACTCAATGTATACGAGACAATTTTACGTCATGCCTGGGTACTTGCGGTAACTCATAATGAAATGAACATAACTGCTCAGGAGATTAACGGACTGATTGCCGCCTTTGGTTTTGACACGGAGCAACCATCTCGTGTCAGCCGTACTGGCAAACAGATTATTATCCCCAGGGATGTACTGACATAAGTGTTAATTATTTATGGAAAACGAAAACATTAGCATAGAAATCGATGGGGAAGAGGTTGATGATATTTTCTATCAGGATTTGATATCGGCTGAAGTGGAACTTGATGATGAACTTGCAGGCCTCTTCAGAATTCAACTGGCAATTCGGCAGCAATCTGACGGAGTATGGACATATGTTGATGATGAGAGACTGAGCGTCTGGAAGCAGGTGACAATTACTGCCGGGCTGGAGAGCGATATGGAGGAGTTGATAGCTGGATACATTACTCATATCAATCTGGAATTTGATCCTGATCCATCCCAATGCATACTCGAGATTTCAGGTATGGACGGAAGCATACTGATGGATCGTGAAGAAAAATTAAAGGACTGGCCCAATAAGAAAGATAGTGATATTGCTTCGGAAATTTTTGGGTTTCATGGATTCAAGCCTGAAGTAGAAGACACAGAGGTAATTCATGACGAAACCGTGTCGACCATCATCCAACGGGAGACAGATATGCAGTTTCTAATGCGTCTGGCACTGCGAAACGGATTTGACTGCTATGTCCAGGGAACTGATGGATATTTTGGCCCCTCTCAGCTCGACGAATCTCCCCAGCCACTGCTTGCCGTTCATTTCGGAGAGGAAAGCAACCTTAATTCTTTTTCCATTGAAGTAAACAGCATTACTCCAGTGAATGTTTCTATGTCCCAGATAGATCGGATGAATAAGGAAGTTCTTGATGTCTCGGTTGAATCTGCTCAGCAGACATCTCTTGGTGATACAGGGCCGACCGATATTCTTGCTTCGGGAATGGAGCCTGGAAAAGTGTATATGGGCATGAATACGGCAACAGGAATTCCGGAAATGGAGGCTCTGGCTCAAGGTCTTTATCATAAAGCTGAATGGTTTGTTACAGGTACGGGGGAGATCAGCGGCAACATGTACGGCCATGTTCTCAAACCCAGAAAGACCGTAACTATCAAAGGGATAAATGAGAGACACAGCGGAGTCTATTATGTCTCACGAGTGACACATTTTTTTTCAAGCAACGGTTATATCCAGACATTTTCAGTGAAAAGAAATGCCATAATGGTGGTTGGGGATGAAGACTTTGCTTCCTCCGGCGGTGGGCTGTTTTAGGAGTTCAATGTGACATTAGAAAAAGTTGTTGCCAATCTCGTTCAGAAAATTGAACGTCGTTTCTACGGTAAATATCGTGGGATTGTTGTGGACAATGTCGACCCTGAGCAGCTGGGAAGGTTAAAGGTGATGGTTCCGAGTGTGCTGGGTAACGAAGTCGTCACAGGTTGGGCAATGCCCTGTCTTCCCTATGGTGGAGACATGAATCAGGGATTTTTTTTCATCCCGGAAGTAGGAGCGGGGGTCTGGATGGAATTTGAGGAGGGAGACCTTGAATTTCCCATCTGGGTGGGGACTTTCTGGAGTAAACCCGGAGGTGAGAGTGAACTGCCGAAACCGAATGATCCGGATGGTGCTGATCAAGGCAGTGTTCAGGATCCGCCGACACGGAAGATCATCAAGACCTTAAAAGGGCATACTATACAGTTTGAGGATGCAGACGGCGAGGAAATGGTCACAATAGTCGAAGCGACAAATGGACAGGTGATTACCCTGAATCAGGCTGGAATTATCATTAAGGATGGTGCCAACAGCAATACCATAACCTTTGACAGTAATGGCATTAAAATAGAAGATATGAATGGCAATGTCGTCACAATGGACAGCTCAAGTGTGACTATAAAAAGTTCCAGTAATATTAAGATAGGTGAAAATGCAACAGAGCCATTGGTACTGGGGAATCAATTAAAAATGGCTCTCGAGAATTGGATCAATACCACATACATGATCCACATGCATACTGGAAACCTTGGGGCGCCGACAACTCCTCCATTGCCAGGTGCTCCACTTGTACTTGATCCAGCACTTTCTCTTACAAATACGGTGAAATAATATCATGGCACTCGATACAGGAAATATTACAGCTAGTTCAGGTATGAGCAAAGCAATATATGAACAGATCAATTCCATTTTATCGCCAACTTTGGGAGATCTGCCAAGCGATGATATGGAGACGATTAGAGACAGCTGGAAAAAACTTGCCTATGCGGTCGCTAAAGGAGTGGTTTCCCATATTACCTCAAACATGGAAATTTATGATATCCATACTCAGGGGAACATCAATACCACTGTATCAGGAAACTCTTCCGCAGCGTTGTCCGGATCACTTACCCATGGCCATTCAATACATTTGGCCGGAGAACAACCTAACGTAGAATTTACACAGAACGATGATGGTACAGGACATGTCAGGTAAACGTTATGACTGAAAGAACAGGTTTCGGATTTCCATTTGCAGTAAAAGAAAACGGCCGGATTAATTCCACTGGAGGTGATGAAGTCATTCGTGGAAAAATCATCCAGGTTCTTTTTACAGCTCCTGGTGAGAGAGTGAACCAGCCTGAATTCGGGTGCGGACTTTTCAATCTGGTCTTTGAACCAAACGATATTGTTCTGGCATCGGCAATGGAATTTACAGTCGGTCAAGCGCTTACGCGTTGGCTTGGAGAAATTATTCTGGTGGAAAATGTTCATGTGAAATCTCAGGCTGAAAAAGTAGCGATCGAAGTAGTGTACACAAAAAGAGTGGATCTCTCCAAAGAAGCGGTGCGTATTCATTTTAAATAGAGGAATTAAATGACAAAAATTAAGAAAGTAGGCGACCATGACGTAATCGACTACATGGCCCGTGATTATGACAGCCTCCTCCTGTCCATGCGTGAAATTATCCCTGAAAAACTTCCAGAGTGGATCGATTACGAATCAGAAGCTGATTTTGGCAATGTCCTTCTCCAGGTTTTTGCACATATGGGGGATATCCTCAGTTATTATCAGGATCGAATTGCCAACGAGAGCTTTCTCGGTACTGCCAGGACACGTAGGAGTATTATTCATCACCTGGGTTTGATCAGCTACAGGCTTTCAACAGCAGCTCCCTCCTCTACAACAGTGACCCTTACGGTTCCGGCTGATAAAAATGATCTCATTACAATTGTAAAAGGCAACGCATTTGCCACTAAAAGTCAGAAAGACAAACCTGTTGTTCGTTTTGAGTATACTGCTGAAGAAACTCTTCGCATTGACTGCAGTGCTCTTCCTGAAAATAATGGCAAAAAATACTTCAAGGGGATTCCTGTGGAGGAAGGCCGTTTGGTATTAAATGAAGTATTGGGTGTGTCAGATGGAAGACCAAATCAAAAATATCCCTTAATTCACAAAAATCTGATTCTCAGATCACTTGGAATTGGATCTCAGATCAACAAAGATCTTATTATTCTCTCACGACTCGGTGATACAACGGAGGAATGGGTTCTTCAGGAGAGCCTGGTGTTCAGCCGGGAAGGTCAACGAGATTATATAATTGAAATTAACGAAAATGATCAGGCAAGTATCATATTTGGCGATGGTGCGTTTGGTGCCATTCCGAAAAACGGAGCGGAAATTCGAGCTACTTACCGTGTGGGAGGAGGTGAGCTAGGCAATGTCCCTCAGAATACAATTGAAACCATAGTAGATGCACCGCAGCTCACACTTTTAGGCGCAAAGATTACAAATCCCAAGCCGGCCTCGGGTGGTTCTGATCGTGAAAGTATCAATCATGCTGTCAAACATGCTCCCAATGTTTTTCGATCGTTCAAGCGTTCGGTTACAGCGGAAGATTACAAAGCATTGGCAATGAATTTCAACGGTGTGGGCAAGCTGAGGGCAGAGGCGACTAATTGGAACACTGTAACACTCTTTGTTGCGCCGGAAGGTGGAGGAACGGTCAGCGATATTTTCAGGGCGAATCTTCTCGCTTATTTCGAGGATAAACGCCCTCTGTCCACCATCATTGAAATTGAAGATGCGGATTATGTCAAAATTTATATCAAAGCTGAAGTCGGTATCGAAAGTTATTATTCACCGGAGAATATCAAAGAAAAGGTCTCCGGGGCAGTGGCAAATCTCCTTGCTTTTAAAAAAGTGGATTTTGAGGATACTTTGTATCTCAGCAAATTCTACGAAGCCATCGAAGATATTGAAGGTGTTAAGTATGTAACGATTAAGCGATTTACCCGTGAAGCAGATTTGGAAAATCATATTGATGAAAACGGCATAATAGCCATGGGCGTAAATGAAATACCCCGAATCCCGAATGATTCTGACGATGATCAGGAATATGCAAGGGGTATTTTTATAGAAGAACTGACCACGACTGGAGGCATCTAAACTTGCGTTTACTAGCCATTTCAGCAGAGCCGCATCCCTTCGGCAACAGGATTGACTTGAAATGGGGAAATCCTGTACCCGAACACTATCCTTGCGTCAAAATTATCAGGAAAGAAGGAACATATCCGACTAACCCTGACGATGGATATACTGTTGCAGAAAAAGATTCTTTTTTATTGTCCAGTACGGATCTTAGCGTCATTGTTGATTTGGATAACGGTATAATTGTATCAAGTGTTTTTCAGCTCTTTCTGGATAAGCAAATTGTCCTCACCAACAACACGGAAATCAATGTTCGAGATCCAGGAGTAAACTGGCTGTTTTCAGATGGTGACAAGCAATTTGTATTGTTGAGAAACAATGGCACAATAAACATTTATCAAAAAGGTATGGATACTGTTTCCGATACGAACCTTAAAAGCGAAACGATTTATTATTATTCTTTGTTTCCTTGCAAGAATGATCCTCCAGAATATTCTTTTGATCGTAATAACCGGGCTGCTGCCATGGCCACCGGGAAATACGGCTCTGCCGGGCAGATGTACGACCTTCTACCTGGGATTTATCATCGCTATGACACGATACTTTCAAATCAGGTTACCGCAGAAGATTTGGAAAAAGCAGAACTCCGTCGCTTTCTTGATATTCCTGGAAGTATGTTCGATCAGTTCCACAGTTTTGCCAAAGCAATTCTTAACATGTATGACCTTCAGAAAGTAGATGGCGTTTTACTGCCCCAACTGGCGCAATGGATCGGATGGAAAACAGATTTTGGCCGGGAAATTAAATCCCAACGTAATGAAATCAGAAATGCTCCTGATTTGTATAAAAGAATCGGGATTATCCCCACTGTTGAAGCAACAGTCAAACGCATGAGCGGCTGGGAAAGCAGCACAAAAGAGTTTGTGCATAATGTATTTCTATCAAACCGGCCGGAGCGTTTGAATATTTGGGCACAGGAACGTAATAATTCCGGAGAATGGTCGGAATCGGAGAATCCTCTCTCACTTGATTTTGCATATGAAGGCAGACCTGCGAGTGTATATGATGGGGAAAAAATCTGGCTCTTTTACCATACACACAAAAAACGCCAATGGAAAAGATCGACCCCTCCCCGTGATACGTGCAACATCTGGTGCAAAACATTCGATACTACTCAGGGGTGGTCGCCGAGTAAACCGATTACAAATCGTCTGAGTATTGATAAACACCCCACTGCTGCCATGCAGAGCGACAAACTCTGGCTTTTCTGGAGTACATACAGTGAAAAAAATAATACCTGGAGTATCGAATCCAGGTCCATGGTTGACCAGATATGGTCGCCGGAGAATGATGCCCCTTTTGCAGGAATTGATGCAGAACGTAAGAGGCCTCTGGTCATGTCAGATAGCTCTGGAGGTGTGTGGCTATTCTGGCTTGAACGTCAAGCCGATCTCTGGCAGATGAAATATAACAGACATGATGGCACAGTCTGGCAACTATCCACTCCGGCAGATTTTCCAATGGATGGAAATTTCATGGAAGATCCTTTTGTCCTCTTTCACTCAGGTGATGTGACACAGCCCATTTATATTTTCTGGTCAAGAAAAGAAGCAAGTAGCGATCCGGACAGAAAACGCTGGGTAATCGTATATCGATTTAAACAGGGGCTTGACCCGACTGTATCTGATTGGGGAGCTGTCCAGACCCTGCCGAAAGATCCAACTGATGCATTGTATCATGACCGTGAACCAGCTGCTCTGGTGAGGAGTGGGAACGTCGAACTCTTCTGGAGTTCAAACAGAAATGGCAGCTGGTCAATATGGGGTGATACACTCGATGATATTGAGACAAATGATGCGGCAAATGCGAATCAGGTGACAGGTGGGCCACATTCTCAGCGTGATCCTTTCCCTCTGTCCATCAATAATACCAGTCTGATGCTCATACATCATTCCAATGCAAGTGTGACATATCGTAGTGAAGTCTATAACGCAACAGAAACACGGGATTTTCGCTATTCCGGATGCACCACAGTTGATACAAGAAATAGTGATAAAATTAGCCTCCGTCAGAAGTTTGGGGATTTTCAAGCGTATACCTATGATGTGAGAAAAACTAATGATGCTTGGTATGCTCGCGATACCATCGGTCTTTATCTGGAAAACAATACAATGGATAAAGAACAGGTTGAGGCAGGGATTAAGCGTATTGAGAAGGTTTTAAGTGAATTTATACCTATTACTGACCGGGCAGTTTTTATTACAAAACAGGATGTGCATAGGGAATGGGTCTATAGCTATGGCTTGCCATTGTCAGAGGGGTCGAGCTTCATCAATGAGTCACACAGTGATATTCTGACTAGCACTGTAGAAGAAGTAATCCCAGGTCCAGGAGAAGATATCTCCTGACACATTGAGTAGGAGGATGTGTATTCATGACATTGCAACGTATATTGCCAAAGGGGATTTATCAAGATCGCCTAGTTCGTGCTGGAAATCGGGTCATAGATTTTGGCTGGAGTTCTAATATCATTGTTGATCGTTGCCGCTACCTGTTGGCCGCTTTTATGAAGGGTGATACTTCAATCGGAATACAAACATTAAAGGTGGGAAGGGGGCTTGAAAGTTGGGACAGTATCTCCCCGGAGTCTCCGACAAGAATTATTGAACAACTTACCGATCCCAGTCCAATTGATATACCGATAGGATCTAGCCAGATAGAATACCTGGATGCTACGGGAAAGAGTACTCCAGGCCCAACACAGCGATTAAGAATTACACTTACCTTTGACGCTGGTACTCCGCCAATTCCAAGCGGAAAAACGTCGTACCCGTTACGGGAGTTTGGACTTTTTGGCCTGTTTGGAACAGAGGAGTACATGATCGATTATGTTCGTCATCCGGTTATTCATAAACAGGCGGCTGATATTTTGGACAGAACAATTCATTTAATTTTTTAATGGGGGAAATCGCGCGATGAGTGATTTTTCAAGAGATACATTCAAGTTGACCAATGTAATGCATCAATTTGTTACTAAGGAAACGGTTGTAAACCCAAGGCATTATGTTGGCGTCAGGATGCAGCAGGGTGTGCCGGTGCTTGATTCAGATTTGAATGAAATTGTTGATATACCCATGCATACAATTGAATTGCTTCTTCGCGATGTGATTGGCAATGGAGTACCGGGGAAAGGTCAAGGATTTGCGATATCGTCAATAGAGGTGGATAATGACTTCGCCATCGAAGCTGGTGTAGTAATGCTTGGGGGCTGGCAGGTATTCAATCCACAACGTATCCAGTATTCACAACAGCCCAGATTTCTGGATAGCAATGGTGTTTCAACGGGTACTGATTTAACAACGCCATCAGGAGATCGGACAGATATAGTCTATCTCGATGTATGGGAGCAGGAAACCAGTGCTAATAGCGGTGATTACAGCGATGCCCGATTAGTGAATGCTACTATTGGAGTGGAAACTGCTTTGCGTCAGGAACGGCGCTGGACTGTGTGGGTGGCGGAAAATGAGACGGATTTCGATAATCTCATTTTAAATGAAAGTGGCCATAAATACTTACCTCTGGCAAAACTTTTCCGCAGCGACAGCATACGTATTCAGCCCTATATGAGTATGGATTTACGACGAATGGGGTTGACGCTAGCCGATGCTGTAAAGGCTCCTATGTACATCAAGCGCGGGAGCGAAGAACTCGGCCCGGAACGCTTTTCTTCCATGCTGTCTGAATTGCGTAGTGTGTTGAGAATCTGGCAGGAAAATATTTTATTTCCAGTTGGTGGTACATCCGGCTTAAATGTGTTCATTATTTACCAAAACGCCTTTAATGATTTGTATTATTTTACCTCAGCAGCCGAGGTGAATAGTGACACTTTAAACCTGGATAACAGCGACGGGTTGAAAGTCATGCAAAGTCTGGTGAATGCACAAAAACGAATGATTACGGCATTACGTTCCATTAGCAGTGGGGATCCGGATATCTATAAATTATATGAATCCTATATCAATGGTGATTCGGGGAAAAATATAGGTGGGATTCAACCGGCAATCAATGACCAGGATTTTCTTACTACTGTTAAGGAACAAGAGGCATTAATTGAGTATTTGAGTTTAAGCACCGGGAATTTGCCCGAAGGAGATGTGCTTGTCAGTATGAAAGAAGTAGCTCCTTCAACCGCAATAGATCCATTAACCGGTTTTACAATAACCTATCGGGTAGAAAGTGACTTGCAGATTCCCACCACAGCAGAGCAGTTTGACCTGGAAGCCTATGGCAGTGATGTGAGATGGGCGATTACTTTGGACAAAAGCAGCGTTACTCTGGCACCTGGTCAGAGTGAAGAGGTGGTCATGAGCGTTGATCCGGATGATAGCCTGGCCAATGGTGAAATAGCGCAAGTCAATTTGATTGCCCGTGCGCATCGACGTTCGAGTATAAAGTCCGTACTTCCGGCGGAGACATTTACTATTGGTTCTCCTCCGCCAGGAGCGACCTTTTTCTATTACAGTGGAAATGTTCCATTATCAGGTGGCGTATTGATTATCTCACGCGCCCAAATTGAAAACAAAACATACGATGTGAATTTTACCCTGGTTAACAGTAGCGGCGGTGGCGTTACGGGCCAGGAACATACCTTCCGCTTAAATCATGAGTTACAATGGCCGCCAACATCGCCAGCTGGTGTGAACCCAGGGGCCTGGTTGCCCCCGTCGCCACAGGAACAGTCGAATCTTGTTGTATCCGATGCTGATCAACCCGTCACTATAACCATTTTTGCGCCGAGTCTAAGTGGTGTCTCAGAGGACATTAACTTCACTTTGATCATCACTGCCACTTTAACTCATTCTGATGGGGCACCGGTGATGGCCGGTAAGACGAAATTAATCGAATTGCCCATTGTCGTAGGTATGACACCTTAAGAAATTGGATATTCACCAAACAAGGAGAAAGAGATGCGAAACAAAACCAGACAGGGATGTTGGTATTTTGTGTTATTTAGTTTGTTATTATTTGCCAAGATTTCCTTTGCCACCACCAATCCCACTGATGTCAACACTAATCACACAGTAATGCGGGATAACAGCATTACATTTACTGCTGATGGTGTGAATACTGGTGGCACACAATACAGCTCAGCGGAAATGGTGGAGCTAGGTGGCTCTTTGTATATGGAAGCCAAGGTCTTTATGAAACGTTACCGCAGCGGCAGCGGAGATGAAGAATTGCGAATCTATTATTCCGTGCACGACACGTCAAATAATAGTGGCGATAGTATTGAGTTTGTTTTTGATCGCTTACATAATCATGGCAGCGGTATCAGTGATAGTGCCGCAGAGGACGTTATGTTGCGTATAAGACGGACTAGTTGTGGTGCGCCTGGGTCATGTTCAATCGAACGAATAAGTCGTAGTGGAGGGCTCTTCTCCACCGGTTCTCAGATCTCCATAAGCAACGCTCAGGTTATTGCTGACCATGCCGGTGAATATAGTACGGCTGATTCAGGTTTACAGAGCGGCTGGGCCGGTGAGTTGGTATTAACTCCTGCTGATTTGGGTTGGGGCTATTTTCCCCAGGTTGTGGGGCTACTTATAACTGCAAAATCCGATGGCGCCAATGCTATTACTAATGCAGATGGTTCAGGTGGTGCTCCTGCTCCGCAGGCAAGCTATCCCTTCAATAATGCCTGCTCTCCTACAACGTCACTTGATTGTAACTTAAACAATGTCAATGCCGCTGACTGGGCTAATTTAAAACTACGATATCCAGTTAAGTACGCAGTAACGCTTGACAACTCAGGAAGTATGCTTGCAATGGATAGTGGAACGGATAATCGCTGGACAAGAGCCAAGCGGGCAGCTGATTTGTTTTCTGCCACTCTTGGCCTGTTTAAAGATCCGTATAATATGTTTGATGATGAAATCAGCATAGCTCAATATTCCTGGTCATGCAGCGGAAACAACGCAACCGGGGACACTACTGGCTCTGTGCCGGGTATCGGTGCCGGAACAGCGTTGGTAGATGTTTCAAACCCGCCTACTGGTACCAGCTCATTGACTTCCGGTAACTCTGCAGATCCTGCCGGCAATAATTGCACTCCAATAAGGCGTGGCGTAGAATTTGCTTTGAATGATCAATTAAGCTTTGTAAATCCTCTTCCTGCTGATCGCATTAAAGAAGACCGGATTGCTATCTTGTTAAGTGATGGTCTGCATAATATGCCCCCGGCCCACGTGCCTTACAACCCGGCTTCCGACCATACGGCCGCTGAGAAAGCGTTTTCACAGGTGCGTACTATTTCCATTGGACCGGACGGAATTGCCGATACCACTTTACTAGCTAATATCGCAACGGCCTTTAATGGAGGTATAGCCTATACCCATGAAGCAAAGTATAATCAAACGGATGCTTTTGATGATTTATTACGTGCCTATCTAGAAGCTTTGCAGGCACCATTAGCTATCAATCAGGTGGGAGAAGTCGGTGGTTTTTACAATGCCGGTGCACCAGATAAATTGGTGTTTATCGGTGTCTGGAACACTGCCAGTGATGCGTCCCAATTGGTGGTGAAACGGAATTTTATTTCAATGACACCTGTTGCACATTATGAGAATACTCATATTGGGTACGCAGCTTCTGTATATATTAATCCTGATTCACCAGGTGATGACTTGAGCGGTAGCTGGGAAATTGATGGTGCCAGCGGTGGCACAGCTCCAGACAATGAATATGTACTGGCTGATCTCAGGGTCATGGCCCGTTTTTTAGTTGAGCAGAAACCATATAATGCAGGTGAGTCACTTCTTTTAGAGGTAAACTTAAAAGATATGGCAAGTCCGTTGCTTGGCGCTGAAGTCAGCGTGGAAGTCGCGAAGCCAGGTGAGGGCCTGGGGAATTATCTGTCAACTGTACAACAGAATTGTGAGAAAAAAAATCCCCAACTACCCTCTGATGAAGATGATGATATCAGATTGTCATGTTATGGATTGACAAATGTTCCCGGTTGTTTGCCTGCCAAAACTCCCACAAGAGAGAATGCTTTTACAAGTACTGTTTCAGTAACTGGCAGTAATGATCCTATCCCTGGTCGTTATGCCTTGGCAGAGTATCATTTCAATCGCTGCGAAAAAGATGGTCTGGATCAGGATACTCTTCCCGGTTTAAAACTCTATGACGACGGTAGCCATGGCGATTCAATAGCAAATGATGGAATGTATGGCCTAAGTTATGCAAATACGGATTTAGAAGGCAGTTACACTTTTCGATTTCATGTACGTGGAACAACCAGTGATGGCTTAAAGTTTTCGCGTACCCGCATGCTCTCACAATTTGTGGGGATTCTGCCTGATGAGGATAATTCTGAGGTAACTTCACTTAGCGGATCGGTTATTGATGGTTGGCAGGTTTTATCTGTTTATTTTCTGCCACGCGACCAAAAGGGCAACTATGTTGGTCCGGGGTTTGCGCATCGGTATAAAGTCACTATCCAAGGTGGTAATTTAGATGGCAGTTTGCAGGATCTCAACAACGGCACCTATTTACAGCAAGTGCGTTATTCTGAAAACGGCAGAAAGCCCACTGTGACTTTTGTTGATGAAGAGGGTGGTTTTGAAAAAATAGTAAACCTTGGTGGCGGTGTTTATGAATTAGTACCGTTTGTGGGCATATCTTTTTTCGATAGTGCCTTAGGGTTAGATGATAATATAGTGTTTGGCGGCCGTTTTAACGTGGCACTGCTCAAGCAGCTGTATCTGGAAGCTGAAGTTGGTATTACATTAACAGAAACAACTTCAGGCAATTCGGGCAACATGATTCAGACATTGCTGAGTGCACGTTACGATATTACCACCGCTAACACGAGATATGGCCAACTGACCCCTTATGTATCCGCTGGTGCCGGATATGTATTTTTCAGAGGATTTGGCAATGACGATGAAGCTTTCGCCTATCAAGGCAGTGTTGGTGCAACTTTAAAACTGAATAATTCTTTTGGACTGAGACTGGATGGCCGGGTTTTGCAGGTTGATAATGTCATGGGGAGCGGATCCACAACAAATTCACAGGCGACACTTGGGCTGGTGTTTAGCTTTTAAGTCTCCAGAAATGAACAGGTATAATAACAGGCAGTTATTGTTATGCAGATAAATCTTCTACAGGGCTCTTTTCAGGATGTGCTTAGCCATAAGGGCGGTTCGCACATCCTGAAAAGTCCATGGCAATCAAATCGTATTGTCCGACAGTGCAATACACTTTTGTCCATGCTGATGAAAGGTCATGAAGAAACAAAGGGCATTCTCTATCTTGCCATGGGAGAAGGGGAAACATCATGGGATGTAACTCGTCCTGTCCCTCTCTTGACAGATACACAATTGACAAATGAGGTATATCGCAAGCCCATTCCTGTTGATCAGATTATTTATCTCAACAACGATGGTGAACCCGTTGAGTATCCCACAAGCTTTTTGTCTATAACTATGGAGGTACAGGGAGAGGAAGTTGTCACAAACGGCTCGCAACCCTTGCGGGAATTCGGGCTCTTCGGTGGAAATGCAACTGATCAGGCAAACTCAGGTTACATGATAAACCACGTGATGCATGAACGTTATGACCTCACCCCGGTACTTACTCTTAATAGAGAGTTACGCCTGACATTTGTAGGAGGGGGGGCGCCAAGGGAGGAAATAACTGGATTTGGTGCTGCATTTCCAGTTCTTAGCATAGACGGTGTTGGTAAGGGATATGGAGATGATTTTGACGCAGAAGGAATACACACAATTGGTGATCTAATAAATATTGATCCACTACTTCCTCTTGGAGGTATACCACTTGTCAAACTAAGAGAATTACACGCAAAGGCCAGGTTAGTCATGACTCTAAAGGTGACCTTGTCACCATTTGCCCAGTTGTCTTACTATACAATCAGTAATCTTCTAATTCAGCATCCAGAAAGAATCGTTAGTGAAATGGAATCTCCGGATTTTACTGCTGAAATGTTAGCTCAATTGCAGGAGGAATTAGCTCTTCTTCAGGTCGCCCTTGATGATGCCCGATTACAAAAGGTACTTCTTGGTGATTTGATGGATACGTGACTTTTTCAGTTTGTTTTTTGCAATGTACATTGTGATTAGCCAGCAAGCTCAGGGAGAAGGAACGTGTACGAAATAAGTTGAGCATATTACGCTGCAATTTCAATACAAAAAAACAGAAGAGCAACAGGGGTCAATAATGCTCAATGTCGTGATTGATAAAAATATGGTGCAGATAGGGACACGTTTTGCTGTTGCCTTCTACCGTACCCTGCGTATTCCTGATGATGGGCGTGCTTACCCCTTACCTCCCGGTTTAGGCCGTATCTCTATTTTTGATGTGAAAGATTATGCTGCCAAAATACCGCCGGATTGGTTGGAAGAGGGTGGGGCATTTATTCCGATGTATCAGCGTGAAGCTCTTTGGCTCGGATTCAGAGCTGCGGCCTGGAAACCAAATGCAGTGAAGATAACAGTCGGTGGTGTGAATGTGATTTCCGGTAAGCTCGACCATAGTTACACATTGAACGAGCCACAGGATTACATCGTGAGTCCAGAACAAATCTGGCTCGATGGAATCAATGCTGGTCATGGAACGATTCGTCAGTTCGTGGCTATGCCCTTAGGGCTAGGGTATACAGTTGAATCTCTGGTTACTGGTACTGAAGAATTCGGGGGTATCCAGCTGACTGTATTTGAACCTAAACCAGGAATATTCCCTGATAAACCGCCTCCAAAAACTACCATTGAGCATGGCAGACTTGGCAGGCCACAGTCGGCAGTTCCGGTAACACAACAGATGGGGATCGGAGCCGGTGGGATAATGAAGCAGAAGATCTATCCGGATATTCACGGCATTAATGTCTGGAATCAGGATAGCAGTGGGCGGATCACAATACATATTCTTAATACTGGCCAATTTCGAAAAATCACCGGTCAGGAGCCACCGCCTACGTCAATTGATGCCAAAACCTATACCGAACACGGGTTACCTTGGTTTTCTCTTTATGAAGAAACAAAAGGAGATGTTAGACCACCGGATAATTTTCAGCATGTAAAAACAGTTAGCATGAGAGACAAAGAACTGGGGAGAGACTCATATTTTCACCAGTCGGTCGATGTGGATGAAGCACATGTGCGAAAGCTAGGCAGCAAGCCAGATGATGACTAATTGTTCGTCACGTCTGTTTTGTTCGGTGGGAAATCTGTTGTATTTGGACAAAATACTTCAACACTGTGTTGGAGAATAGCGTAAAACAAAGACAAAGGAGAATGGTTATGACTGACTATCCAAGAATTTGCTTTGAACGTATTTTACCGCACGAAATGCATGTTCCACAGCGTTTGATAGCTTCCCCGGGAGGAGGTGCTTCACGCGCAATAATTGAATTTAAAAAAATGTGGATTAACGGGTCGACCCTGCGCATCCGATTTTTGGATGGCACAGATCAACAGCAACAAATTGTCAGGGATTTCGCTCCGGAATGGACTGAGCATGCCAACCTGAAGTTTGAATTCACCGATGCACCTGATGCGGAGATCCGTATCGTTTTCAATGCTAATGATGGGGCGTGGTCGTGGGTCGGTACCGATGCCAAGAGAATCCCTCAGAACGAACCTACAATGAACCTTGGATGGCAAGACCAGGGTGTTGTTCTGCACGAATTTGGGCATGCTATTGGCCTTGCCCATGAACATCAGAACCCTGCTGGTGGAATCGAATGGAATGAGGAAATTGTGATCCGTGATTTGAGTGGACCACCAAATTCCTGGACTGAGGCACAGATCAGAAGTAATGTTCTTAATAAGTATAGGTCCGACCAGATACGAGGCACTATTTTTGATGGTGATTCAATTATGCTGTATTTCTTTCCCGATAGTTGGGTCGCAAGTGGTGAGGGCACCAAGGAAAATGAGACACTCTCGGATGTAGACAAGGCTTTTATTGCAGGTGCTGAAGCGTACCCGGATGTGGCTGGAGATCCTGTCGAGGTTCCTGTTATCGATACTACAGGAGTATCGGCCAGCATAGGCCAGCCTGGAGAAGAAGATCTTTTTGTTTTCACTGCGAAGTCGGATGGTCGTTATACGATAGAAACAGGTGGACAAACAGATGTTGTGATGAAACTGTTTGGGCCAGAAAGTCAAACTGCATTGATTGCCGAGGATGATGATGGCGGAATTGGACGCAATTCAAGAATTGTTGTAGACCTCGTTGCAGGTCAATATTTTGTACAACTCAGGCACTATAATCAATCCGGAGGCACTGGTAATTACACTATCAAAGTAAGTACGTAACAGACTTTTTGTTTGGGCGCTTACAGTGGCTCAAAGCTAGTCGTCGAGCAACAGGGTAGGGGCATTCAGTTGATTCTACCCTGTGTTTTGTTTGATATTTCCACCCTTTCCACTCTTTCCACCCGATCGATTCACACAGATAAGCCACCTTCCACGGGGGCGATAAGCAAATCAGGATAATGTGGACAACTATGCGGACTGCATCGCAGTTTTTTTGTCTTTGGGCAATCTCTTTTTTAAAAGTATCTTGCCCTCCTGCCGCCTTATAACCAGTACTGTTTGAGTATTTTTGATTCAGGATGCTCTTTCGACCATTTTCGCCAGACAGTTATGTCAACTACATGCTAAAAACATCACCGGAAGGACAAGAAATATCCGTTTTCCTCTTGACTTAACTTATCATAGATGTCTCGAATTGTTACGTGGGTAATTACGCCAGGGGACAGTCGGAAAGGGTTTTAAACCTTTTTTTATATCTTCTTGACAAATAAAACCTCTGGGGAGATAATCATTCAATAATCATTCTTTTTTTTTAATACCTCATTATCTGGAGTTTCCCATGGCTATTGCTACATCCCGCTTGCTGTCAACCATCAAGGCCAAATTGATTTTTATTGCCATCCTCTTTATTGCCGCAATGCTGGCCATGGAGGCTTTTTCCTCCTACGCACAGCGTACCCTTGACCAAGCTACTGCACAGGATACTCTCCACGGTACACAGCTCGACACCCTCACCAGCCTGGATGTCTCCCTCCTGCAGTTCACTCTGGTTGCCATGGATGCCATAGTTGACAAAGATGAGGGGAGTGTTGCCCCCGAACTCATGGAGGGGAGCAATGCTGCAACCAAGCTGATCAAGGATACCCTGCCAATGGTCCGGGAGCTTGCACATACTGCAGAAGAAAAACAGTTGGCAGAAACCATTGTCCAGACATACACCAAACTGGAAGAGGCAATTCTCAAAGATCTCTTTAGAGGCATTCAAGACCGTGCCGGAGATGAGGTCTTTACCGAGTTGGATGATCGTATTGATAACCTGCATGGAAAAATCAGTGAGGCCCTGGTGAAAACAAAGGAATCGATGACCGAGGAAAAACTTGAGGCAAATGACCATATGCACCAAACAATTGCTTCCCTCACCCTTTACAGGAGGCTCTTTATTCTTATGATATCACTGTTCGCTACAGGGATAATCTGGATGACAGCCCGTACCATCCTCTCACCCATTAACCTTGCCAGTGAGATGATCAAAGACATTGCTCAGGGCGAAGGGGATCTGACCCAAAGACTCTCGGTCGGTAACGACGAAACGGGAGAGCTGTCTCAGTGGTTTAATACTTTTGTGGAGAAATTGCAGGACATTATCGGACAGGTCAAGACCAATATTGGCACCATCAACAACTCTTCCAGGGAACTCTCCTCTCTGGCAGGTGAGTTGTTAGCAGGATCTGAAGATGCCAACAGCCGTTCCACCACCGTTGCAGTTGCCGCCGAAGAGATGAGTGCAAACATGAATGCTATGGCTGCAGCCAGTGAGCAGGCTTCTGTCAATGTTAATATGGTTGCTTCTGCCACCGAAGAGATGAGTGCCACAGTGAGTGAGATTGCAGACAATACAGCCAAGGCAAGGACGATTACTGAAAAGGCCGTCACCAGTACGGACAGGGCCACCAGTCGGGTTGACAAACTTGGCAGCGCCGCCAGAGAGATCAGCAAGGTGACCGAGGTCATCACAGAAATTTCAGAACAGACCAACCTCCTTGCCCTGAATGCCACTATTGAGGCGGCACGGGCAGGAGAGGCAGGTAAGGGGTTTGCTGTTGTTGCTAATGAGATTAAGGAACTGGCCAAGCAGACATCAGAGGCTACCCAGGAGATTAAGTCGAAAATCGAAGATATTCAGTCCTCAACGGACCTCACAGTCAATGAGATCAAGGAGATCAGTAGTGTCATTAAGGATGTTAATGAAATCGTGACCACCATTGCCTCGGCAGTGGAAGAACAGTCGGCCGCTACCGATGAAATAACAGCCAATGTGGCCCAGGCTGCCCAAGGCATTAACGAAGTGAATGAAAACGTGGCCCAGAGCTCTTCTGTTTCGGGTGAAATCGCCAGTGAAATTGCGGCAGTGAGTGAGGTTACCTCGCAACTCTCCGGAAAGAGTAATGACGTAAACATCCAGTCCGATGATCTTTCAAGACTTGCTGGACAGTTGGGCGATCTTATGAATCAGTTCCGGGTCTAAGTTTGATACGTTCGCTCTTGCAGTATCTGCAAACAATCCGGGACATCTATGATAAGTAAAGGCAAGAAGAAAACGGAGATTTCCTGTCCTCCCAGTGGCACTTTTCCACGCAGCTCGTTTTTGAAAATCATAACACGAAAAACCTCATAAATTCGTAGTGTTGTGATTTTCAAAAACGGGAGGGAACAAACAGCTCTCGAATTTTTTTTAGGCATTACAACTCGCATTTTTTATACTATTCCTTGGCTCAACGCAAAGGCTCGTGACCAGACATCTATTTGCTGTCTCAGGCTATTGGTCGTCACAGAAGATTGAGTTTGGGGAAAAACCTGCCGATCTTTAAATAGACCATGGGTGCCTCCCCCGAAGGTTCGCACAGTCCCCAATTCGAAAGACTCAACAGCCAACATGTAGGCGACCAGTTTCGTGCTATTGCCAGTGTTGCTCTGTTTCGATTTCCCTTTGCCAAGCACCTTTTCATGGATGCTGACCAGTTCGGGGTTGTAGCGTGGTACGAGTTTAACTGCTTCTATCGGCACTGTTTGCAAGTGTTTGTTTCTCTTGTTGGAGATGGGCATTAGCAGATCCACTCGTTTTTTTGGCTCTTTAAACGAATCTGTGGGTAAAATAAGTCAAATAGCATGAATTACATTGAATTGAAGGTCAAGCCCTACAGGTCGCTGCGCGAACCTTGATTCCAATTTAATCCATGCTCAATCTGTAATTATTGTTTTTCAAAACAAAATGTTTTGAATCAAAGTATGCATTCAGTCCGATCAATGATAACGTTCATTGACCTCTGCAAGATCCTAAAAAGGAGGACTGAATGCACATAAAAACCTTGCTCAATGATACGACAGAATTCAAGAGTTTTGTTTTTCAGAATTCTTGCCTATGTCGTGATACAAACAGAGTTTTAGTTTCAGTTGTACCGAGGGAAAAAAGTAAGCCAATATGCTCCAGGTGTTATAAACCTCGTTCTAGTTCAGTATATGACCATTTGAATCAGCGAGAGTTCCTGCCGCCTTCAATCTGGAATGTCACGGTCATTTTACTGTACACAATGCGACGGGTTAAGTTCAATAAGGTTTGTAAGGTTTGTAAGGTTTGTAAGGTTTGTAAGGTTTGTAAGGTTTGTTCCCCACATGCGACTTACTTTATACAAACGATTATTCACTGTTGATGACCTTGTCAAAAAAAAGAGTTATTGTTCATTTCTCGCATAATGCAGAAATTGTATAATACAAAAAGAGGAGAAATACCATGGCGAGCTATGATTATGATATTGGTATTGTTGGTGGCGGTGCAGCTGGCCTGACCGTGGCATCCGGAGCGGCACAACTGGGCGCTAAAACAGTAGTGATTGAAAAAGAAAAGGCTTTGGGAGGCGATTGTCTTCACTATGGCTGTGTACCAAGCAAGACTTTAATCAAAACAGCTCATGTCTATCATCTTATGAAAAGCGGGCCTGAATTTGGTCTGCCGGCCATGGAACCACCACCTGTAGATTTTCGGGAAATCTCCAGGCGAATCAAATCGGTGGTCTCCGTTATCCAAAAACACGACTCTGTAGAACGATTCTGCAAACTCGGTGTCCAGGTGGAATTCGGCGATCCAGTATTCAAGGATGAACATTCCATTAAACTTGACGGTAAAATAATTTCTGCTCGAACCTGGGTTGTTGCCACAGGTTCCTCAGCGGCTGTGCCGCCAATTGAAGGCCTTGACAAAACTCCACACCTGACCAACCGCGATATCTTTACTCTCAACAAGCTACCCGCCTCAATGATTATCATGGGTGGAGGCCCAATCGGCATCGAGATGGCCCAGGCATTCTGTCGACTCGGCACCAAAGTGACGGTGATCGAGGGAGCCGGTCAGATACTTGGCCAGGAAGATCAAGACATGGCAGCTCTTGTGCAAAAGACACTTGAAGCCGAGGGGGTTGTTTTTCACATTAGTACTTCGATTATCCGCACCCGGGATCTGGGTGATGAGCGGGAAGTCATTGTAGAGACCGCAACTGGCAGCACTATCAGCTTCAAGGGGGACGCGATTCTTGTTGCTCTGGGCCGTTCTCCCAACGTTTCAGGTTTGGGATTGGAAAATATTGATATTCCATTTGACCGCAGGGGCATCAAAGTCAACCAGTATCTCAAAACCCGACACAAACATATTTATGCTGCAGGTGACGTTATTGGCGGTTATCAGTTTACCCATGTTGCAGGCTATGAAGGCGGAGTGGTTCTCAGTAATGCTGTTTTCCATCTGCCCAAAAAAACGAACTATAGCAATGTTCCCTGGTGTACCTACACTCACCCGGAACTGGCCAGTATCGGCATGAATGAAAAAAGTGCTAAGGCGGCAGGGATCGAATATACCACGTGGACAGAGGAATTTTCCGACAACGACAGAGGACTTGCCGAGGGAGAGACTGTTGGTCGAATCAAGCTGCTGCTGGATACCAAGGAAAAGCCTTTAGGGGTTCAGATTCTTGGTCCACACGCAGGTGAGCTTCTCGGTGAATGGGTAGCTGTCATGAATGCTAAGGTCGGATTGTCAAAAGTTGCTGCAGCAATCCATCCCTATCCCACTTTGGGCGAGATCAATAAAAAGGTGGTTGGCTCAATCTTTTCCAAGAAAATCTTTTCCAATACTGTGCGCAAAGGCTTGAAATTTTTCTTCAACCTTAAAGGAAGAGCCTGTACCTGTGGACCAGAAACAGTGTGTGAAGAGAACGGATGCAATGAATCAAGAACAAAACCGTCTTGAAGCGCAACCAGTCCTGCGCCCTATGTCAAAAATGGACTTCATCGGTTGATTCCAGATCCTCAAACGCCTGTTAAGCACTACGAAAACAATACCTGACCTGAATGCTCTGCTTTCAGGTCTCCGTATTGTGTATGCCATGCTTAGCGTTTTTACTGTTCAACACCGGTGTTAGCTTATGACACTTTTCGTTTTCATGGTGGCCATTTTTGCCTGATCACCCAATGTCTCTTCAATTCGCAATAACTGATTGTATTTAGCCACTCTGTCGGAACGGGACATGGAACCTGTTTTGATCTGTCCCACTGCTGTAGCCACGGCCAGATCAGCAATGCTACTGTCTTCTGTCTCACCGGATCGATGAGAAATCACCGCAGTGTAGCCGGCATCTTTGGCCATTTTTATGGCTGCCAGGGTCTCAGTAAGAGTGCCGATCTGATTGATTTTGATAAGAATAGAGTTTGCGATTCCCTTTTCAATGCCCTGTTCAAGAATTGCAGTGTTGGTGACAAAGAGATCATCGCCAACCAATTGAACCTTCTTGTTCAGTCTGTCACTCATTATTTTCCAGCCGTCCCAGTCATTTTCAGCAAGGCCATCTTCAATGGAAATAATTGGATATCTTTTGCACCAGTCTTCAAATAAGTCGACCATTTCTGTGGCGGTGAATTTTTTCTTTTCCGATGCCAGATTGTAACACCCATCTTCACAGAATTCTGAAGCGGCCACATCCATGGCAATCATAATATCACTTCCTGCCTTGTACCCGGCGTTGTGGATGGCCTCAAGAATAACCCGGATGGCTTCCTCGTTGGATGAAAGATCCGGTGCAAATCCGCCCTCATCACCAACCGACGTGTTCAGTCCCCGTTTAGAAAGTACTTTTTTGAGATGATGGAATATTTCGGCACCATACCTGATAGCCTCTGCGATACTGGGTGCTCCAACGGGCATGATCATAAACTCCTGAAAGTCCACATTGTTGTCGGCATGGGCACCGCCGTTAATTATATTCATCATGGGCATCGGTAAAAGCGGCGGATCCGTTGCCAGGTATTGGAAAAGATGTTGCTTACGACTGACAGCAACAGCATGGGCAACAGCCATGGATATGCTGAGAATTGCATTTGCACCAAGGCGGGCTTTGTTCGGCGTACCGTCAAGATCGATCATCAGCTGGTCGATGGCTTCCTGATCTGAAGCATCCTTGCCAAGGAGAGCTTCTTTTAACTCTCCGTTTACATGGGCCACGGCCTTTAGCACTCCCTTGCCCAGGAAACGGGTGGGGTCATTGTCGCGGAGTTCAATGGCTTCACGAGACCCCGTTGATGCTCCAGATGGTACAGCAGCACGACCAAGGGCGCCGTCAGTCAGGACACAATCGGTTTCAACTGTTGGATTTCCACGAGAATCTATAATCTGTCTGGCAATGATATTTTTAATTTTTGTCATGGCTAAACCTCAATTTTTCAGTAATGAAAGCTTTTTCTCACAATTCGTTGAATTGTCAACGTCTGGTCACTAAACGCTATTCTTTTCTTTTTCCTGTTGAAACCGATGTGGTACATGTCACTTGCGGTGGCTGTAGGAATGGTTATTTTTGGTTAGAAATGGGAACTCCTCAGGGGGCTCACCAGAAAATAATCCATTTGGAGGTGCGTCATGATAACTACAATTACACCTACAAGTACATTCCTGCAAGGACAAAGGGATTTTTAAGCGGAAATTTAGAAGGCAGCATAATAGCTTTATCCTGCAGGATCTGTTTTGTTTCTGTATTGTCTTTTTAAATTATGGAGAATGTATGAATTATCGTATTGAAAAAGATACCATGGGTGATATGCAGGTTCCTGCAGATCGCCTGTGGGGGGCACAGACTGCGCGCAGCCTGCAAAATTTCCGAATCGGAATGGAAAAAATGCCATTAGCTTTACTTTATGCATTTGCGCAGTTAAAAAAAGCCTGTGTTTCTGTAAATCTTGATCTGGAAAAAATTGACCGCGGAAAGCAGGAGGCGATTGTATGCGCCTGTGACGAGATTCTTGCCGGAAAGCATGACGATGAATTTCCTCTTTCTGTCTGGCAGACTGGTAGTGGCACCCAGACCAATATGAACTGTAATGAAGTGATAGCCAATCGTGCTACCCAGATCCTGGGTGGTGATCTTACCGGAGGCAGGTTGGTTCACCCAAATGACGATGTCAATATGTCACAGAGTTCTAATGATACGTTTCCCACTGCCATGCATATTGCGGCTGTTGTCGAAGTGGAAAACATTCTCGTTCCTGCACTGTCCCTTTTACGCAACACACTGGATAACAAGGCGCAACAGTATAAAGGTATAATTAAAATAGGACGAACCCATTTGATGGATGCAACACCGCTCTCTCTGGGGCAGGAAATCAGTGGCTGGGTTGCGATGCTTGACAGTAATCAAAATCAATTAAAAGATACGCTGGAGTATGTACGTGCACTTGCAATCGGAGGTACTGCTGTTGGAACAGGAATAAATGCTCATCCCGAGTTTGGTGATCGGGTAGCTGGAAAAATTTCAGAATATACAGCGAAGCGATTTTTTTCTGCGCCCAATAAGTTTCAGGCACTTACTTCCCATGATGCGCTGGTTGCAACAAGTGGTGCCCTAAAGGCCCTTGCTGCCAACCTGATGAAGATAGCCAATGATATTCGCTGGCTTGCCAGTGGCCCTCGCTGCGGAATCGGTGAAATAACAATTCCTGCAAATGAACCGGGTAGCTCAATTATGCCTGGAAAAGTGAATCCTACCCAGGCTGAGGCTCTGACCATGGTAGCCTGCCAGGTATTTGGCAATGATTCCACCATCGCGTTTGCTGCCAGTCAGGGGAATTTTCAGCTCAATGTCTTCAAACCGGTTATTATTTATAATTTTTTGCAATCCACCACGCTTCTTGCTGATGCTATGCGCTCTTTCAACGATCATTGTGCGGTGGGAATTGAACCGGAACTGGATAAGATTAAAGACAACCTTGCTCATTCTCTGATGCTGGTCACAGCTTTGAACCCGCATATAGGTTATGAAAACAGTGCAAAAATCGCAAAGACTGCCCACAGTGATAAGTGTTCCTTAAAAGAAGCGGCTGTGAAGCTTGGTCTTGTAACTGCTGAGCAATTTGACCAGTTGATAGTTCCGGAAGAGATGATTTTGCCCAAGGGCTAAAGAAATGTGCTTGCTTGAATTAGATGGATTAGGAAACTTTATTTCCTGTTATGCTCAAATCTCAAAATAATTTCCTGGTACCCTGCGTTGCCCATATGACCCTTTTGCGCCATAATTATACAATTGGTAAATATATGTGAAACACTGTCCCCTTGCCGAGTTCACTCTTAAAATCAATTGTCCCGCCGTATTGTGTTACAATTCCGTGGGTAACGGATAGCCCCATGCCGGTACCTTCTCCCCTTTGTTTAGTTGTAAAAAACGGATCTAAAATTTTATTTTGGACTTCCAATGGAATGCCATGACCAGTATCACTGATCGTCAATTTAATAAATTTTCCTGATATCAGGTTGACTTGGGGGCTGATTTGATCTTTATCTATCTGCACGTCAGATAACCCAACCTCGAGAACTCCACCTGTGTCTGCCATTGCATGTTTTGCGTTGGTACACAAATTCATTACTATCTGATGGATATGAGTTGCATCGGCCATAACCAAAGCATCGGATTGTATCACTTGTTGCATTTTGATGTTCGGTGGTAATGACGATCTGAATAGTTTGAGTGTTTCTTCCACTGTCTCAGTGAGTTGAATGGGCTCGATCTCAATTTCAGCTTGGCGACTAAAGGTAAGGATCTGGTTAACTAAATTTTTTGCATGTTTACCAGCGGAAAGGATGTGTTCCAGATTCTCAACTACTGATGATTCTTTTGACGAGTTTAATAAGGCCATTTGTGCATGGACGCTTACCACTGTCAAAATATTGTTGAAATCATGGGCGATACCGCTGGCTAGTGTTCCAATAGCCTCCATCTTTTGCGATTGAATGAACTGTCTCTCTAATTGTTTGGACTCTGTTAAATCCTGCCAGGTTTCAATGGCGCCATTGATATCTCCGGTTTCGTCTCTAAGCAGTACAGCTGTTCCATAGAGCCATTTGCCATCTACACCTAGATCACTGAAGTACAGTTCTGTCTCGTAGGCTCCTTTTAATACAGATGATTCTCTATAGGTTGTACTGTCGTGTTGTTGCACACGTTTCGTTAAAACATTATCTAATAAAAGATCAACAATTGAGTATGTTTTGTTAGCATAAAATGCTTTGTAGTAATTCTTTGTGCCAACTATTTGATCGGCTGTTTTACCTGTTAATAATTCGCAAGCCCTGTTCCAATGGGTTACTTTACGATTTTCATCAACCACATACGTAGGGATTGGAATTCCTTCCACTATTTGTTTCATCCTGGCTTCATTTTGACACAGTTCTTCTGTTTTACGGTGCACCGCTCGTTTCAGCAGCCAATTCCAAAATAAAACCATTAGCAATAAAAGAATAATCAGGGCAAAGAAGAGTAAAACATACTTTGTTATTTTACGGATTTGCTTGCTCTGTTTAGTGACGGAAAACCACTTAAGATAAATTTCGTCATACTCACCTGTTTGGTGTAATGCAAATATCCCTTCATTTAGTTTTGCTAAAAGTTCGTAATTGTCTTCAATCACGGCAAAACTCAATTTGTGTGCCAGAATAGGAGGGCCAGTGGATTCTATATTGTTTATTTTTAAATCATCTATAAGATCCAGTCCATGCAGGCGAGGAATAATGACACAATCATGTTTACCAGATGCCAAAAGTCGGAGTGCTTCGGTGGGGCTCTTTACAGTAATGATCGAATTTGTGATTTTGTTTTCAAGCAACCAATCGTGCGCATAAACATTCTCAACGACGATGATTTCCTGCTCTTTAACATCATCAAGAGACTGTATCTGGGTACCTTTACGTTTGATTAATATATAGGGGATGATTACATTGGGCACAGAAAAATCATATATTGTATCTCTTGCTTTTGAATACATCATCCCTGTGACTGCATCGATTTTCCTGTCCTTCAGATCACGGCGAACGTTACTCCATGTATCGGGCATAAATTTAATACTCAGCCCCTGTTGCTTGGCAACAGCTGACATTAAATCTATTGTAAATCCATCAGGTACTCCTTTTGAATTTATAAATTCAAAAGGGGCAAAGTCTTTGTTAGTTCCAATTAAAAGAGTTTTTTCCTGTGAAGCTTGATTCGGACTGGCAACGCTTGTGGTTGATATACACAGAACAATAAAAAAAATAATATGGAACAGCGATCGATAAAAAAATGAATTGTAAAAGCCAGCATGAGTCATATTTCTTAGATCCTGTAAGTATTATTTTTTTCAAACTAATCACTTGTCAAGGCCATGTTTGATGAAGATTCCAAAGCTTTAACGGGAATCATATCAACAATATCCGAAAATGAATTAATTGAAAACCCTAATACCGCCAGACGTTCCGTTAATGCATCAGTATGTAAGCGCTCAAGCTCTAGGCCCACATGAAATCTGGACATGAGAAGATCTGCCAGATAAATGATATGGGCAAGGACTTTGTATTGCACACTCTTTTCGGGTTGGTGGTGGTGCTTTATGATTTCAATCAGTGATTGTGGAAATGACCATCGTTGAGCCAGGGTACTGCCTGCGTCCTGGTGATCAATGCCAAAAATGGATTTTTCAATTTCTAAAGAACATTTCCCTTCTTCATAAAACTGTCTATAAAAAAGCGGCAACACAGTCTGGATATGTTGATCCAAAACGACTTTACCTATATCATGCAGCAACCCTGCGGTATATGCCAAAGAAGGATCTACTTTTTCAGTTGCTCTGGCGATCTCTTCCGCGATGATGGCAGTTCCGACTGCATGATGATAAATGCCTCCTTTACATAAAGAATATCCCATACCTGCTTGATTGAAAAATGATTTTATGGCAGCAACAATTACAAATTTGACCAATTTTTTTTGCCCTAAATAGACCAATGCGTGATCCATGGAGTCGATAGTGTTTCTGTTCGGAAAATAAACTGAGTTACAAAGCTTTATCGTGAGACCACTAAGAACTTGGTCTTTACGCATTTCCTCAGTCAATAATGAGATTTCATAGTCATCTTCATTAATGAGCCGCAATATTTTCAATGCAACCTGTGGAATAGGTAGCAATTTCTCCATTGAGAGATTTATTTCGTCCGCAGTAGATATCTGGACACGATCGTTCAGGCCATATTGTTCAAAACCAGTCGGTTCAATGGTGCATTCCCAGGTTTTCATATTGAGACTTAAAACACATGTGAAAAAACCACCGGTTTCTGATTTTATAATGTCTATGCGTTTTCTGGCGAGAAATTCTATAACGCGTTCGGTTGTGCGTCCACCAATATCAAATGCCAAATCATATTCCTGCAAAGGACCAACGAGTGCACCTCCGGCAACAAAGGCACTAAGATTTTTCCGTGAAGCTCCCAGATCTAAAAGCGCATTATAAAAAACTGGTAGTCCGGTTTGGGCATATTTCTCTGGCTGGAAACTGCCCGCATGTGATGGTGGTTTGTCAAGCAGCAGATGAATTATTCCACCTATTCCGTTCTCTTGATCATAGAGTGCCACCCCAACGCAGGTTCCCAGCGAGGCTTTAAGTATCAGCGGTACTGACTTAGCCAAATAATACGTGCCGGAGGCAACCTGATATCGCTGTAAGTTTGGCATGATCGTATAATTCGCTTACTCTGAGTTTGTTTCCTGTGCAAGTATTTGCCGGAGTACCTTGTGCAGGATGCCGCCATGACGATAGTATTCTACTTCCATATCATTATCGAGGCGCACAGAAGCTGTAAAAGAGATTGGGTTTTTATCATCTTTTTTCTGAATTGTTACTGTGACTTTTCCGCCAGGAGTCAGTCCCTTGGTGATTCCTGTTATCGTAATTTTTTCGCTGCCGTCAATTCCCAGAGAATCAGTGTCTGTTCCCGCCTCAAACTGGAGTGGTAACACTCCCATTCCCACAAGATTGCTTCGATGGATGCGTTCGTATGATTTTGCAAAAACAGCTTTTATCCCAAGGAGTAATGTACCCTTTGCTGCCCAGTCCCGTGAACTTCCGGTGCCGTAATCATCACCTGCAAAAATAACCAATGGTGTTTTAGTTTGCTTATATTTCATAGCTGCGTCATAGATGCTCATTGCTTCGTCATCCGGCATATAACGGGTGAATCCACCTTCCTTATCTGCCATCTGGTTGCGGATACGAATATTTGCAAAGGTACCGCGTACCATGACCTGATGATTACCGCGTCGTGATCCGTAACTATTGAAATCTTCAGGTACTATACCCAGGTCTTGAAGATATTGTCCGGCTGGACTGTCTGGTGGGATTGCTCCTGCGGGAGAGATGTGGTCGGTTGTTATAGTATCACCAAAAATGGCTAAGGTGGCAGCATTGTTTATGTCATGCCGTGCTGGAGGTTCTCCGGATATATCTTTGAAAAACGGTGGTTCTTTAATGTATGATGAGTCATCTTGCCAATCAAACAGTTTGCTGTCAGAAATTTTCAGATTATTCCAGGTTGCATCACCGGAAAAAATATCAGAGTAGCTTGATGTAAACAATTCGGGAGTAATTGTCTCGGTAACAACAGCTTGAATCTCTTCAGTAGTTGGCCAGATATCTTTAAGGTATACAGGGGAACCATTTTGATCGGTTCCCAGAGGATCATTGACTAAATCTATATTCACAGTACCAGCAATGGCGTAGGCAACTACCAGCGGCGGTGAACAGAGATAATTAGCATGAACAAGAGGATGTATACGTGCCTCGAAATTACGATTGCCACTCAAAATAGAGCTTGTCAGTAATTGCTTCTTTTCGATAAGTGCGGCCAGCTCTTTGTTCAGAGGGCCGCTGTTGCCGATACATGTAGTACAGCCGTAGCCGACAATGTGAAACCCTAAGCTTTCCAGTGGTGTCATGAGTCCGGCGTCAGTAAGGTAGCGACTGACAACTTTTGAACCGGGGGCCATGCTGGTTTTCACCCATGGTTTTGTCTGCAGGCCAAGTTCAACAGCTTTACGGGACAGAAGGCCGGCACTGATCATAACTGCTGGATTTGAGGTGTTTGTACAGCTTGTAATGGCAGCAATAACAATGGAGCCATCATTAATATATGTTTGTTCTCCATTGAGATCAAAGTAGCCACCCCGTAATGTGTGACCGGGTTTTATCGGGTAGCCATTATTCGATGGAATAAATTGGCAGGAACCACCCTCATCATCCCAGCAGTTGCAGCGATTTATATCCGCAGATTTCTGAGTATTGTTTTTTTTTGTCAGTTGAGTAATAAAGGCATCGTGCATCCCTGATAAGGAAATTCGCTCCTGGGGTTTTCGGGGCCCGGCAAGACTTGGCTCGACATGGTCGAGGGGAATTTCGTAAGTGGTGCTGTAAATCGGTTCAGGGCTGTCCTGGGAAAGGAAGAGCCCCTGTTCTTTATTATATTGTTCTACAAGGTTGATGAGTTTGGTATCTCTGCCACTTTCATGGAGATAGTTAAGAGTTATTTCGTCTACAGGGAAAAAACCCATGGTTGCGCCGTATTCAGGAGACATATTGGCAATCGTTGCCCGGTCTGGCAGGCTGAGTTCTTTGAGACCTGCGCCGAAAAATTCGACAAAACGGGTGACAACACCTTTACTCCTTAAGAATTCAGTGATGGTGAGTACCAGATCGGTTGCTGTTATTCCTTCCTTGAGTTTTCCTGTTAGTCTTACCCCGACAACTTCTGGAATCTGCATGGAGTAGGGCTGTCCCAGAAGGACTGCTTCTGCCTCAATCCCCCCGACACCCCATCCAAGTACCCCCAGGCCGTTAATCATGGTGGTATGAGAGTCCGTGCCTATAACAGTATCCGGAAAGGCAAGCAGTGTCGTATCTCTTTCAACTGTTCTCACAACTGAGGCAAGATATTCAAGATTTACCTGGTGAACAATTCCGGTACCGGGTGGTATTACCCGAAAATTCGTAAAAGCCTTCTGCCCCCAGCGCAGCATGGTGTAACGCTCCTGATTTCGTTCAAACTCTCGTTGTACATTGTAGGAAAAAGCACTTGCATCACCTGCGCGATCAACCTGGATAGAATGATCTATGATGAGATCTGCTGGAATAAAGGGGTTCATTGCTTCCGGATCTCCTCCGGCTTTGGCAACGGCAGACCGAAGAGCTGCCAGATCAACAAGTGCAGGCACGCCGGTGAAATCCTGTAGAACGACACGACCGGGCATAAATGGGATGGCTTTGGGGGCTGGCATCACCGGCTGCCAGGAGGCCAGATTGACAATATCTTCTTCATTCACCATCTTGGTATGGACATGGCGCAACAGGTTTTCAAGCAGGATGCGAATGGAAAAGGGGAGGGAATCGATATTGTCAAAACCGTTATCTTTTAAGGTTTGAAGCGAGTAAATAGTATACTCTTTACCGTTAATCTGTAATTGTTTTCGTGTGTCGATTTGTGTGGAATCGGAATTGTTCATAGGGCAGCCTTTTGTCGAATTTTGCAACTATTGGTTTATCAGATTGATTAATGATGGGTTCTCTTTAAGACATCTTCGATAAAACGGTGGACACTTTGGAAAATCTCATCTGCTCCCTCACCTGTGACAATGATATGATTTTTTCTTGGTACCAAAACCAGTTTTTTTATTGAAGCATTTACACGATGGTAGATAAGCTGTGCACTTTTAGGATTAACAACCGGATCATTATCTCCTTGCAGAACCAATATGGGATCTGTTATTTTTTCAAGTGTTTTGTCCACTTGCGTCATAACCTTTTCCATTTGGGCGATGGAGGCTAAGGGGTGTTTGGTATAGTTGATAGCAGGGTTTTCAGTATCATTGTCGATCCACTCTTTTATTCCTTTAGCGTGCAGGTAACCGATCATTTCATTAAATGCATGCAGGGTCGGCACAATGTAACTTACCTGAAGGTTGTTAAGTTTTAACGCCGAATTAATAGCGATTACACCATCCACTTCATACTGTGCAGCGTGCAAAAGAGCCAGCAACCCGCCTGTTGAAAATCCGCCGATAAAGACCTTGTCACACACCTGCCGCATCATTGTAAATGCGCATTCAAAATCAAGTTCCCAGTCACCTGCACTCACATGTTTTAAAGCTTCAGGGTTTGTGCCATGTCCTCTTAGTCGTGGCAGATAGACATTGATACCTTTATCAAAAAGGTATTCTGCCAGTTTTCTGCCTTCTGCGGGAACCGCCATGTAGCCATGTGAAAAGACCAGGCCTACGCTGTTTTTTGCATCAAACCATAGTGCAGGAGCACCAATATTGGTTTTGGCCGGCACGTTGTCATGGTAAATAAGATACTCTTTTTTGTAGCAATTCCAATCCTGTTGTTGAATATGTTCGAAATTGTCAATTCGCAGTTCCTGTTCTTTGTATGTGGCGTTATGATTTGCAAGCTCAACAATGTCACGCTGCCATTTAATTTCGTTGAGTATAACTTGCAGGGTGTTTTTTACTCTTATCTTATTGAAATCGTATTCTTTTTCAAGAAGATTCTTGTCTAAGAGATACTCTCCCCCGCTATCTTGGAAGAGGACTTTCTGCATTTCCGCCAGTTTGATAGCAGAGACAAACGGTGCATAGTTTTTATCAAGGATCAGTTTAAAGAGTTCTTCTTTTAATTCAGGGTGGAGGTTGAGACCATTAATTTTTCTAAGCTCTCTGGCATTTTTATAGATGAGTGTTTTGAGGTAGCTGGGACACACTCTTAATGTTGGCATTGTGACAAGGCTCAAGATAAAGATATGGTCAAAATTAACCTGCATTTTGCCATATACTTGTTTCATGGCATCGTTAATTATATTTTTCCTCTGGTTATCAAAAAGCTCGGCGCTAAAGTCCTTATCCTCAAGGGAAACATTATGTTCATCTTTGTAATCCTGAATATATTTTTCCACTGGGACGGCTGTACCAAAATGAAGATGCATATTGGCATCCATCAAGAGATTAATTTCAATTTCGAGCTCTTCAAAGAATCTGGTCCCGCGAAGGTTAAACAACTTATCAAGCCCAAGCAGCAATTTGTTTTTTCCAGGTCGAACCGGATAGTAAGTTATGGAGAGTGGTACAATGTTGAGGGTGACATCTGTATTAATCATTGTTCTGTCGATATCCACTTCATGGGCTGAACAAAATCGTTTGATTTTTTCATTATCATCGGATTCTTTTACCTTCTGTCTCATCAGTTCTGCCTTTAATGCTAGAACGGAAGCTCCGGTATGAACTGGGCCTTGACGCTCGGCCGTATGGATACAGAACTCCCCGTTGTCAAAAGTGATCAGTTTGTTTTTGACCATATGACCTTCCGGGTAGATGATCCAATCGGCTCTTCCAGAAAGAAAATCATCGGCAATGATACAATCCCTTGCTTTGTTTTTTGTGGATATTGAGCCAACAAGACGCATATAGCCACCGAGCCATCCAACAAAAACGGTGTCATCAGCAAGGGATCTTGCAATGCGATTACGTTTGTTAAAAAGCAGATATGGGACAACAAAGGTTTCAAAACGGGTGAAGTGATTTGCTAGAAAAAGAATAGGTCCATCGGGCAGGGCTTCCCCGCTTGTGGTAAAGTTTGCTCCACTGAGTTTCTTTATTATAAAAAGAAATATTGAAGAAATGCAGAGAACCAGCTTTAACATCGGAAATACTCATCATGATTGAAGGAATCTACTGCTACAACATCATTTTGCAGTTTTCTGGCCCGTTTGATGAGATCTTTCTCAGTTTCATCCAGCGCCTGTTCGCCTGAATGCTTTAATTTAGATACAGCCTGTTGTGCCTCAAGCATCGCCTGGTTAGCTTCAAGGAGTTCGTTGATTCGCCCACCTAGGTAAAGATTGTTGCAAACACGCTTTCGCACTGCACCATTTGTGGTCAACAGGGCAGAAATTTTATGTAAATCAGTATCTTGTATTACGGAACCAAAGGAGTTGAGCTTAGAGTAGAAACCCATGGATTTGAAAATCAGTCCCAAAGCGCCTTGGGACAGGTTTTGATAGATACCTGCAAATGCTTTATCTATCTCGTTAAATCCATTTGCCATGGCAACCTTCAGAAGCACTTCATCTTCTTTTCTTTCACCTTCCTCTTGAAATCGTTTCAGGCTTGCTGTGAGCATATACATCTGGGCAAGAATATCAGCAAAGCGTCCAGAGAGAGACTCTCTTCGTTTAAGGCCTGCTCCCATAATAGCGAGTGCTACATCGCTTAAGAATGCAAATTTTGCTGATGCCCAGGAAAGCTTTTGTTCATATCTGGCAGTGACATTCCCCTGAACCGGCCGATGCAGGTACCCTCTGCTGAGACCTAAGAAAAAAGATCTGATTCCATTTCGTATCACATGCTTTATATGTGCAAAAAACAGTGTGTCAAAGGTGTTGATGTCTCCTTTTTCAAGCGCTTCTATCTGGCCATATGCATAAGGATGGCAACGTATCACTCCCTGTCCGAATTGAATCAACGTACGTGTCATGATATTTGCTCCTTCTACGGTAATGGCCACTGGCGCACCAAAATAGGCATGGGCAAGGATGTTTTTAGGGCCAAGGCTGATTGCTGCACCGCCAAGGATATCCATGGCATCGATAATGATTCTGCGAAACTTTTCAGTGCTTTGATATTTCATGATTGCGTTTGCAACAACCGGCTTTTCTCCATTGTCAATTGCGCCGATTGTGAAGGTTTTTGCAGCATCCAGAAGATAGGTGTCAGCTCCCATTCGTCCGATCACTTCAGCAATACCTTCAAATTTACCGATGGCGATACCAAATTGATATCGCACAGCAGAGTAGGTTGAGGCTGTGAAAAGGGCAAGTTTGCTTCCCCCGGTGCTCGTGGAGGGGAGGGAGATGCCACGTCCCACAGCAAGCGATTCCATCAGCATTTTCCAGCCATTGCCGATGCCTTTATGCCCGCCGATTATATCATCAATACTGATTGTCACATCCTTTCCTGTAAGTGGTGCATTAACAAAAGGGATTCCCAGCGGATCGTGGCGTCTGCTCTGATCCACACCTTCTTTTGCAGTATCGACCAGGGCACAGGTGATGCCTAAATTCTCACTTCGGCCAAGTAAATTATCGGGATCTTTTAAGACAAAGGCAAGTCCAATGACCGTGGCAATAGCACTGAGGGTGATGTAACGTTTTTCAAACTGCAGCTTGATTTTTAATTCGCCGGTACTGTCTTTAAAAAGAATACCGTGTGATTGTATGGAACCGGCATCACTGCCAGCCGCAGGCTCAGTGAGAGCAAAGCATGGGATTTCGCGGCCATCTGCCAGGCGGGGCAGGTAGTGTTCTTTCTGTTGTTCCAAACCATAATGCAGCAGCAGTTCAGCGGGCCCAAGCGAATTTGGAACCATCACTGAGATTGCAAGCACCTGTGAGCGTGTCGCCAGTTTCTCGATCACACAGCTATGTCCGTAGGCGCTGAATCCAAGTCCGCCAAACTCCTTGGGGATAATCATCCCTAAAAACCGTTTTTCTTTGAGATAGTTCCAGACTTCTTCCGGTAAGTCCCTTTTTTGAAAAACCTCCCAGTCATCTGTCATTGAGCAGAGCTCGTCGACTTCATTATCCAAAAAAGAGTGTTCTTCATCGCTTAGTTTTGGGTAGGGATTAGCAAATATTTTAGCAAAATCCGGACGCCCGCTGAAAAGATCACCTTCTATCCAGACCCCCCCTGCTCGTAAAGCCGTTTTTTCTGTTTCTGAGATAGAGGGCAAGAATCCTTGGGAATTAAGAACGTTTAAAAGAGGTTTTGTAAAGAATTGTATTCGTAATTTTTGGAGAACACTCATGATGTGCCTCCGTAAAAGCTTTCATTATTCTCAATCATGCCGAGGAGAAGGTCGCATGGGGCAAATCGATAACCATGTTGTTTTTGCAACTGTTTAAGGCTGGTAATAATGTGGTTGATACCGATTTCATCTGCATAGCGCATTAAACCTCCACGAAATGGTGGAAAACCAGTCCCCATAATCATTGCCATATCAAGATATCCGGGATTATCCACCACATCTTCTTCAAGGCATCTTGCGGCTTCGTTGATCATGATTAAAAGTACACGATTTTTGATTGTTTTTTTATCAAGTTTTACATGATCAGTTTTTAGCTTTAAGAGTTTTTTGTTGATCTCAGTACCGTTACTTTTGTGGTTATAAAAACCCATCCCACTCTTTTGGCCCAGCCAGCCATGTTCAACCATCTTGGTCAGGAGAGTGCCAGGAGCCATGCGTTCTCCATAGGCCTGATGAAGAATATGTGAGACTTTTTCGCCGATATCCACTCCCACTTTATCTATTAATGCCAGTGGCCCCATGGGCATGCCAAAATCCAGGAGAACCCTGTCTATTCTTTTGATATCTTCTCCCTCTTCAAATATGGTTGCAGCTTCTTTAAGGTATGGCAAAAGGATACGATTGACCAAAAAACCAGCTGATTCTTTGACTTTGATAGGGGTTTTTCCCATTTTTTTTGTGAGCTTCACAACCGTTGCAATTGTTTCATCATCGGTTTTTTCTCCACTGATGATTTCGACTAGAGGCATACGATTAACAGGGTTAAAGAAATGCATACCAATAAAACGATTTGGATATTGTAGTTTTGCAGCCAGCTCACTGATAGAGATGGAGGAGGTATTTGAAGCGATGATAGCTTCAGGTTTTAAGACTACTTCAAATTCTTGAAAGACTTTTTGTTTTAGATTTATATCTTCACTCACTGCTTCCAGTAGGAAATCGGTTGTGTCAAACCCCACGTACTCGGTTGTAAAAGTGATTTTGTCCATCTTCAGTGCTATTTCACGTTCGGTTAAACGACCTCGTTTTTTGATTCCTTCATAAATTTTTCGTATTGTGCTTATTGCCCTGCCCACACTGGCAGTGTTTATGTCTTTCAAGCGGACATTGATGCCCTGATTGCCTAAAGCCCATGCAATACCGCTGCCCATGGCTCCTGTTCCAACAATGGCACTTTGCCGGATTTCTTTTCCTCTGGCAGTACTGAAAGTCTCGTTTTTGAGTTTCTCTGAGATGAAAAAAAGATTGATGAGATTTTTGGAGATTGGTGTAAGTGCAAGTTTGGTGACAGCATCCCGTTCAATTTTGAGACCGTCAAGCAAGGATTTACCAAAGCTTTCCTGCATTACTTTTATAACTGCCAGGGGGGCAGGGTAGTGACCATGTGTTTTTTTTAACACCTGTTTCCTGGCAAGCTGCCCGATAAGACTCCTAACGGGGGCAAACTTTTCATACCAGGTGATGCCTTTTCGGTTTGCCAGGAGTTTTTTATTTAGAGTACCAGCCAAAATCTTCTGACTGAATTCTTGCTTTTTAAAACCAAGGTATCCCCTGGGAACACAGGCATCAACAACACCAAGCTTGAGTGCTTTCTCACCTTTAAGAAGTTTGGAACCAACGATAAGCTCCATGGCTTTGGCGTATCCCACCAGGGGATAAAGTCTTTGAGTGCCGCCAAATCCCGGTAAAATTCCAAGGTTGACTTCCGGTAATCCGATACGGGTATGTGGATGACTGGTGGCGATGCGATAAGTACAGCTAAGGCTCATTTCCAGGCCGCCGCCTAAACATGCACCATCGATAATGGCAATGGTTGGAAAGGGCAGGTTCTCGAGTTTGGTGAAGATCTCTTGCCCCTCCTGGACAAGAACGGTGATATTCTTTTCATCATTGGCGGCTTGTATCTCATGGATATCAGCGCCTGCGATAAAAATAGCCTCTTTAGCGCTCTCGATAAAAAGTGCTTTTATAGCGCTGTCCTGCTTGAGTGTATCCAGATGTGCTTCAAACTCCTTGAGTGCTGCATGAGTAAACACATTGGCACGTTTTTCCGGAGTGTTAAATGTTAGTGTTCCTATACCTTGTGAATCTATTGTAACTTCGAAGTATTGTATTGTAGCTTCCATTATTCCACCTCCAGAAGAAGCGAAGCACCTTGACCACCGCCGATACAAAGTGTTGCTAGTCCTCTTTGTAAACCACGGTTCTTCAGTTCATGCAAAATTGAAAGTACGAGTCTGGTACCGGTCATTCCCACCGGATGTCCCAAGGCAATGGCTCCACCATTCACATTCAATATTTCCGGATCGATTGCACCCACAGCTTCTGCACTTTCAAAGTGTGATCTGGCAAATGATTTGGAATCAAAGGCCTTCAAACATGCCAGCACCTGAGCTGCGAACGCCTCGTTGATCTCCACAAGTTCCATGTCTTTCATGCCAAGCCCTGTTTGTTCAAAGAGTTCATGGGTGGAAAAGACAGGACCCAGGCCCATACGTTTTGGATCAAGCCCGGCATAACTGTATGCTCTTAAATATCCAAGCGGGGAGAGGTTTCTTTTCTTTGCTTCACTTTCGCTCATAACAACCACGGCTGCAGCTGCATCAGTTATCTGTGATGAATTACCCGCCGTCACAGTTCCATTTCGTTTGTCAAAAAAAGGTCTCAGGCGTGCCAGTTTTTGGAGGGATTGTGCCTTTCTGATCCCATCATCATGATCAAGAATTGCACCTTTGAAATCATCATAGACAATCGCCATACTCTCCTGGGAGAATCTTTGGCTCTCACTTGCTTTTAGTGCTTTCTGATGGCTTTCCAGGGCAAATGCATCCTGTGTTTCCCGGCTGATACCAAAATCTCTGGCTAACACTTCTGCCGTTGATCCCATCAAAAGTCCACTTACCGGATCGGTAAGACCAGACATCAACCCTACAATTGGTTTTAAGAATGTTGGACGAAATCCAAGCAGAGCATGTACGCGATCAAATGCTGTTTTTGATCTGGATAGCTTTGTAAAGAGATTTGTCATTTTCTGGGAGTAGACCAAAGGAATATTACTCATGGATTCCACTCCACCGCAAAGATAGACTTTGCCCTCTCCTGAATGAATCCTGGCCGCTGCTGTTGTAATGGCTTCCATCCCTGAAGCACAGTTTCTATGAACGGTAACTGCGGGAGTAGCTTCAGGAAATCCTGCACGGAGTGCTATTACTCTTGCTATATTCGCCGCATGAATGGGTTGTGCAACATTGCCGATGATAACTTCATCTATTTCAGCAAAATCAATGGGTGAGCGTAACATAACTTCACGTACAAGTTTGCTGCCAAGGGTATCGGCTTGAAGGGTTTTAAAACTTCCACCTGCCTTTGCCATGACTGTTCTAAGTCCTGATATGATAGCTATACGTTCCATCTGGTGGTCTCCCTTCAAAAAAACAGAATGATAGGTGATTGTTTTTATATGTGTCCTTTGTACATGTTTTCAATCTCACCTTTGAAATGTGCCTGGACATGGTCACGTGCAATTTTCATAGATGGTGTTAAGTCTCCATTTTCAATGCTGAGTGTCTCAGAGATAAGATGAAAAGCTCTTATTCGTTCCCAGTGATTCAGTTTTTTGTCTATTTTGGAGATGAGTTCATTGATAATTTTTTGAAATCGTCGGGATTGAACGACTTCTTCTTTGTCTGCCAGATTATGAGATTCTGCAAACTCGTTGGCTGCAGTTTCGTCCAGCATTAAAAGTGCTACGACAAAGGGTCGATTATTTCCAACTATCAGGACATGATCGAACCAGCCGCTTACCATTAAGAGATGTTCAATATAATGAATTGAGATGTACTCTCCCGTGGATGTTTTTGAGAGTTCCTTACTTCTCCCTGTAATGGAGATATACTTTTCATCATCCATGGTTGCAAGATCCCCGGTACGCAGCCATCCATCATGGTCTATCGCTTCCCCGGTAGCTTTTGGATTGTTGTGGTAGCCTCTCATGACACCCGGTCCTCTGGCAAACAACTCACCATCTTTGTCTATTTTCACTTCCGTTTGTTTAAATGGTTTGCCGCAGGTGCCCACCTTGTTTTCCCCTGGTGCGTTTGCACAGATCACAGGGCTCGTTTCAGTGAGTCCATATCCTTGATACAAGGGGATGCCAATGTTAAGAAAAAAACGATAGAGATCATCGGCAAGCGGTGCGCCACCCGAGATCATCATACGGAGGTTTCCACCAAGTGATGCTCGTAGTTTTTGATAAACAAGCTTGTCAAGCATATTGTCAAGCCAGGAGTTTGGGGCGTGTGGTTCTTTTTGATACGTTCTCTTAAAAGCGATCATCGCGATAAACTTTTTAACAGGAGTTCCTTCCATTGCTTTTTTGTGCATCCTGAAACAAACTTTTTCCAAAAGTCTTGGTACAACGGTCATGATTGTGGGATGTACATCACGCAGTAAGTTCCCAATATTTCTGACATCATCAGCAAAGTAGACACTTATCCCGGTACTGAGATAAAAATGCATTACCATGCGCTCAAAGATATGCGCTAGAGGTAACAGGCTCAGAGCAGAATCTGTTCTTCTGTTAAGCCTGTATTTGATGGAAGTATCTATGATTTGGGATATGAGATTGAGATGGGATAACTCAACCCCTTTTGGTAAGCCGGAAGTGCCTGAAGTGTAAACGATTGTGACTAAATCATCTGAAGTAATTCTTGAAAGTATTGTCTCAAATTTGTCAGGTGCCTGTTTGTCAATTTCTGTACCTTTTTCGATAAAACTCTTCAGTGATTGATGGCTTAGGTCAGTATTGTCAATATCAATACAGTTTATTGTGCTATCGACATTCAGTATGATTCGTTCCTGTTCAGCGGTTTGGGTAAAAACAGTGTGAAGATCTGCATCCGCAATTTGAAATCGCAGATTTTTACTGGAAATATTTGTAAAAAGAGGAACACTTACCGCACCGCTCAGCATCAAGGCATAATCAATAAGAAGCCAATAGCTTGATGGTGCTATTGCGATGGCAATTTGTTTTCCACGCCACCCCTCAGCTTCAAAGGCTAAGGAAAGGTAACGTACCGTTGTAATAAACTCGGCCTTCGAATATGTTTTCCATTTGTTTGACTCTCTATGATTTGAAAAAGAAGCATTTTCCGGCAAAACACTAATATCAGCATAAAGAGCAGCAAAAGTTTGAATATCTTTTCTCATAGGTGACTCCTTTTTCTACAACAGAGAAGTGTCTGAAAAAGATGCTACATAAGATAATAACGCTTGTTTACATAATGTAAGTCGTTTCAGGGGAAAGATCCTTACAATTTGTTTTTAATGATACAATCATCTTTTCCGTAAAGGATAACGGAGATAGAGTAAGGCAGCACTACTGGCAATGATAGTAGCCAGTAGTAACTCTCCAGGTAAAGAAAAACACCATTAAGGGAAAAAAAATCAGCTTGGAGCGCAGACCATCCTGAACGCGAATCAACTTGTTCAGGGAGCATGGTTTTTTTGTTTATTAGAGTTGCGGGCAGCAGAAGTGTTTGCTGAAGCTATGTTTGCCATGGGCATCATGATAAACATGGTCAGGATTATAAAGAGTAGTGTTTTCATACTGTCTCCTTAAGCTTGCAAACATTCTGCATGAGGCAAGGTGTAATGGCTCACATGGTTATTTTCTTTTTTCCAACGGGTCGAATTTGCAACCCATCAAACCGCAGTATTGCCCGACATATTCTGCTTTAGGCCGGTAAAGAGCTGGTTTTACCTGGGCCTCACCGGTTTTCTCTTCAATAATATGTGCAGTCCATCCTGCAATCCTGGAGATGGCAAAAATGGGTGTCATGAGATCCAGTGGAATTCCCAGAAGGTGATAGACAGAGGCACTGTAAAAATCCACATTGGGCTTGATTTCAGTCTTGCCGCGTTTTTCAAATTCGGCTAATGCGGTTTGCTCTATTTCCAGGGAAAGTTTAATCAGTTTTTCCTGACCGGTTTCTTTGCCCAGGTTGAGTGCCATCTCTTTTAAAAAGATTGCTCTTGGATCCATGGTTTTGTAGACGGCATGTCCCATTCCCATGATCTTCTCACCCTTTTCAAGTTGTTCCCTGACCCAGCCTGCAACATCCTTTTCTTCCTCTAAGGAGAGGAACATTTTCATAACCTTTGCATTGGCTCCACCATGCAGGCTTCCAGAAAGGGCAGCAATACCAGCGGTAACTCCGGCATACATATGTGCTCTTGTTGATACAACCTGCCTGCATGAAAAAGTTGAGGCATTAAAGGTGTGATCCGCATGGAGGACGAGACAGGTATCAAGTATGTCGGTCATTTTCTTTGAAGGTTTCTCTCCATTCAACTGCCAGAGAAAATTGGCCGTATGGGAAAGGCTGTGATCAGCAGGTAGAGGCTCAAGACCCTGTCGGATACGATGCCAGGCAGCAACCAGCATCGGAAGCCTGGCGATAAGTCTCACGGCTTTTCTTAGATTGGCTTCCTTTGTATCATTATTCAACTCAGGGTCAATCATTGCTAACAGTGGTATTCCGGTTTGGAGTACATCCATGGGACTTGCTCCTGCAGGGTAGTTCTTAAATGCACCGAAAATATAGGCGGGGAGAATACTTGCTTCTTGCAGTTGTTTATTGAAATCAGCTAATTGATTGTTGTTTGGCAGCGTTTCATAGAGTAATAGATAGGCAATTTCCGGGAATGTTCCGTTTTGAGCTAAATCTTCAATACGGTACCCTCGGTAGACAAGCACACCTTTATTGCCTTCAATAAAGCTTACCTTGGTATCGGCAACAGTTACTCCGCGCAATCCAATATTTTTAACATTGACTGGTTCTTTCATGTTGATCTCCCGGTAGTGTGTAATGGTCAAGTAAGGATGACTACTCCCTTTAAAGTAATACTTTGTTAAACGTAAATCCAGAGTGTACCTTCCTGGTCAACAGGTTTGTGCAGGAGCAGTTTCGGCAAGGTAATCACGATATATGTCCAGTTGAGCCTTTTTTTCCTTGAAGCCGGTATAATCCACCTGGCCATTTACAACGTATTGCTGCAGAAGTTCGGCATACAGTGGGGTTTTATCCTCTGCCATAACTGTATCTCCAAAGAGAGTAGTGAAAAACGAAAAACTCATGATAAAAGCAGCTAAGCGAAACATTTTCATTTTTTTCTTCCTTTGATGAAGGTTATCAATTTTTTGACAACTAAGGGGAATAGCCCGAGGATAACAAAAGATCCAATCAAGCCGGGAGAAAGAATTCCCGATAAAGAGTCAATCTTGGCCAGTTCCTTACCAGCGTTAACAAAAACAGCCGTGCCAGCCAACATTCCAAGCTGGGAAACCCAATAAAAAGTGAAGAGTGGTATCTTGGTCAGGCCCATAACCAGGTTGATAACAAAGAAAGGAAACACTGGAATCAGGCGCAGGGTAAAGAGGTAAAAGGCACCCTCTTTGGCAATGCCTTCGTTGATGGTATTCAACTTGTCGCCAAATTTGTTTTGTACCCAGTCACGCAAGACAAAACGGGCTACAAAACAGGCTAAGGTCGCACCGATGGAGGAGGAAAAAGAGACAATTATGAGCCCTGTGGTGAGGCCAAACAGTGCCCCTCCAGCCAGGGTGAGAATGACGGCACCCGGGAGAGAGAGTGCAGTAACCAGGATATATATCGCCATATAGCCGCCAATTACAAGAACAGGGCTTTGCTGATAAAGAGTGGAAAAACGAGCCTGCGATTCTTTGAGATAGCCAAGAGTAAGATACTGTTGGAGATCAAGGGTGAAAAAGATGGCCACAAGAACTCCACCAGCAGCTAGCATTGCTATTTTATTAATGAGAGTTTTGTTCATTTTAGCTTTCTCCGTTAACCGGCAATAGTCGTAGAACTATTATCCTGATTGATGACTGAACGTATATGCGACCTCAAGATCTTCATTGCCATTGCTGGTTTACTAGTACCTTGTGAGCATAACAACGTATTTCGTTCCCGTTCCTGATTAACGAATCTCTGATGAGGGTTCACAAGCGGCCCCTTTTAAATTAAAGAAGAACTTCAATCCTTTTTTGATAGTGGGCGAAAAGATCTTGGGCGACAAAAAGGAACCGGCAACGCGCTTATTAATCTCTGAAAGAGTTGGGTATGGATGGGTGGCGCCGGCAAGAGTCGAGAGCTTCACCTTGCCGTTTAAAACAGCAACCCATTCACCAATAAGATCCCCAGCTCTGGGTCCGACTATTTGGACACCCAAAGGTTTTTCAGAACTGTCGAGGATCATTTTGAGCTTGCCGCGTTCTTCACCTTCGGCAATGGCCCGGTCATTTTCTGCAAAATTCTCTGTCCAGATCTGATAGTCGAGTCCTGCTGCTTTGGCTGCTTTTTCATTCACCCCAATGGAGGCCAGTTCCGGGTCGCAATAGGTGGCCCAGGGCATCCAGGTAAAGTCAGCCTTACGTGGAAGATGGAAGATGGCATTGCTCAGCACTATGCCTCCTTCGTATCCTGCAGCATGGGTGAATTGATAGGAACCATTGACATCGCCTGGAGCATAGATATGGGAATGGTTTGTTCGGATTTTTTTATCAACTATAATACCTTTTTTGGTCATGTTGATGTCAATCTCTTCCAGTCCCAGGCTTTCAATGTTGGGTTGACGCCCAAGAGCCACCAGCAGCGTTGATGCTGTCAGGCGCACATCGTTTCCCTGGACGTCGGTAATTTCAACCTGCCGTTCATTTCCAAGATCTTTTATCTGTTTTATCCCGGCTCCCAGGTAAAAACAAACCCCATCAGCTTCCATGGATGCCATGGCAATATCGGCCATGTCCTTATCCTCTTTACTTAAAATTTGCCTGGAGCGTTGGATCACAGTGACCTCACTTCCCAGCCGGGCAAAAGCCTGAGCCATCTCAACTGCAATGGGACCAGCCCCTAAAACAATGAGCGATTTTGGGAGAGTATCGAGATAGAAAATTTCTTTATTGGTAATATAAGGCGTGTTTTCAAGGCCTGGGAAGGGTGGTGTTGAAGAGGAGGAACCAGTTGCAATCACCCAGTTTTTGGCAGAAACGGTTTTGCCGTTTAGCTCCACGGCGTGCTCATCAAGAAATCTGGGGGCTCCAAATTCTACTTTGACTCCCAGTTTACAAAATCTCTCCACAGAGTCATGAACCTGAATCTTGTCGATCACGGATTTGATTCGGGCTGCAACCAGGCTGAAATCAACTGGTGGAAGCTCGAGTCCCGGCAGACCGTAATCAGCGGTTCTCTGCATGGTATGATAAACATGTGCCGACTTGATCAGGGTTTTGGACGGCACACAACCAAAATGAAGACAGTCGCCTCCCAGGGTGGGTTCTTTTTCGATGATGAGTGTTTTGGCTCCAAGTTGTGCTGCTCCAGCGCTCACCGTCAGTCCTGCTGCTCCACCGCCAATCACTGCAATGTCATAATCAAAGTTTGCCATTTCGTATCCTTTCTGTGATGAAAAGAGGGTATTACTGGAATCCCTCCTGACGACATTCATTCACTGCAATTCTTTGCAGTGGCGCATTGCTCTCGTAACAACGTTGCTGTTTCATTATACTGATAATTGATTATATAAATTAAGTCGCAATAAACAGATAAACTTTACAAATTATTCGTATCTGTTTTTGGCATCACCGGGCGGTATTACAGAAGAGCTTTGTTCAGTTCTTTGCTGTATCAGACCTTTTTGGTCTTTTTTGATTGCCGGTGTTATTCCAAGCAGAAGCCAAAAGATGATCCTTAATGAAACAAGTGTTCCGCCTGTCCAGGCCAGTTTTTCTTTGGTTGAAATTGTATTGTCTGTTTTTTCTGGTAATAAAGGATTTTACAAGAAGAGTATTCGTTATATAATTGCACCCCATGGTCACCATGGCTGATCCATACATGGAGGAGAAGATGCAATGGTCGGGTAGGAGCATCTTCTTTTTTCTTACGTGTTAAAACCGCTGATTTTAAAGGTTCCCAGTACTCAAGGGAGGGCTGAAAAGAGTACCGGCGTATCGTTCATCACCGGTGTCAGGTTTTTTTATTGTACTTTCATTGTGTCTTTTTCGTCAATAAAATGGTGGATTTGATGGCTTTTCTCCTTCTTCTGAATCATCTCTCTTGCTTCAGCTTCACTGATTTGCAGACTTTTAGCCAAGTCTCCAACATTATAACAGGGTTGGCCGTCAGGGGCGTAACCTTTTGCCTGTAATTCAGGAAAACATTTATGGGTTGCTGTGCCAGATGAATTGAGAAGTATTTCCCGTATTTCATCGGGGCCATAGAGAATCAGCCATTCTACGGCTTCTGCCCAGAGCTTGGCATCCACTGTCTGATGTTGTAGAATCTGCATCGCGGAATCGACATCCCATGTATCTTTTAGTTCCATATTTTCCTCATCTTCATGAATTTTCCTTTTTCCCAAGGCTCTGTTGTACTATAATCCCAGTCATACAAAGATGCAATACGCTGAAGGCTTAGGAACGTACACTAACACTGGTTGAACAGCAGGTAAACGCAGATTTCGAGATGCTCAAGTTATTTAGTTCCTGTTTTTTACATAGGAGAAGATATGAACCAGTTTGACAGTGCGGTCTTTCTTGAAAACATAGAGTGGTTTGATGAAACAGGAAAAGAGCTGGTTCGTCGTTTTCCAGAGGGTGGTCGGGTGAAATTAAATGGGGGGTAAATACTATGACACTCACTCAGGAAAAAATTCAGCAGGGGGGAGCAGCCATGGGAAATCACGAAAAATACATGCATGTTGCACTTCAGCAGGCACAAGAAGCTTTGGAGCAGGGAGAGTTTCCCGTGGGGGCAGTTTGCGTTTATGAGGGGCAGGTCATTGCCAGTGGTAAACGCACCCATACGCAGCAACTGAAAGAGACGGTAAATGAAACAGATCATGCAGAAATCCTTGCTCTGCGAAGTTTTTTGGCACAAGAGACTACTATACCGGTAGCAGAAGTGACTGTGTATTCCACCATGGAGCCATGTCTCATGTGTTATTCCACCATGATCTTGAATGGTATCCGAAATATGGTGTATGCTTATGAGGATGTTATGGGAGGTGGAACGAATCTCCCACTCGAACAATTAAATCCCCTCTATGCTGAAATGAAAATAAAAATTATTTCAGATGTTCTTCGTGGGCAGAGCCTTGAGTTGTTTCAACAATTTTTCTCAAATCGCGAGAATCTCTATTGGAAAGATTCCCTGCTTGCCAACTATACACTGAACCAGTAAATTGATAAATTGACGCCTTGGGAACGGGAGATAAATAACGTTGATTTGTTCAAGTTATTTAGTGTACGTTCCTTATTGCTTAGTGTTCACACCTTTAGCTTGCCACCTGAAAAAATGACTTCAAATGCCAGAACCGTCGGCTTTCAAGCCGGAGAACGAAATGTTTTCTTTCATATTCTTACTGCCTGCAATCTCTCCTGCCGACACTGTTATATCAATACCGGCCAACATGGTACAGCTACTCTGTCACGGGAAACCATGGAAAAATGGCTGGAACTTTTTGCCAATCCGCATAAAAAAACCAACGTGATATTTTTGGGCGGAGAACCCACCATGCATCCTGATCTTGCTCACGGTATTAGCAGAGCAAAAGAATTGGGCATGGCGGTTACTGTTGATTCAAACGGTTACCTGTTTCATGATCTGCTTGGGAAAACAAGTCCTGAACTGCTTGATTATTTAAGCTTTAGTCTTGATGGCCCTGATGCAATGGTGAACGATCCCATTCGTGGGGAAGGTGTTTTTGATATATGCACGGCTAATATGCGCAGGGCTGTTAAGATGCAATACAATGTGTCTGTGATCTATACAGTATCAAGCTTGAATATCGGGCATCTCCATAGAATGATACCACTCCTCACTGAAATTGGTGTGGATCGATTTTTTATTCAGGTGATAGGGCTTCGTGGAAATTCCGCTCAGGAGTTCGCTGGGGGACAAGGGTGGCAGGTGAGTCCTGAACAGTGGCTTGACGTTGTACCTCGCGTTGCAACACAGGCTGCTAGAGCAGGTATCCATGTAACATTTCCAAAGGTCTTTCTCGATAAGACCGAGGTTTTTGAATGTGCCGGGATTGTGACGGAAAATTTCTTTATTTTTCCCAATGGACGTGTCTATCGCTGTCCTCTTTGTGAGGATCATCCTATCCACGCACTTGAAATTAAGAACGATAAGCTTGTTCACAGGACAGGCTTGACTGAAGATAATTTCTTTCAGCTGAATATTGTTGAAGGGTGTGTCATGAATAAGCTTCTGCAGCCGGAAACCATCTCTTATGATGATAAAGGCGAACCAAACCACAGGATTTCCTGCTGTCTCCTGAAACAGGAAATCCTGCCTGGTTAAGAAGGTAAAATAGATTCCTGGAGATATTTTTATGCGTTGCCCTTTGTGTAAAACAATGGAGAGTAATGCCTTGTTCTACAGTGATAGGCATCGTGAATACCACCGCTGCTCCATTTGTGATTTAACTTTTGTCCCTCCATTGCAATTGCCTGCACGAGAAGTTGAGAAGGCTGAATACGATAAACATCAAAATTCCCCGGATGACCAGGGGTATCGAAATTTTCTCTCTCGTCTGTTTATTCCCCTTCAAACACGCATACATGCAAATAGTTCTGGCCTTGATTTTGGTTCCGGGCCAGGTCCCACACTGTCTGTAATGTTTGAGGAAGCGGGGCACGAAATGTCTTTGTTTGACCCTTTTTATGCTCCGAATACACGGAAATTAACCCGAAAGTATGATTTTATAACTGCCAGTGAAGTCGTTGAACATCTTCACGATCCAGCAAAAGATCTTGAACTCCTCTGGGCTTTGTTGAGAACTGGCGGCTGGTTGGGGATTATGACTAAGCTTGCACTGGATAAAGCAGCTTTTTCCGAATGGCATTATAAAAACGATCCCACACACGTGTGTTTCTTTTCTGAAAAAACAATGCAGTGGCTTGCAGAAAAGTGGCAGGTAAAGTGCGTTTTGATAGGAAATGATGTGATGTTGTATCGAAAAGTCTAATGTTAAACAGAAGGTTTTGGCTTTGCTTTCCCAAACAATAGTGTAAGAAATATTCCTGCTTCGTAGAGAAAAAAGAGAGGGACGGCAAGAAGCCCTGTGGCCATGAAATCACCGGTTGTAAGCAAAAAGGCCAAAGAGACAATTGCTGCATAGAAATAAAGGCGTTTACTGCGAAAATATTTGGCTTTGACAAATCCTGCCCTTCCAGCCATCACCATTAAAAAAGGAATCTCAAAGGAGAGGCCAAAAGCCAGTACTGTACGGGCAACAAAGGTGAGATATAAGCCAAATTTGGGAAGCGGTTCCAGGTTGTCACTTGCATAACTCATAAAATAAAGCAGCATGCGCGGCAATGCTCCAAACAGAGCAAATAAGGCGCCTGCTGCAAAAAGAAGAGTGGCCCAGAATACAACTGTCACTGCAAACTTTTTTTCATTTCCGCGAAGCCCTGGGGCTATAAACATCCAGATTTGGTAGAGTGTAAAAGGAAAGCTGGCAACGATTCCGACAAGAAGTGATAATTTCAAGTACGAGAGAAAGGCTTCAGGGAGACTGGTATAAACCAGGCTGTCCAGGTGGGGGCTGGCGTCAAACAATGGCACCATAAAGAAACGGGCAATCTCCTCTGAAAAGATATAGGCAATCCCCGAACAGAGAACCAGCCCTATAAAAACCCTGATGAGCCTCTGGCGCAGTTCCTTATGGTGTGGTCGGAATTGCTCAAGGCTTCTGACGATGAGAGACACTAGTTCTGTTGCCCCTCTTTGGTCTGTGTTTTGTTGATTTCTTCAGTTTTTGAGTTGTCTGCCGGTTGCTTCTTTTCAAGTGTGGCCTTTTGTTCGTCTTCTGTGCTTTTTGTGGTTGTCTCAGGCTCCACATCAATTATTTGAGAAGCTTTGTTGTCTCCGCCATTTTTAGGATAGTAAATCTTTTTACGATCGGACTCTGTCCATTTTTTATCATCTTCATCGGTGATGTCATCGGTTAGGGATTTAACAGCTTTCTCAAGCTCTGGCTTGATGTCAGCAAGGGGATTTCCATCTTCTGTCAGGCTTTCTTTCAGAGTGCTGGCAGTCTTTTTCAGTTCAAGAATCCCTTTGGCAAGGGATCTTGCGAGATCCGGCAATTTGTCAGGGCCGACCACAATCAGGGCAAGTGCAAGTATAAGGATAAGCTCAGGTAAGCCAATGCCAAACATATATTATTAACCTCTCTTTTCTAAAACCGGATGGACAACAGAAAAAACGATCCAGACACTACATGGCAAATGTAAGGTATTTACAAGGGGGTGTCAAGGATGGCAGAGCTCACCAGGTGTCATCAGGTACTGGCACTGAAAGATTTCTCCAGGAACTTCTGTCTGCCTGTGGCCGGAGGTTATTGCCCAAAAACAGCAGAATAAAAACAATCATGGAGTCAAAACAGGTAGACGCGAGAGAAAATAAAGATTGGTGGAGAAAATGTTATTATTTCAGTTTGTTTTGCAAAGATATTCAAGAAAATTTTAGTTTTTCGATCTGGTACCGGATATCGATCCGCAAATGATTGACTTTCATGCGTGGTCTGACTATGTTGTTGCGGTTGTCCATTGTTACATGATAGGTGCGCCTTGATATTGGAGGATTTTTTTCTGATACAGTATGATGGTGTAAAAAAGTAGAGTGAACAGGAGAGAGGAAATGTCCAGTGTTGTAGTTGTTGGTACTCAGTGGGGTGACGAAGGGAAAGGCAAAATAGTCGATCTTTTGACTCGCTATGCAGATTGTATTGTCCGCTTTCAGGGCGGAAATAATGCTGGTCATACACTGGTGGTTGAGGGCAAAAAGTTTGTTTTTCATATTATTCCTTCCGGTATCCTCTATGAGGATAAGCGCTGCATGATTGGAAACGGGGTTGTTATTGATCCCGGTGTCCTACTTGGCGAGATCAACGAACTGAACGAAAAAGGGTTGCCGGTAACTCCAGATCGTTTGCTGATCAGCGAAAATGCTCATCTTATAATGCCCTATCATCAGAGCATGGATCATGCCCGGGAAACATCTCTTGCAAGTGGGAAGAAGATTGGCACAACCGGTCGTGGTATCGGTCCCTGCTATATGGATAAGGTTGGGCGCACCGGCATTAAGCTTGGTGATCTTCTTGATGATTCTCTGTTTCGTGAGAAGCTGCAGGCGAATGTGGAGGAGAAGAATTTTATGCTCACCACTAAATATAAAGCAACATCTGTTTCTTTTGATACAATTTATGCTGAATTTCAAACATTTGCAGAGAAGTTAACTCCTTTTATCGGAAATGTTTCAGTTGAGCTTGACGTTGCCCGCAAGGCTGGAAAACACCTTCTTTTTGAAGGTGCCCAGGGAACCCAGCTTGATATTGATCATGGAACATATCCCTTCGTAACTTCATCGAACACCATTGCCGGGAATGCCTGTAATGGTTCCGGTTTCGGGCCGGCTCATATTGATTCTGTAATCGGAATCTTAAAGGCCTACACCACACGTGTTGGAGAAGGTCCTTTTCCAACGGAGCTTTTTGATCCAATTGGCAAAGAACTGCAAAAAAAAGGTGGAGAAATAGGTGCTACGACAGGTCGCACCCGCAGATGTGGCTGGCTTGATGGCGTGGTCGCTGCTGATGCTGCGAGGTTGAATGGCTTAACCGGGCTTGCCATCACCAAACTGGATGTTTTAAGTGGACAAGCAACCCTGAAGATGGCCAATGCCTATGACCTTGATGGGCAAAAAATAACAGCGATGCCGTCTAACATTAGTCAGGCAGCAAAGGTAACTCCTGTTTATGAAGAGATGTCTGGCTGGGATGAGGATATCACCGGCGTTCGGAATTATGACGATCTCCCTGTTAAGGCAAAAGATTATATAAAACGTATTGAAGATTTTACCGGCATTGAACCGGTTATTATTTCTGTTGGACCTGATCGGGCTGAAACGATGCTTTTAAAAAATCCCTTTGATAAAAAGTAACAGGAATACAAAATTGGTCATGCAGAACACTGACCCTGATACCTGATACCGAATACCTTCTGCCCGCAGGATCGTATGTCCAACGTATTGGTTAAAAATAACTGTTTCCTTTTCCTTGTTTTTTGATAAGAGGAATAAGGCAATAAATTACTTATAGAGGCTTGTAAATGGCAAGAATTACTGTTGAAGATTGTCTGGAAACCGTCGGTGAAAATAAACGTTTTGACCTTGTGCATCTTACAATTGAGCGAATTCGCCAGCACAGACACGGTGAACCCTACCTTGTTGAAGGAAAAAATAAGGAAGTGGTTATGACCCTTCGTGAAGTGGCTGCCGGTAAAGTTAGCTTTGAAAATATTAAGGGTTTACCCAATGCAGCAGATGAAGCAGCTAAAGTAGTTGAAGCAGAAGAAACTGTAGAAGAAGAAAAAGCAGCCTAGTTTAAGAAAGAAAAGAATCATGCAAAAATGTTATTACGAAATACTCTTTGTTAGTAAAACTGCTGACAGTGCTGTAATTAAAAAAGCTTATCGCAAGCTTGCCATGAAGTATCATCCGGATCGTAATCCTGACAACAAGGAAGCTGAGGCCGCGTTTAAAGAATGTTCTGAGGCCTATGAGGTTCTCAGTGATCTTCAGAAAAGGAAGATCTATGATACCTACGGTCATGAAGGCTTAAAAAACAGCGGTTATCAGGCTCCGGGTAATTTTGAGGATATGTTTTCAGGGCTGGGAGATCTTTTTGGAGATCTTTTTGGTGGTGGTGGCAATCGAGCACGTGCACGACGCAATGGCCCGTTACCTGGAAATGATCTTCGCTACGACATTGAAATAAGCTTTATGGAAGCCGTACACGGGCTTGCTAAAGAAGTGGAAATAAATCGTCGTGATACTTGCTGGACGTGTGAGGGGACTGGTTGTCGTCCTGGCTACAAACGTGAGGTCTGCCGCAGTTGTAACGGCAGGGGACAGGTGATACGATCACAGGGGTTTTTCCAGGTTTCATCAGCTTGTCCCCAGTGTCATGGGGAGGGTGAAGTTGTGACAGAACCCTGTAATGATTGCAACGGCAGCGGACTGGTGGATAAGAAAAAGAAGGTTTCACTGAAGATCCCAGCCGGTGTCGATACTGGTGCGCAGATGCGTTTACGAGGTGAGGGGGAAGGTGGACGGCGAGGTGGCCCTTCCGGTGACTTGTATGTTGTTATACATGTTCAGGAACACGAATTTTTTAAGCGAGACCGTCATACAATTTATTGTGAGCTTCCTGTTTCCATGGTTCAGGCGGCACTTGGCTGCAAGGTTGATGTTCCAACGATTCACGGCAAGAAAAAGATGAATATTGCGGCAGGCAGTCAGTCGGGAGAACGGTATACTCTTAAAAAAGAAGGTGTTCCCAATCTTCGCGGCGGTGGTCGGGGTGATATGATAGTACAATTAATCGTGAAAACGCCGACTAATCTCTGTGACGAGCAGAAGAAGGTTTTGGAGAATTTTGACGAACTCTGTCAGAAACATGGTCAGCATAAAGAAAATGAAGGCTTCTTTTCCAAACTTTTTCATGAAGTTATTGGGAAAAAAGATAAAGAATCATAGGTACGAATCAAATTAATACGCATGGCTGATAATACTAATACTAATCCAGAATTTTCTCATTTTGATGCTGAGGGCAATGCCATTATGGTTGATGTCAGCAAAAAAAATGAGACAGAACGAGTGGCAACAGCCATGGGCAGAATTACTATGTCACAGGACGCTTATGATCTTGTGAAAAGCGGATCCATGGCTAAGGGTGACGTCCTTGGTGTTGCCAGGATCGCAGGGATAATGGCTGCCAAAAAAGTGGACAGTCTTATCCCCCTTTGCCACCCCCTGGCTGTCACGAAGATCAACATTGATTTTTCATATAATGATGACAGCAGACAGATTGAAATAGAAGCAGTTGTTGGCATCACTGGGAAAACAGGAGTCGAAATGGAAGCCTTGACAGCAGTTTCAGTTACGGCACTAACCATTTATGATATGTGTAAGGCTGTTGATAAAGCAATGGTTATTAGTGACATTTGTTTAAAGAAGAAAACTGGCGGAAAGAGCGGGACGTTTATTCGACCTGAATAGTGTCTCTTTTTATATTGAATGTTGATGGTAACAAGGCAGATGAAAAGCTTTGACGTTATTTAGTGTACGTTCCTTATCTGCCGGGTCATATAATATTTCAAATTTTTACGTAATGTATTATATTTAAAACAAGGGGTCTTTGATGGAACAGAAAGTACTGGATAGCTTCCGGGAACAACTTACAGCCAAGCGTGATGAGATTCTGAAAGAAGCGGAACGAACCTTGTCAGAGTTAACTGATCAGTCTGGAAATATTCCCGATCCTAATGATCGTGCCAGTGCCGAATCAGGCCGTAATTTTGAGCTTAGAATCAGGCAAAGAGAACAGAAACTGCTTTCTAAGATCGAAGAAGCTCTGCAGCGAATAGAAGATGGCAACTTTGGTGAATGTGACAGTTGCGATGAGCTTATTGGTTTGAAGCGACTTGAAGCCAGGCCGGTTACTACACTTTGTATCGAGTGTAAAACTGCTCAGGAATCTAAGGAAAAGTCCCAGAGGAAATAGCGTAAATGCCAGAATTAAGAAAAGATCCAGTACTGGGAAGATGGATTATTATCGCCCAGGAACGAGCGAAACGACCTTCGGATTTTGTTATTGCAGAATCAGTCACAACGGGTGGTTTTTGTCCTCTTTGCCCGGGAAATGAAAATACTACCCCAAATGAAGTACTGGTATATGGTCGTCGCTCAAATGTTCCGAATTCTCCGGGATGGAAGGTACGGGTTGTCCCTAATAAATATCCGGCACTTGTCATTGAAGGAGATTTGAATCGTGAGGGAGAAGGGCTTTACGACAAGATGAATGGGATTGGTGCCCATGAGGTTATTGTGGAGTCGCCCCGGCACGAAGATACTTTTTCCGAGTTGCCCCCTGAACAGACGATTCTCGTCTTTAAGGCCTTTCAGGAGCGTATTCGCGATCTGGAAAAGGATGAACGATTTCGTTATGTCCTTGTGTTTAAAAATTTCGGAAAAGCTGCAGGGGCATCCCTTGAGCATTCCCATTCCCAGCTTGTTGCACTCCCAGTATTACCACGGAAAATAGAGTCTGAACTTGCTGGTGCCCTTACCTATTATAAATATAAAGAACGATGTGTCTATTGTGATATCATTCATCAGGAGTTGAAGCAGGATGTGCGGGTGGTTTGTAAAAATGAGTTTTTTATCACCATCACACCTTTTGCTCCCAGAACTCCCTTTGAGATGTGGATATTGCCCGTTAAACATTCTTCTGCGTATCATGAGCAGAATGAAAAGGAGATGCTGGCGCTCGCTGAGATCTTTTCTGAAAGTCTTAGTCGGCTTGACGGATGTATTCCCAATGTTCCCTATAACTTCGTGCTTCACACGCAGCCACTGCGTTCCCAGCATTTGGACCATTTTCACTGGCATTTTGAAATTGTACCGAAACTTACTGCCATTGCAGGTTTTGAATGGGGGTCAGGTTTCTATATCAATCCCATGCCCCCAGAAGAAGCTGCGGCCTATCTGCGGGAATCACTGGAACGAATATCGTAGAGGATCCTATGAAAAAGATTTTACTTGTTGATGACGAAGAAGGTATCCAGATGCTCTATCGTGAGGAACTGGAAGATGACGGGTATGAGGTGATTTCTGCCTATACTGGTGAAGAGGGATTGCAGAAATTTAAGGAGGAATCTCCCGACTTGGTTATTCTTGATATTCAGATGCCAGGTATGAACGGTATTGAGACACTGCGCCAGATGAAAATGAATAACCCCCAGCTGCCGGTTATCTTGAGCTCAGCATATAGCGAGTATAAACAAGATCTTGGAGCCTGGGCCAGTGATGAGTATGTTGTCAAATCTTCTGACATTAATGACCTGAAAAAGGCAGTCCGTAAATATCTTTCGTAACTGTTTACCTATTTCATCTATTTAATAGTCATCTTTTAGACGTTTATTTCCTAATCTCTATTATGAAAGATATCCAGAGCCAGGAGGATCACCGCCGAATCAATATCAAGAAGGTAGGGGTCAAAACTATTTCCTACCCAATCACGGTGCTTGATAAGGCACGATCTAAACAACAAACCATCGCAACGGTAAATATGTATGTGAGCCTTCCGCATCATTTCAAAGGAACGCATATGAGCCGATTTATTGAAATTCTAAACCGTTTTCACGGTGCCATTGATATTAGTAAGTTTCGTTATATTCTTGAACAAATGAAAGAAAAACTCGAAGCTGAGGCAGCTCATATTGAGATGTGCTTTACCTATTTTCTTACTGGCAAAAAGGAAAATCCCGAATTCTTAAAATCCTGCAGGTATGAGTGCTGTATGCATGGCTCTCTTGAAAAAGATGCTGATCTTGAATTCAGGGTTGTGGTTCCAGTAGCTCTCCCTCTTGTTGAAAGTAAAGGAGACGGGCTTCCTCGTTCTGCTGGACAGTGGGGACGAGCTGTGACTGCTGTGAAATTTCGAAATTTTATATGGATAGAAGATCTTATCACGCTTATTGAAGGAGCAATTGATGAGGAACAGAACATGGCACCTATTCAGGGAGAAAACAGTATGACTGTAGAATCCCTCACCAGAAGAATTGCAAAAAGTCTTGACTGTGAAGAGGCCATCAAGTCGTTTTCGTTAAAAGTTGAAAATCTGGCAAGTGGGTATTCCATTTTTGCCACCATGGACTCTACTTCTTAGGAGCAGGAACGAGATAAGTTGGACAAGTAAGATGTTCATGTTGTTTCGTGTACGTTCCTCAACAACTCCCACTAATTTAAAATTTTGTCTGAATGCTAACATGTCTGAATTACTTTTTGAGATTGGAACAGAAGAACTGCCTGCCGGATTTCAAAAACCCGCACTTGCACAGTTAAAGAAGAACTTCATCAAGCAGGCAAAGGATTTAAATCTTGCTCATGGTCTCGTTGAAACTCTTGGCACACCACGTCGTCTTGCACTTCTTGTAGAAGGCCTTGCAGATTCCCAGCCAGATGCCAGAGAAGAACTGCTGGGACCGTCTAAACAGGCAGGGTTTGATGTTGAGGGTAACCCAACTAAGGCTGCAATGGGATTTGCCAGGTCTAAAGGTGCTGATGTTTCTGACTTGAAAGTTGTTGCGACAGCCAAGGGGGAATATCTGATGCTTGTTCAGGAGCGTGAGGGTGTTGCAACTGTAGAGCTACTCCCGAGCATTCTTGAAGAGCTGATGTCTGGTTTTTCTTTTGCCAAATCCATGCGTTGGGGAAATCATACGTCAAGTTTTGCCCGTCCCATTCAGTGGCTTGTAGCGCTCTATGACGGCAAGACTGTCCCATATAGCCATGAAGGGGTGGATGCGTCAAATATGAGCCGTGGACATCGGTTTATGGCGAATGAGCCTGTTGTTATGGATGGCGTTGCCGGGTACAGAACGATTCTTCAGAATGTTTCTGTTCAGGTTGACCCAGAGGAGAGACGTAACAGTGTACTCAGTGAAATTCAAAAGGCCGTTGCGGGTACTCTTGATCCAAATGTTGCAAAAGTTGCTGTTGATGAAGCTCTGGTAGATACTGTTTGTAATCTGGTCGAAAAACCCTTCGGTGTATGCGGCAGCTTTGATGAAAAATTTCTTCAGTTGCCCGATGAAGCTCTGATTACTTCCATGCGGGAGCATCAAAAATATTTTCCGGTTGTAGATCAGGATAATCAGCTCCTCCCCTATTTTGTCGCGGTAAATAATACTGAAGTAAAAGATATTAATTTGACCCGCACCGGACATGAACGTGTTTTACGGGCACGCCTTGAAGATGCATTCTTTTTCTTTACAGGCGATAAACAGAAAAAACTTGCTGATAGATTCGATGATCTAACAGGCATTATTTTCCAGGAAAAACTGGGAACCATGCTTGATAAAACAGAGCGCATTGTGAAACTGACAGGACTGCTGGCCGAGCAATTTGTACCAGATAGTGTGGACGACGCATGTCGTGCAGCCCGGCTTTGTAAAACCGATCTTCTTACAGACATGGTTGGCGAGTTTCCTTCACTTCAGGGGAATATGGGAGGAGCTTATGCCTTGAATGATGGAGAAACAGCAGATGTTGCACTGGCTATTCAGGAACATTATTTCCCTAAACGTGCAGGAGCAGAACTCCCATCATCAGCTCTTGGTGCAGTGGTTGGCCTGGCTGATAGACTTGACACCTTAAGTGGATGTTTCGGAATAGGACAAATTCCAACTGGTACCACTGATCCTTTTGGCTTGCGCAGAATATCACTTGCCATCCTTCATATTGTGGAACAATTTGGCTGGACTCTGTCACTTCAGGACATTGTCTATAAAGCACTTTCTCTCTATGGTGACAAAGTTAACGGTGGTGCTGAGACCGTTGAACAGGTCGTGACCTTTATTCGTGGCCGATTTGTTAATGATCAGCTCGGGGCTGGCCTTGATGGAGAGGCAGTAGATGCTGTGATATCGGTACAGTTTGATGATGTAAATGATAGTCTTAAGAAAATTCGAGCATTAGCTGCTATTCGTGGAGAGGATGCTTTTGCAGTTCTTGCTGCTTCCTTTAAGCGAATTCGTAATATTATTAAGGATAATACAACAACTGATGTGGATAAAGCTTTACTTAAAGAAGACGCAGAGAAAGAACTGGCAGCTGTATTTATGCGTCTTGATACTGACGTTCAGCCAATGCTTGACTCCCATGATTATGATAAGGCATTGGCAGCAATGCTTGCTCTCAAAGCTCCAGTTGATGAATTTTTCAATGAAGTAATGGTGATGGATGAAGACGAGTTAGTTCGCAGTAATCGTCTTAATTTACTTACTGCAATTTCTGTTCTTTTCCTGAAGGTGGGCGATATCTCTAAAATGCAACAGTAGCATGAGACAATAACGTACCTGTCTATTGCTCATGGAGTAATAGTGCTCCCGTGAACGAAAAAAGGTTCATCTTTAGAAATTAAAGATGAACCTTTTTTTGTTTTCAAGCAGCTCTTAACCCATTGAGATAATTATTTCTTCTTCTTAGGGTGGCACACGCTACATTTAGCCAGTTTTTTGTCTTTGGCTTTATGGCAGGCTTTACAGCTTGCATGGGCTGCTTCCTTGAAAGTAGTGAGTTTTGGTGGCATTCCTGCAGCTTTATTATGACAGGATTCGCACTTCTCAATTTTCTGCCCTTCAGCATAATCGGTTTTCTTTCCATCGGCACCTTTGGCGTGATGGCAATCGCCGCATTTCAATGTCTCCTGATGTTTGGCATGGTTGAAAATGGCTGGTTTTGGTTTTTTTGCTTTGTCGATGGTTGATTCAAGTATCATTTCAGCTGGTCCAGGATCAACTGTAGCAATACCTGCTCCTGCAAAACAGAGTCCAACGGCCAAAGCAGTTCCCATGGCGCACAATGTGATTTTCTTCATTTTCTTTTTCTCCTCCTGTTGCAATTTTGCACACAGCTTAAACTGAATGCCTGTTCACTTTCAACAAGATTTATATCTTCTTTGGGGTGCCTTGTCAAGGAATGGAGGATTTAATTGGAACCATAGCTGTGAAGGCCTGAAAGGAGAAAATTGACTCCGTAGTAGGTGAAAATGACAGAAACAAAACCCAAAATTGCAAGCCATGCTATACGTACTCCCCCCCAGTCTCGAGTGTAACGGGCATGCAGAGTAATAGCGTAGACAAACCAAGTAATTAGTGACCATGTTTCTTTAGGATCCCAGCTCCAGTATGTCCCCCAGGCAGAGTTTGCCCAGATAGCCCCAGTGATAATTCCAACTGAGAGCCAGAGGAAGCCAAATACCATACACTTGTGGGTAATATCATCAATAACTTTTAACGGTGGGAGGGCGCCACGTAGAGTTTCATCATTGGTGGTTTCTTTGGAGTCACTTGTGTTCTTGACCAGATACATGACCCCGAGGCCGGCTGCAACGGTAAAGGCAGCATAACCAATAAAACAAGTGACTACGTGAGCCAGGAGCCAGTTGGATTGCAGGGCAGGTATCAGTGGACTGATTTCTTTATTGATCCCTGTGGCAAACGATCCATAGGCCATGGCCAGGAATGCAAACGGTACTGCAAACGCTCCGATAATTCTGGTTTTAAACTTCCATTCGATTACCAGGTACATCAAAATAATGGTCCAGGCAAAAAAGACCACTGATTCATACATATTGGTCAGTGGTGCATGACCATATCCAATTGTATATGACTCCTTCCAGCGAAGGAGAAGGCCGGCAGTTTGAATAAGAAAGGCAACTATTGTGAATATTGTCGTTGCCGGCCCAAGCTTTTTTGCCTTAAATATAAAGATTGCGGCATAAAGAATGGTTGATAGCATGTATGTAAATGTTGTGATACCCAAGAGTTGTGAACTGTCCATATATGCTTCCATTTCAACGTTGTTTTTTTACGATTCCAACTAAGGGGCTCGGCAAGATATGGCATAAACATCTCACTTAGCCATTGTTGTCCGCCACCTGTACTTTTAAAAACGTTACCTGCTACCTGTGGTGTGTAACGTTTTTTCAAGTACAAGGTGGTCAAGTCATCAACACTATATAAATTATTAGGTATCAGCTTTAAGTTTTGTGGATAAAGCCCTGAATGTCGTTTCAAAGCCGGTTTTGTTTTTATTGGTACTTCCACTCATAAGAACAGTGGTTTCGCCATTTTCTTTTCGTATCAACAGCCAGATACGCCGATGAGACATAAAAAAGGCCACATAAAGACCAAGAAGCATTAAACCACATCCTGTATATACAACCCATACTCCCGGATCTTTTGCGATCTGAAGCCCCGTGGCATACATCTGTTTTCCGGCTATGGTGAATGTTTTCCCCTCACGCTCTACAGTGACCTTATCACCCGCGTCAACCCAGAAGACAGAGGCAGGGCTACTATCATCTTTAAACCAGACTTTCATGTTGGTAATGGTCTCTCCCATGGCTTGGGCATTAATAATACCAATGGTGGCATTATGTTTTGTGAGGGCCTTCTGTTCCTGAAAAGGAAGGATTACTGTTTCAGCTATGTTTGATTCCTGGTCGGTAATGGTTAAAAGAAAGTCTTGATACCCTCGATAACTTGATTGATAAAAAGTGAGGCCCTTGTAATCCAATGGGTCGTTAACGACAATTGATTTTTCCAGAGTAACCTTTCCATTTTCAGTGACTATAAGTTTGGATCGGTACGTTTTCGGCATGCCGGTTTCATAGAATTCAATGTCAAATCTATCACAGCGAAGGGTGAAACCAAGTTCAATGGGTTTGCCTGTGCCAGTTTGATAAACTATGCTGGTTTCCTCCTTCTCCGGCAACATGACAGAAGCCTTGAATCCATAACGTTCGCCAATTATGGCGCCCAGAAAAATAAACAGGATGGAGGCATGAACAATATATACACCGGTTCGACTCAAGGCACCTTTCTGGGCAAAGAGAAGCAACGCATCGTCACGCGTGCGCTGCTCAGTTTTCCAACCGTTGGAAGCAAGCGTATTCGATAGAGCTGTACTAAGATTTTTTTCACTAACACTGGAGACCCAATTCGCCTTTAAGCGCATTTTGGGGAGTCGTTTCAAATCCGTAGCAAGATTGTCTGCTTTAACCTGTTTCCATACTCCGGGAAAGCGGTCGATGGAACAGACGATAAGGTTTAAGGAGAGAAGGCCAAGCAACCCTAGAAACCACCACGAATTATACATGTCGGGAATAGAGAGAACCTGGAAAATTTTTGCAGTGGATTCACTATAGTTTTGTATATACCAGCTCATACTCTCTTTCTGTGGAATAACCGTTCCGATGATAGAAGTAAGCGCAAGGAGACAAAGAGTAAATAGTGCCAATTCTACAGAAGAGAAAAAGCGGAATACAGGATTCTTTTTGTACATTTTAACCTTCAGTTTTGTTTGTTATATTATTTTCTTTATCAACGTTCCCGGTAAAATAGTATTACCTGTCAGGTGTGATGAAGGGTTGACAGAAGTATATACCACGGTGTAAGGGGTGATTGCAATCCAATTTGAATGCGAACGTTCCCATCGCGAGGTCTCCATAGCACTATTTTGCTATAGGCCATGATCATTTGGTGAAGGCGCTTACACTCTTCAGGGAAGTGCAGAAAAGAGTTCTGCTTTACCGCTCAGCAACGGTGTTCGTTTTAAACCTCTCTCCATCGTATTGCTTTTTATTTCAGGAGGTATGAAATAAGGCATCAAAATTGTCATAAAAGAAATTACCAGACAGAATTATTACTGTCAGTGATGGGTTTGGGGTTGTCAGGTGTGGCGTTGCCAGAGGAGAATATCTGTTACGGTGTTTTTATGAAAAATACTTGCCATTATTGTGGGAAACAGGTATAAAGAGCAGTTTCTCATTTTGTGTAATTTAAACGAATAAATTATTTTTATGATATCCAAAAGTTACTATGTTTTTCGGTATCAGACCATATAGGAGATTGTCATGGCTAAAGTTTGTCAGATTTGTGGTAAAGGGCCTGCCACAGGAAATAATGTTTCCCATGCTCACAATAAAACTCGACGTCGCTGGTTGCCAAATCTGAAACGAGTTCGTATGGTTGCAGAAAATGGCAGTGCTGTAAGAGCTCGTGTCTGTACCCGTTGTATCCGCTCCGGGTCGGTGGTTAAACCTGCCTGAAGCGAAGTTTGCATGTTCAAGCCATGCAGAAGCTGACTTCTTTCACTACTCTTAAGGGGTGAAATTCTTATTAGATGCGTCTCTTTGAGCAGAAAATTTTTGGTGAAGTTTAAAGATTTTGAGGGTGATGAGGATCAGATCCTGATCACCCTTTTCTTGTTTTAAAGGAGTTGATGATGAGCGATGTTGTAAAGTTTCTCCCTCTTGAAGAGGCTAAAGGAATTGTAGCAGCCATTCAGGAAGAAGAAAATATCCATCATCAGGGTAGACGTATCCTGACAGTGTACAATCATGACAATCGTGAATTGTGCTGGTTTGATTTTGAGGAATTGGAAAAAGCGGTTGGAAATGTTCCGAAAGATCAGCAGAAAGAGTTTTTTCAGGATTATATTTTAAAACATATCCCTGATTGGGCATTGGACATCTAACGGATGTCGAATATCAAATAACGATTATCGAACACGGAATACTGCACAGTATTCTATGGAGGAATCTGGTTTCAGACATTTTCCTTACTGCAGTATTCCATCCGGCATTGGAGGCACATTCTGGCTCCCCAACGTTACACCACCGTCCATTCTTACCACACTGCCTGTCATATAGTCGGCATCTCTAATGAGGAAAAGTGCGGCAGTTGCGACTTCTTCAGGGGTTCCTGTTCGTTCCAGTAGACATTGGCTGAAAATCTCTCGTTTCTCCCGGTCATTGAGTTCACCCCATCCTCTTGTGTCTTCTCCATGCCTATTTCGAATAAGTCCAAGCATTAGCTCATTAACTCGAATAGTTGGTGCAGCTTCTCGTGCCCATGTTTCAGTAAAAGAAGAAATTGCCCGGTTTGCTGCGCTGTAGGCATCATTGAAAAAGGGGGCCGTGGCACTGCTACGTCCAAGCATTGCAGAGACTGATGAAATATTTACCACGGCACCTTCTTTTGCGGATTGCATTAATGGTAAAGAATGATGAAAGAGAAGCCATTTAGCTTTTAAGGTGGAAGCAATTTCAAGATCCCATTGATCTGAATTATGCGGCAGGTCATAGCTTCCGTGAATAATGGGCATTCCACCACGTTCGATATTGTTTACCAGAATATGAATAGCTTTAAAGCGACGGGCAACTTTCTGCATAAGCTCTTTAACCGCCTCTTCTGATCGTAAATCCACAGGTATGGACATGTGGGAAAAACCGGATTGTTTAAATTCGTCTTCCATTTCTATTATGGATTCCGGCCAGTCAAAGGTCGGGAGAATAAGCTGGACACCCGCTTCACCAAGCTTTCTGGCAATCGCTCTGCCGATTGGCCGTGATGCCCCGGGTACAAGAGCTGTTTTTCCTGATAGTTTCATTGATTGTTCTCGTTTGTATCGTGTGTGAGGAAAAAAACAAAAACATTCTGCGAATGTTTTTGCAGCTATTTTGTTTTCTCAGCAAGTGATTAATGTATTGGTAAGGATTTTTTTCTTTCAAGGGATAGAAATTGAAAGTAACATATTCCAGGCAGTCATTCCATGTTTTCCAGTGGAAGTGAAATCGTAATAATAAAACGGAACAGGAGGTATGATGGTTCTGTATAAAAAAATAATAACAGTTCTGCTTGTTGGGTGTTGCTCTCTCTTTGGTTTTTTCCTGTCCCCCTCTTTTGGTGATTGTTTTTCAACGGCATGGCCCCATGAGCAGAGTGATCTGAAGCCGGATCCAAGCGTTGTTTTTGGCAGGCTGGATAATGGGTTTCGATATGTGCTCAAGAATAACACAGAACCAAAAAATCGTGTAGCCATGTCCCTTAATATTCAGGCTGGCTCTCTTAATGAAACGGATGAACAGCGAGGGATTGCACATTTTCTTGAACATATGCTCTTTAATGGGACAACACATTTCCCTCCCGGGAAACTTGTGGAATATTTCCAATCCATTGGTATGAACTTTGGTGGAGATACCAATGCCCATACAGGATACGATGAAACAGTTTACGACATTATCCTGCCCAATGGGAACAGGGGGGATATTGAAAAGGGGCTGCTTGTCTTTTCCGATTACGCGCGTGGAGCACTGCTTTTACAATCAGAAATTGATCGGGAACGCGGGGTGATACTTGCTGAAAAACGAAGTCGTGACTCTGCAGGATATCGCGCGCATGTGAAAGAAACAGAGTTCACCATGCAGGGAACATTATTACCTCTCAGGATGCCTATTGGTATTCTGAAAACTATAAGTGGGGCAAATCATGCCATCATGAAAAATTTTTATGATGCCTGGTATCGTCCTGAAAATATGGTTCTTGTCATGGTTGGTGATTTTGATCCGCAAAGTGTTCAACCCCTGATTGAAAAACAATTTGCAAATCTTACAGAAGCTGGTGAAAAACCCGAGTGTCCCGATATTGGTCAAATGATTCGTGATGATCTTGAATTCTTTTATCATTATGAATCAGAAATGGGAATTACTGAGATTTCCATTGAATCAATGTGGAATGTGAAACCTGAAAATGATTCTTCTGCTTTGCAGGTAAGGGAATTAACTCGTTATGTGGGGAGTAAAATCCTTCAGTATCGACTCGATGAACTGGCAAGCAAAAGTGACACTCCTTTTACTTCTGCCAAAATATATGCAGGCATATTTCTGGAACGGTTTGCCTATGCTTCAATTTCTGCCAAAAGTGATCCTGAGAAGTGGAAAGAGACTCTTACTGTTATAGAGAATACTCTCCGTCAGGCACTGGTTTACGGATTCACCGAAGATGAACTTCAACGTGTTAAAAAAGAACTGCTTGCTGAGCTTGATTCCGCAGTGCTCACAGCCAATAGTCGTAATTCCAAAAAACTGACAGCAACAATAATAAGAAATGCTAATAATAATCGAGTAATGCAGTCTCCGAAGCAGGAACGGGAACTCATGGCACCGGTTCTCCAGAAGATGAGTCTTGCCGAAGTTGAACAGAATTTCCGTGAGACCTGGTCAAAGTCAAGCCGTATGGTGAAGGTAAATGGGAATGCTGTAATTGAGGGAAAAGATCCATTGGCGATAATTATGGCAATCTATACGAGTGCGGCAAAAGAACAGGTAACAGCATATAAGGGGGAGAGCTTACAGGAATTTCCGTATCTTCATCTCGGAAATATACAAGCCATAACGAGTCAAAAAGACTTTCCTGATATCAATGCCAAGCGAGTTGTTTTTGGGAATAATGTTGTTTTAAACCTCAAAAAGACTTCTTTTCAGGAAAATGAACTGCAGGTTTCTGTAGATTTTGGATTTGGCAAATCAAGTGAACCGATCCCTGGGTTAGCACGTTTGAGTGAGGTGGTAATTGGACAATCAGGCACCGCAACATTGAGTAAGAACGCATTGGACAGAATTGTCGGAGATTCCAGCGTAGAGTTAACTTTTCGGATTAATCCGGCATCTTTTAACTGGCAGGGAAAGGCGCTAAATAAGGACATGGAACTCCTTTTTCAGGTTGTTCAGAGTGTACTTGCTGATCCGGGTGTAGATGCAGCTTCCTTTGGGGTGAGCATGGATAGATTCAAGCAATCCTATGATATGATGGCAAACGATGTGCGAAGTGCAATGACACTTCATGGAGACAAATTTCTTGCGGGAGGGAGTCGGTTCTTCGGGCTGCCACCATGGGCTGAGTTCTCAAAACTCACGAGTGAGCAGATTCAAAAATGGATATTTCCAGCTGCTCAAAGCGGCGCTCTTGAGATTTCAATTGTAGGTGATTTCGATGAAAAGAAAGTAGTAACAATGGCTGAAAAGTACTTTTCGGTTTTACCAAAAAGGAGTGAGCAGGAGATGCCGGAAAGAGAAGTCTCTTTTCCGGAAGGTGAAAGTCTTGCCCTGACTGTTCCATCATCTATTGATAAGGGGATGCTGGTACTCGCCTGGAAAACCGATGATTACTGGGATATTAACCGAACTAGAGGACTGCATCTGCTGGCAGAAATATTTTCCGATAAGATGCGGCGTGTGATTCGTGAAAAACTCAGTGCCACCTACTCTCCACAGGTTTACAATGCTTCAAGCAGGATCTACAAAGATTATGGGTTAATGCAGGCAATTCTCATTGTTGACCCTGACCAGATAGAACTGCTGAGGAAAGAAGTGTTGAAGATTTCTCATGATATGTGGAAGGGTAAGATAACTGAAACGGAGCTTGAGCGAGCCAAGCGGCCAATGCTTACCTCTTTAAAAGATATGGTTCGTAGTAATAGATATTGGCTTAAATCTGTTCTGGCCATGTCTGCAAGAAATCCTGAGCAGCTGTTGTGGCCCACAACAATTCTCCAGGACTTTAAAAGTTACTCTCTTGAAGACATTAAAACTCTTGGTGCCAGATATTTGAAACCCGAAAAAGCAGCTACCATCAGCGTGGTTCCTGAGTGACGCTGGAAAGGCTTCCCTCATTTATGGTGGCGGTTGTAAGGTAAAAAAAAATCAGGTGTTTCGGATACGTTCCTTACCCCACAATCCATAGAGCCATATCCTGGACACGTTTGATGGCTCTATCGGATACCCCGCCAAACAAACCTTTGGCCATGCCTGCAGCTCTTCTTCCCATTACAATCGTTCCACATTGCTGTTTTTTTGCTTCACGGATGATACCACGTGATTCTTCAAGATCGGATACTTCAGGAAGAATATGGATTTGGGACGTAGGGATTCCTGCTTCCAGCAGCAGTTGACGAGGCCCGTTAAAGAGACAATCATCCCCGGAGAGGTGTTTGTTACACCAATCTTTGTCCCATTTGTTATGAAAGAGTTCAATATTGCATTGTGACTTTTTAGAAAACAGGGAGCGGCAATGAAAAAGGTATATTTGGATATCATCTCTCTTTTCCAGTATGTGGCAAAGGTGGTCAACGGCCATCAGTGAGTTTGCAGACCCATCTACAGGAATCATAAAATTGTTTGATGTAACTTCTCCGTCAATGATCCACAGAGGAGTATCTCGACATTTTTGAAAAAGGGTAGCTGACACTGAGCCCATAAGCATTTCACTGATGGCGTTCAGGCCTTGCCTGCCCACCAGAATGGAATCCACTAATTCTTTGGTCGCCGTTTGCTGAATAGTTCTCGCAATATTATATCCGGATGTGTGGATAGATGTTTTGATTCGTTCGGAATCAATTCCAGCGCGGTTAAGTTTTTCACTGGCCTTGTGTAAATAGCGGTTGGCAGAAATATTTTTTCGATTTTGTGCACTACTGGAAGGCATGAGGGAATTGTTGGGATCTACAACTGATGTCATAACAGAAGCACCTTCCGTGACAATGGTGCAGAGGTGAAAATAAATATCATCCTGATCTTTAAAAAGAGTGGAAAGGTAAGAAAGTGCCTGATTGGAGTATACTGAACCGTCGATGGCAACAAGGATTTCTTTTTTCATAAGATTTCGTTGGGTGAAGTGTGAAGTTTATGGTTCTGTGTATATGAAATAAAAAGTAGTCAGTTTTTGTTCCTTTGTAAAGTCTGCAGTGTTTGTTATTAAAACAAATCTAAGGATTTATGGTAATGCATAGGAAAGGGGACAGTTGTGGGAATAGTTCCTTCGCTGGATCGGATTTATTTGCATCTCGTGTAGTTAAGGCGTAGTATTGAATGATATAATAAATTGAGTTTTACCAATAATTCACCTAATCACTTACTTCTGGATTTGTATGAGCGAACAAAATAAACTTCTTCGAAAACTGCCCAAAATTGATCTTGTCCTTGATAATCTTGAGAATTTGTTGCTTGAGCGTATTCCGGTCGCAATTGTTAAATCAGCTATCCGGGAAACCATAGATACGTTTCGTGTGCAGATTCTTGGAGGCGGGCATGTGAAATTACCCGGGAGCACAAAAGACTGGAATGATGTTTTCCTTAAGGCTATCGAAAAGAAAAACAGACCCAACCTGCAAAGAGTAATAAATGGTACCGGGGTTGTTATTCATACAAATTTAGGAAGGTCTCTACTTGGGCCTGAATCCATTAAGGCTTTACAAACAGCCGGGGCATATTTTACAAATCTCGAATTCGATCTTTCCACAGGGAGTCGAGGCAGCCGGTATAGCCTTGTTGAAGAAATAATTTGTGATCTTACCGGTGCAGAAGCCGCGTTAGTAGTGAACAATAATGCTGCAGCTGTACTTCTTGCTTTGAACACTTTATCTTTTCATAAAAAGACAGTCGTGTCCCGTGGGCAGTTAGTAGAAATTGGGGGCTCTTTCCGCATTCCTGATGTGATGGAAAGAAGTGGTGCTTTGATGGTAGAGGTGGGAGCCACAAATCGAACCCATCTGGTTGATTATGAAAAGGTTATTGACGAAGAGACAGCGTTGCTTTTAAAGGTTCATACCTCTAATTTTCGTCTAATCGGTTTTACCTCTGAAGTGTCCGCTTCTGATCTTGCAGTTTTAGGTAAGCAATACCAGGTGCCCGTTATGGAAGATCTGGGCAGTGGATCTTTGATTGATCTCGCACCATGGGGGCTTCCCAAAGAACCAACAGTACAGGAGATTGTTAAGGCAGGTGTTGATGTTGTTACGTTCAGTGGAGATAAATTGTTGGGCGGGCCTCAAGCTGGAATAATAGTCGGCAAAAAAGATATTATTGCACGCATCAAAAGTAATCCAATGAACCGTGCTTTGCGAATAGATAAGTTTACTCTGGCATCTCTTGAAGCTGTATTGCGTGAATATTATGATTTTGAGCAGGCTTTGCAATCTGTTCCCACACTTTCCATGTTAACAAATGATGCCGGTAATATAAAAAAGAAGGGGCAGCGGATACTAAGGCGTCTCGGTGGTGCTGTAAAACTCAGAGAAACTATCCAATTAAAGCCCACGGTTTCAAGAGTTGGTGGTGGGGCAATGCCTGAGCATGGACTTGATAGTTGGGCGCTTGTGATACGACCTGGAGACACTTCCGCAAGTGAACTTGAAAGATGGTTCCGTGGACTTACCGTTCCACTTATTTTACGCATAGAAGATAAACAAATGATTATCGATCTCAGAACGATACTGGAAGATGATATTCCATTGTTAATTGACATTCTGAAAAATTACTTAGATAAAGGACAAAAAAATTGAAGTTAGGCTATTTTCATCATGATGCATGTAAGAGGTTGGAGCATCAGGATTTTATACGATTTTCACGCGAATTTAGACAAGTCATTTATGATAATATTCCCACCATTAAAGACTTAATCTTTCTTGATCCTCCTGAAATACAACCTGCCATACCCCCCGTAGAAAACAAGTCAGCCAGGGAGCTGCGCCAGGGGATTGAAAAGGCTGTGGAGCAGGGGACTCCTGTTATCCTTGGTGATATGCTGCTTCTTCCTTTTGCAATTGGTGATGGCACAGTCGTGGCGAAAGTTAGCGGGCTTGATGATTATTTGCTCAGGAAAGTTGGAAATGATTGGCTTGGCGGCCTTGGTTCTCTTTTATATCGAGAATTGTTACTTGTCAAACGATCATGTGTCGATTCACTTACCGGATTATTAAGTAGTCTGCATCTGGAGGAGCACCTGGACTCTCTTGGCAGTAACAGCACCGGGGTGATGGTTCTTGTTTCATTGCCCCCTAAAGGAACCGGTTCCTTTCAGGCCCATAAATATCAGCATCATAGCATTTCTCTATTGAAAAACTTTATTGAGAATCGCTTTCCAATGTACTATCTGGGACAATCCTGTTTTGGGATCCTGTGTGAAAATTGTGATTCTGTTTTTGCGGCAGAGTTTGCTCCAACACTCGTGAATTATTTAAAAAGAGAACGTAGCGTACGTGTTCATGTCGCAAGTGTTCCCTTTGTGAACAGCGCTGTGAAGGCGGATTCCGTATTAACACTCTCCGAAACACTGATAAAAAAAGCCTGGGCTGCCTTGCATGTTGCCACTAAACGAGGGCCGTTTGCTTTTTGCAATTATAGTTCAATTGAAGATGCTGTTAATCATCCTTTGGCGGCACCAGAGAAAGTCCTGGTACGCTGGTTACAGGTGGCATCGCGTAAGCTGGATATTTTTGGTCTTCTCCAATTTGATTCAAATAAAAAAGCACTACTGAATAGTGTCAAGACTGTTGTTGGAGACGATGCTGTTTTATGCACAACTGATACCTCATCCTATCTGCTTNTNCCTGAAAANAACTCGAANGANTGNNTGAGNANNGGNAAAAAAATNCTCACTCATCTTGGNAAAANAGGNACAANTGNAGNANNNGTAAATTGTGGCNTCAGTGCTTTTCCTTTTNCTNTTACTACGTTNAGNAAATCCGATCTTCTCCTTAACTGTCGNAANGCACTTTGTCATGCCGCATTCCTGACACCGGGTTCATTAGTAGTCTGCGATGCAACAAGTTTTAATATAAGTGGAGATATTTATTACGGGGATGGTGACCTGGTTTTAGCTGTAAAAGAGTATAAACGAGGTTTGTTTCTTGAACCAACTGACGGTAATCTCTTAAATAGTCTTGGTGTTTGCTATGCACAAATGAATCGACATAAGCTGGCCGTTGAGTGCTTTCAAAGTGCTTGTCAGAATAAGACTGATAAATTTATGGCCTTGTATAATCTTGGTCTTGAACAACAGATCAAGAATGAAAACAGGCATGCCATAAATTCGTTCTCTGAAGCACTCAAGCTTAAGGAAAATGATGGCGAAGAAAAAGCACGATCGGATATGAGTTTTCAGCTTGCAGTTCTTTGCATTCAAGAGGGCCTTCATCAGCGGGCACTTGAGCTTCTCGTGCCGTGGCACACTGTTCAGCAAAAAACTGGAACTGGTAAAAAGGGACTTCGCTATCTTGGTGAGGCATACTATGGGATCGGTAAGGCCCGTGATGCTATGAAGTATTTGCAACAGGCCATGCGCTATGATGAGTATGATGCTGAGGTGCTTGGCCTTTTAGGTGAAATATATCTGAGGGAAAATGAAGGTGATGATATTGGCCTTCGTTTTTGTGAGAAGGCTGTTGAATTGAGTCCGGATGCCCTTGGTTTGAAAATACGATTGGCCAGTGCCCAAATTCAATGTGGAGATCTCCAGTCAGCTTTTAAAAGCTTACAGCCCTGTTTGCGAAATAAAAAAATCAGACCTGCAGCTCTTGTACAAAGGGGGTTACTTGCACGGGAGTTAGGAAAGTTTAAAGATGCTGAAAAGTGGTTGTTAAAAGTTGAATCTTGTCCAGGAAGTGATCATAGGACAAAGGTTGATGCGCAAAATTATTTGCATGATTGGAAAAGGATACAGGAATAAAAAATGGATGATCGGAGAAAAGTGACTCGGGAGTCAAAGTATTGTCTCGACAATGGAGTGGTTGGTGATTCATGGAGAATGTTCCGAATAATGGGAGAGTTTGTTGAGGGATTTGATTCCATGTCAGCTCTTAATGTTCCAGCTGTGACCATTTACGGTTCCGCCAGGACACCCGTTGATCATCCTTGGTATGCAATGGCAGAGAGCATTGCAGCTGGCCTTGTAAAGGAGGGGTATGGCGTAGTTACCGGTGGTGGACCTGGAATCATGGAGGCAGCAAACAAGGGAGCAATGGAGGCTGGCGGAATTTCAGTAGGTTTAAATATTGCCCTTCCCCATGAGCAGGCGCCTAACCCGTATAGCAATCTATCCATTCAATTTAAATACTTTTTTATTCGGAAAGTGATGTTTATGAAATATTCCATGGCATTTGTCGGTATGCCAGGTGGGTTTGGGACAATGGATGAGCTTTTTGAGTCGTTGACTCTCATACAGACCCAGCGCATCAANCCTTTCCCCATTATTCTTGTTGGGAGTTCATTTTGGGGAGGGTTACTGGATTGGATTAGAGACCAGTTTCTTGCAAATGGAACTGTTAGTGAAGATGATCTTAATCTTATCCATATCATGGATGATCCGGATGAAGTCATCGATTTTATAAAACGAAGAGTTGTTCTTTAAAAACATTTTTATTTTTAGCTAAGGGAGTAAGGCTATGGCTCAGATTGACGCGTTTTTTAAATTGATGAATGATGAGGGTGCTTCCGATCTCCATATGGTCGCAGAGCAGCAGCCCATTCTTCGAATCCGTGGTGACATGGAACGTGTTAAGTTCAAGAAGATGGAAAATGAAGAGCTGAAGGCCATGCTCTATGAGATATGCCCGGAGGATAAGATTAAGATTTTTGAAGAGCTGGGCGATGTTGACTTTGGTTATGAAATTCAGGGTCTTGCCCGTTATCGTTGTAATTTCTTTCGTCAGAAATACGGAATAGGTGCGGTTTTTCGTGAAATCCCCAGTGAGATCCTTACTTGTGAACAACTTGGTCTTCCCAAGGTTATTAGTCGTCTTGCCTACCTCCCCAAAGGATTGGTTTTAGTTACAGGGCCAACGGGATCCGGTAAATCCACTACTCTTGCTGCCATAATTGATGAGATCAATAGAAACAGAAAGGATCATATTCTAACCATTGAAGACCCAATCGAGTTTGTTCATCGCAGCCAGAAATGTATCGTAAATCATCGTGAAGTAGGACAACATACAAAAAGTTTTTCCGCAGCCCTTCGTGGCGCACTGCGTGAAGATCCTGATATTATAATGATTGGTGAAATGCGTGANCTTGAAACCNTATCNCTCGCCATGGAAGCTGCAATGACCGGGCATCTTGTTTTTGGAACACTCCACACTCTCAATGCCATGAAAACCGTCGATCGTGTGGTTGAAATTTTTCCGGCAAATCAGCAGGGACAGGTACGATCCACCCTTTCTGATGCTTTGAAAGCTGTTGTTTCTCAGACCTTGTTTAAAAGAGTTGATATAAAAGGACGATGTGCAGCACTTGAGGTGCTTATTGCAACTCCTGCTGTACGTAATCTTATCAGGGAAGGAAAGACATATCAGATTGCCTCTGTTATGCAGACCGGTAAGAAATATGGCATGCGGACACTTGATGACAGTATTATGGAATATCTGGACAGACGGATGATCAGTGCAGATGATGCATATTCCAATGCCGTTGAAAAATCAAAATTTTTAAAATTCTTAAAAAAACCTCCTTCTGATTTCACTGAGGTGTAAATTCCACTGAAGGTACAAAGGTAAATGAGAATTAATGCGCAGGAGAAGTTAGAAATACAGGCCGCAAGATCTCGTTTTTTTGCCATGGCTGCCACCTATTTTTTAGGTGTTTTTAACGATAATTTCTTTAAACAGGCTGCTTTACTTCTGGCCGTTATTGCAGGATTATCTGGACTCCAGGGAACGGCAACCATGTTGTTTTCCCTTCCTTTTATTCTTTTTTCTGCCTATGGCGGTTGGTTTGCCGATCGTTTTCCTAAACGCCAGGTTATCATTTGGGTAAAATTTCTCGAAGGCGCAGCCATGCTGGTTGGCGCCTATGGAATTATTACACTCAGCTGGAACTGGATACTTGCCATGGTTTTCCTCATGGGGATCCAGTCAACCTTCTTTGGCCCGGCCCTCAATGGCTCCATCCCGGAGCTCTATCCTTCCTGGTATGTTACTAAAGCAAATGCACTCCTTAAACTGGTGACAACGACGGCAATATTGCTTGGAATGGCAGTTGCTGGGATTGCCCTCGATCAACATTGGTTTGCCACAGATATACCTTTTGGCAGATTATTGGTTGCGGTTACTGTTTTGTCAGTGGCACTTGGTGGTATTATTGCAGCTTTTGGAATTAAACGAATTGAAAGTACAAAGGGTCACAGACCTTTTCCCTGGGCAGGACCTATTGTGTCACTACAGGAAAGCATTAAATTTCGTCATGATCCGCCGTTGTTGCTTGCAGTTATTGGGAATGTTTATTTCTATTTTCTAAGTTTAATTGCTGTGATGCTTATTAATACCATGGGGCTCGGTGAACTCAAAATGTCAGTGACCGCGACCAGTTTACTGGCGGTATCTCTGATGGTCGGGGTGTGCGCCGGGGCACTGCTTGCCCCAATAATTACCAGCCCCGAACGTTGGTCTCATGTTCTTGGCCCTGCAAGTTTTGGTATGGGGGGCTGTTTGTTTGGGGCAGGTGTGGCTGCTGGAATGGAACTCGATTTGCAATGGCTACTTCTTCTTGTGTCTCTTATGGGAGCAGGATTTTTCGGTGGCATTTTCCTTATACCGTTAACTGCTTTTATACAGGTTCGGCCAGATCGGGATAAGAAGGGGCAGGTGATAGCCGCCGCAAGTTTTTGTGCTTTTTCTGGAATGTTGATAGCTGGGCCGACTTTTACTCTATTGGACAATACCTTTCTCCCATCGTCCAATATGCTATTACTGGGAATGTTTGGAATGCTCTCAGCCGTTCTTTTTCATACCGGTTCTAAAGTTACCAATTCATCAGCTTCTGCCAGGGAACAGGCAAGGAGAAATAATGCTTAAAACACTCATTCATAAACTTCTTTTATTTGTATTGAGCCTCCGTTACAGAGTTACAATTACCGGTTTGGATGCTGTTCGTGAAAAAGGCAATACATCCATTCTGTTTATGCCGAATCACCCGGCACTCATTGATCCGCTTATTGTGATGGCGCATCTTTTTCGTGACTTTGCTCCACGTCCTCTGGCTGATGAGGCGCAGGTTGACAAAACCTTGCTGCGTCCATTGATGAAGACAATCAATGCCGTGGTAATTCCTGATTTGCAAACAAAGGGGAATCGGGGAAGAAAAGCTGTCATTGAGGGTGTTGAGGAAATTATAACTGGCTTAAAGCAGGGGAATAATATTCTTCTTTATCCGGCAGGAAAACTCTATCGTAGCAGGCACGAATCCATTGGCGCAAACAGTTCGGTTGAGCTTGTGTTAAAAAGGCTTCCAGATGTCAGGATTGTGTTGATTCGCACTACTGGTCTTTGGGGGAGCAGCTTTAGTCGTGCCAGCGGCCCGGTGTCACTCACCAAAAATATTCGTTTATATTGTTTGGCACTCGCATCGGCAGGATTATTTTTTATGCCAAAACGTCAGGTGCTAGTCGAATTTGTCGAGCAGCATACTTTTCCACGAACTGCTGATAAGTTGCGGATAAACAGATATCTCGAGGATTTCTATAATGAAGTTGATCAATACAACACTAAAATTCCTTATTTCTGGTGGGAGGGAAGGGAAGCTAAACACATTCCCGAGCCTGTACGAGTAAGGGTTAGTGATGACACTAATCATATCCCCGCAGCCACAAAAGAACTGGTTCTTGAGAAACTTCGCGAATTAAGCGGAGTCAAAGTGATAAATGAAAAGGATACTCTTACAAACGACCTTGGTATGGATTCTCTTATTCTGGTCGAGTATTCATCATGGCTTGAGCTGGAATTCGGAGTGAGTTTGTCAACTCTGGATTCCATCGAGAATGTTGCACATTGTATATTGGCAGCTGCCGGAGAATTCAGTTCTCCCGAAGGCACTGAAGAAATAGTAGTCGATAAGCGTTGGTTTCTCGGGAAGAGTAATGAGCCACTGCTTATGCCGCAGGGTGAAAATGTGGCCTCTCTTTTTCTCGCCAGGGCAAAGGAAAATCCTGCTAAGGTGATCGTCGCAGATCAGATCAGTGGTCCCAAAACCTACAGGCAATTGGTCACTGGTATGTTTGCTCTGCGATCTATGATTTCTTCTCTCTCTGCTCTAAATGTGGGAATAATGCTGCCGGCAACGGTGAGTGCTGCACTTTCCTATTTCACTGTTGTGTTTTCAGGAAAAGTTCCGGTGATGGTGAATTGGACTGTTGGGCTGGCCAATATGAGTTACTGTTTGAATAATGCCAGTGTAAAACATGTTATAACGGCAAAGGCTCTGCATGAGAAAATAAAAGGACAAGGTGTTGATCTTGACAAGCTAGGTGTGAAATTCCTCTTTTTAGAAGAGATGGTTGCAGAAATTACACTTCCAGCAAAGTTAAAAGCTCTGTTTCTGGCACGTTTTTCATTGCAGAGTCTTGAACGTGTTGATATCAAGGAAACAGCTGCAATTCTCTTTACATCAGGTTCAGAATCTCACCCAAAGGCTGTGGTTTTAAGCCATACAAACTTCCTTTCTAATATTGCAGATTTCACAGCCGTATTAACTCTTACAAAAAATGACAGTCTTCTCGGAATGCTCCCGCCTTTTCATTCGCTCGGTCTTGCAGGGACAGTACTTATGCCGCTTGTAATGGGCCTGCCAACGGTTTACTCGCCAAACCCAACGGAAGGGGCATTGCTTGCAAGAATTGTTCTTGGCTATAAAGTTTCTCTGCTTATAGGAACTCCCACGTTTCTTGTCGGTATTGCAAGGGCAGTTGGAGAAGAAAAACTGAATACCGTGCGTATTGCTTTCACCGGTGCTGAAAAATGCCAACCTTATGTGTACGAGGCCATGGCGAAAAGTTTTCCTGAAGTCATTGTCTGTGAAGGGTATGGAGTCACTGAATGTTCGCCTCTTGTCAGTGTGAATGACCCCGCTTCACCAGTTCCGGGAAGCATTGGCAGAGTTTTACCTTCCATGGAATATGCACTTGTTCATACTGAAACCGGTCTTCCGGTAAAGGAAGGAGAAATTGGAAAACTCCTCCTTCGAGGTCCAAATGTGTTTAACGGATACCTGAATTATGACGGGAAATCACCTTTTGTCGAATATCAGGGAAAAAAATGGTACGACAGTGGGGATCTTGTTATTGAACACGACGGAATTCTCACATTTGCAGGTCGTCTAAAACGTTTTATAAAGTTAGGTGGTGAGATGATTTCTCTTCCGGCCATCGAAGAGATTCTTACAGCCAAATTTCCAGGAGAAGATGAGCCGCTTCTTGCTGTTTCTGCTACTCCAGGTGATGATCACCCCGAAATTGTGCTTTTCCTCACCTTTGACCTGGAAAGAGAAGAGGCCAATCGAATTATCCGTGAGTTTGGCTTTTCAGCATTACATACTATTCGACGTGTAATTCGGGTAGAAACCATTCCGGTCCTTGGCACCGGGAAGATAGACTATCGGGCCCTTGAACCTTAAAGCCACCAATGTGGGTCACTCCGAATCTCCCAAACGGATTGACCCCAGTTAAACACGTAAAATAATCGTGGGTTTTTTTATCGATTACAGCCATCGCAGGCACAGCGTATAACTCAAATACGTTCACCTGTTTTTTGCTCAAAGAGATGGATACACTCCGGTGCAACAGTTAAAAGCAGCGGTTTCTCAGGATCGACACGACGAATGTGCGGTAAACGCACGGTAAGGAGTTCTTCATTATTCGATAAGCGGCCATATACAATTGTATCTGCACCATGAAACTCCGTATGATCCACCATTAAAGAAAATGTGAATTGCTCTATGTGTTCCGTGAGGGAGAAATGTTCAGGTCGAATACCAACAGTTACCTCCCTGCCTTCTTGCCCTGCTGTAGTATCAGGGTTGAGAGGTAAATGTAAATTCTTCGACAACTCTGCCAGCTTTCCATTATCACTAATCCGGCCATCTATGAAATTCATCGAAGGCGACCCAATAAATCCTGCAACAAACCTTGTGGATGGTTGCTCATACAGGTCGATCGGAGAACCAATCTGTTGAACATAACCATCATTGATAACCACCAGTCGATCACCCAGCGTCATGGCTTCTACTTGATCGTGAGTTACATAAATACTGGTAACCTTCAGACGTCTGTGGAGATTACGTAATTCAAGTCGCATCTGCACGCGTAGTTTAGCGTCCAGGTTGCTTAGAGGTTCGTCAAATAAAAAAACGTTAGGCTCTCTTACAATACAGCGTCCCATGGCCACCCGTTGACGTTGTCCGCCTGAAAGTTGCCGTGGTTTCCGATCCAGAAGTTCTTCAAGCTGTAATAATTTTGCGGCCTGAGCCACACGGGATTTAATATCTTTCTTACTTAATTTTCGAAGTTTCAGGCCGTAAGCCATATTTTTAAATACGGTCATGTGTGGATAGAGCGCATAATTTTGAAAAACCATTGCGATATCACGGTCTTTTGGCTCAAGCTCATTCACAATCTTTTCACCAATGGAAATAGTACCGCTGCTGATCTCCTCCAGTCCTGCAATCATTCGTAACAGTGTGGTTTTTCCGCATCCTGACGGGCCGACAATAACGATAAATTCCCCATCTTCAATGGCAACATTGATACCGTGAATAATTTCGGTATCCCCATATGCCTTAGTTACATTTTTAATAAGTACCCGGGCCAATTTATTTCTCCGTCTCGGTTAATCCTTTAATAAAAAGCTTCTGCATCCCAAGCACTACCATCACAGGGGGAATCATGGCAAGCAGGGTTGTCATCATGAGCAAGTGCCATTCAGGTGATTCTTCAGCGGCTTCGAGCATCTGTTTAATACCCATAACAATGGTGTACATACTTTGGTCTGTGGTGATGAGCAGCGGCCAGAGATACTGGTTCCAGCCGTAAATAAAGAGAATGACAAAAAGTGCTGCAATATTGGTCCGTGAAACCGGCAGCAGGATATCTACAAAAAAGCGCATGGGGCCTGCACCATCAATACGGGCTGCCTCCAGCAATTCGTCGGGAACAGTTAAAAAAACCTGCCTGAACATAAAGGTGGCTGTTGCTGAAGCAATAAGCGGGATGGTTAATCCCCAGTGATTGTTGAGCATCCCAAGATTTGCAACAACTTCAAAAGTTGGCAGAATACGTACTTCAACAGGCAGCATAAGGGTGATAAAAATCATCCAGAAAAACATCATGCGAAATGGAAACCTGAAGTAAACAATAGCAAAAGCTGAAAGAAGAGAAATGATGATTTTACCCACAGCGATCATCATGGCCATGATCAGGCTGTTAAACATCATCAGCCCAACCGATTGTTCCCTGGCATTTCCCACGCCGTGAACAAATACTGCTTTCAGGTTAACAAAAAACTGATTTCCAGGTAACAGGGGCAATGGCGCCTGGGTCATGCGCAGGGCATCGTGACTTGCTCCCACGAATGTTATCCAGATAGGAAAAGCAACCAAAGCAACACCCAGAAGTAAAACTGCATGACTGATATAAGTGGTCAGAGCGCGTTTTTCAATCATAGTCCCTCAATATTCCACTTTTCGTTCTATGTACCTGAATTGTACTATGGTCAGAGTAATGACGATTATCATCAGAATGACAGACTGTGCTGACGACCCTCCCAGATCAAGCCCGATAAAGCCATCATTAAACATCTTATAAACCAAAATCTCAGTTGCCTTTGCCGGCCCGCCTTTTGTCACCGCATGAACAATCCCAAAGGTTTCAAAAAATGCATACACGATGTTCATCACCATCAAAAAGAAAGTGATAGGTGATATGAGCGGAAAAATAATGGTCCAGAATCTTCGGGTTGGGCCGGCACCATCAATGGCTGCGGCCTCGATTAATGATTTTGGGATAGACTGCATTCCAGCAAGAAAGAAAAGAAAATTATAACTGATCTGTTTCCATGTTGCAGCAAGCACAATAAGCGCCATGGCCTGGTCCCCGTTCAAGCGGTGGTTCCATTCATAGCCAACATGCTGCAGCATATAAGAAGCGATTCCAAGGGTTGGGTCAAAAATGAACATCCAGATCGTCCCGGCCACGACGGGTGCCACAGCATAGGGCCAGATAAGTAGTGTTCGGTAGGTTGTTGTTCCGCGTACAACATGATCTGCCATTGCTGCAAGGATTAGAGCAATAAAAAGGGACAAAAAAGCAACGAATGAAGAAAAGACAATGGTTCGGAGAAATGTGCTGAAATAAATACCATCCGTGAAAAGGTCCACATAATTTTCAAACCAGATGAATTCGGTTTTCAGGCCGAATGGATCTTCCAGCAACAGTGACTGGTAAACTGCCTGACTGGCCGGCCACATAAAAAAAACCACAGTTATTATTATCTGAGGCGCAACAAGCAGATACGGGAGCATTGAAGGTTTGAAATGGGTACGTTTAAGCATGATTTCGCAGAAAGCAGCGAACAGCTAAACAACTGTTCGCTGCTTCAAAGGTACTTAACTCATAGATTATTTATTTGCTCTTTCAAACTTTCTAAGCAACTTGTTACCACGGCTGACAGCATCATCCATGGCTTCTGATGCTGTTTTGCTGCTGTTCCAGATCGCTTCCATCTCTTCATTTATAACATCACGTACCTGAACAAAATTACCAAAGCGGACCCCTCTGGAATTGGGAGTCGGAGTATTCAGGCTGAGCTGTTTAATAGCAATGTCTGTGCCGGGATTCTTCTCATAGAATCCCTGCTTTTTGCTGAGTTCGTACGCAGCCGTAGTGATTGGCACATAGCCTGTCTCCTGATGCCACCAGGCCTGTACTTCCGGTGAAGCAAGATAGTTCATAAACCCTGCAACACCTTTGTAATCGCCCATATCATGGCCTTTCAATACCCACAAGGTTGCACCACCAATGATGGAGTTTTGTGGTTTGTCTATCAAGTCGGGATAGTAAGGTAACATGGTCTGGGCAAACTCAAATTGCGCCTGTTTTTTTATACCACCGTAGTAGGCAGAGGAGTTTAGCCACATGCCGACTTCCTCATTGATAAACATTGGCAGGCTGTCACCCCTTCGGCCACCATAGAGAAAAAGATTTTCCTTTTGCCCTGTTGCAACATCGGCCATCACTTTTTTTATAGCTGCATTGTTGAAGGTGAATTCGGTATCCAGACCCGCAAATCCATTTTCTTTGCTACCCACCTCAATATTGTGCCACGCGCTGAAATTTTCCAGCATGACCCATGACTGCCAACCAAAAGAGAAACCACCTTTATATCCGGCAGCAACCAGTTTTTTTGAGGCGTCATATACCTCCGGCCATGTTTTGGGAACTTCTTTTATTCCAGCTTTGGCAAAGGCATCTTTGTTGTACCACATTACCGGTGTGGAACTATTGAAGGGCATGGATAGAAGTCCACCATCCGGGGTTTGGTAATAACTGATAACTGCAGGGAGAAAGGCGGATTTATCCAATTTCAAACCGGCATCTGCCATCATTTCTTCAACAGGATACACTGCGCCTTTGGCAGCCATCATGGTTGCAGTACCCACCTCAAACACCTGAACAATGTGAGGATGTTTTTTGGCACGAAATGAGGCAATTGCCGCTGTCATGGTTTCTGTGTAATTACCCTTGTATACAGGAACAACTTTGTAATCTGTTTGTGACGCATTATAATCATTGGCAATTTTATTAACACGTTCCCCGTTTACGCCCCCCATGGCATGCCACCATTGAATATCGGTTGCTGCCAGGCTGTTACCCGCAAGACCCACCGTGAGGGCTGTAGCTGTGGCAATGGAAAATAAAGTCTTTTTCAAGTGCTTCTTCATGATTGACTCCTGTTGATTTGTTTTTACCTGTCACCAATGGTACTGGGAGTATGTCTCCACAGTGATCAGAATAGAGAAATTTCAAATTAAATGGTCTACATGCCATAATCAACAAGAAAGAAGCTTTCTAATGAAAAACTAATAAAACCAATGATGTGCAAATATAACACGATTACACTCAATACCGACTTATTTGGGGTTTCTAAGGAGACTAACACTTTTCGAGAAGGCCCAAATGGACATAGTGGGAGTGTTGCTAAAAAAAAGTAGTATATTGTACCGTTTCACCATTCTGGCGGAATGTAATGGCTCCGCTTTCTGCTGTAATCAACAAAGGAATCTTCTTTTTAAGGCATAGTGCCCTGAGTTCAGGTGTCGGGAACGAGAGGGGGGTGAACCGTCCAGCAGAAACGATTACCTGTTGAGGGGCTACATATTCCAGAAATTCTTCCGAGTTGGATGTTTTGGAACCATGGTGTGGAGAAAGAAGGATAGAAGACTTCAGATTTTTCTGATTTATTATAAGCGCATGTTCGACCCTGGTCGTGATATCTCCAGGAAAAAGACAGGAAAAGGACTCTCCCTTTAATCGTACTATCAGGCTTTGATCATTGGAATTTGTCGGGAGCTCAGAAGCTAATTCGGTATTTAAAAATGGATTGCCTATATTTGAGAGTATTACCCCGGAAGATTGCATCAGGATTTGCTTGTCGGCTGGTGTTTTAACTTCTATGCCAAGTCCATGGGCTAACTCAAGCATATTTGCATAGTTTTCGTCATGACCGCTTTCACCATTTACCCATAGAGTATCAGGATGGAATTGTTTCAATAGAAAAGGAATTCCATTATAATGGTCTGCATCCGGATGAGTAACAAGTATGCCATCAAGGTGAGTGATCCCTTTCTTCCACAAATATTTGGCAATAACACTTTCTCCTACATTGAATTTCTTTGAAGATGCACCACCTCCGTCTATAAGCATCTTCTTCCCACCGGGAAAGATAATCAGGCTTGCGGAACCCTGTCCCACATCCAGGAAGACTATTTCGGAGGCTGTGGAAAACCTTTGCAGGAAATGGTGAGGTGGAAAAACAAAAAATAAAGTAATCCCGAAGAAGAGCGGGACTGTTTTCTTCAGAGCAAGTTTTGTAAAACAGAGGCCAAGACTGAGATAATAGAGAATAATAAGTGCTGGAGAAGGTGTGGGAAGCCAAAGAGTTGTTGCTTCATAACGTTTAAAGAAATCAGTGATAATTATGGCAGTTTTAATTCCAATTGCACCAGTTTGCAGGAAAAAGCTGCTTATTTGCGGATCAAATAAATGAACAACTATGGCCAGCAGACCAAAGGGCAGGCTCCAGAGACAAAGTAGAGGTTCAAGCAAAAGATTTGCCACGGACCCAACTGTGGATATACGATTGAAGCTTGAAAGTAAGAGCGGGGCAGTACCAATGGTTGCTGTAATTGAAACAAGTAATGATGCCATGATCCAACGGCCTGTTTGCGAAAAGATTCCACTGGTTTTCTCATTGTCTGTGTGCTGATTTTCCAACACCAGTCGTGAAAGTTGTGGGAAAATGAGAATAAGAGATGCCACAGCTGCAAAAGAGAGCTGAAAGGATACAGTGAAAAGACTCACAGGATTAACAAGAAGAATGAGCAGAGCAGCAAAAGAGAGGGTTGTGAAGGGCGATCGTTCCCTGTTAACACAAAAAGAAAAAACAAATACAAGCACCATGATGAGTGAACGAAGTACCGGTGTTTGTGCTCCGGCAAGAAGTGCATACATGCAAAGTAGTGGAACTGTAGCAAGGAGTGCCAGTTTTTTGCAGGATATGCGCAGCGTAAGATATTCTGATCGTATGGCAAGCGAGTAAAAAAGAAAAAAAAGGAAGGTGGCAACCAGTGATAAATGCATCCCCGAGATAGCTAGAATGTGCATCGTTCCCGAAGCTTTAAAGGCTTCCAGGCTATCCTGATCAAGCCCGGATCGATCTCCAATAAGCAATGCCCGATATATGCCAGACTCTTTGGGAGAAAGATTCAGGTTAAGAAGATCCCTGATGGAAACCCTGATATTTTCAGGGAGATACGTAAATCTATGCAGCAATGATTTTTGTTGAGCCAGGGGGCTGATGTGCGCAATAGAGCTAATCCTGCCAATAATCCGAATATTTTGTGAAGCAAGAAAGCTGGGATAGTCAAAACCACCGGGGTTGCCAAAACGATATGGTCGTGAAAGTTTTGCACGAATAACAATCGTATCGCCCGGAACAATGAAAACAGGCCATGGAGAGTTAATACGCAGTCGAACAAGACCTTTAGAGGAAGAAAAATGATCTTCATGGCGTAGTCGAAGGCTGTTGATTTTGACAATAACTGTACTTTGTACACCATCAAATAGGGGCATGCGATGCAGGATTCCGGTAAGGACAACATCTTCTTCTTGAATGATTCTACTGCTGATATCAATTGACTCCTGGTGCTTCCGGTCAAAATTCGCAGAGTGGAGGATGGCTAAAGAGAGAACTGTCAGGAGAAGAAAGACCATTGCCGGTCGGGATCTGCTTCTACGATGATAAAAGAGAGCAGGAGCGAGAAGGAGTAAGGTAGCAATCAGGGCTGCCTCTGGAGCCATCGGGAAAAATCGCTGTAGCAGTAATCCTGCAATAAAAGCAAGAGTGAGAGTGATAAGGAGGTAGTGGCGAATACGCTCCTCAACACCTTTTACAGCATACATCTGATAAGTTGCAGGTGGCGTTTGATAACACCCTGTTGGCTGTGTATAAATGATCGTGCTGCTTTGCCAGTTTTTTGTCTATACGTCTCATCTGTGATGAGTCGTTCCAGGACCATGGTGAGTTCTTTGTGGTTTTGAACCTTTATCGCACCTCCAGCTTGAATCAATTGTTCACTAATCTCATGAAAATCATTCATATGAGGGCCATAGAGTACCGGTACAGCAAAGACAGCAGGTTCTATGGGATTGTGGCCTCCCTGTTCAACAAGGCTTCCTCCAACAAAGGCATAATCAGCATGACTATAGGTGAGGTTCAGTTCACCAATGGTATCAAGGATGAAAAGGTCTTTACCTCCGGCATTAATCTGGCTTCGACAGTTGGCCTGGAGATTCATATCAGCTGCAATTCTTTGGATTGCCCTTCCTCTATCTATATTACGCGGTGCAATCACCAGATAGAGCTCGGGGTGTTTTTCTTTTAATTGTTTGTAACTCTGCAGAATGGTCTTTTCTTCGCCGGCATGTGTGGAACCAACCACAAATAATTGTGTATATTCTGGCAGGATAAACGGCAGAGGCTGGTTTTTCGTTGAAGTGGAATAGAGTGTTGTGTCGTATTTCAGGTTCCCCAGCGTCTCGATTTGTTTATGGTCAACCCCTAGACGTATCAGATTGTCTTTATCCTTGGTATTCTGCATAGAAAGAGTATGGAAGCTTGCAAACAAAGGTTTGAATACAAAACGGAATCGTTTATAGGAACGCATTGATTTTTCGGAAATTCTCCCATTCACAAGAAGAGTGGGAATGTTTTGTTTCTTTAAAGTGGATAGTATCCCAGGCCAGAAATCAGTTTCAACCAGAATAAAAAGATCGGGTTTAACAGTATGTACAAAGCGTTTGATAACTGAAGGAATATCCAGTGGGAATGGAATAAAACGATCAACTTTGTCATGGAAAAGCTTTTGGGCAAGCTCTGCACCGGCTGTTGTTGTAGCTGAAAATACCAATCGAACTTCCTCCATTTCTTTGTTTAGACCAGAAATAAGTGGAAGAGCAGAGGTGACTTCTCCAACAGAGAGTGCATGAATCCAGATTGTTTTACGGTTCTTATTTTCCTTTTCCTTTTTTAAGCCAAATCCCAGCCGATGCAGGAACCGCATCCGGTATTTAGGAATTATCAGAACAGCAGCTGTTAAGGGAATAAAGAGTATTGGCAGGAAAATAAGCTGCGCTAACGTATAGACAAGTATCATGGTTGATTGGAAATCTTTACTTCACAGTGAAGATCCGATGCTCCTTTTTTACTGTTGCTGTGAATATCCGGTAAGAACAAGTGTGGGAGACTCCGATTTGCGAGTCGCAACGTGAGACAGTATCAGGAACGCAACATTTTTGAAACAACCCGACCGAGTTGCTCTAAAGTATAGGGTTTCTTAATAAAATCACCTGCACCAAGTTGCAGGGTTGCTTTAACGTCTTTATTTTTAGAGAATCCACTGAGAATGACAGCTTTTTGTCCGGGATGAATTTTGATTATTTCTTTATAGGCCTGGTAGCCATTAATACCGGGAGGCATTAACATATCCATGAGGAGCAAGTCAACCGTGTTTTTCCTGATAAATTCAATGGCTGCTTCTCCGCTTGCAACGGTATCCACCGTATATCCCAGCAGTTCCAACATTTGGGTAGCAACATTCCGTAAAAGTTCTTCGTCATCTGCAACAAGAATCCGCTCGCCGTTGCCAGTGAAGACATTTTCAACACCGCCATCGTGTTTGTTCTCGTTTTTCTCATGGCTTACAGGGAAGTAGAGTTGAAAGTTTGTTCCCTCTCCGTCGCTGTCAACGAATACCATTCCATTATGTTCCTGCACAGTATTCCAGACCACCGTCAGGCCAAGTCCTGTTCCGCTTTTTTCCATAATTTTTTTGGAATAAAATGGTTCAAAGATGTGTTCCAGATCTTCCTGTGCTATGCCAGGTCCATCATCATGAACACTAAGTACAAGGTATTCCCCATTGTTGAGACCCTGTTCGGTGCTATCCGAGGCATCCTGGAAGTGGTTGTGTGTGGAGACCGTAACGGTACCGGAACCTGTAATCGCCTCAATTCCATTTGTAACAAGGTTCATAATACATTTTTTAATGTGAACCAGTGAGCAGGAAATATTTACATGGGTGGCGTTACGTTGATATTTGATCGACACTTGCGGATACAAGGATTTGAATTTTGCGCACTCCAGAGAGTTCAGGTACTCCAGGACCAGTGAATCGATATCATGGACTGCTCTTGTGCTTGCAGCGCCCCTTGCAACTGTGAGGAGGTCGTCAACAACTGCAGCGGCACGTTCGCCGGATTCACGGATAGCCACAATTTGAGGGCGTAATGGACTATCTTTTGCCAGTGTGTGTAGGATTAATTCAGGATACCCCACAAGCCCTGACAGAATATTGTTCAAATCATGGGCAACTCCACTAGCCATCAACCCTAAGGATTCCATCCTTTTGGCCCGGTTGAGTTGTTGCTCAAGAGCCTCTTTCTCTTTTGCCGCCTGTTTTCGTTTTGTAATGTTACGAACTATATAAGTTACTTCATCTTCGCCACTTTTCACCATTCTGGCCTCATAGTCAAGGAGACCATGATCAGCAACAAAAAGTTGATATTCAAAGGAATGCATCTTTCCGGATGTGAGGGTATCAATGAGGTTTTTTTCTATCAATAATGCTACATCCTGAGGGAGAAGGTCAAAATTATTATGACCAATGATGCTACCATTTTCAGGTCGGATAAATAGTGCAGCATGACCAGCTTTGAAATCTACATAGTCACCCTGACGATTTAAGCGGAAAACCATATCAGGAATAGCTTCAAGCAGGGCTGTTGCACGTTCTGCACTTTTCTTCAATGCTTCTTCAGCAGCTTTACGGTCGCTAATATCGATAATTGTAGCAATAGAAGCTGGCTTACCCTCGTGTATGATTCCTGCACCAACAACCATAGCATCGAAGACTTCACCACTTTTGCGGATAAATTTATAATCATAAAATGAACCAGCCTTCCCGGTGGATCTTTGGAACAGTCTCTCTTTTGCTATTTCCTGTTGCTCAGAAATAATAAGAACAAAAAGAGATGGCAGGTCCAGCATTTCATCTGGTGTGTAACCAAACATGGTGGCCATGGCAGGATTTACATATTGAAACGTGAGATCCTGAATGATGCAAATACCGCAGAACGTAGAATCCATGGTACTACGATATTTTGTTTCACTTTGCAAAAGTGCTGTTTTTTCAAGTGTTAACTTTTGCTGGGCCAGTCTCTTTTCCATGAATAAACTGTTAATATTTTTTGCCATTTGATCAAATTCATATGTTTTAATCAGATGTCGATCTATGGGCTCATCGGAAGAGAGTAATTGGTTGGAAAAGTTGATAAAGGTGTTGATGTCTTTGTTTAATCTCTGGTTTATTCTACGGAATAAGAGGAGGGCGATTGTGAGGATTCCTAGAGTGATAAGAGAGAAATAGAGGATTTTTCTTTTGGTTCGTTCTGTGAGTTCGGCCTGCATCAGAGCAATATCAGTTTCCACATCATCGAGATAAATCCCTGCACCGATAAGCCATTGTAAGTCAGGAATACCATATATAAATGAGGTTTTAGGTGATTCAATATCCGGGCTGGTGAGCTTTGGGAACGTATAATAGATAAAGTCGCCATCAGGAGTTAATGCAACAGCATGTGCTTTGGCAAAAAGATCTTTCATCCTTTCAGCTTGCTGGCTGAAACGTTCCCAGAGTTTTTGGGGGGCGGAATAGTGTTTCCCGGCCCCGACTAAAGTATCTCCGTTGAAACCATAAACGAAAAGATATCCTTCCTGACCAAAACGTATTCTACTTATAGTTGCAAGAAGCTCTGCTTTGATTGTTTCCTGGATAACATCAACATATAAACCAGTACCAATGAAACAGTTAAGGGGCTCAATGTATTTGATAAACGAAATCTTTTTGAAAGTTTTGTCTTTCCTGCCCGGTTTAGTCCAGTGGTATTGATAGAACCCTTCACCGCGTTGTTTCACGATTTCCATCATATCTTGAATCACAGATTGACCATTGGGATCTTGCATATTAAGCAGATTTTCCCTCTCTCTTTCAGGTCTATCTGCAAAGAGTATTGCGGTTCCGTTGAGGTCGGTCATGAAATAATAACCGTTTTCACGCTCATAGCGGATAGGCCTTAACGCATCAAGAATCATCTTGGTGATTTCTGCTTTACTTTTTACGGTTTTGTTTTGTTGGTAAATATTCCGGGCAATGGCTGCAGCTTCGTAGGTTCTGGCTTTAATAAGTTTCTTTGTTCGCGATTCACTTTGTGCTTTTTCATGGGAAATCAATGCCACAGCACGCATAACCTCTTGCCGGACTGTATGTTTGTTTCTGGAAATAAAGTCGGATCGCATTTTGTCGGAGTGGAAGGTAAACTCTCGGTAGGAATCGATTATATCAACTACTGTGATACTTATACCGATCCCCAGGATAAAAAGAAGACCCCAAAACTGGAAAAGCTTGGTGACGTGAATTTTTTGTTTTGTTTTGTTCATGAGTAAGTCAAAAACGATACAAGTATTTATATTTATCCGACAATAAGTGATTGTACAGGATAGTCAGTGAAAAAGTCAAAGAGAATCAGCCTCCATGGTACTGCACATATGTCTCTTGAAAATCATACTGTAACTGGTAGATATGATGGGGGGGTAAGGTAACTGCTCACAGGTTCCGGATATTTTGCAGGCCAGTCGGACTGTATCAATACCCGGTGTTTTGTGAGCTGCTACGGATTGGGAAGGCGGGAGTTTTTTAAGCGAGTACATAGTGCATGTACGCAGAAGGTAGGTGGAGAATGTTGTCTCAGCTATGAATATAATTCTATTTGAAAAAGATGAACTAAAGAGTGAATGTATTGTTTTAACGGATCATCGGGCAAAGCATATCGCAAAAGTTTTGCACAGTGAACCCGGTGATTGTGTACGAATTGGTGAAATTGATGGAAAGATCGGAACAGGAAAAGTGGTGTCAATTCAGAACAGGTATCCGTTCCTTGTTGAACTGTCTGTAAGTTTGTCGGCCAGGCCTGCACCGCCTCCCTCCATCGACCTTATTCTTGCCATGCCCAGGCCTATAATGTTGAAACGAATTTTGAGTCAGGTAACAGCTCTGGGGATTGGCACAATGTATCTTGTTAATGCCAATCGGGTTGAAAAAAGTTTCTGGGATGCCGGAATTTTAAATGAAGACGAGTACCGGCCGCATTTACTCCATGGGCTTGAACAGGCAGTGGATACCCGTTTACCGGAAATTAAAATATTTCGTTATTTTTTACCATTTGTTGAAGAATATCTCCCAGATCTCGGCACTCAATACAGTTCTTGTATCATTGCACATCCTGATTCTCCAAACAGTCTGTCAGATTGTTTGAAGAATCAGGATGGAGGAATACTCTATGCTGTAGGGCCGGAAGGTGGCTGGGTGGATTTTGAAATTGAGAAGTTCCTGGCCGCCGGCATGAAAGATTTTTCAATTGGGTCAAGGATTCTCAAGGTTGATACAGCAGCTGTGTCGATCCACGGTAGAATTAGCCAACTACTGGGATAAGGGAATCATGCTTTCTTTTTCCATGTTTTTGTTTTTGCGTAAAGCTCGTATCCTTGCAAGTACAGGAGGATGACTGTAATGGAAGAAGACCATTGCCGGATGCGGGGTAAGATTTGACAAATTTGCGACAGAGAGTTTTTTGAGCCCGTTAATCAAAGCCGTGCCACGACCAGGAGGATTTGCAGCGTAGCGGTCTGCCTGAAATTCATGTTTACGAGAAAGGATATTGACAGCAATACCAAGAAGAAAATTTAATGGAGAAAAAATAAAAGAAAAAAAGATCAACGCTCCATAGACTGAAAGATGCTCCATCTGAAAAGCTGCAAACAGATTTTCGTTTCCGATAAAAAGTGAGAGGAGGAAGAGGAGCAGGCCTGTGTGGCAGATGGATATCGCCATCATTTTAAATATATGTCCATGTTTGTAATGTCCCATTTCATGGGCAAGGACAGCCACAATCTCGTCACTGTCCAGTTTTTCAAGAAGAGTGTCATAAAAAACGATCTTCCTGAATTTACCAAATCCTGTGAAAAATGCATTGAGTTTACTGGATCTTTTAGAACCATCCATGGTGTATATTCCCTGGATGTTAAATGATGCATTGCGGGCAAAGTTGAGGATTTTTTCTTTGAGTATTCCATCTTCAAGGGGGGTGAATTTGTTGAAAATAGGCATTATCAAAACTGGCGCAAGAAATTGCAGAACAACACTGAAAAGTGTGAGTCCTGTCCAGCAATACAGCCATGCAAAATCACCAGCGGTTTCAAAAAACCAGAGGACAAGATACAGGATCGGCGTTCCAATGAGAATGCTAAGGAAAGCTCCTTTGATAATATCGGTACAGAATGTTTTTATGGTGGTGTTATTAAAGCCAAATCGTTCTTCAATGACAAAGGTTGAGTAGAGGCTGAAGGGAAGAGAAAGTATTGAACTGAGTAGGAGAAGAGAAGCAATATAGAGTATGCCATTTACAATTGATCCCTGGTTAAAACTGCGGATACAATAATCCAACGAGTTAAATCCTCCAGCCAACAGGAAAATGATCAGAGCAAGTATGCTGACAGTTGACTGCACTAGGCCAAATTGGCTTGTGACTTTAGTATATTCTTGAGATTTAAGATACTCTTCAGCATCAATGATCCCCTGAAATTCCTCTGGTACCTTACTAACCAATGCCTTGATATTCAGGTAGGACAGGAGTTGCTCCAGAAGATAATTACCAAGAAGGAATACAAGTATAAGGAGTAGCCAATTATTCATTTGTTTCTCTATTGTAATAATCTTCTTTTTCATGCATCCAGGTGTGTCCGCTCAATCTCCACTTCTGCCCGGACGGCTTTAGCACGTACAAGAGGGGCAAGGGTTAATCCTTGTACCAGAACAGAAAACACAACAACCATATATGTTATGGTAACCAGCGCATTACGGATATCACCCGCTGGCAGTGAAAGGGCCAGTGCTACAGATATACCACCTCGAAGCCCTCCCCAGGTAAGAATAGAAACAACCCCTGGTGAAAAACTTCTAAAACGCCGCATAATTCCAATGGGAAGTGCCACACTGATCATACGGGCACTTAATACCAATGGGATTGCCAGTAAGCCTGCCAGTAAATACTTTTGATCAAGTGCGAGTATTACCAGCTCCAGACCTATGAGGACAAATAGTACTGCATTAAGAACCTCATCAACTAATTCCCAGAATGTGTCCAGATGCTCACGAGTTGATTGGGACATGGCAAGTCTGCGTCCGTGATTGCCGATAAGCAGTCCTGCCACAACAATGGCAATGGGGGCCGAAAGATGGAGGGATTCTGCAAGCGCATATCCTCCAGTGGTAATGGCCAGAGTAATGAGAATTTCAACGGAGTAGTTATCAACTTTTTTCAGCATCCAGAAAGCAACCGCGCCAATGAGAAGGCCATATAAAACGCCACCCACGACCTCCATGGCAAAAAGTTGAAATATCATTTCAGCCGTTACATCTTTTGTACCTGTTGCCACCTCCGCGATCACCAAAAATACAACAACAGCAATACCATCGTTAAAGAGTGATTCTCCGGCAATCTTTGTTTCAAGACTCTTGGATGCACCGGCAGTTTTTAAAATACCAAGAACCGCAATGGGGTCTGTGGGTGAGATCAGAGCCCCAAAGAGAAGACAATAAATCATTGGAATATTGAGATCCAATAAGAGCGAAATATACCAGGCACCAAGGCCAATCAAAAAAGTTGCCCCGATAACACTTGCCGTTGCAAGGATTCCAATGACCAGACGTTGCTTTGCCAGATCCTCCAGGTTGATGTGCAAGGCTCCGGCAAAAAGAAGAAAACTCAACATTCCATGGAGTAAAGTTGCATTAAAATCAATGGAGGCGAGCATCCATTTAACATCCTGCTCAACAGTGCTGAAACCAAACTTACCCAGAGCAATTAAAACAAGAGACATGAGAAGGGAAATGGTCATTAACCCAATGGCTGTTGGCATATGGAGGAAGCGGTGATTCACCCAACTGAATATGGCAGCAAGACTGATAAGAACAGCAATAATATGAAATAACTGCATACACTTTCCTTTCGATTCAAATGATCGCAGTGGATAATTTTGCATTTCTGTTCCGGGGGCGGGATTCATCCGGAAACCTGATGAAGGTGTTCTGATATTACTATGAGATGTATTGAACGTAAATTGTTATATCAGGTTATTTTTACTGAGAACGAGTTTCTGTGAGGCTGGTGGAGCTGCTACCGTTTTGCCAGGTTCAGTATCAAGTGGCTTCGCTCTCTCCATGGATGGATAATGAGGCGTTTACGGAGTATCAAAATTTCACTTATAGCCATACTTGAAATATTAGTCATTGATTCTTATGCTGTGTTGTCCTTTACGATTATCTGTTAGAACTTCTAAATGATTTGAAGGTGGCACTTTTGGATCGTTTAGTGATCTTGCGATATTCAAGATAGCGGCTTTTCTGGAATCATTCTTTTGACATCCAGGTTGAGATTACTAACGGTAGGAATTAGTGGTATAAAATTTTCTTAATTACTCTGATACCATCGAGAATGCGCTGTGTCGGGCGAGAAACAATTTGCTCATCAACAAGGAAAATATTTCCTTCACGGATGGCTCTTATTGCAAGAAACCCTGATTCCTTGCCAATCTGTTCCACACTCACCCGGTTCATTCGTCCCTGTTGCGCCAGAAAAAAATCTATTTCATCTGCATGGGACAAAATCCGCTCTTTTCCGTAAGCGGCTATGTTTGTACCCCGTCTTGCCTTTGCATCTGTTGCGATGTTTCTCCCACCAGCCTGTTCTAAAACAAAGATTGCAATTGATGTAGGGGAAAAAGTCTTCATCTTTGAATGGATGGATTCAAAATATACCCTTGGTCTGCTATCCAAGGGAATCATTTCGATATCTTTTTCTAATGTGGCAAGTTCCTGTTTGAATTTTAAAACCATCTGTTGTGCATTGAGTTCTTTCCCGGCAAGTTTGCCAAGTGTCATCCAGTAGTCATACATTTCATAAACACTACGTGGTTGCAGAGATAAAACCGTGATGCCAGCACCTCTTAGCTGTTTTAAAAGTTCTGGTGCAGCGTGAACAATCATGGGCCTGACTAGAACCAGATCGGGAGTTGCCGCAATAAATTTTTCAGCATTGTCGCGATGACTATATCTTGTTTTTGATAAGACTTCTGGGGGGTAGGTGTCGCTTGCTGCAATACCAATCAGCTCCTCTGTGAGGCCAAGAGCTGCCAGGTTTTCTGTATGTGCAGGGTAGAGGGATATGATTCGCTTGTAGGCTGGCTGGTTTTCTGTAGCTGATAAGAGAGAACAGAGAAGTCCTGTGTGGATCAGCACAGTGAATAAAAGAAGGCGTAAAATCATTTTTTTTGTCTCGATTGATGTCAATATTCGGGTTCTCCCTCCCCGGAAACACCTTAAACATCTGTGTTGTGATAGTTGAATTGGATCTGAGGAGAGCCTGTTTTCCGGTTTTGTTTAATTGATGCGTCTACTGTAAAGACAGTCTGCAGAAGATCTGTTGTGAAAATGTTATTCACTGTATCATTGGCAAAGATGTGACCATCTTTCAGTACCAGACAATCATCACAAAAAGCTGCGGCAAGGTTTAAATCATGAATGGCAGCAATAACTGTCAATCCATTTTCTTTAACCCGTTTTCGCATCACCTGCATAATTGCGATGGTATGTTGAATGTCGAGATTGGAGGTTGCTTCATCAAGGATAAGCACTTCGGTTTCCTGGGCCAGTGCCCGAGCCATAACAACACGTTGTAATTCCCCACCTGATAGTGCAATAACAGGGCGATTCTGCAAACGAAGGATATCCATGGTTTTCATGGCATGTTCCACTGTTTTATTATCATGATTTGATGGAGATGAAAAGCGGGGGATATGGGGATGACGTCCCATAAGGACAACATCCTTAACACGATACTCAAAATCCATGGAGAAGTGTTGAGGGACAAGGGCTAGTTTGGTCGCCAGATCCTTCCTGGAATAAGTATTCAAATGTTTGTTGTGGTATTTGATTGTTCCGGTGGAAGGCTTAAGGGTTCCCATCAGCAGTTCCAGAAGGGTGGATTTCCCGCTTCCGTTGCCACCGATTACGCCATAGAATTTTCCACGGTCTAATTGCAAATGAATACTTTTTAATACAGGGCTTTTCCGGTATGCAAATGAAAGATCAGTAAGCTGAAAAAGAAGTGTAGCACTCATGAATTCAAGGCAAGCTGTTTTTTGCGGAAAATATAACAGAAAAATGGTCCGCCAATGAGTGAAGTAAGAACTCCGATGGGGATTTCCGATGGCAACCAGGCACGGGTAATGGTGTCAGCGCAAAGGAGCAGGGTGGCACCGCCTAAAAAGCAGGCAGGAAGCAATACTCGATTATCGGGGCCCAGGATCATACGGAGAAGGTGAGGAATAATAAGACCAATAAACCCTATAATCCCAGATACTGAAACACAGATAGCGGTGATAAGAGATGCACAGACCAGCAGCATTTTTTTGACGCGGCCGCTATCTACGCCCAGGGTGCTTGCTGTACGCTCACCGAGTGCCATGATATTCAAATCACGTGCAAAATAAAGAGTAAATAACAGACCAGGAAAAACTACCACAGCGGTGGTTAACACATCCCCCCAGGTTCTCCCGACAAAACTTCCCATAAGCCAGAAGATGATGATGGATACTTGTTCATCTGCCAGATATTTAATAAATCCGATACCTGCAGAGAGGATGGCCGCAATAATGACTCCTGAAAGGATAAGAGTATTCGAGGAGAGTCGGTTGTCAGTTGATGCAAGAGAGAAGACACCAATAAGTGTGGCCATGGCTCCAAAGAATGCAAAGATGGGAATAGAGAACCAGGCAGGGATAGCAATACCAAAAATTGTTAAGATAATTACAAGTGATGCCCCAAAGGCAGCCCCGGAGGAGATACCCAGAGTATAGGGATCGGCCAATGGGTTTAAGAGAATGGCCTGAAAGACAGCTCCTGCTACTGCAAGTCCGCCGCCAACGAGAGCTGATGTAAGAATACGGGGAAGGCGAACTTCCATGACAACAAAGGGAAAGGTGGGATTGATGGTGTTTGTCACATGGCCGGGGAGCTGAGACAATAGAATATCGATGACTTCCAGAGGGGTTATTTTCAAGAAACCCATCCCAGTTGCCACAATAATTGCCGCACAGAGAATGATAAATAAAACGCCAATAAAGAAAAGAGGTTTTGAATCAGTCATAATGCGTTTAGGGATAAATGGAAGTGTATAAAAACAACTGAAAGGTAATAGTTGAGATAATGATTTTTGTCAATTATCTTAATCTGTAAAAGTTTATTACTCTGGAAATGGAATCCATGACCTGTTACAGTCAAAAACTGATGCATCTAATGTTTCAGTCTGTAAAAAAAACATTTTTGAATGGAGCTGTTATGAAACGAATTGCGTTGTTATTTTTTGTTGCTCTGCTGTCAATTGCACTGTCCGGATGTGGCTATAATAGCCTGCAGGTACAGGAAGAAGGAGTTTTTAAGGCATGGGCTGATGTTGAGTCTACTTTACAGCGTCGTGCAGACCTGATTCCAAATCTTGTGGAAACAGTGAAAGGCTATGCCAAACATGAACAGGAGACATTACAGGCGGTTGTTGATGCCAGAGCAAAGGCCGGTTCAGTGCAGATTTCAGCAAAGGATCTAAACAATCCTGCCGCCATGCAGCAGTTTATGGCAGCACAGGGTGGACTTAGCTCTGCTCTCTCCAAGTTAATGGTGGTGGTGGAGCGCTATCCTGATCTAAAAGCAAATCAGAATTTCCTTGATCTGCAGAATCAGCTCGAAGGTACTGAGAATCGCATTAATGTGGCTCGTCAACGGTATAATACTGCCGTTTCAAACTTTAATAGTTCTATTCGGAAATTCCCCGCAAGTCTCACTAACAAATTTTTACTTCATCTAGACCGTAAAGAATACTTTAAAGCAGAAGAGGGCGCTAAGGTTGTTCCCAAGGTGACCTTCTAAGTTATGCAAATAATTCTACAGCCTTTTCGGGTTAAGTTCGTTGCTGTTTTATTTGCTTTTGTATTGCTGTTCTGTTCAGCCTTACCCCTCATTGCCCTTGAAGTTCCACGGCTTTCAGGGCGGGTAAATGATACGGCCGCAATGCTTTCCCTGCAAACTCAATCAGAGCTTGAAGAAATGCTTGAACAGTTTGAGGCAACAGATTCCACACAAATTGTACTGCTCACTATTCCGACCCTTGAAGGAGAAGTTTTGGAAGAATTCTCCATGAAGGTGCTTGAGGCATGGAAAATTGGTCAGAAAGGATCGGATAATGGTGCCTTGCTGCTTATTGCACGTGATGAACGAAAACTTCGTATTGAAGTTGGATATGGACTTGAGGGAAGTCTGACAGATCTTGTTTCCGGACGTATTATCAGTGGGGAAATTGTCCCCCTGTTTAAAAGTGGACAAATGGATGCAGGGATTCGGGCGGGGATTGTTGCCATGATTGATGCCGTGAAGGGTGAATATACGCCAGGTGCAGCAGCTCCAGAACAAAATAAGAAGAGTGACCCTTTTGGTCTGATTTTTCTGCTGATTTTTGCCTTTTCTTTTATTGGACGAGCTTTTCATAAGAAGCAAAAGATGGCTGCTATTGTCGGGGGCATTGCATCACCCGTGCTTGGCGTATTATTTTTTCCCCAAATGGGACTGTGGTTATTGGCTCTGATTCCGGTGGGTATTTTGGGTGGTTTTTTTGTGAGTTCTATGTCGGCTGGTGGTGGCGGTGGAGGGTTTTATGTGGGCGGAGGTGGCTTTGGTCGATCTTCCAGAGGATTTGGTGGAGGATTTAGTGGCGGTGGTGGCGGGTTTGGTGGTGGCGGTGCGTCTGGAGGATGGTAAACAATGAAAAGTAAGTCCATAGCTCAATCTTTTTTCAGCAAAGAAGAACAGACACGCATTTGTGATGCGGTGCACCGGGCAGAACTAAAAACTTCTGGTGAACTTGTCCCTATGCTGGTGTGTGAAAGCCATTCCTATCCACTTGCATCCATCCGGGGTGCTGCTTTTGTTGCATTACTTACAGCACTTATTGCAACTCCTTTGATTGCTGGAATGTTCTGGCTTGAATCCAGTAATCTTTGGGTCTTCTTAGGAGTGTTCACTCCAATTTTCCTTGCTGTTCAGTTTCTTATAGCCAGGTATCCGCGATTGAAGCGCTTGTGTCTTTTTACTGATGAGATGGATACAGAGGTTCAAAATTCTGCATTTGCTGCATTTTTTACCGAAGAGCTTTACAAGACAAAGGATGCAAATGGGATTCTGATTTTTATTTCACTTCTTGAGCGCCGTGCCTGGATTATTGCAGATAGTGGTATCAGCGAACGTATCCCCCATGAACGGTGGGAGGAAGCTGTGGCTGTAATAACTAATGGGATTCGTAAAAAGAAACAGTGTCAGGCTCTATGTGAGGCAATACAGATGATAGGAGACATCCTGGAAGATGAGTTTCCTGTTCGGGATGATGATGTAAATGAACTGCATGACCTTATTATTCGTTGATTTTGCTTTCAGGAATAATAGCCATTGTATGTATCTATTCGGAGAGGTATCACATTGTCAGGACAAAATAGATACACCCCATAAGGATCAAGCTTCCAACGCGAAAGATCTGATTATACACAATCAGTTCCACGGCCATTTTCGGTCGAAAAATTCCTGCATAATAGGGGAGTTGATGGCGAATAGCCCGTACCGGAGATGAGAGTACATTTCCCACCAGCAGCGCCAGTACAACTTCCCTGTAATCCATACTTCCTTCCTGCAGCAGTGCGCCTGCAACAGCAAGCCCTGCTGTGAATTCTGCTGCAATATGGAGCATGACAATTCCCATGGACTGCGGAGTCAACCATGGCAGAAAAGAAAGATGCTCAGCCATGCCGCTTTCAAGAACAGCAAATATCCCGGATCTGTGCATAAGAAAAACAAGTATGTATATGGGCACAGTATATTTTATGATTTTACCGATTCGTTTCTTAAAGCGTTTCCAGCTCTTTTTAAAGGCTCCACCCCAGTCAATGTTCTTCTTTTCATGTTCATCTGTTTCATTGTGTTGAGTGATGGGGGGGGGAACAGCAGGTAGAAGAAAACGACTCAGTATCACAATGGAAACTGTTCGGAAAATAGCTGCCCCAAAGGTGAGCCCTACATAGATAATTGCAGCTCCTTTAATGAGAGGGGCTGTAATAAAAAAGACCGTTGGAAGGTGAAGGAAGTAGGTTGGCAGGCTATTAAAAAGGTTTGCGAGAATAAGTTCTTTTTTGAGGATAGTCTTTTTCTCGTATGCTTCAGATAGCATGGTATTTGCTGACACCCCTGAAAAAAGTGCCATGGAAAATGAAGCTCCTGCAGTTTCCGAGAGATTTCCAAATCGAATAAGCGGCCTTGCCAGAGCCGAAATCTTGTTTGTCCAGTTTAGAGATTCAATTAAATTGGCAACGATCAGGCCGATGGAGATGAAAAAAATGAGGCGAATAAGAGGCCAGATCAGGTTGGGCCAGAGTTGTGGGATGATGTCTGCAAAGAGCATTTGAAAGATAATAAAGAGGTTACTGGATTGTTCAGTAGGAGAGAGCGGAACTATCCTACTTAGCTGTGGTTTCCAAGTGAATTGTTGGTTTTAGTAAGTGTGGCCACGAACAGTAAAAGGTTAATACAACTACTCGGCGGATGGAGGCAAGCCCTCTCTGCTTTTCATTAGTAAGCTGCCGAGTCGTTCTTTTTCATCTGCATCCTGGTCTTTCAAGTACGCATCATTTCCTTCACTGCGGAGATCAGAGTCTTTGTTGAAGTATTTGGAACGCTTAGCAATAAGATTTTTCCATGATTCAAAATGTTTATAAAACAGTTTTTCAACGGTACCATCATTCACCAGGCGGTAGAGTTTTTTGTTAATAGCCGGCATCTGTACTGCCATGGGAGAGTTTTTTCCAATGCTTAGATGAAAAGATTGGGTTGTCACCGGAGGGTCAAGAATGGTGATAGCATCTTCGCCGCGCAAAAGCCTACTGTAAATGAGCGCAGTGTACAAATCAACAATAAGATAATCCGCCTCACCACGGTTGAGCATCTCCACTGCACGCTCAAAGGTAAGATATTGAACAGAGAGCTTTTCTTGTATGAATGCATCAAATTTCTGACCGTAGCTTTCACCTATATTGGAGACACCTTGTTTACCAATGAGGGATTCCCAACGGCCAAAGGGGAATTCCTTGCCCTTCTCCACGACAATTACGGTTGGTTGTGGGAGGTATGGCAGAGAAAAGTCCATGTAAGCAGCACGTTCGTCATTTTTATAGGCAGAGACAATCATGTCGATTTCGCCGTTTTTACATTTCTCCTGAACTTGTTGCCAGTCCCCGGCTACTTCGATGTCATAGTCAATATTTAGTTCTGTGAGGATGGATTTGGCAATGTCCGGTCCAACGCCTACGAGCTTTTTGTATTCCTCCCAGACGACAGGTGGTGCTTTGGGGTTTCCGGAAACAATGAGAGTATCTGTTGCAAAGCTGTTTGGAGCAGAGACGAAGAGCATAATAAGACAGGATACAAGCAGAGGCGAATATTTCATAATACTTTGGTTCCTTATTGTAGAGGTAGATGATTACCGTATTGTTACGGAAATCCAACCTGTTCTGGGAAAAATTGCGAGCTTCACAGCGATTACCAGTATGGCTTTAAAGTGAAAAATCATGAATCAGGCAATGGGCATATATTCCCTTGGGGTCATTGAAAAGCATGATTTCCCGAATCGGTGCAATCAAGCGGCTGATGGCCGTGAGCGCAGTAGAGGGGAAATTCCAGGAAGCAAGCAGGTGAACAACTTTCCCGGAAAACATTTTCAGGAATTCTTCTTTAACCGTAAGAGGGTGGTTGATGTAGCTGGCTGTGTATTCAGCAAGGCCTGAAAGAGCTGCAGCAGAGGCAATGGCATCCTCAAGGGTTCCAAGTTTATCCACCAGGCCTATATCCAATGCACTTTTCCCATCATATACTTTCCCATCAGCGATTTCCTTTATTCTTTGAGGGGAAATTGATCGCCCATTAGCTACAATGCCAAGGAACTGGCCATAATAATGCTGGAGGCTGATTTCCATGGCTTCTTTTAATATGGGGGATAGGGGACGACTAAGGTCAAGGGCTGCAGCAATGCTGGTTGTTCCTACTCCGTCATTGTAAATACCAAGTTCTGAGAGTGAATTTTCAAAGGTGGGAATGGCTGCAAAGATGCCAATGGAACCCGTAAGCGTCACAGGGGATGCCCATATTTCATCAGCATCAGCCGCAATCCAGTATCCTCCGGATGCTGCCATTGAGCCCATGGAGATAACAATGGGTTTTCCTGTCTTTTTGTACTCCAGAATCTCCTGTCGAATCACTTCAGAGGCAAAAGCAGAGCCGCCTCCTGAAACAATGCGCAAAACTATCGCATTGACATTTGAATCCAGCCTGGCTTTACGTATCAGGAGTGCTAATGAGTCCCCACCAATACGGCCAATGGGTTGTTTTCCATTCATGATGGCTCCTTGAGCCACAATAATACCAATGGAACCATTTCCATCGGGAGGATTAACAAAAGAACGGGAGATGGTTTTCAGATAATCGTTTAGTGCAATGCGCTTGAAGGTACCTTTTTCATTTTGGCCATTAACTTTAACTAGAAGTTTTTGCAATTCCTGGCGATTTTTTAATCCATCAACTAATCCTGATTCCAGTGCAAGCCTGGCTGTGTCACCTCCGGCGGTGGCAAGTTCTGATGCAATATTTTCTGTGTAATTATTGATGCGGTCAGGGCTAAGTTCCCGCTCACGTATAATGTCTGTGGTGATGGTCTCCCACAGGGGTGTCAGCCAACTAAGGCTTTGTGCTCTTGCAGCAACAGACATGGAATTGCGCATGATCGGTTCCAGGGCCGATTTGAAGGTGCCAACACGAAAAATATTATAGTTGATTCGCAGCTTATCGATAGCATCTTTAAAGTAGAGTCGATAGGATCCAATCCCGTGAAGGTCTACACCACCCATTGGGTTCAGGTAGATCTCATCAGCAAAAGTTGCGAGATAATATGCTTTTTGCTTATAAAAATCCTCTGCGGCAATAACTTTTTTACCGCTGGTCTTAAAATCTGTTAATGCCGCTCCTATGGTTTGAAGCTGGTTTATCCCCACAGATCCCAATTTACTAAGATCCAGAAGAATGGAGCTTACATTGTCATCAGTGGCAGCAACATCAATAGCATCCAGGATATCCTGAAACAGGGTCTCGGTGGGCAGGGTATTAAAACCAAGTTTATCATTAATAGCGGTGGTGAGAAGGTCACTGGTTTGTTTCTCTTCTACAATATCACCGGATAAACTCAATACCAGAGCACCACTACCGGATGCTTTAGGCGTTGTTTCAGGTGAGTATGAATAGAGTGAAGTGAAAAGAAAAAAGATCAGTACCAGAAAGAGAGTATTTAAGGTGAGATTTCTGACTCCGGTAAGGAACCGTCCCATCCAACGAAAAATGTTGAATATTGATGTGAGAAGATTTTTCATTTGAGTATCTGTGCTGAAGGTTAGCGTGAAGTATAAAATAGTGTATTGAAAAGAAGAAAAGTTGCATAGTTACGAGAAAAGAATACCAATCGGTGCATGAGAAGTAAACCTTCTTCTTGCGATTTCCGCTAACAAATCAGAAAAAGGGCAGCGCCATTTGTACGGGTGTTTTTTTGGATTGCTTTGAGAGATTGGAAACAGTAATTCCCAGAAGACGGATTTTGATTTTTCCGGCATCCGTTGCACGGAGTAGTTGTGGTATGTGTTGGATGATTTCTTCTGCAGTAGCAAGAGGAACTGGAAGGGTGATGGAACGTGTCACAGTACTAAAATCGTGATACCTGACCTTAAGTGTCAACGTGGTTCCGCTGGAGTCTTTTTTCTGCAGGCTATGTCCAACTTTGACGGCCAGGTTTTGAATGACTTCCTGAATTTGCACAAGATCAAGAATGTCTGTCTGAAAGGTGGTTTCCGTTCCGATGGATTTCCTTCCTCTTCCCGGTTTTACCGGCCGGTCATCAATGCCGCGAACGATATCATAAAAGAAGGCTCCGGCTTTTCCGAAGAATCGTATCAGTTCCACTTTTTCAAAACGGAGCAGATCATGTCCAATACGGATACCAAGCGTGTGCATCTTTTTTTCAGTTACTTTTCCAACTCCATAAAACCTGCCAATGGCCATGGATGCCAGAAACTCCGGAGCCTGCTCTCTGGTTATTATTGTTAACCCATTGGGTTTGTTAATGTCGGAGGCAACTTTTGCAAGAAATTTATTATAGGAAACCCCGGCTGAACAGGTGAGTCCGACTTCATTAAAGACACGGTTGCGGATGTGCTCTGCAGTATCTGCCGCTTCATTTATGGTGTTGTGGTTTTCGGTTATATCAAGAAAAGCTTCATCTACAGAGAGTGGCTCAATTACCGGGGAACAACTACTGAAAATTTCCATGATCTGCATGGAAACTTCCCTGTAGCGTTCCTTTCTTGGGCGGACAAAGAGGGCGTGCGGGCAATGCTTCATAGCTTTTGCTGCTGACATGGCGGAATGGATACCGAATTTTCTCGCCTCATAGGAACATGCTGCCACCACTCCACGTCCTTCCGGATTTCCTCCCACAATCAGTGGCCTTCCACCAAGTTTTGGATTATCCATCTGTTCCACCGCTGCAAAAAAGGCATCCATATCAACATGGAGTATGTGGCGCTGTTCTATCATTTAAACTGTTCCTTAAATAAAAAGAAGATGATAAAATCTACCATACTATGCTACACTGTGGGTCTAGTACAGTGTTCATCATATATAATAGTAGGGGTAATGGAGAAATGTTGATGCGTCAGGTTATTACAGCAAGCGAACTCTTTGGTGGTTTGCCGCCAGAGCATCTTGATGAAATAGAAAAAATAGCAATCAGGAAAGAATATAAACGCGGTGATACCATCTTCTTTGAAGGTGATCCAGGGATCGGGTTTTATATGGTGATAGCTGGAAAAGTGAAAATATTTAAGATGTCTTTTTCCGGAAAAGAGCAGATATTGCATATCTTTGGACCTGGCGAACCTTTTGGTGAAGTTCCTGTTTTTCACAATCAACCCTTTCCAGCTAATGCTACAGCTCTTGAAAAAACAAGCCTGCTCTTTTTTCCCCGAAAAGATTTTGTCGAACTTGTACATGCCATGCCTTCTCTTGTCATGAATATGTTGGCTGTGCTCTCCATGCGGTTGAGGACTTTTGCTACTCAAATTGAGAATCTTTCGTTAAAAGAGGTGCCGGAACGACTGGCTGGTTATTTACTGTACCTTGCTGAAGAACAGGGGAATACAGAAAAAGTGGAACTACAGATATCAAAAGGACAGTTGGCTAGTCTGCTTGGTACAATCCCCGAGACATTGTCCAGAATATTTGCCAGGATGAGTGATGAAGGCTTAATCCATGTGGAAGGGAAAAATATCAGTCTCCGTAACTTAAAGGGGCTGGAGGAGAAGATTTAGGCCGGAGTATCTAAGCTCAGGAGTAACATCCGAAAGATTTCCACCAAAAAGAAAGGAGCGAAAAGAAGAGAATTGATACTGCCTATCCTGAACGGTCACCCGTGGAGGTGCGTGATGCCCTTCAAAATAGTCATACCCTTGCTTGAGGTTTTTCCAGAAGTTAATCCATTTTGAGTTCCTGTGTGCTGCCATATTGGCTTCTGTCATCTTAAAAGGGAAGATATGCACAGGAACCTGATGCTGTCCGGAAATCATGGCTGATTCCACAATGGCATAAATTTCCTCCATTCTAAAATCCGCCATGGCAAAGCAGCCTGCCGAAGAACACTTTCCATGTACCATTAAAAGAGACCCGGTACGTTTATAGCTTTTGTCATATTCGTTGGGGAATCCAAGGTTAAAAGAGAGGTGATAGTTTGAATTTGGGTTTAATTGATTTGCCTCTACTGTATAAAAGCCTTCGGGGCTTTGTTTGTCGCCCTCTTTTAGTTTTGGACCAAGAACACCTGAGTGGTGACAGATGGAGTATGATTTGAATTTGTTGTAGGTGAGCCCCTGCCTGAGCCAGACCTCCAGTGTTTGTTCTTTTTTGAAAATTCGTATAAAAACCGGATCTCCAAGAGCTGCATCTATTCTCTTCATTTCACGGTTGAGTTTAGGGGCGACCTTTGTGTACGCCATCCGGGATTTGTGACTACTGGGAATACTACTGTCAGCAGCCATGAGAAGGTCTGCTGGGAAAAGAATTGAAAAGAGAAAAAGGATTGTCAGGAAATAATATCGCATGGTAAGAATGGTACATTATGAATAAAAAGAATAGTTACTGTATGGTTTTTTTTAAGCAGGTAATAGAGGAAAAGTCCAGTAAAAATAAAGTTTAATTGCGTTTTGTTCCTTTGTAGGTAAAGGCTTTCGTGATCATCTTGTAGAAACGTCCCTTATCTATTCCAATATTTTTACCGCAGGGACATTGAATCTTATGTTCATGCACCTGTGAGTTATACATCTTTTTGATTCTATCTTTATGGCAGCGGAGCACTTCTCCAGGTCCGATTTTATCATACCGCCAGAGTTTTTTTCTACAGGCAGCACAGTGAATTGTAAGCATTGTTAGATTTTCTGGTGAATGCGATCAAGCTCTTTTGGATCGCTGAATTTGATTAATCGGACCTTTCTGCTTCTTGGAAATTCCCGCTTGAGCATGGTTTTCAGCTCTTTTGCCAGTTTGTCAGGTGGAAGCTCAAACTGTTGTTCCAGGTATCCATGCTCTCGTATTTCTAAAAGATTTTCTTCCTTTTTAATAATTGCAATCCCACGGTTTCGCTTATAGGAGAGAAGCTCAATACCACCTGGGGGCTTGATTTTTTTTAGTACCCGCCGGGTGTCGGTAAGAATTGTCGCAATATTGACAAGGGCCATAACAGAAAACAATAATGGATTGAATGTTCGTTCCCATGCAAGTGAGCAATGAAATTAGAAAAATATTTTATCCAGGAGGGATTCTGAAGGTGGCTGGACAGTGTTCGGGGTTTTCTCTTTTCTTTTTAGGCCATGCATCGCAAGGAGTGTATCATCCATGCAGAGGCGGTAGCTTCGGGCGGAGAGAATGTTTCGCTTAACCGGATCGACCAGTTTGGCTGTAATATACAATATACGGTTATTAACAGAATATGTCCCAAGGAGAATAGCTTGAACAGAGAGATCCGAATCAATCTGGCTTAAGTCTCTTGAAAGGATTTGTTCACCCTCCAGAGGATGTATTTTTAAGGTATTGCGAAGATTGACCTCTTTTACCACATATCCCTGTTGCACAAGACGCGATCCTATGTGGCTTTGCAACAGCATGCCCATCTGTGATGTTTGTCCCAGGTCGTGAATATTGACAAAGGTGGATACAAGAATGGCATCTTCGGGATGTCTGGGCCGGAGTGGGGGCATGGCTTTGCCTGTGATGTCATCTGCTATTTGGTTGCCAATATTTACCAGGTTGATATCGTCGCCAAGAAAGTTTTCGAGGTTGGTACAGTTCAAATCGGCACAGCTACAGAGGAGAAAAACAAAAGGAACAAGGAGAATAAATCGGTGGGGAAATATCATGATGCGGGTTTCTCAATGAGTAAAATGGGAAATATAACAATTCCAGAGAAAATCGGGAGCCCAGCACAGGCTTGTGCGAGGCTCCCGGATAAACTCCCTTATTGAAGTTTTATGCCGGCATCCTTGGCAGCATCTCCAATATTGCTCACAAAAATATTGGCAAATTTTTTATTTTCACCAAGCCCCTTGGGAATGCAGATAACCTCAAAACCATTTTTTGTCAGAATGGACTTCCAGGAATCCTCTTCGTCGCTTGCCATGTCGTTTAAAGTGTGATCGCCTGCGACCACCATAAACGGTTTCAGTACAACTTTCTTAATACCGTATAAATGCAAGGTCTCAATAACATCTTCAATGGCCGGATAACCTTCCACATTTCCGACGACTGTTACAACGCCCTGATGCATCTTTCGCATCGTTGCTGCAAGCTCAAGATAGGCGCCGCCATTCCCTGGGAAAAACTCATTACCGTGTCCCATGTAAACGAGGCCAGCGTTTTCTTTTTTTGCCAGTTTTACGTCTGTGCCCAATATTTTGGCTACTCTTTCAATGTCTTCGGTGTAGGGATGCTTTGTGCCATATGTCCCCATTGCCGGTCTGCCCAGGGAAATCTTGTAAAACGGTTTATATTTGGGCTTTTTTAGGGTTCCCATACTCATCAACCCATCGACATAGGTGTGCAGGTCAAGAAACTCCTCTCCCATTGAAATATGGGTTGGTTGCAGGATGATGGTGTCAAATCCCTCGTTTTGTAAATCCGCAATGGTTGCAAGTGGCGTTTTTACATGGAGAATATAATCGGGAACTTCCGGGTGTGCCTTGATATATGCCGGATCTTTTGCTCGATGCTGCCATTTTTTCCGAATAATATTTGAAGTAAAGGCAATCCGCACTTCTGTGTGAGGATATTTTTTTGTCACCTCTGAACGGATATTCAGAAGAGCATCAAGGGCAGATTCCACAGTGGTGCCAAACATGGTGATGACGATGGCATTTTTATGCTCGACCTTGTAACCACCACTTGCCAAACTCTCTGTTGGACAGCAAGACAACGCAACAACGACTGCAAAAAAAAAGGATAAAAATTTCACAACAACCTCCATTTTCACGGCCTGGAGAAGAAGGATTCCAGACCAATTGAATAATTGATCCGAGATAGCCCTATCATCTCCCAGAAATATACATGTATTTTTCAGTTTCTTTGCCTGAGCCACTGAAATGTTTTTTTATCAGGCAGGTCTTCTGACTCTCGGATCAGCCTCTCTCCACACCTTCCCATCCTGAAAAGAACAGTGGTATCTCGTGAAATGAGTCCCCGATTACAGCGGCGGGCCCGTTCCCGATTTTCACGGGATTCCCTATTCAGTCCTTGCGGACACCTGATAAAACTCTGGTGACTTTAAGAAATAAACCACAGGATGTAAAGGATAATCTATGGCTGGGCATTAACCATCGACCAGCTGAAGGGTTTTTCCAGTTGATCTGATCTGGTATTGCCAGAAGTCTGGATCATTGATGTAATAAATATCAGAAGTTCTAAAAAGGTATTTTTCATCGGTTACCATAGAAGTTGTTATGATGATTTCATAATGACCATGTCCAGGGGATGTGGCATAGGCAATGTCGATTCCTGCAGCTAGAGCCAATGATTGTGCGATTCCGGAAGTATTGCGAAAGACCGATATCGCGGTGGTGAGTGCTGTGAGTGTCCCGGGAGCCAGTGCGTAGCGTGTACTCGCATGGTAAACGACCTGCACTTTGTAGAGTACCTCTATGTCATTCTTTTTTTTCTCAGCACTGGTTGGAACGCCAAAACTTACCAGTCTTGTGATAAGAAGATCACGGAATGCCTCGTTAAACTGTGTTGTTTCGTTCTGGTCACAGGGAGTGGAATCCGATCCACAGGTGCTTTGGATATATACTGAGCTGTCGATATAATCTCTTGTGATTAATTGATTGTTTATTTGATTCGCCACATCACTGGCCAATATGTCCCAGTGGTGGGTGGCTTGCATCTTCTGTTGTTCTGAAAAGGCATAGGGGGCCGGCTGAGGAATATGTGAACAGCTGGTGCTAAAGAGGAAAAGGAGAAGAGAAAGGGAAGAGAAGGCTGCACGCATTATTATTTCCTTTGAATGACTATCAGGTTGTTCCATTGTCAGTGATACTTCTGTATCGGCTGGAAGGTGAAAAAACTATAGGAGATAATTCATTTCCTTTTGCTGTTTACCAATGAGAAGATCACTATTGCTCAAAGACGGGCCAGAGTATATAGTCTTGTAACGAAGAAAAAGCACTTTCTACCCATAGGGTATCATATTTTCTGAATTGCAATCCATGAGATTGTTTCTTGTTATGTCCATCGACCTTCACATCCATTCCTGGTTTTCAGACGGTACCAAGAGTCCTGCGGAACTGGTCCAACTCGCCGCCAATAGCGGAGTGTCAGCCATTGCAATTACGGATCATGACACCATGGCTGGGGTTGATGAAGCAATGGCTGTAAGCAGTGAGCATGGTGTTGAGGTGGTTCCTGGTCTTGAAGTGAGTGTTATTCATAATAAAAAAGCATTACATATTCTTGGTTATTTTATGGATCCTGCAGATCCAAAACTTGTTGCTGCGCTTAAAGTATTACAGGAGGCAAGGGATCTGCGGAATACAAAAATAATCGAAAAGCTGCAGGTTCTTGGTGTTGCAGCTACAGTTGAAGAATTAAAAGAAATTTCAGGGATTGGCCAGACAGGTCGCCCTCATATTGCAAAGCTTCTTATGAACCATGGTCTGGTCCGATCTATGCCCCAGGCTTTTGCTGAGTATTTAAAGAAAGATGGCAAGGCCTATGTCCCGCGATTTGCATATAGTGCAGAGGAAGCCATTTCTTTAATAGCAGAGGCTGGAGGCCTGGCCGTACTTGCCCATCCCATACAGGTGGATAAAACCCTGGTATCTCTTGGCAGCCTTCTTCCTGTTTTGAAAAGCTATGGTCTGGATGGGATCGAAACCTACTATCCGACCCAGAAGAAAAAAATGCGAAAACGGATTCGTCAGTTTGCTGAGGAGAATGATTTGCTTCTCACCGGCGGCAGTGATTATCACGGTGACATTCGTCCAGGAACCCGTCTTGCCGGAGGAAATAATGTGTATGTTTCACCCCTGTTGCTAGACCTTATGAAGGTGCGCCTGAAAACAAAAAGCAAAAGAGAAAAATTGACATAACTCTTTCATTGGAAAAAAAATGTATTCAATACTTGTCGTTGATGACGAACCCAATTACCTCGTAGTCCTTTCGGAACTCCTACGGGACGAAGGCTTTGAAGTATTTACTGCACCATCCGGAAAAGATGGAATGGCTCAGGTAGATGAAGCTGACCTTGATCTGATTATTACAGATATGCAGATGCCCGGGATGGATGGCCTGCAGTTTCTCGATGCAATCAAGGAGAAAAACTCCAATCTGCCGGTAATTATGATCACAGCCTTTGCAGAAGTTGATAAGGCGGTGGCGGCTATGCAGGCAGGTGCCTACAACTACTTGTCCAAGCCGTTTTCTAATGATGAACTGTTGATTAACATCAACAAGGCGATACATCACTATTCCCTGGTAAAAGAAAACACCAGACTGCGAAAAGAGATGTTTGACCGTACCGGTTATTCCGGGATGGTCGGGAAAAGTAAACAAATGCAGCAGGTGTATGAACTGATAGAAAAGGTGGCTCCAACCCCGTCATCGGTCCTGATTACCGGAGAAAGCGGGACAGGAAAAGAGCTTGTTGCAAAAGCGATTCATTTTAACAGTCGGCGTGTTGATAAACCATATATTACGGTGAACTGTGCGGCACTTGCTGAAAATCTTCTTGAGAGTGAGCTTTTTGGACATGAAAAAGGTGCTTTTACCGGAGCCGTTGCCATGCGTAAAGGCCGTTTCGAATTGGCCGATGGCGGCAGTCTGTTTCTTGATGAAATTGGCGAGATCCCTCTCGCACTTCAGGCCAAATTATTACGTGCCATTCAGGAAAAAAGTTTTGAACGAGTGGGGGGCACAACCACATTGAACGTTGATGTACGTATTGTGACTGCCACAAACAAAGATTTGAAGGAGGAAGTTCACAAAGGTACTTTTCGTGAAGATCTTTACTACCGTTTGAATGTGATTCAGCTGAAGTTGCCGGCGCTCCGGGAACGTCAGGATGACATTCCGTTACTTGTAGAGTATTTTGTGAACAGTATGGCTGTTCGTCTTGAAAAACCGGATCTTGAGATAGAAAAAGATGCCATGCGTCTTCTCGTCAGTCTGCCTTGGGAAGGAAATGTCAGGGAACTGGAAAATACTATTGAGCGGGCAGCCATCCTTTGTGATGAGAATATAATACGCAGTGAAGATGTTCAGCCGGAATCTTTGGGAAGTGATAAACAGAAAGCATTTGGCCGGGAACTTAATCTTGAACAGGTGATTCCAGCTGGCGCCGGGCTTAATGATGTCCTGTATGCTATTGAGGATAGGATGTTGAATCAGGCGCTGGACGAATCGTCTTTTGTACAGGCAAGAGCTGCTGAAAAACTAGGGATTACAAAGAGTTTACTACAGTATAAGATGAAGAAATATGGGATTAAGAAGAGAAAATAAGCAACTTACTCAGGCGACTGGCCAATTCCCCAATGCAGTTTATTTCTTAAAATAGAGAAATAATCACGGTGGGGAGAGATAATAAGCCGTAAAGGATGTTTTGCCGCTTCAATTTCAAGGATGTCATTGCTTTCCATGACCCATGCTGGTTGTCCGTCAATAATGATTTGAGCCTTTTGCTCATGCCCTGTTTCAAGACTTGTTCGTAACCTGCTGTGTGCTGGAAGAAGCACAGGTCTTGATCCCAACATAAAAGGACATATTGGAGTGACAAGAATAGAGGCGAGACCAGGGTATACAAGTGGCCCGCCTGCTGAGAGGTTATAGGCAGTTGAACCAGTGGGTGTGGAAAAGATAAGGCCATCCGCTTTATACGTTGTGATATATTCCTGATCAGCCCGTGTTGAGAGCTGCAATACCGGATCAAATGTCTGCTTACTGATAACTACTTCATTTAATGCGTATCTGGATGATCCTTTTATGTCCTGTTTTGCAAGAGAGGCCTTCAGCATCATGCGGTTTTCAATGGTGACAGTTCCAGAAATAAGTTCAGCCACAGCAGTAAATGCTTCCTGTTCCGTTCGTTCCGTGAGAAAGCCAAGGTCTCCCATGTTGATTCCAAGCACCGGGATGGCATGCCGTGCTGCCTGATCTGCAACATGTAAAAGGGTTCCGTCGCCCCCGAGAACAATCAGGACATCAAAATCTTCGGCAAATTCATTGAATGAGACTGTAATTCCCTGGGGGGCGAGTCTTTTAGCGATGTTTTGAGCAAGTTCTGCTGCTGGGGGGTGATTTTTTTTTGAGATAATTCCTGCGTGTTTAAGCGAGAAACTGATGGTTGTGCGAAATACTTCAGAAAGGTGAGGCATTAGATTTTTCCCAGTTCCTTTGAACGATTGACAGCAGCCTCTACGGCATCCATCACAATTCCTTTGAATCCGCTTCGTTCAAGAACATGTTGAGCAGCAATGGTCGTGCCACCTGGAGAGGTGACCATGGCGCGTAATTCTGCAGGATGTTTTTTACTTTCCATGAGGAGCTTTACAGATCCTAAAATCGTTTGCAGGGCCAGTGTTTCAGCAGTAGGTCTCGGTAAACCAGCTTTGATGCCGGCGTCTATCATGGCATCGGCAAAGGTAAAGACATAGGCAGGGCCGGACCCTGAAAGCCCTGTGACTGCATCAAGTGCTGATTCGTCAAGGATAACAGCTTTTCCAATTTTGTTCAGGATCTCTTCACAGCGGAGCAGGTCGTCTTTACTTGTATTGCTGTTGCCGCTCAGTGCTGATGCCCCTTCAAGTACAAGGGCCGGGGTATTGGGCATAACCCGGATAATTTTACAATCATCACGTTCCAGTCCTTTCTCGTAGAAGGATATGGGGAGCCCTGCAGCAATAGTGATAATAAGGTGTTCTGTGCTTACAAGTTCCTTACTGGAAGCAAGGACTGCTCCCATGATCTGTGGTTTTACGGCTAGAAATACCGTTTCACATGAATCCCATACAGGCGTACTGTCTGCAAATCCCTGCACGCCATAAGTGTCCGTCATAAAGTCTCGCCGCTTCCGGTTGGGCTCTGTAACAAAAATTGCATCTGCTTTATAAAGTCCTGATTCAATTATCCCTCGAATCAGAGCCTCAGCCATTTGGCCGCCACCAATAAATCCTATTTGACTATCCATGTTCATATCCTGTTATCTGAAAAAGTAGGTTGGCAGGGAATGTACCATGTCTCTATGGAACAGTCCATACGGGAAAAGACTTTTGATTCAAGATGAAATTTGGAAACATTCATGCTAGACTCGATTGTCGATTGTATAAAAGGTCTGCTATTAAGAGGAATGATGTATTCACAAGGAGAAAGACACATGATTAGTCAGGAGCTGCTGGATATTCTGGCCTGCCCAAAATGTAAGGAAGCGGTGCTGCTTAATGATACTAAAGATGGACTCGTTTGTGAAAAATGCAGATTATTGTATGAAATTCGAGATGAGATTCCTGTAATGCTTGTTGATGAGGCAAAGTCTTTGGATCGTGATATATAAGACAGCTGAGAAGAACAAAAAAAAGCTCAGTTTCATATGAAACTGAGCTTTTTTTTTAGTACATTGAGAGTATGGTCTTATTTCAGGGAGCAATACCCATTTCTTTCTCTTTCTCATGAACGGCCAGGCGAGTCTTAATAGCCGTATCTGGAATAAGAGACATTGAGTCAATTCCAAGTTCAACCAAGAAGGTGGCAAATTCAGGAAAATCGGATGGACCCTGACCGCAAATTCCGATTTTTTTCTTACGGCGTTTCGCTGTGGCAATCACCATGCGGATCATATCTTTGACTGCTTCGTCACGCTCATCAGCAATACCGGCAATAAGGCCGGAATCACGATCAAGACCGAAGGTGAGCTGAGTCAGATCATTGGATCCGATTGAAAAACCATCAAAGATATCAGCAAAGGCATCAGCAGAAATGACGTTACTTGGAATCTCACACATAACGTATACTTCAAGACCATTTTCGCCCTGTACCAGGCCGCACTCTTTCATCACTTCGATTACCTTCCTGCCTTCTGCAGGAGTACGGCAGAAAGGAACCATGAGTTTAATGTTGTCCAGTCCCATATCGTTACGGGCTTTTAGCAAGCCTTCGCATTCAAGCTCAAAAGCAGGGCGATATTTAGGGTCGTAATAGCGGGAAGCTCCACGCCATCCGATCATCGGGTTCTCTTCATGTGGCTCGTACAGTGTACCACCTACAAGGTTTGCATATTCGTTACTTTTGAAATCAGAGAGACGAACAATGACATCCTTGGGGTAGAATGCTGCAGCAATACGGCCTACGCCTTCAGCAACCTTGTCGACAAAGAATTGTCTCTTGTCTTTGTAGGCGCCTGTTTTGGCATCTATTTTTGCTACGATCTCCTGTTTTTCAGGATCGTTTGATGCTTTTAACTCTTCGTAATTATAAAGTGCCAAAGGATGCAGGCCAATGTGAGAGTTAATGATAAACTCTTCACGGGCAAGTCCAACACCATCATTGGGAATCTGGCATTCGGTGAATGCCTTTTCAGGAATGGCAAGGTTCATCATAATTTTGGTCTTGGTCGCAGGCAAGTTGCCAATATCCTGCTTCTCAATTTCAAACTTGAGAATGCCCTCATAAACATAACCGGTTTCACCTTCAGCGGAAGATGCTGTGACTTCCATGCCGGTTTGTATGTGCTCGGTAGCATCACCTGTTCCAATAACACATGGGATTCCAAGCTCTCGGGAGATGATTGCAGCATGGCAGGTACGTCCACCACGGTTGGTGATGATTGCTCCTGCTATCTTCATGATTGGTTCCCAGTCAGGATCGGTCATGTCGGTAACAAGTACTTCACCTTTTTTGAAGGTTCCGATATCTTTTACATCGTTAATGCAGTGTGCAACACCCTGGCCTATTTTGGTACCTACGGCCAGCCCTTCGGCAAGTATCTTGCCGGTTTCCTGGAGTTTGTAGGTTTCCATCATGCTTTTATTGGCCTGGGAGTGAACGGTTTCAGGGCGGGCCTGAACGATGAATAGTTCACCTGTTCCAACAGTAACGCCGTCACCATCTTTGGCCCACTCGATATCCATTCCTTTTCCGTAATGGTCTTCGATGATACATGCCCACTTGGCAAGCTTGATGATTTCGTCATCATTTATTGCGTATGATTTTCGTTCTTCTTCAGTAGTTTCAATATTTTTAACAGGCTCTTCAGTTGAAGGGTCGTTGTCGTAGATCATCTTGATCTCTTTGGATCCTACTTTCTTGCCGACGATTGGCCGTTTCCCTTCTTTGAGTTTTGGCTTGTAAACGTAGTATTCATCAGGGTTTACTGCACCTTGGACTATGTTTTCTCCAAGACCCCAGGCGGCGGTGATAAAGCAGGCATCTTCAAATCCTGATTCAGTATCAATGGTAAACAAAACACCGGAAGAGGCGGAATCTGAGCGAACCATTTTCTGGACAGTGATGGAAAGATACACATCAAACTGACCAAATCCCTGGTGCTGGCGATAGGAGATGGCGCGGTTAGTGAAAAGAGATGCAAAACATTTACGGCAATTCTCGATTATGCTTTCGTAGCCGTGAATATTAAGATATGTCTCCTGCTGGCCAGCAAATGAAGCATCTGGAAGATCTTCAGCAGTAGCTGAGGAGCGAACAGCAACATCACAATTCTCGCCATACTCGCCTTCCATTACCTTGTAGGCTTTAATAATCGCCTCACGCAGGTCATCAGGGAATTCTGCATGGCGGATGATGTTACGGCATTTTTCTCCACGTTCTGCAAGGTTTGCCATATCTTCGATGTCAAGATCGGCCAGAACGTCACGGATAGCCTGCTCAACACCGGCGGCTTCCAGGAGATATCGGTAGGCGTAGGCGGTGATGGCAAAACCGTGGGGAACAGCAACGCCTTTGGAAGTGAGATGCTGGTACATTTCACCCAGGGATGCGTTTTTCCCACCGACTAGAGGGACATCGTCAATGCCGATGTCGTCAAACCATAGAATCAATTCTTCGTCGTGACTTTTGGCCATCGTTATTTCTCCTACTGAAAATTATTGTTGAAAGGACATATTCGATAAGCCGAATATGCCAAAATGAAAAATCGTTCTCTGTATTCTCTATATAAAGAGGTGACAAGTGAAAGTCAAAAAAATTGATACATTATATAAAGAAAACTGTCAACTCGTCAAGTCATAGTGGGAAAGATTTGTGTTTGTAAATCATGAAAAAGTAGAAGAGAAAGGGAAAGTGTGATACTGTTTTTCGTGAAAACTCCCAGCTCACCTGCTGAAAACATAACTGAATGGTAAAATAGGAGGTTTAAGGTATGTCTCAGGCTGCAAAGATAAAAGAACTATACACTAAATGTAATATTGGAAGAGTTCATTCTGAAAGTAATTATTTTGCGCTTGTCAGGGAGCTGGTCAGTTTACGGAACCAGGAAGGGACACAGTGGCAACGAGCAATAGATCAGGTTTATGCACTGATTATGGACGAGATTATCTGTAATGAAGGAACACCTGTGACAGCTGTTAAATTTGGTACATCCGGCTGGCGTGGAATGATAGGTAAGGATCTTTTTGTACGGTCAGTTTCTTTTGTGACCGCAGCCATTCTTGAACTGTATTTGAGCATTGATGAACAGCCTGAACTTTGTCAGTTTTTAGGTGTAAACAGCCTTGAAGAAGCCAAAAGACGCGGCTGTGTGCTCGGCTTTGATAATCGTTTTGGCGGAGAGATTCTTGCCGGTGCGGTAACTGAAGTATTGGTTAAGGCGGGGTTTACGGTTCATTATGCCGGGGAATCCACCACCGGGGTTCTTTCTGCTGCGGTGCTTGAATTAAATGCTGCTTTTTCTGTGAATCTAACCCCCTCTCACAACCCGCTTGAATATGCAGGATTTAAATATAATGCTGCAGATGCAGGGCCTGCTGCAGCTGAGCTTACCGGGCGAATAACGGATAAGGCCAGAGAAATTATTGCTGGGGCAGGTTCACCGCTTGTTTCACTGGATACCCCTGTTGTTTCCCCGGCTGAACGTGATGATGTTCAGTCCTTTGACGCACTGGAGACCTGGAAACAGCTGGTTCGTAAAAATAAAGATATTCATGGTGTTCGTTATGATGAAATCATGGCTGCTTTTGCAAAAGATGCGGAAGTCGTAGTGGTTGTCGATTCGGTGCATGGAGCAAGCAGGATTCATATTCCAGCACTTTTTGAGGGTGTCGAAACTGATCGTCTGATCCAGCTGCGTGATAGTTCAGATGTTACTTTTAATGGTATAGCTCCTGAACCGTCATCAGTGAATATGGCAGGCGTCGTGGAGACACTGATTGCACGGGATGAACACTTTAAAATAGGAGCAATAATTGATCCCGATGGGGACCGTATCAGGTTTACCGACGGGACGGTTGAGATCAGCATGAATCAGTTTGGTGCCATGGCCTATCATTTTCTCCATGAAGGTAAGGGGCAGAAGGGGATGGTGGCAAAAACTGTGGCCACATCCAATCTTGCCAATCGCCTTGCAGATGTCTTCGGGGAGGAAACTTTTGAACCACGAGTCGGGTTTAAAGAATTTAAGCCGGTGATTGGCAAGGCTCTGGTTTACTTCGAAGAGTCTGACGGGATTTCAATCATTGGTCATACTCCTGAAAAAGATGCCTATATTGGTTTACTGCTGGCAATGGATATGGTTATCAGTCGCAGACAGAATCTTGGTGATTATCTCGCTGAGATTGAGAAGGAATATGGTTCCTATTATCCTGAACGTGATGGTTTACCGGTAAGTGTTAAGGGCGCGGAATTGACGGATGCTCTGTCAAAACTTGATAAATATGATGTGGGAGCGTCTGTCAATGTGGGTGGAACAGAACAGCTCATCGCTAAGGTAATAGATATTGATGGTCGAAAGATGATTTTTGAAGATGGCTCCTGGTTAATGATCAGGCCGTCCGGTACTGAACCCAAAGTTCGCTTTTATGTGGAGTCACGAACAAAAAGTGGTACTGTGGCTCTGGTGGAAGCAGCTCGCAGCATGTTGGGTGAAATTGGTCTTCTGTAAACGTCATTCCTTTGTTGATTTTTAGCTGTCCGGTATTAGAGTAGCTGAACGATCAAAAACATTTTCCGCTTCGTGTGGATTGGTGTTATTGGAATACTTTACGATTATTCAGGAGTAAATCATGTGGGAATATACAGATAAAGTTCAGGAACATTTTTTACATCCCCATAATGTTGGGGAAATTGAGAAACCAAGTGGAATCGGTGATGTCGGATCTTTGGCCTGTGGTGATGCACTGAAGCTGACATTAAAGATTGAAGATGATGTAATAGTTGATGCTAAATTTAAAACATTTGGTTGTGCTTCAGCAATTGCCTCTTCCTCTGTGCTTACCATCATGGTTATTGGTATGACCGTCGATGAGGCGGAAAAATTGACCAACGACGATATCGCTGATTACCTGGGGGGCTTGCCAAAAGAAAAAATGCACTGTTCGGTAATGGGGCGTGAAGCTCTTGAGGCTGCCATTGCTGATTATCGCGGTGTTATCCTGCCAATGGCTGAAGGTGAGGTCGTCTGTGAGTGTTTCGGGGTAACTGACCTTGATGTTATCCGGGCAATTCAAGAATCTGACCTTCGCTCTGTTGAAGAAATTACCAACTTTACTAAAGCTGGTGGTGGTTGTGGGAAATGTGAAGAGAGGCTTCGTGATATTCTCCAGACAACCATCAGTGGGACTCCTGTTGTACCGGTTACTGCCGAAGGTCCGAAGCGATTGACCACCCTGCAGAAGATTAAAAAAATTGAAGAAGTCCTTGAACGCGAGATTAAACCGGCCCTTAAGAAGGATGGCGGTGATATCGAACTTGTGGATGTTGATGGAGACTTCGTAATGGTTTCATTACGGGGAGCCTGTACAAGTTGTGCCAAATCTCAAACGACTCTTAAAGAGTATGTGGAGAAAAAATTGCGTGAGTTAGTACTTGATACTCTGATTGTGGAGGAGGCAAAATAATGAAATGTGATCCAAAAGATGTCATTTACATGGATAATAATGCCACTACCAGAGTTGCCCCGGAAGTTGTTGATGCCATGATGCCTTTTTTAACGGAATGCTATGGGAACCCATCCAGTATGCATAGTTTTGGCGGCCAGGTGGGTGGTGCTGTTGAAAAAGCAAGAACTCAGGTTGCTGAGTTGATTGGTGCGGATTCAAAAGAAATAACATTTACCAGCTGCGGGACAGAGAGTGACTCCACTGCAATCATTTCTGCATTGCAGGCTTTTCCTGAAAAGAGACATATTGTAACTACCCGGGTAGAACATCCTGCCATTAAAAACCTCTGTGAAAACCTGGACAGGCTTACCGGGCATAAGCATCGTGTTACCCGTCTTCATGTAGATTCTGACGGTACACTGGATCTGACCAAGTATGAAGAAGCCCTGGCTGGAGATACCGCCATAGTTTCCGTGATGTGGGCTAACAATGAGACCGGGGTGATTTTTCCAGTGGAAAAAATGGCAGCCATGGCTAAGGAACGTGGTATTCTGTTTCATACTGACGCAGTTCAGGCTGTTGGGAAAATTCCGATAAATTTGCAAGATCTTGATATCGATTTTCTGTCTCTTTCCGGGCATAAGCTCCACGCTCCCAAGGGTGTTGGGGTTTTGTATGTGAAACGCGGGACGCCTTTTGTTCCTTTTCTGGCAGGTGGACATCAGGAAGATGGCAGACGCGGAGGGACGGAAAATGTAGCCTCCATTGTGGGTCTTGGCAGGGCATGTGAGCTTGCAGGGGAGACAATGGAAGAGGAAAATACCAGGGTGCGGGCGCTTCGGGATCGTCTTGAAGAAGGGTTGCTTGCGGCAGTTCCCAAATCCATGCTCAATGGACATAAAACCGACAGACTACCCAACACGACTAATATCAGTTTTGAGTTTGTGGAGGGCGAGGCAATTCTACTGCATATGAATCTACATAATATCTGTGCATCATCAGGATCTGCCTGCACTTCAGGATCTCTTGAGCCGTCCCATGTCCTGCGGGCCATGGGGGTCCCTTTTACTGCGGCCCATGGTTCAATCAGGTATTCTTTAAGTGTTTATAATACAGATGCTGAAGTGGATTTTGTGCTGGAAAAAATGCCTCCGATTATTGCGGAACTACGTGAACTCTCTCCCTTCTGGAAGGCTGAATAAATATGCAAATTGTTGACCCATCCTATACGATTCAAGATGATCTGGACAGGGCATCACTTGTTGTCCGCCTTGAGGCTTGCGGTCGTCTCTGTTACAAAAGTGAAGGCTTGATTGGCGAGAACACTGCCCTGCCTTTTGTGAAAAAAATAGCTGCACATGGCCATAATTCTGTATTGGAGATGGCAGTGGTCACACTTGGCGTCAAATGTACAGATGGGCAATTTGATGCATTGCTGGCACTGGAGCCCAAGTATCTGTTTATTGATCGGCTGGATTCTGAGGTGTTAGTCACTGCTTCCATTCGAAGCCTTAGAGAATTGTATCAGCGTGCTGGAAACACAGCAATTGTTCAAGCCATGGTTGCTTTTATGGTGGAAGACCATGAATACCTGTTTGAAGGCATTTGGGATGGTGGTCATGATCAGCACGAAGAAAGCACTGTAGAGATACGAAAACTGGATCTGGCAGAGGTGGATACGCTTTCTCCTGAACTGCTGGCCAGACATCGTTTCAGCGGGGTGCTGTTTATCACAAATCGTGCTGTTACCCATGAGATTGTGAGACATCGTGCCTGTTCATTTTTACAGGAAAGCCAGCGATATTGTCGTTACAGCCGGGATAAATTTAATAATCAGGTAAGCTTTATCAAGCCCATGTTCTATGAAGAGGGAACCAAAGAGTATGCACTTTGGCAAAAGGCCATGGAGGATACCGAAGCAATTTATTTGAAGTTACTTGAAACCTCCACCCCCCAGGCTGCTCGAACTGTTTTGCCAAATTCCTGTAAAACTGAAATTATAGCCTACTGTAACCTTGCTGAATGGCGACATATCTTTAATCTAAGAACCACCCGAGCGGCTGAGCCGTCCATGCGTGAAGTGATGATTCCGCTGGCTGCAGAGATGAAGAAGCGTTATCCTGCTGTCTTTTGAAATCTTGCACTATCCAGCATGTAAAGCTCTTATCCTTACTCCAGGGTAGGAGTTTTTTTGTCATCTGTCCCTGTGTTGACACGTTGTTAAGAATTAGTTATATAGGGTATCAATTCCAGTGAACAACAAACCAACTCGTCCTGAGTGAAATCAGGCCTCACAGATTAACTTTTATTCAAAGGAGATTAATATGGTTCTTGATCCAACGAAACATGCTGACTGGGAGATCGCAGCTGAAGCTGAAACCCGAATGAAAACCGTTTATCAGCTCGGAGAGGAGCTTGGACTTGCCAAGGAAGAAGTTCTTCCATACGGACATTATGTCGGTAAACTTGATTTTAATAAAATCATGAGCCGTCTTGCTGATAAGCCTGATGGAAAATACGTTGATGTAACAGCCATAACTCCTACTCCACTTGGAGAAGGGAAATCCACCAGTGCCATGGGACTTGTTCAGGGGCTTGGTAAACGCAATAAATCTGTTGTTGGTGCTATCCGACAGCCATCCGGTGGACCCACTATGAATATCAAGGGGTCTGCTGCCGGTGGTGGACTCTCCCAGTGTATTCCGCTCACTGAATTCTCTCTTGGTCTTACCGGGGATATCAATGCCATTATGAATGCGCATAATCTGGGGATGGTAGCTCTTACCTCCCGTATGCAGCATGAGGCCAATTATACCGATGAACAGCTTGCTCAGCGTAATCTGAAACGTTTGAATATCCATCCAAAGAAAGTTGAATTCAACTGGATCATAGATTTCTGTGCTCAGGCACTGCGTGATATTACCATTGGTCAGGGGCCTGGTAAAATGGATGGTTTCACCATGAAGTCTTCGTTTGCTATTGCCGTATCATCGGAGATTATGGCAATTCTTGCCATCGCCAATGACCTTGCTGACATGCGGCGTCGTATTGGTAAAATCGTTGTTGCCTATGATAAACAGGACAAACCAATCACCACCGCAGATCTTGAAGTTGATGGTGCCATGACAGCGTGGATGGTTCAGGCCATTAATCCTAATCTGATGCAGACCTTGGAAGGCCAGCCGGTTCTTGTTCATGCCGGGCCTTTTGCCAATATCGCCATTGGTCAATCTTCTGTTATTGCTGATAAGGTTGGACTCAAAATCGCTGATTACAATGTTACAGAATCAGGATTTGGTGCTGATATCGGATTTGAGAAATTCTGGAATCTTAAATGTCGTTTCTCTGGCAATAAACCAAACTGTGCAGTTATTGTTGCAACCATACGTGCTCTTAAATGTCATGGCGGTGCACCAATTCCAGTTCCAGGTAAACCAATGCCTGAAGAGTATAATTCTGAAAATGTGGGCTGGGTTGAGGAAGGGTGTAAAAATCTTATCCACCACATCGAAACAGTTAAGAAAGCCGGGATTAGCCCTGTTGTTTGTATTAATGCTTTTTACACCGACACAGACGATGAAATTAAAGCAATTCGTCGTATCTGCGAGGGTACCGGTGCCCGTGTTGCCCTGTCTCGTCATTGGGAACATGGTGGTGAAGGAGCCCTTGAATTTGCTGATGCTGTTATTGATGCCTGTGAAGAGCCAAATGACTTTAAGTTTCTCTATGATCTGAGTGATCCACTTGATAAGCGTATCGAACTCATTGCCAAAGAGGTTTATGGCGCAGATGGCGTTAGTTACACTCCTGAAGCTCAGGCGAAAATGAAACGTTTGAGCGCTGATCCTGATATGGCTGAGATGGGAACCTGTATGGTGAAAACGCATCTCTCTCTTTCTCATAATCCTGCCCTTAAAGGAACACCTGGCGGATGGACATTGCCTATTCGTGATATCATGACATATAAAGGTGCTGGTTTTGTTGTGCCCATAGCTGGAGCCATCAGCCTTATGCCTGGTACTGGTTCTGATCCTGCCTATCGCCGGGTTGATGTTGATGTTGAGACCGGAAAGGTGAAGGGTGTATTCTAGACTGTATATGTAATTAAAACAGTTAGCAAAGTATAGCCAGCCCATGGGTGTTGCGCATGGGATGTGAAATAGCGGGTTAAGAAAAATCAATTTTTCTTAACCCGTTTGTTTTTTGAAAAAAAAAGTTGTATTGTTAAATATACTGATCAAAATGATGTTCAGCGTATCTTTGGAATAATCAAATGTGTTTATTGATATAGGTATGTCTCGGAACGTAACATTTCTGTGGAGATTTTATCCATATAAGCTATCAGTTACCGAACACCTGACATCTTGACACCTAACACCTTCTGCCCGCAGGGCACATGTTCAACAATATGGCAGTTAAACCAAAAATAGCTAAGAAGAGAAGTNCTCTAAGAGGAACGGTGAAAGACCGTTCTGGTGCGGGAAAGGTAAAGGTCGGGGAACTTCTTAGTAAGGCAGGTTATATCACTCCTGCTCAACTTGAAGNTGCCAAGAAAGANCTCAAGAAAAGAGGCGGTCGNCTTAGCACTATTCTTCGCCAGTTTGATTATATTGANAAAGACACNGTCTATANTTTTCTNAGCCGTCAGCATAACTTNNCTCCTGTTTTAATCACTAAAGAACCTCCCAATAAAGAAGNAGTAAAGCTAATGTCCTACGAGCTTGCCAAAGAGTTTATGGCNTTTCCTCTTCGGCTTGCCGGCAATACNTTTCAGATAACCATGGCNGAACCNACCGANACTGAAGCGGTGGAAAAACTCCAGGAGGCANTGGGGAANGATGTAGANGCCTGTGTNTCAATGGANGATGATATTGTTGAAGCCTATAAGAAGTATTATGGGATAGATGATGCAGAGGCCGAAAGTTTTTTCGGCAGTGGTCAAGAGGCTGAAGAAGAGATGGCGGTGACTGAGGTCGATGACTTCGGTTCCATTGTGGCCGATGCAGCTGAAGAATTTGAAATTGAAACCATTGAAGAAGATTTTGGTGGAGACCAGTTTGCCGCAACAGATGCTCCCATTATTAAACTGGTTAGTGGTATTCTGATAAAGGCAGTACAGGATGGTGTTTCTGATATTCATGTAGAACCCTATGAACAAACCATGCAGGTTCGCTATCGTAAGGATGGCAGCCTTTTTAAATCCATGAACCTTCCGCTCAGTATTAAGAATGCCATGGTCGCCCGGTTGAAAATCCTGGCTGATCTTGATATTACTGAGCGTCGCGTTCCTCAAGATGGTCGAATCAAAATGCGACTTGGCCGTAACCGCTCGGTGGATTTTCGTGTGTCCAGCCTTCCCACACTTTTTGGTGAGTCTGTTGTACTGCGTATTCTTGACAAGAGCTCACTTAATGTAAACCTTACAAAACTTGGTTTTGAAGAGGAAACGTTCGACGCTTTGAAAAGATGTTTAAAACGTCCACAGGGGCTTCTGCTGGTTACAGGCCCTACTGGATCAGGAAAAACAGTCACCTTGTATTCTGCGCTTAATTCGTTGAACTCAGAGGATATTAAAATCCTGACTGTAGAAGATCCAGTTGAGTTTAACTTTAAAGGTATTAATCAAGTTAATGTTCATGCAGATATTGGGATGACCTTTGCTGCAGCGTTAAAAGCCTTTCTTCGTCAGGATCCAGATATTATAATGGTCGGTGAAATTCGAGATATTGAAACAGCAGAGATTGCCATTAAAGCCGCTATGACTGGACATCTTGTATTCTCAACTCTTCATACCAATGACAGTGCAGCAACCATAGGCCGCCTCATTGATATTGGTATACCATCTTTTATGCTTGCTTCATCTGTAACCATGGTTTTGTCACAGCGACTTGGACGAAGGCTATGTCAGAAGTGTAAAAAACCTGAACAGCATGATCCAGAAGAATTGATTAGTATGGGATTTGACAAAGATGAAGTCGACTATGTGGTTACATACGGCCCAGTGGGTTGTCCTGCATGCAATGGACTGGGATATAAAGGCCGGGTCGGATTTTTCGAACTAATGGAAGTGAATGATGAGGTTTCAAAGGTAATCAGCGCAGAAGTCTCTGAAGATGTACTGCGTAAGGTCGCAATTCAGGAAGGGATGGTTCCGCTTCGCGCAGCAGCTATTCAGAAGGTACGGCAAGGTATTACAAGTGTTGAAGAGGCCTTGAGAAGAACAGTTATTCATGAAGAAAGTTTACCTGCTTATCTGGTGAATCCGGATATTGAAAAATATGAAGATGGGGAGGTTATTATCCGCGAGGGTAACACAGATGTGGATTTTTTTAAACTGATGCGAGGGGGACTTTCCGTTGTGAAGAATGGAAAGAAAATTGCCGAACTCACAAATCCGGGAGAATATTTCGGGGAGATGGCAGCTCTTACCGGTGAGCACCGAAATGCGTCCATAGTTGCCATGGGAAAGGCAGCTGTTAAACGTTTTCCTGGCGATAAGCTCTATGAAATCATAGAAAAATACCCTGATGTGTCTGGACATTTATTTCGTGCCATGGCAAGTCGACTTCACAAATCCAATCAAATACTTGTTAAACTTGCAGGTGGTGGGAGTGGTAGACAGGCGTAAACTTCGTGAAAAAAAAGACATTTCCTCCCCTTACTCGTAAACCCAAGTACGTTTTAAGGGGGGAGTTCAGCCATGGAGATTAAGTCCGTTTTCGCACCAGGTGAGTTTGTTTTTTATCGTGTGCTTAAGTATCAGATCGTTTTTTTCAATTAGTTTACGGGAATTGTTTTTGTGATAGAGGTGATAAACCACAGCCTTGAATTTCAGGTTTTGCCTTTTTGTGCCACTGTGTAACATCCTTGCGGTGAACTCTGAGTCTTCCCGCCCCCATCCGATAAAGTCTTCATTGAAGCCGTTGACGATTTCNGCNTGCTCCTTCCAGAATGCAAAATTACAGGTCTTGATTCCGGATAANCGCTTGCTGGNAAAACTGAAAAGTTTCGAAAGCAGGCCTGAGCGAATACAGTTNTTTCGATTTTCCACACCTGGATCAAAGAAGCACGGCTGGATTTCTTTTTTCTCCAAGGCTNGTCTGGTGGAAGTNNTATTAAGTAATACCCTGGAGCCCTGAANGAAATACCCCTTTCTGGCTGCTTCAATGTGATCTGCNATGAAGNTTCGTTCAATGACAATGTCACCATCAATGAGAACNATATACTCTCCTTTTGCGTTGGCNAATGCCTTGTTGCGGCTTCTGGAGAGACGGAAGCCTTTNTTCTGCTGCCAGGAATGAANAATAGGTGTGGGNGANATGGCTTGTAATGATTCAACNAGNNTTCTTGTGTCACTGTCTGAACCATCATCGGCAATGATAATCTCGNANGGAAGNCTGGTTTGTTTAAATACGGANANTACTGATAATTCCAGTGCCTCTTTCCAGTTGAATGTGGTGATGATGAGTGATANTTTCATTATGATATCATTCTNGAACTCTTTTGTTTACCCGGTGAGTGGTNNCNTGCCAAACTGGNNAAATNNNANTCTCCAGNTTTTTTNNTATTAAACTNTNAAATATTCACTTATGCGATAGTTAATATTTTAGAAACGTAGTANTNTTTTTTNTTGCATAANAATGAACTTTTACGATCNCGATANCATCGACTTACATCCCCTGTGGNTGTTTNCATGAAAACACAAAAAATATCNGTTTGTATCATCGCTTATAATGAGGNGGAAAAAATCCGTGCGGCCATTAATTCTGTNCTTTGGGCTGACGAAATANTTCTTGCAGACTCGTATAGCGANGATAAAACNGCANTCATAGCAAAAGAGATGGGNGCCAAAGTTATTCAAGTTGANTTTANAGGATTCGGNGACTTGCGTAACAGGGCCATGGCAGCTTGTAATAATAGNTGGATTTTTTCTCTGGATGCTGATGANCGTTGTACTCTGGAGGCCAGAGATGAAATTCTTGCGACTGTTGAGTTGTCTGANNCCGCAGATGCTTATTATATCCCCCGGCGTAATTTTTTTATGGGTCGNTGGATTAAACATTCTGGATTTTATCCNGATTATCGGCAGCCTCAGCTCTTTNTAAAAGGAACGNTGGAATTTAAAAATGATGATCCGGTTCACGAGGAGTATAAAATNATTTCNGATAAACCNGTGGGCTATCTGCAACAATCTATCTGGCAATTTCCNTACAAAAATTTGNGGGAAGTTGCTCACAAAGCCAACAAGTATTCNTCCCTGGGGGCNNAGAAACTGCAACTTCGNGGTCGCAAAGCAACTATGTTTACTGCTCTTGCNCGTGGNTTATGGTCGTTCTTTCATATGTACATTTTAAAGAAAGGAATTCTTGATGGATGGCCGGGAGTTGTTATTGCCGTGGGTAACTTTCAAGGCACATTTTACAAGTATGCCAAANTGGTGGAGTTGCAGAGTAACTGGNAGCCGCCGGAGTCGTTACCAATNTATCTGNATGGGGATATGGATAATNGATAATGACCAGGTTTGCTATCCAGACAANNCCTGGAAGGAAAGTCATTGAGTTACCATAATATCTGTCACCGCAGTAACGACCGAGNCCACCNTTATACCTTTCATACAGCTTAAATGATTNCANTGNCGCTTGCGGCATTCCAGNCAATCAAGTNTTTCATTGCGCATGATGATATGTTTCACTCCATAGGGGCGAACCCGTTCAGGGTGTGTAGGGCCAAACAGTGCAACCACTGGTGTNTNNGTCATGGCGGCCATATGCATAGGGCCNGAGTCAAGTCCAACATAAGCTGCACTNCGCTGTAAAAGGGCTACAGCCTCGGTTAACCCCAATTCCCCAGCAGTAATAATTGGNTTTGACTGCATTTGCGCAGCGATGCGGGCNATAAAGTNACGATCCCCGNCACTNCCGGCAAATACCAGCAATANTCCCNGCTCATAGAGNCTATCCGCTAGAGNCGCCCAATACTCNGCTGGCCAGAATTTNCTTTCCCAGCGAGCACACGGATTGGCATAAATAATGACATCTTCATTAGTTATACCAAAAGTATTGAGGAGNGNGNGAACCGACTCAACATCACCACTCCTGCTATGCATATGAAAATCTTCTTCTGCTACGGAGCATCCCAGATGATNACAGAAAAGAACATTTTTTTCCAGTGCATGTTTTACATNTTCGGGNACAACGATCAGNTGATTTTGAAAAAANGTNTTTANTTCCNTGGCATCCTNAAATCCTATCCGTATGCCTCCGGGGTTTGTCCANCCCANTAATCCACTGCGNAAAGAGGCGTGCAGGTCNAGAATNAGATCNTAACGGGCCNGTTTCAACTGNGANCGNAATGTTTTGAGCGTTCCGACNATNTCCTTCAATGCGTGGAANTAAACCATNTTACCAGCNNTGGGNTCACTGGTCGATGAAATATGCACTGGGTATACAGTGTCAATGGACGGGTCACATTCAAGAAGAGGNGCGAATGCTTGTTGCACAATCCAACCAATGGAGCAGTCTGGAAAGGANCGTTTTAANGCATGAGCCACAGGTAGAGTGTGAANGATGTCCCCAATAGAACTTTGCTTAATAATNAGTATTCTTTCAGGNTTTTTNGGGAANGNAGGTTGNGTATTCATGATGGGGGGGGGCTTGTTATTAGGTGAAATGNTTTTTCCATCGTTGGATTTCTTTGGCAATTCTTTTCCCAACATTTGCTTTTTTTTCAGGAAGCTTTGCCCAGTTNGATTGCATAACAATGCCAAAGTATTTNTCAGCNAGTTCTTCATGGTCAACACCATTTACTTCATCTTCAAAAAACTGTTCCGCNTAATGATATACCTTAAAAAATGGTTTTACGGGATGAACAANTATCTGTTGTCGCTGNTTGACGAATTCCCCATANAGNAGAAGTTCACTGGGATAGGTCATAAGAAGCGTGAAAATNGTTTCATTTTTTTTCACAAGGTATTGAGTGTACATATCCTCTAGTACTTTCACAGACCATACCACCGGGCAAGGGCCGAANTCATAATTAGGTCCCGTNCGTTGAAAAAGCTGTTTAAATTNTTTCCGAAGANCATGGTAGTCGGAAACNATCTTTGGGCGTCCTCTTCTTTTTGCAAAATCCAGTAAGTCTAAACAGTCATGCTGTACGAANTAAGGATCACCTGAACTATGGAGGAAATCATATGTGTNAAAAGGTTTGATGAAATAACTGTCAGAATCAAGCCACACATAATTTAAACAATTGNCCATCCNCCAGAANTCAAGCTTAATNAGNTGCTGGGTTAGATGGGGNGGNAATGTTTTTGGTANTTCACCNTAGGCNGATTTTGTGCTGGAAAGAATCTCTTCATCGGTTATGAAATGACAGGGGAGTGGTTGNAAAAAATCTTTGATTTGTGNNAGATCNTTTTGTGGGACTGAAAGANAAACNGGGAGTTTGTCCACATTATACNGAAAGATCGATTTAATCAGCCTTCTGGCTCTTCCCATATCNTTATNATATGTTTTNCAAAAAAGTACCAGAGGATCCATNTCTTCTCCCATNTTNTTNTATTGTCATTGTATTTTTTGACTGATATCAAGAAGAGTTGCCACNGCCTTTTCGACTGTATACGGNGAGTGGTGCGGGGTCATTTGCAGGCGATTATTGCGCCATTTTTCAATATATTGAATGATTGCATNTTGTATGNCGTCTGTATTNTCAGGAGGGGCAACATGGTGGCCGCATTNTGTGACAATCTGAGCAAGTTCCGANGATTCTGCCGTCAGGGCAAGTATCGGTCGCCCTGATAGCAGGTATTCNTANACNTTAGANGGCACATATTCGTCGCATATTACTCCACTTCCATGGAGAATTATNAGTACATCNGAGAGTTTCATTGCNTCAACNACCTGTCTACGACCGGATTTCCTGNTTGTCTTGTCATATTCCATCCGTCCATGTTCTACAAGCACATGNGGTAATGGGAAATTNTGTAAGGTTTTCCTGGAAATATCGTCGAGACCGGAGCCGTAAATATCGAGAACAATCAAATCCTGCAGTTCCGGTTGTTGCTTGATGAGGAGATGAAGGGACTCAATAAGTTTGCTTAGATTACGGGTG
>JAESPV010000006.1 GCA_016765495.1 Desulfocapsa sp. | reverse complement strand
TGTATTAGATGACAATTAGCTTGTCCGGTTGACGACAACTATCTTGTCCGGTTCAACAGGGTTATAATCCTAACCAAAAACAACTTCACATAAAGGAGGTTTTTGGTGTCTGGTAAACCCATTAATTCAGAACAGGTCAAGGTATATATGGAAGCACGAGCTAAGAACACAACGCAGAAGAAAGCATCAGCCCGGTCAGGAATATCTGAGAGATCAGGCAGGCGCATAGATAATGGAGAATTGCAGCCGGCTGGTCGAGGGAAGAGATATTGGAGAACCCGCAAAGATCCTTTCAGAAATGTATGGGATAATGAAATAGTTCCATTACTGGAAAAAGAGTCTGAACTGACTCCCGTAACTCTTTTTGAGCAATTGCAAAAGGATTATCCTGGGGAATACCCGGACAGTAAACTGCGAACTTTTCAACGTAAAGTGCGTAAGTGGAAAGCATTATACGGCGCTGACAGGGAAGTCATGTTTCGTCAACACCAAGTTATTGGGCGTATGGGGATTTCTGATTTCACCAAACTCAAGCAATTTGATATACGAATTTCCGGAGTAATTTTCCATCACCTGCTATATCATTTCCGCCTGGCGTTCAGTGGCTGGTGTTCAGTGAAGGTTGTTCATGGCGGTGAATCTTTCAGTGCTTTTGCACAAGGTCTTCAGGATGCTCTGCAACGTCTTGGCGGCAGTCCTCATGAGCACAGGAGTGACAGTCTTTCCGCAGCATTCAAAAATCTAAAGAAAGAGGCAGAAGAAGATGCAACGTCCCGCTACCATGAATTGTGCAAACATTATGGCATGGAAGCAAGTCGTAATAATCGTGGTAAAGGACACGAAAACGGAAGTATCGAATCTCCCCACGGGCATTTGAAAAAGCGTATCCACCAGGCTCTGCTGCTGCGTGGCTCCAATGATTTTGAGACAGTTGCAGCATATGAAGAATTTCTGTCAAAGATTGTAGCGACGATTAACAGAAACAAAAAGGATAAAGTAGAAGAAGAAAGGCGATATCTGCAACCTTTGCCATTGCATCGAACAGTTGATTACACGGAAAAGGTCGTTCGGGTAAGCACCTCAAGTACCATACGTGTTAACGGGGTTCTTTATACAGTACCATCTCGATTGATAGGGGAATCATTGCGGGTACATATCTACGACAACAGACTGGATATTTATCTTGGTTCAACTTTTACGGAAACTCTGAAAAGACTGTTTGGCCGTTCCGATGGGCGACGTGTCAGGCAGGTGAATTATTGTCATGTGATAGCAAGCCTTGAACGGAAACCTCAGGCTTTCAGGTACTCCCAACTACGTGACGACCTTTTACCCAATGCAACCTACAAAGCGGTATGGGATCTGGTTGATCGGGATCAGGAAGCTCGAAAGGCTTGCAGAACCATGGTTGGCATTCTAGCTCTTGCACATAAGGGGGATTGTGAGGAACGATTGGGTGAGTATCTCCTGACAATACTTTCCAGCGGCAAGCCTTTTCCTGGTTTATATGAATTGCAACAACGTTTCGCTCCCAGGCAGTCAGTTATTCCTTCGGTGACGACCGAGCAGCATTCCACTGAAGAATACGATCAACTTCTGAGCATGGCAGATTATTCCAGGGAGGTACACTGATGCCACACAGTTCAACACTCCCGGTATTACTGAAACAGTTGAAATTATCAACAATGAAAGCCTTATGGGAAAGCTATCTCGACAAAGCAAAAGAGCAGGGATGGGATCCTGCAACCTACTTGACGGCCCTCTGTGAAGAAGAAGTGAACCAGCGTTACACCAGGCGAATAACCCGGTTCTTTAAGGAAGCAAAACTGCCACCGGGAAAAACCATGTCATCGTTTGATGTTAACCATATCCCTGATTTTGACTCTGGAACCATAGAAGCAATGTCTTCAGATTCAAGCTGGGTAGAACGTTCAGAAAATCTGTTATTCTTTGGCCCCAGTGGAACAGGAAAGACTCACCTTGCCGTGGCCATTTGCAATGGGTTGATCGAGCAAGGTGTCCGGGTTCGTTATTATCAGGCCACAGCCCTTGTTCAGGAACTGCAACGGGCACGAGCAGAACTGCAACTTGAAAAGACCTTTGCCAGGCTTGATAAATACCGTGTATTGATCCTTGATGATATTGGCTATGTTAAAAAAAGTGATGCTGAAACTCATGTACTCTTTGAGCTTATAGCTCATCGTTACGAGGCAGGTAGTATGATTATCACAGCCAATCATCCTTTCAGCGAATGGGACAAGATCTTTACTGATACGATGATGACAGTTGCAGCTATTGACCGACTTGTACACCATGCTTCAATAATTGAAATTCAGGCTGAAAGCTTCAGGAGAAAAGAGGCAATGGGCAACAGAACTATAAAACGAGACGAGAGAGAATCCTCACAGCCTGAGAGCAAAAAATAGATGGCGGCAGAAACTACCGCGCTATCGCTTGCTGTGCCCTGCAAAGTTGTGATTTTTTCAACTCGTTTCACTTATTGAAAAAATCACAACTTTGCAGGGCCAAAAAAGCAGTACAAAAATATCAACAAATAGGAGCTGAAAATTTAGAATATTGAAGAGATGAAAAACCGGACAAGGTAATTGTCGCGAACCGGACAAAGTAATTGACATTTAATAGTGATGCATGAAAGGAGAAGTCAAACTGGTCAATGGTTGGCTGCTCCAGTAATTTTGACTGCCTGAATAAGCGCTTTATTTTTGCACTATGCCGCTGTTCAATCTCAATGGCAAGTAGCCGGTCAATAACCTGTAAAGTAGATAAGTTTTTCTCTTTAGCCTGCATAAGTAGGGTCGCAATGTTTTCAGAACAGTGTTTGAGACGCAATTCTTTAAACTTGCTTTGCACATCATTTAGCATGGTGGTTTCTCCTTTTAACGGCAATTGCGTCATATTCGGCCAGAGGTGGAGTTGTGAGCCTGATTTCATTAAGGTCCTCCTGTTTAAGACGAACCGGAAGATGTTGATTAACCGGTGTCATTTCCTGATACAGAATATTGCGGACGTAATCAGCGTCATATAGTTTCTTTTCCATGGCCTTTTTCATAGCGTACAGCAACGAGCTTTCACCATATTCATCCTGCAATTTCAGAAGGCCTGCAATATTCTTTCGAATTGGCATGGACGAGTCGGTAATTTTTTCCAGAAAAAGCAAAGCAATCTCACCCAGAGAAAGAAAGACCAGAACCTGCCGATCCTGAAGAAGTTTCTTCTTTATCTTTTTCACCTGCTCCAGATGAATCGGCAATTCTATGCGCTGCTTTCTATCCCAGCATCTGTTATGACAGGCGATGAGCTTTTCTTTATAATAGATGGATATTTTCTGGTTATCGGTCTTCAGGGTAATATGTTTGCCAATGGCCCAGGGCGGGACAGTGTAAACGTTGGCGTCGAAGCGAACGCCGAAGTCTTTGTGTACCAATAAAGAACAGGAATGTCTGCAATCGGGGAGAACCTCTGGTAAGGATTGTAGCCCCGTTAGTCTTTCGACTGGTTCTTCTCCGGTGGAATGATGCTTTCGTACATTTGCAATGGAACCCAGCCAGTGTTGTACCTGATTCTGAACATCGGTCAGATTTGCAAATTCCCGCAGTGGCCAGAAATTCTGACGAATATATTTAATGGCATTCTCAACTTTCCCTTTTTCATATGGTGCTCGTACCGTACAAGCACGTGGAGTAATGGAGAAACATCGTAGGAAATCAAGGAAGGCATCATTGTAACGAATAACTGCACCGACTCGTTCTGTTACTGCTGTGAGCATATTATCCACCACAATCTCTTTGGGTAAACCACCAAAGTAATTGAATGCATCAAGTAGTCCCTGATGCAGGGACGATTGCTGCTGACTGTGAGAGAAGTGAACGTATAGCATACGGCTATGGCCTTCCAATACAGCAAGGGCATACAGCTTTCTACGAGTGGATCCATAGGACAAACTTCCGAAATGTCCCCAGTCAATCTGGATTTGCTCTCCAGGTTCCGTCTCAAAGCGCATAAAGGGTTCACGGTTTGCCATCTGCCCCCGTAGTTTCCTGAGCAAGTTTCTAATAATGGTGATCTCACCATCAAATCCTTTTTCAATTAATCGTTGTAGAACCACAGGGGCTTTTACAGTCTGGCATTGCTCTATCATCTCCTCGACCATGGATCTGTAAGGATCTAGCTTGGATTGTTTTACTCGTCTTTTCTGTGTTGCGGGAGCTGGATTGGCAAGATAATTAGTCACTGTTCCGCGATCCAATTGCAGTTTTCTGGCAATTTGGCGTTTGGTAAAGCCCTGGTTCCACAGTTTATGAATAGTAAAAACATCACCTCTGTTGATCATTGCTTCTCTCCAATGCTGTGTGAATAATTTGATGTATTGTCGCCGGGTCTTCCCGTTTCATATCTGCTTTATTCTGCAGGAGGTGCTTGGTACGAACCACTTCTGTTGGCAGAGAAAGAACCTGAAAGAAAGTGCCGTCGAATGCCAGGAGATCCTTGTTTATAAGGCCATCTCTAGCCAGAACATAGGCATCAACATCAATGGTTAGCTGAGAGCATATTTTATCGTAGGGATAGAAAGACAAACCATCCCGGTCTGCCACTAGGACAAGGAAGAGATATAACAACAGTTCTTCATGGCCCAGACTGGCCCAAAAGCCATGCCTGAGGAAACGATGCTCGATAAAGGCGAAACTGCCTTTAATCTTTCGGACTCGGTTGCTGACAAGTGGATCTCTCATAAAAACACCTCCATTATGTGAGAAATGTATCGCATCATATCCAATGACGCTAACGAGTCCTTCTTTACAAGACGTCCTATCCTCCCGTTGTTTTGATTGTTTTGATGTCTGACGCGTCCTTCTTTGCAAGATTGGACTCGTTAGCAGCAGAAAGTTTTTTATGGTGTCGTTTCAAGTCTCGTTTTCGTTGTAGTTGCCGGTTTCGTTCACAGTATTCAGGGTTTCTTTCACGATACAGTTTCCAATAATCTGGGTTTTGTTGTCGCCAGGCACGCTGGCTTTCCTCCTTGTTTATCCTGTGATCAGAGTCCACCTGCTGTTTGTTTCGTTGCCACTTATTTTTTCTGGCTTGTTGGCATGGCTTGGCGCCACAATAACGTTGATTCCTGGCTCTTGGATTTCGTGGCATAATCCGTCTGCAGCAGGAACATCGAAACGTGAGTTGTTTCACATTTATCTCTCCGGTTTCTGATTTCAGTTACCGAAAAAATAAGTAGAAAAAGAATAAACAAAGAAAATATAGAAGAAAATTCAGTTGGAGATATTTATGAGGAAGAAAAAAACAAGAAAATGCTATGAAGGATAGTGGCTGCTTTTNAAACGATGGAAATGCTGGGAAATTTTCCGATGATTTTGGCTGGAAAGTAAACCGCTGATTACACCCCTTCCCGCTCAACGTCCAATGCTTCGTGAAAAATGGGAAAATCTTTCCGAATTCATGAAAGAAATAAAACTGAGTATTCCAGAGCAATCCGGACACCGATTCCACGCGAAAGCGGACAGTGATTCCATTCCAATCCGGACACCCATTCCATTTGAATCCGGACAGTGATTCCAGAGGAAACCGGACAGCAGTTTTGTAAGTAAAGCGACGCATAGAACAAAATGGTAGAGAGAGTCTTTTTGAATCCAAAATTCAAGGAGGTTTATCATGCCACGAA
>JAESPV010000005.1 GCA_016765495.1 Desulfocapsa sp. | reverse complement strand
CAATGGCAAATGTCAGGTTAAACGCAGTGATTATGATACCCTTGAGCCAATGTGCACGGCATTGCTCGATCGTGGCATTTCTGCTGAGATTCAATAATTGAATGAATACCTTGCTTAACAGATAAAACCACGTATATTTGCACTCGAAATTGGCCTCGTGGCGCAATTGAATAGCGCACCTGATTACGGCTCAGGAGGTTACAAGTTTGAATCTTGTCGAGGTCACTCTAACATATTTAATATGTTTCATTACCCTACTGTTTGTAAGAGCAGTAGGGTTTTTTTCATGACAGTCTCCTTGTGTACAGTTTGATGGGGGATATAGGTTTTTGCCTTGGTGTTAATTATGGCTTATCACCCTGTTAGAGTTTTTGTCAAATTAGAAGTGTAGAAAAGATGTTGGCTCTGGGAGGGGGGGGCTGAACGAGGATCTCTTTTTGCCGTTGCGGTTTGAAGTTAATTTAATGGTTAAAATAGTCCAGTTATTTTGGCAAGCAAACCCGTCATGGATATGGCTGAGAACACCATGGCAAAGGAGAAGAGACGGATGGATAGGGAACGTGTCTCACGTAATCCGGATTCCATTTTCGTATCCATGCGTTCTAGAATAGTATCAAGCTTGACATTGACCTGTTCAAAGCGTTTGTCCATGTCTGTTTTCAGGTCTTTTTGCCCTTGGTCAACCTGTTCAAAGGAACACACGACACACTACCCATCTCGACGGTTACCCGAAAAAAGTCAAAATTATCCGGGACCGCCACCCATTACAAGGAAAACATCTGGAGCTTTTCAGATGGCGTCATCATCATGATACTCTGAAGTTAACATTAGTATTGCCGGACGGCAGCAGGGCTGAAATCCCTGCCGCCTGGACGGATTTAAACAAAAAATGCCCCCGGAAATTCACTCTTCCTACCCGAAAAAGCCAAACTGATCTTATAGCCACAGCCTCAGGTTTTTTACATACACGCAAGATCGTAGATGATCTTCTTGATAAACTTCTTTCTTCAATGCAAAAATCATCAGCTTCAAGAAAGGAGAACAACCATGCTCAAACAGCTGAACTTTTGGCCAACCAAGGAAGAGTCCACGCAAACTCCGGAGATTTGGCAAACCCTGAACCACGAACAGCAGCAACAGATAACAGTGGCTCTTGCCGGACTGATCCGAAAAATTGTCTGTCCGAAAAAAGAAAAACCGACCAGGGGGGCAAGCAATGAGTAATAATAAAATACAGCCAACCCATCTGGGAAGACCGGCAGTTGTGTATGTGAGGCAATCAACCGCTTCCCAGGTTGAACATAACAGAGAGTCCACGGATAGGCAGTATAAATTGAAGGATCGGGCAATCAGCCTGGGCTGGCCTGAGCAACAGGTCAAAATAATCGATGAGGACCTGGCCCAATCAGGTGCCGAGAGCTCAGGGCGTACCGGGTTCACAACCATGATTTCCGAAGTTGCTCTCGGCAGGGTTGGTTTAATATTATCCCTTGAAGTATCGAGAGTTGCACGTAACAATTCTGATTGGTATCGTTTGCTTGACCTGTGCAGCTTTACCAACACCCTGATCGGAGACGGAGATGGGCTCTATCATCCGGGACTGTTCAATGACCGGCTGTTACTTGGCATGAAAGGGACCATGGCCGAGGCGGAACTGCATGTGATACGGGCACGACTGGAAGGCGGCATTCGTAACAAGGCCGCCCGGGGAGAACTGCGCCGGGGGCTGCCGGTGGGTTTTGTCTGGGGAGAACAGGATGGCCTGATCCTGATGCACCCGGATCAGGCTGTTACCGGTGCGATTGCGACTATATTTAAAAAATTCCCTCAATTAGGATCGGTTCGCCGGGTATGGCTCTGGTTTCGCTCCAATGATCTTCTTTTCCCCTTACAGTCAAACATGTCGTCGGAAATCAAATGGGTTGCCGCCTCTTATCATGCCATTCACTCGGTCTTGACTAATCCAACCTATGCCGGAGTTTATACGTTTGGTAAAACAAAACAGGTCTCTTTTGTTGATAATAACGGTCAGGTGAAAAAACGGGTAAAACGTTTACCTCAATCTCAATGGGCGGTATTCATACATGACCACCATCAAGGGTATATCGATTGGGAGACCTATGAGATGATTCAGGAGAGAATCTCTAAAAATACCAAGCCGGTTTCACATAAGGAGTCCGGCGCTGTTCGAGAAGGCACTGCCCTGCTGCAGGGCCTCGCAACCTGTGGCCAATGCGGAAGACGACTCAGGGTTTACTATCAGGGGCGGAACTCCTCTCCCGGTTACTATTGCGCAGCCAATAAGGTTATGGAGAACAGGGGAAAACATTGCATGCGGGTAGGAGGTGTTGCAATCGATGCCGCTGTGGCGGATGCTTTTCTGGAAGCCGTAAATCCTGCCGCCACAGAAGCGGCTTTGTTAGCGGAAAAAAACATTGCGGCTGATCATGACAGTGCCTTTGAACAGTGGCGTCTGCAAGTTGAACGATTCCGTTATGAGGCTGAAAAGGCGGAACGTCGTTTCAGGGCGGTGGAACCGGAAAACAGGCTTGTGGTCCGTACTCTAGAAACCGGATGGGAGACAGCTCTCAGAAAACTTCAGGACGCGGAACATGATCTTGAGCGCCGGAAACGGAATCGTCCAAAAATGTTGAATCGGGAACAAAAGGCCCTGCTTTGCAACCTGGGAGATGATATAAAAAAAATCTGGCATGCTCCGACAACCACACCCAGGGATAGAAAAGAGTTACTTCAGACGCTGTTGCAGGAGGTAAATATTACTGTAGATCGTGCTGAAAACAAGGCCCATTTGATTATACGCTGGAAAACAGATGCGATATTCGAACTTGATGTTACCATGCCCAACCGCAAATCCCCAACCAACCGGACAAAACAAGACACCCTTGATCTTGTACGACGACTTGCCGTTCATTACCCGGATGCCGTTATCGCCGGTGTTCTGAATCGGCAAGGCAGGCAAACGGCCCAAGGTCATAAATTCACGGCCAACAGGGTTGGTAATTTGCGCCGCCACTGGAATATCCCTAAATTTGAAGGGAAATCATCCGACGACGGTGAACTGGTGACTATTCAAAAAGCAGCTTCCATACTCGGCATAGCGCCGTCTACACTTCACCGCTGGTTAGCCGATGGATTCATCGCCGGAGAACAGATTACTCCGGGGGCGCCATGGCGCATTCGAATGACGGATGAGCTAAAATCCAAATTCATGGAGGCCCCACCAGAGGGGTATGTAACAATGAAAGAGGCCAAAAGCATTCTTGGAGTAACACGACAAACAGTGTTAAATCGGATAAAATCGGGGAAACTCTCTGCTGTTCATGTTCGACAGGGAAAGCAAATGGGCTTATATATCAAGGTGGCAGACAGGCAATTGAAATTATATTAAATCTTGTGCCGGTGAGAGGATGTTGCAACGTGTAAAATTTTGACAGTATTTTTTACGCGACCATCGACAATCTCAAATTAAACAAACATATCAACGTATTAATCTTAAATTTGAAGAAAATAAATTTTTCATGAAAGGAGGTGCAGTATGACGAGGGCTCCAAGCGCCTGTTGATATCTGCCTTCAGGTCTTGCTGGCCTGCTCGAAATTCATCCATCTGCTTTTGTAGCATCTCAAAACTTCTTTCAAAATATTGAGATGTTGGAATAAGCTTTGTAATGAGTATTTCAAGGCTCTGTTCATTCAGTGTTACTTCGAGCTCTTTATTGTTTTGTTCCATAGTGCTACCTGTCTGTATAATTTACCATCACAATACAATTAGAATATGTGAAATATAACAGCACAGACCTATTTAAGCAAGATGAAGCAGTGCTAAGTCGAGGACATGTAAATCAGCACATCACGTCTATGGTCGACACTCCACACAACAATTGTTTTTCTGAGCATCAGCTTTTAAAACAATCCCATATCTTAAAACTCTATATGACTCAAATTCGCTTAATTCCCCCATCAACTCCGAGTGCCCAATTGAGCAACTTCGAAGCCTGACCCCATCCTCCTTTCATAGCAAGAAGAGAGATATTACACAATTAGTCATTTGAGAGATTGAGTCTTAGAGGGCATCATTTCACGTTTTCAGTCAAACATTGTACTCTTATCAGAAAATGTTTTCATTCAAGCGTTTCAAAGAGTATAAACCCTGCAATCCTACAACATGTATAGGAATCCTATCCGGATTATCTCCATCACTTCTGAGTCGCTTCCATAGGCTACTGACAAATTTTCTGCTACCAATGATACCGCTGTCTGTGAAATATCTGGTTCTTGCTAAAAAACGATCTGCTGTATTCGTCTTAGAACCATGCTCTGCCCTTTGGGGAGCGATCCTTCCAGCATTGCTTGCCCTTGTAACTGTGGGCAAAGAGCCTACGTCATAAACAAACTTCTTGTATTGAGTGACCTTTTGTTCGTTTGATAATTCAATAGCTGCCTCAAGACCAAAATCAAGAGAAAGAAAGTCGTCATGGTTAGCATTTTGGAGATGGTTACCAAGTCCATTCCAGCGATAATCATCAGGCTTGTCAACAATACCTGCCCGCACCGGATTGAGATCCACATATGCCAGGCAGTTGATCAGCGTTTCACCATTCTCAACCAGAACACTTTTAAACCTGTCACTCCAAAAGAAGCCACGTCTGTGGTGCTTTTTATTATAGAATCTTGAAAAGCTCTGTTTTATTTCTTTCATGAATTCGGAAAGATTTTCCCATTTTTCACGAAGCATTGGACGTTGAGCGGGAAGGGGACTGGTTTTTGTTTTATCGTTTTGATAGTACCGGGTGTAACGTTCGGAAATGTCATCATCGGAATATCTCTCGCTGGGGTGTATGCGAACAACAACGTGAAAATGGTTGCCCATAAGGCAATAGCCCAAAATTTCGGTGAAATATATTGAACTGAAATGCTTGATGAGCTGAAGTAGATAATCTTTTTCGATATCTCCAAGGACAAAGCCTTCAAGCGCTGTACGGGACATGACGTGGTATACAGCTGACTCTCCTTTTACAACCATGCGTGCTTTGCGTGGCATGTGTTTCCTCCATCGTTGGTTAACAAATCAACACTTAAGAAATAATGGAATTAAGCATAAGCGGTAGTGCATGTGAGATCAAGTATAATTCGCCTGTCCCCTTGTTTCCTTCTGTTTGATAACCCCTGTTTGACCCAACGGATTTTTTATTCTTTTAAAGAAACAACCTGAAAAAAAACAGGGATCAATCCACCAGTTGTTCCGGGTCAAGCCCCATGGCCAGAGCCATTTTTTCAAGGGAACTGTCACGCAGGTTATTACTTCGTTCCATCTGGGAAAGTGCCGGCTGACTGATCCCTGCTTTTTTCGCCAAGACCTTCTGACTTATTCCAAGATGTTTTCTCCAGGCTTTGACCAAATTCCAATCCTTTTCAACCAGCATCCCCACAACTTCATGGGGAATCGTTGCTTCTTCTTTCTCACTGGTAAGCTGCAAGTAATCATCATAAGGAATAACCGCAAAGGCGGGTTTCCCGCCCTGCTTAATAACCTGCACGTTATTTGTATGTACGCTCATTTCTCGGTTTTACCTCCTTTATGGTTATAATCTCAAGGGAATCAGTGAAAATCACTCTCCAGCGACCAATACGGAGCCGATGCATTTCTGTAGTTTTAATCTTCTTCACGTTTTCACAATGGGGAAACTTCACCAGTGTACCGATCTCTTTATGAATTTTTTGCTGTCCCTGTCGGTTTTTGATCTTTCGTAACTGACGAAGGGCTTTTGTTTTCCACTTAATCTGTTTTATCGCTGTATGGTAACTTATAATATAGGTTTGTTAAAGGTGAATATAAGTTTTTGCCTGGGTTCTGTCAACACTGTCTCTGTTATAGGCTTTCATATAGTGTATAAACAAAAAGTTACTTTAAATGTAAAAGTATTATTTGCCTGTCCCTTTAACTTTCCTTTAACTTTGACACGCAGAGTTCGCGGGAAAGCTGCCTTGCATTCATAAAGATCCGTTTGACCGGATACTCATTGCTCAAGCTGTCATAGAGAAGCTCGTTCTGGTTACAAGAGACGATTTTATTGCGAAGTACGACGTGAATGTTTTAAAGGCATAAACATAGCATTTTATAAATTCTTTCCTAATATAGCAAGAAATGGGTAACGTGTCCCCTGAATTTTCCCCGGATTTCCTCAATGTGTTGGTTGTATAGTTAAATTAAAACCTAAAGCTTTAGCAACCTTTGAAACAGTAGCAAAAGTTGGGTTTCCCTCAGGTGATAGTGCTTTATAGATTCCCTCTCTTGAAAGCCCTGTATCACGAGCGAGTTGGCTCATATTTCTTGCTTTAGCAACGACACTAAGTGCATGAATAATGAAAGAAGGATCATCTCCAGCATCTTCCATACATGCTTCCAAATAGAATTGAATATCTTCTTCTGTTTTTAAGTGTTCTGCTGAATTCCATCTAGTTGTAGTAATAGACATTTCAAACCTCGACTTGCTGTGCTAGTTTTTTTGTTTTAATAATATCTTCGTTCTGAGTGCTTTTGTCGCCACCTGACAGCAAAACCACTACTGTTTTTTCTACTTGGACAAAAAACACTCTATAACCTGGACCATAGAAGATACGCATTTCACTAATACCTTCTCCAACTGGAGAAACATCACCAAAATTTCCTCTTTCCATACGATCAATGCGTACTTGGATACGTGCTCTGGCCCTACGATCATTTAAATTATCGAACCACTTAGTAAATATTTTAGTTTTACGTATCTCTATCATGTGTCAACTATAGTCAACAACGTCAGGATTGTCAATTCTGGTATTTTTCACTTATAACTTGTTATTATATCAACTGTTCCCAGAGCTAGTCTTTTTCCTCAGAAGAAGAGGAGAGAAAAGAGAATTGGTATTGTGTCCCCGGATTTCCCGTATGTACATTTCTTTTTAAAGGGGCATACCTGGTTTCCACGCAGGAGCGTGGAAACCAGAGTGAAGGAAACAGGTAGCATGGCCCCGGAATTTTGCCCCTTCTACTCGGTGAAAGGAGGGGGAGGTTTGGAAAAGTTATTCCACAATAATGTCCTTGGAAATTTTCTCGAATATTTTCTCTCCGACCCCTT
>JAESPV010000004.1 GCA_016765495.1 Desulfocapsa sp. | reverse complement strand
TGTGTATTCATAGTCATTATTTGTAGTAGATGCATTTTTAGCTGAATTTACAAAATCGGAGCGTTCTACTTTAGGTTGAAGTTCCCATTCAAAGTCTGCATGGCCTCTGTACCAGAAATTGGGATTGTATTTGTACCATTCTGGGCCTTGGGGTAAAGAATTATCATTCGAGTAATACTTTTTTTGTTTATTTTGATATGTTGTTGCATGATCTTGAACTATAGAAAGGAAGTCACTTATTGATTCAATTTTATACATAGTTCCTTTTTCAAGCACCGGGTAGGGCAGGAGCCTTGCGGCTCCCTTCCCCCCTCAGAACCGTGCGTGATAGTTTCCCATCACACGGCTCAAGCATTCCAAAGACAGCCCTTATTGAACTGCCCGACTGTAATTCTTCCTATGCCAACATAGCGCGGTATTGCCTTGATGACAATGCTGGTAATACCCTGCTTTCCTTATTATTCCTTCTTTGCCAGAAGTATCCTGCAAAGGTTGGGTCATAAGGGTTGGCCGCCGCTTTAATCTTAATGTGTCTCTTAATTCCAATGGATGCTACACGTAAGACCTTATAGGTTTTAAGTATACCCTTTCGAGTTATGGATTTGACAGCAAAGATGTGTTTCCGTTCAGTGTTTGTCCAATATTCCTTGAACAACCACCGTTTGGATTTCTTCGGGTGTCGTTTCCTGAGCATCCGCCAGAGTTGTTCAAACACATAGGTATCAACTCGGCTAAAGGCTTCCGATGAAACCACATGGCGGTGGTAGTTAGCCCAACCACGAAGAACTTGATTTAGCTTTGTGATCAGGATGATCATCGGACTGCTGACGTATTTTCTGATTATCGTTCCCGCTTTCTCTATGAGGGCTTTGATTCCCTCTTTTGATGGCTTGATGTGCAGTCTCCTGCCAATTTTACGGAAAGTTTGCCCGAGGAACGTAAACCCATCTCGTATGTGTGTTATCATGGTCTTCTCTTCGGAAAGAGTAAGACCACGTTTCACAAGGAACTCTTCAACCGCTGGCTTGACCTTATTTACCAGCAGATATTTCGATTTGCCGGTGATAATAAAGTCATCTGCATAACGGATGAAATTGACTCTGTTTCGACGGGGGACTGCACGACGAACGACATCCTCCAAACCATCGAGAGCCATATTCGACAAGGTAGGACTAATAATCCCGCCCTGAGGTGTCCCTTTACGAGAAGGATACAAGATGCCGTCTTCCATGTATCCTGCCGTTAGCCATTTGCGAAGAATGGTTTTATCCATTGGTACGTTGTCAAGCAACCACCGGATGGAAATGTTATCGAAACAACCCTTAATATCTGCTTCCAATATCCATGTTGCCGAGTTGGGCTTTGACAGTGCGTTAAATCCTGCCTGTATGGCATCTGCGCAGGAGCGTAATTCCCGGAAGCCGTAGGAATTTCCATCGGCCAGGGTTTCGGCTGCTGGTGCCAGTGCCAGTTTGTGCAGGGCTTGTTGCGCTCTGTCCATCATAGTGGGTATTGAAAGAGGACGTTTCTTTCCGTTCTTCTTCGGGATGTAGATCCTTCTTAATGGCTGTGGCTTATAACTACGTCGGCACAGACTGCTTACAGCCTGCCATTTGGCTTCGGCATCCTGCCACAGGACACCATCAACGCCAGGAGTGTTTTTCCCCTTGTTGGAAGTCACTCGTTTGACAGCCAATAGCTTGGCGTAGAACGAGTTGGTTACTAATCGTTGCAGGGTTTGCACCTTGCCCCAATTGTTTTCCTTTACAGCCTTTGCGATGCGTATCTGCAGCCCTCGAACATGTTCCCTTGCTACACGCCAACTAACGGTGTGCCATGGGTTAACAAAGTTGACGAATGCCCCAGCCGAAGCCGTCTCTAGCTTTTCTGTCTTAGAGGGTTCTCCTGATTCTCTCGCAATGGAACACCTGCCGAACGTCAGCACACCATTCACACGTATCCAGCCGGAAACCTGTTTTAGCGTTGAGTCTTTTTTCATACCCTATCCCTCGGCTTTCCCAAGGGCCTTAGCTTCTTTCGACCTCTCAATCCCACCACTCCAACAGCACGCCTTACGGTAATGCCTGCCCTGCATTGCACAGGACGGACAGATGGGGTTCCCACGTTCCACGAATTTACTTTAACGGACAACTTAGGCGGGACTTGGACACCGGTAAGAAATTGGGTTCCGTGCAGGGACGTTAATGACCTGCAACCTCTCCAACATGCGCGAACTCTGGGAAGCGCACCTTTGACCTATTAATCCCCTTAGGCCAGTTGCTCGTTGACGACGCGTAAAGTCCTTCGCCTACTCTCGCCATATTGTCCAATCCTAGCCCTTAACCGGGAGGGATTCCCGGAGGGGGTTCCATCTCACGATTTCCACCCAATTCGGTACATTGTCGGGAGGGCTTCGCACCCTGTCATCAGCGCAACAGCAGCACGCCTCCCTAGGATACCGGCAGGAACATGCCGGGTGACTGCGCACGATCTATCAGTGCGGGATCACATATAAAAACGCGACATCGTGTCGCGACTAACGTTTGAACTCAGCGGAAAAATGAAATACGTGGCAAGGAACTTTGCATTAACAAGTGCCTTTTTGCGTGACGGAAACGACCCAAACCCCGGACCTCATTTTTTCCGCTGAAGTGACTTGTTGTGCAATTTTTGTGAAAGAACAGATAGATTAATAATACACCCAAGTCATTTTTAATGGAGCAAATGTTACAAATGTTGCTCNGTTAGAAACTTTATCCAATGATATGGTCGTAAGCGGTTCCAATTGACCTTCTTTGTCAATTTTGTACCCAGCGACACCAATCCAATCTTTTTCCATGGTAGCCAGAGGGACAATGACTTCAATAGGATTTTCATAATTTGTGATTCCAGGAGTTTCGATAACAAGTACAATCCGAGAAGGGATGCCATGGATAGTTGGTAAAAACTTCCCTGTTTCGTATCCTAAGAAAATCTCACCATCTTTAGATATAGCACCTGGGGGTACAATGATATTGATGCCATCAATTGGTGTTCCTGTATTGGCAACAGTGACAGTCTCGCCATTTTCTGAAATATCATATTTAACAACATGAAATTGTTTATTTGACTGATATTGTTTGATCCCCATTCCTGTAGCCATACAATTTCCTATAAGCCCATTTAATAAACAAACTAAAATAAAGAAAAAACTTTTCCTCATAGGTCCATTACAATCCGAACCAAGTAACTCATTGGCTCGGATCGTCTCCAGTAAAGATGTTATGATAATGGTGAGTCGCTTTTACTCAGCGTGTATATGCTGTTTAGCCTCTAAGCGTTCAGCAGGACTTGGTACTGGCACGGTAATGATCGGTACACTACCATCCTTGCTTATTGACATTTTGGCACGTGCAAAGCTCGCCCCAGTGGCAGTTTGAACAGGTCTGATGGTTACAATATTTGCCCAGTCTGCCCCTGTATCATTCGGGCCATCATTTGATGAGTTATTACTTGATAAATAACCGGAAAATGATTGCAAGGACTCTTTGTCTGTTCCCTCGTATAACTTGACAGTAACATCATAATTGGTTCCACCGTTACCATGATCCGAATAATAATGTACTCGAATTCTATAGTCTTGATCCCAGCGGACAGTATCAGAGTATTGTAATGTCCAATGTTCTGGACCATAACCATTTGTATCATCGTAATCAAGTTCACCACCATCGCCGGTTATTTTGTGGTAGTAAGCAGAATAATCACCAGTAGGATCAATGGTATAAAGATCTAAATCGGTATCATTTTTGTCCCAGGTTAGTGTTACGAGGATAACTGCATCATCGCTGGGGGCATTGAGGGTAAACTGTTCGCATTGTAAGTTGTTGGAAACAGTCACAAGATTATTTGCTTGATCATACGCTTTTGTCGTAAATTTTGGTTTGTTCTCACCAGAATCCAAGGTAACTGATAAACTGAAAGAGCCGGAACTACTTACAGTTGAAGAGTATGTAACACCGTTAACATAAATCTCTATTTTCTCAACTATGGCCTGTCCAAAGGTAACATCTCCGGTTATAGTCTGATTGCGATCTTGAACAGTTTCACCTGAGGTGTGGGAAGTGATTTCAACAGTTGCATCCGGACTACTGAAACCGTTCTCAGCATCTTTCCATATATTTTCGAATGATTCTTTATAGAAAAAAGTACCTGTTCCTAACGGGGCAACAGAACCATATCCGTTGTATGATTCAAATTGATGTGTAGAATTGTTAAAAACGACACTTTTTGTGCTGTTAGGATAGTTTGGATCATAAATATAAGTAGTATTTAATTCATTCATATCATATGCGACAACAGCATGTGTCCCATTGTGGGAACTGTTGTTGTACAGATATAAGACAGTCGGTATTTTAGTATTGCTGAGAACATTCCTGATCCAACCCATGCGCATTAAATCTGAGAATCCTTGAAGTTGTTGCAATTTAGGTACGTACAGTGACCACTGTCGGCTTACGGAAAGGTGAGCTCGTGTTGCAATGATATCTTGCCCTTTTACATCTCCGCCAGTGCAAGCACTTATATTTGACCAATATTTATCATAAAGACCAGAGCCTTTTTTATCGAAATACCAAATTGCGAAGGTTGACATACCGAAGCATTCTCCCCCGGTTGTCAGAGGAGCTGTTCCATAATTAGTGATACGAAACCCATCATCTCCTGTTTTGAATTTGGTTAAATCTTCCCTCGGAATAGTAGTAAGTGAATATATCCATGTGAAAAAAGAAGCATGGTATGTTTCAAATGTCATTATCCCCGCATTCGTGTCAATATTAACGATTTGACAAGGTTTAAGGTAGCCTTTTTCATTGATATAATAAGGAACAGGGAATCCGTTACTTGAATTAAATGGAACTGTGATTTGAATCGGATTTGCAAAGTGAGTTAATTCACCCGGTGTTATGTCAATAACAATATCACTAAACACACCTTCATTAGGTGATAAGCTGCCAGAGTTTTGACTTAATGTGACAGAGATGTCTTCATTAAAAGCCCCTGGGGGAACCGTAACTATTACGCCGGCTGCACTTCCCTGAGTGATCTCAATTTCACCTCCAGTACTCCCAATAATTTTTTGTATCGTTTCAATTGAATCGCCTACTTGGGCTTTGATGCCTTCACTCTCATGGGGATGGTTGCCAGATAGCAAGAGCATGTTGATTGGTGTTAATACCGGTTTGTCATTAGCAACTGATAGACCTCCGGCAAAAAAACAACAAGAAATTGTAACTAACTGTACCAAATACCTTAGCTTCATAAATACCTCCTTTTAGATTTGTACTGCACAACGTTTGAATTAACCTGCCCCGTGCTTAAACCACGGAAGGAGATGCGAAGATGGAAGATACACAAAACACCGAAGTTAAAACCGAAGAACGGCGTTGCACGGGGTCTGCGTTAAATGATTTGTTATATTGCCGGAACTTTAAATCATTTAGGAATGGTATTGTTTACCTGCTTTACACTGAAGATGGTTACCCAATTGAAACTACAGACACATTTTTACCGTATTACACAAAAGATGCCATAGGTAAGAAACAGAACAAACTTATTTCTAAGGATGCTGGGAGTAGAAAAGAACGATGGATGATTGGTGTCTCTGTAATGTCTGGTTGTCCTGTAGATTGCAAGTTTTGCGCTACCGGAAAACTGGATAAATGGCGTAAACTGACAGCAGGAGAAATGGTTGCTCAGGTTAAATATATTGTTGAACAAAACAGCAATATTTCGCCACTTGATTCCAAGGAATTTAAGATCAACTGGACAAGAATGGGGGAACCATTTTTGAACATTACGGAAGTTAAAAAGGCCATAAAAGTTATAAGTGATAAATATCCCAACACGCATCACTACATTTCTACAATTGGTATTAAAGGTGCAGATTACTCATGGATTGAGGGGAATATTACTCTTCAATTCTCTGTTCATTCTTTTGACGAGGATTACAGGAACTGGTTAATCCCATTTAAAGGCAAAGTGAAGTTAGAAGAAATGGGGATTGTGGAAACAGCCAGCAACCTAAAGACCACTCTGAACCTGACCATGGTACGAAAGGAAGATTTTAGCATTACCGAGATGCAACGAATTTTTGACAAGGACAAGTTCTTTGTTAAAATTAGCCCCATCAACGAAAATGATGTCTCAATAGCTAATGAGATGGGAAGCGGAATTATTGAGCAACAAAACTTAATTTAAGGAGTTTTACAATGGAAGACATGATCAAACAACAACTGGAAGAAGCTGGTTACGATTACGCAGTAGCTGTGGCAACTAAGGCAGAGATTGAAGCTGGTGCAGCTTGTGGACAGCTTGCGATTATCTCTGAAGAGATCAACGAGCAACAGGCAATATAACCATTGATTACTGAGCATATTTGCCTTGATAACTGGATTCTTTTTGACAAACAAGGCAAATATACTTATTCTAATTATTAGGTGATAGCATCGAAATTTTTACTCCATTTTGGGTTAACTGTCCATGGAAAATTCTGTGAAAAAGAAAAGGATTTTGACAGAGGTACATGAATTTATGAGCCTCCATCATTATTCCATACATACTGAACGTACATACTGTGATTGGATTCGTAA
>JAESPV010000003.1 GCA_016765495.1 Desulfocapsa sp. | reverse complement strand
ATATTCCTGACCGGGCTGATGCTTTCTTCTGCGTTGTGTTCTTAGCTCGTGCTTCCATATATACCTTGACCTGTTCTGAATTAATGGGTTTACCAGACACCAAAAACCTCCTTTATGTGAAGTTGTTTTTGGTTAGGATTATAACCCTGTTGAACCGGACAAGATAGTTGTCGTCAACCGGACAAGCTAATTGTCATCTAATAGAAGGTGAACCGTCCAGTGCAGGAATAAGTACGGCATCTTCCCAGTGCTGCCCTGTCGTGTCGGGATGTGAGGCCAGATGCTGAGTCAGGTGCTGCAGGTTTCGGGTGAGAATGTCTGGATCAGGAAATACAGTATCATTGATTCGTTGCAGGATAATGACTCTTTCTGCAGTACGGACAAGGAAAGTATCATTAATATTGCCTTCACCAGGAGTGGAGATTTCCATGGATGAAGAATCCGGGAAGAACCGACGGATAATGTCTTCTGGCGGGTTTTTCGACATCATTACGCAGAGTGCTCCTCTGCAGCCTGTCTATAGTGGGAGCTTTTACGAAGAAAGGGACGTTCTATAAAATGATATGAGAGTGCGGACAGGCTTAAGATTACCAGGATCAGGAGGACAAATGTTTGCCATGGGTGTCCTCGGAAAAGATCAAAGGCGGTGAATATCTGAATGATTGGAAAATGATAAATATAAACACCATAGGATATGTCACCAAATTTTCCGAAGTTCCCTAAATAGGGAAAAGAGACGGCGAAGAAGATGACGGTGATTGCAAGAGCCAGTGGGTAAAGGGCAGGAATCAGCAGGTGACCTTTACTGATCAGAAAAAGAAGAGATGGGATCAGCAGCTTTAAGCAGTGTTTCTGAAAAAATGAGAAATAGAGATAAATACCACCACCCCCAAGGAAATAGACAAGTTGGCCAGGAAGCTGTTTTGCTAATGTCTGGCAGATGGGAAGGCCGCTTGAGCGATGAAAGTGGAGAAAAAGCATGGAGTAGCCGACAGATGTGACATACAGAATAGTGAGTACGAGCCATTTCTTTCTGTTTTTCAAAAGAAGGAAGATAAGCGGTACCGAGCAATAAAACATTATCTCGATTTTAATTGTCCAGAGTGGGGCATTGATCACCTGGAGAGCGTTGGCTGTGAAAATTCCCGGAAGATCAGGTTGCAGGAAATTTAGAAAGGCCAGGTTGGAAATGAGATAGCGGAACCATATCTTTGAAAAGAAAAGATCTGTTACCGAACCAAGAAAAGGCAGGAGAAGAGCTGCAAGCAGAACCACCGTTAAATAGGCAGGATAAATACGCCGTATCCGTTTGTTGCAAAAGGATAAAAGGCTTGAAGAGCGGGTGTAGCTTCTGAAAATAAGAAAGCCGCTGACAATAAAGAAACAGTCAACAGCCAGCCCGGAATAGAAATACTGCGCCAGTGGACGAAAATCAGAAATCCCACTTACTTCACTCAAGTGAGCCAGGCAGACACTGAATGCCAGTACCAGGCGAAGAAGATCAAAGTTATTTTTATGTGGAATATTTGCCACAGCGTTTCCGGCGAAAATGTTGCTGATATAATGGTGATCCGGTGTGCCGGATGAATTTTATTGTACTGGGAGATGATACTCTATTTCGTAAGACTATGCTCTTTGAACCGGCAAGACAGCACCAGGAGCCTGTCCGAGAATGCCCTTTCGCCCAAACTCTTCAGAATTTTCTAAAAATAATGCTCGCAATATCAAACATATGGCTGTGCTTATTTTTAGAAAATTCTTCGATTTTGAGCGAAATACCTATTCTCGGACAAGCTCCTGGGAAAAAGGTGACGACCATAACTTGCAATACCTGAAAGAGCAATATCGTTTGTCAATATAAGATGTATGGGGAAGCTTTTCATGAGTCGTTCCATTTTCTCTTTATTGTTGAATTTTTCAAGAAATAAATCGAAGGAAATCTGGTGTGCAATACGTGGCAGGATACCGCCACCAATAAATAATCCACCAGTGGGGTAGAGCTTAAGAGCCAGATTACCGGCTTCGGCGCCAAGAATCTCAAGAAAAAGAGATAAGGTCTTTTTGCATAAAGGACAGACTCCTTTTTTCAAAGCCCCTTCAATGATTTGCGGGGTTCGGTCATGGGCTTCTGTTATCCTGTCAAAATGGTTCTGGTCTCTATTCAGGCCGGTTGATGCCAGATAATCAAATATATTGGGAATCCCGATTCCCGAACAAAGAAGTTCATAACTGACAGCAGGATGTTTTTTCTGCATATACCTGAGCAGGTCTGCCTGCTCATCATTGAGTGGTGCGAAATCACAATGTCCCCCTTCTGATCCTTGAGGAAAGAAGCAGGAACCCTGTTCAATAAGAAAGCCTTCACCAAGTCCGGTTCCGGGTGCAATTACTGCCCGAACACCTTTTTTCTGCACCACTCCCGGCTGAATCATTAACAACTCACTTTCAGAAAGAAACGGCAGTGCGCTGCAGAGAGCGGTGAGATCGTTGATAAGGGTGATTTCTTTAAATCCGAAAGAACGTTTCAGCTCTGTTTCACTGATAACCCAGTCCCGATTAGTGAGTGCAGCAGTGCCCTGATGAATCACCGCAGCAACTCCAAAACACCCATATTCCGGTATTTCAGAGTTGCTCAGAAAATCTTCCAGAATCGTATCAAAATCCTGAAATTCCCGGTTGCGATAACGCTTGCGGCGTATAGGAGGGGTGTTTGCTGTCTGTGAAAGGTCAAAAATCGCCAGGTCACTTTTTGTCCCGCCAATATCCGCCGCTAGAAGGTATGTCAAATTATTTTTCTTCCACTGGAAATTTGGATCTGAACCAATCTCGCCATCCACCTTTTAATGCATAAACATCTGTGTAACCCATGGACATTAACTGACGTGCCAAACTGGCACTGGTTGCTTCACTGGGTCAGGCGCAGTAGAGAACAAGGGTCTGATCTTTTTTATAATTTTTTGACCACTCTCCAATTTGACTGGCGACTGCCCGAATGGCACCTTGAATTTTAAATTCACTGGAGCTCCAGTCTCTGCCAGAGCGAACGTCCAGTATTGTGACAGTTACCGTGTTGAGCTGGTTTTTCAGTTCTTCTTTGCTCATAAGCGGCACATTGGCGGCAAAAGCCGGTTGAAAGGCCATAATCAATGTGAATGAGAGGAGGAATAGCATGTTTTTCATAGGTGTTTCTCCATTTGTTAAGGGTATTGGTTCCTGTCTTTGTTTATAAAAAACCAGATGGTCGAGAGAAGACCACTGATTGCAAACATGGAAAGGAGGAATCTAAGCATCTCCATTCTATGCGTATTGCTGCTGATAAGGATGAATACTGCTGCCAAAAGGATAACTGTGCAGGTTGCTCCAGCTATAGGAATTGTCTGGGTTGCTTTTTGGGTTTGGAGGACTGCTGCAAGACAGAGTAGATCATAGTATATGAGCCAGAGAATAAGTGCACCCCGTAGAAGTACTTCAAGCTGCTCATCACCTGCAAGCCCGGTGGCCATTAATGATCCTGTGATAATGGCAATAAGTGGTGGAAAAAACCAGCGCAAGGCTTTACCGGAACTGGAATCATGTGATGTTGTACCTGCAACACTCCAAAGCATACGTCTGCATACAAGCAATAGACCCGTGATGGCGGCACATGTTCCACTGATAACAATGATGCCCATTATTTGTCGTCCGGGCTCACCCATGATTCTTCGTGCTGCAGTCATATAGGGAATAGTGGAAGAAGCCAGACGTTCCGCATCAACATAGCTGAGTGATACCAGAATCCAGCAGGAAAATAGAATCAATCCGGCAACTGGTACAAGAACGGAAGGTTGCTGTTTTTCACTGCTAAAAGTACTCCAGGCAAAAAGAAGGAACATGGAAGCAAATGCACTTGACGAAAAGCTGGAGGGCTGTTTGAAAACCTGGGTGACAACTAATTCTGTGGTTGTAATTCCGTAAAGTGCAAGGATCAGCAGACCACCTGCCGCAAGACTTACAAAACATATTTGTGCTTTGAAAATATATTTCTCAGGGAAAAGCTGCAGGATGGTAAGTAGCGCCAGGAGCAAAAAAGAAAAACCAAAATTAGGAAACCAGTACAGAAAAACTTCGTTAAATGTATATCCAGAAGTTACCAGCAGGGCAGTTGCCCCAAGAATTACAAGTGGAATGACAGCTGCAATACGAAGACTGGTTGCCGGAATAATTCCGGTCATACTTTGGAGCATAAAATGTTTTTTATCTACTTGATCCGGCAGTTGCGGGCTGTTTATGAGTTTGGCACAGACAGTATAGAGTAGAGCAATGGAGGCAAGCAGAGGAATAGTCAGCCAACCCATCCGCCCTGCTCCATTACCTGCAATAACCAGCGATTCAGGAGAGAGTAACCAGCCGGCTCCCAATGCCAGTGAGAGAAAGAAAGAATGTTTCATCTGTTATATTGCCATTCTTAAAGAAGAAATGATAATTTATACATCTGTAAAGTATCAGGCTATGGTATTTTGGGGCGACGGAAAAGAACTGGATATCAAGAGAATTCTTCATAAGTTCAACGACAAGTGAGATTAAGAACTGTTCCGCATTAATTAGTACAAGTTTCTTCAGAGCACTGCAATGAAAAAGATGGAATTGTTTCACAATTTCTGCTTGATTTGCTATACAACTTGTGGTTGTTACGAAGCTGTATAATTATTAATACCTTTACTGCGTTGGGAGATTTAAAATGAATACAATGAAAAAACCTGTTTTAACTGCACTTACCTTCCTTTTTGTGTTGCCCCTTGTCTGTGCTTGTGTTGGTGGCGGATCCGGTCAGGGAACTGCCAGGAAGGCTGATTCTGGAAGCGTTGCGTCAACCACTGAATCCGGCGTGGAGAAACTGGAGTTGTCTTCGATTGAAGATATGGTGACAGGAATTCCACTGCAATCAAAGTATGACAATATTGTTATAGGTGATTTTGAATCCAGTGCTCAAATAAAGATTGATTATCCGAAAGCGGTCAGGGATTGCGAAGAACAGATGGTGAGTCAGCTGAAATCAAAAAAAAGCTATAAAAATGTTACTGATGACAGGGCTGGAAAGTTTTCAGGAAAAACAGCCATAGTTGACTTAAGGATTGTTGATATGAGAATTGCCAGCAGTGCTGCCCGCATGTGGGGTGGGGCTTTTGCCGGAAGTTCTTTTATGGATGTATTGGTGGAAGTACGCAATGCAGGAAGCAAGGAAGTTGTGCATGAGAAACTCCTGTCCACATCCAACAATGCGTGGGCTGCTGCATATACTGGTGGTTCCAGTGATCAGAATTTACCTTCTGATTTTGGAGTCCTTATTGGAGAGTATCTCTCCAGGATTATCCCAGCGAAATAGACTCTTTTTGCCATCTCTGCCCAGGCAGGGATGGCACATTGTTATTATACATTCAGTTTGCTGACTTATCGGCGTCTGCCGATAAGTGATTCAATCGAGTCCCCCCTTTGGTGCGATTTTTCCCGATTTGCAATATCCGAAAGAGCACCGTTAATATCCGCTGAAAAACCCGGAATATCGATCCGTGAAAAGGATAGGTTGCTATATTTGGGGGATATCAGTTTGATAACAACAGGAGTTGCAGCCAGCTAAGAGCAGTTTTGGTTCCTTCGGGAGTGCTTCCCGCAGAAGTAAATTGGGCATTCGGTACATACTGCTTAATAAAATCAACAAAGGCTGATGTTCGGGTGTAAACACCGTACCACCCATCAGATTTGTCACATGAAACACCGTATGACACCAGTCCGGTATGTACCCAAACTCCATCAATCTGATGGACTACAGGCCCTCCGCTATCTCCCCTACAGGCATCTTTTCCAGTGGTATATCCCGCACAAAGTTGGGATGAAGTGAATGGAAGTGGATAATCACAGAAACGATTATCCACTACTGGCAGGTTTACTTGCCGCAACTTTTCGGGAAAGTACAAGCCGGTATTGCTGTCGGCCTCTCCCCAGCCCATAGCAGTCAGCATTCGTCCCAGTAAGGATGGCGGCACGTTTTCCGTTGATTTCCCGGAAAAAAGAGAAATTATCTGTTGGCTGCTGGGAGAACTCAATTGTAGCAAAGCGATGTCATTTTGTATGTTGTTAGTATCATAGTCTGGATGAATGCGTATGCTGCTGACAGATATTCTGCCACCTGAAAAGGTGTTCAAGTCAAATACACCAACGGCAACGTTGATTGTACTTGTGCTCTCGTCTTCAACACAATGTGCTGCGGTAAGAACCCAATTTTTGTCGATAAGCACACCTGCACAAAATTGTGCCTGGTACATATTAGTTACAGTAGATCTAAGAATAGCTGTCATCCATGGCCAATCACCCTGTTTACTCTCTATGCCACCAAGTATTTTAATGGTAGGGGGGAGAGTGTCGGAAGATGGATGTATATCTTCTTCAGCAAGAACGGGCTGAGTGCAAAGTAGCAGTATGAAAAGCAGGAGTGGTATAATTCTCATAGTGTAATTGTTAGTAAGTCAAGGCTGAAGATCGTCAATGGAGGAAATGTTCTGAGCTTCAGTTTTGTTATTATTATCAGAGTTTGAAACGATTTTAAATTCGAAAATATTATTGGAGTCTAAGAAGATGCTGTCAGAGCTTACGTTTGATTTTGAACAGTGAAAAAACACACTTTCTGCCCTTAACCCATCTGCTTGCTGAGAAAAATAGCGCATGAAACCAAATCCGCGATCAGCATTGTAATTTATAGGAACCCCGCGATGCCAGTTTGCACCATCGTTTTGCATGGGGAGCAGCCCTGGAATAAGAAAACCTGAAAGAAAACTGTCTGCTTCTTCTTTCAGGTCAGAACTCACATTATTAAAAGCAATAACTTCCACCCGGCAGCCCATGTTTTGCAGAGCCTGAACAAGGCGGATAAAATCACCGTCACCGGTAAGCAGAATGATTCTATCCAGATTCCTGGCCTGGAGCAGCGCATCAATTGCCAGATCCATATCCGCATTGGCTTTAGTCGTGAGGATCCCTTCGTCATCAACAAAGTGTTTTACGTATTTTTTAATTACCTTAAAACCGCATTGGCGCAGGATATTATGATACCGGTAGAGTTTCAGCCGATAGTCCCGGTCTTCCTTGGTACGTTCGCCGTTTTCTGCAAGATAGCAATTTGCACGCAACATATTGGAATCACCAAGGTTTGCAAGATCCACCAGCACGTCATAGCGCATTCCGTATCCGCCGCAGAGCCTGATGTTCTCGGCATCAACGTATATTCCAGTTTTTAGTGTCATGTTTATCAGGTGTGTAAGAATAGTATTAAATTGTCGTTTGCAGGATGTATATCCAAAGTCTGCTTCCAGTTTTACGATGTTTCCCTGGATGAAGTCATAATCATATTCTTGAGGGAAAGCTGCCTGTATACAATGTCATTCTTGAATGGATTGCGCCTGTATTGCAGTGATAGCAACGGTGTTAACAATATCCGGTACAAGACATCCACGACTGAGATCGTTTACTGGTTTTTTTAGGCCCTGCAAAACAGGACCGATGGCAACAGCCCCGGAAGATCGCTGTACGGCTTTGTAGGTATTGTTTCCAGTATTAAGATCCGGGAAGATGAAAACTGTGGCATGTCCTGCCACCTTGCTGTTCGGCATCTTGGTCTTTGCAACGCCAAGGTCAATGGCAGCATCATACTGAATAGGACCCTCAATGAGAAGATCCGGTCGTTTTTCTCTGGCCAGCATTGTTGCCTGGCGAACCTTTTCCACATCTGCGCCTTTTCCTGAGGCTCCGGTGGAATAGGAGAGCATGGCCACTTTTGGGTCAATACCAAAGGTTGCTGCAGTATCAGCCGAGGATATTCCGATTTCAGCCAGTTGTGCGGCGTTGGGATCGGGATTTACTGCACAGTCGCCATACACAAGAACTCTGGTGTCAAGACACATGAGAAAAACTGAAGAGACAACGGATAAACCAGGAATGGTCTTGATAATTTGCATTGCAGGACGAATTGTATCGGCCGTGGTGTGAATCGCACCTGAAACCATTCCATCTGCCAGACCTTCATAAACCATCATGGTTCCGAAGTAGGAGAAGTTGCTCATGGCATCACGGGCACCATCGGGCGTCATGTTCTTGTGTTTTCGTAATTCGTAAAAGGTTTGAACAAAGTTGTCGGTGAGCTCTGAGTTTGACGGATCAATAATCACGGCACTGCTGATATCAAGCCCAAGAGACGCTGCGTGTGCTGCGATCTCCTCCGGCTTGCCAAGCAGGGTGATATCCACCACATTTCGTCTGAGCAGGATCTCTGTTGCCCGTAAAATCCGCTCGTCACTTGCTTCAGGCAGAACAATATGTTTCTTTGACGAGCGTGCCCGTTCAAAGAGTCCATATTCAAACATTACAGGAGTGACAGTGTCCGGTGTACTCGTAAGTTCAGCCATCTTGCGGATTCGTTCATCATCAACATGATTTTCGAAAAGTCCCAGTGCCAATGCAATTTTTCGTTCATCACCGGGATTAATCAGGGCGGGTACTGCGGCAACATTTCTGGTAGTTGTATAGGTGTCACTTTTTACGCTGAGCAGGGGGAGTGTCACTTCATGGCCGGTGAGCAGGCGCATGGTGTTTTTCCCTGGATGAAAACCACCAGAGAGCAGGAGGCCTGCAACATTTGGATAGTTTGCAGAGAGAAGTGTGGAGAGAGTTGCCAGAATAATATCATCACGATCTCCTGGAACAATGATCAGATCACCATCTTCAACATGGCTGAGGAAATGCTCCATGGTCATGGCAGCAATCTTGAATTGCCTGACAATACGATCCATACCTTCGTCAAGTCCCAGTAGATTCTCACAGCCAAGGGCATCACTTATGTCGCCAAGGGATGGTTTGTCCAGTTCTTCAACCTCCGGCAGAAGAAAAACCGGGATTCCCGAGGATTCGTCTGGATCGTCGAGTTCCACCTCTAAAACACCTAAAGTATCTTCAGCCATGCGGTTTACAAAGGTGGCAAAGTGAGCACAACCTGATTCCGTAATGGTATCTTCAGTGATTTTTATTTCTTTGGCAATATCGCGTGGAGTCTGATTCATGCCGTTGATAACACCAACAAACGGACAGCCAAGGTTCTTGGCTATTTCCATGTTGATGTCCTGATCAAAGGCGGCGAGAAAGGACGTGGAGTTCAGGCCCTGGCAGAGTACAAAATCGTAGCGTTTTTTGAGCTTGTTGAGTCTTTTAATCAGTTCTTCAAGAAAGAAGTTGATTCGGCCTTCTGCCAGGAAGGTTTTGACTTCAGATGCTTCAAAAGCATAACTCTCTTCATAGCTCATTGAAGGACAATATCGTCCGCGAATAAGATCAATGTCAGGATCAAACGCCCTGTCTGTATCGATAACTGGCCGAAAGAACGCTACGTTTCCCATGGAGCGGGTGAGAAGTTCCATAAAACCCATGGTCACAACAAGTTTTCCGGCCTCAGGTTCGAGGGAGGCAATGTAAAGAGTGTTTGAGTGCATTACAAGCAGACCTCATTCAATGTTTTGTTGTTTAGTCCTGAAAACTTCGCAGTGCTCCCGTAACTACTCCCATTCAATGGTGGCAGGGGGTTTTGAGGAAATATCATAAACCACTCTGTTTACACCACGAACTTCGTTAATAATTCTTCCGGAGATAATGCCTAAAAGCTCATAGGGGATTTTTGACCAGTCTGCGGTCATGGCGTCTTTGGAATCAACAGAGCGGAGTGCAATAACATTTTCATAGGTGCGGCCATCACCCATAACACCAACAGTCTGAATGGGAAGGAGCACGGCAAAGGATTGCCATACTTTTCTGTACCAGCCACTCTTTTTCATCTCTTCAAGTACGATAACATCTGCTTGTCGCACTATGTTTAAACGGTCTTTATTTACTTCTCCCATGATCCTGATTCCAAGGCCAGGTCCTGGGAATGGTTGCCTGTAAATGGCTTCTTCCGGTAATCCAAGCTCAAGTCCCAGTTCGCGTACTTCGTCTTTAAAGAGTTCACGAAGGGGTTCGATAAGATCAAGTTTCATGATGTCCGGAAGCCCTCCCACATTGTGATGAGATTTGATAGGGGCTTCACCCATAAATGATACAGATTCGATCACATCCGGGTACAGTGTCCCCTGAGCGAGAAAATTCACTTCGCCAAGCTTTGCCGCTTCTTCTTCAAATATTTTTATAAAACCAAGGCCGATTCGTTTTCGTTTTATTTCCGGATCAAGAACCCCGTCCAGCTCAGCTAAAAAGAAGTCTACAGCATCCACTGCAATAACTTTCAGATGGCTTTTCTCACGAAAGAAGCGAAGAATGGATTCGCTTTCACCTATACGCATGAGTCCGTTGTCAACATAGATACAGGTGAGTTGATCTCCAATGGCTTTGTGGACAAGGGCAGCTGTAACTGAAGAATCAACACCACCTGACAGGGCGCAGATAACTTTGTTTTCACCTACCTGGTTTTGAATAGCTTTTACGGTGGCCTGGGTAAAAGAGGCCATGGTCCAGTCAGGGCTGCATTTACAGATGCCAAAAATAAAGTTACGAAGAATGTCTGTACCAATAAGAGTATGAACAACTTCAGGGTGAAACTGTACAGCTACAAAAGGTTTTGAGGTGTGGCGTAATGCAGCATATGGAGAATGATCACTCACTGCGGTGGACTCAAATCCATCGGGTACTACTTCGATACGGTCTCCATGACTCATCCATACCTGATGCTGGGGGGTTCCTGGTTCAAGGCCTGCAAAGACCCCCTCAGTAAATTGAACGGTAAGGTTGGCTTTACCAAATTCCCTTTTGTCGGCTTTTTCAATTTTGCCGCCCAGCTGCTGAATCATGAGCTGAGCTCCGTAGCATATTCCAAGGATGGGAAGATCGAGTTCAAAAATGGCAGGATCTGAAAGAGGAGCATCCGAATCATAAACCGAGCGTGGGCCGCCCGACAGGATGATGCCTGTGGGCTTCATTGCCTTGATGGTTGCAAGAGGTGTGGAGAATGGATGAATCTCACAATAAACCTTTTGCTCGCGGATACGTCTGGCGATAAGCTGGGTGGTTTGGGAACCAAAATCAAGGATCAGAATCTTTTCATCATGTAAATTCATAGTATTACGGTAACGAATCAGGAATGCGCCCATATCTGGCGTACTCCTGATTCGTTACATTCCGTGTGAGTTGTTTTCTTTATGTAGTTGTTATTGTGCAGTTATTATTACGCAGTTCGGTAGTTTGGAGCTTCTTTGGTTATAATTACATCGTGAACATGGGATTCGCGTAATCCCGATGCGGAAATTCTAACAAATTTTGCTTTTTCCCGTAACTCTTCAATGGTTCCGGCTCCAACATATCCCATACCTGATCGCAAGCCACCAAGGAGTTGGTAAATTACATTGGCGAGCGGTCCCCGATAGGGCACTTTTCCTTCAATACCTTCCGGTACCAGTTTGGATTGGGTGGAAACCTCAGATTGAAAATATCGATCCGATGAGCCTTGCCGCATGGCGCCAATGGATCCCATACCGCGATATCCTTTGTAGGTTCGTCCCTGGTAAAGAAACGTTTCTCCGGGTGTCTCATCGGTCCCTGCAAAGAGAGAACCAATCATGATGGCATGGGCTCCAGCACCAATGGCCTTGGCAAGTTCTCCGGAATGTTTGATGCCGCCATCGGAGATAATGGGAATGTCATATTTGGAGGCTGCTGCCACCGCTTTTTGAATGGCTGTCATCTGTGGAACACCAACGCCAGCTACAATACGGGTTGTGCAAATGGAGCCCGGTCCTACTCCAACTTTAACACAGCTGGCACCGGCTTTGATCAATGCTTCAGTTCCTTCTCCGGTGGCCACATTACCAGCTATAATTTGTAGATCAGGGAAAGTGCTTCGGAGTTGTGTTACGGCCTTGAGGACACCCTCAGAGTGGCCGTGAGCAGAATCAACCACCACCACATCAATCCCGACGTCGATCAGCATTTGAGCGTTGGCCTCAATATCTTTTCCGACACCGAGTGCTGCTCCAACAAGGAGCCTGCCCAGATCATCTTTGGCGGCAAGAGGGTATTTTTTAATTTTTTCGAGATCTTTAATGGTGATAAGACCTTTCAAGCTACCGTCATCATCAACAACAAGAAGTTTTTCAATGCGATGTTCGTGGAGAAGTGCTTTGGAGTGTTCAAGGCTAATTCCAACCTCAGCTGTTACGAGATTTTTATAAGTCATCACATCACTTACCCGTAAATCTTCATCGGAAACAAAGCGAAGATCACGATTGGTGACAATCCCTACGAGCTTTCCTTCACGCAAAACAGGGAGACCGGAAATCTTGTATTTGGCCATAATCTTCTCAACTTCACCAACAGAATTGGTCTCTATTACCGTGATTGGGTCAATAATCATTCCAGATTCAGATTTTTTAACCTGCTCAACCTCTTTGGCCTGTTGTTTGATGGACATATTCTTATGAATAATACCAAGCCCTCCTTCCCGGGCTATGGCAATGGCTGTACGGTGTCCGGTTACGGAATCCATGGCAGCACTGACCAGCGGTGCGTTGAGGCTGAGTCTTTGGGTGAGCCTGGTGGCAAGTGACACCTCATTGGGAAGAACGGTTGATGCGGCGGGACAGAGAAGCAGGTCATCAAAGGTGAGGGCGGTTTCTATGGTATCTGCTAACATAAGAGCTCCTAAGTCAGAATTCAAATTAAAGTAGGGTGGGGTGCATTGTGTCCGATACGTTTTTTTACAGGGAAGTTGCTAGCTACCGTACACGACCATTCCTAAAACGACAGAACTATTCTAGCATTGAAGCAGAAAAGATTAAACTTTATTAAGTTTTGCCTTCCATGAAAATATATGCTTTATTTCAGGAACGAAAAGGAGAAAAACAATGTTGCTCGCAATAAATCCACATAATCCTCAGCAGAGGTTAATTCAACAGGTCGTAGATCGCTTGAAACGCGGGGCTGTAATCTGTTATCCGACAGATACCGGGTATGGGATTGGCTGTGATTTTTCCAGCCAGAAGGCTGTCAAAAGGATTGTTCAGATTAAGCAAAGGCCAAAGGGCAAGCCCTTTTCTTTTATGTGCTCAGATCTTAAACATATCAGCAAATTTGCCCATGTTTCCAATATTGCGTATCGACTCCTGAAAAAAAATCTGCCAGGTCCCTATACCTTTGTTCTTCCAGGAACAAAAGTGGTTCCAAAGGCCATGTTCACCAAACAGAAAACCGTGGGTATCAGGGTTCCTGAGAATCCAATTTGCCGGATGCTCCTTGAAACCCTGGGGAATCCGATTATCAACACATCCCTTCCCGCTGAAGAGGGTGACATCACCGCATCTGATCCCTATGACATCGACTGTTTGTTTGGAAAACTGGTGGATCTGGTCGTCGATGGAGGGGATCTGTTCGCAGATCCGTCGTCTCTTATTGATCTTACTGGAGACTTTCCGGTGGTTCTTCGCGAGGGGAAAGGGGATGTTTCTCCTTTTCTATGAAGCCTGTCAAAAAAAACAGCTTAATGTAGACTCCGAGAATACTTGTTTCGGTATGTTTATTCCAAAGAATTTGTAAGGTACTTGCACCCCTCAAGGGGGTGCTGAGAATGTTAGTTTTTAATGAGTGCTTCTTTAAGAGATTTGCTCATGGTAAAATGAATAGTCTTCCGTTCGGGAATATTCATGATTATTCCGGTTTTCGGATTTTTTGTACAACGAGCTTTCCGTTTTCTGACAGCAAAACTTCCAAACCCTCTAAGCTCTATGCGACGCTCTTCTTTCAGAGCATCTTCCATGGTTTTAAGCATAATATCGAGCGCAGCAGTCACATCATTTTTATGGAGAGCAAGATCTGTACTTACTTCATTGACAAGTTCTTTTTTTAGCATAGTTATTACAAATTCCAGGAATAAAAAAAGTTGTTTTACCGAAAAGATTTCTCTTTCGATAAAACAACCTGTTGGGTCCGGTTAACGACTGTTGATTTAGGAACGGGAACGAAATACGTTGTTCTGGTTATTTCGCCGTACGTTCCTTACTTCTCGTCAGTTGTTTCCTCATCATTACCGTCACCGGCAGCAGCCTTGAGCAGATCGCCAAAGGTAGAAGGTGCGGTAGCAGCGGCCTCTTCTTTCTTCTTGGCGTAATTCTTAGCAGCACCCTCTTCACCATCTTCTTCAAGCGTTTTGATGGAGAGGCCGATTTTTCTATCTTTAGCGGACACATTGATAACAATGGCTTTCAGGGTATCGCCCACTTCATACATTCCAATCGGAGTTTTAACTTTATCCTTGGAAATTTCAGAAACATGAACAAGACCTTCTATTCCTTCTTCAAGCTGTACCAAGACACCAAAGTCAGTAACGTTGGTGATCTTCCCTTCAATAATGGTGCCTGAAGGGAAGTTGTTGTAAGCTGCCTGCCATGGATCCGGCTCAAGCTGTTTGATGCCAAGTGAGAAACGCTCGTGCTCTTTGTCAATCTTCAATACAGCAGCCTGGATGGTTTCACCCTTGGCGTATTTCTCGGAAGGATGCTTGATGCGCTCGGTCCATGAAAGATCGGATACATGGATAAGTCCGTCAATGCCTTCTTCTATTCCGATGAAGATACCAAAGTCTGTGATGTTTTTAACTTTTCCTTCAATAACAGAACCAACAGGATAGTTATCAGTCACCAGATCCCATGGATTTGGCAGAAGTTGTTTCATGCCAAGTGAGATACGTTTGGTCTCAGGTTCGATGTTCAGAACCATGATCTCAAGCTCATCACTAACGGCAACCATCTTGGAGGGGTGGCGGGGTTTCTTCGACCAGGTCATTTCAGACACATGAATCAGGCCTTCAACGCCTTCTTCAAGTTCTACAAAGACACCGTAATCAGTGATGGAGACAACTTTGCCCACGGTTTTCTCGCCAACGGGGAAGCGCTCTGCAACGGTTGCCCAAGGATCAGCTTTAAGCTGTTTAACACCAAGCGATACCCTGTCATGCTCTTTGTCATATTTAAGTACCTTGACTTCCAGTTCCTGACCAACTTTGTAGAGCTTGGCAGGATGGGAAACGCGTCCCCAGGAAAGATCGGTGATATGACAGAGGCCATCCATGCCGCCCATGTCGATAAAGAGACCGTAATCTGTGATATTGGTGATTGCTCCCTTGATGATCTGTCCCTCTTCCAGGACTGAGCGCATCTTCTCGCGAAGTTTGGCGCGAGCCTCTTCAAGAATTGCACGACGGGAAATAACCACGTTGTTGCGTTTGCGGTTGAACTTAAGGATTTTGAAATCAAAAGATTCGCCGATAAGAGCATCGAGATCTTTAACGGGTCGAAGATCGATCTGGGAATAGGGGAGGAAAGCAGGGACGCCGATGTTAACGGACATGCCGCCCTTAACACGATTCTCAATTTTGCCTTCAATTGTTTCGTCTGCTTCCTGAATCTTGGCTATATCTTCCCATACTTTGATAGCTATGGCTTTGTCACGTGACAGTAGGAGACCGCCTTCGTCCTTACGACGTCCTACAAAAACTTCAAATGTGTCGCCTACATTAAATTCAATGCCTTCGTCCAGCTGGAATTCGGATTTGGCAATATAACTCTCTGCCTTGTCTCCGACATCTACAAGGACGTAATCGTCCACAGTACCAATGATGGTGCCGATGGTAACGTCGCCGACGTTAACCACTGTGTTATTTTCTTCCATTTCGAAGAGTTCTGCAAAACTCATCTCTTCATTGTCGTCCGGGGTTTCCTGGTTAAGTTCCTCTGTCATGTTTTCTACTCTTCTTGCGGCCTGATGTTACGGCCAGGTGGTAAATTTCAGGGCTACTCCCTGTAGTTTGCCGATGATTGTCACCGACTTAAAAAATACGAAAAGACTACAGCTTGAGAAACTCCAGCCTTTTCTTCTAGTGAAATCTCACTTTATAGCAAAAGAGAAATGGAAAGACAAGAACTTATTGGGGTGACAATGAAAAAACTTAAGATGTGTTTATGGACGAAGGCAAGCGGAGTTAGGGAGAGTGCAATGTCCTCGGAATCGTGATGAGTTTGAGTATAAAAAAAGCAGGAATGGCAGCTGAATTGGTGATCTTCTCTTCCTCTTAATTATCTCCAATTCAGTCAAAAAAAGGATCAATTTTGGGGGGAGCCGACGTAGGGGCAATCCCTTGTGGTTGCCCCATTTGGCTTGATACCACTTTCCTGCTCCGGTGCTGTTTTGTTGTTGCGTATGACAATTTCCGGTATCACAGAGTGCGGGCGTTAAGTAATCAGAGTCTTGATAATATCCTTTTTGCCAATAATACCGACAAGCTTTTCATCATCTAAAACCGGGAGGGTGTGAACGTTGTCTTCAGCCATGATGGTTGCAATTTCATCGAGCTGGGTATCAAGACTAATGGTTTTTGGCACTCCACTACAGATTTCAGCAACGTTGGTTCCTGCGATTTTTTTCATTTCAGCTTCCATTTTATCGGGATTTTCCAGATAGAAAACAGAGTCAAGGATGGTAACAACCGTGGGAATGTGAAGTTTTTTCGATTGGTCGATGAGGTCACTTTCTGTGACCACAGCAAAAACTCTACCGTTATCATCAAGTACAGGGACGCCGCTGATATTGTGACTGGTAAGAATTCGAGCCAGTTCGGCAACCGGGGTTTCTTTATCAACGGTAATAACTTCTTGAGTCATGATATCTTTGGCTGTGAGCATGGTTTCTCCTGGGGCATAGTTGCAGGGCTTGTGCCGAGTTTATTGAGGAATATATAGGGACAACATAACACAGAATAAAAGAAAAGTCATATGGTTACTCTGGTCACATCGCTCTGCGGTGTACCCGGAAACGAAGTTTTAAGCTTCCGGTACATCAAAAGAGTTTCAAGGAGCTGTGAGTAGTTACTTCTTTCTTGTATTATCGTGGAAAGGCAGCAGTGACACCGCCATCAACCGGAAGGGTAGCGCCTGTTGTGGGAGTAAGCGAGGATGCAAAAAATACCACCGCATTTCCAACATGGTTGGCCAGAACTTCGGTTTTAAGGAGGTTTCTTTGCCGGTAGTATTCCTTCAGTCCTTCGGGATCAAGGTTTCTTGATCGCATTCTGTCGGGACCGACAACATCCCAAAGGCCGGATGGTATGCCGTGATCATCAAAAATAGCATCGGCATTAATCATATTGACACGAACATTATAGGGGGCAAGCTCCATGGCGGCAATTTTTCCCAGCTGGTGGGCACCTGCCTTGGATGAAGAGTAGGCACCAAAGGCAGCTCCGGGTGCAAAGACATTTTTAGAACTGTTGATGATGATGTGAGCGGCAGCTTTTCCAAGCAGAGCCTGCCTTTTAAAGATTGGAATGGCTGCCTGAATCACCTGGAAAACCCCCATGGTATTCACTTCTGTTACTTGACGGAATTTTTCCTCATCGAGGTCTTCTAAAGTAGCCACATGGGCAAGACCTGCATTGGGCACCAGTATGTCCAGGCCACCGCATTGGTGAATGACGGACTGCATTCCCTGTCGGACTGCTTTTTTATCGGTTACATCCATAAGCAGCGCGTCAATCCTGTCTGCAGAGAATTCCTGTTTTAGCAGATCACAAACTTTCTCAAGACGTTCCAGATTAAGATCGCAAAGATACACATGAGCACCTGCAGCAAGCAGCATTCGGCCAATCCCGCAGGCAATAGCACCGCCTCCACCAGTAATAAGTGCAACCTGTCCGGCAAGAGGCAGAGTAGAACCTTTGCCCAGTTTTACCTGCTCAAGGCTCCAGTATTCCATGTCAAAGATATGAGAAGCAGCAAGTTCTTTGTAGGGTGAAATTGCACTTCCTTTCTGCTTGGCAAGCAGGGTGTGATAGGCAATGTCACCGCTGATAACTGCTGCTTTTTCGGTATGACCTATTGTAATAAGGCCAAGTCCAGGTATCAGGATTACCCTGGGTTTTGTGTCGAGCATGATCCGATCAAGATTTTTACTGCTCACCTGTGTGTTGAAATAATCGAGATAGTTTGCTGCATAGTCCTTAAGGCCATGCTCTATAGTCGCAGCTATGCTCTTTTCAGTATTCTCCTGCAGATCCAGCCATAATGGGTGATTTTTTGTGCGGATGACATGGTCGGGAGTGAGAACTCCTGACGAATAACGTAATTTGGCATTGTCTTCCTGTAGGCAGCCAAGAATATCTTGATCTTGTCTGAGTATCAGATAGAAAGGTTTAACACCTGATTTGTCAGTTATGGTGAGTGCACCACGCACTATTGGCAGGACAAGCTCCGCAGAAAGTTGTGGCGGTTTAGAGGATGAAGCAGTGGGACTATCGGTCTGGCATGAAAGAATATATTCTTCAGCAAGCGTGACATAATGAATCATCTTGCCATATGCTTTTTCTCCGGTTTCTCCAAAGGTGAAAATACCGTGGTTGAGCAGAATGATGGCCTCGATATCCGGCTGCTGTTCATAAAGCTCCACCACCCTTTTGGAAAGGGGAAAACCGGGCATAATCCAGGGGAGAATCCCAATCTTATCCCCAAGAACCTCTCGCAGCCGTTCTTCCGGTTGCTCCATATTAGTAAGAGTAACAATCGCATCTGCATGGGTGTGGTCAATAAATTTATGGGGCAGAAAAGCATGAACCAGCGTTTCAATGGATGGATTCGGAGCCGTTGAATCCAACATATGAGTTCTAAATTGATTCACCATCTCTTCGTCTGTCAGTCCTTCCAGGGGCCGGAGACGCTGCAGGTAGTCCAGGTCAAGTGCCGGAAATCCCTGTGGCTCGATAGTACCCAGATCCCAGCCACTCCCTTTAATAAAGAGTACATCGCAACTCTCTCCAAGCAGAGTAGTGACACTGGATTTTACCGAAGTATTGCCGCCACCATGCAACACCAGCCCACCTTCCTGACCGATAAGCCTGGATGTATAAGCACGCATCGCAAGGTCAACGTTACAATTGGCAAGGGACTCGGTGTAGATGGATGCGTCTTTCTCTAAGTATCTGTTTTTCATTGAGTTTCGTTTGTATTTTTTTCTGAATGTAACATGGAATATCGGGGTGTAACTCTTCGGAGTGCTCTCTGGAGAGTTACATCATCGGCTGTAGGCGCTTATCTCCGCCATCAGTGGCCCAAAAAGATCTTCATAACTTGGAATAGCCTTACGAAGAATAGTAAGAAGCTCAGGGATCTCCCGATCATTCACCACAAGATTAGCAGAACTGGCCAATGCTTCAAGATCATAGAGAGTAGCAAACTCCGTCCCCACAAGAATGTAAAAAATGAAGCGGCGTTTACTCATGGGCATGTCTCTCATGAATTGGTGGAAAGATGACTGTTCCATGCTTCCTGCTTCAAAGTCAGAGTGGAGGATGACGCCTGCAAAATTCACAAACTGCATTTTTTCAATGGCCTCCTGACTTGTTTCAGCAAAACTTGCCTGGTAGCCTATACTTTCGATGGCTTTGCTAATGCCCTCCCGTTTTTTTCCGGCCCTTAAAAGGATGAGAGCTTGTGGAATATCTTCAACGACCTCTTCCTCTTCAAAAGTCCCTTCTTTCAACCACGCAATGTCGGGTGGGGAAGGTGGCTTGACGGAAGATGGGTTCGGATCGTTTCCCTTATTCGGGCCAATATTGTTGCTGCTTAATACAACAGCCTCCTTGCAATGGGGACATGGAAGGCGCAGAGTTCGTCCCGGAGCCAGTTGTTTGAGGCCTTTTCGTATTTTATTGCTGAGCGTCAGCTTTTTAGAACAATTTTTGCACGTTATATTCATCACACTCCTCTTTACCAGCGGGGCTGTTCCTCTTCTTCCATGGCCAATCCGGTGAGAGTTGTCGTCGATTCTCCACGTGAAGATTTGATAATGTCAAGGCCTCGGGAAACTTCATTTCTATAAGAACAGTAGCGTATCGCAGTCTCCTCAGTGATCAGTTCCGACTCATACAGTTCCAGGATATGCTGATCAAATGTACGCATATCTATGGCTGAGCCCTGCTGAATAATTTTATAAAATGTTTTTTCTTCGTCTTCACCATTTAAGATAAGATCCTTTACCCGTAAACTGGTACAGAGCACTTCCATGGCAGCAATCCGGCCCCCGCCAACTTTTGGCAGGAGACGCTGGCCAACAACCCAGCGGATGGTATCAACCAAACGGTTTCTGATCTGTGGCTGTTCTTCCTGCTCGAACATACCAAGGATACGGTTGATGGTCTGCCCGGCATCAATAGTATGTAAAGTTGAGAGGACAAGATGCCCTGTTTCAGCAGCAGTGAGGCCGATTTCCATGGTTTCTCTGTCCCGCATTTCACCAACCAGAATGACCTTTGGCGCCTGGCGGAGTGCTGCGCGCATTCCCGAGGCAAACGTGCTGAAATCATTGCCGAGTTCCCGTTGATTAAATGTTGCTTTGATATGAGGGTGGACATACTCGATGGGGTCTTCAAGTGTTACAACATTGACTGAACGATCCACATTGATTTTATGGAGTAGTGTGGCCAGTGATGTGGTTTTACCACTTCCTGTGGCGCCGGTAAAAAGAATCAGGCCATTTAACTCTCCTGCCATTTTATTGAATGATGATGGGAGATTCATTCCTTTAATAGTTGGAATAGTGGTTTCCAGTTTTCGCAGGACGGTGGTGAAATAGCCTTTTTGAGTGAAGATATTTACCCTGAAGCGGACGTTGTCACCAAGTGTGTACGATAGATCACAGGATCCGTTCTCCACAAGATCCCGTAATAAACGTTTGTTGTTGCCGATAAGGTTTAGAGCAAAGACTTCGGCTTGGAAGGGCGTGAGTTTCCGCACAGGAGGTGTGACACTAACCGGCATTAAGACACCTGCCGATTCCACCTGCAGGGTTTTACCAACGGTAATGTTTAGGTCGGAAACATTATCGTATGACTCAAGCATCGACGTGATCCAATAATCAATCTCTGTCTGTTTCATTCATCCCCTCCGGAATTTTTTGTACATTCCTGCTGTTTTCATAGTATATTGCCATGAAAGAGACAAGAAATTCAAATTGTTTTTATTTATTAAAGAAAGATAAGTGGCTTGAGGTTAAATAATATGACGATCCCTTTACGCAGCGACACAACAACCCAGGGAAGAAAAATGGCTGGAGCACGGAGTCTCTGGCGAGCAAATGGTGTAACAGAAGAGCAGTTTGGAAAGCCGATTATTGCCATTGTTAACTCCTTTACCCAATTTGTGCCGGGGCATGTGCATCTGCATGAGATTGGGCAGAAATTGAAAAAACGAATTGCAGAACTTGGCTGTTTTGCCGCAGAGTTTAATACCATTGCCATTGATGACGGCATAGCCATGGGTCATGCCGGGATGCTCTATTCTCTGCCATCACGTGAACTTATAGCAGACAGTGTGGAATATATGTGTAATGCGCATACTGTTGATGCCATGATCTGTATCAGTAATTGCGATAAGATTACGCCCGGTATGCTGATGGCCAGTATGCGTTTAAACATTCCCGCCATCTTTGTTTCCGGTGGCCCGATGGAGGCAGGAGTTGATGGTGATAATCGGTATGACCTGGTGGATGTCATGGTCATGGGTGCCGATAAAGAAGTGAGTGATGAAGCTGTTGATGTGGTTGAACGGTGTGCCTGTCCCACCTGTGGATCATGTTCCGGTATGTTTACAGCAAATTCCATGAACTCATTGAATGAGGCTTTAGGGATGGCACTGCCTGGAAATGGTACCGTTGTCGCAACCCATGCAAACCGTATGAATCTTTTTGATCGCGCAGCAACGCGCATCGTTGAGATGGCCGATGCCTGGTACAAACACGAAGATAGCTCGGTACTTCCCCGAAATATCGCCACTCGTGCAGCATTTTTAAATTCCATGACCCTGGATATTGCCATGGGCGGTTCAACCAACACAGTTTTGCATCTTTTGGCAATTGCCCATGAGGCTGAGGTTGATTTCAGTATGGCTGATATTGATAAACTTTCACGGAGAGTACCAAATCTTTGCAAAGTAGCTCCTTCTTCACATTTTCATATGGAAGATGTGAATCGGGCGGGTGGTATCATGGCTATTCTTGCAGAACTTGACCGGGCTGGAATGATTGACAGCAGTGTTAATCGGGTGGAAGGCAAAACGCTTAAAGCCATCCTGGAAAGCTGGGATGTTGCTGGAGAAGGCTGTGTTGATGAGGCTCGTAAATTGTATCTGAGTGCACCTGCGCAAAGTGGACGTAATCTGGTTATGGGTTCCCAGCAGAATATGTATGAGGACGCTGATCTTGATCGGGCTGAAGGGTGTATTCGGGATATGGAGCATGCTTACAGTAAAGATGGAGGGCTTGCGGTGTTGTACGGAAATATTGCCCTCAATGGCTGCATTGTAAAAACTGCCGGTGTTGATCCATCCATTTTTAATTTTCGGGGAACTGCCAGAGTCTATTCGTCTCAGGACGCTGCCTGTGATGCTATTCTTGATGGAAGTATTACCGCAGGAGACGTGGTGATAATCCGCTATGAAGGACCTAAGGGCGGGCCTGGAATGCAGGAAATGCTCTATCCCACTTCTTACCTGAAATCGGTACATCTGGGCAAAGAGTGTGCGCTTGTTACCGATGGCCGTTTTTCCGGTGGAACTTCAGGGCTTTCCATAGGACATGTATCTCCAGAGGCTGCTGCAGGCGGGGCCATTGGTCTTGTAGAAGACGGTGACGAAATTGAGATCGATATTCCTACACGAAAGATCAATGTTTTGTTAACAGAAGAGGAACTTACACAACGTCGTATAAAAGAGAATGGAAAAGGGCGTGATGCCTTTCGGCCCACAGGTCGGGATCGCCATGTATCTCAAGCTCTTAAAGCCTATTCGATGTTGGTCGCATCTGCTGACAGGGGTGCTGTACGGGTGTTGCCGGAGGATTGAGGTCGTCTTTAAGATAGCTCTTTTCAGCCATATTGATATTGACACTTACCCGCATTTTCTGTAGATTAACCATTTTCTTGTATAATTATTGCAATTGATAGGTTTCAGTTAAATATATTTTTGTGAGGAAAGGTTATGAGTAAAAACAATATCATCATTGCCTTGGTTGTTCTCTGCTTCTTGGGAGTGATCTGGGGATCGGTAAAAGAAAAAAAAATTGATAGTTTGGAAAAACAGCTGGCTTCCATGAGGGCAGAAGTGTCTGTCGCGGCTGAGACAGCAGAACATGCTGCAGTAGCAAATACTACCACCAGTGATGCAGCCGGGAAAGCACTGGCAGAAGTAAAGGATCTTAGGTCTCAGAACAAGAAACTTACTGGTAATATCGACACTTTAAAGGGTGATGTTGCTAGACAGAAGAAAAAAATTGATAGCTTGAAGAAAGAGTTGGCTGAGTTTGATGATGGTTCCCAAGCGTTAGAAGCCATGCAGGCTCAGTTTGATAAGGCAATAGAAGCTATGCAGGCTCAGTTGGACAACAAGACCGCTGCAATAGCAACTCTTGAAGAAGCTGTTGTTGCCGCAATGGCAACAATTGAGCAAAAAAACATGGAGCTTGCTACTGCTGTAGAAGTTACTGCAGGACTTGAAGAGGTGAAGGCAACTCTTGCAAATAAGATTGATGAATATAATGCAAAAAATCAGGAGATTGCAGCAGAAGTTGAGGCGTGTAACCTGCGTGTTGCGACCCTTGAGAGAGCCCTTGAAGAGCGTGCCAAACTCCTTGTTCGTGCTGGAGAAGAACTGGCTCGTACTAAACTGAACACGAACGTTCTTCTTTCTAAAATTGCCGCTCAGAATAATTCTCTTGGAATTCTTGAAGAGACTCGGGTTGCCCTGGAAGCTGAACTTGCCGGAAAGGCTGCTGAAGAAGCAATTCCTGTAGAGGAGGCTCCGGCTAACTAAGGTATCGTTTTTTGTTTCATTAAGCTGCCTATTCCTGGAAAGGGATATGGCAGTTTTTTTTTAATACAGAGTGAGAATAGCGCTCAATAAAGAGAAAAAGGATCTTTTATGGACAGATTGAACTGCATAGGATTAAATTGTCCTGAACCGGTGTTACGGGTAAAGGCACAGTTAGAAAAAAAAATGCAGAAAGCCTTTGTCGTCACGGTTGATAACGAGGCATCGCAGGAAAACGTGCTTCGTTTTGGCAAGAGTCAGGGATGCGAGGTGAGTGTGGTCTCCGGTGATAATGATACGTTTCATATTACTCTGATTCCCGGTGAAACGACTGATGGCAAAGGCTCTCTCAGGGAAGAGGACTATCACTGCGAACTCCCGGAAAAAAATACTCTTGTTTATGTGATTCCCTCTGATTCCATGGGCCGTGGTTCTGCAGAACTTGGATGGGCACTGCTGCAGACCTATGTTACCACTATTGCCGAAGTCTCTCCTCTTCCTTCACATATCCTTGTGTATAATGGCGGGGTAAAGCTGGTAAGCACAGATGGTAAGGCTCTGGAAGCTTTGCAGAATCTGGAAAAGAAAGGTGTTGTCATCTGGGTTTGTGGCACCTGTCTCGAATTTTTTAAGCTTGAAAAGGAACAGAAGGCCGGAACCATAACGAATATGTATGATATTATGAATACCATGGCTTCAGCAGGCAAGCTTGTCAGTCCTTTTTAGGGAACTGGTGACAAAAGGTGCTACTACTTTTAAGTTGCACAAAACCATTCGTGCCTATGAAAAACGGGGAAATTCTGCTCTGTTTTTTTCCTTAAGCCATTCCTGATTCCTTCAATACCTGGTTAACTTTCGCTCCTGAATCCCAGAGAGCATCAACCATATCATCAATTTTTTCACCGCTTACCCGAATGGTGAGAAGTTGCTGGTCGTAACTGAAATTTTTATACACTGTGATGGCGCTCAAATTCATATCAAACTGTCTACAGATATCAGTGATAGCATAAATGGCTGAGCTTTTTTTACTTATCTGCAACTCAATTCGTGTCCCTCTGTCCTCTGCCCCTAAGACTTCCGTAAAGGCCTGAAAGATATCAGTCTCGGTAATGATCCCGACAAGTTTTTCATCTTCCACCACAGGGACAGCACCGATTTTAAATCTGCGCATGAGAAGAGCTACATTTTCCAGTGGATCGTTGGGGTGTGCTGTAACAGGGGACTCTGTCATAAATGAGGATACTTTTGCCTGAGTTGCGATGGTTCTGGCGTCACGATTGACAGTGGAGTCAATAGCAGAAGGCAAGGCTTTACCAACATCAGTTTGGGTTATGATTCCAACCAATCTATTCCCTTCAACCACGGGAAGGTGCCTGAACCGGTGCTGGTCAAAGATCTCTTTTGCTTTTCTTAGCGGTGCTTCCTGAGTTATGCAGACAACATCCTGATGCATCCAGAGTTTGATAAACATTATTCCTCTCGTAAACTTCGTTCTAGTATTTTGTTCTTGTTTTTGTCCAGTGAAAAGCAAACTGCCGTGGAATCCTGCTCCAGAATTTTTGTGACATTCCCGATCTGTATTTCAGTTCCACTGAATATTGTCCCTTGAACGGTAATTGTTATTCCTCTTAAATACGTTTCTCCAGCGTCTTCTGTATCGCCAGAGCTTTCCGGGACCAGATTGAGCTTAGTCATATCCTGATAGAGGGTATAGATGGATTTTTCCAGCGATTTGCGCAGGAGGGTGTTCTTTTTTAGACCAAAACGCTGGAGAAAAAGAAGACGTTCATGCTCCAGTTCGCGAAGTTGGGAGCGCATGCTCAGGTAGCGCAGATATCGTCCCGGTGCAACCCCTGCTGCAAGGAGTGCCGCGGGAGAATGGGAAGATCCAACATTTCCAAGATCAAGGCTTTTCCCGCTCATTAATACGCCAGACATAATTTGGCTGGACGCTTCACAGTGTATTTCTCCATCTGCCATGATTCTAACGTGATAGGCCTGCTTGCGGATGATAACCTTTCCTTTTACCCTGAGACGTCCCTGTTCCATAAAACTAAAGTCTGCATCCCCCGCAACTGTAACTTTGCACTGCTCGCCCATGATTCCTCCTTTAATTACAAGGTTTCCTTGACAGTTGATGGTGGCTGATCGCGCATTCCCTTTCAGTAACAGGTCGCCGTGGATATTTACTTTAAACCCCGGGAGTATAGTTCCGCCAATTTCCACTGCACCATGCGATTCAATGTTGCCGGTGCTGTAGTCAATGTTTCCGGGGATGGTGTGTTTTGCACATACCTTGATGGAGTTTTCACTAACCATCGAGAGAACCCCTCCATGGAGCGGTCGTATTATTCCACTCTTCTCGTCATATTCAGCATCACCAGTAACTGTAACAGGAATATCCTTTCCGGGTACCTGCGGGACTTCGTCACCGTAAATAGTGAAACCCGGAGTGCCTTCAGTGGCTGAAATTCGAGTGGCGATTGTCTGCCCTTTGGCGACAGCCACAAACATTTTGCGTTCACGAAAATCTATTTTTCCGTTTCCCAGAAGTTTTCCGGGCAGCGGTCCCACTTCGATGGCAAATCTGAGAAAACTGTCCTTACCATTCAAAGGAAGCAGGCCACGCGCCACGGTTATATCCTTCAGCGGAGCGTTCTTTTCCCGGCAGCGTGTGAGCATGGAATTCAGATGTTCAAGGGAAAGATCGAACCGTATTCCATGATCCGTAAGGATTTCAAAGAGAAGTTCACCGGTAAGTTCAGGACAAGCACTGACCGGTGGATAAAGTGTAATGCCTGCCCGCATTTTATCATCGGAAATAGATACAAGAGGAACTATTTCAACCAGGATCCGGTCCCCTTTACTCCCTGTTTCTTTTAAAAGTAAGGGATATCCGTCGATATCTGCAAGAAGTGTATTTTTGTCAGTGGAGAGGAGTGTATGTTTACCGTGAAGGAGCTCCGTTTGATTTGTCGGTGGCGTTTCTGAAGGAGCTGGTAATCGAACAAGGGGCTGCCCCTTTCGTACCAACTCCATTGTCTGAAAAGAGTTGTTGCTGGAATCTGTGACAGATGCTGTTTGAAAAAGAATGAGCGGATCAGGGTAAACAGGAGTTTTTAACGTGTTGTCGGTCACTGGTATGTATTGTCTCTATTTGTTTGGTTGAATGAGCTTTTGCAGCCAGATACGGCAGGCTCTAAGTTGTTTTTTCTTGAGGAGGATGGCAGAAATTGCAGGAGATGCTTCCCTGAAGGTAATGTATTTTTCAGGATATATTTTTGTACACTGGATGATGTTGAATCCGCTGGAATTTTCAATGATTGGGCTTATTTCTCCAGGTGCGAGTGAAAATAGGGATTTATCCAGTTTATGGCAAAGTTCTCCCGCTGTAAATTTCCCGGTGAAATCATCAGCAGTAACTGTGTTGCAACCAACAAAGAACTTAGCTTCTTCTTTAAACGTCTCTGGTTTTTTGCATACCCTCCGGTGAATCATGGTTATTTTTTGATGAGCTGATGCTGTTTCAACTGGCGATAAGGGGTCATAGCGGATCAGGATATGGCTGGCACAGCGTTGTTCCGGTTGGTAAAATTCTGTTTTATTGTTGTTGAAGTAATGAAACATATCAGCAGTTGTGACCGGCGGAATATTACAGGCTACACGCGCAAGTATGGTTTCTACACGAAGATCATAGTGTAGTGCAAGCGTATAATCTGCCAGGGAAATAGTATTTTCCTGGAGAGTGGCATGAAAATGCTCTCTACTCGGGTATTCGTTTATGACCCCTTGAAGTGTCTGATTCAGCAGAGATTCGGGGATAACCACGCAGCATGATTCTTTACAACTTAGAATGACTTTATGAAGTAACATTTCTTCATTTGCATGCTGATATACCTTTGTATATTCCTGCTTTGTCAGATGGCAGAGAGTTGTTTGAAAATCCTGAAATGCAAATTTCATAAGGTGAAATGACAGCATTGGATCAATCTTTTTTCTACCGCTTTTCTGCTGCATACCTTCCTCTAGTGGTGACTGTCTGAGTACATATCCGATTTATTAATAATCTATTGTATCGTATTGGATGGAGGAAACAAAATATTTCCGCAGAGAAAGAGAAGAAAAATAAAATTTAGCGGCCCGGTGGTCTAATCGGTATCCTTTGTCAGGCAGAAGAAGTTGATATGTTACTGCTAAATAATATTAATAATGTTTATTGATTAATCTGTACTCATATATATTGTATCTGAACATGAAAAAAGGAAGACACATGCAATTCATCTTTGTTCTATTGATAGCCACTGCTTTCACGATGACTGTTCAATCTTTGAGAGCAGGACAGGGGGATCTGATGAAAGATATACAGGAAAAGAATACAGGATTAACAAATAAGCAGGCAAATCATTTAATCCACGAAAAAAGTCCATACCTTCAACAGCACGTCTATAACCCCGTTGACTGGTATCCATGGGGAAAAGAAGCCCTGGCAAAAGCAGTTGCGGAGGATAAACCAATTTTCTTGTCCATCGGGTATTCCACCTGTCACTGGTGCCATGTGATGGCTCACGAGTCGTTTGAGGACCTGGAGATTGCTGACTATCTTAACGCCCATTTTATCTGTATCAAGGTGGATCGGGAGGAACGTCCAGGGATTGATCAGATTTATATGGCAGCAACTCAGGCCATGACCGGAAGTGGCGGCTGGCCCATGTCACTTTTTCTTTTTCCGGATACAAGACCGTTTTACGCAGGTACCTATTTTCCTCCCCGTGCGGCTTATGGACGTCCTGGATTTCTGGAGATTTTACAGGGGATTCACGAGGTGTGGGGGGCTGATAGAAAAAAAATTACTTTATCTGCAGATCAGATCACAGCTCATATCAAAAAGGGCAGTAATACTGGCTCTGAAATCCTTGACAAAACATGGATTACCACAGGGTTTTCTCAGATAGAAGAGAGTTATGAACCAAAATATGGAGGGTTTTCACAAGCACCCAAATTTCCACGACCGGTGGTGATAGACTTCCTGTTTCGCTATTACAAGGCAACGAACAATATACATGCTAGAGACATGGCTCTGTTCACTCTGGAGCAGATGGCGGATGGTGGTATGTACGATCAGATTGGTGGTGGTTTTCACCGTTACTCAGTTGATGGCAGGTGGCGGGTTCCGCACTTTGAAAAGATGCTCTATGACCAGAGCCAGTTGGTTTCAGTGTATTTATCTGCCTTTCAGCTTAGTGGGAATCCTGCATATAAAAGAGTTGTTACCGAGACCCTTGAGTACGTGTTGCGGGATATGCAGCATCCTGAAGGTGGGTTTTATTCCGCAGAAGATGCCGATTCTGTCAACCCCTATAACCCGGATGAACACAGTGAAGGAGCGTACTATCTTTGGACAGAAGCAGAGATTGATTCCTTGTTAAATGCCAAAGAGGCCAGCTTCTTTAAAATGTATTACGGGGTAAAAAAGAATGGTAATGCTCTCCAGGATCCGCAAAAAGAGTTTGTCGGGAGAAATATTCTCTATCAGGAGAAGGATCGCTCAGAAGTTGTGGATGAATTATTGGGCGAAACGAAATTAAAACTGCTGAACAAACGAAAAACACGGGTAGCTCCACATCTCGATGATAAAATTATCACCGCCTGGAACGGTTTGATGATTTCAGCTTTTGCTCAGGCTGCCATGATTTTAGAGGATGAACGCTATCTTCTTGCGGCAGACAGGGCTGCTGATTTTGTCCTGAAGACTCTTTTGGTAAACGGCGAGTTGAAACGTCGCTGGCGGGATGGCGAACCACGTTATGCAGCAGGATTGGATGATTACAGCTTTTTAATTCAAGGTTTACTGGATCTCTATGCGGTAAGTCACGACCCGTCACGTTTGCGAAAAGCAATAGAACTCACCGAAATGCAGCTTGCACTGTTCAGTGATGAGAAAGGTGGCTTTTACGACATTCCTGAATCTGCTGATTTGTTGGCGAGAATGAAAGCTGCCTATGATGGAGCTGAACCTTCAGGGAATTCTGTGGCTGCCATCAATCTGCTTCGTTTGTCCGCTTTAACCGGAAACAAAAAATGGAGCATGTTGGCTGAAGAATGTATTAAATCATTTGGAAAAATCCTTGGCAGCTATCCGGCAGCCATGCCCTTAATGCTGAGTGCCATGGATTTGCAGATGGGGAAAGCAAGGCAGATAGTTATTGCGGGCGATAAGAATACTGGAGACACCAGAGAATTACTGCGCGAGGTTTATAGCAGGTATCTCCCTAATACTTTGGTGCTGCTTGCTGATGGCAGGGAAAATCAGGCTTTCTTGAAAGAGTACCTTCCCTTTATAGCTACAGTTCAAAAGATTGATGGTAAGGCGAGCGCATATGTGTGTGAAAACTTTAGCTGTAAAATGCCAGTGAATACAAGGGAAAAGTTAGCGGCTCAGCTTGATGGAAATTCTACAGAGTAATCCTTGTCGCTCGTATGATGAGTACTCCGGCTACGTTTATTCGGAGTCTGTGCGTATTTTTAGAAAATTCTTCGATTTTGAACAAAATGTCTATTCTCGGACAGGCTCCCAGGCCACCTCGAATAGTATCAGGAACGCGCATGGGGTAAGGTGAACAACTATGAAGCAGAATGTTTTCTCCAGAATCCCTGACTTAATCCGACTCCGAAAAATATAATCAAACCTGACAGGTATTGGAAGAACGTAAATGATTCCTTAAATACTATCCAGGCAAGTAACATGGTAAATAGAGGGATAAGGTTCACGTATATGGAGACTTTGCCGGCGTCCATTATTGAGAGAGCATAGTTATACGAACCATATGCGACAATCGTCACTGCCAGGCCCAGGTAGATGATGGCCGTTGTTGGTAGCAGGATGAACGTCTCCGGAATTGGAACCGATGGCAGTAGCAGCATAGGAAGAAAAAAAAGTGCTCCAACCCAGGCCTGTACCGCAGTAAGAAAAAGTGGAGAATAGCGGCTTGTTAATTTTTTGATGGCAATGGTGTAGGCCGTAGCGCAAACCATGGCAAGAAATTCATAGAAATTGCCAAGTAGCGGGGCGGGAGCCTGCTCACTGATTTCTCCTCCGATACTCAGTCCAAGAGCACCAGCCATGGCAATGCCGAGACCAGCAATCTGTTTCAGGGAGAATTTTTCTGCAAGAAAAAAAGCTGAAGCAACAGAAACTAACAAAGGAAGCATGGTTGTGATGACCGAGGCCTGCGATGCTGAAGTATTTTTCAGGGCAAGGGCTTCAAAAATAAAGTATAAACAGGGTTCGCAGAGTGCCATAAAGCCCATCAGTTTATAGTCTTGATGGCGAATGCGGATATTTTTAAAACGGGACAACAGAAAGAAGAAGGCCAGGGAGGCAACAAGCATCCTGCCCGCGATGACGACCATGGGATGGTAATCAACAAAGGCCAGCTTAAGGGCAATGAAGGAACTTGCCCAGAGAAACATGGCAAGCAGCAGGCAGAGAACCGGAAGTATGTGAGAGTTCCTTTTTGTCACTGTAATTTGATATTTTTTTTGAAAATGATTAATGATGGTAAGAAGCGTACACGAATTAACCTGCTTAACCTACTTCGTTCCCGTTTCGAAGCTTTTTTCCAAAGTACACAGGAAAGGTGTGCAACCTATACTGTTTGCCGTGGAAGTCAACAATACATCAGTAAATAACCTGATCGATAAAATCATAGATGAGACATCAAGTAAGTGTGTTTAATATACTGGCCCTGCTGATTTTTTTTGGTATTTTTTCAACGGTTCATGCCCGTATTCCGGATAAGGGGTATAGCAGGACAGCAGAGGCTTTTAGCCGGGTTGCCTGTGGAGATGAGGAGCTGTTCGAGTACAATAAGGGGTTGATCCGGGTACTCAGCTATACCAATAAGCGGGCCATGCGAGCTTTTAGTCAGCTTGAAGATGTGACAGCAGAAGAGCTGGTCGCAATTCTGAAAAAATTGATCACCACCAAAATAGGTTTTGATAACCTTCTCCTCTTTGAGCGCTTTGTAACCCTGAAAGGGGCAGACACGGAACTCTCCTGGCAATTTCTCAATAAGCTTGAAACACTCGGATATTCTCATCGTCGTGTCATGACAGCCTTTGAACTGGTTGATGTGGTTTCAGCCCCTGAACTTATGGTTTATATTGATCGTATAGGGAACATGAGTGAGCCTGGAGGTTGGGCTTTGAAGGCCTTTCTTGAACTGCCCGGCCAAAGCAATAAAACAGTGAAACGGGGGGTCAGTATACTGGAGTCCATGAATACACAGCAGCAGTGGGCCACGGAAGAATGCTGCAAAATTAAGGGAATCAATGCGTATGAGGCATTGGCCATTATGGCTCTTCTTCCCACTCTTTCCCAAACCGATGCCTGGAATGCGCGCGGTTTGTTTAAACAGGAGATTACTCCGGAAAAGGCTCTGTCTTGGGTCGCATATTACTTTAGTGAGAGTCAAGCTGAGAAAGAGCGGCTGTTTTTCGCTGAATCTCCCAGTGGCAAGGCAATGGTACTAAAGAGTCTTGCTGAAGCGTCGGATTATTTAACCTGGAAGATAAATGACCTTCATTCGGTTACCGACTTGCGGGGGCGTGAACTTTCGTCTGGAAGCCTTCATGCAAGTTCTGTGGCCACACTGGAGACAATTTGGAACCGTCTGGACTGGAAGGTTCGGGAGAAGTTCAAAGCTTCCTTTTACGAAGCATTGAACAGCGGCCAGAAAGGGGCTGCAATTGGAGTTTTACGAAAAGCGACAAGGAAGGCTCGTGTGCAGGTGGCATATGATATTACCACGGTCAATGTTTATATCCTTCTTTCCAAGGGGAGTGAGTTATACGATTCATCCTTCCGTGATATCCTGGTTCCTGTGTTAATGGATCGGATTGCCAAACGTTTCCAGGCAAACCTGCTTCGATTTCTGCTCGATGTTGATCCGGAAAATAACCATGTATCAGATTTTATTATAAGCCTTGCCCAGCGCGGTAAGCTTGCAATGTTTTTTCCCGTTGATCCCCAAGAGCAAAAACTGGTTCTGGACCTGGTCATACAATCGGCCTTTCAGGATGAGAACAGCCTGATTCTCTTTTCAGCAACTTTTATGACCTTGCTTGAAACCATTGACCCCGAGACACGAACCTATCTTATTGGCGAGATGCTCTCTGCAATTCATGAACAAAATACGGTTTTCACTACCCAGCTACGGGTGATTCTTCAATATTATCTCGAGTATTATTCGGAGTTTGTAGGGGAGGTCGATACGATTCGCATTAGGATGATGATGCATGACTATGGGTCTATTCCTTTGCAGCACTATACGAAAACTGCCTTTAAAGAGTGGAAATCCGATGGACGACTCTCCAGTTTGTCAGTTTTTCATGATGATGATGACGGCCGGCAGTCCTATCTTTCCAACTGCCGTTTTTTAAGTGCGCAGGGATATCGACCGCGGCTTTCACCATCGTATAAACTAGGTGTCTCAGCACCTGTTTTCTCTGAGGCGGTACATCTGGTAAAAGAGTATTTGCAAGCTCCCGGTAGAACATTATCTGCAATGTTTCGCTTGCAGTCCAGGAATCCTCTGGTGCTGGATTGGGTGAAAATAGTGAACAAAATAGAGATCTCCCATTCTGTTTTTTTGTTTCAAGGGGAGGCAATACAAGAGAAACTCCTAAAACAGTTTTTGACTGGCGGTCATGAAATGTTTGCCCAGCGCGGCCATAGCTATTGGCGTACGGAACAGTTGATGGATCCCATCAGTAAGTTAGTGGAGGATGGAGAAATAAGCTCCACTGATTTAATGAGTAAACAGCGCTTTATGAGCCTTGGGTCCTGTGGCGGGATACGTGCCTATTCTGATCTTGCTACTTTATTTAACAACAATGTGGATATTCTTGCAACGGTGGGTACCGGTAAGGCTGTGATTAACAATCCCTACAATGAGTTTCTTTTTAAGACTGTTGCAATGGAAAATGGGTATTTAAGCTGGGATGATCTTGCGAAGCGATCTTCTAAAATATTCAAACAGGGCCTTGGTGAAGATTATCTGCAGCCTGGATCACTGCCAGCTATTTTGCATAAAATTATGGATCAGAAAACAATCGATCATGGCATTAATTAAGCGTACAGAGCTTCCTGCACTGCTGAAAAGTATGGGGCAGGGTGAAAATGAGCATAAGAATACACAGGTAGTCCTCTTTTTTGGTGAACGCTATCTCTGTCGTGAAGCAGCTGACAGTTTTCAAAAATATCTGCTTGCGCAACCAGGTGGCGGTGCTGTGAACAGTATTGATGGTGATATTGAAGATAGCAGCAAAACCCTCGGCCAATTGATGAATTTCAGTCTTCTGCCCGGTACTCAAATATTCCGGGTGACGGACAGCAGGCTTTTTCATTCCAAGACAGTTGCATCAACTATCTGGGCAAAAGTTATGCAGGCGCGTGATGCAAAAAAAGAAATACCATGTTGCAGGCAACTTCTCTCTTTTTTTGCAATTGCGGGCTTAAGCATTGATGATCACCTAAATGACATGAGTGGATCTCAGTGGCAGACGCTTTTTGCTTTTGCAAAACCAGCAGGAGATTTAAGCTGGACGTCAGAATTGCTCGCCACTACCACTCTAGCAAAAAAAAATGGTGGCTCCACTGATATTGCAGCACAATATGTGGATGCATTGAAGAGAGGTTTTCCGCCAGACAATGTTTTGTTGCTCACTGCCGAAGCCGTTGATAAACGCAAACAGTTATTCACCTATATTAAAAAAGAAGGTGTGGTTGTTGATTGTTCTGTGGTCGCAGGAGGGAGTGCTGCAGCCCAGAAAGGGCAAAAAGATGTTTTGCGGGAGATGGTGTTAAAAAGCCTTGCCGGCTTTCAAAAGAAAATAGCTCCCCGGGCACTGGAACTTCTTTTCGAACGGGTGGGCTTTCACCCCGTGGCAGTGATCATGGAGATCGAAAAGCTGGCGCTTTTTGCAGGAGAACGTGCAACAATCACCGTGGAAGATCTGAATGCCATGGTGGGGAGAACTCGTGAGGATGCTCTGTATGAACTCACCGATGCCTTTGGTAAAAAACAGGCTGCCCGAACTCTTGTACTGCTAAACCGACTTCAGGATCAGGGGATGCATGGCCTGGCGATCCTTGCTACCATGCGTAATTATTTACGGAAAATGTTGATATTCAGATCTCTACAGCTTGGATCTGAACCATCCTGGAGGCCCGGTATGAATGCCGGACATTTTCAGAACGTCTATCTTCCGGCATTAAAAGAACGTGGTGAATGGAGTGATATGCTGAAAGGGCATCCTTACGCTCTGTTTATGTCATTCAGTAAGGCTCAGGAGTTCTCCTGCACAGTATTGAAAAACTGGCTGGCCCTGCTTTTACAGGCTGAATTTCGCCTTAAGGGTGCTCCACTTCCGCCTGAACTGGTGTTAGAGGAACTCTTTTTGACATTACTTAGAGGAAAAAGACAGTAATGTTGAATTTTCAACTCTTTTTCCGTATGCTTAATAAACGAAAAAAGCATGTAAGGGCCTATTACATTTCTGTAGAAAACAGGTGTTATACGGCTAAGATATGGCGAAGCCCAATAGAATAGATTGTTGAGCTGTGGTGACAGTTCAGAAAAAAAGATTAGTGTATCTACTATGAGTGATAAAAAAGGATCAACAGCAACCAAAGATCGCAGTGAGGTTCGGGAGCCATCCCTTTACAAGGTATTATTGCATAATGATGATTACACCTCCATGGAATTTGTGATTGCTATTCTGGAAAGAATTTTCAGGAAAAGTACTTCAGAAGCCAGCAAGATAATGATGAATGTGCATCAGGACGGGGTCGGCATTGCCGGAATATATACCCGTGAAATATGTGAAACAAAGGTGGCTACCGTTCATGATCTGGCGAGGCAGAGTGCATTTCCACTACGTTGCACCATGGAAAAAATCTGATGGTGTTGAGAATATAAGGTTTAAATTAGGTTATAACTATGATTAGCAAAGCATTGGAAACAGCCCTGGTAAGGGCCATTCGAGAAGCCAAAAATCACCATCATGAATATGTTACTGTGGAGCATATGCTGTACGGTTTACTGGATGATGAATTGACTGGTTATATTATTCAGGAATGCGGTGGCTCCACCGGTAATTTGAGGCACCGTCTGGAATCTTTTTTTGCAGGAGAACTACCTGTTCAAAGTGCTTACGTAAAAGGAGAGCCGGCTCAGACCGTTGCCTTTAACCGGGTGTTACAACGCGCTGTTGCCCATGTTCAGAGCTGTGGGAAAAAGGAAGTGGACAGCGGTGATGTGCTGGTTTCCATTTTTGCGGAAGCTGACTCCCATGCAGTTTTTTTCCTTGATTCAGAAGGGTTGGGTAGAATGTCAGTGGTGGAGTTTATTTCTCACACCCTGCCGGAGGGTTTACAGAAAGAGCCTTTGCCCAGGATGCCGGGTGGTACTGGCACTGAAAAAAAGGATGATAAGGACGAAAAAATTCTCCAGGAATTCACCGTCAATTATGCGCGTCTTGCCGCCAAAGGAAAACTTGATCCCTTGATCGGGCGTAAAGTTGAAGTAAACCGGATGATGCAGGTGCTGTGCCGCCGCAGAAAGAATAATCCTTTGCTTGTTGGTGAACCTGGTGTCGGAAAGACAGCCATTGCTGAAGGTCTGGCTCTGCTTATACACGCAGACACCGTGGCGCGTGATGCCGGAAGTAAAGCATTGGTACCCGACCTGCTTCAGGGGGTTGATATCTATCTGCTTGATATGGGAAATATGGTTGCCGGCACAAAGTACCGTGGTGATTTTGAAAAGCGGATCAAGGGCGTGATCTCTGCAATTGAGCGTAAAGACAACGCCATCCTCTTTATCGATGAAATGCACACCATCGTGGGTGCCGGAGCAACCAGTGGTGGTTCCATGGACGCCTCCAATCTGTTAAAACCGGCACTTCAGGCTGGAACCCTCCGTTGTATTGGTTCCACAACCTATGAAGAGTATAAAAATCATATCGAAAAAGATCGTGCTCTCTCCCGTAGATTCCAAAAAATAGATGTGGAAGAACCGAGTGTTGATGACACCAGACGAATCCTCACGGGTTTGCAGTCCCGCTACGAGAATCACCATCATGTGTCCTATTCAAAACCTGCCATTCGTGCCGCAGCTGAGCTTGCTGACAGATATATAAATGACCGGTTTTTGCCGGATAAGGCCATTGATATCATGGATGAGGTCGGTTCTGCTTTTCGCATGGCCGGAAAACTTGGCAAGGTTGTCAAGGTTCGGGATGTAGAAGCCATTGTTTCCCGTATGGCACGGGTGCCTGCTAAAAGTGGCTCAAATGCCGAAATTTCCTCTTTAAAAGAACTGGCTGGAGCGATGAAAGAGGTTATTTTCGGTCAGGATGATGCAATTGATGCGGTGGTAACAGCTGTTAAACGATCCCGGGCAGGTCTGGGAAATCCTGACAGCCCAACGGGAAGTTTCCTCTTTGCAGGGCCTACCGGGGTCGGAAAAACAGAGGTTGCGAGGCAGCTTGCAGAACAGCTTTCCATCCATTTTGAACGTTTTGATATGAGTGAATACATGGAGAAACATGCCGTGGCCAGACTCATTGGTGCACCTCCTGGATACGTTGGTTTTGACCAGGGTGGATTGCTCACCGAAGCCATTCGAAAACATCCCTATTCCGTACTCTTACTTGATGAAATTGAAAAGGCGCATCCTGACATTTTTTCCATCCTGCTCCAGGTTATGGATCATTCCACCCTCACTGATAATTCGGGAAGAAGGGCGGATTTCAGGAATGTGATTATCATCATGACAAGTAACGCCGGGGCACGGGAAATGACATCAGCACCCATTGGTTTTGTTGCAGAAACAAAGGGACGTGAACAGAAAGCCCTGAGAAATCTTTTTTCTCCCGAGTTTCGCAATCGCCTTGATGCGAGTATCTCTTTTGCGGAACTTGCACCAAAGGCAGTTGAAAAGGTGGTTGATAAGATGGTGGTCGAATTACAGGTTCAGCTTGCTGATCGTAAGGTTAGTATCAGCTTGACGGCCAGTGCCAGAAACTGGCTTGCAAAAAAAGGGTATGAACCTTCTTTTGGTGCAAGGCCATTACGCCGTTTGATATTAAAGGAAATCGGCGATGTACTCACCGATGAAATTCTTTTTGGTGAACTTACCGGTGGTGGTCATGTAACAGTTGGTTTGCGTAAGAAGAAATTAACCTTCAACTATAAAGACAGTTGATACTAGACAAGTGACAAGTGACAAGTGACAATTGATAATTTTACACAGCAGGGTGTGGATGAATTGTATCTGTTCGTCCCTGATGGAGTTTTCTGTGAAGTTCTCAAGCAGCAGGTGACTTAGTCGTGGTTACGCTGGGGTTGTCTTTATTGCTTGCCACCGGTCTTCTGGTGGCAAAAATCGGTCAGTATTTCCGCCTGCCTGCAGTAACCGGTTATATTCTTGCCGGGGTCTTTCTCGGTCCCACCGGTATTAATATTATCAATAGCACATCCATTGGCGCGGGGCTTGATCATTTTACCAGCATCGCGCTCATGCTGATCTCCTTTGGTATAGGGGAACATGTTGAACTTAAAAAACTTCATGAACAGTTCCGAACCATAGCCTGGATTGCTGCATGTGAAGTTATTGGCACATTTATTTTTGTCTTTAGTGTAGTTTTTTTAACTATCTATTTTACTGGCATTGAGGTTGTTGGCTGGGAGCTTAGAAATTATATTGCTCTGTCTCTTCTGCTTGCAGCCATCGCTCTGGCAACTGCTCCTGCTGCCACCCTTCTGGTTACGCGGGAACTCAAAGCATCCGGCCCCTTTACCGCAAGTCTTCTTGCCATTGTAGCCATCGATAATGGCCTGGCCATTATGATTTTTGGCTTCGTGATAGCCTTCTGCCTGCAGCTCATCGGGCAGTCTGGCGATGCTTTTTTCTATTCCGTATTTATCAGTGGCTTTGTCAATATCGGTCAGTCTTTACTCCTTGGAATAATAACGGGTCTGCTGCTTGATCTGGTGTCACATTATCTCAAGACCAGGGAAGAGATGATGACAGGGGGGCTTGCCCTTCTGTTGCTGTGCAGTGAACTGGCCACCTTTCTTGAGCTTTCTTCTTTGCTTGCCGGAATGGCAGCAGGTTTTATTCTTGTAAACAAAGCAAAACGTGATGTGAGAGTTTTTAGAGCACTCAATAATTTTGAACCACCCATTTATGTGATCTTTTTTGCACTCGCTGGCACTCATTTGGATATACAAGAGATGGGGGCAGCAGGAATACTTGGGGTGATGTATTTCCTGGCAAGAATCAGTGGGAAAATTAGTGGTGCAGCCCTCGGTTCCCGTATTGCAAATGCACCTCAAGTTATGGGGCGCTATGTCGGTATGGGGTTGTTTCCTCAAGCAGGAGTTGCCATCGGACTTATTCTTCTTATTTCGAGCAATCCAGCACTAGATGCGTATTCTGCCATAATAACTCCCGTGGTGCTTGCAGGTGTTTTTATCTCAGAGATTTTGGGACCCTCAACGGTGCGTTTTGCTATACAGCAAGCCGGGGAAGCCCATGGGGTAACTGAAGCGAAGACAAACGGAGAAAATGTGAAGGATGACGCGCTTCAGATTCCTCGGGGAATCGACATAGTTCCCTGGACATGGAAGAAATTAAGCCCGCAAATTCCATCAAAGGGTGTGGTTGCTTTTGGGACTAAAAATAATGAAAGTGTTGCAGGAATTGCCAGGTTTGCCACTATTTTTGCCCACCATTTGCGTTGTCTTCCCATGGCGATACGTATCGTTGAACCTGGATTTGAAGAAAACCTGCCCACTCTCTTTCAGCGTGAGTTGAAAGAAGTCACAAGTATGGGGTATCCGCTGGTGAGTGAAGTTGTTCCAGATCATTCTGTCACATCCGGTCTTGTGGCAGCCATTGAATATAATAGCGCAAAGCTTGTGGTGCTTGGGTATCCTGAGAAAGGAAGTAGCCAGGATGTTCTTGGAGTTGTTGCAGATAATGTAAGCTGTCCTGTTGTTGTTGTCCGTTTCTCGGGACAGGTTCATACTGAACGAATTCTGGTGCCCATTGTAAGTCTTACGGATCTGGAAGAAGTATATCCGGTGATAGTGGCTCTTGATCTTATTGGAGAGCACCAGGTGAAGCTGCTCTATCTTTTTAATTCTGAAGAGCCGGAGATAGTCATTGAGACAAAAGAGGATGAGTTGTGCTGCTGGCTGGCAGGGCAGGAACAGAAAGTGAACGTATCTATAAAAACCGTAGCAACCGATGCTCGGGTTGAGGCTATTCTTACGGAATCAGAAGAGAGTGATTTGGTAGTGATAGGTGCTACCCGGGAACTTGCCATTAAAACATTCTTCTTTGGTTCCCTTGCTGAAACCGTAGCTAAAAAGATTCAGAAAACCATGCTTATTGTCTATATGCAGGGGGATATGGAACGTTGAAAGGGAGCGTTGCCAGTTCCTGACACTGGTGCCAGGAGCTTGCCCAGACTCCTAGAGTGCTTGAAAGAAAGCACCATGAGCTCGTCGTCGGCTCCACAATGCCTCAACTTGTTCGTCAATCTTTTTGGCTGTTATGGGTTTTTCAATAAAACCATCCATACCGTTTGCCAGGCAAAGATTTTTGCTCTCCTCCGCATCCAGTCCGGTGACAGCAATAATGAAAGAACAGAATCCAGTTTCTGCCTCCTTTGCCCGAATGATCCTGACTACCTCAATACCATCAAGTTCCGGCATCTCATTATCGATAAGGATAAGATCAAAACGAGATTTATCACACTCATAGAGAGCCTGTTTCCCATTTTTAGCAAGTGTCACCTGCCATCCCAGGTCGGTAAAAAATCTACTTATTGTTGTCCGGGAGACAGGATCATCATTGGCAATAAGTACAGTGTGTAGTAATTGCTGTTCAATGGTTTTAAAGATTTCTCCGGCATGAAGTGGTTTTGTAATATAACCATCCATGCCAGCCGCAATACATTTTTCACGATCTTCCTGCATGGCGTTGGCTGTCATGGCAACAATCGGAACATGACCACCATACTTTTTTTCATGTCTGCGTATGGCAGCAGTGGTTTGATACCCGTCCATTTCCGGCATCTGGATGTCCATTAAAATACAATCAAAATCGTTGAACAAATACAGACTAAAGGCTTCACGTCCATTTTTTGCGACTGTAACAATCATCCCTTCCTGCTCCAGAAGAGCAGTTGCAAGAAACATATTAATAGCCTCATCTTCTGCGAGCAGAATATTCCGCTTTATCAAAACTTCCTTACGGCCAAGAGCACTATTCACCACGATTCCCTGGTCCGGAAATCGTTCATCTACGCCATCTTTTTGTATGCCAAAGCGGGCGGTAAACCAGAATGTCGACCCTTTTCCAACCTCACTTTCCAGCCAAATCTTTCCGCCAAGCAACTGCACCAGCTGCGAAGAAATACTCAGCCCCAAACCGGTTCCACCATACTTCCGGGTAGTGGAGCTGTCTGCCTGGGAAAAAGAGTCAAAAATTACTGCCTGTTTTTCCAGGGGAATCCCTATGCCGTCATCCTGGACACCAAATTGCATAAGAACAGTCCCCGATTCGGTTTCATTGCATTGTACCAAGATCTTCACAGAGCCACCTTCTGTGAATTTCAGCGCATTATTGACCAGATTGATAAGAACCTGTGTCAGCCTATCCGGGTCACCTATAAGAATATCCGGTATGGAGTCCCTGAGCTGTACAGAGAGCCTGACCTTCCTGGCCTCAGCTTTTAATGCCATTAAGGAGCATATTTCGTCGAGCTTTTCATTCAGCACAAAGGGCACCTCTTCCAGCTCCATTTTTCCGGCTTCAATCTTTGAAAAATCAAGGATATTATTAATGAGAGTAAGTAACCGCTGGGCCGAGGAATCAACCATCTCAAGATGCGTTCGCTGTTCTACTGTCAACTCACTATCCAACACCAGGCTGGTCATTCCCATGATACCGTTCATCGGAGTACGAATTTCATGGCTCATGTTGGCAAGAAACTCACTTTTGGCTATATTTGCAGCCTCAGCCGCCTCCTTGGCGATCACCAACTGTTTCTGGATGGATCTTCGTTCAACAATCTCTGCTTCCATCTCTTCTTTCAGCAATCTCTCATTCTCATTTGCTTTTATTTTACCGATAAAGAGATAGGTGAGCAAAAGACCCGGTAAGAGAATTACCAGGATTGCAGGATATTTTTCTTGCTGTTTTTCAAGGCTTACGAGCTGCCAGCCATCAAGTGCCACTGGCGTTTTATGAATATGATAGTTAATGCCGTCTATATTGGTAGTCTTTCCAGAAAAGGAAATTGGAAGATCTGTCAGGGGATTGTTTGCAAACTGGCGGCTTTTTCGCAGTGCATCTTTTTGTGCCGGTGAAAGAGGCATTCCTGCATGAAAAAGCCATTCCTTGTTTCTTTCTGAAACTGCAAAAACAATACCGGTGTCGGACAGAAGCGCAATATGCTGTAAAGGAGACTCGTCCAGTTCAACCTGAACACGTTGGATACCCGCTTTGATGACAACCACACCCAATGGCTGTTTCTCACCGGTGCTGTCAAATATTGGAGCACTGAAGTAAAGGCCTCTCTGGTTGGTGGTAACTCCAAGGGCAGCATAGCGGGCATTTTTTCCCTTAACAGCATTTACAAAATAGGGCCTGAATTTATAATTGTTCCCTGTAAGCCGTTTACCGGAAGGGGTCTTAGAGGATGCAGTTACCGTACCCTCATTATCCATAACATAGACAATAGATGCAGAAAGAATGGTTTTGGATATTTTTAGAAGCTCCGTAATCTGTGGATTGTCCGGTTGACTTATGTGAGTTGCATTGTCAATGATAACCGGCTGAAGACTCAATTGACGACAGGGCTCGGTGTAGTGGTCATTGAGCAGTCTGTCTATCGCACTGGCAAGCTGCTCGGTCTGCTGTCCCTGGATACTTTTCAGGTAAAACCTCTGTCCCTTGAGGGTGAGAAGGATAGCAGAGAAGATAATCAGTACGCACAGAAGTATGCTAAGTCGGATTTTATACTTCATCCTGCAATTATTTGAAAATCTGGAAATGGGAATCATATGAAAATTCCAAAGGATTAAATGCCTGTTTATCCTGAAGAAGAGTTTGGGCGAAAGGGCATTCTCGGACAAGCTCCTGGACGCGTTCTTTTGATTAGGATGATAGGTTTAGAAGATTATTTCCTAGACTTTCATAAATATCTCGCCTGTGACCAATAGCCCAAACAACAACATATTTATTTTTAGTATCAACCTTATAAACGATGCGATATCGCATGAAACGGTAAGATTTAAAACCACTCAACTCAGATTGCAGTTCCTTACCTAAGTCTGGCTTCTGAGAGAGCTCTTTAAGGGCTGCTTTTGCAGCTTTTTTTATCCCAGGTGAAAATTTCTGTCCAAGCTCGTTTGCAAAAACGGTGATTTTAACTTGATAGTGCATTAAAATGCCTGGTCAAGATCAATTAAACGCCCCTCTTGTACGTCTTCTGCAGATCCTTTAAGTTGTCTCATCATTTTAGGATCGGCAAGAATATCTATAGTCTCAAGAAGCCCTTCAAACTTCCCCATAGACAACATGACAGCTTCGGGAACTCCGTTTTTTGTTATTGCAATGGTATCGTTTGTGTCACTTAGTTGCCTTACCATGTCCAGAAGCTTTGCTTTAGCTTGAGTGATCGGAACAAATGTTTCAATGGTTTGCATAGATTCCTCCTCGTTGAATTAATGCATGTGGTCATTATAATAACTATACACATAAAACACAAGTTAGTGGTCATAATAATGACCTTTGTTGCTACGGTTTTGGTCTAATGAAATATTTGTCGAAAAATTCAATACCGCAGAACAAAAATGAGGTGGTTTCCGAACTGATGGAAGCTCACCTGCATTTAAAAAAAGTCTTGGGGATTTAAGAGTCACTTGGGTACCACACGATACGCGTGACTTCGTCGTTTCTTTTTTTGCGGTATGTTCCAGATGGTATTTTTTAGAACCACGTATTGTTTCTTAAAGTAGCCTTTTGGGTATCAGAAAGGTCTGTTTAAGGACAAAAGTAAAACCTCTGTCCCTTGAGGGTGAGAAAGATAGCAAAGAAGATAATCAGTACGTACAGAGTATGCTAATTCAGATTTTATACTTCATCCTGCTATTATTTGAAAATCTGGACATGGGAATCATATGAAAATTCCAAAGGATTAAATGCCTGTTTATCCTGAAGAAGAGTTTTTGTGTTCCTCAGCTAAGGGTTCCTTCCACGATTTCAGAATCAAAATAGTTCACAGACATCCCTGCGTCCACAACCATGGTCTGGGCAGTGATTCCAGAAGATCTTGAAGAAAGAAGAAAGGCCGCAAGATCAGCAGCTTCAGAAGTCTTGAGAGCCTTTTTTCGCAAGATGGCCTTTTCGGCATAGAGATAACTGTCAATGTAACCTGGAATTCCTGCAGATGCAGAAGTTTTTAGCAGGCTTGGAGCCACTGCATTAAACCGAACATCGGAAAACGAAGAAAAGGACTTGGCAAGGAAGCAGATCGAAGAGTTGAGCGCTGCCTTAATTGGAGCCATATATCCGTAGTTTTCTGCGGCCATACTAGTGGTAGAGATGGAAATGGTGACAGCAGATGCGTCACGGGCAAAGAGGTCACGAAAATGGTTACAGATTGAAATAAAAGAAAAGCAGGAAATATCAAAGGCCTGAAGAAAATCTTTTTTGATGGTGGCGTAAAACGGGGTTAATCCTTCGGAATAATTGGCATACGCTATGGAATGAACAAGTCCGTCAATACGACCGCCCTCTGACTCCTTCACTGCTTTACCAATTTCACTGCGGACGTGAATAATATTTGCCTCATCTTCCACATCACACAGAAAAACAGGCGCGTCGGGAAACAGCTTTTTTGCGGCTTCTGCCCGTTGTTCCGAGCGTACCACATGGATGACCTTCCCACCTTCTTCAACTAGAACTTTGGCAATCGCTGCTGCTACGGACTTTTTATTAGCAAGTCCAAATACAACAAATGTTTTATCTTCAATCTTTAAAAAGCCCATCACTCCCTCTTCTTTATAGTTTTTCCAGCGTTACTCCTCGCTGGGTAAACAAAATAGTTTAAAAAAACTCTGATCTTGTAACTGCTTGCAGGGTGCCGCATATTCGTCATACGTAAAACCAATCGGACTGTGAAAAAATCCTGTTTCTGTGAGGGGGTACCTTCCAGCCAGTCATACTTTGAGCAGGTGCTTAGATGTCGCATCCTTTCAGGTACGGCACCAGGAAAGGCTTGTGTTCTTCAATTTCAGCCATTGTAAGTCCGCTCATCTCATAGGGAAATACCAGCCAGTCTTCCGTCTGGTGGAGTGTGAAGTCCGGTTCCAGCTCAGTTTCCCTGAAAGAAGGCCGCTGCCATAAGGTCGCTATCTTGACCTGTTGCGGCATATTTCTTTTTAGATGGCGGCTTAAGCGTTTGATTACAGCTTCAATACTTTTTCCGGTGCTGAAGACATCATCAACCAGCAATAATGAATCGTCAGCATTCAGGTTCTCGAGTAGATATCGTGTACCATGAACTCTGATTTCAGCATCAGCGGATGCCACCATCTCCTGATAAGAGGGCTGGCCACGATACGATGTGCGTAAAGAAATATGGTTGGTTTCTATTCCGAGTGTCTGCAAGCACTCCTGAACATAAATGCCCACCGAGCTGCCACCACGCCATAATCCTACGATAAATGTAGGGCGAACACCACTTTCGAAAATTTTCACACCTAATTTGAAGGAATCCAGAATCAGGGTCTCTTCATCAAGAAATTTTTTATCCATAATAGTGTTTCGAATGTGGGATTTAAGGATTGCTAATATATTCTTTATTAGGTCAAAACATCTCTTTTAAGATACCCTTTTTAGAACATTACTTGTATAAAATATATCCTAATCGGTACTCATTCCAAGGTTAATACGGGAAAAAAATGGAAAAGATATACTTAACTGCTCAGGGGTTACTGGAAGATTCTTTTCAACTGGCCCTGCAAATTCTTGAAAGCGGCTTTAAACCTACCTTCATCATTGCTGTCTGGCGTGGTGGAGCACCAATTGGTATTGCCGTCCAGGAATTTCTCTCTTTTCATGGCATACAGTCCGACAATATTGCGATCCGAACCTCTTCATATAGTGGGATTGACAATCAAACGCGTGAAATAAAGCTTTTTGGCCTGAATTATCTCGTCAAAAATATGCAGCACAGCGATAGCCTGCTTATTGTGGATGATGTCTTTGATACAGGTCGATCCGTTGAAGCCATTATCAATGAACTGGCTCGCAGGTTACGATTAAATATCCCAGAAGATATTCGCATCGCCGTACCGTATTACAAGCCAAGCCGCAATCAGATAGGAAGAGTTCCGGATTATGTTGTGCATGAAACAGCCGACTGGCTTAAATATCCTCATTCCCTGGAAGGCTTGAGCGTAGATGAAATAAGAGAAAAACGTCCTGCGATGTATGAAATTCTTAAAGATCATTTGCAGAAAACATAGGATTGTCAGTTGTTTTAGCGTGTCGTGTGTAGAGTATTCAGGGCGGATGCTATCAGTATTACATGGTTTCCCCTTCAATGTATTGAATTTGTTCTTTACAGTGTTTGCAATCCTTGCGGAGCGGTCTTCCCGATCTTTGCCAATGCCATGTTCACCACCTGGCGAACATCACCCAGGCATCAACGGCCTTTAGGATTGTTGGTCTCACAACTGCAATTCCCTGCCTTGGATTCAGCGATGATCTGTTCCATGATGGTGGATCGGCCATGTTCAATAACATCCTTCTCCAGGTCATCGGCTGTGTGATTGTGGCAATAACAAATAGTCTCATCCATGGGTAAATACCTCTCTTTTTTGAGTTTGATACAATGTGGAATGGTTCGTTACATCTTTTTTTGTCTCTCTTTTGCAGGCCTTACCGACGTTACCACCTCTCCAAGGCAGATCCCTGCTCCATGAGAACATTAATTTTCGCAAGGTTCTCACCGGCAAGTCCCAGCTGTTTCACCAGCATTTTAGAGATTCGGTCATTAGTGCCCAGTATGGTGCCGGCTCTTTTTAGAATGTTTTCCCCCTGTAGCAGGTGCTCTTTCATATCAGCTACTATTTCCTTCCTTTTTATGTGTCTTTCAAGCTCGTTGGCAATGACGGGCAGCAGGCGGTTGATAGATATTTCAACGAGTATATCCCTGGAAATGTTTTCCCGTTTTGCAGTCTGATTAATCGACGCCAGAGAGTTACGACTGATAACGAATGTTTTTTGACGCCGATCCTTTTGGTTTTGCTCAAAGTCAGTGGAACCCCGGACAAGCTTAGTCAATGTAACCCGGTCATCGAGCAGCTGGTCAAAGAGTGATTTCTGTTTCACTCCCAGCTGCCTGGCAACCATACTTAACAGAGCGATGCTCTGTTGTGGCAGTTTGAATGTTGCCCTGACCGATTGCTTTTTTTTTAAATCGTCCACTGTCAAATCTATCATCGTATTTCCTTTTGTGCAGGATTGTATCTGGCTTCAGGGGGGGAGCCGGTGTATTACTTTGCTGTTCTGTTTCGTTTAAGTAATGCTAGCATGTCATGCTGAAATAATCAAAAAATAATATTGACACACTTTCTGTTGTGATTATTTTCTTCTCAAGCTCGAGGGGGGCTTAGGTGATGACTGCCACATAAGCAGTTGTTGTCGTACATAAAAAAACAATATGGAGGAAGACATGTGGACAAGAGTTATTAACAGAGGGCCGGGGAGTATCGATCTGTTTCGTTCGCAGTTGAACAGGTTGTTCAGTGATTTTGACGACTCCTGCGCAGTCCTTGGTGGGAGGGCCGCTACAGCTCCCTACACAAATATGTATGATAGTGGAGATCAATTTGTCCTGCAGGCAGAAGTTCCGGGTATGTCCAGAGATGATCTGCAAATTAAAATTCAAGGGAATTACCTTGAGCTCAGTGGTAATCGCCAGGCTGGAGCACCTGAAGGCTACAAGGCGCACCGTGTCGAACGCCTGAATTCCACGTTCACCAAGAGTTTCACTCTCTCTGCAGATGTGGACGTGGATAAAGTGGTAGCGGAACTGGGTGACGGAATCCTCACCCTGACTCTTCCGAAGCTGGAGGCTGCAAAACCGAAACAGATTGAAATCAAATAGAATCCCTTACACTAAAAACGAGATAGTCAGGAGGACACATTATGAGTGAAACAGCAATTGCCACAAGAAAGGAGTCCATGCCGGAAAAAAGGGCAGATATTGCAACCATTGCCCCAGTTGTTGATATTCATGAAAACAACGAAGAGATTCTTCTTCACGCAGACATGCCGGGCGTGGTCAGAGAGAATCTCACCGTCCACATTGATAACGGCACATTGGATATTTCCGGGATTCGCGAAATCAAAAAACATGGAGCTGCCGACTGGGAAGAGTTTGGTGATGTTGAATATCGCCGTACATTTTCAGTTCCCCAGACCATTGATATTGAAAAAATAGATGCAGAATTGAAAAACGGTGTTCTTGAACTGCGCCTGCCAAAGTCAGAGGCTGCAAAACCACGTATGATTGAGATCAGAAAAGCCGCATAAATATAGCAGGAGGTCACCATGGATTTAAAAAAAATAGCGCCATGGAACTGGTTCAAAGATGAGGAGAATGAGCATACCACTCAGCTGTCTGTTTCCCATGACGGGAAGGCAGAAGTCTCCGCTAATCCGTCTAATCCTGTGAATTTACTGCACAGGGATATGAATGATCTGTTCAGTAGATTCCTGCACGGGTATGGAATAACTGCCCCGGGAATGGAAAAGTTTTTCCAGGGATCCTTGGCCGATGGACTCCTTAGGCCCATGGTGGATATTAACGCCAGTGACAAGGACTATTCCATCACTATTGAGATCCCCGGTATCGAACAGGAGGATGTCAAACTGGAAATAAGCAATAATATCCTGACTGTAAGAGGAGAGAAGCGGCGGGAGAAAGAGGACAAGAACAAGAACTACTACCGAATGGAGCGTTCCTATGGCGCATTCCAGCGAACCTTATCCCTTCCTGAGGATGCTGACCAGGATAAAGTTAACGCCAGCTTTACAAACGGTGTGCTAACCATTGTGATGCCTCGAAAAGTGGTACCCGGGAAGGAAATCAAGCAGATTCAGATAAAATAACCAGTTGGCTTGGCCGATGCTGCAGGTGTTCTCGCTCAATATTTTCTACGGTTGGTTCATGCCCCCCTCCTTCTATTGAGTGGTCTGTGGCATCGGTCATTTTTTATGCACCTCGCACTGGAAGAGAATATCGATTCAATGGAGAAAAGGCCATGAAAAGACTAGCCGGAAACATGACAAAGAGTGCCAGGAGAGTGTTACTCCTTACAATCCCGCTCCTGTTACTTTTTACAACCCAGGCATCATTTGGAAGCGATCGGGGAACTGCAGAACCAGATGACAGTACAATAACGATCCAAAAGAAGGACTCCACAAGGCCTGACACACCACCCAATAAATACTTTTATCCATTTGGCTTTCATAACTGGGATCCCTACGAGGAAATTCAAGCCATGCGTGAAGAGATGGATCGTATTTTTAATAATTTTGACAACAGGCTCCAGATGAGTCCTTTTTTTCGTAAAAACCGGGATCCTTTTGTTATTGAACCACAGACTGATATAGAAGAAACTGACGATCAATATATTATCACCATGAACATTCCAGGAGCTGACAATGGTGAGATAGAAGTGTCACTTGAGGAAAATATGCTGAGCGTAAGTGCCACTACCAGACGAAGCTCCGAGGAAACAAAAGACCGGAACTACATTCGTATGGAGAGAAGTATGGGGACTATTCACAGAGTCATGACTCTTCCGGGGCCCGTGGAGGACGATGGTATGACGACCACATATAAGGATGGAATCCTCACGGTGACAGTACAAAAGAAGAAGAGTGAAAGCGGAGAATAAAAAATTTTCCTCAACAAAAACCCCTTTCACTATCATCACATAATTGTAATGATAGTGAAAGGGGTTCTGTAATAGTTTCCTGTTATACTCCACGACAGTACAAAAGACTCCTGGCACTCTTTTTAAGGGCTTTGATATCCCCTCTTGGTTCTGGGATGGATGAGAAAGTGCTCATGCGCAGCCATTTTTCAACAGGCTCAACACATGGCTGGTTATTAACGCAGGATCGTTATGTGAGTCTTGAAAACCGGGTAAAAAGGAGCGAACAGGACGGATTTGATAATGATATAAAACCAGGCCCAGGATGGAGACTGCCATTAGATGAGAATCTCGACTTGGGGCAAGTGTCTGGCAAAGTGTGTTCATGTCCTGAAAAAAATCGCCAAAAACATGATCTGCAAGAAATTGTANTCGTTTTTCATCTCCATCTATGATCTCTCTCTGCATAAGTCTACTGAAATCGTAACTATTCAGCGAAAAAAATGAAATAAAGTACATTATTTTCTTGACACGGTTTTTGGCATTTTTTTTGAAAACTGGTATGGCCTCCATTCTGCGACAAGACGGCAATAAGCGGAACACAGGTTGCGCCACACCAAGCGATTGGCGGATGTGGCGTCACCACCCGTGATGATTTTCTCAAAGTTTTACAGAGGGGCATTTAGAGACAAAAAATCCGTTTTCAAAACCTATGGTATAATAGTGTGTAACAAAGGACGACATTACTTACCACGGGAACCGGATGACAATAGACCATATCGATATCGACTCAACTCTTAAGAACGCTGCAAAACTTATAGCCGAAGACAAAGGATTGTCACCTGCGACCAAGTCACTGCTTGAGGTTTTGGTCTTGATAATTACCCTAATGGTGAATCGTCTCAATTTGAACAGCAAGAATAGTAGCAAGCCACCATCAACAGATCCACACAGGCAGAAGACCAGTAAAAAGAAAAAGGGTAATAAAGCCGGTGGGCAGACAGGGCACACAGGTAAAACCCTTGAGAAGGTCAAGAACCCAGACAAGGTGAAGGTCATCAACGTTGATCGTTCGGAGTTACCTCCGGGAGAATACACGGAGGCCGGCCATGAAATCCGACAAGTCTTTGATATTGAAATTTCGAGAATCGTAACAGAATATCAGGCTCAGGTTCTTAAAGATGCCAAAGGTAAACGATTCACAGCACCATTCCCGAAGGGGGTTACAAAAGCAGTACAGTACGGGGAGAGCATAAAGGCGCACTCTGTTTATATGTCACAATTTCAGTTGATCCCCTATGACCGGGTACGAGATTATTTTGCAGATCAACTTGGAATCCCTGTAAGCGTGGGATCTATCTTCAATTTCAACAAAGAGGCCTTTGGTTTGCTGGAAGGTTTTGACGATCTTGTGAAAAAGAAGCTGAATAGTTCGTCTCTGGTCCATGCCGATGAAACAGGAATAAACGTCAAAGGCAAAAGATTCTGGCTTCACTGTGCGTCAAACAGCTTGTGGACGCACTTCTTCCCTCATCAGAAAAGAGGGACTGACGCAATGAATGCTATTGGTATCCTCCCCACGTTTAGCGGGACATTGTGTCACGATCATTGGAAGCCATACTATAAATATGATTGCACCCATGCGTTATGTAATGCTCACCATTTGCGGGAATTGACAAGGGCATGGGAGCAGGATAACCAAAGCTGGGCCCAAAAGCTCATCGAGTTGCTTGAAGAAATAAACAAATCCGTAAATGGTGCCGGTGGCAAGCTGGAAAGTAGTGACTCGAAGAAATATCGCATAAAGTATCGAAAAATTCTAAAAGAAGCAGAAAAAGAAAGTCCTCCACCGGACGAAGCAAACAGAAAAGGAAAACGGGGACGGCTCAAAAGGACTAAATCACGAAATCTTCTGGAAAGACTTCAAAACTTTGAAGAGGATACGTTGAGGTTTATGGAGGTTGAGATCGTGCCGTTCACCAATAATCTTGGTGAAAATGATATCAGAATGACCAAGGTGCAACAGAAGATTTCTGGGTGTTTTCGTTCAGAAGAAGGGGCACAATTCTTTTGTAGAATCCGGAGTTATATTTCTTCTTGTCGCAAACAAGATATCCCGTCAACGATGGCCTTCGCGTTTTTGTTTAAAGGTGAGTTGCCGGATTTTAGGGATTAAAACTGAAATGCGTAGAAATTACGCTGAATAGTTACGAAGATATAAGCATTAAGGAACTGCCACCATCCGGTCTACCGTCTGACCACCCCTTGCTGCACCTCCCCGAAGTAGACGATGCAATTAACGGACTCATACACACAGCATACGGTCCCCTGCTCATTGCATCACACCCTGTTATCACCAGTGAAAATGAAGGCCCCATTGTTGGTACGCTGATGTTTGGGCGTCTTCTTACAGAACAGCTACTGGCAAAATTAAAATTACAAACAAAAGTCAATTGTCGAATCATTGATCTTGATGCCAGAAACACTCTCTCCAAAATCCCGATAAAGGTATCTTCACTTGGCCCGAATACCCCATTTATCTTCCATGAAACCAGCAATACAATTTTCGTATACAGCCTGCTCAACACTTTTCAAGGCAAACCTGAATGGCTCATCGAAGTACAGTCCGATCGACTGATCACTGCACATTCCAAGGAAATTCTCTCTTATGTCCTGCTCTCAAATATCGCCATGGGTTTTATCACCCTCCTTTTGTTTCTCGTCATTTACAGATACCAATTCAGAGCTGCTACCTCTGCATTCCGCGGTCTCATTAATCAATCCCTGCCTGCGAGGACCAAGGAGAGACGTAAATTCCCACTGCTAAGAAGCTTTAGCAGCAATGAATTTTCCAAATTAGGTTATGACCTCCGCTCCATGATCGCTGGTTTTGAGCAGAACAAAGAACAACAAAAAAATATCATTAGCAAATACACGACCTCACTTCGGCAACTGAATACTAAATTGGTCGAAGAAATTAAAGAGCGCCTGCTGATTGAAGCAGACTTGCAAGCGACTCAACAGGAGCTCGAAAAACAAGTTAAAAAACGAACAGGAGAACTCCAACAAAGCAATACCACCTTGCAGAACGAAATTGAAACCCGCAAAGAAAAAGAAAATGACCTGATAAAACATCGAAAGCGCCTTCGTGCACTTTCATCGGAAATTATTGAAATAGAGGATAGAGAGCGTCGCCAGCTCGCCACTGACCTTCACGACCAGGTCGGACAATCTCTTGCAGCTGTGAAAATGTATGTGGATGGACTCATCGCCAGTACTTCTGATAATACTCAGCTTGAAAGACTGCAACTCATCGCAAGCATTGTTGAAGAGACGGTGCAGGATATTCGGACACTCACCTTTGAACTCAGCCCGCCCATTTTATACGAACTTGGACTAAGTGCTGCACTTGAATGGCTTGCCGAAGAATTCCAACACAAATATTCCATTAAAATCTCCTCTACGTGTGATACCTGTCCCAAGTGTGCTTCCTCTGCTTTTCTTGCTCTTCTCTTTCGTACAATCAGGGAGCTACTTATCAATGTTGTCCATCACGCGGACACAGACAGTGCCACAGTGGAAGTTCGTTGTACGGGTAAAGGTGTGCATCTAATAGTGTCAGACAAGGGTTGCGGCATGGAAAACTGGAATCAGGATCAAACAGATGGAGAGAGTGCAAGTGGAGGTTTTGGCCTGTTCAGTATCCGGGAACGAATAAGCAATATCGGCGGAACAGTGGTAATTGACTCACAAAAAAATAAAGGCACAACAATACGTTTAACTATTCCAAGAAAGGAAGCCTGTGCAGGCAACAGAAACAAACAAAATGACATTAAAAATTATCGTAGTAGATGACCACAAAATTGTTAGAGACGGACTCTGTTCACTCATCGAAGGATTATCCGGTTACAATATCGTTGGCCAGGCAGAAAATGGACGACAGGCAATTGAAATTACACGCCGGGAGAAACCGGATATAATCATCATGGATGTCAGTATGCCTGAGATGAATGGTATCGATGCTACAAGTTCGATTATGGAGGAAATGCCCTTCTCCAAAATCATTGTCCTGTCCATGCATTCTGACAAACGTTTCATTATCGATGCCCTTCAGGCCGGTGCCATGGGATTCCTCCTTAAGGAATGTGCATTCAATGAGCTTAATCAGGCTCTGGATGCTGTCCGGAGCGGACAAACATACCTCAGCCCTAAAATTGCCGGCACAGTTGTACACGATTACCGACGCCGCCTGCTTTCCGACGAAAAAGAAAAAAACCTCACAACAAAAGAACGTGAAGTGATACAACTCATTGCCGAAGGTCGATCGACCAAAGAAATTGCCGACAGGCTCTTTGTCAGCGTTAAAGCCATTGAAGGTCGGCGGCGGCGGCTCATGGAAAAGCTTCAAATCACCACCGTTGCCGGCCTTGTTAAATATGCCATTCGTGAGGGACTGACAGAACTTTAGCACTGTAACTTTCTACTTTCTAAAGAAATACATTCTCTTCCGGTTCGTTTCTCCGCTCAGTTTGCCCGCACCTCTTCTTATCTTTTTTCGGTTCATCCAACTGAAGCGTACTTTTGAAAAACAATTTGCAAAAAAAGTGGACACCTTCCCCTACGTCCACCCCCATAAGATGTTTTTTTATACTTTTAACAACTTAACAGTTGGCCCATATTCGTTTTATACTATCAGCACTCTCCTTTCTCCATATGTGGTACATAGGGATTTAGCACCCGAAAAAGAGGTAAACCCCTCTTTTTTCCCTCTAAAGATAAAGTATAATGTTTGTAGATGAATAGTTGGAAAGGTAAATATTCCAGAAGTGGTAACAGCATAAAGTCATTTTCAAAAAGGGAGAAAAACATGAAGAAAGTACTCATTGCATCATTAGCATTAATGGGAAGCATAGGTCTCTGCTCAACAGCACTTGGAGCAATTACAGGTACTGCCCATGATTTCAGCGCTTCGGGTTGGTCCCAGGGGCAAATCTGCATTCCCTGTCACGCCCCGCATAATAATAACAACACTTCAGGAGAGCTTCTCTGGAACCATGAGGTAACAACAGCCACCTATACTTTGTATGGCAGTACAACCTTTGATGCAGTAGATGCCGACCAGCCCGGCGGTGTGTCCAAGCTCTGTCTTTCCTGCCACGATGGCACTGTAGCCATTGATTCTTTTGGTGGTGCCTCAGGCGGTACCATGATAACTGGTGACCGGAATTTCGGAATCGACATGGGCAACGACCATCCTGTTTCTTTCACCTATGATACGACCTTGGCCACCACCGATGGCTACCTTGTCGACCCCAACACCCTTCCTGACACAGTTAAAATGTTTGACGGAAAAATGGAATGCGCATCCTGTCATGATGTCCATAATAAACACAATCAAAATGCCTTGCTTAATATAGGTAACGGTGGTTCAGCACTCTGCCTGACCTGTCACCTTAAGTAAGAATCGGGGTCACAGGCTTCAGGGAGTTAAAACGAACTGCCGGTACGGAAGATTCTGCTTTCTATACCGGCAGTTTTATATTAACAAATGTTAATACTATTACTGATTCTATGTTTTTGTCAAAAAAAAATCTACTATATCACCACGTTTATTCTAAAATCAGAATAATCCGCTTAGCAAATGTCCTGTTGTCTCTGCTCATTGCTATAACCTTTAGTGCTTGCGCCAGGCAGGCTGAAGAAAAAATACCGGTTGTTTTCTACCCCGAACCGCCACAACAACCCAGACTGCAATTTCTCACCTCCATCTCATCGGAAGAAGATCTTGAAGTCAAAAGAAGTTCATTTGATAACTTTCTACTGGGGCCAGACCTTTCATTTTCCTCCATTGGGCGACCTTATGACGTCGGATCTTCCAAGGGTAAAATCTACATTCTAGACCGAAAGGTAAACAAAATACTCATTGTCAATCTGGTTAATCAAACATTTGAAGCGCTAAACGATAGTGGCCGTGGGGTTCTACGTGCGCCAGGCGGCATTGCAGTAAGCCATGACGATCTGAAATACGTGGCGGATCTAAAACGAAAACAGATAGTTCTCTTTAACGCCGACAATGATTTTGTACGGACTTACGGAGACGGAGAGCTGTTTGGAAAGCCTGTTGATGTTGCAATTCATGAGGATAGAATTTACGTGTGCGACATGCTCAAGCATCAGATTGTGGTTCTAGACAAAAATTCCGGCGAAACAATCCTCACGATTGGTGGAATCGGATCTGAAGAAGGAAAACTCTATAAGCCAACCCATATTACCGTTGATGATAAAGGGAACCTATTTGTCAATGATGCCTTTAATTTCAGAGTTCAACAATTTGATGCCGAAGGAAATTTCGTTCAAAAATTTGGCTTCCACGGAGACCAGATTGGCGGTATGGCCAGAACCAAGGGGTTGGATATCGACCGCCAGGGACGCCTGTATGTGGCGGATGCTGCGTCTGAATATGTTCAGATTTTCAACAACAAAGGTCAAATGCTCCTTTTCTTCGGCGGTCCTGGAATAGCGCAGGGCAATATGTACCTGCCTGCCGGAGTACACATTGATTATGAAAACATTGAATTTTTCAATAAGTTTGCCGATAAAGACTTCAAGTTGAAATATCTCCTCTATGTCTGTAACATGAGTGGACCCCACAAAGTGAACGTGTACGGATTTGGTGACTGGCTCGGTGAGTAATCCTTCTTCGAAAACTTAATTTTTCATCGCCAAAGGAAAAATAAATATGTTCAGGACGGCCTTTACTCATACACTTATAATACTTGTATTTACAGTCCTCCTGACAGGGTGTGATCCACAAACCCGGTACCAGATCCTCACCTTCTTTTTTACCGGCGTCCCCCCTCTTGATGAAATCGAGGAGCAGCCACAGGCTCCTGACCCGACAATCACTCCTGATGAACCAATCGAAGCCACCTCAGGTGCTCTATTTTCTCACCCTGTCTGGCAAGCAGGTACCTGCTCCCCCTGCCATGACAGCACATCCATATTCAAAACACCAGGCCTTGATAAAAATTCAACAAAAACTTTTGAAACAGGCGGCGGCATGCCCGGAAAATTAATCCTTTCCAAAACCAAAATTTGCATCCAATGCCATACTGACAAAACTCCCATACGTGCCATGACAGAAAACCTGTGGCTCCACAATACCACAGCAAAAGGTGAATGCCTGGCATGTCACGATCCACATCAGAGTAGCAATAGCAAAACTCTGCTTCAGCCAAGGGCTGTGCTCTGCCTTCCCTGTCACAAAGAGGGAAATTATTTAACAACGCCCGTGCATCAAACAGAAGAAGAGTGCCTCTCCTGTCATAACCCGCATATGGGCATCAACAAAAACCTTCTGACCAAAGAATACAAAGAGATAAAAAAGCAGGCTGTACAGGTTTCAGAACTCGGAAAATCAGGCATGGAGGACAATACGCCTTACAGACAGCCCATACAGGAGCCTTCAAAAATTATTATTCCACAACCATTGGCCGAGCAATAATGCACTCTTTTGTAAATTATTCTCCATTTGCTTTGCTCATCCTGCCACTGCTGTTTCTTTTTTTCGTAACTCCAGTGGTAACGCTGGCTGAGGAACACAATTCAGAAACAGTAAAACATATAACACCGGCAAAACCAACAAAATCTCCGGTTTCAGTGCCATTGCGCAGATCGCAGATGGTACCAAAAGAAAACGGACTGCAGGGTCAATATTTCTTTCTAAAACGACCTGCCATGGGAATTAGCCTCACCTATAAATATAAAAATGAAACACGAACCAATCGCGGCACAACGGTCAAAGACACATACCACAAGTTCAAAGAACGGATAGGGTTCAAGACTGATGGATGGCTGTACCACCCGGCGCTTATGCAATACACCCTGATCATTGAACCGGAGTGGAGCCAGGCAAAAGAAAAAATGGAACCGGGAGAAGAAGCCGGGGTCGACTCCTTTTCACCGGACTATTTCGTGACTGCGACCTTTCTTGACCCAAAACCCTATACCTTCGACATATTTGCCAGCCGGCAGGACATGCCTGTCTGGGCAGCCTTTGCCGGAAATACCGAATCTATTGTAGACTCCTATGGTACAACTGTACGACTCAAATACGAAACGCTTCCCACTACCTTCGGCTATTCTCACATCGAAACTGACCAGACCGGTTTCTATACATCACAAAGTAGTCGTGATGATTTGCATCTGTCGTCCCGGCATGAAACAGGGAAAAGCGAAACCAGCCTGAGCTCTACCTACAGTGACGACATGAGAAACACTCAGGGAAGCACCACCCAAATAAAAACATTTAATAATAACCTCTTAAACACCTATCACATAACTGAAGATAACAGAGTCAACTTAAGCTCAACCCTGACATATAGAACTCAAGACACTGGCAACTTTGATACTCAGACTCTCTATCTGAGAGAGCACCTGAACTGGTGGCATCGCGACAATCTGCAGTCAAACTATTCATTCTCCCATAACCGACTGCAATCCGGTGAATCAGATTCTGACAAAACAGCAATTGAAGCCAGACTGACTCATCTGTTTTATGAAAATTTAACCACTAATATTGGTAGTAGCGCATATTTGTACAATTACTCTGGCGGAAAAGAGAATGCGGTTGACAGCTTTCTTGATTTTACTTACAGGCGTCCCTTTTCCTGGGGAACGCTGGACCTGACTGCCAGTTGGGGCTACGAGTACACAGATCGAAGTGGATTCACCAACCCTTTCGTACTGGTTACAGATGAGGCTCACACTCTGAGTCTTACCGAGGAAACATACCTCGACAACTATAATGTCGATATCGATACCATTATTGTGTCTAACGCCTTAGGGACCATTGTCTACATTGAAAACATAGATTACAGCGTTGATGTAATTAATGATTTTACCCGAATAAGCCGCCTGCCATTTGGTTCGATACAAAACGGCCAGACAGTCATGATCAATTATCGCTACCTCAGGGATGGAGAGTATGATGATACTCTTTTCACCGAGACCTATGGTATGAGTTTTAATCTCTGGTATGACTGGTATTTTTCCTATAATTACCTGCGAGCTAATCAAAGCATCATCTCAGGTCAGGCCCCTCTGAAACAAATAGATGACACCATCCAGAGAACCCAGATGCGATACAATAACGGCTGGTTCGACACCACTTTAATCTATGAAGACAACAACAGGCTGTCTGATCTGGCTTTTACCAAGTGGGAAATCCAACAAATGCTGCGCTACAGACCGCAGTGGCGTTTGTATTTGACTCTGAGTGGATATTTTAGTCAGACCGATTACACCGACCGTGAAGAATTAAAAGAAGTCTATGGCGGTGTGACAACATTTGACTGGATGCTGAACAGATGGTGCAAACTTCGTGTTGAGGGCTATTACAACAATACCAGCGGAGATATTGAAGAGACAACGAACATCGGCGTCAAGGCAGGCCTTGAATTCCGCTATCGTATATGGACAGCACGTCTTACTTATGAACTGACTGATCAAGATAACATAAAGACCGACTACCAGAGAGTCGAACAACTGGCTAGTTTTGAACTTATCCGCATAATGTGGTGACCAATGCGTATTCCATTACAATCGATTAAAATGACAATGCACAAAACAGTCTCTTATTCAGACGACATTCTCACCGTCCTGCTGCTCTCTATTGTTATTGGGCTCTCCGGCTGTATGGCACCAGCACCAGAACCGACACTACCACCAGCAGACATGGTATGGCCCACAGGCAACGAGACACCCAGAATTCGCCTGGTAGGAAGTATCGCCAGGCCGGAAGATTTCCATATCACCCAAAATGGATTTCAGCGTTTCTGGGGGTATTTCGTCGGTCAGGAAGATAATAGACTTGTAGCCCCCTATGGAATTACTGTGGATCTGGGCGGCAGACTCTATGTGGTAGACACCTTCCGGAGAAGAGTCCAGCGTTTTGATGCAACTGCCGGAAAATTCCATACTTTCCCCACTGGCGACCACCTGATGACGTCCCCCATCGATATCATTGTAAATGACACCACCGGACTTATTTATGTTGCTGATTCCAAAGAAGGCATCATTAAAGCATTTAATGGTCCAGACGACACATCACCTCTTGAAATTGGCCTCGGTATCCTGCAACGTCCTACTGGTATTGCAATCAATCAAGTTACCGATGAGCTCCTTGTTGTAGACACAAAACTTTCCCGCATATTCAGATTCGATCTCCATAATCACCGCCTGCAGGGAAAGTTCGGCAGCAAAGGGATAGAAAAAGGCCAGTTTAATCATCCCACCAATATTACTGTTGCTGAAGATGGTACAATCGTTGTGACCGATGCTCTAAATTTCAGAATTCAAATATTTTCAGCCAAGGGAGAATTCTTAAGGACATTTGGCAGTGCTGGCGACAGTCCCGGACATTTTTCCAGACCACGTGGTGTGGCAACAGATAGTGACGGAAACATCTATGTGGTGGACGCCCTTTTTGACAACATCCAGATGTTTAACAAACAGGGTCAGTTGCTCATGGATTTTGGCACGTCTGGTCGGGGATATGGTGAGTTCTGGCTACCAGCTGGAATCTGCATTGATACAAATGACAAAATATATGTGGCTGATTCGTATAATAAACGTGTTCAAATTTTTCAGTATCTTAAACAGGACAATTCCGTACAATGAGCAAAACAAACACCTTTTTCCTGATTCTGGCAGTACTGCTTGGGCACGGAACATTTGCTCAAGGGGCCACCATTCTTATCAGTAAACATAACCTTTCGGCAAGTGGTACTGGCGATATCAAAGCGTCAATGGAGTCCAGAGTGTGTATCTTCTGCCACACTCCCCACAACGCGCGCCGCGATATTCCTTATTTGTGGAACCGTTCGAGCCAGACAACCAACTACATTCCTTATCAAAGTTCCACCATGTATGCCTCGGTTGGTCAGCCAACAGGTGCCTCAAAGTTGTGTCTTAGTTGTCACGATGGAACCATTGCCATGGGAGCGGTTCTTTCGCGTCCCGAAGAGATACAATTCCTGGGAGGTATTCGCTACCTTCCCTCCCAGCGCTCTTCATATCTTGGGACAGACCTGTCGGATGACCATCCAGTATCTTTTCAATATGAGAGCAGTACCGACCAGGGAAACACTGAACTTGTCAATGCCTCAGCATTACCAGCAGAAATCAAACTCGACGATGGCGGTCAACTGCAGTGCACAGCATGCCATGATCCCCATGATGACACCTGGGGAAATTTCCTGGTGATGTCCAATCAATTTTCACGACTCTGCACAGGGTGTCATATTAAAAACGGATGGGAAAATAACAGCCATGCCACATCCTCGGCCCGGTGGAACAACCAGGGTATTGATCCATGGCCAGACACCGATTTTAGCAGTGTAGCTGAAAATGGCTGCGGAAACTGCCATCAACCCCACAGTGCAGGTATCCATCAGCGGCTCTTGAAACGAGAATTTGAAGAGGACAACTGCATCGTCTGTCACAACGGAAACGTTGCAACCATGAGCATTGAAGCCGAACTGACTAAACCCTATCTCCATGCCGTTCACCTCTCGAGCGGTGTACATGATGCCGCTGAGGATTACACAACCGGCAGCATTGAGAACCATGTAGAATGTGAGGACTGCCACAATCCACATCAGGTGAACTCCAGCTCTTCAACAGCCCCACTGGTCTCTGGAAAAAATAGTGGCGTATCAGGAATTAATTCCGGTGGACAACAGGTAGAGAAATCCGAAAACCTGTATGAAATCTGTTTTAAATGTCATGCCGATAACAATGTGACAACTAACCATGCCATCGTTCGTCAGGTTGACCAGTTAAACACTCTGCTTGAATTCAGCCTTGGTAACCCATCATCTCATCCAGTAATGCAGGCCAATAGCAACAGCTATGTACCGAGCCTGCTACCACCATACAACAGCGAAAGCATCATCTACTGTACCGATTGCCATGGTTCTGACGACCCTACCGGACCACAAGGCCCCCACGGTTCGACCCACGAACATTTACTCGTAAAGCGTTATGAGACAAATGATATGACAAACGAAAGTGCTGATGCCTATGCTCTCTGCTACAAATGCCATGACCGAAACATTATCCTTTCCAACCAAAGTGGTTTTCGCCCACATCGCTTTCATGTTGTGAACAAAAACACGCCCTGCTCTGTCTGCCATGACCCCCACGGAATCAGTGCAACCCAGGGAAACAGCATAAACAACAGTAATCTTATCAACTTTAACATGACCGTTGTGTTTCCAAACAGACAAGGACAACTATACTACGACAGCAGTGCCATTAATATTCATGATGCATGCGCTCTCACCTGCCATGGTCATGACCATCCACGCCGCAAACAGGGTCCATGATAACAGAACGGTTAATTTTTAACTTTGATCATACAAAACACAAAATATCAGACCAGGGAAAATAGAGGATCTACTATCTCTCCAGGGAGGAGACAAAGAATGAACAAGAGAAAAAAAAACAAAAAGTCACCATCATCAACATGGATTAAATTGTGTCCTATTATTTTTATTGCAGGCATCTTTGCACTGGAGGCCTGTGCAGCAAAGGATAATAAACCTGCCAATGTAACGATAAAAGCCGGGCAGTCATGTTCTACATCCGAATGCCATCCCAAGATGGGAAAAGGTGCATACGTACATGGCCCGGTTGCCACTGGCGACTGCTCCTTCTGCCACAAACAGGAGAACAAGGACAAACACAGATTCCAGCCCATTAAGGACGTTGAAGCTCTCTGTTACGAGTGCCATGAAAAACTGGATATGGGTTCTGTTGTGCACCAACCAGTGGCAGACGGCGACTGTACAGGGTGTCACAGCCCGCATCAATCCGACAATCAATTCCAACTAAAAGGTGCAGGTGCCATCCTTTGCTACGAATGCCATGACGAAAGCATTGGTGGTGGCAAGTTTGTCCATGGCCCCGTTGCGGTAGATGGATGCAGCATCTGCCATGCTCCCCATTCTTCTAATTCTCCTAAAATGCTGATGGCCGAAGGAAATGATGTCTGCTATTCCTGTCATGGCGACAAACAGGAGGAGTTTTCCAGCAAGGGATTTGTTCATGGTCCTGTTTCAGATGGTTGTGTTGAATGCCATAATCCTCACAGTAGCGACTTTAATTTCACCCTGCCGGGAGAAAGCACTCAAGGAGTCTGCTTTACCTGCCATGAGGACAAAAAAGATGAAATTTCACAGGTTACTGTGAAACACGGTGGCCTTGAAACTGATAAGGGTTGCATGGCATGTCACAACCCCCATGTTTCCGCATTTCCACAACAGCTTGACATGGCTCCCATGGATCTCTGTCTCTCATGTCATGACAAAGAGTATAAACATGAAGACGGTACCTCCGTCGCAAACATGAAAATACTTTTAGAGGAAAACAGTAACCATCACGGGCCAATTGCAGAGAAAGACTGTTCTGCATGCCACAATACACATGGATCAAAAGATTTCAGGATACTGAGGGGCTATTTTCCGAAAAAGTTTTACGCCTCCTATGACCCGGACAACTTTGCACTCTGCTTCATGTGCCATAACGACACCCTAGTTAAAGATGCAAAAACAACCACCTTGACAGGCTTTCGTAACGGTGATCAAAACCTTCACTATTTGCATGTCAACAAGACACCTAAAGGTCGTACCTGCAGGGCTTGCCACGATGCCCATGCAACAAGGAATCCTAAACACATCACCGACACAGTCCCTTTTGGTGCCTATAAAATGCCAGTTGGTTTTACAAAGAGTGACAAAGGCGGTACATGTCTTCCAGGCTGTCATCAACAATTTGATTATAACAGAGATAAAAAGGTGAAAAACAGATGACCTGCAAATATCTATTCTTATTACTTGTTGCTCTGATAGTTGGGCCAGGTTGGCTACACGCATCAGTGGCACCCGGTAAAGAGGCACTGTGTGAAAAAGATGCTTCAGCTCTAGCCCATGAAGGTAAACTGGACGAGGGACTTGCTGCCATTAGAAAGTGTATTAAAAGCAGCCCCTCCCGAGCCAAGGCACATGTCGTTCTTGGCTACATTCTCCTGAAAAAAGGAGAGGGGCAGCAAGCAATAACATCTTTTGACAAGGCACTGGAGTTACGTCCTCGCTCTAGTGCTGCCAAGACAGGAAAAGGGATTGTTCTTGCTCAGGGTGGAAATCTTAAAGAAGCTGAATCTATTTTAAAAGATGCCTTAAAGCTGAATCCGGATCCGGCCCGGACGTATTATGAACTAGGCCTTATCTATGAACAGCTTGGCGATGCAGAACAGGCTCTTTCCCATTTTAAACAGGGAATCACAACACGCGAACAGGAAAAAAGGTAAATAACAGTGACGATAAAAAAATACTTCCCGTTCAGGCAAAAGACAGTCCTGATTATTTTTGTGGTGACCATTGCCCTGCTACAGAGCTCCATTTCCACCCCCGCCCTGAAAACTCTCGGATTGGGTACGGACGCTCCGAAATTTTCGCTACAGGATCTCAGTGGAAAAAAACAGGATTTTTCTTCGCTTAAAGGCGACAAACAGACAATTCTTCTCTTTTGGGCATCCTGGAGCAGACAGTCAGGAAAAGCGCTGAGACAAATGGAAAAGCTCCATGCAAAATATAAGGATCAGGGACTTTCTGTTATCGGTATTAATGTAGAAAGACAAAGCATTGATGATAAGGCCCTGGAAGATATAAAGGATACCATCAACCGTCTTAAAATCTCCTTTCCTATCCTCATTGATCGTGGTCTTGTTTCCTTTCACGATTATGGAGTCATTGCTGTCCCCACAACGGTTATTCTCGATAAAGACAGAAAAATAGTCTTTGAGATGTCCGGTTTTCCACTGGTTGGTACTCGTGACATGATCCATTTTGTTGCTGCAACCATTGAAGGTAAAAAGATACAGGCCGAGGTGGCAGAAAGAACTGGTTATCATCCCGACAAAAAGGCTGTACGCTACTGGAACATGGGAATCAAGGCTCTAAAATCAAAGCGTTCGTTCAAGTCGGCGGAAAAATGGTTCAAAAAGGCAGTTGCAGCGGATCCGAATTTTATCTTGCCGTATCTCAGCCTCGGAAGCTTTTATGAGGGGCAGAATGATCTTAAGCGGGCCAAGGAACAATTCCAGCAAGCCCTTACACGCCAGCCTGACAATGTGAAAGCGCTCAGCAACATGGGTCTTTTACTAATAGAGGAAGGTTCCATTGATGCAGCAAAAAAAATGCTTGAGAAAGCAATAAAAATCAACGAATCCTACACACCGAGTTACTATTATCTTGGCTATCTGACTGGCAAGGAAGGCGACATGAGAAAAGCAGCAGAACTCTTTGTCAGTGCTGAAGAAATCAATCCCATGGATTACCGCATCAATTTGTACCGCGGTATGATGTTTGAAGAACGAAATGATTTGGAACAGGCAACAATAAGTTATAAAAACGCCTTGAAACAAATTCTGAATCTGCAATGAAGAAAAAGTACATTCACTATATAACGTTTACAATTCTTCTTTTCTGTGCGATTAGCTGCAGGGCAACTACAGGAATTTCAGTGCAATACCCACCTGAAAACGCCTACGTTGAAAATGAGCTAATCAATATGGTTCTCAATGTAGAAAAGAATATAGACAAAATACGTGTCGTTTCAAGCAAGAACAAGCCCAAAGAGATTTCCGTCCGGCCCGGAAGTAACAAGGCCTGCTTCGGGATCACCCTGAACATGGGAATGAATACTGTTGATCTTCTTGGCCTGGACCAAGGAAAAGTTGTGGATCGGAAAGAAATGAAGATTTTTTTTCGATCTGATCTTTTCCCCAAATTTCGGGAAGCACCTGCCGGATTTGAACGATATTTCTTTCATTTTATCGAAAATGAAAAAAGCTGCGCCAGTTGCCACGACATGGAACCAACGCTCAGCAGTCTACGCCCCGCAACACCCGAAGAATCTCCATGCTATAGCTGCCATGCAAAAAAAAGAGAGCATACTTTTGCCCATTATCCATTAGAAAAAGGCATCTGCTTTTCCTGTCATGAAGTGCTGCAGGGAAATCAGAAGTATATAGCATCAAAACCAGACGAAAAGGTATGCTATACCTGTCACAGCAGTCTAATCAAAGAAGGAAAAAAGAAAAAAATCAGGCACGGCCCCACGGGGCTTGGTCATTGCACCTTGTGCCACAACCCGCATGGCTCGGAGTGGCCCTCACTTATGCGAATGCATACTACTGACCTCTGCACCAACTGTCACGAGGATAAAGCATCAGGTGCCCATGTTATTGCTGGTTTTTTTGGTAAAGGACACCCGGTGCGAGGAGTTAAAGACCCGTTTAACCCGGATCGGGAATTCACCTGTGCCGGTTGCCATAATCCCCATGCCGGAGATACCAAAAATTTACTGAACCACGATAACAGTACAATGACTTCTTATTGCAGTGTCTGTCATAAAATGTAGAACTGTATATCGGCATATTATTCATGGTACCCACATTCCCTTAACCTCTGACATTTCAGGTATTTTTCTCTTTTTCTTTCAAATAGTTTTCAAAGCAATTCACTTTATCACAGCCATATTCTTTACATTCTATTTTGAGGTATTTTGTATATTTAACCATCCGATCAATAATGTTTGCAGAGGCCGCATGCTCCATCTTGCATGCTCCTTCATCTGCAAGTTTGGCATCAATACCCAACACATCAATAAAGAAATCCCGCAGTGTTTCGTGACGGTGTAATACATCACGGGCAAGTTCATCCCCCTCTGGGGTAAGGGTAATACTTTCATAAGGGGCATAATTAACCAGCCCTTTCTCTGCAAGCAACTGCAGCGCCTCAGTAACTGACGGGCCGCTCACTTGCAAATGCTCCTTAATCTTCTTGGACCGCGCCTCGCCATCGTCTTTGCAGATCAGGTAGATTGCTTCCAGATAGTCTTCCAGGCTGGCACTAAGTTTTACTTTCTTATTTTGTTTCATAACGGCATTTTAAACCACGTAGTAAGAATTGAGTGAATCAATCAGCATGTGAACAAGTACGGCAGGAGTACTCCCAATCTGAAGAAGATCCCTGACCGGATTTATTGAGATAAATTTTCAACCCAGCATGGATACATTGACAAAAGTTCCAGACTTTCTCTGGAATAATCGTATGACATACCGAGAATGACGAATCTTTTTCTGTACTCTTGGTATCGGTTTGGATGATTTCGTATAAACGTTCTTCTCTGGGTGCTGAAAAAATATGTTTTTCAACTCCCTTCAGTAAACCATCCATTGTTTTCAGAAAACGTGTGTTTGCTGATAAGATATCAACACACCTTCCTGTTTCATTAATTCCTGTATGTAGATCAATAAGCAGATCAAGTTTTTCCCTGCGAGCTGTTGAATGATAAAACCCGCTTTTACAATAGGCTCTCTCATGGCTGAGCCCATTGTCAATCACTACAATCTGGATTCCGCTTTTCACCAATAACCTGGAAACCTGTTTACCAAAGGCAAGTTCTTCTTTGCGTATACCGGTGACCAGAACTGTTGCAATACTTTTTCCTGCTCCATCAAGAAAGCCATTCATACGTTTCAATGGTGGCAGGATCACATTTACAACAACCTTTATTGCAGCCAAGGCCACCGGAATGTTTTTTCACCTTCCCTTTTTTCACCCAGAGATCAAGCATGGGAACAATCGCCTCTGTTGTTGTTCTGAAATGGAGTGCAATATCATACAGTGTAGCGAGTTTTCGTTCCTGGAGATATTTTCGTATTTCAATGGGGGTCACGGACTCCTCCCTTAGGATTCCCTAACAAGTACGGTTAAAGAAAAGAGAAGGGTGAAAACTACCCCACTCCCTCTCTTTATATTGTTTTACAGGTTTCTACGCGTTGGCACCTGCAGCAAGCGAAAGACTAGCCTGTTTTTTACTTCCAAGTACTTTCATAATTGCAATCACCCCCCCCAGAGCCAATAGATCTCCTGCTATCCACATCATCGAGCTTGCCGGATGGCTGGTGAAAGTGGCTGTCTGATAGAAAATCGTGGCTGCAAAATAGGCAAGGAATGTTGTCCAGAATCCTGTAAACATTGTCCACGCCAAGTTAGTTTCCCGATACACGGCAGCAATTGCAGCACTGCACGGAAAATAAAGAAGAACAAAAAGAAGATAAGAAAAAGCCGCTACTTTAGAACCAAACAGAGTCACCATGGATCCAAATGTACCAACGCTTACTTCCATCTCTTCAGCAGCTGTTTCAAAGCTTCCGACATCACCAACAGAAAGTCCCAGCGGATCAAGTACGGTACCGGCAAGATCAGATAAGTTTGCAGGAATGGTTGCAAAAGAACCTGCAAGTGCACCCCAGAATCCCGCTTCCTCCTCAGGCTGGGCACCTGCTTCAACTGCTATTGAGGTGTCCATACCACCATAAAGGGAATTCAAGGTTCCAACCACTGCTTCCTTGGCAAAGATACCTGTGAAAATACCCACTGTTGCAGGCCAATTGTCATCGGTAACACCTAAAGGGTAGAGTACCGGAGTAATGACTTTACTCATGGAAGAAAGAGCTGATTTTTCAGTATCTTCGTTGCCAAATGTTCCATCAGTTCCCAAGGAATTTAAGAATGCGAGTACCATAATAACCGGAATCAGTACACGACCTGCGTTCACAATAAAAGTGACCAGCCGTTCATAAGTTCTCAGAAGTACAGACTTAACAGTGGGGAGATGATAAGGAGGTAACTCCATGACGAAGGGAGTAATATCTCCCCTCAGCAAAGTACTCTTCAAAATAAGACCAGTCAGTACCGCAAAAGCAATACCGATCAGATAGAGGAGAAAGACCAGATTCTGCCCACCTGTGGGGAAGAAAGCAGCTGCAAAAAGTGCATACACCGGCAACCTTGCGCCACAGGACATGAAGGGGTTCATCATAATGGTCAATATTCTATCACGTTCGTTTTCAAGAGTTCTGGTTGCCATAATTGCAGGGACGTTACAACCAAAGCCTACAAGCATTGGAATAAACGATTTCCCTGGCAGACCGATAACACGCATGGAACGATCCATAACAAAAGCAGCACGTGCCATGTATCCGGAATCTTCAAGAAATGAAAGAAACAAAAACATAAAGCCAATTGGCGGAATAAAGGTGGCCATGGTTTGAATACCACCACCTATACCATCGGCTAGAAGTGTTTTTAATATCACAGGAACGCCTATGGAAGTGAGAATAGAACCAAACCCGTCAACAAAAATGGTCCCTGCAAATTGATCGAAGAAGTCAATAAATGCTCCGCCAAGATTAATAGTGAACATGAACATTAGATACATGGCAGCAAGAAATATTGGGATACCAAAAGCACGACTGAGAACAACCTTGTCAATTTTATCTGACACCGAGGATTTTATTTCACCCTTTTTCTTTACCGTATCCGTTGTCAACCAATTGATGAAACCATAGTGAGCAGAAGCAATAAGGATATCAGGTTCATCTTCAAGCTTATCCTCAATGGATTGCCCCAATTCTTCCGCTTTTGTTACAGCTGCCTGACTTGCAGCGGCTAACACCTGATCATCGCCTTCAAGGAGTCTTATCGCCATCCATTGTGCATTCCATTTCTTATCGGCTGCCACCGATTCAACAAGGGGAAGAAGCTCTGTTGCAGCTTCTTGTATTTCTACAGGATACGTGACTGTAGCTGTGGATACTTTTGTTTCATAAGCCGCTGTATTGATCACATCCTTGAGCTCTTCAATGCCTTTATTTTTGGCAAGCACCATGGGGACAACAGGGCACCCAAGCTGCCTGGAAAGACCATCAACATCGATTTCAATCTGCCGATCCTTTGCTATATCCATCATATTTAACGCAACAAGCAGAGGAACACGCATTTCAAGGAGCTGGCTTGTCAGATATAAATTCCGCTCAATATTGGACGCATCAACAATATTAACAATAAGATCGGCCTCACCCGAAAGACAGTAATCTCTGGCAACTTCTTCATCGACAGAGGCAGCTGACAGGGAATAGATTCCCGGCGTATCGACAACTTCAATTGAATAGCGCCCATGCTGGTAATATCCAAACTTTCTGTCAACGGTCACTCCCGGCCAATTTCCTACCCGCTGTTTTGCACCGGTAAGGGCATTAAACAGAGTCGTTTTGCCACAGTTTGGATTCCCAACCACGCCAATAGTACGATCACTCATATTAAACTCCCTCCACTGCAATCACGGCCGCCTCATCTTTGCGCAAGGTTAAGCTATATCCACGCACTGTGATTTCAACAGGATCACCCATTGGGGCTACTCGTTTTACAGTGAACTCTGTTCCCTTGATCAGTCCCATAGCTAACAATTTCCGCCTGTACTCTTTGTTTCCTTTTCCAAAACCAACTATCTTACCAGTCATCCCTACACCAAAATCTGAAAGTGTGTGCCCCATCTCTCACTCCTTTACAACGTATATTTTTTGTGCCATGCCGCCGCCTAGCATAAAACGATTGTCATCTTTGGCAACCAAAACTGCTCCCTTTTCACGACATTGAACTATTTCAATACTGTCGTCTACCTGAAGCCCAATACTCAAGAGACGTTCTTTCATTTTTCCACAGCCACGAATCATAACAATGCGGACTGTTTCACCTACACTGGATAGAGCAAGTGGAAAAGATGGCCCTCTGTTTTTCTGTTGCACTTGTTGTTTCTCAGAACCCATTCACACGTTCCCTTAATGTCATAACTTTTAAAAAATTGCCAAGTGATACACCCGTTCTTCTCAACCTTTTCCCAAAGAAGGTTTTTCGAGCAATCCATTTACCCAATTAATTAACTTGCTAATCGCTTCGAGTCAAGCGTTATCTTAGGTGTGCCAAAATTACTATCCCCTGTGAGATTAGTGCGGAGCTGACAAGAAACTCGCTCAAGGCAACTATATTGCAAGCCTAGAACGGGATATAGTGAACAGGATGTCTACGGGCAGAAGATGTTTGGTATTCAGTAACGGACACCTTACACAGAAAAATTCCCACAGAAATATTGATTTTCTGATACAGAAAAATATGCGCAGGTATGAATCGAGAAAGAAGCGGGGTGGTGCGGGGACTTACAAAAGTCTAAGTCAGCGAGCATAGAAAAACGCTGTAAGAAAAAAAAGCAACACAAACAGACAACAACAAATTATTCCAGCTTTTATTTGATGATTTTTTTATCAGAAAAATCGCCCAAATAATGTTTGCAATTCTCCTCGGTGCAGCCGTGTTTGCAATAATAACCAAATCCGGAATCCCAGGTAATACCTCCTTTCGGGCATTTCTCCACATATTCGGCATACTTCACAAACCGGTCGACAATGTCCTTGGGCACAGAATGCTCCATCTTACACGCAGCTTCGTCAGCTTCTTCCTGACCAACACCAAGCACATTAATCAGAAAGTGTTGCAGAGCCTTATGTCGACGTACTATTTCCTCAGCAACAACACGGCCTTCATCGGTTAATGTGATTAAATCATACGGAGCATAGTTGACAAGACCCAATTTCCCTAAAGTTCGGAGTGCCCCTGTGACGGAGGACGCCCGTACATTGAGACGAGTAGAGATGTCTTTTGCCCGGGAGGCCATCTTTGCGGAGGAGATATGGTAAATCGCCTCAAGATAATCTTCCTGGCTTGCAGTTAGCTTGTTTTTAGTAGCCATCATAATCCTTGCCTTGTGACTTGTGGGGAGAAGCAGTAAAATTAGACTAATATTTTACGTTAAAACGAAATCAATGTCAATCATTCTTTCCGGAGAATATCTGTGACGTATACGTACTTGACACATGAGACCGGTTATGTGAAAAGAATGTAGTGAATGCTTTGAAGCATCTCGTAATTTATTTTGCCCGTTGAATAGGAGCATCTATTCAACGGACTTTCAAAACCAGTACGAATTTAAAACACAAATCGACCGAATCAGTTTTCCAGCACTTCTTCCACCCAGGCGAGAGCAGCCGCAACCTTGGGAAAGCCGATGGTTGAAATAAGGAGAATCAGAGCGTGCTGCAGTTCTTCTTCACTTGCTCCAGCCGCCAGTGCTCTTCTGGCATGAGAGTTTACAGCTCCGACTGACCCTGATGAAGCGGCTACTCCCAGCTGGATAAGTTCCGATGTCTTGTTATCAAGCGGACCGGCTTTTCGGATTGTCGAACCCAGATTTTGTACTGCATCCAGAACTTTAGGGAAACGTTTTTGTAAACGACGATAATGTTTCGGGCCTTTTTGCTTAGACATGACTTATCTCCTTTAAATGATGGTTATGAACAAAAACGTATGACAACTGTAAAACAGTTTCAACATTTCTTCTGCTCTTCGACTACTATTTATGTTTATATGTTTGGAAGGTACGGGATCAACACCCTGATATCCGACACTTCACTCCGGTTGTATTCCAAGGCCTTAACCGCCTTTGCAACCATGAAAGCAGCGGCAGAAGAAAATTACAGTTCAATGATTTCTCCCTGCCTTGGGACAAGGGCATTATATCCGATAGATTTTAAATGTCCACAAAAGGCGCAAAACTGGTATGCCTTAAAATAAGATCGTAATCTGTTCAGGCAGTGCTATATTACTATGCCCCCCTGAACATGACGTCTGGCGAGGATCATGTTCTAATTGGCAATATTGACCTTTTCGACTTCATTTTTTGGCATTGATCCATTTGGAGGCGATCGAGATTTTTTTGAGATCGTCATTTTGATAATACTGTTTAGAGAGAGACATGCTACAGATTGGCAGAATAAATACGTTGAGAATAAAAGGAACGGAGCCCCATGGCATTCATCTCGATACTGGAGGGTCCGGGGATATTCTTCTACCAGAAAAGGATGCGCCTGCCAGGTACCGGGAGGGTCAAGAGATTGAAGTCTTTGTTTATTTAGATAAAGACGGTCATCTGCAGGCAACAACCCAAAAACCTTACGCCACAGTTGGTGAGTTTGCCACTTTGCAGGTTGTCTCTGTAACATCTGCAGGGGCTTTCCTCCACTGGGGAATGGACAATGACCTGTTTGTACCAAAGGGGGAACAACAACAATCGATGATAAAGGGGGCGCCCTATGTCGTCTTTATCTTTCTCAGTGAAAAAACAAATCGCATAATAGCTTCTTCCAGGCTGGATAATTTTTTGAGTTCCAAAGCTCCTGCGTACAAAGAAGGAGAAGAGGTGGAGCTTATTCTTTTTGAGCAGACAGATTTGGGCTACCGGGCACTTATTAACCGGGAACATGCCGGTATGATCTATAAGAATGAGGTGTTCCAAAAGATTGCAATTGGTCAGCAGCTAAAAGGATATATTAAAAAAATACGGGAAGATCTAAAGATTGACCTGATCCTGCAGCAATCAGGCTACCAGGAAGTGGATGATGTTGCACAGGCCATTCTTGGTATTATAAAAGAGCATGGCGGTAAGGTTGTTGTTACCGATAAAAGTCCACCTGATGATATTTATTGCCTTTTCGGAGTCAGTAAAAAGGTGTTTAAAAAAGCGATTGGGGCTCTTTACAAAAAGAGGATTATACGCATTGATCCCAGCGGGATTTCACTTGTCAGTTGATGTGAAACACAAGGAGTTTAACGATGGATTATAGATATATTGGCCGAAGTGGTTTGCGAGTAAGCCCCGTCTGTCTTGGTACCATGACCTTTGGTTCCATGTGTGACAAAAAAACAGCATTTGCAATCATGGATACGGCCTGTGATGCCGGGATAAATTTCTTTGACACGGCAGAGGTATATCCGGTTCCGCCACGTGCTGATACCATAGGTATTACCGAGGAAATTGTTGGTGAGTGGTTGCAGGGAAAGAACAGAGATTCTCTGATTATTGCGACAAAGGTTGCAGGTGCTGCTTCCGGCTGGTTTGTTCCGCCGGTACGGGCTGGTCTTACGGCAATGGATGCCCACCATATCATAAAGGGAGTGGAGGGAAGTCTCCGCCGCTTGAAGTGTGAATACATTGACCTGTATCAGATGCACTGGCCGGACTCTGTTGTTCCAAGAGAAGAGTCCATGGAGGCTTTTGACAGTCTGGTACGTTCGGGAAAAGTACGGTACCTCGGGACATCAAACGATACAGCCTACGGAACAACCAAATCCAATATGATCTCTAAATATCATGGCTATAAACGCTTTGAGTCCATCCAGAATAATTTCTCTTTACTTAATCGCAGATTTATTGATGAGATGCTTGAGATGTGCAGAAGTGAAAAAATCTCCCTGCTTCCTTACTCTCCCATGGCTGGCGGAGTGTTGACCGGTAAATACAATACGAACCAGAATGTGGCAGGGCGTTTTAGCAGTTATGCCAAGGATCCTGACCCCAGGATTCAGGCAATGGTGGGACGTTTTGTAAATGAAAAAACCCTTGCCTCCACAGCCCGCTATATGGAGATTGCTTCTGAAGCTGGTATCTCTTCCGCAACACTTGCCGTTGCCTGGAGCAAACAGTTTGATATTGTCGCATCTACTATTATCGGGGTGACAAGCGTAGAACAACTTGATGATTCAATAGCTGCAATTGATCTTGAGTTGTCTGAAGATGTGTTGCGTAAATGCGATGCAGTGCACAAAGATATTTTGTACCCCATGGGGTGATTTCCGAAGGAAATGAAACGATGCTGAATAATGTTGAGCAAATCATCCGAGCAACATATCTAAAATTTTTGTTGTTATATGGGCTTCGATCAACCCGGCAACAAACAGACAGAATAGCACAAGCAGTATAATTTTTTTCAATGGCACTTCATTCTTGAAAGCATCTACAACTTCAAAAATTTCATCTACAGTATGTTCTGTGGCTTTTTCCTTGATTTTCAGATGTGCTGCAAAAGTCACTGCCCCAGCAAAAGCAATAGTGGGTATTTCCACGATGCCATGTGGCAGCAAAGAAATAAAACCAACACCGTATGATCCAAATGCGTAAGTCGATGTTGAAACAATCAAGCCGCTTTCGAAACCAAGTAGAAGCATTCCCAGCCAAGGTACCATTAACCACACATACAACCTGCGCAGTGATTCTTCTTCAATCCTCATGCACCCCGGCAAAAAACAAAGCAGTTTCATTCTGTTTTTGCCACACAATGCCTTTCGTATCGCTTGCGGGAACAATCCGACATTAAGGGGATTGAAGAATGAGGAGGTATAAAGAAATGAAACAGTAAAGAGAGACACCAAACTATTCCATGCAAACAGTAAGATCCCAAGGTCAAGTCCAATTCCCGTACCCACTTGAAAGACAGGTAGTACATAGGAAATGCGCTTGGTGGATAATGCAAATAGTGTTTCCGGCGCAAGCCCAACAATTTGTGTAAGAAACACTCCCCCTGAAAAACTCAGAAAAAAAGCAGCCAGATATGTGAAAATTAACCGTGCCCAGGCACGATAAAAATAGACTTTATTCTCGTTAATAACCATATAATGCCAGCCTATCAAAAAGCCTCTAATCATCTTCCTGGGAACAAGCCGCATCCAAATATGAATGGATCTCCGACGAAGACTTCATTACCTTTCTTATAAGATATAGGGTTTTTAGCAGTACGTTCTCCCCTGACTGGCTCAGGTTAGTATCAGGTTCTATAAGAGTGAAGGCCTTCTTTTATTTGACTTGGTAAATATACTCCCGATAAGCATTCCAAAGACAAGCACACCACCTCCAGCGAGGAACCACTTAAAAGAATTGTCATCTTCGAGACTATTCTTTTCCTGTTGTAGAGCGGCTAATTTTTGAGAGAGTATTTCGTTATTCTTAATGCTCTTTTCCAAATCATTTTTCATCTGTATTGTATTTGCGGTATCTTCTTGTAACGTAAGGTAATCTGCTTTCAACTGGTCTCTTTCTCTCAAAGTTGCATCCAGTTCCTGCTCAGTTTGGGTGAGGGTTGCACTCACTGCGTCGAATTTTAAAGTGGCATCAATTTCTTTTTGTACGACTCTCTCATTTTCAGTGCGCAAAGAAGCAACGATTGCCTCAAGGGGTGGCCCATCGCTGAGGAATCTCTTGAGTATCCATCCTTCTTTGCCATTGGCAAGACGTATCTTTGCATGGGTCTTACTTGCCTCAAGGAATTCAACTGCCACTCCATCTTTTACCATTGCTATAATTTTAAATTCATTTCCCTGCCCTCGTCTGACAACAATTTCTGAGCTGGGTTTTATATAACGGGTTTGGGCAAGTGCGGCTGATGCCGAAAATAGAAGAATGACAACCATAAGAATTTTGAATAAAATCCCTGTGGAGTTTTGTTTTTGTTTAAAAGGCATGGCACTGGATCTCCTGAGCCTGACATTTTCTATGAGTAGAATTTCGTGCAATGTATAAAGAAACAAAATGCATACATACTCTTTAGTACAAAACAACAAGTTTGAAGTCAATGGCTTTTCATAGTACCTTATAAAGCACAATGACACAATTAGAGAAATCAGATCAATTCTTTCCAAACGATTTTCGATGAAAATACGTAAACTTACACCAGATGCGCACGACAAAGCTTCTGCTTTGTTGAAGCAGGCATTTCCCGGAAGTCACTATGAAGAACAGTTAGTAAGAAATCTTCATAAAAATAACAAGACCATATATGACTGGGTATGTATTCACACCAACAAGGTTGTGGCCTATATTGCTTTTTCCAATGCTTACAATGGTGCAGAGGTATGTGGATTGCACCTGGCACCTTTGGCTGTAAAACCGGAGTTTCAACATCAGGGCATAGGTTCTGAGTTGGTCAACTTTGCTTTACGGCAGAGTATCATCCAGAGAAGCACTCTGTATGTTTCAGGGAAACCGGAATTTTACACGAAATTTGGTTTTCAATCCTGTGCCACCCCTGTTTGTCCCGGCACCAAAAACAATAAGAATTTTTTAAGCATTCGTAATGATTGCTCGGTTCAATTCACCGTTGGCTATGAGCCGGAATTTGCAATTGGGGTATAGCCTGCGCCCGGAAAGGTAATAAAGAACGATAAGCACATGCTTAGAAATGAATACCACGCAGTTCCCGCGAACAGATGCAAGACTCCTTCTAACCAATTATTAATCCTTTTGTAACATATTATAAATGTGCATCTCCTAGAGTGATGGCAAATCTAGAGTAAGTCAACTGTAGAGACAACGTGAGTTTTAAATACACGTCCCATCAATCTGAAAAAAGGAAATTGAATCATGAAGAAATTGGTATTGGTCGGTGCAATGGCATTATCGCTTATTTCCACCGGAGCCATGGCAAAGGACACATTAAGACTGTTAACATGGAAAGGATATGCTCCAGCTAAATTGGTAAAAGACTTTGAAGCCCAAACAGGTATCGATGTAAAAATCACCTACTCCAACAATGAAGAAATGATTGCCAAGCTGAGAGCAACACGTGGCGGAGGCTTTGATTTAGCACAACCCAGCCAGGATAGAATCTCTTTTGTTCAGGCAAAATACCCCGTTTACCAGCCAATTGATTTCAGCAGAGTAAATACCGCTCAGCTGACTACATCAATGGTCGATGCTGTTAAGAAGAATACCGCTGTTGATGGTAAATCCTACGCAGTACCACATTGCTACGGCACCACCGGTTTAATCGTAAACAAAAAACTGGCTCCGGAAGCCAGTGACTGGTCTGATCTCTGGAATCCAAAATATGAAGGAAAAATTTCTTACAGATTAAAAAGACCACTCTTAATTGCAACTGCATTTGGTATGGGTGAAAATCCATTCGCATTATACAATGATATCGCAGCATATAGAGAGCTGATGAAACGAGTTGAGACGACTCTCATCGATGGAAAAAAACTGGTTAAAAATTATTGGACCAGTGGTGATACTCAGGTAGCAATTATTAAAAGTGGTGATGCCAACGTTATTTCCGGTTGGGATGGGAAAGGTTGGAGCCTGCATAAAACAAATCCTGATATCGACTTCATCGCTCCCAAAAGTGGTGCATTAGGATGGATTGATACATTTGCCATTCCAGCTAAATCCAAAAATCTTGATGCTGCCTACAAATGGATCAATTTCATGCTTGAACCTGAAAATGCCGCTTACTTTACCAATAAAGAAGGGTATGGCACTGCTTCATCCGGTGCAATCAACTTCTACAATAAAGAAACTAAAGCAAACTTTAACCGCTCCTTTACAAAGGCAGATATTGACAATATCAAATGGCACCCCCCTGTCCCAGATGGTTTTGAGACCATTGAGTCCAAGGTTTTAGACCGAATTAAAGCTGCAAAATAAGTAATCTTTCCACAGTTCCCCATAGTTGCTCGTTTAATCTCTATCACATAGCCTTTCGGGCCAAAATCCAGTGAAGATGGGGAACTGTAAAAAAACACACTTCGCTGTGCCCTTTTCAGGCAATTCTTCAAGATCTCTTTTTAAAATAACCGACAACCTCCGGGGATTCGCATGAGTAATAATGTTCTAGAAATTAAAAACATCACCAAAAGATTTGGTGATTTCACGGCGGTGGACTCCGTCAGTTTTGATGTGGAAGATGGCGGATTTTTCTCAATTTTAGGTGGGTCTGGATGTGGAAAAACAACCCTCTTACGAATGATTGCCGGTTTCGAAAAAGAAACAGAAGGAGAACTTCTTATTCGTGGTGAATCTATGAAAGGAATCCCTCCCGAAACAAGGGCTGTCAATATTGTCTTTCAAAATCTTGCACTTTTCCCCATGATGAATGTGGAGAAAAACGTGGCCTTTGGACTGCAGAGACAGAAACTTCCTAAAGCTGACGTCCAAAGGCGGGTTGCAGAAATGCTCGAACGTGTTGGTTTACTAGGGTTTGAAAAGAAACATGTGGATGACCTTTCAGGTGGACAGCGACAGCGGGTGGCAATCGCCCGATCCCTGGTTTTAAGACCATCCATCCTTCTACTGGATGAACCTCTTGGTGCACTGGACAGAAAACTTCGTGAGCACATGAAAATTGAGCTAAAAGTGCTGCAAAAAGAGATTGGCACAACGTTTATTTATATTACCCATGACCAGTCGGAGGCACTTGTTATGAGTGATAAAGTAGCGGTGATGAATGAGGGCTGCTTTGAACAGCTTGATACCCCCAAAAATTTGTACAAGAACCCCGCTACATCCTTTGTCGCTGGGTTTGTCGGCGAAAGTAATGAATTTGATGTTGTTGCCTATTCCGATGGCCAACTCATAACCAGAAATGGCTGTAAAATAACCAAGCCAGCACTCGATTTTCAACCCAAAAAACTCTTTATGCGACCGGAAGCAATTATCCTGAACCCTTCAGAGGGACTTTCTGATATTGAACGGATAAAAATGAAAATCAAGGCTATTTTATTTGATGGCTCCAATACCAAGATATCGGCACTCATCAAGGAAAGCAGTGACGAGGTCCTGATTTCATTACCTCAAAATGCTGAGTTTGAAGGTTTACAAGAAGGCGATGATATACTGGCAGGTATTCATTTTGATGATTTAAAATGCTACCGAGACTAGTGACATGAAAAACAGAAGCGCCACGTTTTATTTCTTAATGGTACCAGTCTTTTTATGGTTGGTAATGTTAATTGTTATTCCCCATCTTGATATGTTTTTCAGATCATTTCGCTATGAAAATGATAATGGCTTGATGGTTTTTTCCTTGAACAACTATTTGTCATTTTTTGAAGATAAGATTTATTGGCTCACCTTTGTAAAAACAGCACTCTATTCCATTGGAGTCACTTTCCTGGCCTTTGTTGTTACCTTTCCCGTCGCATTTTATCTGACTAAGGTTGTAGCAAAAAAATATAGTAGCTTTATGGTATTACTGCTTCTCATTCCAATATGGATCGGTGAGCTGGTAACCATTTATGGCTGGATGATTTTACTCAGTGACAACGGCGTGATAAACAATTTCCTCATACAAATTGGGCTGATAGACTCACCCATTGTGATGTTGTATACAAATTTCAGTATGACCATCGGTTTACTGTATATGTCGATGCTTTTTATGATTATTCCCATGATGTCAGCATTGGAAAGTCTGGATGACAGCCTTATTGAGGCTGCAAGTGATTTAGGCGCTACAAAGTGGACCATCTTTCGTCAGATTGTTATCCCATATACAACGCCCGGCATTGCATCGGGTGGGATTATTGTCTTTATGCTGGTGATCGGTGACTATGTTGCTCCAAATATTCTGGGCGGTAAAAGTTCGCTATGGTTCACCGAACAGATATATAATAAGTTCCTGGCTACCTTTAACTGGAATGAAGGGGCTGCATTTGGATTCCTGCTTTTACTGTTATCTTCAGCCATTATCTGGGTAGCACTCAGATTAACTGGACAAAAACTTGAGAAGGTTGGATCATGATACGTACATTACCGTGCTCACCACTGTATAAAACCGGCTATCGTTTATATATCACGTTATTCTATATTTTTCTGATAATGCCTCTGATCACAATTTGTGTACTGGCATTTAATGACTCGAATTTTATATCATTGCCCTGGAATGGTTTTTCCCTGGACTGGTTCTTTGCTAACACAGAAGAACGGATCGGGCTGTTTAAAGATGAAGATTTGATGTTGAGTGTCTGGACAAGCCTGAAAACCGGCTTTTTTGTGGCATTGTTCTCCACAATAGTTGGAACAATTGCTGCCCTGTTATTTGAAGAGGAACAGTTCAGACTGAAAGGATTACTTTACTTTCTGGCACTCGCCCCATTGGTTATTCCCGGTGTGGTTTTGGGCATTTCAATCCTGCTGAGTTCGACCTATGCCGGCATGTTTATGGAAGAAAAATTTGGTCTTAGTTTTGAGTTTCTTGGACCCAGTTTCTGGCTGGTTGTTATAGGCCAATTTTCATTTGGTGCAACCTATGTAATGCTGCTGGTTGGTGCCCGCCTGAAAAAATTTGACAGGGTACTTGAAGAGGCAGCACTGAGTCTTCGAGCAACAAGACTTGAAGTTATCTGGCTTATAACTATTCCGTTTCTGAAACCTGCTATTATTGGAGCTTTTGTGGTGGCATTTCTGATTAGTTTTTCAAACTTTAATACCACTATTTTTCTGGTTGGCTCAGATCCAACCTTACCCGTTGATCTCTATTCTCGGATTAAATTCAGTTCCACACCGGTGCTCAATGCAGTATCGTTTATGATTGTTGCCTTTATTACTTTTGCTGCTATGATCAGTTACGTTATGAATCGCAAAAACATCTGATACAATAAGAAACAAAAAACAAAATGTTTTTTGATCATTTCCCCAAAAAAATGGGCCTGATTATCGCCCATCGTGGTGCACGCTCGATTGCCCCGGAGAACACACTGTTAGCCATGAAAATGGCGAAGGAGTGCGGGGCACACTCTTGGGAAACTGACGTTCAGATGAGCAAAGACGGCGAGCTGGTCATCTTCCATGACACTACTCTGGCACGTACCACGAATATCAGCACACACAAAGCCTTCCAAAATCGAATAACCCACCATGTTGATCAGTTTACGTTACAAGAATTAGATGAACTTGATACTGGTTCCTGGTTCTTGACCACTGATCCTTTTGGCACTATTGCCAATGGTGAAGTTGGTGGCGAGGAAAGTAAGGTAATTCAGAAGCAGCGGATCCCGTTGCTTCCGGAAATCCTTAACTTCACCAAAACGCACTCTTTTCCGGTTAACCTGGAGATTAAGGATCTCAACACTCCTCCCGGTGATATCTTAGTCGTGGATAAGGTCATGGATATGCTTTACGAGACCGGTACCATGGAATATGTTCTCCTCTCTTCTTTCAGGCATGAATATTTACATCGAGCTAGAGTATTAAGTAAAGGCATTAGTCTGGCGGTTCTTACAGAAGAGCAGCATCCCCCTGACCTTATCGAATATCTGAAGAGTTTTTCTGCCATTGCATATCACCCGAACATAGATATTTGTGATAATGAGTTGATTGTTCAATTACAGCATTCCGGTTTCAGGGTAAATAGCTGGACAGTTAACAGTATGGAACGAGCGCAGGAAATTCTTCACCTGGGAGCAGGAGTGATAACAGACTGGCCTCAACGATTGACTTTATCACCAAGCTAAGGTGACAGAACTTTTCCAGCAGGTAACAGAACTTTGAATGTTGTCCCTTCTCCCTCCTGTGACTCCACCTCTATAGATCCTCCATGTTTATTGACAATTGAATGAACAACTGCCAGTCCAAGGCCGGTACCCTGATCTGCACCAAGGGTTTTAGTGGTAAAATAAGGATCAAATATTCTATCCAGATTTTTCGCCGGTATCCCACAACCGTGATCGCTGATAGAAACAGAGACAAAGTCACCCTGCGGAAGCTTGCTGCTCCCCTGGTGGGAAACATTTTCAGCAATGACAGTAATGGTTCCACTATACTTCATTGCCTGACTGGCATTGGTGAGCAGATGTTGGATAACTTCAGTGATCTGCTTGCCGTCGCAGTCGACAGGGGAAAGTTTTTCATCCATGCTCAGTTTGCACCGCACATTTGACGTATCTAACAAGAAGCTGCAGGTATCCTTAATTATCCTATCCAACCTTGTTTCCTGCTTTACCGGCGCATTCTTTCTGGATAGAGTAAGGAGCTGCCTGGTAAGAGCCTGAGCCTGCATACCTGCTTTTCTTGCTTCTTGAAGAAGGGGGACTGCTTTATTATCCTGGTCCAGGTGGAAGAGTGATAACTGGATATTACCCAGGACAGCTGTCATAATATTATTAAAGTCATGGGCAATACCACCAGACAGAACACTCACCGATTCAAACTTCTTCAGTTTAAGCATTTCTTCTTCCATATCTTTTGTCTGAGTGATATCACGAAAATACCAGATACGTCCCAAATACTTGTTGTCCATATCAGTAAGCGGTGCCGAGTAACGCTCAAAGGTGCGGCCATCTTTGAGAGAAATCAACTCAAGACTTGTCTCTTCAGGATATTGTCTAAGGTGTTGAATACGTGCGAGAAACGTGTCAGGATCTGTCAATTGATCCAAAATTGTTCTGATTTGAATTGCATCATCACGAAGTGCTGCAATATGGGGTGCGATACTCCACATTCTATGGAAACGATCATTGGTGAGAATTATTTTATTGTCGGGATCGACAACCAGAATGCCATCCCAACTTGCTTCAAATTGACTTTGTAAAATTGCGAACTTTTGCTGATCCATTATGCCCCCATGTGAAAAAATTTGTTTGCACGATATCCTGCGGGTAGAAAAATACAACAGCCGGCATTCCACATCTTACCCTAAAACACCCTGTATTCAACTTTTTATAATTCCATTTGCTCTATTAGACGTTGATCTCGTAAATGGTTGGCAAAATCAGGTACAACCTGCAGGAAATGGACACAATTTCTGTTTGTCATGTTTCTAAAGGAGCTGATTCTATTGTGTTCTGAGACTATCAGAAAACAGAGTGGTCTTGCAGCTATTAAAACAGCATGCCCTCCCCCGGATTTAGCCGACAAGATCAATAATTTATTCTTCGAATTAATCTCCTATTGTGAAATTCATGAAACAGCGTTACCCTTATTTGCATGAAAGATAATAATAAAAAAACATATCGCCTGATGGCGAGCTGTGCAGCAGGCCTGGAAGAATTGATAAGCCTGGAAGCAAAGGATCTTGGCGGAAGTGAAGTGGATCATGTCAGAGGGCTTGTAACCTGGAAGGGTGATATTGAAGCTGCCTATCGAACCTGCCTCTGGTCACGTTATGCTTCGCGCGTATTTCTCACGCTTGCTGAGTTTCCTGCTCCTGACGAAGATGCTCTTTATGAAGGGGCATTAAAGGTGGACTGGAGTCAGCATATGAATATTGATACCACCTTTGCAGTGGACTGCAGCCTTAATCAATCAGCCATACAGCACAGTGGCTTTGCGGCGCTCCGGGTAAAAGATGCAGTGGTTGATCAGTTTCGAAATTCATGCAACGAGCGGCCAAGTGTGTCGGTGGTGCGTCCCGGTATCAGAATTCGTACCTCTGTTTACAAGGATCAGGCAACGATCTCGCTTGACTTAAGTGGCGAGAGCCTGCACCGACGCGGATATCGCAAGGAAGGTGGGAGTCTGGCTCCGTTAAAGGAAAGCCTGGCTGCGGGCATTGTGGCACTTGCCGGCTGGACACCTGAAACGTCGAAGGACACCATGTTTCTTGATCCTATGTGCGGATCAGGAACCCTTCTTATAGAGGCCGCATTAATTTTTGGAGATGCAGCACCCGGTCTTTCCCGCAGTTATTTTGGCTTTAGCGGCTGGAAGGGGCATGACAAGGTTCTCTGGGACAGTCTGGTAGACGAGGCAATAGAGCGTGAAGAGGCAGGTCTTCTGCGGGAATGGCCTCCTATGCTTGGCTATGATGCCGACCCCCGCGCTGTGGCAGTGGCAAGAAGTAATATCGAAAATGCGTGCTACGAGGATAAAATAACTATTAAACAGGGGCAACTCGCAAATCTGCGCAGGCCTGCAGCAAAAGGCCTCATGGTGGTTAACCCACCCTATGGTGAGCGCCTATCCGAGCATGATCAGGCAGAACAGCTCCACCGGGCTTTAGGCCGCATAAGTAAACAGGAGCTGGATGGTTGGCAGCTGGGAGTTTTCACCTCTAATCCCGATTTTGGTGATCGCATGGGGATTAAATGGGAGAGAACTCACCGTATGTACAATGGCTCTATCAACTGCCGTCTTTTTTGTGGCACAGTACACTCCGGGGAAACGCAGGACTTTCAGTGGCAACTCACACCAGATACGGGCCCTGAAGAAGGAATAGAGTTTGGTAACCGGCTGAGGAAAAATTCTAAAAAAATTCTCAAATGGGCCAGACGCGAAGGAGTGCGTTGCTTTCGGGTGTATGACAAAGATCTCCCTGAATATAATGTTTCCGTGGATCTCTATGAAAAGTGGATACAGGTACAGGAGTATAAAGCCCCGGATACAATTGATGAAAAAGCAGCTCAAAGACGTTTCCAGCAGTGTCTGCACCAGGTTCGCCATCTCTTTGGGGTGCGGCGGGATCGGGTCTTTCTGAAAACCAGACGAAAACAGAAGGGTAAGGCTCAGTATCAGAAGCAGGCCGCTCATAAAAAGATGCATACTGTCCAGGAAGGAAACTGCCTTCTGCTGGTAAATTTCACCGATTATCTCGACACCGGGATATTCCTTGATCATCGCAATATCCGACTGAAAATTGCTAAAGAAGCGAAGGGAAAGCGTTTCCTGAATCTTTTTGCCTATACAGGAACGGCCACGGTTCATGCTGCTGTTGGCGGAGCTGAATCCACAACCACCGTGGATCTTTCAGCAAATTATTTAAATTGGGCACGGATGAATCTGGCTCTCAATGGCTTTGGCGGGCTGGCCCACGAAACGGTTCAGGCGGATTGCATGAAATGGCTGGAAGAAGACAGGAGTGAATACGATCTGATATTTGTTGATCCTCCCACTTTCTCCAACACCAAAAAAGAACGACGGGTTTTTGATGTGCAACGGGATCACCGCTTACTGATTGAAAAGGCTATGGCCAGGTTGGCAGCAGGTGGTCTACTTATTTTTTCAACAAATTTCAGACGTTTCCAAATGGATGAGTCCATTGAAAAATACTATGCGATACGCAATGTCAGCAGAAGTTCTATTCCCATTGATTTTGCAAGAAACAACAGAATCCATCACTGTTGGGAGATACGAAGAAGATAGATCAACGTTCTTCTTTGTCTTTTTTCGGAGGGAATTGAAGCAGTTTCCCTTTTTTCTTCACCGGTTGCGGCTCGCAGTGAGGGCAGTTCTTACACCCTTTATTCAGCATACTGTTGATATGCTTCAGCAGGGTCATGCGGCAGTCTGGACAGAGTTGAAGAATGATCTCCTGGTAAATATCATCCAGCAATTCATTTTCGTCTTTTCCGGCAATTTCAGACAGGGCCATGGCAATAAGTTTATCCGGGTGTTTCAGCTCGGGGATGGTTTCATCCTTGGCAGCAATAAGTTCTGTACGGCAATGATAGAATAATTCACCGTTCGGTAACGGTTTTCCACAGGAGTCACACTGTCGTTTAGATATGTCTGGTATTTTTGTCATACGGTTCCTGTAAGAGTCTCAGTGCATTTTTCAGCAATACATTTCGATGATCACTCGTGGTAGTACGAGTTGTATTAGTAGAACAATTATTACTCTATTTTTTTGTTGAATGTTTATTTTCCTGGCTCAACTATACTTTTAGTTAGCCAATTTGTAATTAATTCTTTGCTGATATTACGTTAATGCATGCTTTAGCGCTTAAAAATAAAGGGAATCCCTGGCAATCATTCAGCAGATCTCCCCTATTCGATATTGGACAGTTCCTGCTGCTTATCAGCCTGATCTTCTGGTTTTTCAACCAATCTATTCAGGAGATGGGCTATAACTGGCAGTGGTATCAGATACCGCGGTATCTCTACGTCTGGGATGATGGCGAATTTGTTGCGGGCCCACTTCTGCATGGCCTGGGGGTGACCTTAAAAATATCTGCAATCAGCTTAGTTGCTGCATTTACCATCGGTCTGCTTACTGCGCTTCTGCGCCTGTCAAACTCAGTCCCCGGGAAGCTTGTGTCACGATTATACCTGGAAGTCAGTAGAAACACTCCCCTTCTCATTCAGCTTTTTTTCCTCTATTTTGTTATGGGTCCCATTCTTGATTTGGACAGGTTCTGGGCTGCTGTTTTAGCACTTAGTCTTTTTGAGGGTGCTTACGCTTCCGAGATTTTCCGTGCAGGGATTGTGTCTGTGGAAAAGGGGCAGTGGGAAGCCTCACATAGCCTGGGTTTAAGTTATAAACATGCCTATCGGTTTATTGTTCTACCCCAGGCGGTGCGGCGTATCTTGCCACCGTTAACCAATCAGGCGATTTCTCTCATTAAAGATTCAGCACTCGTCAGCACCATTGCCGTCTACGATCTGACCATGGAGGCCCAGGCCTTGATTTCCGAGACTTTTCTTACTTTCGAGCTCTGGTTTACTGTGGCGCTTATGTATCTCGTTATCACTGTATCCTTGTCATTTTTGGTGACTTATCTGGAAAAACGGATGGCATCACCCTATCGATCCGATTTGTCTTTTTAATCACTATACAATAAGATATCAAATGAGCTTTACCCTATAAATCCTTTTAAAACGTATCTCAGGAGGAACAATGAACACATTGAACAGAAAAGCATTATTGGCTTTTGCTCTTATCACAGCACTGATTGTGTCAACAATGACTATGACAGTTACGCCCGCCACAGCCGGAAAACTGCAAAAGCAACTTGTAGCAGAATCAGCCATCGATAAGGTCATACGTCGCGGGGTTTTGCGAGTGGGAATGGATACCTTCCTTCCCTGGGCCATGAAGGATAAGAAAGGCGAGCTGGTTGGGTTTGAGATTGATGTGGCCAGAAGGTTGGCTGCCGATATGGGAGTGAAGGTGGAATTTGTCCCCACCAAGTGGGCTGGAATTATTCCGGCACTGCTCACCGGAAAATTTGATGTCGTCATCGGCGGCATGGGCATTCAGACTAAACGTGCGCTCAAGGTTAACTTTTCCATTCCCTATGATTATTCCGGTATGGCTATTGTTGCCCATAAAGAAAAAGCTGCCGGTTTTACAAGCCTTGAGGCTTTCAACAAAGCCGACGTGGAAATTGCCTGTAAATTAGGCACTACTGCGGTGACTGCAGTAAAAAAATATATTCCAAAGGCAACTTTACGTCTCTTTGACGACGAGGCTCAAGCCTATCAGGAACTGCGTAACGGAAACGTTCATGCAGTGGTTGGGTCTGCTCCAAGACCTGCCTATGAGGCTATTAAATATCCAGACACCATGTTTCTGCCGCTCGATTCCAGCTTTACTAAAGAACCCATCGGCTTTGCTGTACGGAAGGGTGATTTTGATACACTCACCTTTTTCAACAACTGGATCACCATCGTCAGCCATGAAGGTTGGCTGGAAGAGCGTCATCACTACTGGTTTGGCACGAAGGAGTGGGCTCATCTGGTTGAATAGGGAATACAGAAATAAAGGAATAGGAACGAAACAACTTGAAGATCTTATTCCGTTCCCGTTCCTTATCATTTTGATGAACTCATAAAAAACCGTATGACAGGTGTCTACCTTATAAAAAAGAGAACTACTGTTCTCGACATTGTCGTGACGGCTACTCTTCTTTTTTTTCTGGGATTTGTCACCTACCGGGTTAGTGTTGGCTTAAATTATCACTGGGACTGGGGGGTCATTCCAAATTACCTGTTCCGCTGGGACGTGGATAAAGGCCGCTGGGTAAGCAATATCTTGATTGATGGTTTGCTCACAACCATCCGTCTCAGTGTCTGGGCAACCTTGTTTGCCACTCTGATCGGTGTGTTAATGGGAATCTTGCGAACCCGGAAACGCCTGTTGTTCCGTTTAATAGGGCGCAGCTATGTTGAGCTGATTCGTAATATCCCACCTCTGGTGTTGGTCTTTATTTTCTATTTTTTTGTTTCTGATCAACTTATGCTCTTGCTTGGGGTCGATGAGTTTATCCGCAACAGAACCGGTCTGACTGCCAAGTGGTTCTCCATTCTTGTCGCACCACCAGAACTTTTCACTCCATTTATTTCAGGAATTCTTACAGTGGCTCTCTTTCAGGGGGCCTATATTGCGGAGATCGTTCGGGCTGGTATCCAGTCAGTAGATAACGAACAGTGGGAGGCATCTGCTGCCCTTGGATTGACATGGCTGCAGCAGATGCGTTTTATTGTTCTGCCGCAGGCTGCAAGACGAGTGCTGCCCCCCCTTACCAATGAGTTTATCAACACCATTAAGTATTCTTCCATCGTTTCCATTATCTCCATTCAGGAGCTTACCTTTCAGGGGATGCAGGTAATGTCTTCAACCCAGCGAACCAATGAGGTATGGCTGACCATTTCCTTTATGTATTTTCTGCTCTGTTTTTCCGTTTCACTTGTTGCCCGACACCTGGAGATTTCAATGGCTGAAGTGAGTTAGTTGTGTTCCTTAACCATACCTGCTACATTAGCCTGCGTTACGATTGAAATGAGACTAGAATACGATTTTGCCAGGTAGGAAAAACTATTACAATTATGCATTACTCGAAAGTTTGCCTTCACACATTCGGCTATGAGTTACCGCCACGCGTATTGACTTCTGATATGATTGAGGAACGACTCAGCCCCCTCTATGAACGACTGAAACTGCCCGCAGGAAGACTTGAACTCATGAGTGGTATTCGAGAAAGGCGCTTATGGAAACCGGGTACCAGACCAAGTCAGGGAGCAGCCCTTGCCGGACAGGCCGTACTGGACAAGAGTAATCTTGCCCCAGCCTCAATTGAATGTCTTATTTTTACTTCAGTGTCGAGAGACATGATGGAGCCGGCTACAGCTTCCTTTGTCCACAATCAGTTGGGTTTATCGGAAGACTGTTTACTCTTTGATCTTTCCAATGCCTGTCTGGGATTCCTTGATGGCATGGTGATGCTTGCCAATATGATAGAGCTTGGGCAGGTACAAAATGGCTTGGTGGTGGCTGGTGAAACTGCTGAAGAGCTCGTGGAATCAACAATTCAGACACTGCTTGATGATGAAAACCTGACGAGAAAAAAGATTAAACCAGCCTTTGCATCCCTTACCATCGGATCCGGGGCTGTGGCCCTCTACATGTGCAATCTTTTACCAGACATGAACAAACCGCGTCTTATCAGAGGCGCATGGAAGGCAAACACCAAACATTCTGATCTTTGTCAGGGAGCCCAGAGCGGAACCAAAACCACCCTGATGAATACCAATTCCGAGGAGTTATTGCTACGGGGAGTTGAGACGGCCCACTCTACCTGGCAGGATTTCACCTCCACTTCCGGCTGGAGCGCAAGTGATATCGACAGATTTTTCTGTCATCAAGTGGGAACTGCCCATGCACGGCTTCTTTTTGATACCTTGGGGATTAATTTGGCAAAGAATTTTGAAACCCTGCAAATGCTTGGCAATGTAGGTTCAGTCTCCGCCCCCATCACCATGGCCATGGCCATTGAACAAGAGTGTTTTTGTCCTGGCGAAAAAGCAGCCATACTGGGGATTGGAAGTGGGATTAATTGCCTGATGCTAGGAGTCCACTGGTAGATAATGGATGAGCTACTGACAAAAAAACAGGGGAAAAAGTTACTCCAGCTTGCAAGACAGACAATTGCCGGGAGACTTATCCCTATCTTAGGGACTGTTGATGTAACAGACGCAGATTTTGATGTCGAATATGGAACCTTTGTTACGCTCAAACTCAAGGGGGCGTTACGTGGTTGCATTGGCAATCTCTTGCCGAACGAGCCTGTTTCTGCAAGTATACAACGAAATGCAATCAGTGCTGCCTTCCATGACAGTCGTTTTTCTCCACTCACTGCCGCTGAGTTTGAAGATGTAAAAATTGACATCTCGATACTGAGCCCGCCGCAAACGCTGGAATACAAAGACAGTGCTGAGCTTATCAGTAAACTGCGACCGGGAATAGACGGGGTCACTGTAACGCTTGGCGGAGCAAGAGCCACGTTCTTACCCCAAGTGTGGGGTCAATTGCCTGCTCCAGAGCTTTTCCTGAACCAGCTGTGCAAAAAAGCAGGACTTGCGGAATCTGCCTGGAAGGACTCCCACCCAGAAATTGAAATTTACCAGGTTCAATGTTTCGAAGAGGAATAAACATGAAAGAACTGGCGCTTAGCGAGGAATTAGGCGAGGAAATCCGCAAGATATATGAAGCAATGGAATCCGAATATGACGAAGTAGCCAAGGCATTGAATTTCAGTTGTAATAATTGTCCTGATAACTGCTGTGATTCCTATTTTCTTCATCACACCTATACTGAATGGGCCTATCTCTGGAAAGGCTTTCGTGAACTTGATAAAGCCATCCAACAGGAACTTATGGCACGTTCCCAACAGTATCTTCTTGAGTGTGCAAAAGCTGAGGCCAAAGGTGAACGTCCCCAGGTCATGTGCCCCTTAATTGATGATGGTCGCTGCAGCGTGTATGCCCATCGTCTTATGGTTTGCAGAACTCACGGAGTACCTGCGTCCATGCGGCGTCCAGATGGTCAGACGTTGCGTTTTCCCGGCTGTTTCCGTTGCCAGGGGATTGTAAAAAAGAAATTTGTTCATGATTCCCAGGCACCACACGTGGAACGAACACCACTCTTACAGCGTTTAGTGGCAGTAGAACGANAACTTATGGGAGAAAANCTCCATCTCTATCCACGGGTAAAACTNANNATTGCCCAAATGCTGGTTAATGGNCCNCCGNCTCTTCCCACTCCTCATTGTGAACGNCCNANGATCAAAGNNAATGTATANTCCAGGTGAAGAAATTATCCAGATTGTTGATCGCGACAACNTGGAAACAGAANCNTTANCANGACNCATTATGCGTNAGCAGGGTNTAATCCATCGNGCCTCTTATATTCTTGTTTTCAATGAACANCAGGAACTCTTCCTGCAAAAACGCACAGCCACTAAAGATATTTATCCCTCCTGCTGGGATGTGGCTGCAGGCGGTGTGGTGCTTGCCGGAGAGTCCTACGAAGAATCAGCTGCGCGTGAACTTGCTGAAGAACTAGGTGTTGATGGTGTCTCTTTTACACCCCTCTTTGATCAGTATTTTGAAGAAGAGGATAACCGGGTTTGGGGACGGATTTTTTCCTGTATTCACAACGGCCCTTTTCAGTTGCAGAAAGAAGAAGTTGCATCCGGCTGCTTTATGAGTGTTTCTGATATCTTTGAATTATCGGAAAACGAAAAATTTACCCCTGACGGGATTGCCATATTACGCAAGGTTTCGAATTAAATGGATAAAAAACAAACTGACCAACAACAGAGCAGGCCTAAAAACCCTGTAAAAAATAAACCTTCTGCATCCCCGACCGCTAAGAACAAAAAGCCAGGGAAATGGAATATCTCACAATTCCCTGTAGATCCTGAAGAAGGCAAAACCCGATTTCATGATTTCGCGCTTCTTGCAGCTCTTATGCACGGGATTGCAGATCTCGACTTCAGATACTGCACCCCCATCCAAAGACAAGCACTTCCCGATGTCATTGCCGGAAAAGATCTGATCGGCAAGGCATCCACCGGTACAGGGAAAAGTGCCGTATTTCTTATTGGGATTCTTTCCAGGTTAATGAGAGAACAACCACAGGAGAAACGGAAAAATGGAACACCACGAGCACTCATCATTGCCCCCACAAGAGAACTTGTGATTCAGATTGCAAAAGATGCCAGAGCTATTGCCAGCTATCTTCCCATGCATATTGCTGAAGCGTATGGTGGCACCGGCTACGAACGTCAGCAAAAGAACTTAAAAAATAGACCAGTGGATATTCTGGTGGCCACACCCGGCAGGCTGCTTGATTTCTCACGTAAGGGGGTGGTGCATCTCCACGAAGCCGGTATCATGGTAATTGATGAAGCGGATCGGATGCTTGACATGGGCTTTATCCCGGATGTTCGCTCAATTATTCATAAAACACCAAACAGGGATAAGCGGCAGACCATGATGTTTTCGGCAACGATCACCGAAGACGTTGCACGTCTGGCATCGCAGTGGTGCGTGAACCCCGTTTTAGTGGAAACCGAAGCTGAGAATGTTGCAGTCGAAACTGTAACACAGGTTGTTTACACGCTCACCAGAGACGAGAAGTACCTGGTTTTATACAATATTATAAAGAGTGCGGCCTGTGATCGGGTTATTATTTTTACCAATATGAAACGTGATGCCAAAAAGCTTAACGACCAGTTGCGCCGGGATGGAATTAACTGCACCCTGCTCACGGGTGATGTCCCCCAACATAAGAGAACTTCACGCCTTGAGAGCTTTCGACATGGAAGAGTTCATGTAATGGTCGCAACTGATGTTGCCGGCCGGGGAATTCATATCGATGGAATCAGCCATGTGGTTAACTTTACTCTTCCCTATGAACCGGAAGATTACGTGCATCGCATTGGACGTACCGGTCGTGCCGGGGCCGCTGGGATTTCCATAAGTTTTGCGGACGAAGAAAGTTCTTTTTATCTCATGGATATCGAAGAGTATATTGGGGAAACACTTCCCTGTATACCTCCTGAAGAAGAGCTGCTAAAACCGATTGTAAGGAAGAAATAATTATTCGATTTTAAAAAGCTCTTACCTAATCAGGTGAACGTATATGAGAAGCTTGTGTATCCCTCTTTTGTTTTTAATGCTGGTTTTTTCAGGCTGTGCTAAAAAAACAGCACCAGAGCCTATTTCTGTACAGCTTCCCAGCCATACCGTCAATTATCTCCTTGAAATCAAACCAATTCTGGATAAGCGCTGTGTTGTATGCCATTCCTGCTACAATTCTCCCTGTCAGCTTAAGCTGAGCTCCTATGAGGGTGTCGATCGGGGCGGTAGTAAGAAGTCTGTCTATCGTGCCACACGTTTGACCACCATGAATCCTACCCGTCTTTTTATTGATGCAAAAACCACCGAAGAATGGCGGCAAAAAGACTTTCATACAGTGACTGAAAGCAGCGTGTCCGATGGTTTGAACAATTCACTCATGCTCCAGATTTTGGATCATAAGATGAAAAACCCCGAGTCCACTGGAGAGTATCATTCAGAAGCTAATGACTTGACCTGTTCTGCAACATCCATTGAGCTGGATGGCTATCTGTCCAAGCATCCTAATCGCGGCATGCCCTTCGGTTTTCCCCCACTGAAACAGCAAGAATTTGAACTCATTGCAGGGTGGTTGGCTCAGGGTGCCAGGGGGCCAACGGAGACCGAACAGCAGGAACTGACAACACCAAAAGATGCAGATGCAGCAGAAATTGTTAAATGGGAGACCTTTTTTAATAATGCGGCCCCCAAGTATGCAATGACAGCCCGCTATCTCTACGAGCATCTGTTTCTTGCCCATATTAAATTTGGTACTGAGACCAACGAGTATTATGAACTGCTTCGTTCAACAACCCCTCCCGGCACTCCTGTTGAACTGATTAATACAGTTCGTCCCTATGATGATCCGGGTACGGAGACCTTCTATTATCGTTTCCGAAAAATTTATTCGACTATTGTCCATAAAACCCATATGGTCTTTGACTTTGATGATGCAAAGCTTGCCCGTTTTAAAGAGTTATTCATTGAGCCGGACTGGCTTCAGCAACCACATCTCGTTGGTTATGATCCAATAGAAAGTGCTAATCCTTTTGGCATTTTTGAGCAGATTCCGCCGCGTTCCCGCTATCAGTTTCTTCTTGATAATTCCCACTATATCCTCACAACCTTTATTCGGGGCCCGGTCTGCCGTGGTCAGATCGCCCTCAACGTTATCCAGGATCATTTCTGGGTTATGTTTCAGGATCCGGATCATGACTTAAGCATTCAATATCCAGCCTTTTTGAAACAGCAGAAAGACAACCTGATCATGCCCATTGAGAAGGGCAGCAGTTTTTCAGTAATTGATCTGATCGGTAACAAGTACGACAAAGCCCTCTGGAGATACTATAATGCCCGGCAGGATTATTACATGACCCACAATTTCAATGGTCAGGGCTATGATGCTATCTGGAAAGGCAACCAGGCCTCCGATAGTCCAATATTAACTATTTATCGTCACTTTGATAGTGCATCGGTACATAAAGGAGTCCTTGGTGACCTGCCTCGAACCATGTGGGTTATGGATTATCCGCAACTGGAACGTATTTACTACGCCCTGGTTGCAGGTTTTGATGTATACGGAACAGTAGGTCACCAATTGGCTGTCCGGTTGTATATGGATGGCCTGAGGGAAGAGGGAGAAAGCTATTTCCTTGGTTTTATGCCGGAAGAACAACGCAGACCCATGATGGAATCCTGGTACAAGGGAGTAAAACCCACAGATGTTACCTACTATGACGCAGGAATTCCTGGAAAGATAGAATACAAAACAGATACCCCCAAGCGGGAATTTATAGAAGAGGTGGTTAATAATTGTATTCTGCCAGAAGTTGGTATTAGTTTTGATAAAATCAACTATCTGCAGGCAGGGCATGAGTTCCCTTCCCTCCCGGATCAGTATGAAACCATGGCGGATTACCTGCAGGCCTTTCAATCTATCTCAAAACCTGGCACTGATTTCTTTACCCTCATTGATGATTTCAATGCAAACGTCGTCTATATCCGTATTCGCAAAAATGATGGCACTGATGCTGTAGTTTCAATGGTTATCAATCGCTGGCACGATAATGTACAGTTTATGTTTGATGAAAAAGGGTCTCTTGATCCTTCAAAAGATAATGCAGATTTTCTTGTGGGATTTTATGGTTCCTACCCTAATTACTTCATGGATATTCATCAGGATGAATTGCCGGATTTTTTTGATTTGTTGAAAAATCTGAGTAAACTTAGCGATGAGGAAGCATCGAAACGCTTTGCTAAATATGGTATCAACAGAGCCAATAAGCAGTTCTGGGAACATTACGACTGGTTTCAGGAACGATTCTACAAGGATCAACCGGTTCAGGCAGGACTATTTGATTTAAATCGGTATTACTATGAGGCTAAAGCAGCAGCGGATTCAGTGGATTTCCAACTCCGGTGATGAACAGTGCCGGATATTGTTACAGGCCGACTGGATTGCATATTTTTCATACGCAATCCAGTCGGATCACGAAAATATCCGGTGCCCTGTGAGTAGTTCCTATTTAGGATGACAGGTTTTACAGGATTTACCTTTTGGCACCTTCATTTCCACGTGACATGGCCAGCAGAATTTTTTATGAAAATCATTTTTGGTTGTGGTCAACTTAACGATTTCAACAACAAGGGGGCCTCCTCCTGCTGAGGATTTATGACATTTGCTACACTCCAGATTTTCCTGGTGAGCATGGTGAGAAAAGATGACTGCACTCTTTTTTCCTTCCACCTTGTAGGTTGCCTTCAGATCAATTGTCTCAGGTCCCTGACCAGCTAATACGGTGGACGCAGTAATTACAAGAGCCAAACTTAGGAAAGTGCTGATAGAAACGTAGTATTTCATGTTGTACCTCTCGATGGTAGTTTGTGAATAATTCTTCCAATTTGTTCTTCCAGTAAAACATAGATGAGAATGTTTTTCCACACAAGACGAGAGTACCAGTAGTACCTGGCACCACTTGAGTTGTTTTTGTAATCCACCACCCCATTTCCCCTTGTCCATTTTTTAGATATCCCTTATCTTGCTCGCATTAAACTCAACCAAAAGGAGGCTCTTATGGAATACTCTTCTGAAGTAAAAGGAATGTGTTCCCTGATTCAAGGGACAAATCATGGGCCATCGCCTATCCCGCAGGAAGGGCGATGGACACAGGCAAAGGAAATTAAAGATATTTGTGGATTAACCCACGGAGTAGGCTGGTGTGCGCCTCAACAGGGCGCCTGTAAGCTAACCTTAAATATCAAAGATGGTATCATCGAGGAAGCACTCATTGAAACCATTGGCTGTACCGGAATGACTCATTCCGCCGCAATGGCATCTGAAATCATGCCGGGAAAAACTATTCTTGAAGCGATGAATACCGATTTGGTTTGCGATGCAATTAATGTTGCCATGCGTGAACTCTTTCTACAGATCGTTTACGGTCGAAGCCAGTCCGCCTTTTCCGAAGGTGGTCTTCCTGTTGGTGCAGGTCTTGAAGATCTGGGTAAAGGATTGCGATCTGTTACTGCAAGCACATATGGCACTAAACTGAAAGGCCCTCGTTACCTTGAAGTCACCGAAGGCTATGTCATGGAACTGGCACTTGATGCTGACAGTGAAATCATCGGCTACAAATTTGTTCACCTTGGCCGCATGATGGAGGCCATCAGAAACGGTGACGATGCCAACCAGGCACTTGAGAGTGCAACAGGAACCTACGGCCGTTTTGCAGATGCAGTTAAAACCATTGATCCGCGTAAGGAATAAGGAGAATCTTATGGCATTATTTGAAAGTTATGAACGGCGGATTGATCAGATCATCCCTGTTCTTGAAGAATACGGAATGAAGAGCCTTGAAGAAGCAAAAGAAGTATGTGATGGATACGGCGTCGATGTGGCGGCTATTGTAAGAAAAATCCAGCCCATCTGTTTTGAAAATGCCTGCTGGGCATATACTGTTGGTGCTGCCATTGCCATAAAAAAAGGTCAAACAAAAGCTGTTGATATTGCAGAAACCTTAGGCGTTGGACTTCAGTCCTTCTGTATTCCTGGTTCCGTTGCAGATCATCGTCAGGTAGGTATAGGGCATGGAAATCTTGCCTCCATGCTCCTGCGTGAAGAGACAAAGTGCTTTGCCTTTATTGCAGGACATGAGTCTTTTGCCGCAGCGGAAGGCGCAATTGGACTTGCCATGTCGGCGAACCGTGTTCGCAAAGAGCCCTTACGGGTTATTTTGAATGGTTTAGGAAAGGATGCCTCACATATTATTTCACGCATCAATGGATTCACAAGCGTGGAGACACAGTTTGATTATGCCACCTCGCAACTTAACGTTGTAAAAGAAAAACGTTTCTCAGAAGGTCCTCGTGGAGAAGTGCGTTGCTACGGAGCCGATGACGTGCGTGAGGGTGTAGCCATTAACCATTTTGAAGGCGTGGATGTTTCCATTACCGGAAACTCAACCAACCCCACACGCTTTCAACATCCTGTTGCAGGAACCTATAAAAAAGAATGTAACATTGCAGGAAAACGATACTTTTCAGTAGCTTCCGGAGGTGGCACCGGACGAACGCTTCATCCTGACAATATGGGTGCAGGCCCCGCATCCTATGGTATGACAGACACCATGGGACGTATGCATTCCGATGCTCAGTTTGCCGGATCTTCTTCAGTACCTGCGCATGTGGAAATGATGGGACTTATTGGCATGGGAAACAATCCCATGGTTGGAGCCTCTGTGGCTGTTGCTGTAGCGCTTGAACAGGCCAGTTCAAACTAACAATGAGACACCAATAGTCTTCCTGTTCAATCACCGTCCGATTTAGAACCTTACAGAATAATTTCTCGGAATCTGCACGTACCTGTCTTTTTCGGAAAAATTCTTCTGTGAGGTTCTCACTACACTCTCAAGGGGGTACTGAAACGAGTACTGGCTTACTTACTGTTCATCAGTGTTCGCAGGTTCAGGGGCTGTTGCGTCATGTATTTTTGCCTTACTCTTTTCCCAGGCAGCATTACTCTTTTCTTTAGTAGCATCCCAAGCCTCTTGAGAACCGTCTTTGGTCGCTTCCCAAGCTTCCCGGGTACTTTTCTTTGTCGCATCCCACGCCTCAGCAGAGCCTTCCTTAGTGGACTGCCACGCTTTCCTGGAAGAATCTGCCGTAGCATCTCCAACTGCCTGGGCAGCTTCGCTGATTTCGTCACCCGCCTTTTTCCATCCTGTTGCCTGTTCAACAACAAGTGGTTCCACTGCGGCAGGTTCCTGTGCGGAAACACTGGAATACGCACTTGTCATCCACAAAAACAGAGCTATCACCAATATTTTTTTCATACCAGACCTCCTTAAGAACATTTATCCTTTCAAGTGGAAAAACTTGTTAATCACTGCAAACATACAATCATTGACCTTATAAAATGCATCTTCACTCCCTAATATCTCCTGCTCGGTCATAATCCAGGATGCCTGAACCAGTTCATTCCGACAATTATCAATGAGAGCGGCTGCGCTCCCGAGAGTGGTTTCCAGGTGAAATTGCAGCCCTAAAACATGCTTTTTATACAAAAAAGCCTGATGCGCACAAGCCTCACTGGAGTAGAGATTCACAGCATCTTCCGGGATTCCAAAAGTATCGCCGTGCCAGTGGAAAACGGTCATTTTTTCGGGTAAAACAGACTCCAGCAAATCAGGTACAGTTTTATTACGGATAACCGGAAACCACCCAATCTCTTTTTGCGGATTTGCATTCACTTTTGCCCCGAGAACATCAGCAAGAAGCTGTGCCCCAAGACAAATCCCTAAAATCGGGATGCCGCGCCCCACTACTTGAGCAAGAAACTCCTTTTCAATCTGCAGCCATGGATAAGCCTCATAGTCATATATCCCCATGGGACCGCCCATGACAATCAAAGCTGCAATGGAATCAGGTGCTGGCAGCCTGTCACCTGCCCAGAGACGGGTACAAAACAGCTCATGTCCCCGGTCGATTAAATATTTTTCAATGGAGCCAAGTCCTTCAAAAGGTACATGTTGAAGCCAGTGTATCACAGCCGTACCTCTTTTTAGAGAATCTGACTCAGAAAAAGCTTCGTTCGGTCGGATTGAGGATTGTCAAAGAATTCTTTTGGTTCATTTTCTTCTATAATTTCACCAGCATCCATAAACAGCACACGATGAGCAATGCTTTTTGCAAAACCCATTTCATGGGTTACGCACAACATGGTCATTCCCCCCCGTGCCAGATCTACCATAACATCAAGCACTTCTTTGATCATTTCTGGATCAAGTGCAGAGGTTGGCTCATCAAAAAGCATAATTGACGGGTTCATGCAGAGACTCCTGGCAATGGCCACACGCTGCTGCTGCCCACCTGAAAGCTGTCCTGGAAATTTATCTGCCTGATCTGCAATCTGCACCCGTTCAAGATACTGCATTGCTATGGCTTCGGCTTCTTTTTTCGATTTTTTCTGAACCCAGACAGGAGCCAGACAGCAGTTTTCCATAACAGTCAGATGTGGAAAAAGATTGAACTGCTGGAAGACCATACCAATATCACGACGGACAGTATCAATATTTTTCAAATCATCATCAAGGGTTACCCCGGAAACGATAATCTCACCTTCCTGGTGTTCTTCAAGACGATTCATGCAGCGAATAAGTGTGGATTTTCCACAACCGGAAGGGCCGCAGATAATGATTCGTTCGCCTTTTGTAACTTTGAGATTAATGTTTTTCAGTACATGAAAATCACCGTACCACTTGTTCACATTACGCAACTCGACCATTACTTCGTTTGACCCATTCTGCTGAGGCTGTATAGCTGTCATAATTTTACTCAATCATCAACGATAATCTGACTTTCTTGTTTACCCTGCTTATCCTGCATGTCCTATGTGTAGCTTCTTCTCCAAATGCTGCAAATAACACGGCTTGGAGAGAGAGTAGATTCTGTACACAAAGTAAGCTGTCGAAACCTGCAGAACCTCTTTAACACCATAGTTTCACTACCGTTAACCTTAGCAATCGGCACTAACAATGTCCATCATAAAGATAATAACCTGCTGCTAATCTCAGCTTAACAACCGGATTTCTATCTCTTCCCTATGATTTCAAACGGTGCTGTGGTAAAAAATACAAATGCAACCCTCTGTATCTCATACAATTCTTGTGGTGGACGACCAATTGGCCAACCTGCGCCTACTCACTGTCATTCTTGGTGGAGCCGGCTACACGGTAATCACTGGAAGTAATTCGGAAGAAGCGCTCAGACTGATAAACAACCAGCCGCCAGATATTATTTTACTCGATGTTATGATGCCAGGCATGGATGGTTTTTCTCTGTGCAAAAGGTTAAAAAATGACCCGAGATTCTCCGACATTCCACTTATTTTCATCACATCCCTTTCCCAAAAAGAAGATATCATTGCAGGGTTCAATGCAGGGGGAAATGATTATATCGTCAAGCCCTTTAACCAGCAGGAATTGCTGGCCCGGGTACGAAACCATCTCCACCTGTATGATATGCTCAAGGAAAACAAACGGCTAATCAAGCTTTCCGAGGCCGCCAGCCATTCAAAAACCGAATTCCTTGCTACCATGAGCCATGAAATTCGTACCCCGCTGAATTCCATTATAGGAATGGCTGAAGTACTGGCAGATACACAGCTCACCCCTGAGCAACGTGACTATGTAAGAATCTTTCGCTCAGCAGGAGAAAATCTCCTTGAGATTATAAACGACATTCTTGATCTTTCAAAAATTGAGGCCGGGCAAACCGTTCTTGAAGCCATTGATTTTCACTTGCCATCACTGCTCAATTCCGTGCTCTCAATCCTCTCAATCCCTGCAGCAGAACAAAACACTCACCTTTCGATTGATATTCACCCCGACATTCCCACAGGGATTAGCTGTGACTCCACAAGATTACGCCAGATCCTGATAAATCTTGTGGGAAACAGTGTTAAGTTCACAGAAAACGGCATGGTCAGGATATCCGTCACACCCGAGTCAGAAAACAAACTCCTCTTTGCAATCAAAGATAGTGGCATAGGGATTCCAAAGGAAAAACAGAAACTCATTTTCGAAAGCTTTACTCAAGCCGACTCACTCACCACAAGAAAATATGGGGGTACCGGATTAGGACTTACTATCTGCCAGCGACTAACAACAATTATGGGTGGAAAAATCTGGCTGAAAAGTACTCCTGGTAAGGGATCAACTTTCTTTTTTACCTGCAACTTTCGTCCAGCTCTCTCTACCCCGGTTCCCACCACTGAAAAAACAGTTCCCCCTTCAAGTTGTGCAATCCTCAAAGCCGCTCATATCCTGCTTGTTGATGACAATGAGGATAATCGGAATCTTCTGTGCCTCTATCTGCGCAATACTCCTTTTACTTTTGCAACTGCGGAAAATGGCAAGGAAGCAGTCCGAATGTTCAAACATTCATCCTTTGATTTTGTCTTTATGGATATTGAAATGCCCATCATGGATGGCTACGAAGCGACCAGACAGATACGGAGATGGGAGCAGGAGAAAAAGCTTAAAGCAACCCCGATTGTCGCATTAACGGCTCATGCTTTTGTGCGCTTCAGAAAGAAATGCATGGCGGCAGGCTGCGCTGGTTATTTGACTAAACCAGTGCAGAGAGAGACCCTGATTCATTCCATCGCCACCCATCTCCAAATGGATAAAAACGATTCCACCGATGGTAATGAGGATATCCCCGTACAAAAAAGACTCTCAAACAAGGTTCCAGAAGTCTGCCTGGACCCTAAAATAAAAACACTGCTTCCACGCTTCCTTAAAAACAAACGTAAGGAGGCTGAAAAACTTTTTAAGACTCTACAATCTGATGATATGGATGAGTTACAAAGCCAGTCTCATACCATTAAAGGGACTTGCTGGATGCACGGATTTAAAGAATTGGGTGATATGTGTCTTGATCTGGAACGGGCCGCAAGAGATACGGATCGGAGCAAAGCATACCAACTCGCCACCCAGATCACAGACTATCTGAACAACGTTCAGATATCTTATGCTGAGGAAAAATCAATAACTGAATAGCTATATATAAATATAGCTTGGTTTTTTTAGGTACATACTGATAGAATAAGTAAACTTTAGGTTATTTCAGGAGGCTTATCATGGGCAAGCAAACACGTATTATAATAATTGATGACGACCAGGATGCCTGTGAGTTGCTGAAATTGCAGCTCGAGGATACCGGCCGAATGAGTGTCAGCTATCACACCAGTGGAAAGGAAGCTGTCAATATTATCAGTCAAAAAATCCCCGATATTGCTATACTTGATATCAACATGCCCGGTACCAACGGTGTTGAGATTGGTTCTGCCCTTTCCGCAAATTCCACAACTTCCACTATCCCCATCCTCTATCTTTCCGGCATGCTTACCCCGGACGAAGCAGAAGATATGGGCAAAGGTGAAAACAATCCATCCCTTATTTCCAAGGGGTCTCCAATAGAAGAGCTTATTGCTGCCATCGACACTCTTACCACTACCTGATACGAACTTCCCCTTGCCACCGACACAAAAGAAATCTGCACGCTTTGTTGCAATCAAGACCCTTTGCGAACTGCAAAAGAGCCGAAAACCGGTTAAAAATATCTTCAATTCCATGCTTGCGGAAAATCCGCTGGAAAGCAATGATCGGCAGCTTGCAGTCAATATTATTTACGGCCTTTTGCGCAACCGGGAATCACTTGATATCATGCTGCAGTATCTCTGCAGTCAACCACTTAAAAAATTCCACCCGTTCATCCTTCAAGCTCTGCGAGTCGGGCTATACCAGATTATGTTCCTTGACCGTATTCCGGAGTCGGCAGCAGTCAATGAATCTGTAAAAGCAGTAAAAGCCGCACGGCTCCCCAAAAGACTCCATGGCTTCGTAAATGGCGTACTTCGCAACAGCATCCGCAAAAAGGAAGAACTTCTGGCCCTGCTTGAAGATCCCGCCCAGCCTATTCGCAATCACCCCCATTGGCTTGTAGAACGTTGGGAAAAACAATACGGCAAAGAAGAAGCCACACGTATTTGCAGACAAAATAATGAACAAGCTGTTATCAGCCTGCAGGTGAACTCCTGCGCCACTGATCGGGAATCATTTAGAAAACTTCTTGCTAAAAATGAGATACATACCCGCCACGGTGACTATTGTGATGACGCTCTTATCCTTGAAGATTTTCACGGTGCAATACAAGAACTACCAGGCTTTGATGAAGGATATTTTCAGGTTCAGGATCAGGGAGCACAGCTCCTTGCCCACCTCCTTGGTCCGATGACACAAAATGGTGACTACCTTGACGCCTGTGCCGGGATTGGCGGCAAAACCAGTGTACTTATTCAGCTTGCAGAGCACGCTCAAGCCTGCGTCTCAGCAGTAGAACCCGACAAAGCACGACTGGAGAAATTCAAAGAAAATATGGCTCGTTTACACCCGTCATTGAATGTCCCCATTTTCCCCGGCTGTCTGCAGGATTTTGCAATTTCAAGCAGTAAACGCTTTCACGGTATTCTGCTTGACGCACCTTGCTCAGGTACTGGTGTCACCCGCCGGCATCCCGACATACGCTGGAACAGAAGAATCGAAGATTTCAAGCATTATCAGAAAACTCAACTTGAACTACTCCAGTCTGCTGCAAAACTTCTTGCCCCAAATGGCATCCTTGTATACGCTACCTGTTCCCTCGAGGCAGAAGAAAATGAACAGGTCATCAAACATTTCCTCAACCGCAACTCCGATTTTTCCCTGGAAAACTGCACAGCATCTTTAACGTCTAAAGCACATACTTTTATTACAAACAAATACTTTGCCCCCTTGCCGGGACCTGCGATTGATGGCTTTTTCTGTGCCCGATTACGAAACAAGGGTTTTTAAAAAAGTATTTTTTGCACCATCGCTCCCCCTATCCTGATAGTGCCTTAACCTTTTGGCCACTTTGTGGTACAGAATCACGAGCCATTATTTTCAATGAAGATAATGAGCTGCTATGGTACAAATAAAAGCGGTTCATTATTCGTAACTATTCAGCAGCACCTCACCTTCGCCCATTCTGACCAACTTGAGTAGCACAAGTACTCATCGTTGCTCAGAATGAACGAATATGAGGCACTTCTGAACAGTTACAACTCAGAGGTTAGGGTAATATC
>JAESPV010000002.1 GCA_016765495.1 Desulfocapsa sp. | reverse complement strand
CGGGTGCCCCTTGCACTAACGCTACACCCTTCGCCTCCATCAGGCTGGGTCAGGGACTTGCTCATTATAGCCCGAGTTGCTATGATGAGCTCACCCTTAAGAACGTGTGCCGTGCCCGGCACACAACAAAAGCATACACACCGACTGACTCACACGTCTTTTTTTTAGTGGTTAGCCGGGCACCTTCTCTCGCTATTAGTTTCCGATAGACCTTATGGCCAGCCGGTGATTGAAACGCCATTATGCTTAAAATATAAACATTGCACGCACCATTAAAAGTACGGTATACTGTACGAAAACCCACACAAAAGGTGCCCATATGCAAAGATTAAGAATAGACCAAGACATTCGCTCTATGTCGGAATTCAGGACAGGAATTGCTTCATTTCTAAAACAAGTTCACGATACTAAAAGACCACTTATTATTACTCAGCATGGCAAAGGTGCTGCCGTTCTACTAGATGTCGGCGAATACGAAGCTATGCAAGAAAAAATCGAACTATTAAGTGACGTGCAAACATCCATAGGTCAACTCGAAAACGGAGAAGGAGTACCACACGATAGTGCAAAGGATATTATCTTGAAGAGAATATCTAGATGAAAATAATTTGGTCTCCACTTGCTGTTGATAGAGCTTCAGAAATTGCAGAATACATTTCTTTGGATAATCCAACAGCTGCAAAAAAATGGATAAATGATATATTTAAAAAAGTCTTGATTCTAAAATCATCTCCCCAAATTGGCCGTACAGTTCCTGAAATAAACCGAAAGGAAATAAGAGAAGTCATTTTTGGAAATTATCGCATAATCTACAGAATAGAAAGATTGAATATTTCAATTCTCACTATCCGCCATACCAAGCAGATATTGCCAATAGATGAACCAATGGCATAATCGGGTAGCCGGGGGATTTTTTCCCCCAGCCCCACAACACCCCGCATGCGGCTCTACCCCAAGGGCACTTCTTTCAGGGCGCGCACGGGGCGTTTCATTAAGGTTGTCGGGTCGCAACCGAACGTAAATACTTGAGCTGGTTCTGTCAATTAACAATTGGATAGTACTCCTCCATTCGGATTCAACGTACATCCAGAGCCATCAACTACCTTTGCTCTCCTTAATGTTCTGCCCTTCACCGTGTCCAAGGCATTGCCCTTGGCATTTGGCTACTATGGCTTCTGCTGACTTCTGTATTCTCACCATTCCAATGTCTGCATATCTCCTCAGAATCTTATTTTTATTGAGTGAGTTCTTAATCATACAAAGCATGTTCACAATTTAGATGCAGTTTCTCACACAAATGATATTATTCTTTATACAATTAATCAGTATAGGAGGAGATATATGAGATTTGCAACAACCGCACTTCATGGCGGCCGCAAGGTTGACAGTGATACCCTTTCCTGCGGAGTGCCAATTTACCGCACCACCTCCTATCTCTTTAAAGATACCGAGCATGCAGCAAATCTTTTTGCCTTAAAAGAACTTGGCAATATATACACTCGAATTGGCAACCCGACCCAGGAAGTACTTGAAAAACGAATTGCCATGCTTGAAGGAGGTGCTGCTTCTCTTGCACTTGCATCTGGTACTTCTGCTATTTTTTACAGTATCATCAATATCTGTGAAGCTGGTAATGAAGTTGTAGCAGCCAACAATCTCTATGGCGGCACCTATTCCCAGTTTGATTCCATTCTGCCCCAACTTGGAATCAAGGTGAAACTCGTGGACCCAAAAAATCCCGAAAATTTCAGACGTGCAATCAACGACAAAACAAGAGCACTCTATTGTGAGACGATTGGTAATCCCGGGCTTACCATGACTGATATCGAAGCAGTAGCAAAAATTGCTCAGGAACATGCGCTGCCACTCATTGTAGATGCCACCTTCACCCCGCCCTGCCTTCTTCGCCCCATTGATTATGGTGCCAATGTAGTTATCCATTCCCTTACTAAATGGATAGGAGGCCATGGTACAGTACTCGGAGGAATTGTTACAGATGCCGGTAACTTTGACTGGACAGACCCGAAATTCACTCTCTTTAATGAACCTGATGCTTCCTATCACGGGCTTCGGTATGCACATGATCTTGGCGAAATGAATCCCATTGCCTTTGCTCTGCGTATGCGCCTGGTGCCCCTACGAAATCTTGGTGCCTGCATTTCACCTGACAACTGCTGGTCATTCCTTCAGGGACTTGAAACATTGAGCCTACGTATGGAACGGCATTCTGCAAATGGCTTGGCCGTTGCTAATTTTTTAACTACTCATAAGAAAGTGGAATGGGTCAACTATCCCGGACTGACAGAGAATGAGAACAATAGCACTGCAAAGCATTATCTCAAAAACGGTTTTGGAGGAATGGTAGCATTTGGTGTAAAAGGCGGGCTCAATGCAGGAAAGCGATTTATCGAATCGCTGCACCTGATCTCTCATCTTGCAAATGTTGGTGATGCTAAATCTCTTGCCATCCATCCGGCTTCAACAACTCACTCCCAGCTCTCAGAGGAACAGCTCAAAGCATCCTCGATCTCTGCCTCCATGGTCAGGCTTTCCATAGGAATTGAGCATATCGATGATATTCTGGAAGATTTGACACAGGCCTTAGATAAAAGTTGAAAGTAACAGTAACAAAAAAATACTTCACCTGTGACTCGCCGAAAAAGAACCAGTTACTGGACAGCGGTTTACAATTGTGCCCAGTCACCATTGCCTATGAAACAATTGGCGAATTAAACGCAACTAAAGACAATGCCATCCTGATCTGTCATGCCTTCTCAGGTGATTCCCATGTAGCAGGCCTGTATGAGGATGCCCCTGACACAGAAAACCCCGGCTGGTGGGATTTCATGGTGGGGCCTGGGAAGGGAATTGATACGGAGCGCTATTTTGTTATCTGTTGCAATATCCTTGGCAGCTGCATGGGGTCAACCGGCCCCGCTTCCATGAATCCTGCAACGGATAAACCGTATGGACTGGACTTTCCCATGGTCACTATTGGTGATATGGTGAACAGTCAAAAACAGGTTCTGGAGCATCTGGGAGTAAGAAAACTCCATTCCGTTATTGGCGGATCAGTTGGTGGCATGCAGGTACTTGAATGGTGTGTACGGTATCCTGAAATGATACGATCTGCCATACCAATAGCTACTACCATGCGCCATTCGGCTCTAGCCATTGCCTTTAATGAAGTTGCAAGACAGGCCATCATGGTTGACCCTCATTGGAACAAGGGAGATTATTACCAGAATTCCGGGCCTGATTTAGGATTAGCCGTTGCCAGAATGATAGGCCATGTCACCTATCTTTCCGATGAGGCAATGCGACGGAAATTTGGCAGAAAATTACAGGATAGAGAAGATTTTTCTTTTAATTTTGAAGCAAATTTTCAGGTTGAAAGTTATCTGCGTTATCAGGGATCAAAGTTTGCCAAACGCTTTGATGCCAATTCTGTCCTGTATATCACCAAAGCGGCTGATTATTTTGACCTTGCAGACAATATCAACACCCGGGAAAGTCTCCAGGATCTTATGGGTAGTCACTCAAAGTTTCTGGTCATCTCCTATACCTCAGACTGGCTCTACCCCACCTATCAGGCGAAAGAACTCGTTCAGGCATTAAAACGCACCGGCCAGGATGTAAGCTTTTGTGAAATCGATGCAGATTGTGGCCATGATGCCTTTCTTATCCCGGATATGCGACTCACCAAGCTTTTAGGAGGATTCTTAGATGGAATTGAAACCTCCTGACCAACTCCGTTTCGATCTCTCTATCATTGCCTCCTGGATTCAACCTGATTCAAGAGTACTGGATCTTGGCTGCGGACAGGGAGACCTTCTGGCCTGGCTGAAAAAGCATAAAAACATTCAGGGAACGGGTATTGAACAGAACAAAGAAAAGGCTGCAGACTGTATCGGTCGCGGCTTAAGTGTGCTTCAGGGTGACCTGAAAGAAGAGGTTATGGACTACCCTGATGGATGTTTTGATGTGGTTATTCTCAGCCAGACTTTGCAACAGGTGTATCAACCCGATGAACTTCTGAAATCTCTTTCAAGAATAGGCAAGCAGGTGATCGTAAGCTTCCCGAATTTCAGTCACTACTCTATTCGGATGCAGCTTCTGTTCAAAGGACAGGCTCCAAAAAACCGGCAACTTCCCTTTTCATGGTACGATACCCCGAATATCCGCGTTATCACCCTTGAAGACTTTCGAAAATTTTCAAAGGATGTGGGCTATACCATTATCAAAGAGTGTGCCATAAACACCCATGATCAGGACAGACACGGGAAAGTTGTCTCACTTTTTTCTAACCTTCGTGCCACATACGGGGTGTTTCTTATTAAAAAAACAAAACCCTGTATCAAGTAAGAACGCCAACAAAAACTTCCTTTTTTTTGTTGTGTAATCACATCAAAACATATCTCCCTCCAGATACTATCTCCCTGATAAGCCCCGCACACTTAATAATAATTCTTGACTAAGTTTGTTTTATGTACATGTTGTATGTGTATCCAGTAACACTGGTGAACAGTAAATCAGCCAGCATAAGTAGCTTCACCAGATTCTTTTTTCAAAAAAACACGAAATAAGCGCAGACTTCAAAAGAATGTATAAGCCACTAATACACCAAGCACCCGTTTGAGGAGTTACAGTATCAATGAAACCCGTAGAAATACGCCTTGAAGAACATCTGATTAATGAAGAGCCATACTACCTTGCATCCGGCAGGGAGATCGAGATTGCCATGTCTGCCCACAAGAATTGCCTGCCGCTATTGTTAAAAGGGCCAACAGGTTGTGGCAAGACCAGGTTCATGCAGTTTTTGGCCTGGAAACTCAAACGCCCGCTCATCACAGTTTCCTGCCATGATGATCTCTCCACCAGTGATCTGATTGGACGATTTTTGATCAGATCAGGAGAGGCAGTATGGACAGATGGCCCGTTAACCCTGGCTGTCCGTGCCGGAGCCATTTGTTATCTTGATGAGATTGTGGAAGCAAGGAAGGACACAACGGTGGTTATTCATCCTCTTGCAGACGACAGACGAGAACTCCCGATGGAAAAACTAGGTGAACTCCTTTTGGCTCCTCCCGAATTTATGATCTGTATTTCATACAATCCTGGATATCAGAGTGTATTAAAAGATCTTAAGCCTTCAACACGACAGCGCTTTGTTGCCATTTCCTTTGATTATCCCAGCCCTGAAATGGAAGCTGAAATTGTCTGCAAGGAAGGTGGAGTTGATACAAAGCTTGCAGGATCTTTAGTAAAACTTGCCGGGATGACGCGAAGCCTTAAAGAGTCTGGACTTGCAGAAGGTGCCTCCACACGGCTGCTCATCCAGACGGGACAACTGGTTCAGGATGGAATAGATATCCATACAGCCTGCCGAGCAGCACTTATTGAACCCTTGAGTGATGATCCAGAACTTCTTGCAGCTTTGCAGGAAATGGTAAGTTCCATTTTCTAACACTGCTGAACAGTAAGTAAGCCACTACTCTTTTCAGAAAAATACGAAAAGAATTTATCAGGTACTCAATGTTTTACATTTTCTTATGAAACTAGCCCTTCTTACAGAACGCTTTTACGAACTCGTAGCACCCGACATTCCAAACGAATGGGATGTGGAAGAAGTATTGGAATCTCTCATTGACAAAAGCGATCCTGTCTGCGAATCCATCCTGGGTCATATTCCGATTATCTGGCCTGTTTCCCACTGCCTCTGTTTTGATTTTCTGCGCCTCTTACCAAAAACTCTAGAGCATCTTAGCCTGGAGCAAATTCCACGCTGGATCGGCATAACCCTGGATCACTACGAAACAGATGGACTGCGCGCAGCCCAACGTTTTATGCAGGATGGCATTGACCAGTACCTCTCTAACCTAAAAGGCAGCGGCGGACTTAATTTCACCAGTATTGAAAAGAGATTACTTCCATATATCCGTGGTATTGCAAGAAATGATCTACAAATCGAACAGGCAGGAACCAGCTATACAGACACCACATCTATTTATGTACCGCAAGAAGTGAGCTTTTCCACGAATAATGATAACAACTTCCTCCTCTATAAATACATCCTCACCTTTCAATGGGGATTTATTGCATGTGGTAGTTTTATCAGCAAGGCTCCCTCGGAATTTTCTCATATAGAATGTGATAAAGACACACTCTGGCTTCGTCCCTTTTTTGCAAGTTTTGAGGAGCCATTACTGGCCCGCGATATTTACCATTCCCTGGAGTCCATTCGGGTACAGAGCTTTCTAAACCGTGAATTACCTGGACTTATGCGGGCGGCAGGAACACATATATTCCCGCGCTTAGCTTCAAGCATCACCGAGCATCCGCTCCAAGCTTTACAGCAGACACTGATTACAAACAATGCCAGGCAGAGCCGCCTTCTTGGCCATTACCTTAGCAAAAAAGCGTGTAAACACTATCTTCTGGGACAAAGCACGGCATGTGATTCCATAAAGAACAGCATAAAGATTTTTTCCAGAATTCACCAGAAAAACTCAGAGTATCTTCCTATTTCGCCCCTTCCCTTCCAGGGAGTTCTAAAATTACGAGCCGTTGAAACTGCCCGGAAAATCCAGGAACAAAAAATGGGTGAAGAATTTGCAGATATGATGGCAACATATCTCCTCACTCTTTCCAAAAAAGAACTGGGCATTCTTCATAAGCAGGACAGTGAAAATAAAGGGTTGGCAGAATCAGATATCAGCATAATCATGGACAGCAAATTTGCCCAAACTGCTGAGCGGGACAAGGAAACACCTATACTCGTCACCATAAATAACGAACAATTGGAAATGCCTGCTGAGCTTGAAGAATTCACCAAAAGCTTTTTTGATGAATTTGGCCACCTTCCATCACATTTTTGCTCAAGTGCTGCAGGAAAAGCGGGACAGGCAATGCTTACGCAGGATGTCGCGGGACAGACAGAGGAGTCATCACAACAAACAGATACTCTTCTTTACGATGAATGGGATTATCGAAGGCAAGGGTATCGGAAGAACTGGTGTTCACTCCACTTTAAAAATCTCTCGCCTGTTTATTCTCCATTTATCCAAAATACCCTTGATAAATACCATGGCCTCACCACCCGTCTACGACATCAGTTTGAGATGATGCGTAGCCAGGAGCACTTTGTGAAACGCCAGCGGGAAGGAGATGATATCGATTTTGACGCACTTGTGGAATCCATTGCAGACTCCCATGCAGGAATCTCAGCGTCGGATCGTCTTTTTATTCGCCTTAAAAGAGATGATCGTGACATTGCTGTTCTTTTCCTGGTGGATATGTCTAACTCAACAGCTGGTTGGGTTAATAACGCACTTAAAGAATCTCTTGTTCTCATGGCGGAAGCAATGGAAGTACTGGGTGACCGCTACGGTATTTATGGTTTTTCAGGAATGCGCCGCTCCCGCTGTGAACTCTTCCATGTAAAGCACCTGAGCGAGTCCTATGGCGAACAGGTCAAAGGGCGCATCTGTTCCATTGCCCCTGGCGAATACACCCGAATGGGACCTCCCATTCGCCATGCCACCAGTATTTTAAAAGAAATTGATGCCAAGGTGCGTCTTATCATAACTCTCACCGACGGTAAACCTGAGGACTACGATGATTACAAGGGAGAGTATGCTATTGAAGATACTCGCCATGCTCTGCTCGAAGCCAAAACAGCAGACATTCACCCCTTCTGTATAACCATTGACCATCAGGCAAAGGATTACATGCAGCATATGTATGGCCCTGCCAATTATATCTTCATTGATAATATACAAAAACTTCCATTGAGAATGCCTGAAATTTACAGGGTCTTAACCACCTAAGGAACGTACACTAAGCAGTATGACATTCATTCTCATTCATACCAGGCTTTTTTTTAGTAAGCAACATAGACTCTATTTGTCTATTTTCAATAAAGAACACAGCAAAAAGGTGTGATCGGAATGTTTACAAAACTGACACTAAGCGATTCTACAGCCGCACAGATTGAATGGGATATGACACCAGATCTTGCCTTCTGTACCTTTTCCGCAAAAGGCCTAAGAGACGATCTCACTAACACTGATGAACGTATCTGTTATTTTTTTGTGGATAACTACGGGGATACACCTAAGCTCTACCTTATGGAAAGAGGCACCAGATATATCAATATCCTTGCAGAAGTTACAACGCCAGTTTCTATGCTGGAAGATTGCATCATCAGTCATGGCTGTACGTTAACCACCAAAGACAACTTCCCTGTAAATGCATCTTTAAAAAAGTGGCTGATTAGTGAAGTGGTTGAACAAGAAAATTGTCCATTACTCATCCCGACTATTTCGGAGGGTTCAGAACAAGAAAATTTTGGTGTGCCTCTCCCGGTTGTTGGTAAAACTGGATTCAAGGGAGAAAAAATAACTCTTCCCACTGAACAAAGCCGTCTTACTGATAATGAACTCAAAGAACTTATCCGCCGGTGGAATTTTTATGATACAGTTCTTAATCCGCAGGGAAACTTTGAAAATGTATTGGCTGATAACGAAGATAAGCTCACAGTTACCGATGAACGAACAGGAATAATGTGGCAAAAAGCAGGTCTTGATCTCTGTTCGATCAGAAAAATGAGTCGCAATATAGAGCAACTGAACAAAGAAGCTTTTGCCGGATTTAATAACTGGCGAATGCCAACCGCAGAGGAAGCCATGTCACTCATGGAACAAGGCCCAAACAGCAAAGGACTTTACCTGCATCCCTGTTTTTCAAAAGAGCAGCCTTTTATCTTTGTGGCGGCAAAACGAAAGCCCACAGGATACTGGTTCGTGGATTACAAACAGGGCAAGATTTATTGGTCTTCAGGAACTGTTCCCGGTGGTTTTTGCAAATTATGTCGAAAAAGTTACTGATTAACGGTGGTACACAGTTTGATAAGAATCACCTATTTAAGCTTTGGTTCAGCCAAAGGTTGTTCCTTTCTTTTCTCTTCCTTCTCTTTTCCATACCAACCTATCCACAAAAGATAGGAACCGAAAAGAATCATGACAAGGGGTGATGACGCAACTGCTGTATCAGCACTTACAATTGCTCCGACAACTAACAATACTAATATTATTCCAATCAATTGTTGTTTCATTGTTTTATCCCCTCATGAGCTGTTCACAAAATATTCAGTAACAACGTTCCAAGAAACGTACACGAAAGAACTGATACATCTTACTTCGCTCCCGTGCCTGAACATATTATAGCTGAGGAGAATCAAGTTTGATATAGGACGGATACCTATTTTCACAGAAGGTCAGGAGTGATACAACAAAAGAATGGTGGGCGAGATGGGATTCGAACCCATGACCTTCGGCTTCGGAGGCCGACACTCTATCCAGCTGAGCTACCCGCCCTTAGTGGGTATTATGACGGGAGTTGGAAAAAACTCACGCTGTTCTCTATACCATTTGATTTTGCCATATACCATCTTTTTTCAACCTTTTGCAAAAAGAAATACGTTTATCCCACTATTCGCCCCCCCCCTTAGACAAGGAATTTACTGGAATGTTTTGTTTCTGTTACGTTTGCGTTCGGTTCACATTATATTTTTGCCAATTCAAGCTTTGGTTGTCATGTTCGGTTGACATGTGATGTTTATTCAAGTTATGCATTCTTATTTATTATTTAATCAAAGAAGAGTGTTGTAAACCTACTCTTGCAGTACATGCACGGGCTATGTTGTGATTAATTTGACGGATTATCAGGTCTTAGGGAATTTTAAAAATGAAAAATATACTTATCATTGATGACGTTAGCAAAGAGAGTAAAGCCTTATCCTCTTTTTTTACAGAGAAAGGATATGATGTGGTGGCACTTGACAATGCCTCTCAGGCAGCAGAGGTTCTCAGGCAGAACAAATTTGACCTTATTCTCTGTACGCAAAACTTTTTCTTTGCAGGTCAATCTCCTCTTCATTCAATTATTTTAGAGGATGCCCGCCATGCTAAGATAATTATTTTGCGGGAAGAAGATGGAGAACTTCCTGATGTAAAATTACACCATCGTATTATTGGTGTAATCCCAAAGCCTATTGACTTAGCAAAGCTGCTTAAGGTAATTTCCTTAAAGGTCCACAAGGTCGGATTCACTGGAACAGTAAAGGATATTGATCTTACGGATTACATCCAACTACTCTCCATGAACAAGGCTACCAAAGCCTTTGAAGTTAAGGGAACCCATGGTGGCGGCATACTGGTATTTCATCATGGTGTTTTGACTTATGCAACCTATGGTTCCCTGCATGGAGAGTTGGCTTTTCATGCGATTGTTTCTATGCAAAATGGAAGAATAATTGATAAGCAGCTCAAGCGAATGCCGCAACCCAATATCAACAAATCGCTGTCCCAGCTTCTGTTGGAGACCAACATTCATCAAGATGAAAGGATAACGAATGCTGAGATGCGAGAGGAGGATTTTTTACTTGAGGACATACCATCCCTGGAACCCAATAGTATCACAGAAGAAATCCCTCTACCATCGGCACAGAAAGAAAGAACACGTACGCCACTTTTCCTGAGTTTGGCTTTTTTCTTTTTTATGGGGATGGCAGGAATAGCCGCATGGCAATTTTTCCCTTTTATGCAACACTCTGAAAAGGATGTTGTACAAGAGGACTCAACACAGGTATCCAAATCTGAGCTTGCAACAATAGCAAATGTTGAAAAGAGCGCTCCAGTCACAGACCTGCCCCCTCTCCAACAGCCTGATGCCCCCGAAGGGATGGAGAAGGATGCCAGGAAAATCGTGGTCGCAGAACTGGTTCAACTCCCCATAACCCCCCAGCCGCAACCGAAAATCATATTACGCCTCCATGGTTCGAATACCATAGGCGCAAAACTGATTGAAAATCTCGCTGTTTCCTTTTTGGTGGAAAAATACAATGGAAAAGATGTGACCACTCTCACTGGTGACGACCCCGTGGAGAAAATTGTAGTAGGCACCACCGAAGGAGGAGAACTGGTTGGTATTCAAATTCAAGCTCATGGTTCCTCCACTTCCTTTAAGGATTTACTGGCCGGAGTATGTGACGTAGGAATGTCATCTCGAAAGATAAAAGAAAAAGAGGTGGTGGCCCTTGCTGGTTTTGGCGACATGACCGCCTCTTCTGCAGAGCATGTCCTTGCCCTTGATGGCATTGCTGTTATTGTCCATAAAAACAATCCTATCCGCTCTCTCAGCATGAGTGATATTGCTTCAATTTTTTCGGGAGAAATCACGTCTTGGGATGAACTCACCGATGGAAAGTTGACAGGCCACATCAATGTCTATGCGCGGGATCAGAAATCCGGTACCTACGATACGTTTAAGGGTATTGTTTTGAAAAAGACCCCACTCATTGCTACAGCTACACGTTTTGAGTCTAATGCCAATCTATCCGACGATGTGTCCAAGGATCGACAAGGCATAGGATTTACCGGCTTACCTTATATACGTCAGTCAAAGTCTGTGTCCATTTCAGACCAGGGTACAGTGCCGATTTATCCAAACTTTTTTACGGTTGCAACGGAAGATTACCCACTTGCAAGACGTCTCTATCTCTATTTGCCACCAAATACTGAAAACACCATCGCCATGAATTTTGTGGATTTCTGCCTTGATACTTCTGGACAACTCGTTGTGGAGAAGACCGGCTTTATTGACCTGAGTATTCGCTCTTTTGTTGCTGCTCTTAATGTTGATGAGATACCTGTGCAAAATAAAGTTATTTTTCAACAATATTTGGATGAAACAAAAAGCAAGAAACGACTTTCGCTCAATTTTCGCTTTCATCCAAATTCCATTGAACTTGACAACAGAGCAAGGAGAGACCTTGACCGAATGGTGCGTTTCCTGAAGGATCAGTCCATTGAAGGGATCACATTAATTGGCTTTGCTGATAATCGCGGTGAGTATCAGTATAACACCAAACTTGCCTTGGACAGAGCGAAAGTGGTGCGGAATGAACTGAACAGCCGTGGTATTCCAGTTACATCAACAATCAGTGCATCTGAAGAGATACCGGTTGCATCGAATTTACACAATAACGGTCGGGAAAAAAATCGTCGGGTTGAGATCTGGGTTCAGCAGAATCGCTCATAAAACGATTGGAGCTTACATGGTTCTCCGCTTCAGCTTAGGATCGGGTGTTAAGGAAAAAGAAACTTCTTAGACATCTCCATCACATATTTTTTCTGTATATTCTTCCCACTCCAGGGGAAGCATACTTTTCTTCTTGCTGTTGCAGGATTTACAACAGGGAACAAGGTTATCTTTTGTGCTGAGTCCGCCACGGGAAAGTGGTACAAGATGATCCATGGTGATATCTTTGAACGCTGATTTTTTTCCGCAGAAATAGCATTTACCTGAAGAGGTTTTCTGCTGCCACCATCGGCTTTTACGCAGATCTCTGGCTTTTGCTCTTTCTGTACGAATTACAGCATCGTCAGGTGCGTCAAAATCGAGAAAGTTTCTGCTCATTCCACAAGTTCTCCAAGCAGTATTTTCCGTGATTCCCCAATAAGATACAAGGAGCCGGCGATAAGTATGAGGTCATTTTTCCCGGCCAGGTTCTCTGCTTCACGGATGGCAGTTTCCACGCTGGAGTTGAGTGTACATTTTCCTTGCAGATGTTCAGGCACATTTTGCAAAAGGTACTCAGGTTCCGCCGAGCGTTCGCCATCTGGCTTAGTCAAAATGATATTGTCGGCAAGTTTTGCCACCAGAGCTAATGTTTTCTGCAAATCCTTATCAGCCATTGCCCCCCAGACAAGGATCATTTTGTGATACGTACATTCAGAGCTAAGCGTCTGTACCAGGCTTTTGACACCTGCAGGGTTATGGGCGCCATCCAGAAGATATGCAACACTATTTGTCTCTTCAGAACATTGAATCTTTTTCCTGTTTGTACGATTTAAACAAAAATATTCCAGCCGACCGGGCCACTGCACACCAGCAAGCCCCTTTCTGATTTGTTCATCTGAAACGGAAAAATCTTGTTCTTTTAACAACTCAACAACCGCAAGGGCAAGAGATGCATTTTCAATCTGATAGTCCCCTTTCATGGAACAGCGCAGTTGTTTATACGATGTATCAGTGAAGTTGCTACTGCCGTGCCATTGCCAAAGGCCATCTGTTGCAGGTGATGTACAAAAAGAGTGATCGTGCAATAAGAGTTGTGCATTTTTTTCCCTGCACGCAGCTTCAACTTCTGCAAGCCCCTCGTTCTCTTTTACAGCAGACACAACGGGAACGCCGGGTTTTATAATACCTGCCTTTTCACCAGCCACGGCTGATATGGTATTACCAAGATACGCTTCGTGATCCATGCTCACATTGGTAATAACTGAAACAAGTGGATCTGCAATGTTTGTTGCATCCAGCCTGCCGCCAAGGCCTGTCTCAAGTACCACTAAATCCAGATTTTCTTCTGCAAACCAGAGAAAAGCAAGAGCTGTTGTGAGTTCAAAATAGGTTATTTTTTCATCACCCAGCACTTCACGTATTCGGGTGACCAGCTCTGCAAACTTTTCTTCACTTATAAAGCAGTGATTAATTCTAAATCGTTCCCGAACAGAACTCAGATGAGGTGAGGTATACAACCCGACTCTGTAGCCGGCCTCTGACAAAATTGTCAAAAGTGTCATGCTTACAGATCCTTTCCCATTGGTTCCAGCAACATGAACAATTTTTAAACTCTGTTCCGGGTTTCCGACCTTGGCCATAAAGGAATGCATTGCATCAAGGCCAAGCTTTATTTTATGAAACTGGAGACTATCGAGATAATCCCAGGCTTGTTGATAATTCATACGTTTCTTAGATAATGGATAGTTTTGCGTAATCAAGATGGAGAGTCTTTATTCCATGCCGTTGGAAAATCACCTCCACACTGCGTCCCTGTGGTTTATCATTCACGACACCTTCACCAAAAAATGGATGTTTCACACGTACACCTTTATTTAGCTCCCCCACCGACAGCTTTTTCTTCTTAGCTTTTTTAGGAAAAGTCATTGCGCTCGATGAAGACGATTGCGCTGTTAAACAAGAAGGACCGCTCCCCTCCATACCGTCACGATCAATTCGTTCAAAAAGTCCTGAACGCAGTTCGGAGAGAAAGGGCGACATGCCCACCCGGCGAAACTGCCTGTCGGGTGTCATCAGTACACGTGGGTATGTGAGGTACAGATATCTTCTGGCTCTGGTCGCAGCAACATATAAGAGTCGCCGTTCTTCTTCCCACTGCTCACCAATTCCAGCTCCTGCATGAGGAAAACGACCATCAGCCAGGCCCATCACAAAAACCGCATCCCACTCCAGACCTTTGGACGAATGAATGGTGGAGAGAATCATCCGTTCCTTATCATCTGTGGAGAGACCTTTAGCGGTATCAGGCGGATCAAGTGTTGTATCATCTACAAAGGTCTGCAAATTATCGTAGCCGGCTACAATTGATTTTAACTGATCAAGATCTTTTTGACGTTTGGGAAAATCATCGCGATATATCTTTTCAAACAGGGGCTGATAATAGGCCCAGACACGTTCATATAAGACTCCCGGTATTGTTTCCTGCTCCATGTCTTTGAACAACTGTGCAAGCTTTGCCACCCCCGCTGCCCAGTTTTTACCACAGGGATACTCAGAGAGCGCCTGTCCCGGACTCTCACCACCTGCAATGGCATCTGCTATCTTTCTTGCTGTTTTAGGTCCTACTTTTTCAAGGTGGAGCAGGATACGATTCCATGACAAGGTATCGAAAGGATTTACACGCAGTCGCAGGAAGGCAATTAAATCCTTCATATGCGCGGATTCCGTGAGCTTTAAGCCACCACGTTTCTCAAAATCAACACTCGTTGAATTGAGTTCCATTTCAAGCTTATATGAATGAAAACCGGATCTGAAAAGAACGGCGATATTCTTAAGTTCTATTCCCTTTCCACGTAACTCTGCAATTTTATTTGAAACAAAAGCTGCTTCCTCCCTCTCATCTCGTCCGGCAAAAAGGCGTGGTTTGTGGTTCCCTTCGATCTGAGTAAACAGTGTTTTTGCATATTTCTCAGTGGCATTACGGATAATATCGTTGGTAAGGGACAAAATAGGCTGAGTGGAACGATAATTTTCCTCAAGTTTTATAATCTGCGTATCCTTAAAAACCTTTGGAAAACGCATTATGTTATAGAAATCTGCGCCACGGAAAGAATAGATGGACTGGGAATCATCGCCAACAACCATCACATTTTCATGGCCATATGCAAGAAGTCTCACAATATCAGCCTGAATAAGATTGGTATCCTGATACTCATCAACCATGATATGTGAATATCTGGCCGCAATCTCCTGTCTGGCATCGGGCACTTCATCAAGTAAGCGTTTCCAGTTCACCAGTAGATCATCATAATCCATGAGTCCATTATTAAATTTAAACTCTTTATAATGTTTTTCAAGATTTATAATGTCATCAACGTGTTCACTAAGGTGGGAATAACTGTCATAGATAAAATCATCAGTGGCAATGGACTTGTTCACTGATCCAGAAAGAATATTGACAAGCACTCGTTTTGTGGGAAACTGTTTATCTTTTCCTGTAAGACCAAGTGAACCTTTTAACAAGTTGATAATTCCCTCAGCATCGGCACGATCAATGATGGTAAAAGAAGAGCCAAAGCCAAGATGATGCCCGTGTTTGCGCAGCAACATATTGGCAATGCCATGAAATGTTCCACCAACCACACGGCGACAGGTTTCATTGAGCAGTTGTCCGGCTCGCCAGAGCATCTCCTGGGATGCTTTCCTGGTAAAGGTGAGCAGAAGAATTTTACCTGGGTCAACGCCCTGCTCCAGAAGATACGCCACACGGTATACAAGAGTTCGTGTTTTACCACTCCCTGCCCCTGCAATAACGAGCAGAGGCCCATCGGTACGAGTCACAGCTTCGCGTTGAGAAGGGTTTAACCCGGCAAGATTGAGTGATGCTCCCACAGAATTTCCAGAAGTTTGAAAGATGTCATTTTCCATGGCCGTCACCTTACCACAGTGCCTTTCCTGCCGCAACGTTGCTTGACATGTGTGTCAAGACGCTTATAATAAGGGGTCGCAAACATATACGAGGTATGAGATACCACTCGGAAAAACGAACTCAACAGAGAAAACAACACAATGGATGCCAGTAAAATAGACGCACTTTTCACCCCGGAAGCCCTGCAACAACTCTTTCCTAAAGAGCGTACAAATGATTTTTTTGATGCCTTATTTGGTGATGCCGAAGAAGGTTCATATGATATAGCATTAGGCTATGGCGGTGTAACTGCCAGTACCCTGACCATGGAGCTGAAACTCCACGAACGTCCGGGACGTTGTCTGGCCTGTAACCTTACTCAGGGATTGCCACAGGTTTTCAGCCGCCATCCAATTATCAATGTGTCAGGAATTGTTGCTGATGTGGATACACTTCTCGGCGATTCTGCAAGATGTAAAGAATGGTCTCTAGGCCATACGGAACAGCGTCAAAAAGAGATGCATATTATTCCTATTAAAATTACTTTGGAATGACAAGATCAGTTTCCAGGCTTTATATAGACTTTATATAAAAACAGAAACGAAAAAAGGCCGACCTTTTAGTAAGGATCGGCCTTTTTTTGATAATTACATTTACCTTCTAATGAGAAACACTCACCCTGGCACGACCATCGGTTTTGGCATTATAGAGAATATCATCAACCCGTTGCATCCATTCATCAAGGTTTTCTTCCTGTTTCCACTGGGTCACACCGATGGATACGCCAAGTTTTGTCCTATGACTCGCCCAGATATCTAAATCATCAATTGCCTGGCATAAACGCTCGGCAAGAATCCGTCCACTTTTCTGATCAGTATTATCCATAACCAGCAGAAACTCATCACCTCCAATCCTTACCAACAGATCAGTTTCCCTGATTGCTTCACTTAAAACATTCGATACCTGTTTAAGAACACGATCACCTTGTTGATGCCCCAGATTATCATTAATCTGTTTAAAATAATCCAGATCAAGGGATGCCATGGTTAAAGGACGCTTATAACGTCTGGCTCCAAGCATGATATCTCGAATACGCTCTTCAAAAACACGCCTGTTTGCAAGACCTGTGAGTGTGTCTCTTCTGGCAGTCTCAAAAAGTTCCTCATACTCAAGACCGCGACGAAGTGATTCTGCAAGTATAAGTAAGGACTCATTGATAAGGCTGATTTCGTTATCATCCAGCGCCTGGTCATCTTTAAGAATAATGAGAATCCCAGCATCTTCTGCAGTTTCAATAAGCCATTTATGGGCATAATGTCCATCTTCACTCATATACGCTTTTGCAGCACGGTCTTTATTATTTAAGACTTCTTCAGCAAAGGCTATTATAGAACGACGCTTAGGGCCATGCCCTGAACAGTACAAATGTTTCTTGGAACGAACATGATTCTTATATCCGACCAACTCATGTTCCACATGAGGCATTAACCAGATTGAATAGGATTCTATCATCCCGGACACATCAAGAACACCGGCCATACGACCATGCAGCTTATTCATGAGATCAAGACGCTCTGTCTGTCGCCGAAAATGATCAAGTTCTACCATAACCTGATCTATTTCATCGATTTTCGTATCGATTGGTGTACCTCGCGATATGGACATTGTTCTACTCATTATATGCTTTCCTCTGTATGGGTTACTTGCGGTTACTACTTTATCGACTCATTAGAAAAAATCTTAAGTAACTTCCGTTATTTCTTACAAAGCAATTTGTATGCCAAACAAAGAAAGAGACAAACGCCCATTACCACAAAACCATCATTCAACACTTTCAGCTATATTTTCATTAAGTTAGACAGTCAACAAAACCCCAAAAATCTTCCGTTCAATTTTTTGACACTTTTTCACTTTCAGCAAAACGCCCACCACCGCCATTTGGATACTGTCATTATTTTGACAATCCCTGGAAAAACACTGGCAATATTATTGTCGGATCCTTAGCAACGATATCCTCGACAGAACGGGTGAATCACGGTACCTTATCTGTAATTACAAAATAAATACGTCCTCCCTCCACACAAAACCATTGTATCTATCCATGAAATTAGAAGAAATTGTCGGTCAACTTTTTATTCTCGGGTTCAAAGGAAAATCCATTGCTGGAAACAACCCCATTGTATCGGATATCAAAAAAAGAAATCTTGGTGGTGTTATTCTCTTCGACAGGTTACTTGCGAACAAAGAAAATCAAAACAATATCGAGAGCCCTGCACAAGTAAAACAACTCTGTAAATCATTGCAAAACGCTTCTTCCTCCCCTCTCCTCATTGCTATCGATCAGGAAGGAGGGATGGTAAAAAGACTTAAAAGTGAGACAGGATTCCCGGAAACCGAAAGCGCCGGAGAGCTTGGCAATCATGACGACCCTACGCGCACAGCTATTCACGCTGCCGCCACGGCAAAAACCTTGAATACACTCGGTATTAATTATAATCTGGCTCCAGTGGTGGATCTCAACATATTTCCCGACAATCCGGTGATCGGAAAAATAAACCGCAGCTTTTCTGCAGACCCGGAATGCGTTATTCGTCATGCTGCGATCTGGGTTACGGAACACAAAAAACAAAACATTCTCACCTGCCTTAAGCATTTCCCGGGACATGGAAGTTCACAGACTGACTCACATCTTGGATTTACTGATATCAGCAAAAGCTGGCAGGAAGCAGAGCTCATTCCCTTTCAAAAACTTATCCATCAAGACCCCAAAAAACCGATAGACAGTGTTATGCTGGGACATCTTTACCATGGTGGTCTTGACACACAATATCCAACCAGCCTGTCCAAAGCAGTAGTTGGGGGGTTGCTTCGGGGACAGCTTGGCTTTCAGGGAGTGGTTATTACCGATGATCTGCAGATGAAAGCCATAACGGATAAATACGGCCTGGAAGAGTCTGTGTGCATTGCCCTTGCCGCAGGGGTCGATATGATTATTGTAGGAAACAATCTTGAATATGATTCCGGATTCTTAGAACGGACAATCCCGGAAGTTTTACGAGCAGTAAAAGAGAAGAGAATTTCAGAAGATCATATTTATGCGGCATGGCAACGTATCAGCCACATGAAAGCACAGCTCAGAATCGAGTCGTAAGGAGGCCATCTTGGAACAGCATATTGAAGAATCCCACACTCCGGTCATCGGATATATTTTATGGGTTTTCGGTTTCCTGGGTGCCCATCGCTTTTACTATGGAAAACCGATTTCAGGAACACTCTATTTTTTCACACTCGGACTCTTCCTTATTGGATGGATTGTGGATTTATTCCTTATTCCCGGGATGAATCGGGATGCATCAATGAAATTTAAACAGGGACCGATTGATTACAATATTGCCTGGATTCTGCTAACATTTCTTGGAATATTTGGCATCCACAGATTTTATCAGGGAAAATGGATCTCGGGAATTCTTTACCTTATAACCGGCGGATTTTTTCTGATTGGTATTATATACGACTTTTGGACATTGAACGAGCAGATCAGCCTGATAAATTATGAAGGTTCCTGATAAACTATGACGGTTTATACTCATCAATGATGGTCAAGAACTCCCCGAACTGTCATTGCCAGTTTCTGCAAAGCCACGGGTTTGGTGAGCCAGGCAGAAAACCCGACATCCCGCAATTCCTTATCTGAAAACTTTTCCCCATAACCGGTTGAAAGGATGATTGGTATATTCTCCCGTTGCTTTTTCACCTCTGCGCACAGCTCCAGACCTGAAAAGACAGGCATGGCATAATCTGTGATAATCAAATCAAAAGCACCAGGATTCCAGGAAAAAAGTTTTAATGCTTCACTGGATGAAGAGCAGACACTTACACGATACCCAAGAGTCGTTAAGATTTTTTTTGTTACTTTTAATACCGCGTCCTGGTCATCAACCACAATTACGCGCTCAGTACCACCCAGAACACCGTTGGTCTGGCGACCTGTAATTGCATCTTTTTCCAGTACGATACGGGGGAAATACAGCTGAAAAACAGTGCCCTGCCCTTCCTCACTTTGCAGTTCTATATACCCTCCGCAACGTGCAACGATCCCATGCACCATAGCAAGACCCATTCCCGTACCCTGCTCTTTTTCTCTTGTTGTAAAATAGGGTTCAAACACACGCCTCCGAAGACCAGAGGGTATCCCCTGACCGGTATCTGCAACACTTAAGACAATCCATTCTTTACCCTGTTTGTCTTTATCGCTTTTCGACAAACTGATAACAAGCTCACCCTGGCTATCCCCCATGGACTGTGCACTGTTCGTACAGAGATTAAGTAACATCTGGTGAAACTGAACAGGATCAATCATAACAAGCCCGCAGTCTTCATCAATCTCCTGGGAAATCTTTATATTTGTGGGGAGCGTGACTCGAATAAGCTTTAACACTTCTTTTATCATTGGATGCAGATACTGTGGCAAGACCTTCTGTTCACGGCTTCTTGAAAAGGTTAGTATCTGCTCGACCAGACTTTTGGCTCGCTTCCCGGCATTGAGAATTTCACTAACAAACTGTAACAAAGAATTCTTGTCTGTATCATGGCGGGTAATCGTTAATCGCATTATTTCTGCGTAGCCGATTATCGGAGTCAAGACATTATTAAAGTCATGAGCAATGCCGCCGGCCAATGTACCGATGGCTTCCATTTTCTGGGAATGACGCAGCTGCTGCTCAGTTTGTCTCTGAGTTGTCAGATCCTCAAGGGTGGTTACAAGACCTGCAATTTCCCCATTTTCTCCGAGTACTGCTTCCTTATGGAAAACAACATCACGTTCAATTTTCTCTGAACACTGAACCATGGCTTCAAACGATTGTTTTCCGCCATGGTGAAGAATAGAAGCATCTAACTCTCGGTTCTTTGATCGTATCTGAGGGTTTAACAGGCTATTTAAATCAAAGGAAGTAAGAAGTTTTTCATTTAAAAAAAAGAAATCCAGGAAGGCTTTATTGGCGCCATGGAAGCACCCTTTTCTATCCTGCATACAAATCGGCGCAGGAATGGCATCTATCAAGTTCTGATTAAACCAAAAATCCTGCGGGGAAGACGACTCTAGCTTGGCCATAGTTTCTTATTTTACACGATTATACACGGCCTCTATTTTAGAATAGTTATCTAAAAACAGACCGACAATATAGGGATCAAAGTGGATACCTTTCTGCTCAACAATAACCTTTTTGGCCTCGTCCAAGGGCCATGCATCTTTATACGGGCGCTTGGAAGAAAGAGCATCAAAGACGTCACATAGAGCTGCAATTCGTCCGGTAAAGGGGATTGCCTCTTTCTTTAATCCCAGAGGAAACCCTGTTCCATCCCACTTTTCATGATGGGTAAGGGCAATAATATGTGCCATATTCATAAGTTCATTGTCACTGCCATACAGGAGATCGGCGCCAATAAGGGTGTGCCGCTTCATCTCGTCAAATTCATCGGGTGTAAGAGTTCCCTTCTTATGTAATATTACATCACTAATTCCCAATTTGCCAATATCATGCATGGCACTGGCATGAAAAAATAAAGCCAACTCACTTTCCCGCATACCATGTGCGCGCCCAATAACCACACAATAGTGAGCCATTCTCGTTACATGGCGGCTTGTTTGGTGGTCATGATACTCGGCTGCCTCAATAAGCCTATTGGTAATTTCGATCTGCGCTTCCCGAAGTTCCCTGGTACGCTCAAGGACAAGTGCTTCAAGTTCGTCCCGGTGTCCCTGCAACTCCTGCTGAGCCATCCGCAGTGCAATATGGGTCCGAACTCGCGCCTTTACAATAAGGGGATTCGCAGGTTTTATGATATAATCGACAGCACCGAGTAAAAAGCCGCGAGCCTCATCCCTCTCATCATCCATCGCGGTAAGAAAAATAATAGGGATATCACTTGTGTCAGGTTGAGATTTTAAACGTTTACACACCTCATAGCCGTCCATTTCAGGCATCATCACATCAAGGAGAATAAGATCAGGCTTTTTTCCAATTGCAGCTTTAATTGCATCAAGACCGCAGGTCGCCACAATAAGACGATAATTACCACGAAGAGAATCCACCAAAATCTTGATATTGGCAGGAATATCATCGACAAGCAGTACTGTGTTTCGTTGTTTGGTCACGCCCTGTTTCCTGTAAGTGTTTCAATCATCTATTCATGATTTACTGCACTAATATCGTCATTGATACCTTTATCTTTTATTGCTCCCAAAAGTTTCTTCTCAAGAATAGTAGCCTTCTTTTAAAATACTTCCTAGCTGAATATTTACAATTTTTCTTTTATTATTTCTCTGACTCTTTAGACGAGCTTTATCTTGACTCTTCACTCCCATTTCGGTAAATTCGCAACAAATACTCCGAACCTCCAATATACCCCTAAACGTAGTCAAACTTTTCAAAGTCCAATGAACATAGATCCTTTCCCCAAACCAGTTTCCTGCAAGGACAAACCGAATATTAACTACCCCTGTTCCTGGGTTTATAAAGTCATTGGAACCGATGAGCTTGCTCTTGAAAAAGCCATCACTACGGTGATTGGAAAGAAAGATTTACTCATCACGCCATCCAATACCAGCTCAGGGGGCAAATATACCAGTCTCAACGTTGAAGTCGTTGTGAGCGATGATGAGACCAGACTAAAATACTATCAACACCTCAAAAATCACGCAGCTGTTACAGTTGTGATGTGAGAAAAAAAGATGAGCACAAAAACTGAAAACAAAGATTCCCGCCTTCTCCCCATCCTTCGTGAAGGAGTTGCTGTGGTTCAAATGTTTTTTTTCAAAGAATTTAAATCCGTCATCATAAAAAAACACCCCGATCTTGATACCACAGCTCAATCCATGCTGGCTGGAGCTGTTACCAATGAGCTGTTTGGCACCCACAATGCAGAGGAAAAATTTCAGACATTCCGAAATGCACATCAAGGCACAATTGAACAGGAACTGATGAGCTTAAGCACCGAACTACCAGACCTGACAGATCCACTTGCAGATGCCCTTCGCATTCAAACACTTTGCGATAATCAGGAAGGTATTGACTCATCACATGTTCTAAAACAGGCTGACAGTTTAGGACTATTAAGAAAAGATCGTGATTTACCCTTACCTTCAGCATTTATGGAAACGGTACGAATGCTTGGCGCTCAGCATAAACTTATTATTCCCCCTGTTGAAATTGATTCAGCAGAGGAACAGGATTTACTGCAATAGGCAGACCTTATGAAAGCCTACAGTTGATTATTGGTTTTGTTGTTTTGACAAGAATCTATCACTGGAAAATTGCACATGTATCTTGAAAAGGCCAAACTCACTACTTCGTAAGAAGATATGGGCATGACAAAATAAAAGTGACCAAGCAAAAATAGAAGTGTTGGTACTCTCCGCTATCTCGCCTATTCTTGAAACAAGGTAATAATTGGGGTCATTATGTTGTGAGTTAAATTATCATCTTCACGCCTTTTCTTCGGTCTAGCCGCTTTTCCAGGAGTAACACGCTTTTTTTGTCAACGCTTCAATGGAGTGTTGGTGGATACCCCCAGAAACTCCCCCTTCACTTTTTAAGTAAAAGGGGCCTGGCCAGTGCGCGACACGGACACGAAGAAGTGCTTTCCCCTCAAATAAAATAATTTTGCCATTGTCTGCCCTACCAATGACAAGAGAACCACCAGCGGTATTTGCGAAGGCGATAATCTTCTTCATAATCTTTTTAATCCACTGATGTCCCTTTTAAACGCCTCCCCCCAAACAAATCATCATAGGCGGCGAGCAGCTTAGGTGCCTCATACCTCCACTCAAGCTCATTGACAACACGATTATAGCCAAATTCCCCCATTTCCTTTCTCATCTCGGGATCATCAAGTAATTGAACTATTTTATTGGCCATATCTTCAATATTGTTTTTCTCAGCATACAAAGAAGCCGTTTGAGCAGAAAAACGTCCTTCAGTTAAATCAAATTGTACGATAGGTTTTCCTAATGCCATATACTCCATAATTTTATTCATGGTAGACTTATCATTCATCTCATTAGCCACATCAGGGTTCACACAGATATCAGCAGTATTGAGCATTTCAATCATCTCCTGATCGGGAGCCCGACCGGTAAAAGTCACATAATCAGCGACTCCTAACTCCACAGCGTACTCTTTCATGGCCTCAAGATCTGTCCCACCACCGACCAAACCAAAATGGATATCATCTCTTTTAAACTGGGTAACAATATGCTGAATAGCCCGAAGCAAATAATCAATACCTTCCTGTGCCCCCATAACCCCAACATACCCAACCAGAAACTTTCGCCCTTTTTTTAAGGACTCAATGGGAGGCAATTTCCGTAAACGATCTAGCTTAGGACCACTACGCACGACATGCACTTTTTCTGGAGCCATCCCCCCACGTTCAATGGCAATCTTCTTGTAGGATTCATTAGTCGCAATGGAAACATCTGCAATCTTAAAGGTCCACCGTTCCCACGAAAGCATAACTTTGTAGAAAAAATCACGCTTACCAAATTTAGCTTCATAGAGTTCTGGATTTATATCATGGTGATCAAACAAATATTTTTTACCTAAAAAGATCTTAAAAAAACCACCGATGAGAAAAATATTATCTGGAGGATTACAGGCATGAATCACATCAAACCCAGGCCCAAACAAGACCTTCCAGCAAATGACAAACTGCCAGAACAGCGCAGCCGAATATTCTAACAAATAACCAAGTGCACCTTCAGCCTCGTTAGGTAACTTGTAGCGATATATAGGGATACCTTCAATAACTTCATACCTTTTTCCATATCCCTTTGCAGTGGGACAGGCTATCGAAACAACATACCCTGCATCACGGAGGGTTGTCGCCTCCTGCCACACCCTTCGGTCAAAGGGGGCTGGTAAGTTTTCAATAATAATTAACACACGGCGTTTTTTACCAGCAGATTCCATCGTACTGCTCCCCGTCACTTTGTTTTTCCGAAATACGGACGAGATCTACAATAACTTGCCCCATAGAAATACGGGCAGGAATATTGTAAAACTCTTTCGAGCCATTACCGATAACGACGGTCTCAGCATGATCCAACACTTCATCAATAGTCCCCACCATCATTTTTGCAATATGGGGAATAACATTTAGGATAAAATCACGATTCGCACCAACCAAGCTGGCAAGGTTAACATTCTTGTCATACAACTTAATATCATACCCTTTACCTAGTAATCTCTCGATTAAATCTACAACAGGACTCTCCCGTAAATCATCTGTTCCAGCCTTAAAACTGAAGCCTAGAATCCCAATTTTACGTCCTTTTTTAGACATAATCATCTGTAATCCGCGTTCTGTTTGCAGAGTATTACTTGGGAGAATAGAGCTTAGAATGGGCAAGTCTAAATCAAGGCTTTTTGCCTTATACGTGAGTGCGCGAAGATCCTTTGGCAAACAGGAGCCACCGAAAGAAAAGCCAGGTTTCAAATAATACGGAGAAAGATTAAGCTTGGTATCCTGGCAGAAGATGTCCATAACTTTATGACCATCAGTGCTAATAGCCTTGCAGATATTACCGACTTCATTAGCAAATCCTACCTTCAAAGCGTGCCAGCAGTTATCAACATATTTGACCATTTCAGCCGTCTCAACATCGGTACGAATTAACGGAGCATCTAGTTTTTCATATATTGAAGCAAGAAGATCACCACTCACACCATCGGTTTCGCCAATTACGGTTTTAGGTGGATTGTGAAAATCATAGACAGCAGTCCCTTCACGTAAAAATTCTGGATTATTGCATACTCCAAATCCACTTCCAACCGTAAGACCTGAGGTTTCTTCCAAGATAGGAATCACAACGTCACGCATGGTGCCAGGTAAAATAGTAGAACGAATCACCACCACATGATGGGCGCCCTTGGCTTTAATTGCATGGCCAATGCGCTCACAAACCCGCCTGATATACTTGAGATCCAAGTTACCATTTAACTGACTCGGTGTCCCCACACAAACAAAAGAAATATCAGTCGCCATAACAGCATCAAGCGCTTCTGTTGTTGCCCGAAGACGACCATCAGCAACCGCATCCTGAATCAAGGCGCCAATATCCTTTTCAATAATTGGGCTCTGACCATTGTTAATCAGATCCACCTTAGTCTGCATAGGATCAACACCTACAATTTCATGACCATTCCCAGCTAAACAGCCTGCTGACACAGCGCCAACATACCCCATACCAAATATGCTTATTTTCATACCTTCACCTTGATTGTAGCCTTAAAAAAGCTATGGTGTATCCGTCTCTCTCGTTAAGTAATACCCCAGTAAAACATGTAAAAACAATATCCCATGAGTAACGCCAGAAATAACTTACCAGCAATCATACATACCGTGGAAAAAGGATCAGCAGCAGAGTTAACACGTCATTGTAAGCTTGTTGCTGTCCTTTTATCAACGGTTCAATATCCAAATCTCACCCACCCACAGGCCAATTTGTGGGAAGCTATCACAAGCTTTCGTAAATCATGTGCAAGCTCTGATTTATTAAAAGACGATGATTTTTCTGGAGTACGTGATCCTTCCAAAGACAGAAAAGATACATTTAACTGACGAAACATCTACACTTGCTATTCTACAACCTGAAGCCTTGTTCTCAACGTCACGTCCCCTTCAATAGCCCCTGCCACTATAACGGTATTGGTCTTTTCCAGCCGATTAAACGCATCTGAAAACCAACCTGCAAGGGGTTCTTCGCTGCCATAAAAAAGGCGCACATTCATCTCTTTTGCACAATCCATCTCAAAGCAAATACCATCATTTTCAACCAGCACCCTCTTTTGAATTACGGTTACTTGACAATCTGGATGAAAATGAAAAAATTGCTCAACGGAGTACTTGCCAACGCCAACCAGCATATCTTCTACGACTATTTCCCCCTTGGTCAAAACAACTTTTCGGTTATGCCTCACACCACACTCTAAGTTAAGATAGGCAGTATGCCCCGCCTGCCAAATAAAGCAACCATCATCCTCAGAAAGAGTATGCGCCGTTATAGTGTAAGGTTTACCAAACATAAAATCGCCGGGCATATCCGTCATATCCGTGCCGTTGATCTGGATGGTATTATGGGCAGCCGTGGAGCGAAAATAACGTCTCCACTTTCCTCCGCTGTGATAAAGATAGGTGCCAGGATCAACAAGAAAAGCTCTGCCCTGAATGGACAACGTAAAGCTCAAAGCATCCAAATGACCGTGGGCATATAACGGTGGCATACCAAGGGGCGTAGCATTTCCAACAAAAACGACATCTTTCCCTTGTACCGTTTTCCGGATAACCGATAAGCCACTTTCCTTAAAAAAATATGACGCAGCCTTTCTAACTGAATTTTTAACGGTTACGCCATGTTTAGGGTTGCCACATAAAATAAATGTTTTTATGTCGGGGAAATTATCCTGCCGAAAATCACTCCGCCCAAATAACAGCGCACCAGTGTTGAGAATGGATCTAAAGTTCTCATGGTTGTCCAAACCAAAATTGACCAGCACGGCACTATCCTGATCACCAATATTAGGAATATTCCCACCATGATCAATCAGTCCATAAATATACTCGCATGATTTTTCAAGCCTCAGGTCTATTGCCTGATTATATTCAAGCCCTCTGTTATCACAGATAATCTTAAACAGGAGAAAGAAATCAAAGACAAAGGATAGATAGGTGGTTGAATACTCATAACTTCCACCATCTGGTAAAATCTGGCGTAAACATTCCCGTTCCAGAACATTTTGACCAAATTTTCGCCATTGTGATGCGTTTTCAAAATCAGGAAAAAAAACACCAATGAGGAACAGACCAAAAGCTTCAGCAATAGCATGATTATTATTTGAAGAATACTTGGACGGATAACGAAATAAATGCTGCGCATGGGTATACATGAAGGTATTAAGGATTTCTTTCTGCTCAGCACGAAGCTCATACCCTCGCAGAAAGGACAACCCCCAAATTACATTTGCAACCCGCACACCAAGTTCAATACCGCTTGTCCAATTCACTCCGTATGGATACGGATTTCCAGACAACCATGCGCTGAGGATCGAAAAGACCTTATCGGCATATTCTTTCTTCTTTGTCGCAGCAAATGCAAGTCCCAAAACAGGCACCCCATACAACCTGTTGACCTCCCATACAAATTTGGGACCACCATAGGTAAAACCATCACGAATATTGACCTTACTCCAAGAATATTTTGGCCACTGTTTACTCGTTTTGGGATCTAGATGCCAATCAACCTGTTTACCGAAAGAATGCATTAGTCCAAAAACATCAATCGTATTTTCTAAACATTGATCGGCCTGTTTTAACAGACAAGGTAAACCTTCATTTTGCCAATGGGGATATGCTGCGAAGTTAACATGCCTAGAGAGATCAAGAAGAGCATCTAAAGAGATATCAGTTGGAGGAATTGCTAACGGTTTCTGGGCAAAAGTAAACTCATCATGTTTTTCCCGCAACTTATGCTGAAGACGATACGCAACCTCAGCAGGCGACATCTTTGAAAGGCGATTTATAAACCAAGAGAAATTTTTCATTTCAAATTTAACAGCTCATCCTATAAGCCATTATGTTAATTCTGAGTAAAGGAACTCATCATAGTTTGCGGGAGTAATAACTTTACTCGTAATATTCTCGTAATTGCGAAGAAATGTTTTGGGAAATCTTGTGTGACCTTTTTTGACATTCCATTTAAATTCATAGATAAAAAGCTGTTGTTGTCTCTCTTCAATATAATCAATTTCCTGTTGCTGAGTTGTGCGCCAAAAATAACATTTTGAATCAACACTCCTGTTTGCTAGCATTTTGAGACGCTCACTTATTAAATAATTTTCCCATAACGGACCAGTATCGGTTCGACTGGCAAGCGGTGTGAAATTACCAATAATAGCGTTACGAATGCCATTATCATAAAAGTATATTTTTTTACCTTTTTTAATCTCATTACGAACATTGCGATTTAAGGCAGGCAAACGGAAAAGAACAAAAGCTTTTTCCAGAAGATCTATATACTTCTCAACTGTTTGGCTATTTGCACTAACAAGTTGACCAATTTCTTGATAGGAAATTTCACTACCTAATTGCAACGCCAGAGCGCGGAGGATTTTTTCCAATAAAACAGGTTTATTGATTTGTTCCAAGGTGAGCAAATCCTTGTAGAGATAACTCCCTGCAAGTAGTTTGATTAATTCTTCTTCATGCCCTGGCGTTGTAATTATTTCTGGATACGAACCATAAATTAATCGATGTTCCAAAAACCGTTTTTCTTCAAGAAAACTGTGATGTTCAATAAGTTCTGCGCAAGATAATGGGTATAATTTGAATTCAAATTTTCGACCAGTGAGTGATTCAGCCGTATACGAATTGAGTTCAAATGCCGAAGATCCTGTTGCAATAACCTGGACATCAGGAATTTGGTCTGTGATAAGCTTTAAGGTCAACCCTATCTCAGGGATTCTCTGAGCCTCATCAATAAATATAATTTTATTTTTTCCAATGAGTGATCGTAACTGGGTTGATGTACAATTGGTCAACAATTCACGCACGTCAGGTTCATCACCATTCAAAGATAAAATTTGTTCGGAGCGACTTTGGAGCAAATTGCTAATAAGTGTCGTCTTTCCAGCTTGTCTGGGGCCAAAGAGAATGATTGCTTTGCCTTTAAATAGTCGTTCTTCTATGCGTGCCTGTACTGATCTTGTTATGATTGTATCCGATTCCATTCTGTTGATATTATGTTTTTCAACCATTTAGTCAAGATATCTCTTTCATATTGTAAGGAGCCAATAACCTTGCCTCCCCCTCTTAGCTATAAAAATCAAATTTATACAGGACTTCATTTAACTCAAGTTTCGGAGTTGACTTAATCTGCAGTAACCACGTTATTATTTAAATGCAACCTTTGTCCGGTTTGAAGCATGTCGATTGCAATACTCATAACTGAATCAACAAGAGCAAGTGCTACATCTTCCGTAACTATGCCTATTGATTTGACTTTCTCCATGACAAGGCTAAGGAGCCGCTGCAGAGCCTCCACAAGACTAAGGTCTTTCATTTCATCGCTGCAGGCGAAGAACAGGCTGCCAAGTGTTCGGGGATCATCATGACAACGCTGCTCAAATGCCAGGAAAATATAACGACTCATGGCAATGATGATATGGGCAACCATGCCGTCATAATCACGCTGTTGCGTCTCTCTTTCCAGGTTCAGGTAGTGCTTCATCATTTTGAAGAACACCTCAATATCCCATCGTTTACCATAGATGCGGACAATCTCCTCGCCTGGAAGGTCAATCCTGGTGGACAATATCGCAAGCCATTGACGTTTTTTGTGGCGATGGCGAACGAATACAATTTTTACCTTCTGACCTTTTTTAGTTTCCGTCACTACGCTGGTAAGAATCTTGGCTCTACCCGGTCGTTTTTGGGGACCAATGGGCGACCAATGGGGGGTGGGGCCAATGGGGTCGGGCCACGTTAACAACCTGTAAACTCGTGATTAACATCCCATACGAAGGCGTTTTCGGCCCCTATATTGTCATTTATGCCATCAGAATTGGCATTATAGGATACCATCTTTTCTCGAAGTTGAAATCCGCCATCATTTTCAATAATTTTCCGCCCTTTGGCACGTAGGCCCAATTTTTCTTTGATTGTTTCGACAAAAACTTTACTCCCTACCGCAATGCTTTCACTCCAGTCAGCTTGCCTATAATTATTACCATTATCTAGTGATTCATTAACCAACTCTTTGTGAGTTTTTCGGAATGCATCGTAGGTTTCAACTCCTGTTAATTCAGCAAGTTTTTTATAAGCGATTAGTATACATTTCCTGCGAGGTTTCTGGATCTCATTATAGCCCCCGAAAGGCCATTNCGATGGGTGAGAGACTACTCCTGTACGCACCATATTTAAGTCAATGTATACCAAGCATCTAAATAGATGTTGTTTAGATTCCACAGCAGTGGCATGATAACGGTCTTCCCAGAAGGCTCCTTTCCTCTTTTTTCTCAAATTGTATTCTTGAGCAGTTCTGCCTGCAACCAATTTGATTGATTGGGGGATGACGTCTCTACCTTTTTCATCATGAACGAGTAAGTGAATATGATTTGAAGTAACTGAATAATTGAGTATGACCAAGCCGTATTTCTTTTTAGCCTTATAAAGCCATTGAGCCCATTTCAGTCGATCCATTATTAAATTGAGCAGAAATTCTCTTTTGTGACACCGGTGTGTAATATGCCATATTTGTCCTGGAATAAAATGTCTCTTGGCTCTGGGCATAGGACCTCCATTCTTCGTTGTATGTCAATATACACGTTTTGAGCCCTGAAAAAGCCATTATAGGCATGTAAAAGGGCTGAGGCGGAGTGCATTGTTACGCACATTCAACTTCTTAGCGTGGCCCGACCCCGTTGTCCCTCCGTTGTTCCGTTGTGCCGTAAATTCTGTGCTCTTCCTCCCATACTTTTTTACAGCGACTGATCGTTGAGGGAGAAAGTCCCTTCGATTCACTTCCCAGGACGGGTGTCGTGTCAAGACCGCGAGAAACAAGCCCCCGTGAGGTTTGCCCTTGACGTCTCAGCCAGTGGTTACTTGGATGTTAATTCATTACTGTATCGTTTTTTTTTCATAATTTTCCCCTGTTGTTCGGTATGGATCGTACATCAACATACTGTCTCTTTTTTTTTGTCTAATATAATCTGCCTGTCTTCCTCAAGTGCATCAGTAAGAAACATAAAAACTGCAAAAACAATGATACCTCTTGAGAAGGTAAACCCCGTAGTCGTTAAACTTGTTAGCCATGTGGACCAAACAAATGAAGCTACCCCAACCTTCAACGCCATATTTTTGTCATTTCCTTTCAATGCAATTTTTGCACGTTTATAAACTAGCTTAAGAATCCCCAACACCCAAAAGACCCCAATTAATCCAAACGCGGACAAAAGAGTTAAAATTCCGCTATCATTTGTCTGTAATGAAGCACGCCGTCCTTCCACTTCATGGAAACCAAAAATATACGGTGCATAGTCAGGATGGACAAAACCTGGTCCAAAAATAATGTTTGACTTGATAACATCTATTCGCTTGGTGTTTTCTTCAAACCGCACTGCGAAGTTCCCTTCATAATTCACTGTCTCTGTATAGATGGATAAAGCTCTTGTTCCCATTTTATCAATCAAATCAGGATTCCACAAATTGAGAAAGACAAAAACAATCCCTATCACATAGATTCCTGCGAACAAGTATCTAAAAATCTGCTCTATGTTTAGTACTACTAAGGGAAGTAATACAGATAGTATAGCTAATACCCACGTTGTCCTTTGAAAGGAAAGTATCATACTACAACAGCAGATTGCAGCGATCATAACGAGGATATTGCGTGAAAAAAAACGATAATTTTTAAAATACAACAGCCAAAAACTCAGTATAAATGAGGCGTTAACATAATAGGCCGCGGGAGCATACACTCGGGTGACATGATCGGCACCGACATTCAATTGCATTACTTTTGTGTATCCTAGAAAAGAATGCCCAGGGAAAAGATACTGTAAAATGGCCAATATGCTCTGCAAGACACCTAAAATCAAAATAAACCGGACAATTGCGGTAATATGTTTTTCAGATTTAAAATTCTGCAGCAACCAAATTGCAATGAAAAAATACAAGTAGACCCTGCCTGTCTTAACGGATGAAATTATGGGTAAAGAATACTTAAAAGATGTTATTATTAATTGAACAAGCGTAAGAATTAGTATTGCATACAAATATTTTTTTCCCTCGGAGCTACTCTCAAGGTTTTTATAGTTAAGTTGACAGCCAGATTCGTACACCTTTAAACAAAAAAGTAATCCGACCAAACAAAGCATGATATCGTCAATTTTAAAGAAGCCCGGTAGATGCAGATGCTCCTGGGGATTTAGGTACCCAAAAAAACTTACACTAGCCAAAACAAGAAAAAAGAAATGGATCAACGGTTGTTTCAAAATTACTACAATATATGCAACGCCAGCCAGCCCTCCTAATAGCAGTGTACCACGTCCCTCAGTTATATTGATCCCCAAGAAGACAACAAGCACGATGACAACAAAAGGTATACTTAATGTTTTCGGATTGTTAACTGTCATTCAACACACTCTTTATCCTTCGACACCACAGCCCAATATCTTCAGGGTTATCTATCAAACATTCCCCCCTAAAGTCTAATGCTTCTGGAATCCCCCCTCGCAATGAGCCAAGCACAGGAATGCCTAAAACATAAGGCTCTCTAGCAGCACGGGGGTACGCCTCATACCACCTCGACGGCACCAAAACCAGCTTCGCATATTGATAAACAACACCGATGTTTTGCTGCCAAGGCATATATGTAACATTACCTTTTTCTTGTTTATCTGTAATGGACTTTGCAAAAATATAGAATCGGTATTCGGGTAACTGTTTTGCAATTTTCTCAACGATATCTGCCCCTTTAAGTCTAGTACCTCCAATTGCCACAATACCTTTATCATTATATGGTACAGACGGTGCTTCTTGAAAGATAGATTTTAACTTCTTTTCATCGATTTTTGGCAATATTATTTTGGGTCTTTTTTGAGTTATTTTTTCAACTTCGTCAGCAATAAAATTAGAATTGGCAATTACATCTGCCTTTGACATACATTCCAGAAGTTCATTTTGCCAACGTTTGAACCAGAAATAATCTAATGTCTGATGAAGATATTTTCTCAAATATCGGATTCCTATTTCGTAGTTCAGATTCCACCCCAACCCATATTCATCTCTAACCAAATAAACACATCTACCATTATGAGTATTTATAATAACTGGAGCATACTTACCATAAGCGTAAACAATTGATTGCGGATCAATAGCGTTAAACAACTTCACCAGTTCCCTTTTATTCATAAAATACCAAAAGTTTGAGAACCATCGCAACCCGGGATATCTAAATCTAATGTATTTAATTTCCCATGTTTCTGGTAACACCAATCTTTCTCTTTCCGCCTTTGTTCTCCCTGAATTTTCAACAATGTAAGCCTCAATGGCGAAACCTTCTCTTTCTTTAATTTTTAAAATTTCAATAATGCTTCTTTCCGCACCACCAACATTAAAACCAAAATGCTTACTGAATATAATTATCTTTTCTTTCATTCTAAATGACCACCAAATGAAATAGATTTATGTAACAATGGCCCCGAATCAACCACAATGTCCCAGACAGGCACCCCTGAAAGTATAGTGCAATTTGTTGCAATCCAACATTATCGTGTTCAACAATTTAACTCAACTTAGTTTCGTTTAGTGAATCAAGGACTCCATGACCTTGTGATAAAAAATAGCTAAAACCTGATATATCTATATTACTTCTCCTATTTCAACTCCTCCTGCCAAAAAAAACTATTCGGCCCTACAATACTACTTCCTCCCAACAGAAATTTTATTGCCACACCATATCATCGGACTAGATCCAACCTTGTACTTACACACCGCCTGTATATGAGCATTTCAAAGGAATTAATAAGATTAAATTGAATCAATCGAATGAAGAAAAAGATATTCTCCTGTATGCTTTTGGCATCATGCCACTACCTTACTCATGAGTATTTTCTCAACACATTCTCTTGTCCTTTGCCCCCATACGTCCCAATTCAATTCCAAATCGTATTTCTCACGTGCTGCCTCACACATTTTCATATAACAGTCAGAGTTGGAGTAAATGGACAATATTTCATCCGCATAATCACTACCACCTTGTTCTAGAGAAACTAATTTTCCTGTAATATTATGTGCGACATACGTTGAAATGCCACCTGTATCTGCTGCAATCGAAGGCAAACACATAGCAGCTGCTTCACACAATACTATACCGGCGCATTCCTGCCTGCTTGGAAAAACAAAAAATGTTGCTTCCAGATAACACTGAATGAGTCTCTGGTATTGATCAAAAACATTTTTATCCAGCACACCCTTGTAGTTTACAAACGGAAGACTTAAAACATCATCAGGAGGTTTAATACCACAAATAGTCAGCTTGGAATTGACACCTCTCTTGTTAAGTTCAGAAACTGTATCGACCGCTATTTGCCCACCTTTCCTTTCCCAGTCCATACCAATGAAGAGCACGTTTATGCTGCCCAAAAGGCTCTCCTTTTTCCTCTTCGTAAGCAGGAATTCTCTTTCTGGAAAATCCCAACCATTTGCACCAAAAGGTACTATATTAAATTTATCTTGATCGTCTCCATAATTTGCTATGGCCGATTCCGCTGCCCATGCTGATGCATATATCACCGCATCTGAGTTCCTTACGGCGCGAATATCACAATCAACCACTTCCTTGGCAGACCACTCCACTAAGTTCTTGTATCCCCCATAATAATTCATCATATTGAAAGCTGTTGCATCATAGAGACTAATCACAGGAATGTCCGTTTTAAAATCAGCGAGCACAACTCCAGCACTGGGAAAAAATAAAATATCGAACCGTTCTTCGGTGTTAATCAGCCTCTTTTCGAGTATTCTTGCATAACGCTTCGTAATAAAAGGAAGATATCTAAAATTAACGTTCCTCTGCCAAACCCAGGATGCTATTTTAGAAACGATTTTCCCGAAAAGCTCAAAGACTGGATCTGACACAGGTCCTAGATTGGTCACATCTCCGCAATGCTTTTGTAACGCCTCTCGAATAAAAAAATGCGTCCCTGACCAAGATTTTTTGTCCATTGGATCCTGGCGTGTGACATATCCAATTTTAAATCGTTTCATTTTTCTACATCATACATTAAATTAATTTCCCAATAATCGTACCCAAAAACCATCTGCATTTCTTGATTCTTCTCATAAAATCCTACCAAACTTCCTACAAAATCAGTGTTAATTATCTACAGGTCATAAAGAGCCTTTTTCAAAAAATCTGCTGAAAACTTCCTCTTTTTACGTAAGATCTGAATCGGGTATTCATAATCAATGGACGAAAAAAGCACATCATCAGAGGTGGAAATGACCCGTTGCTGAAGGCTAAGGTCGTTCAATAACGCCCTTGAGCGATTTGCGTTATTTTTAAGATCAACAAAATAAAACGATTTTTGGAAGATTAACGAAAACGCAGTGCCATGAAAGGATGTGGTCACAATGCATTGAGCCGCCTTAAGGTAGCCCAGAAACTCCTCGGGTCGTGCTGTCTCGATAACATTTTTCCTCTTAACCATACCAGTTATCTTTGATCGTATCTCGATCACCTCTGCATCAAGTTGCCTTGCTATATTTTGTGCCACACAGAGCACTTCGTGATTCTCCACTACCTGGTAGACTAAAACAAACCTTCCTCGATTTTCCGGAGGAACTGCAAGATTTTCAAAAAACCCACTTGGAACAAGCAGGGTGGGGTCTACAACTGTCGAAATTTCCTGAGTTGTAACTTTTTGCAAATATTCTGCAAATGCATTTTCACGAACAGAAAGAGCATCAAAATTCCGCAACCCTTTTCGGACCTTCTCTTTATTCCTCCTGTCATAGGGATAGTTCTCACTACTGGCTGCATAGGAGATCTTTCTTGCCGGTTTTTCCGTTGAAAAATTTCCCCAGTAAATATCATCAAAACCAGCGGTTATATCTGTGTTCCAGACCTGATCACTGCCAACAACGTATGCATCATAGTCAAGGCCTTTTAGATCATTTTTCTCTTTGACAGGGGCCTGTGAATGAATGACATACGTTGACATAAACCTTTCAAAAGCCCTGTGTCGCAGATATCTACGCCCAAAAAGAAAGAGAGTCTCCCAGAGAAGTTTAACGACATTACGCCTTTTAAAAAAAAGAATGAGCCGATATCTTCTGTTAGGCGGAGACAAGTAATTCACAGCTTCTACGGCATACCCTTGATTCTTTAAAAAACAAATCAACGCCGCTACCTGTAATACTGCCCCGTAATTGTGAGCCTTATGGAAAGTGAGGATGCCGACTTTTTTCATCGCAAAAGAGACCTTCTTTTCATTTGTTATTATTAAAAAGCTTTCTTAGCTGTTTTCTCACTCTTTCCTTCAGGCGATTACGCAGAGTCGGCTTTATAGTCCTTTTATAAATCTCCAGAAGTTCCATATCTGTTTTCAGTAAGTGCATTACTTTACTAGCCCTCTTATGAACAATATAGTAACGGTGTCTTTGCGAATCCTGCAGGTCTGCAAAAGTGCAATTCTCTGTAACCAGCCGTTCTTTTATTTCTGCAAAAAATCCTTCACCTTTCTTAGTATTTAATGCCACTAGTGAGACACCTTTTTCGTTGTCCTTATACTTCCCTCCCCAAAAATCTGCCACACGGATGTCAGATGAACAGATATCGTGCCGCAGAAGACATCGAGGACAAGAATCGTTAAGGCATGAATTTGAAAGGAAAAACTTAAAAAACAGGTCCTTTTTAAAGGCCTCTGGTTCAAAATATCGATTCCCTGTCGTATCATCAACCCTTACTGCATTCTCATGCCACTTTCCGTTCTCCTTTGACCTGAACCACACTTCCTTTAGCGCATCCACGTCATGGTGAGTTTTTAAATACTCCTTGTATTTCTGCCAAAGCAAATAGCTCGGTGTTCCATGACAAAAGAAATCTACGAGTATGAAATTATCTTCCCATTTTTTCAGTTTAATATATTGCCGCAACCCGTATATCTGACAGGGAGTCCCTACGACAATATATTTTTTGTCCGGTTGAAATTGTGAAAAAGCTCCAGCGGTAAAGCTCTGTAGGTATTTAGAACCGCAAAACGCCTGTGCGACTTCCTTGGATTCGGCCAAAATATGTTGACATCGTTCTTTCTCTGGCTCAAAAATCACGCCACAAGAAAGATATCCTTTTGACAGGCCATGTACTATTAATTCGCCACCAACTCCACCGGATGATGACATCTTGACAACATCTTCATCTTTACTCCAGGCACCGAATATTTTTTTATCCTTAAAAAAATGCTGGTTATTTTCAGGAGATTGTAAGTATTTGTAGCAAACCTCTTTACATACACCGCATTGCTTACAGACATCCTCGTTAACCTTCGGCCTGTAAAAGCCACTCTCATCCATTCCAATTTCTATAGATGAAACGGGGCAAATAATTGCACACACCCCGCAACTACAGCAGGGGTTACCCCCTTTATCCTGGATAGAATTTTTCATGCGCTCATCCTAGCCTTTATTTTTTGCGGAACAGTATGCATAATTGAAATCACTTGCTTTTTTTCTCTTCCATTCATTCCAATACAATATATTGTCACACAAAAAGTAACACTCGAAACTGCAACTACTGAGAACAGACGCAGCCAGCCCGGTGGCAAAAAAAGTTGGACTAGCAATACCGTCACCACAACAGGGATGGTGCACAAACAGCCCCGCACAACAACCTCTTTCACATACTGACCAACAGGCAGACCAGCGAGTTTGCGCAAGAAAAATATCCTTAAAACTGCCGCAAGCAACTCGAAAAATATCGCAATAAGAAAGACAACATATGCATTATATCCCATCTTTAATACGACCCACGACACCGGCACATTCAGCAGCAGCAGACTTCCGACCACAGATTGGTATAATTTTATTTTTCCCACAGACTGGGCTGCTGTCTGTAAACCGATCGTTATTTGACCAACAAGCCCACCTATCAGAATTAATCGGCAAAAAATCACCGTATAATCAGGAACAGTTTTCAGCCAGACATCAAGGACAAAAGGAGCTTCTGCGATAAGAGGAACGGCAAAAAAAGCTAAGAGAAAATAACCGAACCTGCTTGCAACCATGGAAAGATACAACATCTTCTGCCGATCCCCCCCACCCTCACTTTTCATAATGAGGGGGGACAGCGCTTTAAGCATATTAACCGAAAATGTGCTGGTCTGACTACTTACCTGCCTAGCCACACCGTAGGCTGCATTGACAATCGTACCGAAAAACACATTAAGGATAACCGCTGTGCCCTGGGCTCTCCCTACACTACAAAGCGCTCCGAACAAATTCCAGCACGCAAATGAAGACATCTCCCCCATGAGTCGACGATCAAAAACATTGAGTTGTATCCTTTTACATTCTTCATATTTTACAATAGCAAAAACCACGTTCAGCAAACAGTTGATAACGATAATTCCGGCCATTAACGCACCATACAGTACCAATCGATCTCCATTGCTGTAAAATAGAACAACGGCCACGATTAATTTCAATATTGACCCAGCAATCCCTATTAACGCTTCAAACCAGAAATCTTCATGTGCAACCAAAGCCGCGACATAAGGTACGGAAATAATAGTAAAAAACGTGCTCACTACCATAAAATGGTAGATAATCTTAGAGGCTGCCATCCTCTCACTGGGTATATTCAGGAATCCGTCAAAGATAAACAACCCTACAAGTTCGAGTAAAAATGCTAGAAAAATAGCTAAGCCGAGATGCAATTGTAAGCTGGTTCTGAAGACATCCGCAACCTTTTCGCTGTCACCACTCCCCAAACAAATGGATATAAATCGTTGAGTAGATGTTGATATTGCCGCGTTGACAAAAGCCAACAGGAGGACAATTCCCGAAACCAAACTAAAAATTCCAAAATCTTCCGCACCCAATGCCTGCAATACAAGTCGAGTTGAAAACAACGCAACGAACATCGTTATCAACATTTTTGCGTAAAGAAAACCGGTATTACTTATGACACGATTTGCAGAACTCATATAAGCCTGATTAACTATTCTTATGTATTGATCTAATATGTGTTCCAATCCCAACAGGAAATATTCTATTACCCTGCTGCAAGATAATCAGGCAAATGACTTTTAATATCTTTAATAATATCCTCCCAATTGAACTCTTCCTTTGCCATTGAACTATAATCGATCGACATGTAATCCACTTTCTTTTGAAGATAGTATTCTATTTTCTCAGCCAGTTCGCTAGGGTCATTACGACTTTGTGTTATAAGCTCAGGGCACAATTTCCCCGCAACCTCGGGATTAGCTCCGGCCGATGTCGCAACAACCGGCATCCCTGCCGCAAATGCCTCTATGGTTGATATTCCAAACCCCTCCAGCTCTTCCGTGGGCATGACAAATACATCACAGGCCTGATACCATCGCAACAAGTCTGTATCTTCAACAAAACCAAGTAGTTCTACATATTTTTCGATATTACAGCCTTTTATCAACCTTTCAAGCTTTTCTCGTAATGAACCCTTGCCAATAATATATAACTTCACCCCACCTAGCAGATTATCTTGGCTGAGAAGATGTATTGCTGCTAGTAAATTCTCAAGCCCCATTCTATCTTCTAGCCGCCTGACCGTCAGCAAACAAGTCTCATGATTCAGGTTCAGCTCCCTCTTTAATTGTTTTTTATTTGAAGTTGGGACAAAATGGCTGGGTACACCTATTTTAGAAACGATGACTCTGTCTAAACAAACTCCTGGTAAATATCTTTTCACTGTCCCCTTGACATAATGGCTCATCACGACAACCAGATTCGCTCTCCGAACACATAGCCATTCACGAATACAATGCAGTGGAAATAAGATGATCGCTTTTAAAAGCTCTGTGCCCGATTTCACACTAATCTTATTCGCTATAAGTATTTTTTTCAGTCTAAAAACATACTCATAACTGACGACTGCGTGTAATGTGTACAATACAAAAAGACCCTTTCTCAAAGCTCTTGTGTTAACGGTGAATGGACCATGAAGGTTGACACAATCAAACTTTTCAAATGCATCAAGGTCTTTGATATACTGGGTCACGCGCTTACTGTATTTGAACCAGAGAGGCCCCATATTACCTCTCGCCACATACACCCTATGAATTGTTATACCATTACCCGTTTCCAAACTCGGTAGTTCTTTTTTTCTTGTCGTCGTAACAATATGTACAGAATCACCACACTTCACCAACTCTTCTGCAAACATGCGGACGTATACTATATTGCCACCGACATTTTCAGGTAGATACCGAGAAACCACAATAATCCATTTCATATCAATAAACTGAACAGTAACAAGAAAAGCCCATTCAATGACATCCAATCAATTTTTATAAAGTTTTGAAACGTCAAGTGCATCTTCCTCGATTTTTATCTTTTGCTTGCAAACCTGGCATCACAACAAGGATGTCAACAAATTGTCGTTTCTGAGTTGACTTTTGTACACGTTAAGGGGGTGGCCAAAACAACATTTTTAATTTCGGTAAGTTGCATCAACATAATAGGTTTTTTTCATGATTTAAAAGAACCCTTTCCCTGTCAAAAAGTGGCAATAAAGCATTGTGGTAATCCACTACAAAATTATCGCTGTCAATGGCAATAGCCTCACGCAGTTAAATCTATAAATCTGGTTCAGGTTCAAATCAATCTGGACAATCTGGGAGAGGTTCTATAAACAGTTGATACGCTTACACAACGCCATACTACCTCCTGCATAAATAGTTAATACTACACAATCACACAATCCATTTCGATGCCCAAATGAGTAACATCCAACTTAGACAGCAAAATTCAATGTATTCGAATGGCCATGCCAAGCAAACCTCCAAACAATAGCTATCCCTTAACCCTTACCAACTCTTTGTGAACTTTCTAGAATGCTGTATAGCTTACAAAGCCTGTCAGTTCCGTAAGCTTTTGATATGCAATGAACACATTCTTTTTATGAGGTTCTGGATTTCATTATACCCACAAAAAGACCACTCAGAAGGGTGAAAAACATTGTATTCCTAACAAATACACCCAGCAACCAGCTTGATTGATGATGGATTATATCCCTTCCTTTTTCATCAAACACAAGTAGATATGTATGATCCGATGTCACTGTAAAATTTAATATTACTAACCCGTATCGCTCTTTTTCCTCTAAATGCCATTGAAGCCATCTCTATTTGTCATTTGCCAATTTGAGCAAAATCTCTCGTTTATGGGATCTGTGGGTCAAGTGCCATGTTTGCCCAGGAATATAATGTCTTTTGTAACGAATATTTGTGTTTTCACCCCTAAAATGGACTATTTGGCCTCGAAACATCAACTACTACGAAGCATACCACTCCTAATTATTAGGATTATATCAATTGGTTATCATGAACAAACACTATTCTCATTCCCAGATCCCAGAGCACTCATAATATAATCTCTTGAAGATAAGCCTTTAAAGAATCTTTAATTTCAGGATGCTCAAGACCAAAAGCCAGGTTAGCCATTTGAAAACCTGCTTTATCACCGCAATCAAATCTGGTTCCTTGAAAACGGTATCCAAAAATGGGTTGTTCCTTCAAGAGTTCCACCATGGAATCGGTGAGTTGTATTTCGTTACCAGCCCCTTTTTTCTGTTTGCCAAGAAGTTCAAAGATTTTCGGGGTGAAAATATACCTACCGATGGCAGCAAGAGTTGATGGTGCATCGACGGGTTGAGGTTTCTCAACCATTGACTTTATACGCATGGTGCCGTTGTAACCGGGTTCTGCGTCAAGTATTCCGTAGCGGGATGTTTCTTCTCTTGGAACTTCTACGGTGGCAACCATGGAAGAACGAAGCCGATCAAATTCTTTGATCATCTGCTGGAGTACAGGTACATCGCTCTGGATAAGATCGTCGGCAAGGAGAACTGCAAATGGTTCGTCTCCAACCACATCACGGGCACACCAGATAGCATGCCCCAGCCCCAGAGGCTCGCTCTGACGAGTATAGATGATGGTGCCTGATTTCGGAACCAGAGACTCAATGGTCTTGAGAAGCTTATCTTTCCCTCGCTTTCTAAGGGTATTTTCTAACTCATGTTGGCGGTCAAAATGATTTTCCAGTGCGGTTTTCCCACTACCGGTCACAAAAATGATCTGCTCAATTCCTGATGCCAGTGCCTCTTCAACCGCATACTGGATAAGGGGTTTGTCGACCACGGGGAGCATTTCTTTGGGCATTGCTTTTGTGGCTGGGAGGAAACGAGTACCAAGGCCTGCAACGGGAAAAACAGCTTTTTTGACTTGCATGATTTTTACGAAATTTAATGTTAGTTACTGCGACATCCTGACAGGTTTTTTTGTTTAATTATCAATACATTTCTAACTAGTTAAGCAGCAAAATGAAATAGGTAAATATACCTATTCTGGAATATTATTTTTGTATTGCCTTTTCTACAGATTGCGGAGGACTACCTGTGTGGGAATTGCTCTTGACTTGTGATGGAAGCTGCATTGATAGGGGAGTAGTTTCCGATGCTCTTACTGTTGCCGGTTATCCCCTAATAGGCATAGTCTCCTCTCAGGTTGCTGGCTACTGCTTTTACGATGGATGGGTGACAGAATACGGGAAGTCCGTAATTTGCGAACATCCATGGTCAGGAATGAGATAATTATAGTAAAAAAAATCAGACTATGAGCATTTATCGGTATTTTTACCTAGTTACAACAGGATAAATACCTTGTAATATCCTCTGTGATATAATTTTAAACGGGTTTCAGTTTTCTGTATTCAGCAAAAAAATTCAAGGGAACAAAAAAGAGATGTTACGTAAACAGAGCGGGTTATTTCTGGCAATTCATCAGATTATTGATCTGATCATTATTTATGGCTGCTTCAGCATTGCATATTATACAAAAATCAATTTGCCCGGGGACCTTGGCGGATTAACAAGCGAATATAGTTATAATATTCTTCTTCTCCTTGCTTTAATCTCTTTTCACACCAGCTTTCGACTAATGGGTGTCTATGAGCCATACAGACGACTTTCTCTTAGAGCAGTTGTTTTTAAAGTTCTTAAAGGAACTCTCATTGGCACGCTAGGGATGATTATCATTGGATACCTGATGCATTTTGACGCTGTCAGTAGACTTTTTATCATTATATTCTTTTGCTATTCTTTTGTTTCCCTCGCTCTTTTTAAAGGCATAATCTATCTAATTCTTGCCCGTTCCAGGACTCAAAACTACAACATCAGAACCATTCTACTTATTGGTTCCAGACAAAGGGCTTTGGACTTTATCAAAGCGATACGAAAAAGGAAGAGTTCCGGATACAGAATACGCGGTTGTCTTGAAACCAACGACCAGGAAGAGCTGGTGGGTGACAGAGTGCATGGATCAATTAAAATTATCGGTACTATGAAAAGATTCAAGGAGCTTCTGGAGCAGGAAACCATAGATGAGGTGGTTTTTGGAATTCCACTTAAAAATATCGAAAATGTCCACGAGTATATTTATTTAGCCGAAGAAATGGGTAAAACTGTTCGGGTGCTGCCCGATTTCCAAATTAATACGATTAAATACCTCCCCCAGACAGCAACGGTTAATATAGAGGATTTTCTTGGCGTTACCACTCTTTCCTTGTCTTCCATACCCGAAAATGGCAATGCTTTACTGCTCAAATCGTTTATTGACTATGGCGGTGCATTTATCGGTATTGTCCTGCTCTCTCCTTTTTTTCTGCTGGTCAGTATGGCTATAAAATGTACTTCAAAAGGTCCTGTCTTTTTTTCTCAGGAACGGTCAGGCCTTAACGGCAGGGAGATTTAAACTGCATAAATTCCGCACCATGGTTGTTAATGCTGAAGCTTTAAGAGAAAATTTAATTGTCGGTAATGAGATGGACGGACCGGTTTTTAAGATTAAAAAAGATCCTCGCATTACATGGGTTGGCGCTTTTTTACGAAAAACCAGCTTGGATGAATTGCCTCAGTTATTCAATATCCTTAAAGGTGAAATGAGTCTTGTCGGCCCGCGGCCACCAATTCCAGCTGAAGTCGAGGAATATAAATTATGGCAGAGACGCAGGCTCTCCATGAAGCCGGGACTTACTTGTATATGGCAGGTTAGTGGCAGGAATAGTATTACCTTTGAACAATGGATGAATATGGATTTGGAATATATTGATAACTGGACATTAGGTTTGGATCTCAAGCTATTACTGCTTACCGTTCGTGAAGTTACTATTGGGGGCGGGAGCTGATCGTTTTGAAACGACAATCGCTGCAAGAACCGTAAAGAGAATCGCATTTGCCGGAATATGAAGATTAAAATCGACAAAGGAATGAATCAGAATCGCAAAAATTCCAGCCATTGCCCCCAGAGCAAATCCCCATTCCTGTCTGCTTCTGCTATCAAATCGTTTAAATCCGCTACGGAACAGTGCATAGAGCATCCAGCACAATAGGGGTATGAAGAATATCCCCATTTCTGCTATAAAATGCAGATAATCCTGATGAGCCTGATAGAATCTGGCTGTTGTCCCGGGGGGTTGAAAACCGGGAAAGACTATTGTAAAAGTTCCGGGACCTGCGCCCACAAAGGTATACTCTTTAATCAGTTCAAGTGTTCCTTTCCATATAAGCACCCTCCCATTTACGCCAAGCACAACTTCTTCCTCAGCCAGTGTCATCACCCGGTCGAACAGGCTGGAGCCGGACAGAACAAAGAAAACCAGAATAGAAGCTGTCGTAAATAGTGCTATCAGAAGTTTTTTGCTTTTAAACTTTTTATGGCCTAGTAAAATCAAAGTCATAAAAAGTAAAGCACCTCCAAGGGATATCCATCCTCCCCGGGAAAGTGTCAGAATATGACAAATCACAAAAATGAGTACCCAGCATATTAATGCCGCCTTCCACCATCCTCTTCTTGTTCGTATTATAAACAGAGTCAGCATTAAAGGAATGACCATTTCCAGGTATCCTGCCAGATGGTTGTAATTACCGTATACTCCTGTCAAAAACGTTTTGTGATAATGAAGATCATCATAGTTCCACAGTGCAAAGGGAACCAGATCCATACTTTTAAAAAACCCGATCAGTACCGGAAGAGAAGCAATTATGCAAATCACATAGACCAGTTGCCGTTGGTTTCTTCGGGTACGACAGAAATACACCGTTGCATAAAAAATAATAATATAGGATAGCAGGAGTGCAATGGCCTCAACCGAATCCGACCTGGACACACTGAAGAAAAACGAAAGACTGCAAAGTAGGAGCAAGGCAAGAATTGGTTTATCCAGAGAAGTACTGGTTAGCAGTGGTTCTTTTTGCTGAATGGCCTGCATCAGAAGTAGAGAAAGCATCACAAGAACCCCTATCTGAATCACAGTTTGCTGCCATGGGTGGACAGAACCACGGGCCAGCGGACTGAACAGAAGAATGGCATAGAGTATATATTTTGCAGTGGAGCAGTATTGAATGGTAATCTTTTTTTCCATTCAGACCTCGTTAAGAAGTGTCTTGAGTGTTTAGCTACCAGTTATAAGCAACTGACCAAACACTACTTTGAAGAATTCACGGTGTTTACTTTCTGTTTTCAATCTTCTCTTTAAACCGTAAATATTTCTCCTGATCTGGTTTAATTGTAAGTGCTTTATTAATCTGCTTGAGGGCTTCTGGAGTATTCCCCCCTCTTTCAAACACCAGGGCCATATGATGGTAGAAAGCAGCTGTTTGGGGCGAAATTGAAACGGCTCTCTCCCAATCGCTCAGCGCTCCCTCCATATCTTTTCGGTTCCATCTGATCCAGGCCCGGTGATTATAGAGCCATGGATTACTTTTGGAGGAATGGGCAATAGCATTGCCTGCCGCCTGTTCGGCCTGAGGCCATTTTTTCTGTTTCTGGAGTGCCCTGGAAAAAAGCAGATGATAGTGGGATTTTTCTGGATCAAGCACCGTTGCACGTTGACTTTTGAGTTCCATGGTATCCCAATCCTGCTGTTTCTCGGCTATTCTGGCCTGCTGATACAAACTCTCTGGTTTATACTTCGCTGCAGAGATACGCTGCAGGTATACTTCTGCCAGTTCAAAACGACCCACATCAATCAAGCATCCGGCCTTCAGAATTTCCACAGACTCTGGCAAGCTATACATTTTCTCTATTCTGTTAACAAAGGGCAGAAATTTGTCAGGATGTTTTTCATTTTTATAGGAATGCCGGATTCTCTCCAACAGTTTTATGCGGTCTCCGGTTTTCAAGGCTTTTATAAAGGCTTGCTCTCCATTCTCCCATTGGCTGGCTTTCAGATACAGACGACCAAGATGGAGATATCCACCGGATGTATCTTTATACGGAGAACCGGCCATTGATCTATTGTAATACTCAATGGCATCTTTATAATTATCTGTACGTAATGCAAGATCAGCAAGCGCACGATAAGCAGCCTCTTCATACAGCTCATTTTCCACCGCTGTAAAGAGTGAAGAGTGAATCATCTGATTCATTGTATCATTGTAGAAAGGCTGTTGCTTCAACTGGAAGTAGAGTGCCGGATACATACTTATCGACTTGCTGATTATTGATGAAAGATCTTCGACCATCCCTCTGGAGTAATAATACTTTGTCAACAGGCTAAGGCTATATAGATTAGTGGGCATCAGATCTAACAGATGCTGATAGGTTGGTAAGGCTTTAGTGGGGTATGGCTGATTATTTACAAAAGGATAGAGTCTTTCAAGGATTTCAGCAGCTCTCCCAAGACCCGTATAGGCGTCGACATCAAGCGGTTGCAGGAGAGCAGCCTCTCTATAGGACTTTTCCGCTGCCTCCATTTCTGCAAGGAATATGGCTATTTGCTCAGATGATTCCGCCTTCTGGAAATGAATATCTCCTTCAATAATCTTAATACGTTTTCGATCATTACTGAAACAGACTCGGGGTAACCAGCCTGCTGCTTTTTCTATCAGGAGTTCTGCTTCTGTAATATTTCCTTTTCTTAAACTGTTCACTCCCTGCTGATAATTGAAACGGGAAATAAGCTGAGGCAAAAGTAACAGAATAAGCGACAGAACAGCCACAAGGGAAACAATATGCAGCACCAAGGGTGATTTTTTCGGTTTTTCTACTGGATCAACTGCCATAGTATTGTTGATAATACTTATAATACGAGCCTTTTGTCATATCAGCACTATTAAGAAGCACACCCAGTATATTGGCACCGGCGGTAGTCAACTGCTGAGCCGCATCTTTTACAATGGTTCGATTTGTCTCACCGGCCTTAATCACAAGCACAACCCCATCCACATGCTGAGAAAGCAATAAGGCATCACTTGCAGGTACTATGGGTGAGCTGTCGACAATCACAACATCAAACTTTTTTTGCAGTATACGAAGTAAATATTCTGTTTTGTTCGAACCAATCAATTCGGAAGGATTTGGGGGAATACTCCCTGAAGGCAAAAGAAAGAGACTTTTTTCTTCTGTGGATAAGATATTTGATTCAATATGTTTTGTGATATAGGAATTACCTTTCTCAGAGGAAACTAATTCCCTGGTTAATTGTGAAAAATTAACCGATTGTGATTTCGAAAACTGGATTTCATCATCAGCGACAGAGCTCACTGAAAAACTGCCATCTTCCATCTCGGTGGCAATTCTAAATGCTTCCATTACCTGGACAGCAAGAATTTTATTCAGCACTTTTTCTTCAATCATCATCAGGGAAAGCAGAACAGCTCCTAATCGTCTGACAGATTTTTTCTGATGACCCAATGCCACTTCAGCTTCATTTTCTGTAAGCAATTTCTCTTTCACAAGAGTATTTGCCAACTTTTTTGAATCAGGTCTGCTTTTCCAATACACATCGACCAGTTCACCTTTTAGAAAAAAAAGTTCTACTTCATTCTGTTTGTTTTTAATATTCAGAACGTTGGTGCGTTTCTGTAGAGCACTCAACAGTATAAGATCATGTAAGCCATAATCTTCAAGAAGTCCGCTGTTTACAGACCGCCCCAACACATCGGCAATAATATTCGAGAATCCTGTTACTTTTTGTACTCCAAAACGTGTACTCAGTCCGGGTTTTCGCAGATCTGCATCCACCATAAGAACAGACTTACCGGTCTGCGCTATGGTGTACGCAAGATTGGCGACAGTATTTGTTTTTCCCTCACCTTGCAGAGAACTGGTAATTACTAGAGAATTAAGATCTTTTTCCATCATGGAAAAAGACAGATTTGTCCTTAAAGTTCTATACGATTCAGCGTATCCGGATTTGGAGGAAAAATTTACCAGCATTGCTTCTCTTCCCGGCATATTTTTGCGTGTTGTTTTTAACTTCAGCATTAATAATATCCTCCTTTATCACCCTTTTCTGCAATGGGAATAACAGAAAGAACCGGCAGATCGAGTAACCCCCGAACGTCTTCTTCTGTTCTTACACTTTGATCGAGGTACTCCATTAAAAATGCAATCCCTATCCCGCCAAACAAACCAAGAATAATACTCAGAAGAATATTTTTCTTTTTGTTTGGCTTCACAGGATGCATGGGCAAAGAAGCATATTCAACAATTCGAATATTTGATGAAGCACTTCCTGTAACCACACCCGATTCTTTCATTTTCGCCACAAGGGTGTCATACAAATGTTGACTGGTATCCATATTTCGTTGCAGGATAGTAAAGTTGAATTCCTTACCACTGGCATCCAATCCATCCTGTTCAAGCTCTTCTATATTCGTTAGCATTTTTGTTTCACGCTCACGGAGAACCATTTGCAGTACGTTCAGGTTTTTTATTTCCTTACTCAATTCTGATTTCAGTTTGAGCTGTACCTTAGTAATCTCACTTGATATCTGCTGTACCTTTGGATGCTTGGATTTAAAAACCTTTGCCAGCCTGCTCTGTTCCAGTTCTAAATTGGTTAAATTTGCATAGATGTCATCAATCGCTATGTTGTTCAGGATAGAACGGATATGAGCAATATCAGAAGAATTTTTGTATTGCTTATTGATTTCTGAAAGCTTTGCGTCCAACTCCTGACGTCTGTTTCGGGTCAGCATATATTCGTTGTTCAATTCAGCAATTTTTTGATCAATGACTTTCTGCTTGCCGCTGAGGGAAAAGACTTTGTTGAGCTGCTTATATTCAAAAAATTTCTTTTCATCATCTTCCAGTCGCTTCTTCATGGAATAGACTTCTTTATTCAACCATTCCAGATTATCATTGGCGGATGTGAGTCTGTTTTCCAGATCAAATTCAATATATTTTTTTGCCAGGAGGTTAGCAATTCTGGCAGCCATTTCAGGCTCTCCTTCCATTACCTTGATATCAAGGAGGCGGGTATCAGGAATATTTTTTATAGTAATTTTTTTCTGTATATCTGACACCAACTGATCAAGAAGTTCCTGTTCAGTAAGCTTTTTCTCCTCTTTTTTCAGTAGCAAACGAATATTCGTTTTAACTCTCTGAACGGCATCTTTAATCTGCGCAATAACTTCTTTAACCACATTTGTTGATATCTCATCACCTAACCGATTAAATTCATCTTCTGAGGCAGCAATCTCTGTGATAAGATTAAGAATAATGGGTTTGGATTTAATCAAAGTAAAATGGGTATTAAAGGTGAGTTGCTGGGATGCCCTGTCAATATATTCCATTCGCTGTCCGGTAACTGGCGATGTTGAGGATTCACTCTCAATGGCCATCCTTGCGGTTGCCTGATAAACCGGAGCCATCAAAAAACTCATAACCATGGTTACAAGAACAGTAGCAACCAGAAATGTAATGACCAGTACTTTTCTTTTTTTTAAGACATTCCAGTAATCCGATAAATGAATTTCCTCTACCGCTGGGTTCTTATTTTGTGTCATCTCTTCTCCCTATAACCACGATTCCGGAACATAAACACGATCACCTGGTTTAAGAGCAAGATCAGAAGTTTGTCCTTTTATTACGTCTTCAAGATTAAGTTTAATCACTTCCTGTTTTCCATTCTCAAATCTCACTATTGTTGTACGATTGGGAGCTGCATGTTTTGTAAAACCTCCCGCCATAATACAGACACCCATTGTAGTAAGGCCGGGTTGATAACTGTAAAGATCAGGTTTTTTTACCATTCCAGACACGTACACCTTTGATTTTGCTTGATTTAATCCCTTCGCCAGAGGAATATAAACAGCATCTCCCGGAACAAGTGTAATGTTGGCACGCATATCTCCCTCATCCAGCAGCTTCAGGAGGTTTACTTTCAGAGGTTCGTGCCTGTTATCTCCCTCTTGTTCCTGTACAGAATTTGAGGTTGCATTCGTCTCTTTAACATCTCGCAGAATATATGCGACATTTCCCCTCTCCTGTGTCACACCTTCTGCCTTGGCAATAAGATCCATAATCGTCGTTGCAGCATTCATCTTATAATTTCCGGATTTTTTAACAGCACCGGAAATGGAAAAATGGAGACTATTATACCCAGTAACGCGAATATGAACCTGGGGATCGACAAAATAATCTTTTGCTAAAAGTTTTGAAACATTTGCTTCAAGGTCGCTGCTTGCCATACCACCAGCTTTCACTGGACCAATAAATGGGAAATTCACCAGCCCCTGGTCAGAAAGGGTGAGGTCTACGGCAACCTGCTCTTCTCCGCCTGCAAAAATGGAAACAGTTATTATATCCCGGGCTCCGAGAAGATAACTTTTAGGAGCTGCAAGGCTTAAAGTGGTCGAGAACATCACAAGAAGAGATACTAAGGCAACCATAATAAGTCTGCACAATCTATTTTTTCTCATTGTAATACTTTCCTTGTTAATACCTCATTTACAAAAAAAAAATCGATGAAGAAATCTAGCTTCTCCGTCGATTTGTTGACTCTGTTTAACTGATTCTATTTGCCACTAAAATTGTAGTCGAAATTCAGCATAACCATCGCAAAAGTATTATCATAGTTGTTTCCAGTGAAATTGGAATCACGAGTCTCATAGCCACCTTCAAAACCGAGAAGCAGATAATCTAAAACCCAATACCCGATACTTGCTGACACAAAATATGTGTCCTCATTGCGCTCATCAGTTTCGTAATCACTGTTCTGAACAGATAATCTCAGGAGTGTCTCAAGCTTTCCGAAAAAACGATATCCACCTTCAAACCTTGCATAGGTAGCTGTATAATAGTTGTCACCAGTACCGTCATTATTCATTTCCTGCCCGAGGTCCAAGGTCAATAAGCTGCGACTTTCATCTAATAATAAATCAACATCCTGGCCTTGCCTAAAAGATCTACCATCTATCATTGACCGGGCATTATTCATGGTTTTATACGTTGTATCCGCTTCCTGCCCTCTAATTTGGATTTTCCAGGAGAAGAGATCCAAATCGTCCAATGCCGGTTCGTCAAAAGTTCTTTTATGATATCCACCACCACCTTTAATAGTGAAATAATTAAATTGGTGCTCATAATTAAGAGAAACAAAATTTGACAGATAATCACTGGAATCCTGATCGTAATCTCTCTCCCAAATCGCATAGCCAGCATAAACAGCAGCGCTTCGATTCAGTAAATAGTACAAATCAAAAACACCCCGGTTCTCTTCTGAATCTTCCAGCTCGGATTCATAATCGGTCATAGTATTACGGTATGATGCCAGTAATCCAAACTTATCAGCAAACTCGTAATAGGCCGTTGGTTCAAAGTAATTAATGGTATATTTATCCCGGGAAATTGAGTTACTGTTGATATCGGATCTTGCAGGATCTCGGGTAATGTACAATTGGTCAGAAAGACCAATATTCAACCTGTTTGTTAATTGATAATCAGCGTTAAAATCTCCAGTAAAACCGACATAATCATCATCACTGGCATCTTGTATGCCGACAGGAGGTGTATCCTGATCATCGTACCAGTAGAAATCCACAGTGGCATCAAAGGTAATTGTCGTTTTGGGAGTTTCAAACCCCAATTCTATTCCGGGTCGGACAAAGTATGTATTGACAGAAACTTCCTGGGTTTCCGCTTGCCAATAGTTAGAATCATTTGCTGCTCCCACCAGTGTTATGGGATTAATACTAAACCTGGCAGTCGCAACCTCCGCCATTGTCATCCATAGGCACCCTGTCAGACAAAACACACAACTCACATATCTCTTATTCACTTGCATTTTCTAACCCCATCCCTCTTGTTTAGATAACAGCTACCTGAATTCCATTTCACAGCTCTACTGATTCATAGTATCGGCAGTTAATCATGTAGGACTGCCTGGACGTGGTTTTCCACCAGGTCCATATGCGTTTCCTCCACGACCACGTGCATTTTCCCGACCTGCTGCACCAGGAGCCTCGTACGCTTCAAGCGCAGCATCAATCTTATTACCAAGGGCATGATTTGCGGCAACAAACAGATCGGTATCGTCAAGACCTTCTATTGCTATATCTCCAAGTGCTTCAATAATTGCAGCATTGAGAGCCTCTTTACCGCCAGGGTATTCAGGATTTGCAGCAACAATTGTTCTTACCGCATTGGCAACAGCTTCTTTGGCAGCCAATGCAGGATCGGCACCACCTGCCACAGCCGCTACAATTCTTGCCTCTATTGCATCAGTATCAAATTCAATTGCTGCAAAAGAAACTACGCTTGTTAATAATAGCAGTGATACGGTTATTGCTAAAACGTTGACAGCCTTTCTGACCCATTTTAATTCCATTTTACCACTCCATTTTTTTTTAGTTTTCAGTATCTTTTACCAATAATAATTTATCTTGTTTATGGATTTGCTTAGTCCTAAGGACATCGCATTGTAACACACCTCAGTGCTGACAACTGATAACTGACAACCTGTCTTTTCTACTAAGATCAATTGAGACCATATCAGTTGCTGCTTCTACACCCACCAAACGACTAGCCAGTTTTAGTGCTTTTTGGAGGATTGGTTTTCTTTTTGCAACGCAATGGCCATCCGAAGCCAGATAACATCGCCCCTGCTGTGTTTTCAGAATCTGTTGAGCCAATAACTTTACCTCTTTGCCGAACATGCCGGTAAGGCTGCCCGCGGTCACCTGCAATTCAGCTCCGGCAAAAATCAAACCATCGATGATGTTATTCTGGTTGAGAACAAACGTGTTTCTCTCGGGATGTGCAACGATACATCTGGTATTGCTCAATTGCAGATGCTTAATTACACGAAACACTGCTTCCGGTATAAATATTTCGGGCAATTCCAATAATAAATACCTGTCCTGCCCACCAAAAGTAACGACCTCTCCCCTCTCAACAAGTTTGATAAGATCTGGAGTTAACCTGACTTCTGCTCCTGGAAGTACGGTCAGTTCAACACCTTGCTCATGAAGGGCGACATTGAATTCTTCACAAAGCCCGCCTATATCATACCGTTGACAGTTATAAACTCCGTCGTAACAATGGGGAGTTGCAACAACTGTCTGCACGCCATCTTTAACCGCAATACGAGCCATCTTCAAAGCTGTCTTAAGGTCGTAAGCTCCGTCATCGATACCCGGCAGAATATGACAATGTATATCAATCAATACTGTTTAACCTCTTCAAACAAATGCTTGTCCACATATTTTGCCAGTATCTCAGCAGTGGCTCTTGGCGGACGAACTGTTAAATAATGATCAATTATCGCATGACCTAACTCATGGGCAAGCATGCCCTCATGGACATCATCAACATTCAGGAATACAGTATTGAACTCAAACAGATACCATCCCCTTACTACACATTTTCGCTTAAAAATCTTCTTGAAAGCCTGGTGAAGTTGATCGGAATTTGAAAACAGGCGAACCCTGACCTTTCTCATTTTTTTTCTCATATCCAAGATCAACTGAACTTTTTCAAACAGGAGATCAACTTTCCTTATCAATTCCTTTTCAGCATCTTGCGCACTGGGAGAACTGAAAAAGCCACCAAACGAGGAATTTTTGCCATAGTTGATTGCATCATTAAATACAACCATGTCCTCCACAGAGTTAAACACCAAAACTGTATGTTTTGTGACAACTTTATGGCTGCCATTACCAGCTGCGCACACTCCGGCAGACAACACAAAGAACAAGGAGCACAAGACAAAAAAACACAGCTTTCTTCCAATTTTCAAACGGTTACCAACAAGTTGGTTACAGCACCACTGGACGACCACGATTCAAGCTAAAGTTTAAATTTCGAGTCGATTTTTCTTCGACACTCTTCCAGGTCATCCAGAAATACCTGCGGCAGTTTCTGGATGGAAGCAGCTTCTGAAACACGTTCAAGATCCTGTTTAATCTCACACAACCTTCCATTCAAACTCTCGACCATTTCATTCAAGCTTTCTGCAACAGAGCCGAATTGATCACTAGTTCTGATATGTATATGTTTTTTTAAATCCCCCTGTGAAATCTCCTCAAGATCTCTTTCAAAACGAAACATGGGCCCCGCTATTTTATGTGATGCCAGAAGTGTCACGACAACTGCTAAAATTCCGATAACTGTGGTTGTGATCATATTTGTAAAAATGACAGAGGGTAAAATTGCCAAAGACGTTTTCTCGATTACCAACCTGGAACCTTCAAATGACGACGTCAACGTTTCCCCGGTTGTTAGCATAGTTATAATAACCGACAGAATGGCACCAAAGACAAGTACAAGAAGAAATTTCAAAATAAAACCAGTCTGAAATTTTCTATTAATAAAATATTGCCGCCGTTTAAATTTTACAGTTTTTTCCTTAGCCATTAGTCATTTTTACGATTTACTTGAGCAGCCAATTTCTGATCTGTGATATCAATAATTGCTGCAGATTTCAGCTCTGCTATCCATTTTTCGAGCTGGTCGGTAACCTTTTTGTCTTCTATTTTTTTTGACAACTCGGGACTCAGCTGTTGCAGCGTCCCCTCTCCAAGAAAATCTTTATTTTCAAGAAAATATGCTTCTATTTCTTCCTGGGTCACAACCGTTGTTTCCCTTATTTGTTCGCCTTCTTCTTCCAATAAATCCCTTATGAGTGTACATTCCCAATGGCGTTGGATGGTTTGTCGAAAGCTTTCGCGCTCATCGAGTTTTCTTTTTCTGGCCTCCTGAATAAGGAGTTGGGTTTGAACAAGCTGTTGAACAAAAGCAGTACGGGTATCCTCAGATAAATAAAAATTGCTATCCAACTGAATCTCAAGCTTCAGCAGTTTGTCAACATCAGCAGTGCTAATGTGAAAATCGTTCACACGGACGAGGTATTCCTTGTTATCCGTTGAATCTCCGGAACATCCTGACAACACAAAGCATGTTCCCAGAAAAAACCATACAGTCAATTCTCTGATTTTAGAAAATCTTTTCATTGTTTCAAATACACTTCCAAAAATTGGTAATTCACTCTTTGTTACTATCCGTTAAAACGAATTTGAAAAACACTGCGAAGCTATTTTTACAAAAGAAAACACCATGTTTAGTTTTTCAATGACAGAGCCTGGAATGAACTTTTTTTTAGGCACCACGACAACTACCATTTCCCGATCGCAACTACCACAATATACCATACACGCCTATTAAGTGTCAATTACTTTGTCCGGTTCGCGACAATTACCTTGTCCGGTTTTTCATCTCTTCAATATTCTAAATTTTCAGCTCCTATTTGTTGATATTTTTGTACTGCTTTTTTGGCC
>JAESPV010000001.1 GCA_016765495.1 Desulfocapsa sp. | reverse complement strand
TCGTGGAGAAGCTCTTTTAACGTGCAGTACGACCAAAACTTTATATGCCCACCATCCCATAGCGCAGTGAAGTGTTTGTCCCAGGCACCAGCAAGTGCAAGAGCAATATTTTTCAAATAACCGTGATAGGGCGTGCTGATTAATAAAATTCCACTCGGCTTTAATAGTTTGGAAATATTGTTGGCATATAATCGAGGGTCGTATATATGTTCAACGACCTCAGAAGAAATAACCATATCCCAATCGTTGCCGAATTTTTCATCAAGGTTGTCATAGACCGAAGCAACTTCAAATATTCCCTGTGGGGGATTTTAATGTCACGTTTTTCCTGATTCTGAACTGTTGAGTCGAGAACATCCAGTAATACAGGTATCGAGAATCCATGAGCATGAGTAGCGCACTATCTTCCCAGCCGTAATCTGAAGGGTTATTCGTATTTGACTTGTCTATCCTTTATATGTTTTGCCGGGTTCCCCGCCACGATTGACCAAACTTTAACATCCTTTATTACAACAGATCGTGCCCCAACAACAGCACCTTCGTTAATAACTACTCCTGGACCGATAAAGCTGTCAGCGCAGATCCAACATTGATCGCCAATGGTGATTGGTGGTTTTGTGAGAGGTAGTGATGATGACGAGTAATCATGTATTAGATGACAATTAGCTTGTCCGGTTGACGACAACTATCTTGTCCGGTTCAACAGGGTTATAATCCTAACCAAAAACAACTTCACATAAAGGAGGTTTTTGGTGTCTGGTAAACCCATTAATTCAGAACAGGTCAAGGTATATATGGAAGCACGAGCTAAGAACACAACGCAGAAGAAAGCATCAGCCCGGTCAGGAATATCTGAGAGATCAGGCAGGCGCATAGATAATGGAGAATTGCAGCCGGCTGGTCGAGGGAAGAGATATTGGAGAACCCGCAAAGATCCTTTCAGAAATGTATGGGATAATGAAATAGTTCCATTACTGGAAAAAGAGTCTGAACTGACTCCCGTAACTCTTTTTGAGCAATTGCAAAAGGATTATCCTGGGGAATACCCGGACAGTAAACTGCGAACTTTTCAACGTAAAGTGCGTAAGTGGAAAGCATTATACGGCGCTGACAGGGAAGTCATGTTTCGTCAACACCAAGTTATTGGGCGTATGGGGATTTCTGATTTCACCAAACTCAAGCAATTTGATATACGAATTTCCGGAGTAATTTTCCATCACCTGCTATATCATTTCCGCCTGGCGTTCAGTGGCTGGTGTTCAGTGAAGGTTGTTCATGGCGGTGAATCTTTCAGTGCTTTTGCACAAGGTCTTCAGGATGCTCTGCAACGTCTTGGCGGCAGTCCTCATGAGCACAGGAGTGACAGTCTTTCCGCAGCATTCAAAAATCTAAAGAAAGAGGCAGAAGAAGATGCAACGTCCCGCTACCATGAATTGTGCAAACATTATGGCATGGAAGCAAGTCGTAATAATCGTGGTAAAGGACACGAAAACGGAAGTATCGAATCTCCCCACGGGCATTTGAAAAAGCGTATCCACCAGGCTCTGCTGCTGCGTGGCTCCAATGATTTTGAGACAGTTGCAGCATATGAAGAATTTCTGTCAAAGATTGTAGCGACGATTAACAGAAACAAAAAGGATAAAGTAGAAGAAGAAAGGCGATATCTGCAACCTTTGCCATTGCATCGAACAGTTGATTACACGGAAAAGGTCGTTCGGGTAAGCACCTCAAGTACCATACGTGTTAACGGGGTTCTTTATACAGTACCATCTCGATTGATAGGGGAATCATTGCGGGTACATATCTACGACAACAGACTGGATATTTATCTTGGTTCAACTTTTACGGAAACTCTGAAAAGACTGTTTGGCCGTTCCGATGGGCGACGTGTCAGGCAGGTGAATTATTGTCATGTGATAGCAAGCCTTGAACGGAAACCTCAGGCTTTCAGGTACTCCCAACTACGTGACGACCTTTTACCCAATGCAACCTACAAAGCGGTATGGGATCTGGTTGATCGGGATCAGGAAGCTCGAAAGGCTTGCAGAACCATGGTTGGCATTCTAGCTCTTGCACATAAGGGGGATTGTGAGGAACGATTGGGTGAGTATCTCCTGACAATACTTTCCAGCGGCAAGCCTTTTCCTGGTTTATATGAATTGCAACAACGTTTCGCTCCCAGGCAGTCAGTTATTCCTTCGGTGACGACCGAGCAGCATTCCACTGAAGAATACGATCAACTTCTGAGCATGGCAGATTATTCCAGGGAGGTACACTGATGCCACACAGTTCAACACTCCCGGTATTACTGAAACAGTTGAAATTATCAACAATGAAAGCCTTATGGGAAAGCTATCTCGACAAAGCAAAAGAGCAGGGATGGGATCCTGCAACCTACTTGACGGCCCTCTGTGAAGAAGAAGTGAACCAGCGTTACACCAGGCGAATAACCCGGTTCTTTAAGGAAGCAAAACTGCCACCGGGAAAAACCATGTCATCGTTTGATTTTAACCATATCCCTGATTTTGACTCTGGAACCATAGAAGCAATGTCTTCAGATTCAAGCTGGGTAGAACGTTCAGAAAATCTGTTATTCTTTGGCCCCAGTGGAACAGGAAAGACTCACCTTGCCGTGGCCATTTGCAATGGGTTGATCGAGCAAGGTGTCCGGGTTCGTTATTATCAGGCCACAGCCCTTGTTCAGGAACTGCAACGGGCACGAGCAGAACTGCAACTTGAAAAGACCTTTGCCAGGCTTGATAAATACCGTGTATTGATCCTTGACGATATTGGCTATGTTAAAAAAAGTGATGCTGAAACTCATGTACTCTTTGAGCTTATAGCTCATCGTTACGAGGCAGGTAGTATGATTATCACAGCCAATCATCCTTTCAGCGAATGGGACAAGATCTTTACTGATACGATGATGACAGTTGCAGCTATTGACCGACTTGTACACCATGCTTCAATAATTGAAATTCAGGCTGAAAGCTTCAGGAGAAAAGAGGCAATGGGCAACAAAACTATAAAACGAGACGAGAGAGAATCCTCACAGCCTGAGAGCAAAAAATAGATGGCGACAGAAACTACCGCGCTATCGCTTGCTGTGCCCTGCAAAGTTGTGATTTTTTCAACTCGTTTCACTTATTGAAAAAATCACAACTTTGCAGGGCCAAAAAAGCAGTACAAAAATATCAACAAATAGGAGCTGAAAATTTAGAATATTGAAGAGATGAAAAACCGGACAAGGTAATTGTCGCGAACCGGACAAAGTAATTGACACTTAATAATCATGGGTGCCTGCACATAGATGCGCACGGTGAGAGATAGTTGCTTTTGTGCCAATCGTGATTTTTCCCAGATTGTATATGAACGTTTCCTCGCCAATACTTGACCAGTCACCGATTTCAAGGTTCCAAGGCATATAAATTACGGCAGAATTGTAAATATGAACTTGCTNTCCAATACGTGCACCAAAGGATCTGAGCAAAAAACAACGCCATCCAAATAAAGGCCTTGGGCTATGGCGAAAGAGTGGTGAACACAGACCCCATAGAATACGCAGGAGTATCTCTTTTTTGTTGTATTTGGCTGAGGATCTGTTTTGGCTGATATTTAATTTGCCTGTTTGCATTAATCTACAATTACACATTGAGGAGGTGTTCCATCATGCAGCATCCATTCATAGACTGCTATCATGTCTTGAGCAATGGTGTCCCATGAATATTTTTCAGATATTAATGTTCTTCCGCATTTTCCCATAGCAAATCTCGTTTCGGAAGATAAACTAATTGCTTCTGTAATAGCTTGCACTAATGGTTCAACGCCAGTATCTATCCACCATCCACAATTGTGTTCTTCAAGCTCTGCCCAAGGGGCTCCTTTGGTTGTTATTACGGGGGTACCACTGGCGAGGGCTTCTGCGATTACAATTCCAAAGTTCTCACTGAATGTTGGAAGTATAAAGAGATCTGCTTCATTGTAGAGTGTCCATTTGTCGTTATCTTTGATTGGGCCAGCAAACGAGAAACTTTCAGTTAATCCAAAATGAGCGATCTCTTTTTCTACTTCCTGTTTATGGCTGGATTCATCCGGGCCGGCAATGATAACTTGCCAGTTTGGAGGAGAAACTTTAGCCCATGCCTGTACCAAATTAATAAGTCCTTTTTTTTGATGAATTCTGGAAAGGAAAAGAGCTTTCTTCATTTTGTTGTTTACAAATGAAGGTTTGATTTGCTTAGGAAGATTGACTCCGTTAGGGATAATGGCGATGGGAGCTCGCAAGCCCAATTGCCTGAAACTCTCTGCCTCTTGAGGCGCTGTAGCATGTAAGGCTTTTGCCGTTTGTAAATCTCGCCTTTGGTACATTAACCAGGCCAGCTTTTTCTTCCATTTGTTGAAATTAAATGCCCAGGGCTCGAGCATTCCACGTGGGCTGATAATGTGGGGGATGTTGTAACGCTGTGCAATTGCAGCTGCGCGGTGGTTGATTGGCAACCAGATACCATGATTATGGATGATAGGGTGTTTGGTTCTCTCGTTAGACTTTTGTATAACTGCCGTTAATTGGCTAATTAGTTGAATAGGACATGAGGTTGTAGTGCTTGTTGTTCCCGTCCTAATGTCTTTAACGAACAGTGTAACTCCTAGTCCTGTTCTAGCTATTTCTTCGCTTAGCCTTGGAACAGAGCGTGCAGGACCTCCCGTGGTAGGGTCAAGGCTATTGATAGCCATTAAAACAACGATGGGGGAGTACTCGTTTTTCATCTTTTCTTACACTCTATCAGTCAGTTTTTTATTCCGTATCTTGACAATTCTTGCCGGATTACCCACTGCGACACCAAAAGCAGGAACATTTTTAGAAACAACAGCTCCTGCTCCAATGATTGCGTGATCGCCTATAGTTACACCGGGTAGCACGATAACACGATGTCCAAACCAAACATGACTACCTATAGTTATTTGTTTTGTTTCGTCTTTACCATATCCGCCACCTGGGAGTGCGTTATGGTTAGTTGTGATAAACATGCATTCATACCCCATCATAATGTGACTACCAAATCGTACTGTCCCTAAGCCAGTCAGGCTAAATCCAGGGCCAAGGTTGGTGAATTCGCTAAGCTCGAGGCATGTGCCGTCGCCAAAACTAGCGCCGATGCCAACGGAAAAATTCTTACCGACACGCTTGAATAACTTTCCTGCGGTCATTTTTCGTAGTCTTTTTCCAAAAGAGTAGGGTACGTTTTTGGATAATTTGTAGGCAACACGAAAAAAAAATTGTTTGATCATGCTTGCGTTCCTGTTCGTAGCATATTTTGCAATAATTCAGAGAATTCATGGTAGTTTTTTTTTGCATCACATAGTTGGCAGGCACGGAGAAACGAGCTTGTGCGTTTTTGTTGCCAAGCGATGGGGGACGTGATTATTGTTTCTAAAATGGAAGCTAATTCTGTCGAGTCTATGTCGGCAGGCAGCAAGTAACCACAATCATTGTTTATGAGCTCTGACGTCCCCCCTACATTAGTAGCAATGCAAGGTATTCCAGCTATCATAGCTTCCATGACTGAAACTGGAACACCTTCGGATGATGAGACATTGACAAAAATATCTACCGGATTGTTTTGGTAGTATGAGAGGATTTCGTGGTTAGGTATTCGTCCGAAAAGATTTGCAGTACCGTGCTTCGGCAAGTCAGTGATAAGACGTTCGAGAATTGATCGTTCTTCACCATCGCCGAAATGTGTCCAAGAGAAGGGATGGTTGAGCATAGACAAGGCCTTACAGAGCATTGGGATACGCTTGAGTGGGATTAGGTTAGAGCAACTTACAACTCTTAGCATGCCATCTGATGAAAACCGTGCCACTGTTTTCATTCGTTTTACGCCTAGGCGAGCTATTCGTAATCGTGTTTGAGGAAAACCTTTCTCTGTAAGGTATTTGACTCCAGACTGTGAGACTGGCATGACCAAGTCACATTCACGAGCGATATATTTTTCAAAAGGACGGTAAGGAAAAGGTAAAACATTATCATACAAGTCACCCCCATGGCATCTTGTCGCACAGGCACGGAGTCTTCCTTGTTGCTTAGTATAACATAGTGCAACTGTAGCATCTCCTTTCCAATATGAATATGCAACCAAAGAGTTTGTGTCACATTGTCTGAGGTGCTTATTGATAGGTTTGATTAGGCAAGAAGTCTTAACAACAGAACGCATAAGTTCCTTGATTGCGTAGAAAAAACCTCTGAATGGCAGCCCAGAATGGATTCCACGCCAGAATAAAATCAGACAAACTAAGACAGGTACTTTAAATCCTGTCTGTTTTAGTGGTCGGATTAGGTAGCAATTAGTAGGCAATTTTCGTAGGTTACTTTTGTTAGAAGAAAACCACGATGGGGAAAAAAAAGCGCGAGTAGGAAGAATAGTAATTCTGGAGAACTCTCTAGAGAGAACATACAACTCGTTTTCTAAAAAAGTTTCGCTGTTCCCGAATGGGTATTCGTAGGAGAGTAGTAATAACTGTTTTTTATGATTTAACATGTTATCACTGCTTGTTGTCTGAAAGTATTGTTTTATACATTTCTTGATATGATGTGGCTACTTTTGTTAAGGTAAATTTCTGGTTAAAGATCATTCGTCCTGTATACCCTAGTTTTTTGCGTAAATTTGGATTTTGCGTTAGTTGAATAAAAGCAGATCCAATTGCATTCATGTCTCCTATTTCCACAACAATTCCTGCACCAGTTTGCTCAATATTCTCTTTTACGCCTGATACTTTTGTAGCAATAACTGGCAAACCTGTTGCTAACGCCTCTAACATAGTATTTGACAACCCTTCGTTGTGGGATGTGGTAACATAAATATCTGCCATAGCCAGCCATTCTTCGACATTATTTTGCTTGCCGACAAGCATCACTGTTTCATGCAATTTATGTTGTTCAATGAATGATTGGAGTACTGGTAATAATGGACCCTCTCCTACAAGTATTAATTTCCAACCCTTCGGCATACGGGGAAATGCCTGTAGCCAGGCATTTAACAGTCCTTCCGGGTTTTTTTCTTTCCTGAGCCGTCCAATCCAGATTGCGATGCCCTCTGCCTGGATATCATTATTTTTTCGTAACCATAGCCTAGTATGTGAGTTTGCTGGGTGAAAGAGGCCCCCGTCAATACCGTTACCAATTAATGTGATACGGTCTGGAGGGATGCCAAATTTGAGGGCTTCCTGTTTTGTTTCTTGAGTCAATGCAACTACCATATCAACATGTCTTAATATGGTTTTGGCAAATTTGGGAAATGGTAAGGCTGTGCAAGTTACTTCTAATCCTTGACTTCCAGAGTTTGTCAACTTCAGAACAACAGGTTTCCTAAAGCATTTCCCAAGAATTATCGTTAATAAAGCGATTAGTCCGTACTGATGCACATGCCAGAAGTGGTATCTTTGTCCTTTGGATAAAAGAAAAATAGCAAAGGAAAATAGGGTTGTCAGTTGGTGTAGGTGTGGCTTGTGGATACACCAAAGACGAATAACTTGGAATTTGTTGATAATGTCATTTTTTTTCCAATTCTTTTTTCTTCTTTCTGTGAGTACTGTGACAGTGCAACCTTGGTTTGTCAGCGCAGTGGACAAACGAAATGCTGCTCGTTCGTATCCCCCTATGATGGGATGGAACTGAGGGGAGATCATTAAAATTCTTAAGTTAGTCTTGTTTGTTTTTGAAATAATCAACTAGAGCTCTCTTAAAAGATAGAATATGGTGAGAAACGAACCTATACTGCTAAGCCATATGAGGATACACTTATTTCGTAGCGTTTTTGAAGAAAAATACCATCCATAAAGAGCGATAGCATACAACGGAGGGATGTCAGGGAGTCGCCATCTGGTAGTGTCTCCTACTTGCCAGGATAAGAAAAAATAGGTTAGGATGAATAAAAATAGAACAATCCATTGATTTTCGAAATTTATTTTATTTTGTTTTATTACAAAATTGGGATTGTAGGTCTGAGTTGCTACATTTGTAGTAATGTTACGAATGAGGGTTATTAATCCAGCGCATAGTAGAGGTATACCCAGTATAATCCATGGGATAGCTGTAATTCCACGCAACCATTGAACATTGATGTTTTGCCAAGTGTTAGGGTTCAACCCACTAATTTCGGTTAAAACATAGAGTAGAGGGAACAGTGTTCGGTTTATTGTTGAAGAATTATGGATAGAGTGAGCCATTTCAATCATTCCACCTGAAGAGTTGAGTTGTCTCGACTCGGAGAATATACCGAATTTACTCATGTAGTATGGGTTATACAGGACGAAGATGGTCCCGGTAACAAGGCCAGTGATAACTAACAGTTTAATAATGGCACTGATCGTTTTTTTTTCTGTTATGAGAGAGATGATGATACTTGCTGAGATAAGTAAAAGATTTATTAAAACAAGGGGTACTCGAAAAAGGACTAAAAGAATGGTTGAAGAAAAAAGTATCAACCAAGATTGAACAGAATTTTTGATTCTATATTCAATTAGGCCCAATATGAATAAATTGTGAAGCAGGACAATTGGTAAATCCTTTCGTAGAATGAAAATGTAAAACCATAGGGGAGTGCAGAGCAGTACTGCACATGCCATACCTTTTCCAAAGCGATTTCCTTCTAGCAACGTGGCTATACGATACCAAACTAAAGATAGGAGGATCAAGAACAGGATATTTAATGATTTGAAGGTGTAAAGATCATGACCAGAAAAATGATTGACAATAGATAATAACCAGGGATATCCGGGTTGTACGCTGTTAGATTGAAAACGGCTAAAATTAAAAGCATCAGACAATGAATGAATTGGGGTTGCTGCTAGTTGAAAATAATTCCAGTCATCGATATCTCCAGAAAAAGGGAACGAGTTGTTAACCAGCGAAAGCAACGGGAGCCCTAGAAGCCATGCTGTTGACACTAAAAGTAGGAGGAAACTACGGTCATCTTTCTCGGCTACGAAGAATGCACAACAAAGACTAATGAAAATAAAGAAAATGATTGTTTCAATCAATGCGTGAGGGCTCCCAGCGTTGCATAAAAATGCGGGGGGAAGATTGAAAATTTTATTTTCTTCCTATGGGGCCACTTGGAAATCATTGTATTTCGTTGAGTTGATTTATAAATCCTGCCATCATAAAGTTTTGTTCGGGTACTAATGGTGCATTGACGGATTCGAGGAGATATCTTTTATCGACTTTGTCTTCACAATGCCAACTTGTTTTGTAATCCGGAAACATTTTCTTATCAACTGTTTCCAGAGAGGAGCAGAGTTGGCGAGAGATAAGTTGTTTTCTGGATTTGTTAGATTTCAATTCCACATTAAACTGTTGCGGTCTTTAAGTTGCCTCATGATGTNGGATTGGAAACNATCGANNTTTTTNTAAGGGNTTTGNNTGTTCTTACAATANTGAATCCANCGGTTNCTAAAGCTGTCTTTGNTGNTGTGTATTGCTAACATCANCTAGATTTGTTTGGTTTGATTGTGGTTTTGTCTAGTATGTAGGAAAAAGAACACATACATAATAATAAAAAAGTTAAATGCAAAACCTACAAAAGTGTAAAGTATTATTGTATTTATGGAGCTAGTATACGTCCCACAAAAAAATAATGCCATAAATCTTACCAACAAGAGAATTATATCATATATTAGGAGAAAATGCTGTTTCTCAAATATATACAGGATTGATGTCGCTGGAGGATTTATCATTGTAAGAGCTACCCCTAGGAACATCCATTCTGCATATTCTCCTGCAAGTGCCCATTCTTTGCCAAATACAAAAGAAAAGAGAGTGGATCCGTAGAAGAAGATCACGATTACAGGAATCACTATGATTGATGTCAGAAGTAATGTTGATTTTGTGTATAGTTTAATTGTTACCGTGAGATTGTTTTTTTGACTGGCGGATTCTCGGTAGAATACTTGTCTGACCGCTTGGCCAAACAGGTTTACAGGAAGTTGGATTATGCGCATTGCAAACCAGTAAAAGCCTACTATCTCAATCCCGTAATAGTACCCAAGCATGTATATTGGAAGGTATTGTGATACAGCGTTACATAATTTTTGTGGTGCGGTATAGAGTGGGAATCTATAATGCTTCTTTGCTATATAAAGAAGGTCTTTTTTTGAGGTTATTGTGAATTTGCATTTCTTCCAACCTAAAGCTAGAATTGTGGTAATTGCGATTGCACTACCTAAAATATTTCCTAAAATAAGACCCAGTACTGAGGCGCCACATATGCCCATAATGATTTGCACGAGTGTCGTTCCTGTTCGCTGAATCACACTGCCTTTCGCGAGAAGGCTATATTCACCCTCTCGGTTAAGTCGAAAGTTGACAATATTGTATAGTCCACTAGTGAAGATAATTACAATTCCAAGAGGAAGGATCTGTTGGACTTGCGAGTTTTCAATTAACGCTGGGAATAAATATGGGATGACCCAAAAAGCGATCGCACTTAAACTAGTGATAAGAATTAAAAGAATAATGCATAGCATCTGAATTGCATTTGCGTAGTATTCTTCTTTCTCGATAACGATGCTCATTTCATACATGAGTGAGCCAAGCATAGCGATTACGCTTACGATAGCGATCAGGGAACCAAGTGTACCAAATTCTGAGGGGGTATAGAGTCGCGAGATTAGGGGGGCTGCAATAATACCGATAATCTGGGCAATGGCAGTTCCAGAAACTAATGTTAGTGCTTGTTTTGTTAGACGAGCATTCTTGAGGATAGTTAGACTTTTAATTGTAATGACCTTTTTGTTAGATAGTACATAATTTTTGTCTCGACTTGAGATCCTCCCCTCCTGGAGAGAGTATATTTATCAAAACACGGTGGGATAGCACTAGAGTTTTCCCGGCAGGGCCCACAAAACGTTGCACATTTAGGGAATAACAGTATTTTAAAAACCACATTAATTCAGGTGGCTACTGTGTGGGCTTTCAAAACAGGCAAAACAACAAACGCTACAATTCTGAAATTATTTAATTAACATTGGGGTGCTAGTGATATAATACGAAAGGTGTATCATCCTCCCTTGAATTTAGACTGGTTCAGGTATGATATCTGGGATATTATGTTGTGGGGGGCAATTGGGGGCAAGCCACGATAACGAAAATGTCTATGTACCATCTTCAACACTTCTCAACAAGATGTTTTAAGGTGGGTTAAAGAGTCGGATGGACAAAGTGATTGACATTTAATAACCTTGAAGCACCGCTTTAGGCATGGTTGATTTACCACACTGCCGAGGACCTAAAATAGCCACAGCAGGGGATCGCATCAAAGATTTATTAAATTTTTCCTCTGCAGTTTTTGGTAGGTATCCATGCATATAGGTGATCTCAGTTTGTAATATACATGGATGTTAGTCGGTTTGCTCCTGCTTTGTCAACGTTGAAGGCAAAGTCCAATAGTAAAGAGAATGTAATTCTGGACAGACCACGATTAAAAGTATTATTCACGAATGGAGTGCAGCTCACTCTTTCTTGGCCCAGGCTGGATCCCGCGTCATTGGTAAAATAGCCACGATAGAAGCAATTTCATCAAAAATCTGAAAATAGATGGCGTTAAGGGATGCCTTTTAGAAAGCATGCGATACAGTCCTGCTTCGCGAGGTATGGATTCCTGCAAAAATAATGAGGGATTNAATGNCAGNAATTAGATTATCATAAAAAATAATCGCCANCACCCTTTNCACGTTNTTCNTGGAACATATGCNCTATCNNANGATCGGCAGCAGCTTTNACTTGAGGCTTTCCAGGCGCTTTTTAATACNTTCGTNACCAGGGNTAAGCATNAAAGCCTGTTCGTANTCCTCTTTGGCTCGATAGGGAATTTGCTGCTGNCTGTAATAATCTCCCANATAGANATGAAATGGGGCGTAGTCCGGAAGCCATTTTACTCCAAGATGGAGCGTTGCAATTGCCTCATCTGTTCGTTTATGTCTCCGATAAAAGTGGTAGAGCTGCATAATGTACCCAGGTTGAATGTTTTCCTCCTGTTCCAGAAAATCCAGTGCATGACTTCGATAGTATTCGCTGTTTTCTATTTGTCCTGCTTTTTCCAGGAATTTTCCAAGTTCAATCCATGGAGCTGTTTTTGGGGGAAGAATGGCAATTATCTCTTCTCTGCTGAAAGTATAAAAGAGAAAGAATTGAGGGAGTTGTTTGGCAATGCCCGGAAACTGTTCTGCTCCCTGCTGCAAAACCAAAAATGCTTTCTTCCGTTCATTCTGCTCCAGGTACCACTCTGCCAGTACAAAGACAAGTTGTTCTTTATTGAGCCCTCTTCGGTAGCCTTCTGCCATCAGCATAGAAGCTTGTTCTTTTTTCTCTGGAGGAAGTAACAATCCGATCCTTTGCAGGTAAGCTCCTTCCAGTGGATCCTTGTGAGCTGCTTTGAGATAACTGTTTAATGCTGAATCACTTTGTTGGAGGTATGTAAGCAGGTTTCCTTTGTAGGAGGAGTATAATCCTTCCCAAGGATCAAGATTAACAGCTTTATCAATTGTGCTTAGTTGGTTTTGCAGGAGTTTTTGGGAGAGCTGCGGGTTAATATAAATAGTAGAGGCTTGTTTGTAGTGTTGTTTTGCCTTAAGGATTCCCCCTTGGGTGTTAATAGTCAGTAAAAGCAATGGCAAAGCAGTGAGGCAGCCTAGTTTCCATATCGGAGAGGCTGATTTTAAAAGTGTGGGTCTGTTGCGAAAGTGTATTCTGGTATTTCCGGCAGAGATAAGGACGCCGCAGAGGAAGAAAAAATAGAGTCCATTGGCACCATTGTGCATGTTGAAATCGACAATACTGTGGAGAAGAATTGAAAATATACCGGTAAGACCACCGATAATTATCAGGATCGAATAGGGTTCCCGCCGTATGGAAAGTTTTTTAATTCCATTATAAATGATTGCGATAACAAACCATGCCGCCAGAAAAAAACCGATAAGGCCGCCATCGGTGATGAGTTCTATGTAATCGTTATGAGCATGATCAAAAATGACTGATGTTGGTAAGGTATTGTATTGAGGGAAGACGTGGACAAAGGTGCCGAATCCTGAACCACTTAAAAGGAAATCTTTAATAAGTGGTACGCAATTTTGCCATAAAGGGAATCGACCTTCCAAAAGAACGCCGGTTTCCGTTGTACTTGCATTGAATCTTGCCAGAATTGGATCCCAGCCAAACCAGCTGACAGTCAATAATACACATCCGAAAATAATGAGCGGTAATGTTTTTCCGGAGTTGCTTGATTTGTTTGCTAAAAGAATCAGGAAAAAGAATAAAGCAAGATTTGCAGAAATAATTCCCCCGCGTGAAAGCCCGATAAAAATAGAGGCCAGAATTAAAACAACACTGAATCCCAAAAAGAATTGAATATTTGATCCTGGTGAAGAAAGTATTGCAACAGCCTTGGATCGAAATGATTGCTGTGTGGTGAATTTTGGTCGGTAGTAGAAAAACAGGGCCAGTACAAGAGGGAACAATAACTCCATAAAGCCTGCGTAATGATTGCGATATACCCAGGGACCCACTGGACTTGAAGGTGCTGAGCGGAACCAGTAAATAAGATCAGGGGATGTGAATTTCTGAAGGATAGCAATAAATGCAATGGCTGTAGCGAGCCCAGCAATAATATGTACTGTTTTTAACAGAAGTTCCTTGCGGCTTAAGAGTTGTACTGTGAGAATGTAAAAGAACGCGTAAGAGGTGATACGAAGGGCTTCAAGTAAGGTGGATTTTTGGTTAACGGTGAGTGGTATCCAGTGATTCGTCTCGTGTAGGTTCAGTATGGGAGCATATGCCTGGTAGACACCGGGGGCAATAAGGTTAACAACTGAAGGGGGCAGTGGTATCAGTTGCGTCCACATGAAAACCAGTAAAAGAAACAATGGGAGAAAGCCCGGAGTTTTTAGCAGCGATTTTGATTTGTGGCGTATTTCCAGGAGATAAGTAAGAGTTGTCAGGAAGACAAGGGTTTCAACGATTCCAATTGACCATGTTTCTACGCTGCCAAAGGCTAGTGGTGCGAAAACGAGCGTGGCAATAAAAAGAGTATAAGCTGGAGATCGCATAGCTTAAGCCCGATTGTTCTTGGGGAAGAATCTCTCTACTTCCATGTTCGTCTCCTGTCGACATATCAGTGCCTTACTCCATAAAAGCTGTAATAAAAAACACGAATTTAAAGAGTGTTAATGAAACTATTAACTTACATATCCCCGCAAGGCGCTTGTCCAGCGAGACTGAAAAGTTTCCGACTTGTCGGGTTAGTTACAATATTTTATGCGTATCGATACTGGAAGTCAAACCTTACTTTCAACCATATTTGTTGGAACAAATGGTGAATGCACATTTTCCCTATTCTTTATTGTAGTACTCGTAATAACCGTAGTATCCAGAGTCCTTTTTGGATTTGACAAGTCCATTTAACACAATACCAAGAATTGGTGTGCGAAGATCAAACATTTTTTTCAATCCCGATTCCAGCATATCGTAAGTGGTTTTACCTGATCTGGTAACAACGACTACTCCGTCCACCAGAGTGCCGAGGGTAAGACTGTCTGTTACACGTTGTACGGGGGGAGAGTCCAACAGTACAAAATCGTATATTTTTAACATTTCTTTCATGAGTTGCTGCATTCTGTTGGATTGCAGCAACTCAGCAGGGTTGGGAGGGATGGTGCCTGAAGTGATAAGGGAAATTGGCTCACCGGGAATGTGTCTGATTAGCCCTTTAGTCGTATTACCTGCTAAATAGTTACTCAGGCCGTTGGAATTTGGCAGATTGAAAAGAGAGTGCGTTCTGGGTCTGCGCATATCGCAGTCAATGATCAGAACCTTTTTGTCGTTCTGGGCGAGAACCCTGGCCAGGTTACAGGTTGTAACTGTTTTTCCCTCTTTTGGTGACATACTGGTGAGCAGTATGGAACGGGGGGGATGATCCGGTGATGACAGGAGTAGTGCAGAGCGAATCAGACGGTAGTTTTCTGCCAGTGGTGAGAGTGGCTGATCCCGCAGAAAGGTTTCAATATTAGTACCTTTCTCCTGTATTTCTTCAACGGTTCCCAATATTGTTAAGCCAAAGCGCTGTTCGATGTCTTTTCCGTCTTTTACCGTGTTATCAAGATATTCGATAAAAAAGGCCAGGCCAATGCCACCAAATACTCCTAAAATAAGGCCAAGTGTGAGGCTGCGTTTTTTATTTGGTTTTGATGGTGCTTCCGGAAGATCCGCTTTTCTGATCACCCATACCTTTACGTCTTGTGATTGTTCCGTAACATTCGCAGTTTTGATACTGGAGGTCAGGGCATCATAAAGCACCCGGTTCATATCAACCTCCCGTTTCATAATGGAGTACTGAGTGAACCGCTCGTTTATGTTAAGCATCTCGTTTTTGGTGCTTGCAAGTAACTGCTTAAGGTTGCTTTCACGCGATTGGGCCATTTCATAGGCGTTACGGGTTGATTCAATTATTCTTTCTATCTCAAATTTCTTTTCTTTTAACAGTAGGGCATGCTCAGCTTTTGCATTAATCATTACCGGATGCTTGTAACCATATTTTTTGGAGAGGTCTTTTAACTTTTGTTCAGCTGTAAAAACTTTTTCACGAAGATTTTGCAGTACGGTATTTTTTGCAAAAACGGATATTGTTTCAATGTGTTTGTAGTTTTCTCCAAGGTTTTTAATCTGGGCATAGAGTGATTCATATTCTTTTTGTTCGGCCTGGGCCTTTGAGAGTTGTGAACTGAATTCTCCCAGCCTTTGTGGATACACTGCCAGCTTATTCTCGACGGTTACCAGGTCATTGTCTCGCATGTATTTCTGAAGGGCACGTTCTGAGTCTTCAAGTTTCTTTCGTTCTTCGGCAGCTTTGCTGGTCATCCATTGTAGTGAATAACTGCTGGTTGCAAGTTTGATTTCAAGAATTTCATCCATGTAGGCCTGGATAATGGCATTTGTCACCATGCTTGCCATGGCCGGATTTTTATCACTGTAGCTGATGATTACCGTTTTAGTGTTAACAACAGGTTTTATGGAAAGATTGGCTCCAATGATTGAGGCGATGATATCAGCATCTGTACGTGGCTCGCTGGAAACAGGTAAGCCAGCATAAGCTCCTGATTTGATGCCTTGTTCTTCGTTTTCTGAGGACAGCAGGCCTTTGATGAACTCTTTGGTTCCTTCTTTGAATGTTGAGAGAAAGCTAAAGAGACCCTCCTGCTCTTCAGTAAAGAAAAAATGTCTGTAGGTTGTGTCAAGTTTGAGTTGCTTGACAACTCTGCGAGTAACGTTTGTACTCCGAATTAACTCAAATTGAGTCGAGAGGAAATCGGGATCCCAGCTGGTATAAACACTGCCACGTTCAATATTGCTTGAACCATAGTTCTTTTCGATAAGAACCTGAGTTGAGGCTGTATACAAAGGGGTGGTTGTGTATGTTTTTATAACAACAAGGAAGAATGTGATGAACAGGAAAGTAAGAACCGTTGTCTTTCGCTTGAAGATCAGGCGGATATAATCGCGGAGATGGATTTCCTGTTGTTGCAGATCCTGAATATCAGGTTGTTGAGAAGAGGGGTGAGTGTCCATGGTATATAAAGTATGTAAGCGAGAGGTGAGGGGGATTAGAAAAAGCTTTCAGGTACAACAATAATGTCATTTGCAAGAACCGATGTGCCTAAGTCAACATTTTTGAAGGTCTTTTTCTTGCCATCAACGATTCGTACTATGCGTACACTTGATTTGGACGCCTTGCCGGTGAAACCACCGGAGCGTGCGATGAGCTTGAGTACTGTGGTGTTTTTGTTGCAGGGGTAGGCGTCAGGATTTCCAACTTCACCCGTTACGTAACACATGCCGCCCTTGGGAATGTAAATGGTGTCGCCATCCTGGATAAGAATATTCTGACTGAGATCCCCACCCTCAACCATTGATTTGATATCCACCACAAAAACATCCTGTTTTCCATCGGTTACTCGTTTGATTGTTGCCGTGTCGCCTGCTTTCTGTGTCATGCCGCCAGCCTGAGAGATTATCTCGAGGAATGTTGTGGCTCCTCTAAGTTTTACAATGCCAGGCCGGGTGATCTGACCAAGAACAATAACTTTTTTGGAGCGGAATTCTTCGATAAATATATTTACCTGCGGGTTGACAATGTAGCCGTTGCCCAGGAGGGTTGTGAGTTTTTTTGTCACCTCAGGTATTGTCATTCCATCAACTTGAATCTGACCAATGAATGGGATAACAATTGAACCATTGTTTGAGACCCTGACAGTTTTTTTCAGATCGTCGTGGTCATAAACATCAATCTGCAAGACATCACCGGAACCGATGATGTAATTTTCAGCAAGGGTATCAGGTGGCAGAAAAAGAAGCAGGACTATAAAACTGGATGCCAGGAAGAAGAAAAAAGTGGTTCGGAAAAGTAGTTTCTGCATTATAGGTTTTTACTTTGTTGTGCTCGAGGGAGGGAACTCCTTCGAGCAAGGAAGTAGTTTTACCTATTATAGCGCAGCGGTCAAGCTAAAGGAAAGATTATTTGTGTCATAGTCGAAGAAATCAGCAGATGAGTCTCTGATTTCATATTTATAGGCAATTTCTGCCATTAACCAGTCCTTGAAAACATACTGTAAGGCTGGACGTACTTCGTATGTGTGGTCGTCCCTCTCGCCGCCTATCTGGCCATAGTCAGCATTTTCATAGCGCATGTCGCAAATTGCCTGTAAGCGTTCTGTGAGCTCCTGCTCATAGCGAAGGGTTCCACCGAGTACTGTTTTGTTTAAGGCATTGAAGGTGTCAGTTTCTTCAAGTTTGTGGAAGGCCTCCAGGGTAAGGCCGGTTTTGTCGGTAACTTTGTATCGAAAGGCAAGCTCCAGTGCTAATGCATAATTGCTGACGTTCTCTGATGCCTCTATGGTGTCATTAACTCGAGAGTTTTTGTATGATCTGTGCTGGTAACCTGCCTTTAAGCTGAAAGCTGTCTTGTTGGTAGAGTCCCAGTCGATACCGCCGTAAATAAAATTTTGCTGATTATCTTTTAATTCTGCAGTGTCGTAGCTCACATCAATAAATTCGTATTGCAGGTACAGAGAGGTTTTCAGGCTGTAGTTGAAGTATCCGTATACTGCAAACGCATTATCACTTCTGTTCATGAATTCATCTATGGTGTCATCATAATCAAGGTAAAAATTGGAATACTCAATCTTTGCCCTGAGCTTCTCAGTAAAAAGCCAGTCTGCATCTGCTATGAAAATATTTGAATTAAATTGTCGCTGTTCTGCCTGGTTGAAATTTCCGACGTCCAAGCTATCCAGACCACGAGTATAACCATCCACTACCTCCAGGGAGAGACCACCCCTGAAATTATATTTAAATAATCCCTGAACAATACCGGTCCAATCACTTAGGTGTGATTCTTCGGAGTAATTTATGAAGTCCAGGCTCCCGAGCAGGTACGCATTAATTCGATCAAAACCTTCATACTCAGGAAGGGCCGCCTGCAGGCCACCGGCAGAGGTGTTGTTGGCGGCCAGAGAAAGCGGCACTTCCTTTCTGCTGGGCAGAGAAAACCAGATACCTGGAGATACCGTTGTCAGAAAGTCACTTGTGTGATCAAAATCCACATTATATACATTGTCGGTATATAATCCTTCTATACCAATAAATGGATGAACATAGCCTCCACCCGGAGTTCCGAAAAGATCATCGTTGTCAAAAACGTCATCTTCAGGAAGAAGTGATGATGACTGCCCCATGGGCATATCCATATCCATTATTGGTGCTGTTGCGGCCAGGAGGATGGCATTATTAGTCGATACTATATCAATGTTATGAATCATCAACTCTTGAGCGTTTGTGGTACTGGAAAGGAGTAGTGAGGCAGCGCAGAAAGATGTGAGTTGAATTTTCATTTTGGTCACTGAGTAAGGAGGGATATTGTTTGTTCTGTGCACATAGCAAAGGCTCTGTGTCGCCGGAGGCGCTCACAGAGCCAGAAAAAGAAGAGAAGTTGTGTTGTTAAAAAGTAGAAGGACTTGCGAAACTGTTACCGCCACCGCCACCAGAAGGGGGGCCTGAGAAACTTGGGCCGCGAGGAGTATATGCCTGGCTGTCTGCTACGGCATCACCACACTCAACGATACTTTTCTTGAATGCTGCAACAACGATTATTTCGGAGATATCGTTTGCGTCAGCTCCTGCTTTTATGTCATCGCCAGCAGCTCCGGAACAATAAAGAGCTTTGAGCAGATTCTGGGGATTTAATGCGGTTATTTTTAACCCTTCTATGATGATATCATTGGGCGTTTTACCTTCTTCCAGGGCTTTTGGTACAGCATGCTCAATACCTTTGTTTTCGAAGTTGACGGAGAAATCTTCGACCCAGTCAGCAAGCGCCGGTGTTACAAGAAAAAATCCCAGGAGTGTTGATATTATAATGCGTTTCATGATCCCTCCTAAATTTCACAATATGTGAATAGTTCTGATAATCATTGTATATAAACTTTATCATAGGTGAAAAATTTTCATATAGCAATAGTTAAAACACCTATTTTAAACATGTTGGATCAATTTTCTCCAGTTGAAAGGTCGTTAGAGTTTACCATGTTTTGCCCCTTGTTGTTTAAAAATAATGCCGGTTGCCTGTTATTGCGATAAGGTATATAGGTGGAAAGTTTTTGGGCTGAAGGGAAGACGCTTCCACGACAACCTTCGGATGGAAACCTGGCTTGTGGATCGAGCTAGTATTCCCTTGTGACATGTTAATAATAAATAAAAAAAGCGTTATGAAAAAAAGCAACACCACAATTTCTGGTTTGGAGAATCTGATTCCCTTGCTTTCACAGCAACGTGGTTGGGAGGAGCAGTTGGATCTCCATTCTGTGTTTGTGCACTGGCATGAGTTGCTTGACAGTACAATTACAGATCATTGTCAACCGCTTAAAATAGTACAGAAAGTGTTGTGGATAGAGGTTGAAAATTCTGCGTGGCTTCAACAATTACAGTTTCAGACGATACTGTTGCTTGAAATTCTAAATAAATCCTTACGGATTTCAAAGTTGAAAGGTCTACGATTTTGTGTGGAGGAGAAAGAGAGGCAGACAGAAAAGAAACCGGAACAAGTATTATCGTATGTGCAGCCGCCTGCCCGGGATATTGCCAGATTTGAACAGCAGGCAGAAGGGATTGCTGATAAAAATGTTCGAGATGCCTTGCTTCGTTTCTGGTATCTTTCCCATGCATGCAAAAAAGAATGAAAGGTAAATGAAGTCTCTTCATACTTGCTTCCAGTCATAATTCGCAATAGAATGCAGCTTGAAATCGCAAGTTGGCTCGGACGTAGTCAGATCCAACCTGCGAAAACGTTGAAGTTCCATAAAGTAACACCAGTGATGAACGGTAAACCGGTACTCTTTTCGGTATCCCTTGAGGGGTATAAGGTACTAAACAGCACACTTTATAATAAATAATTCCTGGTAATATGATGCTTTACAATACTGTTTTAGATGCCATTGGCAATACGCCGCTGATCAGAGTGAATCGATTAAATACTTCCAATGTACCGATTTACGCAAAACTTGAGTTCAGCAATCCAGGTGGATCTGTGAAAGAGAGGATTGCTCTTTCTCTTGTTGAGACGGGTGAGGCCAGCGGAGAATTGACACCTGATAAGATTGTGCTTGAGGCAACCAGTGGAAACACAGGCATTGGCCTGGCCATGGTCTGCGCCGCAAAAGGGTATCGTTGCCAGCTTGTCATGCCTGAATCAGCATCGCTTGAGCGGCGGCAGATTATGCAGGCCTATGGTGCTGAAATTCTTCTTACACCGGCCAAAAGGAGTACGGATGGAGCTATTGAGAAAGCGTATGCCATGGCTCGGGAACATCCTGAACGTTATTATCTCACCGATCAGTTCAACAATGATGCAAACTGGAAAGCCCATTATGATCATACAGCACCTGAAATATGGGAGCAGACAGGCGGGAGGGTGACTCATGTTGTTGCAACATTAGGTACTTCCGGGACTGTGATGGGCCTTTGTAAGTGGTTTTCCGAACATCACCCCGAAGTGAATATTGTTGCCGTGGAGCCTTTCCTTGGGCATAAGATTCAGGGCTTGAAAAATATGAAGGAGTCCTATCGGCCAGGAATTTTTGACAAGTCATTGCCAGCTCAAATCATGACTATCCACGATGAGGAAGCATTTAGAATGGCACGGCTTTTGGCCAGAAAGGAAGGGCTACTGGTTGGCATGAGCAGTGGTGCTGCCATGGTTTGTACCCTTGAGCTTGTGGAAAATCTTGAGGAGGGCTTAGTTGTAACAATTATTCCGGATGGCGGTGAACGGTATCTTTCAACCCCCCTTTTTACCAGAAAAAGCACCGTTGCTGAACGAAAATCTGATCTCTGTTTTTTCAATACACTCACCAAAAAGAAGGAAGAATTCCGGCCACAAAAGGAGAAGTTTGTCACCTTTTATACGTGTGGTCCAACCGCATACGAACCTACAAACGTATCACTTTGTCGACGTTTTGTGGTGTCAGATCTTATTACCCGCTATCTGGAATATAAAGGATACGAGGTAAATTCATGCATGAATTTTACAGATCTTGATGACAATACCATTGAAGGCGCTAACCGTGCCGGGGAATCTCTGGAGGAGTTTACTGCAAAATATATTAATGGTTTTATGGCGGATATTGATTCGTTAAACGTAAAACGTGCCACCAACTTCCCAAAGGCGAGCGATCATGTGGAGGATATGATCGAGATTGCCCATAAATTGTTGCATAAAGGGTTTGCCTATGAAAAACATGGCTCCATCTATTTTGATATTTCCAAGTTTAAGAATTATGGGCGCCTTTCCGGTATTGATCTTGGCAAAATCAAACTCGGCCGCACCGTTGATCTTGATAATTATGAGAAAGATAATCCGCGTGATTTTACTCTTCTCAAACGGTCCACCCTTGCAGAGCTAAAAAAAGGGATATTTTACGAGACCGACTGGGGAAACGTTCGCCCAGGCTGGCATATCGAATGTTCAGCCATGTCCACAAAGCATCTGGGTGAGACCATGGATATTCATACTTCCAGCCGAGATTTGATCTTTCCTCATCACGAAAATGAAATTGCCATTGCCGAGGCACTCACCGATAAACCACTGGCCAAATATTGGCTTCACTCTGAGATGTTACTTGTGGATGGCAAGAAAATGTCTGCAGAAGCAGGTAATGTCATTACCTTAAACGATGTTGTATCGCGTGGATTTTCCCCTCGTGATATTCGGTTTATGTTGATTTCTGTGCATTATCGTAAGCCGATTAATTTTTCTTTCCGGCGGCTGACAAATGTGCGGACAGCTCTACGGCGTATTGATGAGTTTACCTGTAAGCTTCTTTGTCTNCCTCCNGGAANNCCGCATCCNGAAGTAACNGCCTATGTTTCAGCGATGGAAGAGCAGTTTTTTGCGGCCATGGATGATGATTTGAATGTGTCAAAAGGAATGGGCGCAATTTATAAGTTTATTAAACAAACCAACCCAATCCTTCATGTGAATCATCTTGACGGTGATCAGAAAAAATATATTCTTGAGAGTTTAACGAAGATTAATGAAATCCTGCAGATTTTCCGTCTAAAAGGATGCCCCCTCGCCCCTTCTGTTAATGCAATAATTCAGCGCAGAGAGGTGGCAAGGCAGGGAGGGGATTGGAAAGCAGCCGATGAGGCACGTGATGAACTCGTCCGTAAAGGGATTCAAATTATCGATACAGCCACAGGCCCGGTATGGAAAACCGTGGATAAAGAATAACCCGAGTTGGGTGAAAATGAAAAATGGAGTTGATTTTTTAGTTCCGATATTTTATGTAAGCCTTATCTGCGCCAATAGCTCAGCTGGATAGAGCAACGGCCTTCTAAGCCGTAGGTCGCTGGTTCGAACCCAGCTTGGCGTACCAGTTGAATCAAAGAGTTAGCCCGTTCCGGGCTAACTCTTTGTTCTGGATGCCAACCTCTTCTCCAGAAATTTCGTTTTTTTCTCAAATATCTTTTCTCACCTTTTTTTCTTTGTAGCCGAGCGCGAGGTTTGAAACCATTTTGCGTGAGGTTTGAAACTAAAAATGTAATTAAAAAAGCGGGATTAAAGATACTTTTAATCCCGCTTTTTTTGTGTTCAACTCATGGCTTTTGGTAATTATTAATTAGCAGCTCGGAACGTGTCTTGTTCCGGGCTTTTTTTGTTGTGGCAATAGAGTATTTCAGAGAGGTAGTTTCGATATGAAATCGATCGAATATTTCTCTTACTTCAGGGGTGTCATTTAGGGTCATGAGAAACTTGCCTCCTATATTATGTAGAAGGTCGGCCAGGTCGAGGAAATCCTGTTCTTCAAAATCGTGCTTATAGCCTGGGATTTTCCAGTAAGGTGGATCCAGGAAGAACAGAGTATGGGGTCGGTCATATCGGGGGATGAGGTCTCGGAAGTCTTTACTCTCGATCTGAACATGAGCAAGACGTTGCCAGGCAAGCTCCAGGGTGATTTGAAGGGTAAGCATGTTTAACCGTGGCTTGCCAACGGTGCTGGTACCATAGGTTTGTTTGGTGCAGAAGCCGCCAAATGCTGTGCGCTGCAGGTAGAGATAATTCGCAGCTCTTTGGATGTCTGTTAATGTCTCCGGATCTATTTTCTTTTTACGCTCGAACTCCGATCGTGCCACCAGGCTGAACTTGAATTGCCGGTGCAATTCTTCAGGATGATGTTTGATCACCCTATATAGAGTGACCAGGTCTTTATCCAGATCATTCAGGACTTCTGTTTTTGATGGATCTTTAGTGAAAAAGACACTGGCGCCACCGGCAAATACCTCTACATAGCAGCCGTGGTCTGGAAATTTACTGATGATAGTTTTTGCCAAACGGCTTTTGCCGCCGAAATATGGAATTACGCTCCCCATGTTAATCCTTTTGTTTTTGCAGGCAGTCTGCTAAAACGTACCGCGTACACTACGTACCGGGACTGAAGCAGGTTTACCTGTGGGCCTCCTTCCGAGTTACCTCTCGGTTGAAAGGTTCGGGGATGTTTGTGCATCCCCAGTCCCGTCCTCTTTGCTTACAACTCCTACCATCCCGGTTCTGTTACAACATCATACCCCTGAATCTGCTCAAGGGTTCTGGCTGGATCTTCAAGCCATGCCTCAGCTGTATCCAGATCGTTGTCCAGATCGTCGAGCAAATCATCAAGGGCTTCCATGGAATCAAGCTCTGCAACTTCCTGTGGTGTAGCCTTGTTTTTAGTTTCACGCCGGAGAAGTTTGATAGTGCGAGCGAGTATCTTGTCTTTTTTGCGCGAGTCACTGGATCCGATAACCGCGGCAACCCGTCTGTTCTTTTCGTCCCTGAGTTCTTGGCGCTTTTCGGCAAGAGCAGCTTCAAGAATTTCCTCAACAGTTCTCCAAGGATCTACTTGACCACCATGTGCAAGGTAATCTTTAAACTCTTGCCCACCATTTCCATTTTCTGAAATTGTCGCTGAATCAGACAAACGTCTGATTTCAGTTTCTTCTTTATTTAACCATTTATACTTATTCATTTTTTATATCTCTGCCTCAGCAGTCCAATGGTATTGTACTCTTTCGCCAGTTGCTACAGCCCTGCCAAGGCCTCCAAGGCTTCTTACTATTTGTTTTTGAGATACTCCTATAGCGCTACCTGTATAATCAGTATCACCAACTATATAAACTTGACCAGAGGCACCAGTAACAGGCGAATAGAGTCTTGCACTTGGTGTTTGTATCATTGGAGTTATTGCCTGAACACCACCGTCATACAAACCTGTTCTACTAGATGCTTCTTGATGTCGATATTCATAACAACCAAAAGTAGTTATTGCTCCCGGTGGTGTTTCTAGTGCATAACTCTTTTGATAATATGGGAAGCAAAGTTGTAATTCTTTTTCATCAGTTCTACGCCTGACAGGACGTTCGATATCGCCTTCAACAAGACGAATATTTGTTGCGTCCTCCGGAACAATAACCTCGGCCTGGACCTGGTCGGCTAAAGTAACAGTGAGAGGACTTGTTCCAGAGCCAACCGAGGCGGCTGATTGTGTAATTCCTCCACTTCCGCCACCATCCCACGACAAGGTATATTTGCCCGCATGTATCGAGGTGTTGATAACAGGTTGTTCTTTGGTTAAAGCGGTCACTCCCCTGCGCCACCTGTCATGGCCGTATTCACCGACAGCTATCCCGGCCCAATTGCCGTCAAAACTTCGCTGATTAATAATCTCATTCGGGTTAATAAGAACATTCTCCACCTCCGCCGCTTCAGCCGCAAAAGGCCGTAAATCAGCAATCCTTAGCACTGCCAGTTCACTGGCATCAGCCAATGCCAGAGGAACATAATCACCAGCAGGTGGGGCAGTGGCCACAGTGAGCGCACCGGTATTATCTACATAAATCCAGTTCACAATCTCCAGTCCAGCTTGGGCCGCAGTGAGGGCAATACTTGCGCCGGTGATCTTGTAGATATTTCCTGCCACCTCGACGATCATGTCAGCGTAATCAGCATCCAGCCCACCACCATCAGTCACCTCCCCGCCGCTTATAACACGGTTGGTGGTGAGGAGCGCTCCCATGACCACATCGTCTATCTCATCACAGATATCGCGCTCATCATTCCAGTTAGTATACCCGACATCCGGCATCCGCTTTTTGAGTCTATTTGTATATCGTATGGTTGGATCTGCCATGATTGCCCCCTATGCCGAGATGGTGAGTATCCAGGTCTGAACCATGGCCTCACCAGCTTCCTTGTTTTTTACAGCAAATACAGAACGGCACAGCATTTGACCTGCAGCAGCAGAATTAAATATTCCTGCTTCAGTGATGGCACCTGTTCCGTCCCCTGCGTCCCAGGTACAGGTATAAGTCACTTTGTTTGTGTCAGCCCCGGTGCCCTGCACTCTGGAATCCAGAGGATTGCGATCCAGTTCATTTTCCAGGGCTGTATCTGTATCTACTGCCCCCGTTGTTCCGGTACCAATGGCCATATATGCCATCTGGGCCTCGTTCCTTTCGGCCAGTTGATCGGCAATGTGGGCTTTGCCTGCGCCCACCACCAGATTCCAGTGCCAACCGTCGTAGGTAACTTCTCCAGTGGCCTCGATGTACTTCTTAAAATGCACTCTCCCGTATGGATTGATACCATCACGGAAACTGACAATTATATGCCTCAGGTTTGTCCAGGAATAAAATGTCAGATAAAGCAGCTCCCACCCGGAAATAAGCATGCTGTGCAGTTTTTTTAGCAGAAGAGCTAAAATCATGAGATATACCCCCTATCAGTTCTTAATGTTGCTGCGGGGCTGTATGCCACGCTGATTTGATTACAAAATGGACAAAGAAAACCCTGTGGAGGCTTATGCCCTTTAAGCGGCGCCAGGTTCTCAGGTACCGCTCCTTTGGATTCGTCCTTTACATAAAAAATATGTTCTTTACAATTGATGCAGTAGACCTTGATCGCCTGTACCATCTTTATCTGCAGTTCATCACCGGGCACGATTCTGTCACGGCGTGTTAAAAATCGTTTGAGCAGAGCCAGGAGTTTTTCGTGTCTTTTCATTTTTATATGCCGTATGGTGACAGGCCCCATCCGGAACTTAATTTTCCGCCGTACCCTGAGGACATTAGCAAGGTGTCTGTCACCTGGGCCTCATCTTCCAGGAGAGACGACATCAGCCAGAGTAAGCGCTCGAAAATAAAAATCTGATCAGGATTCTTCTGTCGATACGCGGTAAGTCCACCATAGGGCACCAGCCCATATCCACCGGATCCATAGCCATACACTGACCAGAATTCAAGATCCTCACCCGCCATCGCAGAATCTTCCTGCAGACATCCCATTTCTCCAAAAATCAGATCGTTTGCAGTGACACTCTCAGACAACACCTTGTGCCAGGCCACGAGGGTCAACAAGGCATCGCTGATGATTGCCTCATCTTCCCGGGTGGCATTGAGCTGGGTAAAGAGCTGATCGAGAATATGAATGGCATCGGCAAGTTCGCCGATTTCAATGAGCATGGTTGAGAGAACATCCATGACCAGGACAGCATCCTCATTGCGCATTTCTAGCAAAACGTAATAGAGATTTTCGGCCACAATCCGCATCAGGTTGATCGACTCGTTTTTTGCAGAACCAAAAATCCTATCCATGGCACGCAGAACCATGGGCACTTTATTCATCTTGTTAAAATCTGCAGACACCTCCAGGACATCTTCTTTTTCCAAATCAAACTGATCCAGATAAGCCATGAATGTGTAGAATGATGACGGATAGGAATCGGCCATCAGGTAGAAGTCCGCCACCGCTGCCGCCATGGTTTCGTCACGGATCAGGTCAAAATTATAGGCGTCTTTTCTGGTTTTCAGACCGAAACGATCGATGGATCCAGAGTCCTCCCTGGTGACAGAATCCAGATAGCCGGTGGTGTCGGTTTCTCCTGCTGTCCAGTCTCGTTTAAAGAAGAGTTGAATACGGTTTGAAATGTCACTGAGGGGCTGTCGCACAACCGAGATGGAACGCGCCTGCAGGTCATCATTAGAGGTCAGTTGCCGGGCCACTGGTTTAGATGCCGGATGGCCTTCCCGCAGAACCATCTTCAGTTTTCCGCCTGAGGTGAAAAATCGGGAATGCGCCTGCAAACAGATTTTTTTGATCGCCTCCCGCACGATAAGGGTAGCATCGACCAGGCCGTCAAGTCGATAACCTCGATCATCGTATTGAACAGCTATGGTATTAAAAGAATCCGTATCAAATTCAGATGCTGCCACCTCGGCCCGGTCAGTGAGGAGATGCTGTACAGCCTGATCCGGCCTGACCTGATTAGAAAGCCCGGTCACCTCTGCGGTGACATCATCGGAAAAGACGATCTCAGTAGGCACAAACTCAACATCAAAAAGGGTATGGAGGATATTGACTGTTTTTCGCTCATTCACCCCGGCATCAAAATAGGTGATCCGGATCTCTCGGCCGGTAAACCAGCTCCAGTCAAAATCGACGTGATTTGTGATGTCAAAGAGATTGGTGATGGTGCGCGAGGGGTTGTTCTGGCCATGCAGTTCGAGCGCCACGTTATCAACTGCCAATTCGACAACATCATCGTTTGACTTTACCGGTGCCGTGTTAATATCAATGCTGCCCGGTGTCTGGTTTGTTGTATTCGTCACCACTTTTACTGCGCTGGTTTTATTGACTGCGTCTTCAGTGTAAAAAACGGTCATACCGACAATGCGGAAGTGCGCAGAGGACATGGTAGAAGACGGGACAATGGAAGCGGCCTTAATGTATCCAGGGTCAAAAATCCATGACTCATGAATCGTGTAGTACTCATGGGTTTGTACCCCTCCGATGGAGACATCCGAGTAAAGATCATCAAGCAAGCCTTGCTTCCAGGTATTCAGGCCTCCGGTATACTGCCAGCGTACCAGAGCCCTGGTGAAACCCTCTTTAAATGGCCCGAAAGGAACAGACTGGGGGGCCTGGTATTCACTGGTAGAAACCATCCCTATGACTGATTTTTCATCTGCAGTATAGGAATGAGAATGATCCGTCGACTCCGTCTGACAAATCGGATCATAGGAAACATGCCCATGCACACCGCCGGTTTCATGGTCATGGGGATGATCAATGTTCACATCTGCATCGAGATCAAACTCATCATTAGGATTTGGCCGGGACAATCTACCCACAACACCAATACCGGACACCCACACCTCGACGTAATCGGAAAGAAAACTTCCTGATTCCCAATGTTTCACCACCAGATACGCCTTCAGGATTTCACCGAGATTTGGATTTACGGTGTTCTGGAGCAGGGCCAGGGTTGTATTGCCGGGTTTGATCCGGGCAGCTGTTGCCCCATCGGCTGCGTCAAAGGCATATGGAGCCTGCAGGGCAGAGTTTGCCCCCGATACTCCGTCAAACTGCATCTCTAAAAAACGGGTGGCGGATGCGAATTTTTTTACCCAGGGCTTTTCGCTGAAAATGATCCGGGCCGGATTGAGATCAGGCCGCACCGTATAAATCTCCTCCGGTGCTGGAAAGCCCTCAATTAACACTTGGGCAATTTCGGCAACAGGCCCTGCGCATAATAAAAACGTATGGTCTGAAATCACCTGTATAACGTCCCGTTTATCCAGGTGCACAGCCGCATCAGAGAGGTAGCCACGCTGGAGCACCGCCAGACTGTTTTTTGTCCTGCTGCTGTAGCGGATCTTTTCTTCATCAATTTGTACTGTTCCTGCAGCAGGAAAATCGAGCTCATCCATATCATCATAGACATCGATGATCATGGTGTTGCTCAATATGGAGGATTTCAGGCTGAGCACAATTGCAGCCTTAGCATTCAGAGTCGGGATCTGCCCGGTGGAGCCAAAGGCCAGCGGGATTCCCTTACCGATATCGCTGCCGGCAGCATTGGGCCATGCTTCTTTGGTGAGCAGATCACCACAGGGCTGATCGTAACGAATGGCCATGGAGACCAGATCCAAGTTGAGCAGCCTTGATTTCTCGTCATAGGAGATGGGATCCTGGATAACAAAGCGATCGATCAGGGCCGCATCAGATTCGGCGGTTCCTGCAAACCACTGGTACAGCTCCACCTCTACGTTTTCAGGATATTCAGCCAGGAAATAATGAGAAAAGGCATCCTTTCCTCCGTTCCAAAGGGTGATGGAGGCCTGGCGGATCTCGCCGCTCTCAGTTGCCTGAACATCACCCACCGTGTCCTGCAGCTCTCCCCATTCCATAACCAGAGGTTGATATTCATGGCTCAAACCATCGGCAGCGCCCAGGGCCTGATCAGAAATATATACCGGCCCGGCATCATGAAAATTAAAAATTATTAACTGACGAGGTCGCGACAGTGCAGCATCCTTGGCAGCGATAAAGACAGGAGTAAGATCGGATCTCATCCAACGACCTCAAGCAGCAGCTCACCGGAAAAACGCTGGAAGGAAGTTTGCGGAAAGTCGACTTCCTCGGTGAGCATCAGCACGGTATGTGGCACACCATCCTCATCGTAATAGGTGAATTCATGTTCTATGCCATTGCAGATCTGGTCATGGAAATTCATCAGATTGTTATAATCATCAAGAGGAAGACCTTTAAAGACGATGGGAAAGGTGCGGATGGTCAGGCCCAGATCTTCCCGCCGCCATGTGCCGCCTCCGGTGCGATCCCTGACCTGGGCTTTTCGTACAGGCTTATGAACCGGATACTGGATCCCTTTAGAAAACTGGAGGATATTAGCCCCTAGTACAAATTTGATAGCAGCCATCAGGATCGTACCTCCTGCCGGTTTTGTTCACTTATTATGGCGTTAACATCAGAGCGGGACACCTGCTGGTTGATATTCACTGTGGTGCTGGTGTTGTAATTGTCCGGGGCGTTTCTAATGCGTTCTGCCCACTCATCTGTTGTTTCCTCGCCGCTGTTATTTGACGGGGAAGCTCCGCCGGGACTGGGAGCTGCAGCAGCAACGGCATTCAACTGCTGGAATTGTGCAATCAGGCTGTTGACTGTGGATTCCATCCCGGATCCGTCCATCGAGGCGTAGACTGTGAACGCTGTGCCATCGAGGCCTTCTATTTGTAAACCGTATTGTTCCAGCATGTCCATTCCGGCCCCTGTTACAGTATTCAGTTCGTCGACGAGGGCGCCCGCCTGGGACTGGAGATTATCCATGGCCATTCCTGCCGCAGATTCCTCTTTTTCCCATGCCTGTTCGGATAACGCCCCGATCTGGTCGTATAGCCAATCTTCAATTGCAATGACATCGGCCCCGGCCTCTTTCCATTTGGCGGCTTTTTTTACAAGTTCGGAAGCTTCTGCAGAAAAATAGGCTTCACCGCCCTGGCCGAGCTGCTCGTACATTTCTTTTGTGATTGCTGTTTTTTCGGATGCTTCTTTTTTTGCCGCAGCCACAAGATCTTTCTGTGATTTGGCGAGATCATCAGACGCTTTTTCCTGGTCTTTTGAATTTTCTACCGCATTGTTTTTTATTGATGTATTGGCCTTATTCGTTTCCGTTGCCAAGACAGCAACATTTTTTGAGTTCTTTTTCAGCCATTCGTCAAACTCTTTGGCATCCATGGTTGCAAATTCAAAAAAGGAAAGCCGACCTGAAAATACCGCTTTCCAACCTTTAAATGACTCGCCGATATTGACGAAGGTACCAGCAAAAGCTCTGGCCTCATCTTTCAGACTGATAATTAACTTGGTAGCCTCTCCCATGACATCGGCAAAGAGCGGGGCAAATTCAGCAGCAAGCTCATTTTTAAAACCGCTAAATGCAGATATCATGTCCTTTGTGGCCTTGCCTGCTTTAAGCAAATTCTGGTGATCAACCTCTCCTAATGCCAAACCCAGCTCGCTTGCTCTCTCAGCATTCTCCTTGAACGCTTTTCCTTCATCTGCCAAGAGAGGAATAAGGAGAGAGGCATCGTTGGCGATCGCCTCTAGATAAAAAATTTGTTCCTCTGCGCTCACACCCACGTCGTCCATGGCTTTTTTTACCGCTATAAGGACATCAGGGCCTGAAAGATTTTGGAGTTCCTTGGCGGTAAGGCCTATCTGAGGAGCGATGTTTTCAAAAAAGTCTTTAAATTCACCTCCACCTGTTGCCAGAAAATCACCCAATTTATCCTGAACATCCTTGGTCATGTCAGCAAGCTTTTCAGCAGAGATACCCACCTGTTCAGTAGCATACGCATATCCCCGAAACTCCTGGGCGCTCATCTTCGCCACTCTGGCGAGGTTTTCCAGTTCCTTCGCCTCCCTGGCAGAAGTGATCACCAATGCTGAAACTGCAGCAACAGCAGCAGCCGCACCAAGGGCAATCTTTCCCCATACACCCTTGATTTTATCCCAGCCCTCCTGGATTTTTGCAGCCGCACCGGTGCCAGCTCGCTCAACCTTTTTAAAAGATTGCTCGGAATCACTGGCAAACTGCTTGATGCGCAAGGTTCCCTTGTCATCCACGTACAGTTCTATGGCTACTTTGGCGTTGGTCATTATCGGTTTTCGGTGTTAGGTTTTTGGTTTTCGGCCCGGAGTCTCGTATGCTCGCTTACCTGNTATTTTTTTATTTCGCGATGGATTGCAACCAGGTTGCGGCGCATCATGGCGCGTTTAAAATTTGGTATTTCAAGGTCATTAAAAGCATCTTTAAAGACGGTATAATCAAGCTCTCCCCAGGGACAAACACGAGCGTAAATAACAAACAACGCTTTGGTATCCAGATCCCATTCAGCTACCTGGCAATCCCCGCAATCTGGCTCCACATCGTCGTTCTGCAGATTATCTGCACACTGTCTGCAGTTTATGGCCGGATAGTCGAGGGAGAACCAAACGGCCTTTAAAGCTTTTTTTCGGACTCTGCCTCCCGCTCAGCATTAAAGCGCTCGATGTCGAGGCAGACACGATTGATCCAGGAGTTAAATGCCGGGGAAAACTGCATGAGCAGCATCTTTGATTTTGCATCGCAAGCGATGTCGCCTTTATGCTTCTTGATTTTTTTCCAATCTCTCAGCAGTACCAGGCGTCGCAGATCCTTAACCGTGAGCCCCTTCCAATCGACAATCACCCAATCAAGAAAGAGCTCCAGATATTTTTCAGTGTTTAAGACCTGGCGTTTTTGCATCGTTGCCAGATCCCATTTAGGTTCTGTCGCGGCCTCAATAAATTCTGCCTGCTTGCGACCGAGTGGCCTGGTCTGCACCTCAAAGGTCGGGGATCCTGCGTATGCCACCCAGATCGGGAGTTGCTCTTCGCTTGTGTCGATTATGTCAGTTAAAATCATAACTACTCGGTTTTCGGTTTGAGGTTTGAGGTTTGAGGTTTACAAACGCGGTCTGAGGTATAAGGCCGCATACCGCAGATAAGCGTAGACTTCGGACCCCACACCCAATACCGCGTTTTTAACCAAGTGGATCAGTTGTCCTGGTGTTAACCACATCAATTTGTAAAGGCTGCACAAGGCCTGTCATACCTGCAGGTGCTGAAGCAGCCCCAAGGATATTCATTGTCATTGAGAATGGGATCTTGCCAGCTCCGGACACAGCGGCTTCCGGGTTGTCAATTTTAAGATGCGGCAACAGGAGGCGGAACATATAGTTGTTTCCGGTTTCGATCTCATGGCCTGTAAAGGTGATATCCATTTTTTGGGACATATACGATTCCCAGTCATCAAAATACGCGTCGGTTATCGCATTGTAACGAGGGAACTTCAGTGTCAAAGTAGCAGTTGGAAAACCGTTGTCTGCAGGCTCGTCGACACCTTCCTGTCCAGCTGTGGCCTCTGCATCCATGGGCCTGGTAAATGTCAGCTCAAACGATGACGGATGGAGTTTGTCCCCTTCGGCCAGAGCCTGTGCAGACTGATTGTTCATTCTAAAAACGGTATCCTTGTTCATGAGGATCCGGTTTTTCTTATCCGGGATCGTCACCCCTGCCATGGTGGCCGCAGTATTGACACTTGATGCACGATCCAGGGTATCACCAATAAGATCCACGCTGATCTTGAGAGGTTTATTCATTTCACCGGAAATCTTAAACCCATGGATTTTTGCAGATGGAATTTCATGGACAACATTGGTCAGTTTAAGCATGGCCAAAGTGCCAAAGAATCCATCAATATTTGAGGACAGCTTGTAACTGTTGGAGTAGGCAGCACCCCCGGAAACCGTGACTGGCACACCAGTGATTCCACAGATCAACGCCAGGATCGTATCAAAACCCTCATAGCGCATATAACCTTCAGGGCTTCCACTGACATTTGTAAGACCTGGATCCGCTTCATTAACCCATGCCTGACCGGCTGAATCATCCAGCTCGGAATCGATGGTGGCCTTGATCCCATCAGATAAAAGCAGCAGGCCATCAGCCTGGCCGCACACAACTGGGGTATGCCAGTCATCAGCCTTTCGTAATGCGCAGACATATTCTCTGCCTGTTATCTCATTAGCCATTGTTTAACTCCTCGGTTAAAAGATCGGTATACGGTTTTCGGTTTGCGGTTCGAAGTCTACGCTTATCTGCGGAAGGGAAAAGGACTGCTCTTTTAGTCTTTTCCGCATACCGAACACCGCACACCTCAGATAAGCGTAGACTTCGAACCGGTTTTTTATACTGTGTCAAAACGTGTGTATTGCATGGTGACCGGCACCATGAGGATTGCCAGGTTGCCATCGCTTAATATTTCTGATCCGCCCTGGGTTGTCGGGAATGCAGTTTCAACAAGTCCCCCCAGGGCATTGTTTTTCAGGGAAGCGATGATATCGCTTGCAACATCCAGCACCCCTTTTTTGCTGCCACTTCCCATCACTCCGGCCTCTGGCTTTAACAGCTGGACGTATGCGGCAAAGGTGATGCTAAAGTTTTCATCATCCTGGTCGGCAGCGTAGTTTGCAAATCCTGTGACACCATCTTTGATGCCGATTGCAGGATAGCCTCCGGTGTTTCTGATCAACCGGAGATCTTCGGTTACGTATATGTCCCGGCTTTTGATGTAGTCCAGGTCAGTCTGCAGGGCTGTTTTGGATGCGGTTATTTCTGCTTTCATTTTTTTAAAAGCCTTTTAATTTGTCCCTGGAAAAAACCCGATCGGAAGAATTGATCACAGCAGCGTTGCTCTGCCCGGCCTCAGGATCCCCGATCCCCAGGCTGATATCCCCCCTGGCAACTTTCTCCAGAAATCGAATCACATTGTCATAGCGTTTCTGCCAGTGATCAGGAGGCCCCTGCCGCCTGGCGTAGAGGTTGTAAATCGCAATATCCACAGCCTGTTTGTTGATGATGTCAGGTACAGGGGAGAGCGGTAGTGTGTACCGCTCTCCCAGGTAGCCGTCAATTTCAACGTCTGCCGTTTCCAGAGCCGTGTCGGTGATCGTGGCATCAATGGTGCCGCTATCATTGTCATCTGTCAGCTGCACAAGGAGATCCTCAGGCAGCTGCGCTTTAAGATCGTCAAGGCTGGCGTACATTATTCAGCCCCTTCCTGGTGCATTTTGTAGGCAACATCGCGCATACCTGCAGAGACATCCTCCCCCATGATTGATGCAAGGACTTTGACCTGGGGAGCCCCGGATCTTGTCCAGTCATCCTTGTTTTTTTTATCCTCATCCAGACAGTCAATGGCACAACCAAAGGCCTTGTCGAGTGCGGTTAGTTCTGCAAAAGGATCAGCAGGTATTTTTTGATCAGGAGCTACAACATGACTGATCGACAGCATGGGTTCTTCCACGATCGCTTCAATCTGCTCGTCATTAAAATAATCATCCGGGTATCCAGTTTCTTCAGCAGGATGAACAACCCCGGCCCGCCGAAAACCATTCTGTTTACTTGAAATTAAAAACATCGTCATCTCCTCTAAGAGCGGCATGAGATGGCCTTACCGCACACCTCATACCGCAGATAAGCGTAGACTTCGGACCCAAAACCGTTCCGTTAAGCTGTTCCTGTAGATCCGTAGCAAAGCTGCCACAGTGCATATCCAGCCTTGCCGCGAGCCTCAGCACCGAACTTGAATTTCTTGCGCATAAAGACATCATCTGCCTCAGGATCGATTTGCTGTACAAAGACAGGCTTTTTACGCTGCTGAAAAACAAAGGGCTTCACTGCCCGGCTGGTGTCGAGCAGGAACCAGGCTGTATCAGAAGTGAGTTGGTCATTGACCACCACTTTTGCAGTGTTTTTAAAGATGTTGGCCTTGCCGTCTTCAAGACGATCGACTGTCATCAAAGCATTGGCCTCATCTTCAAGCGCTGGCGGCACCATAAGTACGGTGGGCTTTACTCCAAGTGGCCGGCCTTCATCATCCACGCATTTACGCATGGCTATTCTCGCGGCACCATAGCCAGCTTTGGCAGCTGCCAGGGTAGCAGTGGACAGGACAGCTGTGCCTTTGTTGGAGAAAGACACTGTGCCACCTTCGCCATCACCAACAGGGTGGTCGGTATCGCAGAAGTACTGACCGTCATAGCATTTGTTTACAAACGATCCATTTGCTATTTCGCCAACAATCTCATCCGGCCAGGTACGGGAAGAGGAGCCTGCCTCCATGGCCATTGGGCCGTAAATCCCTATCTGATCATCTTCAATATTGTTTCGATCCACTTCAACAGTGGCCTCAAAATCATCATTGGTGAGGGTGTATTTAAAGGCAGCGAGAGACTTAACAGTCTTTTCCCCAAGCCATTTTCGCATCTTGGGAAAAGTAGAGAGCCAGGAATAATCCTCCTGGCTGGTGGAGGACGGTACCAGCATGGCGTATTCCTGCCAGGTGGTTTCCGCACCGGCAAATGCCTTGTTGAATACTGTTTTCAAGCTGATAAAAATAGCAGCTACATTGGACTTGTTTACGAGCATTTTGATTCTCCTTACAAATTTAAATAATTGATATAACTACTCGGTTTTCGGTTTGAGGTGCGCGGTTTGAGGTGCGCATTTTACGCTATGCGGAAAAGACTAAACGTCCGGTTTTTTCGGAATCTTCGCTTACCTGCCCTTCCGCATACCGCACACCACAAACCCAATACCACGTTTTTAACCAAGTTGTAGATGGATCAAGATAGATCAGGATTTAGCTGATCTCTACCAACACCCCTTGCGTAACAATGCCGAGACATTTTCCCGCAACGATGCTATTTGTTCCGCCTGCAGACGAGACAGTTTCGTCATCTTCCACATAGACATTTTTCCCATGCAGGGCAACAGTCACTGCATTACTGCCAGAGTTTTTAAAAATGAATGTTTTTTTTCTGCGAATAGCTACGGACAGATCCCCGTCAGCTCCAGCGCTATTGTCAACCTGTTCCTCAGCCATCCCCATTACAGTGAGTCCTGCAGCATCAGCTGCCGGGGTAATAAAGCCAGCCGCATTTGCTGCAGCCATGCCACCGGCGAATACTATTGCAGTTGCGGCAACTCCAACTACAAGCAACTCGCCATCCTTATGAGGGGTGTTTCTATCTGCTGTTAAAGCCATGTTAATCTCCTTTGAAAAATCGGTTAAAAGATCGGTTTTGGGTGCGCGGTATGCGGTATGCGGTAAAAGACCGCAGACCCCACACCTCACACCGCATACCGTTCTTGTTATTGAATTCCGCCAAATGTCTTCAGGTCTGCCTCATCCACATCCATCATCTTAGCAACTGTGAGGACGGAGTCGGACATCTTGGTGGCATCGAGTTTCTGATCCGCATCCGGCAGCGCACCGACAGGGACAACCACAGGAGCCTTAGCCACGAATATTTTAAAGCCATCCAAATTGTCCTTGGCATATTGGGTTGCCCAGTCTTTTTGCTCAGGGGTGATCTTGCCATCGATAACAGCCTTGGCCACAACCTCATCAGCATCACGTTTTGCAAGCTTCTCCTGGAGCTGTTTAAAATCTGTCTGAGAGACCACGTTTTTTCCAGACTGTTTCAGGGCATGGATAGACGCAACAACGGTTGATTCGTCATCCTCTTCAATTCCGAGTGCTGTAATCACCGCCTTGGAGATCACTTCTTTTGGCGCGACACCGGATCCTTTTTCCAGTTTTGCCACGGCGGCAACGACATCATCATTACTTGCGTCCTGTTTCAATTTCAGGGCCGCGATCATCATTTCAAGCAAAGTCATGTTCTGCTCCTCTTGTTGTTGTTCTGCCCCAAGCTTTGCAAGGAGCGGTTTTATATTATTTGTTCTGGGCGCATTAGTGAGCGCCACACTGTGTATCGATAAAAGACGGTCATCAGATTTGCGGACATTAAAAACCGGTGAGAAATAGCGATACTCACCTTTGGTCAGATAGCCGCTGGCCTCTTCGGTCCAATCAATCCGCGCCTCAATACCTATGCCATCTGTATAGCGCCACTCTCGGCACCAACCTGCTGCAGGGGCTTTTACATCCTCCAGGGTCTGATGCTCGTAATCAAAAACAATGTCCACACCACGACGATCCAGCCTGGTGATGACGAGTTCCCAGGAAATACGATCAACCAGGTATGTCCCAAATCCTTCCACCTCGACTGAGCCTTCAGGGAAGAGGCAGATCCATTCTGGTAAACTATCTTTTCCAGCTTCCAGGCCGAGGGCTGCTATAATGGTTAAAATTTTCATGCTGTTTTTTCTCCGATGATGTGCGCTGCCATAATCTCTTCTATGTCCCTGATGTCATCCGTCTGTATGTGCATAAAAGGCCTGGCCGGGATATCTCCCCAGGGGAGTTTCATTTTTCGGTCATGGGCTTTTACCCTGATTTTAAATCTGCCCCGAAAGCTCCGGTAATGCGCTGGCACTTTTGCCACCACAGTGCCGAAACTGAATTTCTTAGCTCCATATTGATGAGTGGCTGCATATTCAACGTTGGTACCAACCACCACGCTGTTTTGATCGGCCTTGACGGTAAAGGAATTCATCAGCCTGTTTGTGTCCCGTAAAGTGCCAACTCTCCGCCCTGGAATACTGTCTGCCGATCCTCGCTTTGATGCCTTCCATTTTTCAGGCCTGCCGCCTTCCCTGAAGTTTGTTCTGATCGATTCCCGGACAATGGCGCCAACAGCTCTCAAGGCCTGCTGTTTGTTCTCGCAGCGCTCGATACTTCGCGCTAAAACTTCCTGCAATCTGGAATCGTCAATCCGTATCCGCATCTCCATATCAAAACCATGTTTAAACTATGTTTAAATTCGTTTGTGTTTGGAGAAGATCAACTCTTTGTGTCTGTAGTCGTTTCCTTATCCAAATCACGCTCAGACGATTCTGCGGCCTCTAGTAAATCTGTCAGCGCCTTCGTCTCAGAAAGATCTTTTTCAACCATCAGCGCCAATCCTCCAGGGTATGTTTTCAGCCGGTCAATTAAGACCTGGGCAAATTGTGCCCAGTACACCTGGCCCGGGTTATGCTCAAATCCAATATCTGGCAACATCTGCCGGCCCGGCATCTTCTCCCCCGAGACAGGTGAAACAGGTTCAATCAGTCTTTCTGTGATATCTTCTTTTTCAACTTCAATCTTTCTTCGTTCCACTGCCCCCCTGGTCAGTCCAATCACTGAACAGCGGCAGCGATAACCATTTGGCGGGTACCAGGTGTTCCAAACCGGATGATCCTTTGGCCACACTCTCCCGTCCATGGCAAGATGGGTTGGCCTGGTGCGTTTGTCGTTTACTGCGTCGTACTGCCAGTAAGGAAAAACTGAGGATTCTTCCTGCAGTTGCTTATAACGGCCAACGTTGTAGGCAGTTTGGATATTGGTGCGGTAAATATTATCTATCCGCCATGCCCGTTTTCCTTTCCAGCCCCGGCGTTCAAAAATATCTGCACACTCTTTTTTAAATTTCCCGAAGGAATCACCACGATCGATACCCTTTTGCAGAGCAGTAAAAACAGTGTTTAGTTCATCGCCCTTGGCAATCCCGGATACTGCGAAGGCGCGAAGTTTAGCCTCGGCAGAGAGTTTGTTAAACTGCCCGGCACCAATTTGGATCTTGTCCCTCCAGAATGCCTGAGCTTCTTCCATGGGAAGGTCAAAAGCATGACTGAGATATTTTTTTGTTTCAGGCATCCTTCACCATCAATCTTCCATGGAGATCTGCAGTGAGCAATGCCTTTTCAAGTCCGTCCTGCAGGCTGATCATTTCCATTTCAGGATAGAAGGCGAGGAGGTTTTCCATGGCCTCTTCGTAGCTTTCGGCCTCCTGGACAATTTGCAGGATCTTTTCTTCGTTGGTGCTGAGATCCGTTTCCGTCCAGGCCATGTCCGCCAGATCTTCCAACTCCTGTTGCTCGTCGCTAAATTGTGGAGCTGCTCCATCCTTGGCTACAACTGTTGTTTTAGCAGCTGTTGATACGGAGGGCTGGGGAGCTGTGGCACCACCAACCATTTCCTCTTCCCCTTCCTGTTCCGGGATACCAAAGGAGCGATTAACAAAAGAACGCGGCATGGCAACACGATCCAGGACGTTGCCCATCCATTCCGATTTTGCCAGCAGGTCGTCAGGCTCCTCAAACAAAATGGAATATTCAGGGATTAATGCATCCCAGCCAAAATTAAAACCAACCAGGGGCCGAATCAACTGATTACGAACAGTACCAGCAATGGCCCGGCCATCGGCACGGAGAAGATCCAGCCGTACTTCATTGTGCGTTTTGGATGCTGCATAGCTGCCTTTGCCGTCCACCTCAGCGGTCAGGGTTTGACCAAGGAGAGCTTTGGAAATCTCGCCATTACAAAAAGAGGCCAGCATTTTATAAAGATCACCACTGGCATTTTTCACGGTCTCTATAAATTCGATGGCCGTTGAATCGGAAATAATTCCTGCGGCATCAGAGCCAAGGGAGGAGATCGCTGTCAACAGTGCATCTTTGTCATCGGTCGAGGCACCTGATGAATATTTTCCCAGCCTGAGTGGCATGCCGAAAACTTCGGAGAATATTACCCAGTCTTTGAGCGCATAGTGCTTGAAGAGTATCATCCAGGACGCAACTCGATAGATACCTGACCTGGTTGGGTGCCCGGATTTACCGCCGTATTTATGCAAGAGCATCTTCCAGGCCGGTACCTCTATGCCCATAGGATCATCATCGGTGAGCAAGCGCGGGTACTTCTGCAGCAGACCTTTCTCATCTGTGTAGAGAAAGCGCTTCTGCTCAATGAAATCAAACTTTGTCGGAACTGCCTGGCCGCTGGAAACATCCCAGAAGATTTCCAGGCCGGAATAGCCTTTACCAACCGCATCCTGGAGGGAGACAATTGTATCCTCCCAGTCGGTCAGGTTGCTGAATGTCTCGCTTACAAACTTTGCTATTTTTTGATCCCTGGGATCTTCACTGGCTGGCTCAACGATGAAATCAAGATCCAGGAGGACGTTTTTTCGCTTATCTCGCTCGCACAGCAGGTGACCGTCTTTCTCTTCCAGCTGCTCAAACAGTTCTGCCTGTGATCGCATGTCGCCGCTGTCAGCAGCTTTAAATACTGCTGCGAGCCGTTCGGGAGTGAGACCGTCTGTTACATATTCCCGGAAAGAATCCAGTACCGGAGCAACGGCAAGCGGGTTGCGATCCGGGTTTTTATTGGATGAGAGATCCACCTCTCTGCCAAACTGGTCATAGATGATCACCTTGTTGGCCATTACCAGGCTCCTTTTTTTGCAAAGCGGCGTTTGCCTGCAGATTCATATTCGGGTTTACCGCCACCTTCCTGGCCGGTGGCATGCCAGGCCATAGCTCCTGCAATCCCGGAATCACCATGGCGTTGCTTTTTGTTTTTGGAATTTGTTTTGCCATCCGGCAGCTTGGCTACACCCTTGATCACCTTGAATGCCCGATGGTCTTCTATGATGTCCGCGTCAAGTGGCAACAGAATCGTTTTATCTTCAAACGCTGCTTTATATTTGGGCATGTTTTCCCGGTACCATTTTTCGGATAGCATGACTTCCGAGATCCGGTTCTCACCATATTTTTGCGCTGCCACCTCTGCGAGATACTGACCGTTTCCTCTGGCATCAAAAGAGCCATGAGAAAAGCGGGGCAGGCGATCTATGATATAAAAGACAATCTGTTCCTGCTGTTTGAATGGGATATTGCGCAGCTCCAAAACAAACGGTGCTTTAAACGTTGCGCTCTGGGTCTCCTGCAGGGGGACAATCACCGAGAGATCGCCTGTCCGCCCAAAATCTTCCCCGAGATAGGACTGTCGATCTGGATCAAGCGTTTCAAGCAAGGGAAGGAGGGTATCCTCACACCAGGCTTCTACTTCTGAGTGTCTGATATCCTCATCGAGATATTTAAAATCATCTGTCTGCGCATAGCGGATCACCGGGAGCTCATCACTCATACAGTTTTCAACCAGCACCCGCGTCAGGAATGCGCCTGATCCCTGGGAAGGAATACAGAAAAGCTCTTCATCTGCACCGTCGCCGTAAGAGTCAATAAGATCCTGACGCCAGATATCCTGGCCTTCCTGAGTCCATACCCTGTCAAGCTTCAGACAGATCCGTTGATAAAATCCCTGTTCTAGTGCATCATCCAACGTCACGCGGTGCAGGGAGTATGGTTTTCGGCCTGCCCTGATATCCTTGATCAACTCATTAAACGGGTTTTCTTCGCCGTCATGGGTTGAGATAATGCGTACCTCACCACCCCAGATTAAAAGGGCGATTGCGGCCTTTATAAGTGCTTTTAAATCATCGTGAAAAGCGGCTTCATCTATTACCACCCGCCCCTGTTTGCCACGAAGGTTTGAGGGCCTTGAGGAGAGTGCCACAATCTTATGTCCTGAAGAAAATCGAATACGAAAAGTAAGAATGTCTTTGTCCTTATCTTTCAGGATTTCTTCTTCAACAGCACTAGCTGCATCATCATAGAGCAACGCCCACTTGGCACAATCATTGATAAATTCCTCGGCCATCTCTTTGTTGTAGCCGATATACCAAACGTCCGATCCAGCAGCTTCAGAAGCAAAAAGGGTGTCATCACCAGCTTCTGACCAGGACAATCCAATGCGCCTTGATTTTTCAATCACTTTGACCTGGGACTTATCATCGGCCCATTCCTGCTGGTAAGACAGAAAGACGTGTGGCGTTTCTTGAGTCATGCACCAATTCCTAATATTTGACGTCTGATTTCATTGGCTGTATCACTGGTAATGCCAGCTTTTTTCACTTCCTTGACAACATCATCAGCAACACGCTGCGCCTTCTCCATTTTGTCCCATCGCTCCAGGAGGGCGCCCATTTTGGAGAGGGCATCCATGAGGGATGATGTTATTTTACTCGGATGCAATTCTTCCATGTATGATAGCTGGCCTTCAAACAGATCTCGCAGGCGCTGGATGTTGCCGCGCTTTTGTGTCCGGGCTCTATCCCATTCATCCATCGGCTGTTTCGGATCGTGGCTATCGTCTTTCCAACGGCTGAGGCTTGTAACAGACACCCCTAGCTGATCGCTGATTGAAGACAGATTGTGGCCTTCAGCGTAAAGCCGTTGTGCCTGCGGTGCCAGAATCGATTTGTCGCCTTTGTTAGCCAAGTGCATCCTCCAACTCTTCTATCTGCATTTGCAGCTTGAGGAGCCCTGCCTGCGCCATCACCAGCTGATCCATTTTTACTGATGCTTTTGCGATATCCATATTTTCAATGGACAGTAAAAGAGGATTTAAAAGAGGGCTGATTTGCCGGCACAACACCTTTGCTTCCTGTTGTAAAGCCGCCTGTTTTTGCTTTTTCTCACCCAGGCCTACTTTCATGTTTGCGATATCTGTATTCAAATTTTATCCTCTTCGCTCCAGGGCGACAAAGTGCTGATTATCAATACGGGCAACGAGCTTTGTCATTGCCTCCGTGTTCAGGTGTATTACCATCATTAATTCGTTAGCCAACTTGAGGTAGTTTTCAGCAAGTACGGCGTTGTTCTCGTACATCCGTACCACCGCCTCAAAACGTCTGTTATCGGCATCCGCCTGGGACTTTATTTCATCCCGGAGATCTTTATTTGTTTTGGTTATCAACAACACCATGCCAACAGGCCCGACAATAATGAGCAGGGCCACCACTCCAAAATCCCAGCCACTTAAGCTGCTGAGCAAGGTGGCAAGCGTACCGAAGGTTGACACTGTTTCCATTTATCTCCGCCTCAGGGTTTCTATTTCTTCTGCACATTCCACACAGCGCTCACATCCCGGGACCGCAATCCGTCGCGCTTCCGGGATGTCGCACTCACAATCCAGACAACGTTTCCTGGAGATCCCCTGGCGTTTGCCGAACTTTTCGGCCTGGACAGCCAGGGCCTGTTCCAGAAAGTTACTGTCTGCGACTTGAGCGCGATCCAAAATATCCATGAGTGGCTGCTTAGTTTCCCGATTTCTCGATCTTATGACCGATACCAACGAGCGCCAGCGCTGCAACTAGCTGCTGGATGCCTCCAGGGACATCACCATTTGCAATGGCAACTACACCAAGTGCACCCATACCAGCTGCTGCAACATAAGTTTTCCATCCGTTTATCTTCGCCATGATAATTCTCCCGTTAAAATTGAGTTTAAATCTTGTTTTTGAGACCAATTGGTGTCGTTCTTCTCAAATCATTTTTTGCCTGATATCAAGTATCCGCTCCACATACTGGATGGTTTCCATGGCATGTTTCCCGGTCACCTGCGGCAGTGCATCGGCAATGTCGTCCCAGATATATGATAGCTTCGCCCGTCCCTGGGCTTTGATGATGTTGCCAGCACCGGCGTTATAAGCACCGAACATGAAGCAAAGTCGTTCCAGCCCCTGCTCTTTTTTAAAAATGGTCCACATCTTTCTGGCATAGTGGATGCCCATCAATATATTAATTTTCGGATCAAGCGGATCATCTGCAATCCACAATTCTCTGGCAACCTGGGCACTGGTGGGTGGCATAAGTTGCATAATGCCCATAGCACCAACAGGGCTTACTGCCCTCGGATTAAGACTTGACTCGGCAATCCCCATGGCCTTAAACCACTGCCAGGAGACTTCACCGCCGAAGTAGATATCAGCGTATATTTTAAAATGCTGGTCGTATTTAGTGACCTGGGGCATGGCCCTCTCCAGATAAACGTAGTTTTCTGATGTTCAACCCCGGGCAACCGGGACAGGCCTGAAAATAATGACCTGTCCCGGTTTAGAGAGGAAGAAGATGATGTGTATGGAAAGAGTTATATGGGGTTTTTAGTAAAGGGCCATCGTGCAGGGGTGCACTATTTTATGGCAAGGGGGGAACAGCGGTTTAAGGTATGCGGTGTGCGGTGTGCGGTGTGCGGAAGGGCAGGTAAGCGAAGACTCCGAAAAACAGGTCTTTCAGTCTTTTCCTCATACCGCACACCGCATACCGCGGTTTAAGGTGGTTATAGCCTCTCTATCGCCAGGGAAATGGAGTTTTCAATACCGCACAGGATCATGTGCAGGCCAGTGCTGCCATCATCGGAAAGCCCGGCGTTTCCGTTGGCATCGGTAAATGCCGGAGACACCTCCCGCAGAAAGCGGGTGACAAAGAGTGTGCCGTCCAGAATATCCGCCGCGTTGCCTGAGTCGCAATAGGAAAACTGGGTTATTACCGGTGTTTTATCACTCATTAGCTTGCTCCTTCAGGGTACGAAGACGGCCACATGAATCCTTTGGTGGCCATTAATTTGCCTCATTGTTCATCATATCAACAATATCTTCCATCTGAATATATTCCAGCAGACCGGCAGCTACTACACGGTGAGCCTTAAGATCTTCACTTGCAAAGACCACACGAAATTCTTTTTCCTGCTTATACCCCCGTTTTTTTGCGGTACTGAGCAACTCACCAATTAATAAACCTGACTTCCGCATAGCCTTCGGCTCATCAAAGCTATGGAAAGCTGTATTGGCGATAAGGAGCAAAGTTCCCATAACATTACACAGATACATTCCGTCTTTTTCGACAAAGTCTGGATGGCTCATGCGTGCCCTCCTGCGAAGGGCAATGTCATCTGGCCGCTGTTCTCCAGGACTATTCGGGCACGCTCTACTTTAGTGTGTTTTTTAACTGTGGACTTTGATCGGTCATACTTCTTTGCCACCTGGGCGGTTGTCATACCTGCGAGGATATCCTGTTTCATACCAGCTGAATCCTCATCACTTACCGGAATGGCGCACATTTTGCCCCGGCCTTCATGGTAATATTTCAGGAGATGGTGATGATCTACGGTTTTGACCATGGTGTACAGGGCAGGTCTTCCTTCTTGGTTTACCTGAAACATCTCCTCAAATGCGGAAAAGGCTCGCATTATCTGGATGGCACGTTCGTCTGCCACGTCACCCTGCAAAACGGCTGAAAGCATGTTGAAACCGTTGCGGGAAAAACCGTATGGAAGCGCTCCGCCAAGGTATGTCATAGACCCTTCAGATTGAAGGGTCTTAGCCTCCTCTTCTGTGAGCTGAAAAACGAAATCTTCGGGGAACTTTTTCAGGTTCCTGCGATACGCTTGCAGGACTCTTTCACTGTCAGTCTCATAGAGATCGGCAAGCTGTTTGGTCACCATAAACGGCGGACGACCAGGAAGGGTGAGAATTGCGGACTGAATGTTCTGGACTGTTACTTCGTGTTGCTTCTTCATGGTAAATCTCCTGATAGGAATTAAGAAATAATCCCCGCCCAGCGCTCTCAAACGCAAAATGGACGTGGAACTGTGCGGGTTGAGAGACCGGATACCAGGAACCGGCGAGCCCGAAGGCCCCCCACACAGCCCACGCCCAAAGGAGTTTGCTGCGCTAAGTGTGGACGTAAAAAAACCACCAGACATAAAATATGGTGGCGGTTGCGTCCGCCTGGTATTCCGGGCTCTCAAACCCGAACAAGCGATATTTTCGCTTGCAGGGGTAGGATAGCCTGATATGGCGGATTGTGTCAACATTTTCTTTTTTTAACCGTTTGTACTGTTTGACAAATAAGTTATGGTAAACTTCCAGAAAGGCTTATCGAAAGGCCTTCAGATTGAAACCCTTTTTGCGACACTGACGACCCTTCAATATGCCTCTTTCCAGGCCATTGCTTCGCGGCCGGTAAATCCCATACCCAGGAGACTAAAACCTTTGCGGGTCATTTTGTACATGGTCCGCATTTGGCCTTGTTTATCCGCGTAGGACCCGAGTCCAAAATTGGACTCGCGAAATTCTGTAGAGCAGCCAAGATGTTTAATGTCACGAAGAACATGTGCGAAACAAACAAAAAAGGGACAGCCCCCATTAGTTCCCTGAGACAATATTCATCTCCCGACTTTGACCACCTGACCTGAGTTTTAGTAAGGTCAGCTCATCGTCATCAAGACCCTCAATAGCACGAGTGGGGTTGTCGAGTTCAAGAATGTCGCAGGCATCTTTAGCCACGAACCAGGGCTCCCCTTGTTCGTCTCTTATGGTGCGTACTTCCTGCTCATTGAATTGAAAAATGGTTACTTCGTTCATAGTGAATCTCCTAGAAAGAAAACAAAAAAGGGACAGACCCCATTAGTTCCTCTATAGCTGAACGGAAACAGCCCCTTCCGCTGAGTGTCAACGTTCTCAGTCAATTAAATTTTATAATGATTGTTGGTGCTGGCATACCCGGTGTTATGGCTGCTATATATTCAAACGGGTACCAATCCGACAACGCTCCGTCTCTGTCTGCATTGTATGCACACAATGCGTAAAAGCTGCGCCCCGGCTCAACCGGAATAATGCTATTTCCATCCCTGGTGTCGATCCCTTCAAATGTTGCAACCAGCCGGACAGATTCATCGAGTGATTTTTGATACAGCCTAAAGCCAAGCTCAGCAAGATCACCATTTCCGTTATACGCCCATTCTATGTGTATATCTGTTTCTGCGGCGACCACAGACGAACAGAAAAAACCAAGTACCAAAAAAACAGTTAATAGTATTCTTTTCATGTTCTGATCCTCAATAAAAGATAAATACCAGGCTACAATCGTTCAAAAGCAAAACGTCATCAACGAGACATAAACTTTTCCGACAGAATGAAAGGGAGTATAATTATAAAAAAAACAACCATAAATACCAAAACAAATACCGCTCCCACCGTATCCGCTGTATATTTTGCAATCTTCTTTCTCAAGTGTTTGCTCCAATATTAAAATGGAATAAAAAAAGGACAAACCCCATTAGTTCCTGATTCTCAAAACCCTAAGACACGCTCCCACACCACCCGGTTGCGCAGTACACAAATCCGCTGTTTCAGGTTTTTAATCTTCCGGCCCTGTTTTAATACCTGTTTCTCCAGTCGTTTTAAGCGCTGTCTCTCGTTTTTAGTCATAGCAAGCTCCTTTTGAGTTAAAACAATTTCATCTGCCGATCATCCACCGGCTCAGTACCCAGGATATCCCAGACCCTCCGTACACCAAGCTCTGCGGCTCGGGCAATCTCAGGGGCTGTTACACCATTTTCATATTGCTCAACTATCCACCTATCCCGCACCCCGCGCTCCAAGGCGTCGGTATTGTGAAACAGGATATAAGTACCTCGATTTTCTGCTGCAATAGCCAGTGTGATTTGCACTCCCTTTCCCGGTACCATTCTTTCTATAATTCTGGCCACGGCCGGGAGATCCCCAGGCAATTCATCGATTGTTGGATTCAGATTCGCCAGCAGCTGTGCAAGCTCTTCTTTTTTAGTCAAGATCGATCTCCGACGAACAGGGATGTTCTAGTGCCGCGGGTGCCATGGATGGCGCAGGAGCGGCCTCACGTTCCCCCCAACGTTTTAATGCTTCTATGATGATACGGAGTTCATTTTTATCACACCAGCGCAGGTTATCTTTGCCGGTCATGCGTTTCACATACTTCTGCATGGCGTAGTTTGCCGGATTCTTCACAATTTTTGCATCAGCCATGGTGATCCAGAGAGCAACGACCTTGCGCATCATAGGATCTTCATATATCGGGCTGGTTTTACTTCTTTTGGAGCTGTTTCTTGCTCTCTTTGGTTTCCAGCCCAGAGTTTTAAAATGGAGCAGGAGATCCGTGGTTTGCTGTCTGCTGAGATCTTTACTTGTTTCAAGGCCGTAACGGTCAGCAATAAGGGCGTATTTGTCGATCGCTAAAGATTTACAGGCAATATTGATTTTTGCGTATTCGGCGTTAGTTGGTGCCATTGTCAATCCTCCAGCCCGTTATAAATCTGAGCTTTTCTATTGGCTAACAAAACAAGTTGATTGCTCTTTTTTGCAAGAGCCTGGTAGGCCTTCCTGGATAATTTCTTGTTTTTCAACTTAACTTTGATAGCTTCCAGTTGTTTTTCAATTGATAATAGTTGTGACGCCAGGTCGTGCTTATAAAGCTTGAGAATCAGGCTGTCCGGGACAATTTTACTTTCTCTTATTGCGTCAACAATATCGACTAATGCGCTTTTTGAGAGTTCACTGCTTTCAATCTTTTTCATTGCCCATTCCTTTTATCACAAAATCAGGGAGCCCGGGAACAGCCTTTCCGGCATTATTTTTATCCCATTCCTGACGGGCTTTTTCCAGGGGATCAACGCCCCGTTGCGTGGGCCTTTGTCCTTGGGATTCCTGCTGGCGAATTGTTTTTTCCTGCCCGGCATCCTCGCGATCCGCAAGCTCCCAGACAATTTGTTTTAAATAATTATGGTTTGGCATGGGGAGCCTGAGACTATCCCGGCGCTCCACCATCTGTTCCATGGCAAGAGCCCATATCCCTGGGGGACAAGGCCGTGCGACCTTGCCCTGCACCTGAATATGTCCAGTTGTTACGAGCACGGCCAATTCATTCACCAGCCGTTTTGCCTTTTTCCAGGTGAGTGCCCGTTTCCCGGGCCTGAAAAGGGAGACATAGCCGATTGTGGACCCGGGAAGAGGGTGGGGAAGACTCACAATAGCTGCCATGGTCTCACGACACAGGGCATCGTTTAACCAGATCTCGGCACTGGCTACGCTTCCGCATCCTGGACAGATGAGTTTCATACATTTCCCCATCGGCACATCTGCCCTTTTTTATCCTTACACCAGTCACCACGGGCCTTTCTGCACCAGGCAACAGGGCAAAGGTCTTTGGCGCCATAGGCTTTGCAGCCCGACAACCCAACCATGATCTCTGGAGCATTTTGGCTGGTTTCTGTATCCTTACTCTTCGCCATAGCTCACGATATCCCATTCATGGAGGTTACCAGCAATTTGTCCTTCATCCGGGATGGTGATATCCTCGCCAGGTACAAACTTATATTGTTTCACCCCTGCCCGAAGATACATTCCGATATTTTTCTTAATCTCTGCAATGGTCGTGTGGAGTTTGAGGCCGTCCAGGAGCTCATTTAGATCAACTTCAACCTGGATACTTACGCTCAATTTGTATGGTTTAAAATCTCGTTTCATTTTTTATTGTCTCTACGAATGCTAAGCTGGCATCATCAGGCCGGAGCCACTACGCTCCGACGATCCCGCAACTGCGGGATTTCGCCTCAATCTCAACAATTACATGCAATGGCAGAGTAATTGCATCGTACCATCTGCCCACGATCGCCATTGTAAAGTCCATGATAATGCGGACAGGAAAACGTCATCATCTTACCCTGTGTGATTTGTATAGCCTGACAATCCTCACCTACCGGGCACTCCGCCGTAATACTGTTGTGATTTATTGTTGCACTACGTAGTTTCATTTAGGTGCCTCCTCTGCATGAGCCTTGTTCAGCTCTGCAATGATAAGCTCGGCTTCTGTGCCCTCTATTTCTTTATGTCGCTCAAGCCATTCATAGAATTCACCGTAGCTGAATTCCAGATACTCAAGGACCAGCTGCAGGGCCGTATCTTTTTCCATATCACACCCCCGCAAGATCAAGCCGCAAAGATTCCCATTCGGCGTCTTTATCTGCTTTGATTTGAAACATCAGATAACTGCGATTACCGGTGATGGTAATGGCCTCGGTGATAAGATCCATGGCAGCTACCCACTCATTATCCTTTATCTTCAGCTTTCTGAGACCAAGAATCCGTTTTGTATCCACGTTCCCCTTCCGATCGACTTTAAAGGCATCGAAAACAACCACTTTAAAATTATCATTTGCGCCCTGGCTCCAACGCTCCAGACAGGCATCGATCTTCTTCTTGGCCAACTGCAGACGCTCGTCAAACTCAATCACTTTGTTGACCTTAATCTGGATCCGCTTGTTGCCTGAAAAGCCAGTGAGCATATAGTTTCCACCTGGTGACAACGCGTCTTCTCCATGGCGATGCGCAAGCCAGTCCAGGTATTTGCCGATATCAGCAAGCACGGCCTTTTTAAATTTGGCCATACGCTCCTGCAGGAGAAAGGCCTGCCGCAACTGTTTTTCCACCATCTGATCCCGTTTTTTTTCAACTGGATCTATATATTTAGGCGGTACCGGATTACCTGTGGCATCTATCCAGCGCCCCTTATCATCTTTAACAGGCATCAGATCCCTCCATGATAGCTCTTGCTTTGCGATCAAAATACACATGAGCACGGCGGACAAATATTTCAGCCAGCCTGCAGGCGTGCAGCAGCTCTACATCGTTCATTGTATTGTTCTCGCCCAAATGGATACTGGCTTCTTCAATCAGCATGGTGAAACTAGACTGGGCCTCTTCCTGATACCCGTCGATTATTTGCCGGGTTCCCTGACCGCCTTCAAATAAAAAGGCCGCTCTTTCACGGATAGCGGAAATTTTGAGGTTTAATTCGTCAGATCCGCCCATGCAGAGCACTTCCTGTATATCACTAATATTGCCTAGTATTTGTCGGGCCGCTTCTTTTACTTGAGTATTCATTTTATTTTTTAATCTCCTGTTAATTGCTTCTTAAATCACATTTACGACATGCAATATAAAGCCTGCTAGTGGCTGGATTGCCCACACTCTTAACCCTGTGAGCACGTTCCCATTTAACGATACATAAAGCCGGTTCTATCTCGCCCAGAACAGAGCACTGAACCTTTCCACCATGGCCATACATAGCCATAATTCTTTTTTCGATATTTTCTGTACTGGCAGGATATTTATCATTTAAAATCAGAGACAGGGTAGCCGCTGAAAGATTCAACTCACGTGCCACTTCAGAGCGCCCCTTGGCCTCGACTTTTCTCGCTAAAATCAGCATCCATGCATCACTCATCGACTTTCTCCTTCAGTAACGGCCTGCTAAAATCGCGCAAACCTTTTGTCAGCGTATACACTTTCTGATGCCCATCGTTCCCTTTAACCTTCAAATATCCGTCACGTTCCAACAGCTTTGTGTACGACTCAACACTCCCCATGCTAAGCCCTGTTGAGCGTATGAGATCTTTTCTGGTAAAAATCCGTTGTCTTCGGATTGCTGTCCAGAGCTTATCTCTATTGGTTTGCCTCTTGGGTCTACGGGTAGGGCGATCAGACAATGGTTTTTCAAGAAGTTTCCACGTAGGATTCCGACGCGGCTTTCCAAATTCACCGCGGCACAGTTGGATTTTATTGTCTTCCACCTCTTCCGCATATCCCTCCCTGACCAGTTTATCCATTACCCGAAGGATCGGCTTTTTCGGCATTCCGATATTGTCCATTATCTGGATTACCGTTACTTTTTTTAACTTACAGCTCACAAGCCATCCCAGTACCGGTTCAAGAACTGTCATGTTACTTCTCCTTGCAGGTCTGGAGGTGAGCTGCGCTTATTTCATCAATCCCATTCCGTCTGGCAAGCCCTTCAACTTTCGAGAACCATTGCATGGAAAGTCGCAGCCTGCCTTTGCTTCGCTCTTTGATAAAGCTGATACCGTCAGCACTGATCCGTACCTCACAGACTTGTTCGGCTAGTTTGGTAAGCTCCTTATTATCAAAGAGATTAAAACGGACAATTGCGGTGATCCGATCGTACAAATGCTGATAGGCTCTGACATTGGCAAGGGTTTCTTCCATTCCCATAAGGAGTATGGGGAAATTGGTCACATCGTTGAGATCCCGGATAACTTCAATAGCACCGGATTTGGTCAGATAATCGACTTCATCAAGGATCATGATGCCGTTTCGTTCCACCAGCTCATCTTCTGCCTGCCGGAACAGATCCTCGGCCCGAAACTTGGCGGCAAGACCAAGCTCACCAACGATATTCTCAAGAAGAGAACGCCGTGAAGTAATATCCTTGCATCGAATATAGGGGACATCATGCTGCTGTGCGTACCATTGGCCAGTCTCAGTCTTTCCGGTACCAGGCGGGCCATAGGCAAGCATCAACCCTGTGCGGCCCCGTACTGCTGTGGTGAGGGTTTCAACACCTGCTAAAAAGCGCTGAACGTTCCCCGTTATTGCAAAAACATCTTTCATCGTTTACTCTTCCTCCTGTAAGTTGTTTTATCTGTCGTAAGACAGCTGGCTGTTGAATGCGCACTATTCAACAGCCTTTTTTTTATTGTTCTGCCTGGGCCTCCTTAAGACCCGCTGTAACTCTGAAATCACCCTCCAGCAGCATAAAGCTCTTACCGCTGGTGGTAGCGTAATAAGTGGTGAGAAAATCGTATTCTGTACGATTGAGTTTTCTATCTGTACTCTGCACCCGTTCTCTGATCCCCTGATAAATCTCGGTATCACTCTGGATCAGCTGCATGACCTTTCCCTTTTTGGGCTTTACTGTCTCTGCCCGGGCAGGATCTATTTCGATATTCAAGTCGTCTGCCTGGTTGTCCATGCCTTCCTGGGCACTTTGCTCGGCAATTACAGCTTTAGCGGCACGTTCTGCCTCTTCAAGACCTGTGGTAGTGTAATCGACGGTTTTCTGTGGCAGCTCGACAATGTTATCCACCTGGGATTTACGGCGTTCCATGTACTCTTTATAGGCGTTTTTCGTGCCCAGCTCTTTGGCCTTTTTGGTAAGCTCCCGTTTGGATGCCTTGATAAATTTCATCTGATGCCGTTTGCTCATGCTGGCAAATTCGGCCTTATCAATGCCGTACCAATCGGGGTTAATGCCGATACAGAGAAATCGCATTTCACCTAATGTATCTTTCTGGTAAAGGTAAATGGTGCCCATGTCGGTGGGATCCAGAAGCACTTTTACCTGACCCTTATGCTCTGTCATCTCCACGGAATGGTAATATTTGCCGTCAACCTTCACGCCTTTCTTGCCGATTTTCCGCTTGCCGCCATCCGTGGGCGCCTGCATAAGAAGCATATCCAGTGCCCGCATATTAGAAATATGCCGGATGGGTTTATTCCATGCCCGTACCATCTCAATGGGCTTTTTCCCGTTCAGACCACCGTGTTTATCATGGTGGTAAATATATTCTGTCCATTCATCACAGATCCTTTGTAATTCCTCAGAACTGATATTTGCCTCAACCGGATCTCCTCCTTTCTTCATGATCCGATCGGCAAAACTGCGCCTGGCTTCAATGGCCTGTCGTTCACTGACATTATGACCAATATATTCTGGCATCATCTCTACAATGGAGTGAAGAAAGGTCTTAAAAACTCGTTCGGAATGAGGCTTTTCCTCACCGCTAAAGGGCTTGCAGAATATCTGTTCAACACCAAGACCCTTAATCACCTGGCGCAAATATTTGCTTTTATAATCCTGTCCGTTATCTGTCTTGATGATTTCCGGGACACCCCAGTCAATAATGCAACGACGAGTGAGGGCTGCAATAGCAGAGGCCTTGGAGGTCTTGCACACATGGAATTTCACTCGACGCGAGAAGATATCAATGGTGTTAATCAGGTTATACCTACCATCTGTAAGCATAAGGTCAGCAGGAGTGGAATCCGCTTCCCACATTTGATTGAGGCGGATGATAGTCTCGCTTGCAGATCCGTAGGCAACCATGCTGTGATTCTTCCACTTATCAGGGTTTGTCAGGTGTTCGTATTGCATCCTGTGGTCACGGATCCATTTCTCGTAATAACGGTTTATCACTGCGTAACTGGGTATGCTAAAACCGAAATGCCCCTGGAGCCCCTTTTCTATATTTGTAACTTTGATCATCGGGTTATCGGTAACCAGGCCCACAATATATTCTTTGTGATCTTTACTGAGGCTGCTCTTGCCTTTATTCGGGTTGTGATAGTTGTTTACAAGGCCGATTAAACCAAGTTTATCGTATGATTTACGCCATCTGTTTAAGGTCGAATAACTGATCTTTTCGCCCACCACCTGATGGATATCGTCTCCTAAATTGATGTGCCCGCCGTTGTAATTTTCGATAAAGACCAGGCTTCCTTTTTTGCTGTGAGTTGATCCCTTTCGGATTTTATATCTTGCAGCCAGAACAAAGTTGCTGCAGGCTGAAAGAAAGTCGTGCCGTGCCCAGGCTTCAGCTTTGCGCATTTCTGGCTGATGATCAAAGACTGCAAGACCATCTTCTTTAGCCATTTGCAGGCGTTCTTTTTCTTCTGCAGCATCTTCAAGCATTTTGTGGGCAGCAGCTGTGCCGACCTGGGCGGCTTTATTTTGAAGATTAAGATCCTCAGTTGCGGGTGTGGCTTTATCTTTAGCCAGGTCGAAACGCAGATTCCTGGGTAGATTGGAGGCAAAATAGCGTTTTTCTTTGCCGCTTATCCCGTTGTGCCAGATAAAAGGAGTCTCGTTTTTATCCAGTTTCCGCTGAACAGACGTACGGTGTATGCCTGTTGCGGTTGAGATCCTGGCCAGAGTGACAGTTTGCTTCATGGCTTAGATCCTAAAGTTCATCGATTGCGGCAAGCAGGTTCTGTAAACAGTCTCGCACCATATCCTTGCTGGTGTGGCGCCAGTTTGATTGCATTTCATGTTCGATTGTTTTAAGCATGCCCCGGTACGATTGATCCATCTTGGGTGATATATTTTGGCCGTGCTCTTTTACGGCTTTTGGGGTCAGCTTTTCTTTGGCTTCGTCGAGCTTTTTGCGGAATTCTTCGCCTTTGTATTCTCGCACGCAGCGGGCGACCAGGGCGGCTGTTATTTTGGTATTTTCTGATCTGGAAGTCTGGATGGTTTGGTTCCAGATTATTGTTTGTTCTTTGGTTGTGATGGAGGTTAGGGGGCGGCATTGGGCTTCGTTGGTGGGGAGATCTTCTTGTTTAAAACCTGCGCAATTGCGCAGGTTTTCGGGTGAGTCATTTCCTGACCAATTGGTCAGGTTTTCAAAAACCAATGCCGCGTTAACAAGACGGTAAAGTTGTCGTTCGATTAGACCCCATACTTCATTTCCATAGATTTCAAAGGTATCAGCCTGCAGGCGGTACAGTTTTTCTGCCTGGATTTTAGCAAGAGCCATACCGACTTCATAAAAACCACGTCGATGAGCATCAATAACACTCTCCAACTCTTTCAGCTTCTTCTCTTCCCGCACACTCAAAGGCTTAATATTCACTGCACCGCTCATTCTTCGCTCCTTTGCTCTTCCTTAATTTTTAATTGTTCCACCAGCTCCAAACTCTCCACCAAGGTAAAGAATCGAAACCTGTATCCTTCCTTCTGCCGCCACCGGCCGTTGATCCTTAACCGGTAATATTCAGTCCAGTATTCCATCCCTCTCATCGGGCACCATGGGTACCTGTTCCGCTTGCCGATCCTGGCTGTTATTTTCCACTGCCTGGCCAGGAAAAGTTCAATTCTAAGTAGTTTCCTGCCATTTATTCCAGCAATCCAAAACCGCCAGATAGCATCAGGTACACGTTCTTCGCTCATGATTCTGGATTGTTATCCCTCCATCTCCTCAAGAAAGCGCATTCGTTTACGCTTCTCAGCTCGGGCCTTGCTTTCCTGCTCAGTAAACTTCTGTATCTCTGCTCGTAATGCCTCAGGTCCAGGCATGGCAAACATATCTCCATGTTCTGCAACCAGCCTGATCGGCTCCCGATCTCCGGTCACGCGGCAGAAAGCAGGTAAATACTCAGCAGGTATCCTGTTCAGCTCTTTGGACTCTGCAGTCCACGAATCTATGGTTGTTTTGGAAACTTCATGGCCAAGAAGATGGCTCATTTCACCGGCTATCTGAAATCTCTTAAGGGGGCACTGCCTGATAGCTGTAATAAGGGCAAGCCGGAGTTTATTCGCAATATTCAACTCTCCCTCTTCTGCTGGCTCCTGCTCACTGACAGCAACACGCTTCAACACGTCAAACAAGCTCATCTGCCGTTTATCTATTTTCTTTTTACGCTTAGACATTGCAGACGGCCTGTTTTTCCGGTAATCTGCCATTGTGTAGAAAAACTTGCTGTAAATCCCGCTCTTTCTTCCTGGCTTGAGCCTTGATTTCCTTTCGGATCAGCCCTAGCAGACGTGAGTGTGATTTGGCACCCCAGGCCTGCTCATAGCTTAGGCCAAGCCGGACAGCCACAGCTTGCTGTACCGCCCTATTATTATAGGTGCCAAAGGAACCATCCCTATGTCTGTACCTGGTGCCCTTCACAACCTTCTGTACATGGTGGTAACCGTGACCAACGTCTTTGGCTATGCAACGGACAGACAAGCCGCGTAATTTGATTAGTTTTTGTAAATTATTCATTTTTTTTTAAAAAATTTAAACACCTGTTAATAAGGATCAATCATGCCTGAAGAGAAAAAACTTGAACACGCCGTGACCCTTGCTTCAGCCTTTATCAAAAACGGAGATATTCGCATTCAAAACGCACCAATACGCGAGGATTCTAATCCTTTGCTCGTGCTGGAAACTCTAATCGTTGAAATTTACAAGGCACTCGGCAAGGTCGACGAATGTCTTGCTGACTTTGACGATTAGGCGTAAAAATAGTCAGGCCTCCCATCCCGGCAGGACAGCTTGCTGGGATAAAAATAGATTCTCCGGGGCTAAGTAGCACGCAAGAGACCTTTGGCGGAAATTGGCGACAACGGTAAGGAATAGCAATCTCGTTCCATTGTTCCACCAGCCAAAAGAGTTCATCGCGCAGTGCTTCAACTCCTCCATACTCCTTGGCGAATGTACTTTTGGTGCGGCCATATTTATAATCAGATGCCGCATAACAAATCATAGTAGCAAGGTCAAAGCCCTCGTCTTGAAGCGCTTCGGTTCTTTCACTTGGCTTAGTTTTCATGTGACCTCTTTTTTTTGTTTTTGGTGTGTCTAGTAAAACTTAATCTATAGACAGGGTAAACGATACCGTTAGCGATGTCAAATATAAACAACGATACAGTTAGCATAAAAGGCATTGTAGGTCGTGCGAAGCGAGTTGCTGAGGTCAAGACCGACAAGGAACTGTCTGAAATTATAGGAATATCAAAGGGTGACTTCGGAAACCGCAAAAAAAGGGGAACGTTGCTGCCACTACTCGTCAAATGGGCCGCTAACGAAAACGTTGATCTTAATTTTCTAATAACTGGCAAGGTGATTGGTGGTTCAGCGCCTGATCCTGATCCGGAGATCATAGAACTAATAGAAAGTGTCAGGCGTGTAATAACCAGCGGTAACCTCAAGGCCATAAATACTCTGAAGCAGAATGTCAATTACCTTGAACACTCCATCGAAGAAGAGAAAAAACAGCAGGAAGAAAACGAGGCAATAAGGAAGGAACTTACAGAGTTGAAAAAGCAAAAATGTGAGGACGGAAAACACTGCCCAGGGGAACAATCACAAAACGAAAAGGCAGCTTGATTTTTGTCAAATTCACCTGATTACCTATTACCCTTTTACCATCAGGAACAAATCAATGCTCTTATCTGCAACTTTTATATTACTGGCATTACTTTCCATTGCCCTACTTGTCTATGCAATAAGACAGAGATCCGTTAATGAGCAACTGGAAGCAGAATTAAAATCGTCAGCAAAACAAAACAGCAAGCTTCGAACTATAAACAATGGGTACGAGGAGCAATACTCAGATATTATTGATATCAACAAGGAACTTGAAGTCCTTACTGGCAAAGAAACAGCTCTTGCACATAAATTTGAAAGTCTTAAAAACAATTACAAAACGAAAAAATCACTATTTGATAAACTTGTGAAAGAAACTGCAATATATGATGAAGAAATCGAATTAGCCGAATTAGGTTTTTACAAACAACATTACGACTTTGACACATCAGAAAAATACAAGTTGGAGCTTAGCCTGATAAAAGACGCTCAAAAACAATTACTAAAACAAAAAAGTGCCATTCACTGCACAACTCGATGGAGCGTGGGAGGAAGTAAAAAGAAGGGAGAAGCAATGGCTAACAGGGCAGTACGCTTGACAGCAAGAGCTTTTAATAATGAGTGCGACGCGGCCATATCGAGAACAAGATGGAACAACATAGAGCGGATGGAGAACCGTATCCAAAAAGCCTTTAAAGCTATCAACAAATTAAATACATCAAGTGCCGTCATTATATCAGATTATTATCTTCAATTAAAAGTCCAAGAACTTCGGTTAACTTACGAATACAAAGAAAAGAGACATCAGGAAAAAGTGGAACAGGCTGAAATCAAAAGGATGATGAGAGAGGAGTTAATGTTGGAGAAAGAGCAGGCAAAAGCTATTAAAGAAGAAGGAAAGTATCAAGGGCTATTGGACAAGGCAAAAACAGAAGCAGAAAAAGCTACAGGCTCAAAGCTTGAAGAATTACACAAGAGAATTGCCTTGCTGGATAAAGAACTAAAAGAGGCTCATGAAAAAAGCGAACGAGCAAAATCAATGGCACAGCTGACAAAAGCTGGCCATGTCTATATCATTTCCAACCAAGGATCTTTTGGGGAAGATGTTTATAAGATTGGGATGACAAGGCGACTGGAGCCTCTCGACCGGGTTAAAGAACTTGGCGATGCCAGTGTCCCTTTTACTTTCGATACACATGCTATGATTTATTCCGAAAATGCTCCACAGCTTGAAAAAGCGCTCCACAAGGTGTTTAACAGCAAACGGATCAATTTGGTCAACATGAGAAAAGAGTTTTTCAGGGTAAATCTTGAGGAAATTGAGAGTGAAACAATAAATGTTTCACCTAATGCTGAATTCTATATGACAGCAGAGGCAAGAGAGTTCAAAGAATCACAAGCCATCCTGGCTCAGCAAGCTCACTTCGCGACTCAAGGTGAGAGCAAAAACGCTTTTCCCGAGTCCATTTAACCCTATTTTTCATGCACACCATTTCAATTCGTCAATTACGACCAAAACCTGCATAATTAAACTTTAATATCACACAATTAAGCCAGATGATGTGCACAAAAAAAAGACGCACACCATCGTGCACACCTTTAACCAAATAGCGATTCCGAAATAAACCACACCTGGTGAGATAATATCACAGACAAAAATCGCTAAAACTTAATACCTATAATAAATAGAGGAAATAGAGGAGGGAGGAGACACAGGAGGGATTCAGTACCAAACCTTGCGTAACTTTTTCAAAAATAGCTCAAAATTTAAATTTCGGGTTCAAACTTGTTTCTTTTAAAGAAGTATTAAAAATACTTTCAATTTTCGTAACTATTTCATAAGCTTTTTTACTTATTCTTAAATTATTTAACTCAGACCCTCTTTATATATAGGGGTTCATACATCACATAGCCCTACATTCTTATCGCCTATATTTCCAGAATGTTAGGGCAGACTTCAGTTTACTGTAGCAGAGCCAATAGCGTGAATGGTGTTTTATCTTTGTTGTTTTTGTGCTTCTATAATGATGCTGTTATTTTTCTGAATCAGGGGTGCATTTGCTCCTGCTAGAGTGTTGGATTTTTGTGCCATTGATTGTGCCTGGCCATATTGCTGCTGTTGCAGGCGAACAGCAGCAAGTTGTGACCAGAGAGAGGCATTTTTTGGTGCTATGCGCAGGCCTCGTTCCAGAGTCTGGGCTGCAGCTGCAAATAGTCCCCTGTTGCTCAGTTGGGTTGCCTGTGCCTGGATATTTTGTACGGTTGGGGTGCTGGTGGGAGAAACTGGTGGGATAGTTGTTTTTCGTGTCTCGGATTGCTGCGTTGTGGACGGGGGGTGATAGGGCTTTGCTCTTTGGGGTTGAGTGGCACACGCCTGTATGATAAGGAGTGGCAGTAGATATGAAAGGGGACGGATGTATCGTATCATTGAAAAATCCTTATTATTTGCTGTACGCCATCATGCAGAGCTTTTTCAATTTTTTTTAAGTCCCGGTTGAGTTGATGGCCGGGGTTATCTGCCTGACAACTGATGACTGGTGGGAGAAGACCGTCGCGGATAAAGGGGATCAATTCTCCTTTATTGCACTGATCACTGAATAACCTTCCTGATTGAATCTCTGAATAATAAAAATCAATGTTTGGTGGGGGAGATAGATCCAGGGGCGTGGTTGTGATGTTTTTCATAGTCTCAGCCCATACCTGTAATGCACCTGTGGCTCCAGTGAGACCCGTTGGGCTGTTATCGTCATGGCCTACCCAGGCAACCGCGACATGAGAACCGCTAAATCCCGCAAACCATGAATCTTTGAGCTGGTCAGTGGTTCCGGTTTTTCCTGCCACCGTTAATGTGTCAGGAAGGAGGTTGCGCAGTCTTTTCCCTGTGCCTGTGTTACATGTTTCCTGCATGGTTGTACTGAGGCAGAATACAGCAGCAGGGTCTGCTGCCTGTTCCACAGTTAACGGATAACGTTGCAATACTTTTTGTTGATGGTCTGTGACTGCCAGGATTGTTCGTAGAGGAGTTTTATAACCACCTGCGGCAATGGTCTGATACATTTGCAGGACAGTAATTGGCGGAAGCTCAACCGCACCGAGCAACAGCGATGGAAAGGCTTGTATCTCTTTTGGTCCCCCAAGCTTGTGAATACTTTTAATTACTTCATCAAGCCCAATATCCAAACCCAGATTGATGGTGGGAATATTTAGAGAATGTATCAGGGCGTGTCGCAGGGTCACGGAACCGCGATACTTTTTATCATAGTTCTGTGGACGCCAGTCTTTCCCGGAAAGAGGGACAGTCAGCGGGGTATCATTGAGAATGCTCAGGAGGTTATATCTGTCAGGCTGGCTAAGTGCACTTAGATAAACTGCCGGCTTTATAACCGACCCCACCGGACGATTCATATCGAGTGCACGATTGAACCCATCCTGGCGGGGGAAGCGATCACCGACAACTGCCAGTACTTCCCCCTGGTCAACAGAGCTGAGTACCAGAGCGCCTTGCAGGCTCTCTTTGTCCATTTTTCGTTGTTTTTCTATAGCTGTTAATACTTGTTGCACGCTTTCTTCGGCTTGCTGCTGAATGATGGGATCAAAGGTTGTAAAAATAGAGAGCCCTTCGCTTTGTAGATCTTCATCTCGATAATCTTGTTTGAGCTGGCGACGGACAAGCTGCACAAAAGCAGGATAGGGGGTTATGCCGGAAGGGACGCGTTTTGTGACTCCAAGGTGACGATTTTGCAATTGTGTAGATGATTGTACGCTTATTAATTCAGCTTGCCCCATATTCCTTAGGATCAGATCACGTCGTGCCTTTGCTCTTTTAGGGTGTTTCCTCGGGTTGTAGTACGATGCTCCTTTGGCCATACCAATCAGCAGTGCCATTTGGTCGGGAGAGAGTTCAGCAATGTTACGTTGAAAATAAAACTTACTTGCCATGGCAAAACCATGAATGGCCCTTTTGCCGTCCTGACCCAGATATATTTCGTTTAAATAGCTCTCAAGGATGTCATCTTTTTCGTATCGATATTCAAGCAGCAGAGTCATGAGGGCTTCGTTATATTTTCTGCTCAGGCTTTGCTCGCTGGTAAGGAAAAAATTCTTTACCAGCTGTTGGGTCAGGGTGCTGCCGCCTTGTACTGTTTTTCCAGCTTTTAAGTTAGCCAGCAGAGCACGAAATATGGCCGGGGGATGTATGCCGATGTGTTTATAGAAGTGTTTGTCTTCAGTGAGGAGTAATGTCTGGACGAGCAGGGGAGGTGTCTCTTTAAGTTTTACAAACAGGCGATCTTCGTTGTCTCCCGGGTAGATTGATGCGATGTGCAAAGGTTCTAAGCGAAAGTGGGGGAGTGCTTGCCCGGATTGCTGGCTGGTTAAGGAAGTAATTTGATCATTAGTAAAACTAAGTTTAATACGTTCTGCACCCTGTTGTCCATCAGGGAAAGCAACTTCTCGGCTATGGATAATGAGTTGTTTGCCCGTCACCTGGTATTCGCCGGGTTTTTCAAGATGCTCTGTTTTTGTGTATCGAAGAAGGTTTAATTCTTGTTGAAGGTGCTTCTGTTGGAGTTTTCTGCCAACGTAAAGTTCCAATGGGCGGCCGTAGATTCTGGCAGGTAATTCCCATCGCATTCCCTCAAAGCGTGTGGTGATCGCTTTGTTAAGTGTGTTGAGGTTCTGCGACACACTATATCCTCCAAGAACAAGTAGGAAAAATATAAGAAAGAAGATGATCTTTTTCATGGAATAGCACAATGGGGGAGATAATAAGTGAAAATCACTGTATCACAGTAGTTCTCTTGATTGCAATTGTCTTGCTCTTTTGAAATTCGAGTAGGGGCAACCCCTTTGTACAGTTTTTCCCTCACCTGGAGCAAGGTCTGCATAGTTAATCAGCAATACCTTGTCAAAGGGGCTTCCTGAAAAGAGCTAAATCCAGGTCGTATTTGTTTATTTTATCGTAGATGCTTTTTCGTGAAATCCCCAGATCCTGATAGGATTCGGTTATTTGTCCCTTGTTTTTTTCTAATATCTCCATAAGATATTCTTTTTCTACCTGGGCGAGAAAATCTTTTAAGGCCACCTTCTGCTTGATCCCTTGATGACGCAGGTTGTCTAATTGCTGTGAAAATTCATCCATGCCGGATTGCGACCCAAAGATGCACATTCTCCGCACATAATTTTTCAACTCCCTCACATTTCCCGGCCATTCCTTTTTCTGAAGAGAAAGCAGTGTTTTGTGATCAAAAGGTTCTACATCCTGCTGCCGTTCATGGCAGTATTCCTGACGAAAATGTTCAACCAGTAAAGGAATATCAGCCCTCCACTCTTCAAGAGCAGGAATGTTCACAGGCAGAACCTTGAGGCGAAAGTAAAGGTCTTTACGAAAACGTCCCTTGGCAATTTCTTCAATGAGATTCTTATTTGTCGCGGAGATGATTCTGGCATGTACGGGAACAGGGACATTGCTTCCTAAGGGGGTAATGGTTTTCTCCTCAAGCACCCTCAAGAGCCTACCTTGAAGTTCTATGGGCAGGCTGTTAATCTCATCGAGGAAAAGTGTGCCATCTCCGGCATAGAAAAACTTTCCCTTTTTTTGTTGAACAGCTCCGGTGAAAGCACCTTTAACATGGCCAAACAGGTCTGACTCTATCATTTCCGCAGGGATGGCTCCCATGTTGACAGCCACAAAGGGTTTTCCGGATCGATCGGCAATTTCGTGAATAGCTCGAGCCGCCAACTCCTTGCCGGTTCCTGTTTCACCGCAAAGCATTACCGGATCATTTTCTGCAGCCACCGTCAGAAGGGTGTCATAGAGCTGTTGCATGACGGGATGGTTCCCCACCATCCCATGGAAATGTGAACGCTGCCGTCGTTGTTCCTGTAGACGCCTGCTCAGTTTACGATTCTCCAGCACTAGTTGCCTCTTTTCCACGGCCCTGTGGAGTGACGCTATCATCGCACCCTCATCAACAGGTTTTTGCAGGAAATCATAGGCTCCTTTCTGAATAGCGCTCACTGCCATGGCCACGTCTCCATGGCCGGTTATCATGATAACCGGAAGCTCCGGATCAATGATTTGCAATTGCTCAAGAAGTTCAATCCCATCCATGCCAGGCATTTTAATGTCTGTGATTACCGCGGCATAGTCTGTCTTTTTCACGGCAGACAGACTTTTTGAGGCAGTGCTGAAGGAATCCACCTGATAGCTGTTGAGAACCAGGGTTTGTTCAATGGCTCTAAGCAGAAAAATGTCATCGTCAACAACCATAATACGGGCTGCATGGTGTGCATCGTCCGCCTGTTTCATATTCCTTTCCTCTGGTTTTCTTTATGGTGGGGTGGGAGCAGGACAGAAAAGCAGGAGCCGGATCCGGGAGAGCTTTTCACTTTGATAACTCCTGAGAATTCTCGAATAATTTGATCAACAATAGAGAGTCCGAGGCCCATACCTGTACCCACTTCGCGGGTGGTGAAAAAGGGGTCAAAGATTTTTTCCTGGATTGCCCTGTCTATTCCTTCACCATTATCTATGATTGCTGTCAGGACAAATTGATTTTCTTCCAGGGTCTCCGGGTCAATTCCCATTTGAAGCCCGGTTTTAATTGTCAATACAGGCCGCTCGGTCTTTCCCATGGCCTGAATAGCATTCTGAATAAGGTTTAAACAGACCTGTTCCAACTTAACCTCCTGGCCTAAGACCAGAGGAACAGTCTCGTCAAGTTCCAGGTGCAGGTGTATATCAGACAATGTCAGTCGGGAATCCAGAAATTCGAGAATGTTCAGGAGAATCTCATTCATGTTCACCCCTGTAAGTTCCTCGGGTGCTTTACTGCCAAAATTTTTCAGGCTGCGAATGATAGATGTAGCCTTGTTCACCCGGTCAATGATGATATTAAGATTTCCTTCAAGCATGGAGCGGTTCTGCAAAGGGTTTTCCAGAGCCTTAATGCAATTTCTGGAATAAAGGAGGATGGCATTCAGCGGCTGAGTCAACTCATGGCCTATACCTGCCGCCATCTCTCCAAGGCTTGCCAGTCTGTCGGAATGAATTAATTGTTCCTGGGCTTCACTCATCCGGGTCATCATTGTTTGATAATCACTTCTGTCGGAGGCTATCAACATATGGAGGACACGACCTGATTCAGTTGTATAGGACGAGCCCTTGAGAGTGACCGGAATTTCCTTGCCTGCCCGGGTACAGAGAGAGGTTTCCAGGGTGTTGAACTCCCCTTTGCTGAGGGCATTCTTCACAATTTCAAAATTCTTTTGTCCGCTGATCTGTTTAAGGCTAAGGGGCTCGCCATCCTCGGCAGAATATTCAAGGCAGCAATAAAATTCCTGATTTGCCTGCACGACGATAAGTTCTTCGTTCAGTAGGAAAAACAGACTGGAGAGGCTGGAAAGGATTTTGTCGGTAAAATCTTTCCCAGCCTCTACTTCCACTTGTTTTTTGAGAAAACGCACAACAAGATCCTGTTTCTGTTTTTCAAGGATCTCGATTAACTGATTTTTTTTCCTGCTGTCACTTTGCGTATGGCCCATCAACCTCTTCTTCCTCCTCCTGTCCAAGCTTGCGTTCCATGTTGATATTTCCAAATTTCATATAGGTAAGGCTCTTCTGAGAGATGCCTTTTCCAGCTACTTTGTCACGCTTTCTGCACACATATACCCCGGAATACTAAATCTTGTCACATTTATTACACAGGGGGTTGCCCGTTGTTCAGGGGAAAGTCACGGAATACCCATTCTTGTTGTCACATTTTCTACACAAATGAAGAGCCTCTCCTTTACCTGTTCTCTTTAAACAATTATCCACAATGTGTTTTTGTGTTGGCAACAGGCTGTAACTGCGTGTGAAAAGTGATATTTTGGTGGCGAAAGATCGTTTGGCCTCAAAGTTGCTATAGGAAATCTAGATTTTGAAATTTGGTGAACCCACAATTAAACCAAGGAGGCACAATGGCGCTTTTTAATGTTCTGATCGTTGATGATGAGGAAGAGTTCCGGGATATGACAATCAAGCGTTTAAACAGACGAAACCTTCAATGTGAGGGGGCAGAAAATGGCGAGCAGGCTCTGGAGTGTATCAAAAAAGGGGATTTTGATGTGATACTCCTTGACGTAAAAATGCCTGGTATGGATGGCGTTGAGACCTTGCGGGAAATCAAGCGGATAAGACCATTGATAGAAGTGGTGATGCTCACCGGACATGCTTCAGTCGAATCAGGTATTGATGGTATGAAACTCGGTGCATTTGATTACCTGATGAAACCCATGGAGCTTGAACCTTTGCTGGAAAAACTCAAAGATGCCTATGAAAAGAGGCGTATTCAGCAAGATAAAATTGAGAGGGCTCAATTCAAAAAAAATATGTGCATACCGAGTTAGTGTTGTCAGATCAGTAGTTGAGAGGCTACATTTTATTATCAATAGAAAAAGGAGCTGTAGTAATGAGGTTTTTTAGCGATTTGAATCATTTCATGATGTTAGGGGCGAGGGCCCATGCCAAGTGGGAACTGCAGATGTCAAACAACATTCTCAGAAGCCGCCCCAGAAAGATTATACTCTGTCTGTTGCTGATACCGATTATCCTTGGCGGTATTGCAATTGCTGGAGACCCCGCCGGATCCCTTCCAGATGTTCTCGGCGGAAAAAAGGCGTACAGTCCTGCTTTTTACACACCTGCAATTTTTATAGTTTCAATCCTGGTCGGCATTGCTGCCGGCCTGATCACCGGCTGTATCGGGGCAGGTGGTGGCTTTATTATTGCACCGGCTCTTATGAGTGTCGGAGTGAAAGGTATCCTGGCCGTAGGAACTGATCTTTTTCACATCTTTGCCAAAGCTATCATGGGCAGCATACTTCACAAAAAGCTGGGCAATATCTGTGTGCCGCTGGCAATAACATTTTTGATCGGCGCCATTGGCGGAGCAACGGCCGGTGGTCTTTTAAACCGCTATCTTTATGAGCTTAATCCTGTACTCAGTGATGCCTTCATTACCACCATCTATGTTTTCATGTTAGGTTTCCTTGGTTTTTATGCCCTTGCTGATTACATCAAAACAAAAAGAGGTCTGGACAGCCAGGAAACCCAGGGTCCGGTAGAGGTTGAAGGGGAAGCTATTCCTCCCATGGGCAAAAAAATACAGGCCATTAACATCCCTCCAATGGTCAAATTTGACGAAGGTATTACTCCTGGCGGCCGTAAGGTCTCATGGGTTTTTCTCGTACTCAGTGGTGCTCTTGTTGGCATGGCAGCTGGTGTCATGGGTGTGGGTGGTGGTTTTCTCACCTTCCCTATTTTTGTTTACGGACTTGGTGTCTCCTCCATGACCACAGTTGGTACCGATATTTTTCAGATTATCTTTACCGCCGGTTATGCATCACTGACCCAGTATGCCATCTACGGTTTTATATTTTACACTCTGGCCATGGGGATGCTTCTTGGTTCTCTGTTCGGTATCCAGATAGGCTCTCTTGTAACTAAGGTTGTGCCGGGTATCACTATCAGGGGGTTTTATGCAATGGCGGTACTCTCCGGTTTTGTAAACCGTGCCTTTGCCCTGCCTGAGAAGTTGCGCAGTATGGAGATGATCAACTGGAGCCCAACGACAACCTATGTCCTTGAGCAGATCGGTATCTATGCTTTTTTCATAGTTATCGGTATATTCTGTTTCTGGGTTTTTAAAGCATTTTTCACAAATATCAGTGTACTTAAAGGGGAGGTACCTGCATCATGAGCATGGAAAAGAAACTAAAAAAACGTGGTATAATGATGCTGGCGGCATTCTTTGTCGTCCTTGGTGTTATTTTTATGCCAATTTTCAACGGCGTTAATGGCCTGGACTTTATGGACAATCTCTACAACTCTATCTCCAAACAATCAGCGTACTTTATCCCTGCAGTCACGGAAAAGGCCAAACAGCATAACGGTACAGCGGTTGACTTGGAATTGCTTATGAAGGATGAGCAGCAGGCACAACAGAGTGCCAAGCTGCTTGAAAAAGGGGGGGCGACCGTCGTTGTTACCGGTAGCACCATGAAGGTAACGGGAGATCTCGGAGCTATTCTACAGAACGCTCTGGCTGATTCGGACCTGATGTATGCCAACGATGGTACAAAAATCGTTGAAAAATATGGATATAACGAACGGCAAGTTCTCTATAACTGGTATAACATATTAAAACTCACTCAAAAAAATCTCAACAAACAGAAAAACTTTGTAGAGGCTGATATTGTATCCAGAGTAGTAAAAAGGGCGGTACAAGTGTCCTACAATTACTACACAATAGAGCCGCAATCAATTATGGATGCTCTGCTTCTCGTAAGCTTTTCGCTTGTATTCTATGTTTTTTATACCCTTTGGTACGGATATGGTATCATGTACCTTTTTGAAGGGTTGGGTCTCAAGATAGGACATTGATCCGGTTTTCAGAAACTGTACAATAGTTCATCCTGTTACAGGATATTCCGTACAAGCGTTATTTTTTTGACCGTCAACAAGGGTGGGGAACTGCCCTTGTTGACTTTCCCCCTCTCCCCCACCCCTCATATTGTTGTTGTCTTCTATGGCTGATATAATTGACTGGATAAAGAGAACCCTGTTTGCGGGAACAGATACCAGGCTGTCGCCTGAAGAGTTGCAGGCTTCCTTCAAAACCAGATACGTTCATTTCAGAGCGTTACTTACGGCCAACAACAACGCTCTTGAGGCAATGGCCGAGATGGAACAGGCCCTGCAGTCCGGTCAAACCTTCAGCATGGCATTTGTGCGTTCACGCAGCACCCAGGTTCTGGTCAATGTGTATAAAATGATCCAGCACATGATTGCGATGTCAGACGGACGGCACCACCAGCTGAAACCGCTGTACGAAAAAATCAGTTCTCAGGTCGACGGTGTTATTAATAAAATGCCACGGCTTCATAGCGGCAAGTGGATTGTTCCTTTGGCCGAAATTAATCGAACCATGGCCGGTCAGGTAGGTGAAAAGATGGCTAACCTGGGTGAAGTAGCCGGCCTTGCCGGTGTTGAAACTCCCCCTGGTTTCGTTATAACTGTTTCTGCGTCCAGTCATTTCCTCACAGCAAATAAACTGCAACCTGAGATTCGCAGGATTATGCAAATGCTTGATCGTGACAACCTGGCAGAAGTTAATGAGGCCAGTGCCACCATCCGGAACTTGATAACTGACAGCACCCTGCCTGCTGACCTGGAAGAGAAAATTCACGCCGCCTACGCTGAACTTGAAAAAAAGACACATCCCGGTATTACTGTTGCCTTACGTTCCAGTGCCACAGGCGAAGATCTCGCAGGGGCTTCATTTGCCGGCCAGTATCATACCGAATTGAATGTGGACAAGGAATCCCTTGGCCGAATCTATAAAGAAATCGTAGCCAGCAAATATACCAGTCGGGCTCTTCTCTATCGTCTGCAAAGAGGCTACCGTAACAGAGATATTGATATGTGCGTTGGTTGTCTGCCCATGGTAGATGCCGCTGTAAGCGGCGTAATCTATACCAGGGATCCGGCAGACTCGGCAAGTTGCTATGTTACTCTCAGTGTGGTACGGGGAACAGCCCTCAAAGTTGTTGAGGGAACGGGGAAAACCGACCTGTTTCATGTCTCCAGACAGATTCCCCATCGGGTTCTCCAGCATGACATAGCCAACAAAAAGAGTGGTTCGATAGAGGGAATTGAACAGCCCGATATCCTGACAAAAGAACAGGCAAAAGAAATCACCAGAATTGCTCTTATCCTTGAAAACCATTTTGGAAATCCCCAGGATATTGAATGGTCAATCGATAAACAGGACAGGACAATCATTTTACAGAGCAGGCCCATGGTCGCAGCCGTTGCAGCACGAGACCTTGACGCATCGAGTGTTAAACCGGAATCCGAAGGTTCCGTCCTGCTTCGTGGTTCAGTAACTGCCAGTCCCGGTGTTGCCTGGGGGCCGGTTTTTATGGTTCGTTCTTCGGAGGACATGCTTCAGTTTCCCAAGGGAGCCATATTGGTGGTGGAACATCCTCTGCCTGAATGGGCTCCACTATTAACCCGGGCAACAGCTTTGATCGGTGAGACCGGAAGCATCGCCGGCCATCTGGCCACGGTGTCCAGGGAATTTGGTATCCCCGCGATCTTTGGGGTTGATAATGCATTAAAAAAACTCGGAAATAATCAGATTATAACCGTGGATGGTGATAATCGGCTGATCCATTCCGGTAAACTCGAAAATCTCCTGGTGCGAGCCTCACAGAAACCGGATCTCATGGCAAACAGTCCTGTTCAGTCACTTCTTCGGGACTTGCTGCAACATATTACCCCGCTCAATTTGACCGATCCGAATTCACCCTTTTTTAAGTCAGCTTATTGCGAAACACTTCATGATATCACACGATTCTGCCACGAAAAAGCAGTGATTGAGATGTTCAGCTTTGGTAAAGATAAGCATTTTGACAAACATGCTGCCAAAAGACTGATTAGCGATGTGCCCTTGGACTGGTGGGTTGTCGACTTGTCCGATGGTTTTCGGGAAGGAGTAAATGTCAAGGATAAGACAATACATATAGATAATATCGTTTCTGCTCCTATGAATGCAATATTGACAGGGATTTACACTTTTCCCTGGGCCGGTCCCCCTGCGGTGTGCGTAAAGGGTCTTGGCTCCATTCTTTTCAGATCCACAATGCAGCCCGGCCTTGATCCTGCCGTGGGCACGCCTCTGACCGTCAAAAATTACTTTCTTATCTCAAGTAATTACTGTAACTTGTCGGTTCGACTGGGATACCATTTTGCCATGATCGAGGCGTTCCTGAGTGATTTACTCACCGAAAGTTATGTCTCTTTTACGTTTAAAGGAGGGGCAGCTGATACCAAACGCAGAATTGGCCGAATCGAACTGCTTTCTGAAATCCTTCAACAGTTTGATTTTCGTATTGAAAAGAAGGGGGATACCTTGATGGCAAGGGTTGAAAAACGACCTATTGAATTTCTTGAGCAACGGTTGAAGGTTCTCGGCTATCTGGTTCAGCACACCAGACAGATAGATATGGTCATGAATAACCAGGCATCAGTGAACCAGTACAGAAAAAAATTCATGACAGAGCTTACCACCATGCTGTCACAAGAAAAAATGACCACTTAAGGAATCATTCATATGAATATAGACCAGAAGATTTTAATTGTTGACGACGAAACTGATTTCACCGAAACCATGGCTAAAATATTTTCCAGGCGTGGGATAGCTGTAGATACAGCGAACAGTTGTCTGGAAGCACTAGCCAAAATGGAAGCAGATCCTTTTGCTGTAATCATTATGGATGTGAGCATGCCTGGAGTAGATGGCATCCAGTGTCTTAAGAAAATCAAACAGCAATGGCCCCTGTCCGAGGTTATTATACTCACCGGCCATGCCTGTGTTAATTCAGGAATAGAGGGAATGAAAGGGGGGGCCTTTGATTATTGCCTCAAGCCGATCGACAGCAATGAGCTCCTTGAAAAAATAGAATTGGCCTGTGAAAAGGTACGCATCAGTTGCGACTAGTTCCTTCAGCTTTGAGCAAACACGCATGGTAGCAGAAAATATTAAAAACAGTAAACTTGAAATAGTCACTTTTACACAAGTCGCTTCGTTGTGCTGTGTTTCTGAAGACAGGGTTAAAAAGTGGATCAGCAAAAGGGGTTTGAAACCACTCGCAAAAGAATCCGAGCAAGTTTACTGCCAGGATCTGATAGACTTTCTGGTGCGACACAATATGCCCATACCCGCCTCAATACTCCCTGCCGAGGCCAAAAAAATACTCTTTATTTTTTCCAGACGAATATTGAAATATATTTATGTTACATTTCTGGTTAATTTATTTCAAAAACTCAGGACTGAGGATAATTTCATTTCTGACACCGTTTGCTACGAACGCAAAGCCAAATACAAAATACTGACCTTTGCCCCGGATTTGATTGTCACATACACCAGTAGTGCCCATGACAATGCTCTGCAACTTATTCGTTTTGCGAAAAAAACAGGTGGATGCCGTGTTCTGTCAATAGTAGAAAATAATATATCCGGGGAAAACATAGCGCAGATCAAAGCTGCAGGAGCTGATGCGGTTGTGGGGCGATGTATCAATATAAACGAACTGGTTAAAAAGATTCATTCTCTTTTTAAATAATAAACCTTTTTTGAACAGGTGACTGGATGGATTTCAAAATGCTGGAAGAAGAAACACCTTATTCAGTTATAAGAAGACGTCTGCAAACTACTGTCTCCATTCTCATCCTTATTCCGGTATCGATTGTTTTCCTGGTCACGTCTTACAATTTTAAAAAATGTGCACTTCGTAAAATTGAAATAATCGAGACCGGTATTGCAACTCATAGAATGGATGTCATTTCTCTTTTTCTCCAAAAACAGGAAAACCTTCTCACCACCCTGACCGGCATGTATTCTCTTGATTATCTTGGCAAGCAGGAACTGTTAGATAAACTTTTTACGGTGGTGAACAAGACACATGAAATCGTTGATCTGCATGTTATTGATTCAGCCGGAAAACAGGTGGCCTATGTCGGACCTTACAGAAGTCGCATCGAAAATAAAAATTATCATGGACAGTCATGGTTTGAGGACGTTTTAATTAACGGTAAACATGTCAGTAATGTTTTTACAGGCTATCGGGGGGTACCTCACTTTGTAGTTGCAGTAACCGACCCCCTTAAAACCTATGTACTGCGAGCCACGGTGAATTCAGAAATCTTCAATGCGCTCTTGTTTAGTGCCAAGATAGGGCCGGACGGAGATGCCTTTATTGTCAATCGCCAGGGGGAATTTCAGACACCGAGTCTCCAGGGGGTAAAGACTCTTACTCCAGAGGAAAGAGATTTTCTTAAATCTCCCGAAGCAACTACGCTTACCCAAATAGGCCCTTACCTCTACGCTACCAGTTGGCTAAAGGACGATCAATGGCTTCTGGTTATCAAGTCCAGGGTAAGAGATTCCCTTGGTCTCTATTATAAAAATAGAGATTTCAACATTGCCATTCTTATAATAACATCCGTCGTAGTGTTGCTTCTTGCAGCGTATATCGGCTATTACATGGTGCGTCTGCTTGAAAAGATGGCTTATAAAAGACAAGAGGTCAATCAACAGATGGTTCAGGTGGAAAAAATGGCAACAGTGGGCAGGCTTGCTGCGGGTATTGCCCATGAGATTAACAATCCATTGCAGATGATTACTAACCAGGCTGGCTGGATTGATGAGTTGCTGGTCGAGGAAAATCCAGGCCAGGTGAAAAATCTGGAAGAGTATAAAGATTCAATCGACAAGATACGATATCACGTTAAGCGTGCGGGAACGATAACCCACCGTTTACTTGGGTTTTCTCGCAAGATGAAGGCGGAGAAGGAATGTGTTAACGTGAATGACATTATCGAAGAAACACTTTCGTTTGTCGAAAATGATGCGAAGAATAATAACATACAGATTGAGAAACTATTTATTGAAAATCTGCCACCCACCATGTCTGATGCACCGCAATTGCAGCAGGTATTCCTGAATTTATTGAACAACAGCCTTGATGCAATCGGAACGGATGGGAAGATAGAAATACGCACCAGAGCGGATGCAGATACCATCTATATGGAATTTGCAGACAGTGGAACAGGAATAAATCCGGCGATACTTGACAAAATTTTTGATCCTTTTTTTACAACCAAAGATCCTGGAAAAGGAACAGGCTTGGGAATGTCAATCTGCTATGACATTATGAGAAAACTGGGAGGAACTATTGATGTTAGGAACGGGGCGAAAAAAGGAGCTGTTTTTACCTTGACCCTGCCAATTCGTAAACTTGGGGAGTGAAAAGAGTGTTATGCTCAACTGATTTACTTGCCAGTTTTTAACTGGATCCGGCAGTTACCTGAGCGCTTGCGCTGACCAGACTTCTGCGCAGTTCAGATTCAAGGGATTCAAGCTGAAGAGCTGCTTCGCTACGCTTTTTACGACCTTCATCTGCGATGCTTAGGCTCTCTTCAATCGTCTCAATCAGTGAGGCATTGGCCTGCTTCACTGCATCGATATCAAATACGCTACGTTCGATTTCCCTGCGTGCTTCGGCATTACCCTGTTTCAGGTTTTCGGCATTGGCTTTTAACAATTCGTTGGTGAGATCACTGGCTGCGCGGATTGTGGATGCCGCCTCGCGGGAGCGGTGGATGGTCACCGCCTGAGCCAGTTGCTGTCGCCACAGGGGCAGGGTATTTGCCGTGGTGGAGATAATCTTGTTCACCAGTCCTTTATCGTTTTCCTGAACCAGACGGATACTCGGTAGACTCTGCATGGCCACTTGACGAGTCAGTTTAAGATCATGAATCCGTCGGTCAAGAGCATCCCGATTGGAGCGAAGGTCACGCAACTGCTGAGCTGGCAGCAATGCTTCGTTCTTTCCGGCCTCAAGCTCCATGGCAGGGATAGTCTCCGTATCAAGCTGCCGTAATTTTTCCTCACCCGCTATGATATAGCGTTCCAGGAGGTGAAAATACTCAAGATTAGCCGTGTAGAGACGGTCGAGTGAGGCAATGTCTGTGAGCAGTTGCGTCTTATGACGCTCAAGATCATCACCAATGGAATCTATCTGGTCCCGTACCTCCTCATACCGTTGGAGAAAGTTGGTTACTGATCTGGTTTTTCCGAGAAGACGGGCAAAAAAACCGGGCTTACTGGCGGGATCCATGCTTCCAAGGTCGAAATTCCGCACCGTACTCATCATACGGTTCAGTGCTTCGCCTGCAGGCCCTGTATCTTTATTACGTACGCCATCCAGCATGTCGTCGGAAATGGATGCCAGCTGCTGCTGTGCGGGTGCGCCAAAATAGAGCAGAGAATGGCTGTCAGTCAGGTCAATTTCCTGAATCAGTGCATCTATCGCGTTACGTTCCGGCGGTGCGGCCTGTTGATAACGCATCAGGGATTTGCCCTGCAGTATGTCGGCTTCAATGGTTTTAATTTCTGTATCATCAATCATGGTTTATCTTCCTTTGACAGGTGCGCCTCAATTAAGACCTTCACGTTTCAGCTGGTTTTCAAGTACTTCCATATTCACGTCAAGATCACGAAGGTCGTTCTCAAGCAGTCTCTGGTGCTGCTGTCCGAACACCTCTTCAATGGTCACCAGCACGCGGCTAAAATTTTCCTCAAGCGTTTGTACCCGGTTGCTGGCAGGTGTGTCTGCATACCCGATGACCACCCTTTGGGTACCATCAAGATAGGTGGTGAGAAATTTTCGTGCGCGACGCATATCATCAGGGTCACGGGCGATCTCAGTAAGAATTCCCCGTGCCAATGCAATGATGCGGATAAGGCGTCTGTTCAATTCAGGTTGGTTGATACGGGACGCAGCCTCTTCGATGGTGAGGATCTTCTGTTCTGCTTCCTGTAATGCTAAGGTGACACGCTGGATATTGGTGTTACCTTTCTCCGCTACCACCTGTTGCAGGCGCGGATCAAGACCATAGAGCAGGACAAAGGCGCCAAATGCTCCTCCTCCAAAAGCAAGTGCTATGGGTATTGAGTGTCCGGCACCTGTCCCGGCCGTCAGGGCTGTAGCCAGCGCAACAGCCAGACCGCCCATGGTCTTGTATGGCCTGCGGCCGGTGGTCAGGAATTTCTGTTGTCCATGGCTTACTTCCTGTTTGAAACCTCTGCGGGTCAGCATGGCACCTGCGAGGAATAATCCATAAGCACTGGCATTAGCGGCAAAGGCTGCAAAATTCCCGACGGCAAGGGCAATGGCTGTTGCAGGTATTAAGGGCAGGGGCAGCAGCCAGAGCAGACGGGATTTACGCGGTCTGAGAGCCGCTGCCTTTTTTCTGCGCTGTTGAAGCTCTTGAAGTTCTTCTGCTCTTAGTCGAATCTGTTGCTCAATTTTTATTGCACCTTTTGGCAGCCAGCGGGCAGCAAGTTCCGTCCCTTCGCTTAACAGTGACTTGAGCACCTGTGGCCAGTCGGGCTGGGTTGGCTTTCCCATGATCAGAGCGCAAATAGAGCCTGCCAGGCTGCCACACCAATGGTGGCAAACAGCAGAGTCAATCCGATCAATTTACGTAACACTTTTGGCATGTTTATTTACCTCTGAAAATTTTAGACCTGTCGGGGACTATTTGCATAGACATATCCTAATCAGTTTTCATGAAATCGCCAACTGCTTTGGTGGCGGTTTTGTCATCCCAAAATTGTTGGAATCTGCAACATATTGTTTTCCTGAAACGACGAACTTTTTTTTGAACGGATCTTGGGTGCAAGCAAAGAAGCGAGTGCCGAATTGCCTTTCATCATAACGGTTATTCAGATGATACCGTCTCTTTTGCGAGGAGGGCTGTGGCACGAATTTTTATGGCAACAACCCCCTCAATTTCCGCAATTTTCCGTTTGAGAAGCTGCACATCACGGGGGTGGAAAAAGACCCCAGTCACCGAAACAGCTCCTGCGGCCACCTGTACAAGATGATTCCCACCGTGAAAGCACTCACAATCCATCAGGATCATGCGTACTTTTTTCTTGATGAGCGTGTCGCTAAGGGGGAACAGAGCTTTAACCCAAATTTCATTTTCCACCTCAGTGACACCCGTTGTCTTCCAGGCAATTTTCTCAATAGTCATTTTGTGCAGGTAACGATGAACGCTACCGGTGAGTAGAACAAATCCATCCTCAACATAAATTGTAACCCTACTTGAGCCAAGAGTTGCCTGTTCTGTCACCTGATCCAGAATACGCTGGCGGATGGTGTCATTATCTGAGGCAAGGGCCTGGAAACTCGAGAACATGAAGAATAGAAAGAGTATTGTCCCTGTGAAAGGGATTGTGGCTGATTTGCAGTACTGTTCCATATTTTCTCCTGTGAGGTTATTAATAACGATTGTGGTTTACCTACGCTCTTGTCTCTATGTTTCCATGAACGTCCTTCTCAGGAGGCTTGCTGGTAATTACCCGATTTCTTCCATGTTTTTTAGCAAGGTAGAGTGCCTTGTCAGCCTCCGCGTAAAGCGTCCTGGGAGTGGTGCTGGCATAGTCGTTTGTGCTGGCAACACCTGCTGAAATTGTAATACTGATTCGGTGCTTTTTGTCTGTAATAAGCGGTGTCCTGCAGATCGTATCACGAATACGCTCTGCAATGGCTGCAGCCGCAGTCGCAGAAGTGTTTGGCAGAAAAAAGACAAACTCCTCTCCACCTATCCGGGACACCACATCACTTCTTCGGGCAGCATGCTGCAGAATCTTTCCAATATGCTTGAGCAGTTCGTCACCCACAGGATGTCCATACCTGTCATTCACCCGTTTGAAAAAATCCAGGTCAAAGAGGATCAGTGAGCTGTCTATCTTTTCCCGCTTCCCGGTGGCCCACTGCTCCCCCATACGGGCCCACAGATAACGGGAATTAAAGAGACCGGTGAGAGGGTCACGCAGGGCAAGCTTTTCCAGTTGATCCTCTTTGGAACCGACCATTGCCCCAAAGAATGCAAATGCTCCCACTGTGATCAGAAAGATATAGCCATAAAGCCAGGGATGCCGAGTTATATTTTCCAGAGGGGATACCCCGGCGGCTAATTCAGCCAAGATAAGCAGCAGATCAATGACCATGCCAAACAGGATAAATTGTACAATACGTTTGTTGCGGTTCGGATGTTTTGCAGATGCCGGAGTCTCTGTAGGTGGCTGGTAGTTTCCTGTTATCAACTCAGTTATGTAGGTGATCACTGGTATTGTCCTCTGTCAGGTTCATTCTGAATAGAGTTCCGCCACTCCCATTATCCAGAATCTCCAGTGACCAACCGTGGGCGTCGACAATCTTTTTCACAATTGGCAGACCAAGACCGGTTCCCTCTTTTTTAGTGGTAAAGAATGGGTCAAAGACCTGTTGTCTTTTAGCAAGTGGTATGCCGCTGCCATTATCAGCAACATCAAGAATCAGGTTTGTGGGTGATGAAAATGGAATTGTAACGGTTACCGAACCTCCCTCGGGAGAGGCTTCAATAGCATTTTGTATAAGGTTAACCAGTACCTGTTCAAAACGCATGGTGTCAAATTTGATATCTGGTGCTTCGGGGCTGGGGTGGTATGTGACAGATACATTTTTCCTTTTGGACAGTTCCCTTACCTTAGCCAGAGAGCTCCGGATAATTGTATCCATGTTCCCCTTTGTGAGCTTCAAATTCAGGGGCTTGGAGAAGTCGAGCATATCTGCGGTCATCCGTTCCATCTTTTCGGTTTCCTGTATAATACAATTCAGTTTCTGGCAGGCAGGGTCACTCTCATCCATTTTTTTTAAAATACGCCTGGCAAAACCGCCAATAAGTATCAGGGGTGATCTCATGTCATGTGCTGCTGCGGCAAGGGATCTGCCCATGACCGCAAGACTCCCGGCCTCTATCATCGTTTTCCGGGAGGCTGTTTCTCTGTCTTTTAAGGCACCGGTGAGTAGAGCCAGGCCGTTGTAAAGGAAAAGGGATAATATACTATCGAGATCTGCTGCGGAAAAACCCTGCCAGTGCCAGAAAATAAAGGGCAGGTAAAATGCGCTGATCGTAATAGAGGCAGACAGAGCTCCACGTAAACCAAACCAGAAAGCGGCCAGCACAATTGGCAGGAAGTAGAGCTCGCTGTAAAATACCCGAAAATAATAGCTGCTCTGCTCCGTACTGTAATGAAGCATCGTGATTCCTACTACCAGGAAAGCAAGCAGTGCCCATTTCTGTTTCAGTGTGATATGGATAGTATGCATTATGTGTCCCTTTTTGTAGGGGATTCCCTCAGTAAAATCAGCCTCTTGAGTTCCTCTAGCTTGTTGTCGAGGTCTTCCAGGCTGACCTGTTGCAAATCCTGTTCTTTCTCCTTTTTGATCTTGTCACTTTCCTCATTGAGGACGTTCACAACAACGCCTATGACCATGTTTAAAAAGGCGAAGGCTGTGAAAAAGATGAAACTCAGATAATAGGTCCAGGACAAAGGATAGACCTTCATGGTTTCATACATGACATCGGTCCAGTCTTCAAAGGTCATAACCCGGAACAGAGTTAGCAGCGAAATGGAGATATCCCCCCACAGTTCCGGGTTAATAGCAGCAAAAAAGGTACTTCCGACAGCAGCATAGATATAAAAAATAATAAACATCAGACCCACAATGTAGCCGAGCTGAGGCAGTGCCATGAGCAGTGAATTTAGCAGCAGTCGCATCTCGGGAATAATGGAAACCATCCGCAGAACACGAAAAATCCGGATTAAACGACCAATGACTGCCAGCTCACTGTCCTGCACTGGAACCAGACTGATAGTAACAATCAAAGTATCAAAAATATTCCAGCCCTTTTTAAAAAAATCCTTCTTCTTCTCTTCACCCAGAAAACGAATGGTTATTTCTGTCAGAAAGAAGAAGGTAACGAACCAGTCGAGCAGATATACAACTTGGAGAAGAGCGGGGGGGATGTTATAGGTCTTTGCACCAATAATCAGTGCTGAGAAAATAATAATACCAATAACAAAAAACTCAAACATCTTGTTACTGCGCAGTTTATTAAACTTTTGTTGTATTCTTGCCGTTTGCATTATAGTTGTTGTAAAAGTGTTTATTTTATAATTTCAGGCACCCTCAAGCCCAAGCTCAACAAAAGGTTGGGCCGAGGATGTTTGAGCTTTGCCAAATGGTTTACTTGAAAACCACAAAGACGGATTTCCTGACCGTACCAGGTACCATCCATGTGATTGCCTCGGTTTAATTCTTCCCCAAAGCGATTTTTTTAATCAGGCAGTACAGGGCTGATAAACCCATCGGGTTTAACCGCCAATACGGAGCACTTCATCCGGTGCAGTATCTTTTCAGCAGTATTGCCGATAAAAAAACCGGAAATTCCTGTACGGCAGAGCGTACCCATCACAACAAGGTCGATCTGATGCTGCTCTGCATGTTCAAGAATGACCTCAGCGGTATTGCCCTGCACGACAAACTCCTGATGCGCAAGGTGTTGTAAATCACACTTTCCAAGCAGATCCTCCATCCATCCAGTGCGCATTTCTTTGATTCGGTCAAGAATGTTGACAGGACCCTCGTGTGTATGGAGTTGTGTGTCAGGTGATGTCCAGTCCCAGGCATGTACGGTGTGAAGTTTGCCATTGTCCACGCGGGCAAGAGCAGTCGCCAGTTCCATGATTTTAGTATTCAGGGCTGTTCCACTGCTATCCAGCGGAACCACGTCCACTGCAGCCATGATCCGGTGAAACTGCTGCCCCTGGCCTGGTTTTATCAACCACACCGGACAGGGACATTTCCGCAGCAGATGCATGGCTGTGGAACCAAACAGCATGCCGAGGGTCCCGCCCATGCCACGGGCGGTCTTGATCACCAGGTCACGTTTGTTCTGCAGCACTTCTTTTATAATTTCAATGAACTCCCTGCCCACAATTACTTTACATTTTATGTTGGGAGTCTTCGGAAAATGTGCAACAGCTTTTTCAAGGAGCAAGGTCTGCTCCTTGATTGCCAGATTCATTATTTCTTCACTGGTAACTGATGTAATCAACATGCGATAATCGTGTGGAATCTGGTCTATTACCTGGATTACAGTCAACTGGGCCTGGTTTCGACTTGCCAGATCGATGGCGTTACTGAGGGTGAATTGTCCGGACTCAGTGTTGTCATGAACCAACAGGATATTTTTAAACTCTTTCATAATCTATACTCCACAGATTGTTCTGGATTGCCATTTGACGTATCTTTTATCACCACCAGCCAGTAGCCTATGCTCATGGCAAAAACTACTGCTGCCACGGCCAGCATATAGTCGGCTGTAATCGTGGTGAAATCCATAATAATAACCTTTCTGGTAATGGCCATCAATGCTGTTGCCATGACGATCCTCACATGGATAACATCATCCCGCAGATAGATGATGATGTTAATGAGGATTTCGATGGCAATTAACACCGCCATAAAGGCACCGAAAAGACTAAGCATATCGGAGATAGTTAACATCATAAAAGGTGGTGTCATCAGTCTTTGATACAGTACCATAACGACATCAGCAACGCCCCAGAGGATGACAATAGTCATCAATATGGCCAGTGCCCTAACCGCCATATGGACAGTATTCCGTATTATCTGGACAAGTGGTTCTTTCGGGTTTGATAAATCATCCATGCCCTTCTCCTGGTTTTTCTGTACAACGGTTCATGATTGTTCTGTTAAGCGACTGGCACGTATCTTTTTTTCCAGTTCAACGATCACATATGTAATAAGCCCGGCCAGTATAATCCGTAGCCAGGAATCTGCACCGATTGCCTCGCTTTGAAACAAGAGATTCATAAGTGGCAGATAGGTGTAGAGCAATTGTGTGAAAAGCATAACTGCAACCCCGCCAAAGACCCACATATTGGTGAAAATTCCCAGTTGGAAGATTGATTTTGTCAAAGAGCGGCAGTTAAAGAGGTAAAAAAGTTCCATGATGACAAAGGTATTCACGGCCACAGTACGCGCCTGCTCAATGGAGGCACCTGTTGTCAGCTCCCATTTGAAAAGACCAAAAGCGCCGATAAGCAGAAGAGTACCCACCAGAAAAATCCTGGTGATCAGTTCTCTGGTGAGAATAGGAGTATCGGGATCACGTGGCCGCCGTTGCATAATGCCAGGTTCTTTAGGCTCAAAGGCCAGCATCAGGCCCAGAAAACCGGCTGTTGTCATATTGATCCAGAGGATCTGCACCGGCAGTATGGGCAGGGTTATGCCGAGAAAAATTGCTGTCAGAATAACCAGGCCTTCTCCGAGGTTGGTGGGCAGAGTCCAGACAATAAACTTAGTCAGGTTGTCAAACACGCCGCGACCTTCCTCAACTGCTGCCTCAATGGAGCTGAAGTTGTCATCGGTGAGCACCATATCAGCGGCCTCCTTTGAGACATCTGTACCGGTGATCCCCATGGCCACACCAATATTGGCCTGTTTCAGGGCCGGGGCATCATTTACCCCATCACCGGTCATGGCCACCACATGACCATTGGCCTGAAGTGCTCGTACCAATCGGATTTTCTGCTCGGGAGTGGCTCTTGCAAAGACACTTGTCTCTTCGACGACAGTAATTAATTCTTCGTCGGAGAGTTTTTCAAGCATTTGCCCGGTGTACACTCCTGTTTTTTCGGTTTCATCGATAACCGCCGGTGCTATGCCTATCTGGCCGGCAATGGCAGCTGCGGTTACGGGATGATCTCCTGTGATCATTTTAATACTGATCCCTGCCTCTTTGCAGATCTTCACAGCCGTCACGGCCTCGCTCCTTGGCGGATCAATCATTCCCTGCAAGCCCAGGAAAGTGAGCCCTGTTGCTACGTCTTCATGGTGTATTGTTATGGTGTCTGCAACGACTTCTTTGCGGGCAAAGGCAAGTACACGCAGGCCTCTTGATGCCATGCTGGAGACATCCTGATTAATTTTCTTACTATTGAGTTGTGTCGTATTTCCATCACCATCCATTGCTGCCGTACATTTGGCAAGAATCTGCTCCACTGCACCTTTTATGTAGATCATTCGCGGTCTGGAGTTGCCCGTATCATGGAGGGTGGCCATATACTGGTGCTGTGATTCAAAGGGAATTGAATCAAGACGGGGACTTTGTGCTTCAGTCTCCTTTTCGTTTATGCCGCCTTTGGCTGCAGCGGCAAGCAATGCCCCCTCTGTGGGATCGCCCTGCACATGCCAGCCACCATCTTTTTCATGGAGCAAACTATCATTACACAGGAGACCTGCACGCAGGCATTCACTGAGTGGGATGGCTTTTACAGCATCGTCTTCGCCATCCTGCCTGACAATCCGTCCAAGTGGAGCATACCCTGCTCCACTGACTTCGTAATGCACGCCTCCTGCCATGATTGCCTGCACGGTCATCTGGTTTTCTGTGAGTGTCCCTGTCTTGTCCGAACAAATCACCGTTGTGCTGCCAAGAGTCTCCACGGCCGGAAGTTTGCGGATAATTGCTCTTCGTTTTGCCATTCTGGAAACACCGATGGCAAGGGTGATGGTCACGGCTGCCGGTAATCCTTCAGGAATTGCACCTACAGCAAGAGCGACAGCTGCCATAAACATGTCAAATAGGGGCTGTCCTCGAAGCACGCCAACCCCGATGGTGACTGTCGCAAGCACCAGAATGGTATAAAGCAGGATATGACTGAAATGAGTAATCTTACGAGTGAGAGGTGTTGCCAGATCCTGTGCCGAAGAGATAAGATCGGAGATACGGCCCATTTCAGTCTGATCACCAGTAGCAATTACAATGCCACTGCCTTGACCGTAGGTGACCATGGAGGAAGCATAAGCCATGTTTATTCGCTCAGCAAGGGCTGTATCCTGATCGAGCGGTTCAACAGCCTTCTCCACCGGTACGGATTCTCCGGTTAAGGCGGATTCATCCACTTGCAGATCGCGTATCTTCAGGAGTCGTAAATCTGCAGGCACCTTGTCACCGGCCTGAAGCAGGACAATGTCGCCGGGAACAAGCTCCGTTGAGGGGATGCGTTTTTTCAGGCCATTGCGCAGAACCGTGGCCTCGGCGACCATGGTTTCAGCGAGTGCGGCAAGGGCGCTCTCCGCTTTGGATTCCTGAATATAACCAATTATTGCATTAACCAGTACTACTCCGAGGATAACCCCCGAGTCAACCCATTCCTGCAATGCCGCAGTGATGACCACGGCTGCAATCAGGATGTAGATCAGGGGCTGATGGAACTGCAGCAGAAAACGCATCCAGGGACTCTGACTCTGTTGTGTGGTGAGTACATTGGCACCGAAGCGATGGAAGCGCTGCTCTGCCTCCTCAGGTGTGAGTCCCTTTTTTCGATCACTGGTAAGCAGGGTGGTTGTTTCCTCTGTCGGTAAATGGTGCCACTCTGTATCTGATAATGATATGTTCTTCATGGTGTGGCTATTCCTATGAAACTGTTTATCGGATAAGAAATTGTTCTTTACAGAGAGTTGCTCTTTAATTCTTCAACAGGAACGGCTTCCTGTTCTGTACTCTGCGTGCATCGAATCCTGCGAATTGGGGGCTTCCGGCTTCTGTTCAGCTCACGTTCAACTGTACGGCCTATCCTGTCCGCACAATAATTGAGTGTTGCAGTACAATCCTTCCCGCTGCCCCGAACAACAACTTCACCGCCTTTTCGTAGTCCAGCAACGATAAGGCACTCTTTATTAATGCCTCCCTTTGGCCCGTTGAGATCTGTCAAACGTACCTTGACTTCGCTGACCGAAGCGCCAAATCTACCAAGGGCGAAACGAAGCCGCCTTTCCATGGCAGTGGTTGTGTTTTGAGCTAATTTCAAACGATGGGCCTTTATGGTAATTTTCATATGGTTATTTCCTGTGATAGTAAAATATGAGCGTCAGCCGTGAGCGATAAAAAAAAGGAGGGAGACAAACGGTGGCTGACGCTCAAATTCACTGCAATGTCTAGAGAGAATTACTCTTTCTGCTTCTCCTCAAATCCTTCTTGGTCCATTGATTCCACTTCAGAATCTGTTTCTTCTGCTGTGCCCAGGATTTCGGCAGCTTTTTCTTTAGTCGTATTCATGGCTTCTTTTGCCGTCTCTGCAGCATCATCAATTGCTTGATCCGACTGATCGCAGGCTGTAAGTCCAGTAAAAAATAACATACTTAAGAGTACCAGACTGATTTTAAGGGTTAATTTCATTGCGCTGACTCCTTTGTTATGATTATTGTTTGCAACCCCTGTCAAAAAGAGTAATTACAGGATATCGTTTTAACAAGATGATAAATCAGAAACGAACGTTCGGTAAAACAAAACAATGAGGCTGTTGCATGGAGTGGCTTAACTACCATCATCTCTATTATTTCTGGACGGTTATTCGTGAGAGAGGCATTACTGCGGCAGGGAAGCGGCTCAATCTGGTTCCTTCCACCGTCAGCTCCCAGATCAGCGCTCTTGAGGAGGCGCTCAATGTAAAACTCTTCCAACGTGTCGGCCGTAACATAGAACCTACCGAGATGGGCCAGCTTGTTTTTCAGTATGCAGATGAGATATTTTCCCTCGGCAAAGAGTTGATGGAGACGGTTCGAGGCCACCCTAAGGTAGGGCGGATACCATTACGGGTCGGGGTGGTGGGGCCTCTTCCCAAGATAATTGTACGTAACCTTTTAGATCCGATATTCAAATTGCCTGAGCAGATCCGTCTTGTCTGCCATGAAAATAAAAAGGAGGCTCTGCTGGCAGAACTGGCACTCCATGAAGTTGATATCGTACTTAGTGATTCCCCCATGGGGGCGGGGTCGAGTGTGAAAGCTTATAACCATACACTTGGTGAGTGCGGGATGACTTTCTTTGCTGTGGATGAGTTGGCCGAGCCCCTGAAGCAAGGCTTTCCAGATTCGTTGAGTGGCGTTCCCATGCTGATGCCGCTGCAGTCAACCACTCTGAGGAGTGAACTGGATTTGTGGCTGGAATCGCGGAAGATTACTCCTGTAATTGTTGGCGAATTCGATGATGCAGCATTGTTGAACGCCTTTGGTCAGCGCGGTGATGGCATCTTCATGGCACCAACAGTTATTGCAGATGAGATCCGTCGTCAGTATCAGGTTTCTGTCGTGGGACAAACGAAAGAGGTGATGTATCGATTTTACGCTATTTCCATCGAGAGAATATTAACGCATCCGGCTGTTGTGGCCATATCGACCGCAGCCCGGCATCATCTTTTTGCACAGGATGACAAAGAAGCGTAGGCTTTCCGATACTCCGGGCATAGCCGAGTGGTCAACGTGGAGTTTGCACATTCTTCCTTTAGGGATACATGGTTTTAATTTACCTTGTATCCCTATTAAAGCTACTGCTTAAAGCCCAGTTCGAAGGCCTTAGTATTCACTTCTACAAAGTTCTTTCGGGTCTTATCACGGATGGTTTTCTTGATATTTTCTGCAGAAATGGGGAGTAGGCGGGTGGCGGCCAAGGCACCAAGGATAACCATATTAACTGCCATGACATTGCCGGCCTCTGTGGCAAGGGCCGTTGCATCAAAACTGTTCAGGCTTCCTGCCCTGTCAAGTATCAGTTCCTGCAGTTCGCTGGAACCGGGATAGGTCGCCTGTCCGACAGCAGCAGCAAAGGGAGGTAGGGGGGTGGAGTTGGTAATAACAACTGTTTTCTTGTTGCACTTCCCTAAGGCACGCAGGGTTTCAAGAGGCTCAAAACCGGCCAGAATATCCGCTTCACCATCTGAAATAAGTGAACTTGCGGCATCCCCGAAAATCATGGCTGACTCAACTACGCCGCCGCGCTGTGCCATGCCATGGATTTCACTCATTCTGAAGGGAATATCCGCAAGAAGTGCAGCTTCTCCAAGCACCTTGGCGGCGAGGAGATTTCCCTGGCCGCCAACGGCTACGATCATTAGTCTGATTACATTCATATCTTGTCTCTCACGGGAGTTGTCTAATATTGAGTTTGTTCTTTTACGGGACGAATGGCATTTTCCGGACAGACCTGAGCACATAAAGCACATCCGGTACAGCGATCCGGATCAATATTTACCCTTCCGTTATTGATAAAAAATGCGGGACAGCCCAACTGATCAATACAATCCTTATGATTTTTACATTTGTCACTGACGTAAAAGGGTCTCATCTTTGGCTGCTTCAGGCTCTTGCCATAGAGAGTACATATTTCCCTGGCTATAACCACAGAAACACCCTCAAAAGCAAAGGCTTCCTGTAATGCCTCGATGCTTTTTTTCAGCTTAAAAGGATGGATAACGGAAAGATGCCCCACGCCTAATGCCTTGACTACCTCTTCAATATCAATGCGGCCAAAACCGGAAAGCCCGTGTTTTTCCATATCCACGCCCGGATGGGGCTGATGCCCTGTCATGGCCGTGGTACCGTTATCAAGAATAATCAGGGTGAAATTATGTTTGTTAAATACAGCATTGACAAGCCCTGCCATAGCAGAGTGAAAGAAGGTGGAGTCCCCACAGAAGGTAATCACCTTTTTATTGAGGGTCTTGGAAAATCCGGCAGCAGTACCCGTGGATGAGCCCATACAGATCAGGAAGTCCGCCATTCCAAGAGGCGGCAGCATACCAAGTGTGTAACAGCCGATATCGGTGGGGTAGATCACATCCCTTTCCTGAACTGCTTTTTTAACAGCATGGAAGGTGGCGCGATGGGAGCATCCGGCACAAAGAGTTGGTGGTCGCGGTGGCAGATCAGCCTGTGCGGATGGGGCAGTTGCAGACTTGAGAAGATCGTCCACTCCAAACCAGTGAGCAATTTTTTCTCTCACCAGAGCTGGATTAAACTCGCCGAGACGGGAAAAGAGTTCTTCTCCTTTTCCACCTATTGGGAGCATCTTTTCCTGCTCCTGTGCCAGTGCCTTGACAGCTTCTTCCAACACCGGTTCACCTTCTTCAACAATGAGTACACGGTCACAGTTGCTGAGAAAAGTGTTCACAATTTCTTTGGGCAGGGGATGTGAAAAACCGAGACGGAGAATGGTCGTTTTTTCCTCAAGACCCAGATCACGCACCGCATCGGATACGTAGGTATAGCTTACGCCATTACAGATGATTCCCCAGCTGCCTTTGCCTTCTGAGTAGTTAAACGGTGACTGGTTGGCGATGGCCTCAGCCTTGGCAAGGTTGTCCAGAAGGCGGACATGGAGCTGACGTGAGACCACAGGTACAGTGACGTAGCGCATGGGGTTCCTGGTAAAATCACCCTCTGTTTTCGGGGGAGTGATTTCAGCAAGTGTCACAACAGCAGTGGAGTGATTGATGCGGGTGGTGGTTCGCAGAAGAACCGGTTCCTGCAGCTGCTCTGACAGCTCAAAGGCGAGCCTGGTCATATCATGAGCTTCTTCAATGGTGGAAGGCTCGAGCATCGCAAGGCCGGAAAGCTTTGCGTAGTAGCGACTGTCCTGTTCGTTCTGGCTGGAAAACATGGATGGGTCATCGGCCACCAGGATAACAAGACCGCCTCTTACCCCCACATAAGCAAGGGTCATCAGAGCATCAGCGGCAACATTCATTCCCACATGCTTCATAACACACATGGCGCGTACTCCAGTATTGGCGGCGGCCGCTGCCACTTCAAGAGACACCTTCTCGTTCACACTGTATTCAAAGTAGAGATCACTCTCTTGAGCCATCTGGAAAAAGTGAAGGGAAATCTCAGAAGATGGAGTTCCCGGATAGGCTGCAGCCACAGCAACGCCTGCTTCAACAGCTCCCCTGGCAATTGCCTCGTTGCCGAGGAGCAGCATCTTTTTTCCAGGATCACCAGTTAATAATTTATGCATCATATCTCCAACAACTTCTTTTTTGTTAAGACAAATAATAAAACAGGGCTGAAGAAATAGATACCTTCAGCCCTGTCCTTGTTATGCCCTGCTTTCTATGCTTCAGGCTCTAATGCCTTGCGGCGCCCATCCAGAAACTTCCAGCTTTTTTCCACATCTTTCTGAGCCATGGCCATCAACTCATCAAACATGCCTGGGTTGGTGATTTTCAACGCCCGATAGCGGTTCTCGTTCATGGCGTAATCGGCAAATTTTGATGCCGGAGCCTTGGAATCCATAACCAGAGGGTTTTTCCCCTCAGCTTCAAGCAGAGGGTTGTAGCGATAGAGCGGCCAGTGACCGCAGTCAGTCGCTTTTTTCTGCTGCTCCAGACCCTGAGCCATATTGATCCCGTGGTTAATGCAGTGAGAGTATGCAATAATAAGAGATGGACCGTCATAGGCCTCGGCTTCGTTAAATGCCTTGACCACTTGAGCCGGATTGGCACCCATGGCCACTTTGGCAACGTATACATTACCGTAGGTGGCAAAAATCATGCCGATATCCTTCTTGGGCATACGTTTACCGCCTGCGGCAAACTGAGCTGTGGCTGCACGCGGGGTGGACTTGGACATCTGGCCGCCGGTGTTGGAGTACACCTCCGTATCCATGAGCAGGACATTCACATTCTCGCCTGAAGCAAGGACATGATCAAGGCCGCCGTAGCCGATATCATAGGCCCAGCCATCTCCACCGAAGATCCATACCGAACGTTTCACCAGGTTGTCAGCCACATGGACAAGCTGCTGAGCTTTAGAAAAACCACAGTCAGTAATTTTTTCCTTGAGAGCTGTCACTCGATCCCGTTGGGTCTCGATCTCCATCTGAGTGGTTTGAGGAGCATTAAGCAACTCATCCATCTCGGATTGTTCCACAATCCCGGCAGTTACCGCATCCTCAAGGAGCTCGGCAGCCTGAATCGCCATCTTGTTCACGGTTTGACGCATACCAAGCCCAAATTCGGCAGTATCCTCAAACAGAGAGTTTGACCAGATGGGGCCACGGCCATCATCCCGTTTGCAATAAGGTGTGGTGGGAAGATTGCCACCGTATATGGAAGAGCATCCTGTAGCATTGGCAATCATCATTCTGTCACCAAAGAGCTGGGTGGCAAGTTTGATGTATGGTGTTTCACCGCAACCAACGCAGGCTCCGGGGAACTCAAAAAGAGGGCGAAGTAACTGGCTGCCTTTGATGGTAGCTGGCGCAATCTCGTTGTATTCAACTTCAGGCAAGGTGAGAAAGAAGGAAAAATTCGCAGATTCACGAACGCGAATTTCTTCAACATTGTCGTGCATGGCAAGGGCGCGATCCTCGGTCTTCTTGCCATCTGCATCTTTTTTGCGTGCAGGACAGACTGAAAAGCAGTGACTGCAGCCGTTACAATCCTCAGTGGAGACTGAGATGACAAATTTCCGTCCCTTGAACTGTTTGCCAGTGGCATCGGCACTCTGAAAAGTGGCTGGAGCACCTGCCAGACTATCCTCGTTGACAATCTTCATACGGATGCAGGAATGGGGACAGACGAGAGAGCATCGGCCGCACTGAATACAGGTTTCGGCGTCCCACAGTGGAACCTGTACAGCAATGTTGCGTTTTTCGTACTGGGTGGTGCCCGTGGGCCAGGTTCCGTCGGCTGGCATCTGGGAAACCTTAATGGTATGTCCCTTGCCCTCGATCATTTTGGCCGTAACCTCTTTTACAAAGTCAGGGGCATGGTCAGGAACTGTGGCAGGGATTTTGTGGCCTGAAACAGTGCCTGTTACTGTCACCTCAACAATATTATTCACAGCGGCATCCACTGCTTCATAGTTCATGTTGACAACCTTGTCACCCTTCTTACCGTAGGTCTTTTTAATGGCTGTCTTAATGGATTGAATGGCCTCATCTTTGGTGATGATATCGGATATCAGGAAGAAGGCGGTCTGCATGATCATGTTAATTCGGGCGCCAAGGCCAATAGCGGTGGCCAGACTTAGAGCATCAATCACGTAGAATTTGATTTTTTTGGAGATAATATCCTGCTGAACTCTGGCTGGCATATGCTCCCACACCTCGTCTTTACTGAAGCTGGTGGTGAGCAGGAAGGTACCGCCTTCCTCAATGTTTGCCAGCATGTCGTACTGATCGAGAAAAGTGAACTTATGGCAGGCGACAAAATTGGCCTTGTTGATAAGATAAGGGGCAAGAATCTTTTCTTTACCAAAACGGAGATGACTGGTGGTAATGGAGCCGGACTTTTTGGAATCGTAGACAAAATAACCCTGAGCTGCATTGTCGGTTTCCGTACCGATGATTTTAATGGTGTTTTTGTTTGCACCAACTGTTCCGTCGGCACCGAGTCCGAAGAACATGGCACGGAACACGCCTTCACCTTCGATATCAAAGGCAGGATCGAAATCAAGACTGGTAAGCGCAACATCATCGTTGGGACCTACACAGAAACGATTTTTCTTTGTAGCTGCTTCCATATTATCAAAAACAGCCTTCACCATGGCAGGGGTGAATTCGGCGGAACCAAGTCCGTAGCGGCCGCCCAGTATAATGGGAGCAGTGGCAAAAACGCCACTATCCTGCGCTTCACCAACGGCAGTACGCACGTCCTGATACAGTGGCTCACCGTTTGCTCCTGGATCCTTGCTGCGATCAAGAACTGTAATTCTTTTTACAGTGTCAGGGAGCGTTGCAATCATGGCAGCAGAATCAAAGGGGCGATAGAGACGGATAATCACCATACCTACCTTTTTTCCCTGTCCAATCAGATGCTCCACCGTGGCAGCCACTGTCTCGGCACCGGAAGCCATGATAACAATAACATCTTCGGCATCGGCTGCACCAACATAATCAAAGAGGTGATAGCTGCGACCGGTGAGTTTTGCAAACTTGTCCATGGTTTCTTGAACAATGCCAGGTACGGCCTCATAATACTTATTGATGGTCTCCCGTCCGGTGAAATAGACATCAGGGTTTTGGGCTGTTCCACGCATCATTGGGCGATCCGGGGAGAGACCGCGCAGGCGGTGTTCGATGATTAGATCATCGTCAATCATAGTCCGCATGTCCTCTTCACTGAGCTGCTCAATCTTCTGGATTTCACTTGAAGTACGAAAGCCATCGAAGAAATGCATGAAGGGGATACGGGATTTGAGGGTGGCCTGGGTGGCGATCAATGCCATATCCTGAGCTTCCTGTACATTCTGTGAACCCAACATGGCCCAGCCAGTCTGGCGGGCTGCCATGATGTCACTGTGATCACCAAAGATGGACAGGCCCTGATAGGCAAGGGCACGGGCGGTGATATGAAAGACGGTGGGGGTGAGCTCACCGGCAATTTTGTTCATATTGGGCAGCAGTAGCATCAACCCCTGGGAGGCTGAAAATGTTGTACAGAGGGCACCGGTGGTCAGGGAGCCGTGCAAAGCTCCTGCAACTCCTGCCTCTGACTGCATCTGACTGACCACGGGGACTGAGCCCCAGATGTTTTTCTGGCCGGCACTGAACTTGGCGTCAGACTCGGCGGCAATGGAGGTAGATGGGGTAATAGGATAGATGGTTATGATTTCGCTGGTGTTGTAGGCTACATGGGTGCAGGCCTGATTACCATCAATGGTGACCATTTTTCGTGACATAATTGTTTCTCCTTGTGGTTGTTTTAACCTTTTACAAAGTCTTTTTTAAACACTTTGCTATATTTGTCCCAAGCGCAGCTGCTCGGATTTTTCCTTCAGAGTCTGCCGGGTTTCTTCCCTGTATTTTTCAAGGGCTTCTGTCATTTCCGGATACTTGATAGACAGGATCTCACATGCCAGGTAGGCTGCGTTTTTTGCTCCGTCAATGGCCACAGTGGCCACCGGAATTCCGGGAGGCATCTGTACTGTAGCGTGGAGGGCGTCCACTCCCTGCATGGCACCAGATGCCAGAGGCACCCCGATCACCGGCAGAGTAGTATGGGCGGCAATAACTCCAGCCAGATGGGCGGCCATGCCGGCACCTGCAATGATTACTTCAAGGCCGCGCTCTCGTGCACTTCGGGCATATTCAGCTGTCTTGTCCGGCAGCCTGTGGGCTGAGCTGATGTCCATTTCGCAGGCAACACCCATCTCGGTGAGCACTGTAACAGCTTTTTTCATGACGGGCAAGTCAGAGTCGCTGCCCATGAGAATTCCAACAAGTGGTTTTTGTGTCATTTTTTTTTACCTCATGTGTGTGTTATGGTTTGTAACTATATTGGATCAGTATAAAAAATTCGGAAACAGGTCGGAACTTCCCACTGGGAATCACGTACAAAAGCAACAGAGAAGTGAGGAAGATCTCAGCTCTGTCGTTGCAAAATTTGTTATGTGTCAGACTCAATCAGTTCGATTACAGCTCTGGCTAAAGATTCATCCTCAAGGATGCTCATCCCGGTACGAAGTTGAACAATTTTGCAGCCTGACAGCAATGCTGCCTGGAAAATGTTACCGGCCAACTCTTCATTGATTCTTTCATACTGTTGCATACCTGCAAAAGCAGGGAAACAGGTATGGACTGCAGAAAAAACCCTGAGTGCCTGTCCGCTGTCATTAAGCGTCTCAACGGGGGGATGGCTTGCATCTCCCTCTTCAAATTCACTGACAAATAGCAGCAAGTCAATACCGTGTTCTTTGAGCACTTCTTCAATAGTGTTTATTGGAAGCAGCACTTGTCCGTTTGGAGTGTGAAGATTCATGATGATTGCTCTATCCATCTGCTTTAAAGCATCACCTCCCCCTCCCTGCAATGTGTCAAGAGGAAGAAAAGCACCAATCGCTGTACCATACCCGGCAACAGAGCCATCATCATGTATCTTCAATGAACCCGTGTCGCCTGAAATGATGTTCATCTTAGTAACAGCACGGCCGAAACCGTGACTACGCATTGCCTCAAGGATTTTTCTTCCTCTGCTTCCAATGAGAAGAACAGTCTGGCTATTCTTCTCATTTTCGCACCGGGTGGTGACCAGGCTGCCTTGAAAAGGCATATGGCCACGCCCAATCATGATGATGTTGTGCAGGGCGAAAGCCATTTTTTGGAGACATGCAAAAGAGTCAAAACGATCCTCAAGCGGAATTGCAGCTACCAGCAGATCATTCTTCAGGTCATCAAAAAATAGAGCGGAAGAGTCGCCGAACTGTTGCATATGCTGCGGCGGAAGACCGAACAGGTATACAGCATCGGGACCAGCTGTAATCTGCGTGTCAGAGGCCAGTTCAAACAGGTTGGCAAGGGACGATCCAAGCCCGATAGCTTGTTGATGAAAATAGATGAAAATGACAGTAGCTCCTACTTGAGCCGGGTAGCAAAGCCACTCTCCCCGCTGCAGCACAAGGCCGTGCAAGGGGTTTTTGTCCGCTCTCTGAAACTGACCGCTGCACGCATTTGCAGATGAACTGAGGATCATGGGCGGAGTGATCCAGACCTGGCGGACAAAAGGAATTTCCCCCAGCAGCGTATCATAAAAAGGAGGCAGCTCAAATTGACAGGATACTGCAATGAGGCCGACATTACAGCCAGCACCCACGTGCCGGTAAATCCGTGGATGACCACCGGTGATATTCTCACAGACATTCCGGTAGAGAGAACGGATATGGTGTCCCAAGCTTATTAGAGTGTCATCAAAGGCTCGGTGAGGCTGCTGACCACGACAGTTACCCGGCCCTGGTTTTGCAAGAAACACCATATAGCGGTCACGGGAACGCCAGTAATCATAGAGCTGTTCAACAAATTCGTGCAGGGCAGTCCGCTGAACCTGCTCAATAAAAATATCTGTTGCAGGCAGGATGGAAATAAGCTGTTCCATCGAGTGCTCATCGAGTGCCCTCAAAATGTTCAGCAGTTGCCGAATACCACTCTTCGCTGCCAGATCCAGACCAATTTCGGAAAGCAGGGACGGATTCCTGTGTGACAACTCCCGGACAAACAGCTCCACCATGTTCTCAAACAGATCGCTATGCAGTACAGCTCTTTTTGAGTTACATATGGTATCGTCCGTGTAGATAATGCACTGTTTTTCATCACGGACAAATCGTTTGCTGCTCATGCTGTTCTCCACCACTTTAAAACGGGAGGGTCCGTATTTTTGGCAAATAAAAAGGCCGAAGATTACTGAGTATTCAGTAATTCTTCGGCCTTTTTATTCTGACACGTCCTTTTTTTTAAAAAAAAAGCTCGGCCAAACATGCTGCCATATAAAGTATAAGCCAAGAAAGCTACGCCACGGGCAAGTTTTCCCTGTGCGCCGCGATACCAGACAGATATATTCAAGATATCCCCCAAGTCTTTGCTTATTGTTAGAAGCGACTTATACACATAACAAAATAGGAAATCAAGATTTTTTGTAACAAGGATCCACTTTTACTGCTCGGTGGCTACAGGTGGATCAGCATTTTTCGAACTGTGCGGGCAGAAGAGAGAAGGTTTTCTCGTTTCTGTGCCAAATCGGAATCCTATTCGTACAGCTCGTCAAATTAGCACAAAGACAAACGAATCAATTGGATAATTCAAATACATTGGTTCGATTGAATCGAATGTTGTCGTGCAACTGTTCAAAATTACGAGCGAATGACTTGTCTGGCTGTGCTGGAATACGTACTTCAAGAGAGCAGAGAAGAGATGACAAAAATTGATCATGCCGGTAAAATGCAGAAAATATGAGTGTTTGATAAGATCAATTCTTTTGGAGGCATACAATGCTGAATTCCATGAGGAGATTAACTCCTTTTTTACTCGTTTTCTTTACCCTCTGTTTTGTCGAGGCAGGTATTATGGCAGAATATTCAGATGCCCGTTCCCGGGGCGGCGGACGCTCTTTTCGATCAACGCCAGCCAAAAAGGCTCCCATAGCTCAGAACCAGAAGCCCGGAAGCCAGCAGAAACAATCAGGGATGAGTCGTGGACTGATGGGCGGCCTTCTTGGTGGAGCCATTGGCGGAATGCTGCTTGGCAGCATGTTTGGAATGGGAGGATCCGGCATGGGAATACTTCCATTCCTCCTGCTTGGTGTCGTGGGATACTTTATGTATAGAAGGTTCTCAGCCGCCCGTTCTTCCGGTGGTACATCCCCCGGATATCAAGCTCCTGCTGCAGGAGGCTTTACGGCTCCACCTGTCTTACCTGAGAAGTCCGCGCTGGAAGAAGGACTGGATCATATCCGCATAGGCGACCCCGGATTTGATACAGAATATTTTGTTCAGGTGGCATCGGATGTGTTTTTTAAGGTTCAGGCTGGTTGGATGAGGCGTGATATAAGTTCCTACAGAGACCTTCTGGGAGAAGAGCTTGCCGCTGAGTACGAAACGCAGTTTGCCGAGATGAAATCAAAGGGTGAACTCAATAAGCTTGAGAATATCTCCATTCGTAAGGTTGAAATTGTTGCTGCGGGTTCTGAAGGCGGCGAAGATTTTGTAACCGTTCTTTTTACGGCAAATCTTCTGGATTATACTGTTGATGATAAAAGTGGTGATTTAATTTCGGGCAACATGAGCGAACCTGTGAAATTTGCCGAAGAATGGACATGGGCCCGTCCCCTGGGCACAGAAGCCTGGAAACTGGAAGGAATTAAGGAAGTCTGAACCCTGTTTTGGCAGATCGGAAACACCAGTCGCACCCTTTAGGCGGGTCTGGTGTTTCCAGGAAGCTGTCAACGGCTTACTCATCCGCTCCTGAATTTCTCTTGTTTCATTCCCGTTCCTTGTTGAAAAGTGAAAAAAGGGATGGGAGGACTATGCTCCCTTACGGTTTACCGGCCAATTCCACGTGAATGACAGCGCAATGTTGTCAAAGATGATTTTATACCACCCTGCGACCGCCACCTTCTAGTCCCCTACTGCGCCATTGATCTGGTTAGTACGCGTAACGTCTTGATAGTCTTCACCCCGAAAATTGTATCAACCATACAAGCTAAAATGGAGTTCCAGAATGAATGAAAACCATGCTTTTCCCACTGAACAGAAAGAAGGAGTATATCAGGCTATCATGCAGCGTCGTGATATCCGGTCGCAATTTGTTGATAAACCTGTTTCTGAGGAAATACTTGATAAACTCCTTCGCGCTGCGCATCACGCTCCATCCGTTGGCTTTATGCAGCCATGGAACTTTCTGGTGATAAAAGATCCAGATACAAAAGAACAGGTTCATAAGGGTTTTTTACAAGCTCATAACGAATCGGCAGAAATGTTTGATGATAAAAAGAAGAAACAGTATGAAGGGTTTAAGCTTGAAGGTATTCGTGAATCTCCTGTTAACCTGCTGATCACCTGCAATAGAACCAGAACAGGTCCCGTTGTTATAGGCCGCACTGTGCAACCTGAAATGGATTTGTATTCAACGGTTTGCGCTGTCCAAAACCTGTGGCTTGCTGCAAGGGCTGAAGGTATTGGTGTGGGCTGGGTTTCTATTATTCATGAAGTAGTACTACGGAAAATATTTAAACTACCCGAGTCTGTGGTGGTGATTGCCTATCTATGTATTGGCCATGTGAGTCATTTTCCTGAAATGCCTGAACTGGAAAAAGCCGGGTGGCTTCCTCGTCTCAATCTGGATGAATTGGTTTTTTATGAAGAGTGGGGAAAAACAGAGAAATAACATCTGTTAAACCTTGCAGAGTATGCATAGTGCGAGTAAAAACAGGAATTCATAAAAGGATTAGAAGGTCTGGCGTTTTATTCAAGGGGAGTCATGGCATATATACCAGTTATAGGGAAATCTATCCGGCGGCAACTCGAAGCAAGAGAGGAGGAAATTCTTTCCCCTTATGCCTGTTTGAACAAAAACAGTGCTGGTCGGATGCGTGTCGAGACAGACGATGAGTCTGATATCCGTATGCCATTTGAGCGGGATAGGGATCGAATTACCCATTCTAAAACATTTCGTCGTTTGAAACATAAAACGCAGGTATTTCTGGCACCTGCCGGTGATCATTACCGAACACGCCTTACCCATGTTCTTGAGGTCTCGCAGATTGCACGAACCATTGCCTCAGCACTGTGCCTGAATGGGCCCTTGACTGAAGCCATCGCTCTTGGTCATGATCTTGGCCATACTCCCTTTGGCCATGCAGGAGAAGCAACTTTGAATGAACTGCATCCGAGCGGATTTCGTCATTATGTGCATAGTCTTCGGGTCGTTGATATCCTGGAACATAAAGGGAAGGGGCTGAATCTCACCTTTGAGGTGCGAAACGGGATTGTTAAACACTCTAAAGGACGAAATGATATTTTTCCTGAAAATACTTCTGAGCTTGCGGTAACCTTGGAGGGCCAGGTTGTGCGGGTGGCAGATATTATTGCCTATGTAAATCATGATATGGATGATGCTCTTCGTGCCGGCATCCTCAAAGAGAATGATTTGCCTGCAGATATTCGGATGGTCATTGGTGAGCGCCATTCTAAACGAATCGGAGCCATGGTGCGGGATCTGATCGTCGAAACCTTGCAGGCAGGAGATGGCAGAATTCATGTCAGTGAGAAAATGCTGCGGGCTATCACGGATCTTCGGATGTTTTTGTATGAAAATGTGTACCGATATTACCGGGTACATAATGAGTTTGAGAAAGCACAGCGCATTATACGTGATCTTTACAGCTACTTTATGGAAAATGGTCCGGGACGTTTTGATGGAAATCAATGGGAACCTGAAGGATCGGAAACATGGAGTGATGAAAAACAGGCCCATCGACATGTGTGTGACTTTATTGCCGGAATGACAGATCGCTATGCCATGCGTATCTATGATCAGATTTTTTTGCCAAAAGCATGGAATGCACTAAGATAACAATACAATACAATACAATATAACGAAAGACAAGGCAGTGATTTGGACTGTTTCCGGGCTAGTCCGAAAAATTACGAGAGTTGCATAGCAAATAGTTACTATTCAACACAGAATATATAAAAAAAATCGAATAGACGTTTTATGGAAAATCAAGATAAAGGAAAAACTCTGGCAAAGAGCTATGAGTTTGACAATGTAGAAGAAAAATGGCTTGAACGCTGGGATGCTGCAGGCTCTTTTGCTGCAACAATGGAAGAAGGGAAAGCATCATTCTCCGTGGTTATTCCACCTCCTAATGTTACCGGTGTTCTTCACGTTGGTCACGCTCTAAACAGTACCATGCAGGATGTGCTTGTGCGTTATCATCGCATGTGCGGAGACAATACTCTTTGGATTCCGGGTACTGATCATGCAGGCATCGCCACTCAGAATGTTGTCGAACGTCAGCTTGCCACCGAAGGAAAAGGACGGCACGATCTTGGCCGTGATGCCTTTATTGAAAGAGTATGGGACTGGCGCCGGGAAAAGGGCGGAACCATTATTAACCAGCTCAAACGTATGGGTGCCTCCTGTGACTGGGAGCGGGAACGCTTTACCATGGATGAGGGGCTTTCCACTGCTGTGCGCGAAGCCTTTGTTACGCTCCATCGTGACGGTCTTATTTATAAGGGAGACTACATTGTAAACTGGTGCCCGCGTTGTCATACGGCCCTGGCAGATGATGAGGTGGAACACGAGGATAAAAAAGGGAAACTCTATCACATTCGCTATCCTTTTGCCGATGGTTCAGGGCATGTTGTGGTGGCTACTACCCGGCCTGAAACCATGCTTGGTGATACCGGAGTAGCAGTGCACCCTGATGATGAACGTTATTCTCATCTTGCTGATGTTGGAATAAATCTTCCCCTTACTGATCGAACCATTCCAGTGGTTTTTGACCATCATGTCCAGAAAGATTTTGGGACTGGTGCCTTAAAAGTAACTCCTGCCCATGATCGTGACGATTATGAGATCGGTCTCCGTCATTCCCTGCCGATTATGAAGGTAATGGATGATTATGGTGTGATGAATGATAAGGCGGGTTCTTATCAGGGGCTTGATCGTTTTGAATGTCGCGATAAAATTGTGGAAGATTTGAAAACAGCAGGCTTCCTGGAAGAAATTGAAGACTACGATCATGCCGTTGGACAGTGTTACCGCTGTGCAACGGTTGTGGAACCTACCACATCACTGCAGTGGTTTGTCTCGGTTAAGCCTCTTGCTGACAAGGCTGTTGCTGCAGTGCGTGATGGCCGAATCAATATTTACCCCAAAACCTGGTATAATACGTACTATTCCTGGATGGATAATATCCGTGACTGGTGTATTTCCCGTCAGATTTGGTGGGGACATCGAATTCCAGCCTGGACCTGTAAGGATTGCGGCGAATTGATGGTGGAATCCATTGATCCTGATAAATGTTCCAAGTGTGGGTCTACAGATATCGAGCAGGAAACGGATGTACTCGATACCTGGTTTTCCTCGGCCCTGTGGCCCTTTTCAACCATGGGCTGGCCGGAGAATACAAAAGAGCTGCAAACCTTTTACCCCACATCAGTGCTTATCACCTCTTTTGATATCCTTTTTTTCTGGGTGGCACGTATGATGATGTTTGGTCTCCATTTAATGGAAGATGTCGTGCCGTTTAAGGATGTATATCTTCACGCGCTGGTTCGTGATAAGCATGGCAAGAAGATGTCGAAATCGACCGGAAATGTTATTGATCCTCTCGTTATCATGGAGCAATACGGAACAGACGCAATGCGGTTCACACTCACTGCCTTTGCCGCTCAGGGTCGTGAAATCAAGCTTGATGAAGACAGGATTGAGGGATATCGCTTTTTTATTAACAAGCTCTGGAATGCGGCTCGTTTTACCTTGATGCATGTTGAAGAATGTGATCCATCTATAACAGATGTGGTGCATAAGCCAGAAGAGTTGCCTCTCATCCATCGGTGGATTTTAAGCAGAACTGACAAAACAACAGCAGATGTACGCTGCGCACTCGATGAGTATCGTTTCAATGATGCTGCATCCGTAATCTATCAATTTGTATGGCACGAATTCTGTGACTGGTATCTTGAATGGATCAAAGCAGATCTATTCAGTAAAGATGAAACGTTACGGGACCTGGCACGAGGGGTGCTGCTCCACGTACTGGAAACCATCCTCAAGCTTATTCATCCCATTACTCCTTTTGTTTCTGAAGAAATATGGAGTGTGCTTCCCGGCGTGCGTGACATGCTGGTGACCAGCGATTTTCCTGTTGCCGGTGACCTTCGAAATGAGGCTGTTGAGAGTGAGGTAGAGCTGCTTATGGGGGTGATAACCGGTATTCGTAATATCAGATCCGAGGCTGATGTACATCCTTCTGCAAAGATTGATGCCTTTGTGCTTTGTGCTGATACTGATAAAACGGAATTGATTGAGACCTTCTCTGTCGCCATATCGTCAATGACCCGGCTGGAATCTCTCACCGTTGAAGCAGAATTAACTAAACCCGATGATGCTGCCACCTATATCTATCAGGATGTTGAGATATATGTACCGTTAAAAGGCTTGATTGATGTGGAGAAGGAGCGGGAAAAACTAACGCGCGAGAGAAACAAGATTGAAAAATCTCTCAAACAGATTAACGGCAAGCTTGGCAATACAAAATTCCTGGCCAATGCACCAGCTGAAATTGTTGCAAAGGAAAAGGGTAAACAGGCAGAGCTTGAAGCAAAGCTTGTCAAAGTTGCTGAAGCTGAAAAGAGGCTCGCAGAAATTGGATAGGGCAACTCTTCTCAGTCAACTCCGTTCTTTTCTGCGGGAAGATATCGGAAGTGGAGATCTGAGCAGTGAAGCTCTTTTTAGTAATTCTGAAGAGGGGAGAGCAAGTCTTGTAGCAAGAGAATCGTTTGTGGTTGCTGGTGCGATGGCCGTGGCAGCGCAAGTATTTTATCTGCAAAACCCTGCTATTGAATGCACAGATGCAGTGGCCGATGGTTGTACGGTGTCAAAAGGAGATTGTCTTCTCACCGTGAGCGGGCCGGTGGTCGATCTGCTCAAGGCTGAACGGGTGGCCCTGAACCTTTTACAGCGCCTATCTGGGATAGCAAGTATTACAGCACGTTTTGTCGAAAAGATTAGGCCTTACCCGGTGCGTATTACAGATACCCGCAAGACTACACCTGGGTTGCGGATGCTTGAAAAATATGCGGTGCGGGCAGGAGGCGGCCATAATCATCGCTTTAATTTAAGTGATGGCGTGCTCATTAAAGATAACCATATTGCTGCCTGTGGTTCTCTGGCAAGGGCCGTTGAAAGAGTACGCAAAAACGTTCCTCACACCATAAAAATTGAAGTGGAGACCGATACTTTAGAGCAGGTTCGCGAATCTTTGGACAGTGCTGCAGATATCATCATGCTTGACAATATGGATCTTAAGACCATGAAGCAGGCTGTGTCCATGATTGATGGCAAGGCCCTGGTTGAGGCCTCAGGTGGAGTAAATCTTGACACAGTGGCAGGAATAGCTGCAACCGGTGTGGATATTATCTCAATCGGAGCACTTACTCATTCTGCACCATCCTGCGACATCGGGATGGATTGGACGATTTAATGGAATAAATGGCTGCTGTCAGCGCCAGCCATTTATAAAAGAAAAATTCTTGATTCTTTGTGGGGAAACGTGCAATAATATTCACATGTGGGATTTGTTTGTCTCTATTGGAGGGAGTTGCTCCTTTAATCCAGCGAAGGTGTTAGAATATGCGTTGTCCTAAATGTGGATATATCTCGTTTGATCATATTGAAACGTGTTTGAAGTGTAAGAAAGATATTTCAGGAAGTACAGACGTGGAAGGTACAACCTATCATGCTGCAGTGCCTTCATTTCTTCGAGTGCCAAAGAAGGATAGTGTCGAGTCTGAAACTGGTTTTGTTGAAAAAAATGTCGGGATTTCCTTTGAGGGGGCAGACGACTTTAACGAAGAGGGTTATGATTTCTCTGATTCTGATTCTGATTCTGATTCTGATTCTGATTCTGATTCTGATCTGGATGTGCTTGTTGGTGGAAGTGAAGAAGATGAAGGGACAATCACTTTTGGTGGTACCGGCAGCGAAGATTTCATGCTTGAAGAAGAGGATGAAAGTGATGGGGAAGGGGGCTTTGAATTTGATCTGGATGATGATTTGCTTTTTTCCGATGAGGAATCATTTGAAACACCTGCCTTGATTCTCCCTGATGAGTTAGCTGATATCTCGGATCTTGCACCTCCTGAAGAGTTGAACCGAGAAGCCGTAAGTGGTGTTGGAGTAAATCCTTCCATTGATGATGAAATGAATTTGGATGAGGATTTTGACCTTGATGGTTTCGACCTCGATCTTGATCTTGGATTGAGTGACACAAAAGACCTTTCAGGTGCTGATTCATCCTTGTCTCTTGATGCTATTGATTTGTCAGTAGGAGATATCACAGCAGAGAGCAGTGAGCTGGATGATATAAATCTGGATCTTGGTCTTGATCTTGATTCCGATGTTTTGGAAACTGCTCCTGCTTCTGCAAAAGAAAAAACATCGGAAAGTCTCGATGATATCTCTCTTTCGCTCGATTGATAGAAAGATATGAGAAACATTTCGACACGAAGTTTTTAGCATTCCAGAGATCTCTCTTGTTTTATCTTGTTTAAGAAAGAGAAAATCTGTTGACACATACAAGAATGTTCAGTAAATAGCACTTCACATAAGGTGCCGGGATAGCTCAGTCGGTAGAGCAACGGACTGAAAATCCGTGTGTCCCTGGTTCGATTCCTGGTCCCGGCACCAACAATTTAAGGCACTGAATTCAAATTTGAGTTCAGTGCCTTTTTTGTTGTGTGTGAATCTGTATGTGACTTTTTTCCTGCAGCCTCATAATTCCGGCTTGCCTGCTTCTCAGTTTCATCAAAACTATGATATAGGCTCCTCGCTGTTTCAAGTTTTCTAGGATACGCTCTCTCATGAGGTTGTTAACAGGAGCGACTCTGTTGCCTCTCTATATATTGGCATCATGATATCCAAAAAAAGAAAAGAAAAAAACCATCAACGGTAAGGCTAGTTTGTCTCTCTATCGGAATTGAAGAAGAGACGGGACTGCTGATCGTTAAAGGTGTTGTCTCCAAGAAGAGGCGACAACTATCCTGACACAGTGGGGCAGTCCTGTATTAAAGGGTAACACAACAATGGAACATTGGAGATTTTCGTCTGTAGGTTCGATTTTGAGAAGCACAGTTGCTACTCTTCCCATTGCACATTCTGAAGCTATTATGAAAAGGCTGTAGGGTACCCCAGGGCTTGCCACTTTTTCAATGTCACCTCATGTAAGCATCTTGAAGGCTTCCATCTGCTCTTGTAGTCAACATCATAGTACTGCATTTGTGAATAGCAGCTGGAACAACATTAAGTCGTGATTTGTCAGAATCGACTTGTTAATCGGTAGACTGGTGTGATAAAGTAACTTGAGGTGCTATTCATGTGGGTTGTATGTTTAATAATGTCAGTGCAGATGTGTGAGTAACGTTCTGAGTAATGGTGATTCTACTTTCTCTCAATTCCCTATCTTAAATAGAAAATCTCCGAAGGGGAAGGCAAGGCAATGTTCAACGCCTCTTTGAGGGAGATACGTCCCTTCACTAAATGTTTTTCGAAGTTTACGTTTATCGCAAAAAATACGAGATAAGAGTAGACGACAAAAGACTTTATAAGACACTAAAAAGTAAAACAATCTCTAAATCTATCGCGGAATTCAACTGCAGGAAAACACAGTGTCCAAAGAATCAACTGAGTCCGCTAGTCGGGATAAAAGTAATGTCTTGGTAAAAGGTAGCACACATTTAACGCTGTGTACGCCTGATTCGGGAACAGGCTCTGTGTTGGAAAGAGCCATCGAAGGCTATATTGAACAGGTTCCGCAGCAGTTGAAGATTCTGCGTGAAGCGTTGACCACAGGGAATGCTGAATCTCTGGCAAATGTTGCCCAGATCCTGAAGTCTGCCAGTGCCACTCTCGGTGCACTTGGAAATTCCACCAGGTGTACAGCTTTGGAACAAGCTGGTGGGAAGAACGCGCAGGATAGTGCGAATATTACCCTTAAGGAAAATCACGACGATATGCCCAGGGAGGGCGAGGTTCCGCTTGATGTGGTGGGCGCCGGACAACATATCTGGCTGGTGGATGATGATGCCAGCTTCCAGGAAGCTACTGCCACAGCGTTGAGATCCTCCGGTTTTCAGGTCACCATCACTGAAAATGGCGATCAGGTACTCTCCATGTCTCATCATTCCAGGCCTGATCTTGTATTGCTGGGTGCGATTATGGAGGGCTTGGATGGCTTTGAAGTCTGTCGGCAACTGAATCAACGCTGGCAGGGCTGGGATATTCCCATTCTATTGGTTACCGGCCTGGATGATCTGGAATCGGTGACACGCGCCTTTGCTGCCGGTGCGGCCGGATTTATTGTCAAACCTCTCAACTATGCATTACTCATTCATCGGATTCTCTTTCAATTGCGTGCCTCTGGTAACCAGAGATTGTTGCGGGAAAACCACGAATATTTAACCGTTGCCCAGCGCATGGTTGGTCTCGGCTTCTGGCGCTGGAATGCCACCACTGATCAGATAAGTGTTTCCTGTGAACTGGCCGAACTATGCGGGACAACACCAGAAGAATTTGGTAGCGGTATTGAAGCACTGTTACAGCGGATACATGTTGATGACCTGGAACACATACGGCAGGAAATTCTGCAGATGCGTACTCATATAACTATGCGATCCATGAGCTTTAGATTCAACGGTCTGCAGGATGCGGAGATGTTTGTTGATCAGCAACTCGCCTCACCTTCACCGGGAATCATCCTTGGTACTATTCTTGATGTTACCAAACAAAAAAAGACGGAGGAGAAGATCAGCCAACTGGCCTACAATGATGTTCTCACCGGCCTGGCCAACAGAACACAATTCCAGATTCGCCTGGATAGTACCATGCGCAGAGCTGAACGACGCAAAGAACGCTTTGCTTTGCTGTTTCTTGATTTAGATGGATTTAAAAATATTAATGATCGCTTTGGCCATGGAGCTGGTGACGAACTTCTGAAAATCGTTGGGAAACGGCTTCGTATCGTGTTACGTGAAGTCGACTTTGCAGCACGACTGGGTGGCGATGAGTTTTGCCTTATCATTGAGGGAACTGCTGATGAATTCGCCGCAGCCGATGTTGCTACCCGTTGTTTGAAAGCAATTTCCGAACCGTTGCAGTTGGGGAAACAGACGATCCGACCCCATGTCAGCATCGGTATTACCCTTTTTCCCGATGATGGACAGGATCAGGAGTCGTTGTTGCGATCAGTTGACAGAGCCATGTACGCTGCAAAACATGCAGGTAAGCATCAATATGCTTTTTATTCACCTGAGCTCACGTATTTGGCGGAACAACGTCTGGCCCTGGAGCATGATTTACGGCATGCCATCGAACAGGAAGAATTTGTGCTTCATTATCAACCACAGATTTGCCTGACTAGCGGGAAAATAATTGCTGTTGAGGCATTTTTGTGCTGGCAACACCCGGATAGAGGACTAGTGCCGCCTGATGAGTTTATTAAAGTTGCAGAAAGAATAGGCATGCAGTCAGAGCTTGGAGAATGGGTGCTACATACTGCTTTGAGGCAAGCCGGTGCATGGCGCCAAGCAGGTGTGCCACCTGTTCGTATGGCTGTGAATATTTCAAATACACATTTTCGGCAGAAAGATATCGGGAGTACGGTAAAGTCACTCTTGGAGAGAACTGAGCTTGAACCTTCTGCCTTAGAGCTTGAGGTAAGTGAGTCAGTTGTGCAGGAGATCGGGCGGAGCAAAGAGACTTTTAGCCAACTGAAGGAGTTGGGGGTGACCATTACTCTTGATGAGTTTGGTTCTGGCTATTCCAGTCTGGGTTCATTGAAGCACCTCCCGATAGATTGCCTGAAGATTAACAGGATATTTATTGAAGATGTACTTACTGAACGTAGTGATTCTGCTATTGTCGCTACTGTTATTGCCATGGGACAATTGCTTAACTTGTCTGTAATTGCAGATGGCGTAGAAACAATTGAACAGGTTAAATATTTATTTGGAATCGGATGTCATTCAGCGCAGGGATTGTATTTCAGCGGCCCTGTCCCGGCTGATGGTATCCAGGAATTGATGAAAGTTAATTTTTTATAGGAAAACACGAAGACTGAGCCGTCTGATTCCGTTAGAGAATGAAATCATATATTACAGAGTACAGAGGAAAAAATGAAATCCAGTCTTGATTGTCGTGAGAGGATGATTGCTCAACATGACTTGTTGCCGGTTTTACCACCTGGGGTACCTTATCTACTCAAGGCTTTGGCAGATGAAAATATTGATTTCCAGGAACTTGAGATAATTCTTGGTCGATTTCCAAGTATAGTTGCCCGTCTGCTTTCCCTGGCCAATTCGTCGTGGGTTTCGCCACAGGTTCCAGTCACGAGTCTGAAGTGGGCTTGTTCCCTTTTGGGACAAAACCTGGTGCGCAGTGTGAGCATCGCACTTTCTGTTTCTTCACCATTTGACCCAACACGCTGTCCAGGATTTGATTCAGAACATTTTTGGTGTACAGCTCTGCTGGCAGCCGACGGGGCCGTATTGTTGGCTTCCAGCACAGAGAGTAATAAGACCTTTGATGCACGAGCACTCCACACAGCAGGGTTGCTGCACAACCTCGGTCTTTTATGGTTGGCTGATAACAAGCCTAAGGAGACAGCCCGGGCATTCAGACTTGTTGCCGCTGACGATGAAAAGCATGTTGCACAATGCCTTCAGGACATTGTCGGGATGGATTATTGTGAGGTTGGCGGTTGTCTTGGACGGGCATGGTCGTTGCCCGATATTTTCGTGACAATTATGGAACATCAGGGGAATTCAAATTATACAGGTGTCAATTGGTGGGATAGTACAGTGGTAGGAGTTGCTGCAAATATGGTGTCAGCACGGCTTAAAGGGCTGGATTGTCCACCAGAGGACTCTTTACGTCTTGAACAATTGAATATCAAACGTGCTCAGAGAGATGAAGTGTACGTACAGTTGATTGAAAAAATGAATGATACCCGTGAGCTGGCACGAATTCTCTTTTCCTGAAATGCCTGGTGGGCCGTCGGGGAGTCGAACCCCGGACCTGCTGATTAAGAGTCAGATGCTCTACCAATTGAGCTAACGGCCCATTCGTTTTAAAGTTTTGAAAACAGGGCAGCGTTACTAATAGCACAAGGCATGTCATTCGTCAAGGATGGTACAAATCCTCCGCAAATATCCGGAGCTCTGTAATGCGTTACAATAAAAGAAAGGATGAGCTGGTTAAAGAACACGAGGTGCAATAGATTTCACAGGCATCGAACAGGTTTGCTTTGTCTGTTCGATGCCTGTGGCTTTTAATTGAAATTATCTGTAATAAAGGTTGTGGCTTCCCATGGTCATCAAGGATTTATGGAGGTTACGGCGAAAATCCCTACGATCCCAGATCCCTTGAATATGGCCACGTTTCAAGGCATTTCGGGCAGAATGATAATCCGGCGGGATATCTGTTCCCGTAGTTTCCCTGATTACGCGAGGTCCTGCAAATCCAACCCGGCTGGAGCGGATGGCAAACTGGTAGGGTGAGCAACCCAGGAAACTGGCAACCGGTCCTGCGTATGAGTTGTTGTCGTAGACAACAATATAGAGTCCGCCAGCATCAATATATTCTCTTACTGCCATGGTGCATTTGGGCATTTGGGTGACTCCAAGTGTTCCTTCCTGAATTCGAATGCCTCCTGTGGTATGGACATAAGAGAGCAGAGGACGTTTCTTACGCGAGGCAAGCTCACAGGCCTGTACGAATTTTTCGCCTTCTGCTGATCCCACTGTACCGCTGCGGAAGTCCTGGTAGAGCATGGAAACAACAATCTTGATATCCATCACCTTGGCAGAGAAGGTGAGGTTCCCGGACCCACGGCCTGTCTTTTTCTTGGCACTTTTGAGTCGTGAGTCAAGTCCTGTGTAGCCTAAGGGGTTTTCAGAAGTGATGTCCGTTGCAAAGAAAGCGATGGAATTCGGGTCAAAGACGTTGTGTAGATACCATTTGTATTCCAGCGGGAAGTGGTGTCCGCAGTTTTCGCAAACACCTCCAAACTCACCATAGAGATCGGGGATCCAGAGATCTTTACAGCCACTTTTCTGACTGTTTGGACAAGTGATTGTCCGGTCCTCATTTGCCAATGGACTTGTGTAGTTATCGATCAGTTCCAGTGGGTCTTGAATGGGTTGTGGTGTCGGAGTTGTTGCATTGTGAGCAATACGCAGTGGCGGCGTTTTCCTTGTACCATCTTTTGCAAAAAAATCTTTCACTGTGTTCAGGGGGCTGGTGAGACGCTTCATTATCACCGAGCCTTCTCCCGACATGTCTCTAAACGTTTTTTGCAGCTGTTTCCGGGAATTTTTCAGTACATCATAGCGCAGATTGTAATAGAATTTTTCACTCTTTTCCTGAAACTGTTTGAAAAAAGTCTCGGTGGGATCGGGATGTCCTCCAAAGCCAAGCATGGCCATTTCACGATACTTTTTGGAGCGGAGATTTAAAAGTCTCCGTTGTTCGTCCAGGGTTAAGTCCCAGGGAATATCCACAGCCAGATCTTTTCGTTCTGTCTTTTTCTTTCTTCTTTTGTTTTCCCAGTCACGGAAGGCTTTAAAGCTTTTAGCACTGAGCACAACCTTGTCAGTGGCTCGAGTTATTTCTGCACGAATCTGGGCAAAAAAAGCAAAGTCGTCGTGTCGTGCGCCCAGTTGCGGCTCTTTAACAATAGCATCAATGGTTCCCAATGTTCGATTATCTACGGCGGTGAGCTTAAGGCGCTCGGCACATACTTCAATCAGCTCTTTGGGTACCTTTTCACCTTCACGGAATTTTCCTTCAATGGCAGCAGCACCTTCCGGTGAGATTACTGAGTAGTATCCATGGGAGCACATGAGGCGAAAGTCGGACAGTCCGATAGCTTCTGCTCCACCCGAACCACCCTCTGAGATGAGTGAGACCATGGGAACACGTAGTTTGGTCATTGCATAGATGTTTCTGGCAATCTGCTGAGCGGCTCCCGGGTACTCTTCAATGGGAAAAGAGCCCGGGGTAAAAATATAAAAATGGATGGGGATGCCTTCTGTTTCGGCAACTCTCATATAGCGAAGGGCTTTCTCGTTTCCTTCGGGTCTACAGGATCCGCCGTTACGGAATTCTTCTCCGTGCCCGGTTTCCTGGCCAATGACCATAACCGTTGCTGTGTAGGGTTTATTTTTGATCCGCCTGACAATGGTTGCCTTAGCGCAAACCATGGCAGGGTCAATGTTGGCCTCATCCTGGCCACCAAGCTCGGTATAATCTTCGTACACATTTTCCAAAATATCTTTGAGACTGAAACGTTCAACAGTACGGACAATACGAACCCGTTCCATGGGTGTTAACTGCTCTTCGGCACGTTCTTCGAGAAAGCTGATGGATTCATCCAGCTTGCGAATTTCAGCCTGGAACTGTTCCTCGTGATACTCATAGGGGTTTTGCTTAAGTTCAGAACAGGTCTCCTGAAAACCAAAGAGATTGCCCCAGTTGGTGAAATCTTTAATCTGTATAAGATAGTTGATGCGCTCTTCTATTTTTTGGAGAGCTTTTAGTAGTTCGTTCATATAAGAGTGTTCCGGTATGTTTTGTTGGAAAGTGCACAGCCGTAAAATTTCCGGACAGCTCCTAGAAAGTCAGCAGCCGGTCCAGGTTGTTTTTTAAATAGTCAAGATTTGTGATAATTGCGCCACCCCGTGAATCTTTTCCTTTGATGGTTACTTCATCAATAAAGCGTGCAGCACGTTGTTTTGCCTCATCCATATTTTCACCCCAAACGAGAGCGAGAGCGAGATTCGGGTCGTAGTCACTGGGAATTGTATATGGGCGATCAAAGGGTACGTGGGTATATACAACTGACCAGTCATGTGTGGGGAATGTATATTCGGTGATGGTACCGATCCAGGGGGCAAATCCGCGTCTGGTGTCCTCTGCTACAATGCGCAGTTCAATGGATGCTCCGTGGAATTCAATACTGCTTTGCTCGTACCCAATATGCTCACCGAGTGCCAGCCTGATCTGTTCACGGATCAGATTGGGGTGTTTATTGTCCTGATAGCTTATTCGGGCAGAGACATCATTTTCCACCTGGATTCGGGTGTTGACTTCCAGTAGATAAGGTTGACCCGAACGGGAAACAATCCATTCCCAGGTGCCCACATTGTCGTAGTTGACATGGGCGGCAAGCTTGAGGGAATATTCGACGATTTGATCGAGAACTTTTTGTTCGTCAAAGTCATAGTCAAAACAGGAAGAATGAAAGCCGGGTGCGGCCTCTATCCGTTTCTGGCGGCCGGTGGACTGAATGGTACAGTTACGTGAACCAAAGTGGATTCGTTCACCATGCCTTGAACAGAGAAGCTGAACCTCCAGGTGGTTGTAGTCGGTGAGGCATTGTTCAATAAGCACTCCTCCGTCTCCAAACTGGCGTTTTGCATAGCTCTGTACCTGGCGGTAAATACGCCGGAATTCTTCAATCTCGGTGACTTCTTCAATTCCCATGCCACCACCACCGGCAGCAGCTTTAATGAGAATGGAAGGGCGCTCTACCTCTTGTGCTTTCTGGACTTCGAGCAAGTGCAGAGCAATTTCTTCTGCCTCCATTTCATTATAAATGGGGCTGTCGGTTCCGGGGATGGTGGGAATGTTTAACTCATTGGCAACTTTTTTGGTGTTAATTTTATCACCAAGATGTTTAATGACTTCCCAGTTGGGGCCAATAAAGATGAGTGAGTGGTCGCGGGTTGCAGCACGTCTGGCGAAGCGAAAATCCTCGGAGAAAAAGCCATATCCGGGATGAATTGCTGTGCAGCGTGTGTGGGTGGCTACAGCAAAGAGATCGTTGGGCTCAGTGTAGCTGTTGATTTTCCAGGCGTTTTGGTCCGGGCCACTGGTGTTGTTACGTTGAACATGTTCTGAATCGTTATCTGCTTCAGTGTAAACAACCACGTAGTCAAGATCTAAATCTTTACAGGCCTCCATGATCCGGATGGCAATTTCGCCCCTGTTTGCAATAAGAACCTTTCCTTCCAATGTATTCCTCTTATTGTGATACAGGTCAGAAAAAAGAAACTTCTATTACCTGTATCTTCATGCTATTGTTGAGATGTTTTATAAGGTCTCATCAATCGATGAGACGACCTTTTTTCTGGCAACGCTACAAAATATTGCCTACTATAATCATACGGTATCAATTAGAAAAGAAAAAAGGTAACAAAACTCAATCTATCAATCTATTAATAACGAAAAATGACAAAAGAAAATCCGGTTGGCTTAGCAGTTCCAGTTGAAAAGAAGACGTTACTGTCCCGGTTGGCATCCCTGCTTCATCTGGGGCGATCCCCAGAGACCACAGAAGACCTTGAACAGGAAATTCAGGAGCTGCTTGAAGAAGGTGAAGAACAGGGGTTGATATCTTCACTGGAAGAGCGGATGATCAACTCCATTTTTGACTTCCGTGATACTCTGGTGGGGGAAGTAATGACTCCATCCACTGAAATAGTGAGCGCTGAAGTCACCTCAGAAATGTCTGAACTCGTGGATATAGTGATTGAAAAAGGTTTCACCAGAATTCCAATTTATGCCGAAAATGCTGATAATATTGTGGGGATTGTTCATACCAAAGATTTGCTGCAAATGTGTGCAGGAAAACGTGGTAGCAAAGGGCTTGCTGATTATTTGAATCCTCCCTGGATAATTGCAGAAGATAAACCCATTGTTGATCTTTTAAGGGATTTCCAGAAGCAGAAAATTCATATGGCTGTTGTTGCCGATGAATTTGGAACAGTGCGCGGGCTGGTCACCCTTGAAGATATACTGGAAGAGATTGTTGGTGAAATTGATGATGAGTATGATGTGGACAGGAATTTGTTGCAGGAGATTGATGAAAATACTGTGCAGGTGAAAGCTCAGGCTGATATCGAAGTGATTGAAGATCGATTTGGAGTGGAGATGGTAGAGGGCGGGTATGAGTCCATCGGTGGTTTTGTAATTTTCCTGCTTGGTCGTCTGGCTCGGGTTGGTGATACCGTTGATGCTGAAGGCTTACGGTTTACAGTGCTCAGTGCCACTAAACGTCAGATCAATCTGTTACGGGTTACCCGCTTACCCGTGCCTGAGTCAAAGGATGTGGGATGAACGATATTACTACCCGTACTGCGGTACTGGTAAGCAGTCTTACAATCCCTTTGCTCTGGCTGTCCATGCCCGGAGGAGGTACGTTCTGGCCTCTGCTTGCTGTGGCCTGTGTTCCATTTTTGATCATTGTCTGTAAAGGGAGCAGAAAGCAGATTGTTTTGTGTGGTATGTTTGTGGGTACGGGACATTTCCTTGTGCAACTCTACTGGATTGTGTTTGTTCTTGGTCAGTATGGCGACTTACCTCTGTTCGTGTCTGTTCCGGCTCTAGTCCTGCTCAGTGTATATATGGCTTGTTATATGGTGGCTTTTGGACTGCTGGCCAACCGTTGTATTCAGTCTTTTTCCCCATCTGTTTGTTTATGGATTCTTCCCGGATTATGGGTGGGGCTTGACTGGTTACGTTCTGTTCCGGAGAGTGGCTTTCCGTGGATGGACCTTGGTTACGGGGTTGCCCTGGTTCCTCTTTTGTTTCAATCTGCAGATATTTGGGGACATTTTGGTTTGACCTTTTTGATCCTGCTGATCAACACTTTTTTCACCCTCCTGATTGTAAATAGCAATGGAAAGAAAGAAATTATCCGCCTGGCTGTTCCCCTGAGTGTTGTGTTTCTTACGACTGCTGGTTATTCAGGGTGGAGGTGGCAGAAAGTTGAGCAAAGTCTCCAGGATGCAGAGGTGATTACTATTGCTATCGTTCAAGGTAATATAGATCAGGGGCAAAAATGGAATCCGGAGCGGAGGGGAAGTACGGTAAAATCCTATGTTGATCAAAGCAGAAAAATAATGCACAAACCTCTTCGACCGGAACTTCTGGTCTGGCCCGAGACTTCCCTGCCATTTTATCCTGTCAATCATCCACTTCTCTTGCCAATTCATCGATTACTGGATGAAGAACAGGTCATGTTACTGACAGGTGCACCCTGGTATGAAAGAGAAACACCGGACTCTAAGGAAATACTGTTTTACAATTCAAGTCTTCTTTTTAATAGTAAGGGAAACATCGTTGCCCGCACATCTAAAAGTCATTTGGTGCCTTTTGGAGAATATATCCCCTTTGAACGGTTTATTCCTTTTGTTGCGCCACTGGTTGAGGCCGTGGGAAATTTCAGCCGGGGTGAAATCGCAGATCCCCCTTCTTGTAAGAATGCACGAATTGGAGTATTAATCTGTTTCGAATCCATCTTTGGTAATATATCCAGAAAATGGGTGGATACCGGAGCAAATCTATTGGTTAATATGACCAATGACGCCTGGTACGGGAAGTCCAGTGCTCCTCATCAGACCTTGGGAATGACCAGATTGCGAGCTGTGGAAACAAGACGTTCCATTGTACGCTCAGCCAATACCGGTTTTTCAGGTTTTATTGATCCCATGGGGCGTGTGTATCAGGTATCACCTCTGTTTGTTTCCTGGGAAGCAACCCGGCAGGTACAGCTAATGGAAGGTCGAACATTGTTTGTGCGTGGTGGGTATCTGTTTGCACCTCTTTGTTTCATGCTTACATTCCTGTACGGAATAATTGCTTTTAGAAAGCAAAGACGAATTATAAAATAATATTTGACAAGTTCGTATAAAACTAACTTTTAGATTGGCTAAGAAAAAAAACTCCATATGCGAGGCGCGTAAATTGTATATGATTTTGTCGTATTTAGAGGACGTCGTAATGATATGCAACTTGCAGCAACGAAGCAGATGGAGAGTTTTTACGACGCCATAAATATTTGGAGAAAAAAATGTCCATAGAAACTGGAGCTGCAGTCTCGAAACAGAAATTGCAGGATCTTAAAGGTCGAATGCTGGCCTTGAAGGAGCATCTTTGACTTAGATCAACGAAAAGATGATCTGGAAAACCTGGAACAACAGACCTTGATGCCCGGGTTCTGGGATGATGCGGATACAGCAAAAAGAGTTCAGAAAGAGCTTGGTCGCCTGCAGGATATTATTAAGGGCTGGGAAGACGGCTGGCGTGAACTTGACGAAGCAGAACTGTTACTCGAAATGGCAAGCGAGGAAAAGGATGGTGATACAGAGAATGAAGTGGCTTCCCTGTTACCCGATATGGAAACAGCCATCGAAGTTGCTGAACTCGAATGTATGTTCTCTGGTGAACATGATGCGTCAAATGTGATGATTTCCATCCATGCCGGTGCTGGTGGCACTGAGGCTCAGGACTGGGTTGGCATTCTACTCCGCATGTATCTGCGCTGGGCAGAAGCAAAAGGGTTTAAGACTGCTATCCTGGATATTCTGGCAGGTGATGAGGCTGGAACCAAGAGTGTGACTATTATAATAAAGGGACGATATGCATATGGGTATATGCGTTCAGAACTTGGTATCCATCGTCTTGTCCGGATCTCTCCTTTTGATACAAGCGGCAGGCGTCACACCTCCTTTGCATCTGTTATGGTTCTGCCCGAGCTTGACGATGATATAGATATTGAAATTGATGACAAGGATCTGCGTATCGATACGTATCGTGCCAGTGGCTCAGGTGGTCAGCATGTTAATAAAACAGATTCTGCCATTCGCATTACCCATATCCCTTCAGGTGTTGTGGTGCAGTGTCAGAACGAACGCTCCCAGCACCGAAATAAGGATACAGCCATGAAAATGCTTGCTTCCCGTCTCTATGAACTTGAGAAGGAAAAACAGGCAGCACAGCAGAAAGGTCTGCATGGAGATAAGAAAGAGATTTCCTGGGGCAGCCAGATTCGTTCCTATGTTCTTCAACCGTATCGACTGATTAAAGATCATCGGACTGAGGTTGAGATGGGGAACGTGGATGCTGTGCTTGATGGTGGGCTGGATTCATTTATTAAAGCATATCTGTTGTGGGCTAAGTAGCCAGGAGTAAGTCTTTTGTCAACCTGTGCCAAATGCGGAGCCTGTTCCACCGTTTGCCCGGTATTTCGAACAAGCGGAAAGGAGTCGCATACAGCAAGAGGAAAACTGCATTTGCTCGATACTCTCGGGCTTGAAAAAAGCAGTTCTGTTTTTATAGATATTTTTTCTGCCTGTCTGCTCTGTGGCGCATGTGCTGCTGTTTGCTCCAGAAAGATTGATATCAATAAGGAATTGCTGGCTGCCAGAAACAGTTTTTCCTCACTTGCCGGCCCCCATGCCTACGAAAAATATCTGGCCCGTAAACTCCTGGATTATCCAGGAAGTTTAACGGGCCTTCGTATTTTGGCTAAGACCTGCGGGAAGGTATTGGGTGATAAGCTTCCTCGTGATTCAGGTCTCCGGTTACGCCTGGCCCCGTTTGAAGGTGATGCTCTCCCAGTGCCTGATGATGGTCAACACGAGGAGGGGGGGGCGGTAAATATAAATACCAGAGCCAGTCTTGTCTGGTTCCCTGGCTGTTCTGCACGATATCTTTTTCCGGATATTCTTGATTCCTGTAAATCGCTTTTTTCCCAATCTTCATTTGTATTGCAATATCCTGATGGGCTTGCCTGTTGCGGTCTTGCAGATTGTGCAGCAGGCGATTGCGCGAGTGCTCAAAAAAAGGCTCGCAGGAATATTGAAGTGATGGGGGCAACAGAGGGGCCGATTCTGGTGACTTGTGCTTCCTGCTATGCTCATTTAAAGAAGTATCCAGAACTCTTTATACATGACGCACATTGGCAGACGCGTGCTGAAGAGATGGCTTTACGTGTGATGGAGCTGAGTGAATTTCTTGAAAATCAAAGTGTCAGGCACAGTGCGTCAGGTACTGAAGAGGAGCAGAAGCTTCGAGTATTTTATCACGATCCCTGTCATCTTCGCCATGAGACACCATCCGTGGATAAAGCAAGAGAGCAATTAGAAAAGACAGGGGAAATGGAAGTGATTGAACTTCCTGATGGACCCCGTTGCTGTGGGCAGGGTGGGCTTTTTTATGTGGCACACCCTGATATCTCAGCAGCTATTCGTGACCAACTTGTACAGGATGTATTGGCTCTTAAACCGGATGTGGTTACATCCACCTGTTCCGGATGTCTTATGCAGTGGCAGCAGGGACTTGTGGCAGCGGGCAGCGAGATTAAGGTCCTGCATCTTGCACAGCTATTGAAAGAGAAAAATGGAGTGGAATTTTTCTTATACCAGTTTTCAGTTATTCAATAACCTGATCGTAAGCCTGGCGATATAATACAGCCAATTCTTTTATTAAAGGCATGCGCGGGTTGGCAGTTGTGCACTGGTCTTCAAAAGCTCTTTCCGCTAATGTATCTATCACCACTTCAAATTCCTGCAAATCAACTCCGCATTCAGCAATGGTTAAAGGCATCGCAACCTTGCGCATCAAGCCGTATATCGCTTTAATTAAACTGCGCACTCCTTCAGCAGGAGTAGCAGCCGGCAACCCAAGGTGTTGGGCAATTTCCTGGTATTTAATATGGGCGACATAATACTCGTAATTGGGGAATGCCGCGAATTTACTGGGAATTGAGGCATTATAGGCAATCACATGTGGCAATATCACCGCATTGGCACGTCCGTGGGCAATATGAAATTCCCCGCCAAGTTTATGTGCCAGGCTGTGATTAATACCTAAAAAAGCGTTGGTAAAGGCCATCCCGGCAATGGTTGAAGCATTGTGCATTCGCTCGCGGGAATCTTTATCAGCGTTGCTGTAAGATTGTGGTAAGTACTTAAACACCAGCTCAATTGCTTTCATGGCCAGTGCATCTGTGTAGTCTGAAGCCATGACCGATACGTACGCTTCAATGGCATGAGTCAGCACATCCATCCCAGTGTCTGCCGTCACATGCGGAGGAATCGACATCACAAAATCGGGATCTATAATAGCCACATCAGGAGTTAATTCATAATCTGCCAGCGGGTACTTAACCTCATTACCCTGATCGGTGATAATCGTAAAAGCAGTCACTTCTGACCCGGTACCACTGGTGGTAGGGATAGCTACCATTTTAACTTTGCGGCCCAATTTGGGATATTTGTAAGTACGTTTGCGAATATCTAAAAATTTCAGTTTTAAAAATTCAAACTCTACATCCGGGTGTTCGTAAAACAACCACATCCCTTTGGCCGCATCAATTGGTGAGCCACCACCTAAAGCAATAAGAGTATCCGGTTTGAACTGATGCATCATCTTTAAACCGTTGTTGACCATTTCCAGTGTCGGGTCCGGCTCTACTTGATCAAACACTTCAATAACCACTTGATTTCGACGCTTGCGCAGGTGATAAATCACTTTATCCACATAGCCTAAATCAACCATAACCTTATCCGTTACAATAAACACCTTTTCTACATCGAGCATTTTTGTAAGATACTGTATCGATCCTGGCATGAAATAAATTTTACCAGGTACTTTGAACCACTGCATTTTTTCTTTGCGGCCAGCCACTCGCTTGATGTTGATTAAGCTGTTCACGCTCACATTAGATGTGGTCGAGTTGCGGCCATAAGAACCACACCCCAATGTTAAGGATGCCACATTTGTATTGTATATATCGCCGATGGCCCCTTGGGTGCATGGCGAATTGACAATTACCCGGCCCACGCACACATTGCCTGAAAATTCTTTGATGATTTGCTTGTCTTCTGAGTGAATCGCCGCCGAGTGTCCCATGCCACCGAATTCTACCATCTGCACACAACGTTCAATGCCTTGTCGGTGGTTATCTACTACATAAAAGGCCAAAATAGGCGAAAGTTTTTCTTGAGAGAGTGGGTAATCAGGCCCAACGCCCGAGAGCGGCACCAT